>CAVSUM010000017.1:0-29477 GCA_963731105.1 uncultured Gammaproteobacteria bacterium
GTTCGCGGGATCGAGCCAGGCGCGGAACGCCGCATCGAGCGCCGGCCACTCCGCGTCGATCACCGAGAACCACGCGGTGTCGCGATTGCGGCCCTTGTAGACGATCGCCTGGCGGAAGATCCCCTCGAACGGAAGCCCAGCCGTTCGGCTGCGCGCCGCGAGGCCGCATTCAGCGCATCGCACTTCCACTCGTAGCGTCGGTAACCGAGTGCGAAGGCGTTGCGCATCATCAGGTACATCGCCTCGGTGGCCACCGGCGTGCGCTGCATACGCGGCGAGAACTGCAGGTGACCGACCTCGATCGCGCCGTTCGTCGGTTCGATGCGCAGGTACGAACCGAGGCCGACCGCGCGGCCGCTGGCAAGATCCACGAAAGCGAAGAACAGCGGGTCCTCGCTCGCCTGATTCGGCTCGAGCCAGGCGTGGTACTCCGCGAAATTCGCAAACGGGCCGCTGAACAGGTACGTCCACATGCGCCCCTCGGGATCGAGCGAGTTGGCGTCGTGGAGGTCGTGTGCATGTCGTGCGACGTCGAGCGGTTCGACGCGGCAGAACCGACCCTCCAGCGCAGTGCGCGCTGGACCCGCCGCTGGCTGCCAGCCGGGCAGTGGCGGTCCGATAGGCTGACCAGAGCCGTTGACCCGTTGCGACACTCGAGGCTCCTCAGGACGTTGCAAACTGCAGGGACGCCAGCCGCGCATACAGCTCGTTACCCTGCACCAGCTCGGCGTGCGTACCCTGCGCCACGATGCGGCCGTGGTCCATCACTACGATTCGGTCTGCCTCGAGCACGGTCGCGAGCCGATGGGCGATGACGATCGTGGTGCGGCCGCGCATCAACTGCTCGAGCGCGGCCTGCACCAGGCGCTCGCTCTCGGCATCGAGCGCGCTGGTCGCCTCGTCGAGCAGCAGGATCGGCGGGTCGCGCAGGATGGCGCGGGCAATGGCGATGCGCTGGCGCTGGCCGCCGGAGAGCCGCGTGCCGCGTTCGCCGAGGAAGGTGTCGTAGCCCTGTGGCAGGCGACTCAGGAAGTCGTCAGCCGCCGCCGTGCGTGCCGCGGCTTCGACCTCGGCATCGCTGGCCCCGGGGCGACCGTAGCGGATGTTCTCGCGCGCGGTCGCGGCGAACAGCACGGTGTCCTGCGGCACGAGACCGATGTGGCCGCGGACTGCCGCCGGGTCCGCTCGCGCGAGGTCGACGCCGTCGATGAGGATCCGACCGGCTTCGGGATCGTAGAAGCGCAGCAGCAGCTGGAACACTGTGCTCTTGCCGGCACCCGAGGGTCCGACGAAGGCGATGGTCTCGCCAGGTCGGACGTGCAGGTCGAAGCCGTCAAGTGCCCGGGTTTCGAGCCGCGACGGATAGCGGAAGCTGACCCGCTCGAAGCGGATCTCGCCCCGGCCCGGTGCCGGCAGCGGCAACGGATCCGGCGGCGCGACGATGCGCGGCACGGCCTGCTGCAGCTCGACGAGACGCTCCATTGCGCCCGCCGCGCGCTGCACCTCGCCCCACATCTCGCTGAGCGAAGCCGCGGCCACGGCGACGTACACGGCGTACAGCAGGAACTGGCTCAGCTGCCCGCCGCTCATCTCGCCGCGAATCACCGCATGTGCGCCGACCCACAGCACGAAAGTGATGGCGCCGAAAGTGAGCATCGTGGCGACGGCGGTGAGCGTCGAGCGTACTTTCGTGCGGCGCACGGCGACGCGGAACGAATCCTCCACGGCCGCGTCGAAGCGCTGGCTGTTCAGGTCCTCGAGCGTGAATGCCTGCACCGTCTGGATCGCGTTCAGCGTCTCGTCGGCGAGCCCGCTCGTGTCGGCGATCCGGTCCTGCGAGTCGCGCGACAGGCTGCGCACCCGCCGCCCCAGTACGATCAGCGGCACGATCAGCAATGGGATCAGCACCACGATCATTGCCGTGAGCTTCAGGCTCGTCACCGCCAGCATCACCAGGCTGCCCGCGATCGAGATCATCGAGCGCAGCGTGATCGACAGGTTGACGCCGGCGATGGATTGCACCAGCGTGGTATCGGCGGTCAGGCGCGACAGCACCTCGCCGGTGCGCGTGACCTCGAAGAACGCCGGATCCATGCGGATTACGCGGTCGTACACGGCCGAGCGCAGGTCGGCGACGACTCGCTCGCCAAGCCAGGTGACGAAATAGAAGCGCAGCGCTGCAAATACGCCGAACACTGCTGCGGCCGCCAGGAACGCAACGAAATAGCGGTTGATGGTGTCGGGACTGCCGGCCGCCATGCCCTCGTCGATCAGGTAGCGCAGGGCGACCGGCAGGGCCAGCATCGCGCCCGCAGCGACCAGTAGCGCCAGCAGCGCGAGCAGCAGGATTCCACGGTGCGGCGCAAGGTAGGGCAGCAGGGCTCGCAGCGGCTTGAGCGAGCGGCTCTTTGGGCGGTCGGGCGGGGGCGTTTCGGTCATGGGTCCTCGCGGTGGTCGGGCGCACTGTAGCGCACCGCGTGGTTGTCGCCGGTGTCTTGTTGCTGGTGGTCTATGCCACCTTTGCACTGACGTTGTACCTGATGCCGCCGGCCACCGGCTGCGCGGCGGCGTCAGGTCACCAGCACGCGCGACAGCATGCCGCCCGAGATCGTGCGGGCCTGGAAGCCGTTCTGCTGCAGGATGCGCGTGGCGTAGTAGGCGCGCTGTGCCGAGCGGCAGATGACCAGGATCTCGCGGTCGCGGGGCAGCTCGCCGAGGCGGGTGCGCAACTGGGGCAGCGGGATGTTGACCGCACCCGGCACGCTCTCGAGCACGAGTTCCGCTGGCTGACGCACGTCGAGCAGGTATGCGCCCTCGGTGTCGGCCCAATGGGCCAGCGGCATGTCGCCGCGCAGCACGTCGGCGGCCACCATGCCGGCGAAATTGACCGCGTCCTTGGCGCTGCCGAACTGCGGCGCATAGCACAGCTCGGACTCTTCGAGGTCGTAGACCGTGGCGCCCATCTGGATCGCCATGGCGAGTGCGCTGATCGCGCTTGTCCACCGCCGGCCCGTCCTCGCCGAGCGCCTGCGCGCCCAGCAGTCGTCCGTCCGATTTCCGGAAGACGACCTTCAGCGCAATCATCTTCGCGCCCGGGTAGTAGCCGGCATGCGAGTTGGGGAACAGGTAGATCTTCTCGAAATCCTGCTGGCCGAGTCGCCGCAGGGTCTTTTCGCTGGCGCCGGTCCAGGCGGCCGCGCAGCCGAACAGGCCGACGATCGACGTGCCCTGCGTGCCGCGGTAGCGCGAATCGCGGCCGGCGATCACGTCGGCAGCGATGCGGCCCTGGCGGTTCGCCGGACCGGCCAGCGCGACGAGATTCCATTCGCCCGTGACGAAATCCTTTACTTCGACGGCGTCGCCGACCGCGAGGATGTCGGGGTCGCTGGTGCGCATGTGCTCGTCGACGCGGATCCCGCCGCGCTCGCCGATTTCGAGGCCTGCCGACCTGGCCAGGGTCGTGTCCGGCCGCACGCCGAGCGAGAGGATCACGATGTCGGCCGGGTAGGTCTTGCCGGATCGGGTCAGTACCTCGAGTGCACCGCCGTCGACCTGCCTGAAGCTCGCCACGCCATCGCCGAGGGCGAGGTGCATCCCGTGCAGCTTGAGGCGCCCTTCGACGAGGCGCGCCATCTCGCGGTCGAGCGGCGCCAGCACCTGGTCGAGCATTTCCACGATCGTCACGTCGAACCCGAGGTGCATCAGGTTCTCGGCCGTCTCGATGCCGATGAAGCCGCCACCGACGACCACCGCGCGCCGCGCTGGCTTGACGAACTGGATGCCGGAGTAGTTGTACATGCCGGCGAGGAACGCGGTGCCGCGCTCGATCCACTCGCGGATCGCCCGCGCGTCCGGCACGGTGCGCACCTGGAAAATGCCTGGCAGGTCGATGCCGGGCAGCGGCGGATGCACCGACGTCGCGCCGGGCGCCAGCACCAGCTTGTCATACGACTCGGTCGTCACGTCGCCCGTCGTGACGTTGCGCAGCTGCACCGTCTTCTGCGCGCGTGAGATGGCGATCGCCTCGCAGTTCGTGCGCACGTCGATCGCGAAATTGTTGCGGAACACCTGCTCGTTGGCCACCAGCAGGCTCGACTCCTTCTGGATCACGCCGCCGACGTGGTAGGGGAGGCCGCAGTTCGCGTACGAGATGTACGGGCCGCGCTCGACCATCAGGATCTCGGCCTTCTCGTCCAGCCGGCGCAGGCGCGCTGCGCACGACGCGCCGCCGGCCACTCCGCCCACGATGATGACTTTCATAAGGGCTCCCGCAGCGCGACCGGGCGATCGGGAGCGCAGAGGCTCCCGATCACCACGCGGCGACTATTGCTTGCTTGCCTTCTCGACCTTGATCGCCAGCGCCTCGGTGTAGGTAATCTCGACCGTGTCGCCGACGTTCACGCCCTGCAGCCTCTCCGGGCGCTGCACCTTGATCGTCCGTGTGTTGCCAGCGGGACCCTTGAAGGTGACTGACGGTACCTTGGGGTCGATGGCCGTGATCAGCACCGTCACCGTGGACTCCCGGGCGATGGCGCCGCCCGGCCGGGTGCCTCCCTCGGCTCGGCCACCGGCGACGACCGTGCCGCCATCGGCCGCCTGGCCACCTTTCTTCACCTCGTAGACGAATGCTTCCGCGTAGGTGATGGTCACCAGGTCCCCCGCCTGTACCTGGTCCAGGTTCCGCGCCTCCTCGCCCGCCACGAAGCTGTACTCCTGGCCGTCCTCGGCCCTGAGCGTGACTTCGCGCGTGGCGTGGTCGATCTTCGCCACGGTCGCGGTGATTACCGCCTTGGCCACGATGCCTTCACCTTGCGGCGCCGGGGCCGGCGTTGCCGCGGGCTCGCTGGCGCAGGCGATCGCTGCCATGCCGAGCGCGCCTGCAAGACAGGCGGCTGCCGCCAGGTTGACGATTTGCTTCATTTCGATCTCCTGCTCTGTGTCCATTAAACCCTCAATTGTAGGCCAGCCCGGTGCCGAGGGTGTTTGCCTGAATGACAGCCGGCCGGATTCGCGCCGATGCTCACGGCCCACTAGGTACTACCGGCGACTGCGTGCCGCGGCCGCCCGGCGCGAGAATTGCACCAGCGCGGAGCCAGTCGCCGCGGCCGGAGGTCAGCATGAGCACGCACGACAGTTCACTCTCCCGGCGCAACGTCCTGACCGCCTCGGCGGCCCTGCTGGCGGGCGGCAGCATCGGCGGAGGCTTGACGGCGCTCGCGGCGACGCCCGCGGCTCCGACCGGTGCGCCGCCGTTGCCGTGGAAGTGGGTCAAGCTCGATCCGCTCGAGGCCGGACGGCGCGGCTATCGCTTCTACAAGGAAAAGGGCGGCTGCGGCTCGGCCAGCTACCTCTCGCTGCTCAGCCTGCTCCAGGAAAAGGTCGGCCACCCGTGGACGACGATGCCGGACATGCTGATGGTGCATGCGGCGGCGGGTTTCGGCGGTCATGGCACGCTGTGCGGTGCGCTGGCCGGCGCGTCCGTCATCATCAACATGGTGACGTACGGCGAGAAGCGCGACGAGTACCTGCAGAACAACGCGATCGTGGACCGGCTGTTCTGGTGGTACGCGGAGCAGGACTTCCCGACCGAGCGGTTCGACGACCTGTCGCCGTTGCCGAAGCAGATCAAGGTGAAGGCGATGTCGCCGCTGTGCCATACCTCGGTCTCGAAGTGGTCGCTGGCAGCCGGCGTCAAGGATCTGCACGACGCCGCCAAGATCGAGCGTTGCGCGAAGGTGGCCGGCGAGGTCGTCTACATCGTGACGACCGCGCTCAACGAGTTCTTCGACGGCAAGTGGGTGGCACCGGCCTGGACCCCGTCGAAGGAGATCGAGCACTGCATCGGCTGTCACGGGCCGGGCACGCCCGACAAGAAGCCGCGCCGCTGGAACCAGCAGGGGCACATGGAGTGCCTCATGTGCCACGAGGATCACACGGTCTGAGGGACGCAGAAGTCCGCCTGGTCAGTCGCGCCGCTGCGTGGCGAACATGCCGACGAACACCGCGACGACGACCGCCATGTAGAACTGGCCGGCCACCGCCTGGATCACCGCGATCATCCGCGCGGTGTCGCTGCGGGGCAGGATGTCGCCGTAGCCGACCGAGCACTGCGTGATCAGGCTGTAGTAGACCATGTCGAGGT
This sequence comes from uncultured Gammaproteobacteria bacterium, assembly GCA_963731105.1. Taxonomy (GTDB): domain Bacteria; phylum Pseudomonadota; class Gammaproteobacteria; order Steroidobacterales; family Steroidobacteraceae; genus RPQJ01. The sequence goes on from CAVSUM010000017.1 coordinate 6,143, forward strand.
GCAGCAGGTGCGGTGTGCGTTCCGCGGCCGGCACCGGCAGCGTGAAGCTCTCCGGGTCCGATCCGATGAGCATCACGTAGACCTGGGCGAACGCCAACGCGATGAGCATGTAGACGACGATCGTGGCGAAGATGCCGTCGGTCGTCAGCCGCCGGCTGCGATAGACGAAGCGCAGGATCCCTCCCGCCAGCAGCGCCAGCAGTGGTACCAACGAGACGGCTTCCAGCTCGCGCAGCGCCCATCCCCAGGCTGTCGGGCAGCGACGCGAATCCCCCGAGCGTTGCGGCCAGCGTCACCAACCACAGTCCAATCATCACGCTGCGAACGGTGCGCCACTCCGGATTGACCCTGAGGGTCATCAGGACCGCGTTCAGCAGGAGCACCTGCAACAGCAGCTGCACCAGCCAGCGATCCTGCAGGCGCGGCGCGATCAGCATCCATGCCCAGATGAACAGGGTCAGCTGGGTGAACCACCATTCCCGCGGGCGAGGGGAATCGGCCGTCGGTCAACGGAAAATGCCGCGCTCGAGGATCGTGCCGTTGCCGATCGGCCGCCCGACGGCGATCCACAGGCTCCAGGAGCCGGTAGTGGTGCCGCCGAGGCCGACCGTCAGCGGACCGGCCTGGGTGCGGCCCGCCAGGTACACCGAGCCGCTGTAGATCGATGTCATCCACGTCGAGGTCGGGCAGCACCGCCTCCTCGAGGCGACCGAGCACCTGTCCAGTCTGCAGCCGCACGCCGGCGTACAGCGCCTGGCCGCGAATCGACATGATGTCCTTGATCTTCCACAGGTAGCTGCCGCTCGCGGTCCAGTAGTCGGTGACGCGCAGTTCGCCCAGCTCGAAGCCGGGGAAGCTGCCCGGGCCGCCGAGCATGAAGGTGCGGTCGAGCGGCAGGTCGGTGTCGAAATCGGTACCGCCCGCGAGCGTCATCCACACCACGTCGCTGCGGACCGGGAGTGCCCAGCCGACGCCGCCTCGAGGCGCTGCCAGTCCGGTCGGCGCCGACCGACTCGTCGCTGTACATGTATTCCAGGGCGCCCGCAAGGCCGCGGGTGGGATTGAACGGCGTGTCGCGGCTGTCGTAGGTCGCGTCGCCACGACAGTCCGGCGTCATGGCGCCGGTCCTCCGGCAGCAGCGACGACCCGGTTTCGACCGATCACGTCACGTTCGTGTACAGGTAGCCGACCCGGACCTGTGCGTCGTCGCCGAGATTGGCACCGAGGTCGAACCCACCGCCCCGTCGCTGAAACGGTAGCGGGCGATTCGCTCCTCGTCGACGAACAGGTCTTCCCAGGATCGATCGTAGAACACGCGCGGCTCGATGAAGAACCGCTGCGCGACGTCGAGCGGCTGGTAGAACGCGGTGGACGAGGTGGTTGTAGTAGCCGAGCTGCACTTCGTTGCGCCACTCCGCACCGAGCGAATTGATCCAGGTGCGCGTGTGCTTGGCGTAGACGACGAAGCCGAGGTCGCCGCCTTCCGAGCCGTACAGGCCGAGGTCGAACTTGAGGTAGTTCGGTCCCTAGTTCTTTTCCTTGCGGCCACCATTGCGAGCGTCGGGCTGGTCGGGTCGCCGGTCAGGTCGTAGACGACCGACTCGAATTCCTGCAGCGCCGACATGCGCTGCGCTTCGGCGCTGATCGCGCGGTGTCGACCTCGTCGCCGGCGTGCACCTGGCGCGCGTTTCCAGATACTCTGGATTGACCCGCTGCAGGCCCTTGTACTCGACCGCGGCAAGCCGCACCTCGATGTTCTGGCCCTCGGTCACTGCGTCGCGCCACGCCAGGTACTGCTCGGCCGGCACCGCGAGCGTCGCCAGCTGGCTCGCCACGCGCGCGCGCCGCTTGTCTCGCCGAGCGGAATCGTCTCCGGCACGCGCTCGAAGTCGGCCGTGGTGATGTCGCCCATGATCACGTCGATGCGGATGTCGCGATCGGTCAGGCTTCGAGCTGCAGGTTCTCGTTGGCCATGAGCTCACGTCGCTGCTGCGCAGGAGCAGCTGGGTCGCCGTCTGCAGCTTCTCGCGCTCGACCTCCTGCTCGACCAGATTGACGACGATGACCACGTCCGCGCAGAGGTCGCGGGCGACGTCCACCGGGATGTTGCGCACCATGCCGCCGTCGGACAGGACGTGCTGGTCCGATCACCACCGGTGCGAACGCGCCCGGGATGGCCATGCTGGCGCGCATCGCGGTGGCGAGGTCGCCGCTGTCGAGCACGACCATGCTGCCGGTGATCATGTCGGTCGCCACGGCACGATACGGGATCGGCAGCATGTCGAAATCCGTCTGGCGCGCGAGCGCGGCGACGTAGGTGCGCAGCAGGTCCTCGATGTCGCAGGTGTTGACGATGCCGACCGGGCAGCAGGACCCGCTTGTCGCTTCAGGCCCATTTCGAGGTTCGTTGCTGTAGGTGACGCCGGCGCGCTTCTGCTCGATGGTCTGCAGCTCGCGATGCCCGACGCCGCCGACCACGGACTTCCAGTCGATGCCGGTGACGAATTCCTCCAGCCCCGCGGCCGGAATGCCGGACGCATAGCCACCACCGACCAGCGCGCCCATGCTGGTGCCGGCGATGCAGTCGATCGGCACGTGCATTTCCTCGAGCACCTTCAGCACGCCGACGTGGGCGCCGCCCTTGGCGCCGCCGCCGGCCAGCACTAGGCCGACCCGCGGTCGCGCTCGGGGCTGGCCGGCGGCCGAGGTTGGTCGCGGCACCGGGGTACGGCAGCGAGCGCCGGCGATCGCCGACGAGGCGCGCAGCATGCACGGCGGCGACTCGCCAGGCGTCGGCGACCTGATCCGGGATGGGTCCGGCAAGGCAGCGGTCGGACATCTGGTTCTCGCGCGCCGGGCGCCGGCGTGGTCCGGCGGCATGTACGCTGCAACCGCGACTCAGGCTCCGCGGTAGTTGCCGGCCAAGGCCGAGGACCCGGGTATTTGCGGACAATTGATACGTGCCCAGTACGGGACTAGCATGCGCACAACTCTAGACACAAACTCCCTGAAGGAGTCTCTTGTTATGTGCCACGGCAACTCCGAACTCCCGCGCTACGCGGCTCAGCGTCGCCTGTGGATCGGTCTGACCGCCTCGCTGCTCGGCTCCCCGGCGGTCCGCGCCGCCGACGCGCCGGACCTGCTGAACGATACGTTCCAGTTGTCGCTGGGGGCGTTCGGCCTCAACAACGAGCCACGGGTCGATCTCAAAGGCAGTACCGGTGGCGGCGGCGAGGTCGACTTCGGCAGGGAGGCCAGCGGTGACGAGTTCGCCGGGCGCCTCGACGGCCAGTGGCGCTTCGCGGATCGCCACAAGGTTCGCTTCTCCGCGTTCAGTTACTCCCGCACGAAGACCAAGGTGATCGACGAGGAGATCGAGTGGGGCGACGAGACCTTCCCGGTCGACGCCAAGCTCGAGCTCGATAACGGCTGGTCGGTCATCGAAGTCGTGTACGACTACTCGTTCCTGCGCCGCGAGAACTACGAAGTCGGCGCGACCATCGGCCTGCACTACTTCGATTTCAACCTCGATCTCAAGGCGCGGGGCGACGCGTCGGGCCAGGAGTTCGACAGGGTTCTCAGTGAATCGGCCAGCGTCGGCCTGCCGGCGCCGGTCATCGGGGTTCGCGGGCTGTGGTCGCTGCCGTACAATTTCTGGATCGACGCGTCGGTGCAGTTCTTCGCGTTGTCCCTCGATGAATATGACGGCAACCTGCAGGACTATCGCCTGGCCGTGACCTGGCAGCCGAAGCCGTGGGTCGGCTTCGGCGTCGGCTACAACCGGTTCAAGATTGATCTCGACGTCGACAAGGACGACTTCAACGGCAATCTCAACTGGGTGTACGACGGCCCGATGGTGTTCTACAGCGCGTCGTTCTGAGGCCCCGCGCAACCGCGAGGCAGGGGCCCGCCATGCGTGACTGCACGAAGTTCTACATCGACGGCCAGTGGGTGCCGCCGGCCGCAGCCCACACGCTCGAGGTCATCAACCCCGCGACCGAGGCCGTGGCCGGCGTGATCTCGCTCGGCCGGCGCGTCGATGTGGATCGTGCCGTCGCCGCCGCACAGCGCGCCTTCGCGAGCTTCTCGCGCACCACGCGCGAGGAGCGCATGGCGCTGCTGGCGAAGATCATCGCCGTGTACGAGCGCCGTCTCGACGACATGGCTGCGGCAATCAGCGAGGAAATGGGCGCGCCGCTCGCGAAGATCGCCAAGGCACAGCAGGCGCCGGCGGGGCTCGGCCATTTCAAGGTGGCGCTCGCGATCCTCAAGGACTTCGAGTTCGAGAAGCAGCAGGGCACGACGCGCATCGTGCGCGAGCCGGTCGGCGTCTGCGGCCTCATCACGCCCTGGAACTGGCCCGCCAACCAGATCGCCTGCAAGGTGGCGCCGGCGCTCGCCTGCGGCTGCACGATGGTGCTGAAGCCCTCCGAGATCGCGCCGTTCTCCGGGCACATCATCGCCGAGATCCTGCACGAGGCCGGCGTGCCGCCCGGCGTGTTCAACCTGGTCGACGGCGACGGGCCGACGGTCGGTGCGTCGTTGTCCGCACATCCGGGCATCGACATGGTGTCGTTCACCGGCTCGACGCGCGCCGGCATCCTGGTCGACAAGGCTGCGGCAGACACGGTCAAGAAAGTGTCGCTCGAACTCGGCGGCAAGTCGCCGAACATCATTCTCGAAGGTGCACCGCTGGAGCAGGCCGTGGGCCACGGCGTGCTGGTGATGATGAACAACACCGGCCAGAGCTGTAACGCGCCGTCGCGCATGCTGGTGCCGCGCAAGCGGCTCGCCGCAGGTCGAGGCGATCGCAGCGGCCGTCGCGGCCAAGGTGGTCGTCGGCGATCCGGGCGATCCGGCGACCGGCATGGGTCCGCAGTCGAGCGAGCTGCAGTGGCGCCGGGTGCAGGGGCTGATCGAGCAGGGCATCAAGGAAGGCGCCAAGGTGGTCTGTGGCGGTCCGGGCCGTCCCGAGGGGCTCGACGCGCGGCTACTACACGCGGCCGACGATCTTCAGCAACGTCAGCAACGACATGACCATCGCGCGCGAGGAAATCTTCGGCCCGTGCTGTGCATCCTGCCGTACGACACCGAAGAGGAGGCGATCCGCATCGCCAACGACACGCCGTACGGGCTGTCGGCCTACGTGTTCGGCGACACGCCGGAGCATGCGCAGGCCGTGGGCGCGCGCATCCGCGCCGGCAACGTGCACATCAACGGCGCCAACCTCGACGTGTTCGGCTCGTTCGGCGGCTACAAGCAGTCCGGCCTCGGCCGCGAGTGGGGTGCGTTCGGTTTCGAGGAGTTCCTCGAGGTGAAGTCGGTGTTCGGTGCGGCGCATGGCTGACTTCCGCCGCAATTCGTTCGCCAGCCGGCACCTCGATCCGGCGTCGCACATGGGCGAGATCCTGTTCGGCCTGATCATGACGCTGACGTTCACCCTCGCCGCCGGCATCGTCGTCCAGGAGGAGGGAGCCGAGGGCGCGCGTGAGATGCTGATCGGCATTCTCGGGTGCAACCTCGCGTGGGGCATCATCGACGGCGTGCTGTACATCCTCGGCCAGGTCTTCGACCGCGGCAGGATCAGGCGCATCGGCTTTCATTTGCGGCAAGCTTCGTCCGACGATGAAGCCCGTCGCCTGGTTGCGATGGAACTCGACGAGACCCTCGAGCCGATGACCGACGAGCCCGCGCGGCGAAACCTCTATGACTCCATCGTCGAGCGGGTGCGTCGCGTGCCGGCGTCGTCGAATCCGGTTTCGCGCGACGACATCATGGGTGCCCTGGCGGCGTGCTGGGTGGTGTTTGCCTGCAGCATCCCCGCGGTGCTGCCATTCCTGTTCCTCGACGATCCGCGCCTGGCATTGCGGATTTCGAACGTCATCCTGATCGGATTGCTGTTCTTCGTCGGGTGGCGCGCGGCGTTGCACACGCTCGTCAGGCCGTGGCTCGCGGGGCTCGGGTTCATGCTGATCGGCGGCTGCTGCTGGTCGGTCGCTCGCGATCCCGCTCGGCGGCTGATCAACGTCGCGCCGTGCGCCGGAACTCGCTCGGCGTCACGCCCGTCCAGCGCCGGAACGCGGTGGCGAAATTCGCGGCGTTCGAGAATCGCAGTGCCTCGGCGACGTCCTGTACCGGCATCGTCGTATCGACGAGCAGCTGCCTGGCGATGTCCGCCTGGACGGACTCGAGCAGCTCGCTGTAGCGCAACCCGTGCGGCTGCAGGCGGCGATCCAGCGTCCTGCGGTGAATGCCGAGCAGCTGTGCCACGCTGTCCATCGAGCAATCGCCGATCAGCAGCTTCTTGCGCAGCACCATGCGCAGGGTGTCCGGGAAGTTGACGGCCACGATGGCCTGACGCGCCCGCGCTTCAGTCTCGATCCGGTGTCGCGTCTGCGGGTCCACCGGCGGCAATGGCCGGTCGAGCCAGCGCTGCTCGAAGACCATTGATGATTCATCGCTGTCGAAGCGGACTGGCGCTCGGAAGTACCGGTGGCACGGCTGGGAATTCGCGGGGCTGCGGCTGGCAACCGTCACCACGGTCGGCAGCCAGCCTGCCCCGCACAGGTCCTGCATGAAGTTGAACGCGATGGTCATCGCGGCCAGCTGGATGTGCGTGGTGTTGCTGATGCCGGGCTCTGCGATCGCCCATACGAATCTTGCATAGCCGCCCGAGACCGCGAGGTACATGGTGGCTGCAGTGTCATGCAGGTTGTAGTGCTGGATGAACTGCTGCAACCCCTCCTCGACGGTCTCCCCGCAAAGTGCCAGCTGGCCGGCGAGGCCCAGGTCTGCAAGCCGGGTCCGCTGGCCGACCAGCAGTCCCAGGTCGTCCCGGTTCAGGCGCTGCGCGCACACCTCAAACAAGCGTACCAGCGCCGAATAGCTCACCGTGTTGTCGCGATTCGTCGAACATCCCGGGCGCCATGCCCGCCTGCTCGAGCACCGCCTCGACGTCAACCCCAAGCTCGCGCAGCGTCTCTGGGAATCCCCAGATCGCGCTGATGCGCAGCCCGTCCGCCGTCGCAGTGGCTACCGAGCCAGATAGGGGTAAATCCCTATCCCCGCCGCTCAAGTCCCTCATCCTCTGAGTCACAAGATCAAACGCTGCATGCTGGCCCGAAGCATACATTGCCAAGCATGGCTCGGCGCAACGCCACCCCGTGGCCGTCGGAAGGCGGAAGAGCGGGTATGTGCGCTGGTCACCCCAAGGAGACACTGCATGAACACTCGGAACCTCTTGAATTCCAGAAGCATTTTGCCTGCCGCGGTCTCGGCTGTGCTGCTCGCCAGCGCTCCGGCCATGGCCGCTGACGGGTCGAACCGCTCGTTCGAGTTCTACGGCTTCGCCCAGGCGGACTACATCCAGGACATCAGCGGACGGTTGGACCCGGACTGGGACGACGCGTTCCGGCCCTCGAAGATCTGCTTCGACGGCGCCTGCGGCGAGGACGGCCAGGCGAGCATCAGCGTCAAGCAGAGCCGCTTCGGCGTGAAGGGCACGATGCCAACCCTGGGCGAGGGCGGCATCCCGCTCAATTTCAAGTTCGAGTTCGACCTGTTCGGCACCGGCGTGGACGCGGGCCAGACCACGATGCGCCTGCGTCACTTCTACGGCGAGTGGGGTGCGATCCTCGCCGGCCAGACCCACAGCCTGTTCATGGACATCGACGTGTTCCCGAACACGATCGACTACTGGGGTCCGTCGGGCATGGTGTTCTACCGCAACGTGCAGATCCGCTGGACGCCGTACCGCACCGAGAACAGCCATTTCGCCATCGCCATCGAGCGTCCCAGCAACGACATCGACGCGGGCAGCATCCGCACGATCGAAGGGCTCGAGGACGTGGACGTGCGCAACGACGAGGAACTGCCGGACCTGACCGCGCAGTACCGCTACGGCGACGACTGGGGCCACGTCCAGGTCGGCGGCATCCTGCGCAAGGTCGGCTACGAGCTGCGGGCGGACCCTGCGGACAGCTGGACCCAGGGCAGCGAGATGGGTTGGGGCATCAACGTCGGCACCGTGTTCAACCTGCTCGAGAAGGACGCGATCCGGCTGCAGGTCGTGTACGGCGAAGGCATCGCCAGCTACATGAACGACGGCGGCATGGACCTCGCGCCGGCCGCGAACTGGAACTCGACTGTCGACGACGGACCTCGAAGCCGAGGCGGTCGCGCTGACTGGCGTGCTGGCCTATTACGACCATTGGTGGAGCAAAGAGTGGTCGAGCTCGATCGGCTACAGCATCACGAAGGTGGACAACACCAACTTCCAGGACCCGGGCGCGTTCAGCAAGATCGATTACGCGTCGGGCAACCTGCTGTACTACCCGGCCGACAACGTCATGGTGGGCGGTGAGCTGATGTGGGGCGAGCGCAAGAACAACAACGACGACACGGAAGACGGCTTCCGCTTCCAGTTCACCGTCAAGTACAACTTCGGCATCAAGCTCTGATGCTGCACGAATCGAGGAGCGCGCACATGATGGCTAACCACAGGATGTCGTTCCCGGCCGCGCTGGTGGCCGCTATCGCGGTGTCGATCGCGGCCCCGGCCCTAGGCGAAGGGGCCGGTCCCCGACCCGGCGGTCAAGCAGTTCCAGCGCGTCGTCGACGCGGCGTACGCGAAGTACAAGGGCCTGCAGGACGGCAAGAACGCCGACTACATCCCGATCCTGACCGAGACGCCGAGCGACCTGTTCGGCGTGGTCATCGTCACGAAGGACGGCAAGGTCTACAGCGCCGGCGACGTGGACTACAAGTTCTCGATCCAGTCGGTGTCGAAGCCGTTCACGGCGGCGCTGGTGATGAGCCAGCAGGGCCCGGAAGTCCTCAAGGAAAAGATCGGTGTCGAGCCGACCGGCATGGCGTTCAATTCGAAGCTGGCGCTGGCGGTCTACGAGAACTCGGTGAACCCGCTGGTCAACGCGGGTGCGATCGCGGCCGTGAGCCTGGTGAAGGCCAGCTCCGAGGCGGATCGCTGGAACCAGGTGTCGCAGAACCTCAGCGACTTCGCGGGACGCCCGCTGACCGTGCTCGAGAAAGTGTACGAGTCGGAGTACACGACGGCCTACGGTAACCGGGGCATTGCCAACCTGCTCTACAACTGGGGCCGCCTGTACAGCGATCCGGAGGAAGCGCTCCGCGTGTATACGCGTGAGTGCTCCGTAGGCGTCAGCGGTTCTCAGTGAATCGGCCAGCGTTGGCCTGCCGGCGCCGGTCCTCGGGGTCCGCGGGCTTTGGTCGCTGCCGCACAATTTCTGGATCGATGCGTCGGTGCAGTTTTTCGCGCTGTCCATCGATGACTACGACGGCAACCTGCAGGACTACCGGTTGGCCGTGACCTGGCAGCCAAAGCCGTGGGTCGGCTTCGGCGTCGGCTACAACCGGTTCAAGATTGATCTCGACGTCGACAAGGACGACTTCAACGGCAACCTCGACTGGGTGTACGACGGCCCGATGGTGTTCTACAGCGCGTCGTTCTGAGGCCCGGCTGAGACCCGGCTGAGGCCCGGCGCAACCGCGAGGCGGGGGGGCTGGCATGCGCAACTACGCGACGTTCTACATCGACGGCCAGTGGGTGCCGCCGGCCGCAGCCCACACCCTCGAGGTCATCAACCCCGCGACCGAGGCCGTGGCCGGCGTAATCTCGCTCGGCCGACGCGTCGATGTGGACCGGGCCGTCGCCGCCGCCCAGCGCGCCTTCGAGAGCTTCTCGCGCACCACGCGCGAGGAGCGCATGGCGCTGCTGGCGAAGATCATCGCCGTGTACGAGCGCCGTCTCGACGAGATGGCCGCGGCGATCAGCGAGGAAATGGGCGCGCCGCTCGCAAAGATCGCCAAGGCACAGCAGGCGCCGGCGGGGCTCGGCCATTTCAAGGTGGCGCTCGCGGTACTCAAGGACTTCGAGTTCGAGAAGCAGCAGGGCACCACGCGTATCGTGCGCGAGCCGGTCGGCGTCTGCGGCCTCATCACGCCCTGGAACTGGCCCGCCAACCAGATCGCCTGCAAGGTGGCGCCGGCGCTCGCCTGCGGCTGCACGATGGTGCTGAAGCCCTCCGAGATCGCGCCGTTCTCCGGGCACATCATCGCCGAGATCCTGCACGAGGCCGGCGTGCCGCCCGGCGTGTTCAACCTGGTCGACGGCGACGGGCCGACGGTCGGTGCGTCGTTGTCCGCACATCCGGGCATCGACATGGTGTCGTTCACCGGCTCGACGCGTGCCGGCATCCTGGTCGACAAGGCTGCGGCCGACACGGTCAAGAAGGTGTCGCTCGAACTCGGCGGCAAGTCGCCGAACATCATCCTCGACGGCGCACCGCTCGATCAGGCGGTCGGGCACGGCGTGCTGGTGATGATGAACAACACCGGCCAGAGCTGTAACGCGCCGTCGCGCATGCTGGTGCCGCGCAAGCGGCTCGCCGAGGTCGAGGCGATCGCGGCGGCCGTCGCGGCCACGGTGGTCGTCGGCGATCCGGGCGATCCGGCGACCGGCATGGGTCCGCAGTCGAGCGAGCTGCAGTGGCGCCGGGTGCAGGGGCTGATCGAGCAGGGCATCAAGGAAGGCGCCAAGGTGGTCTGCGGCGGTCCGGGCCGTCCCGAGGGGCTCGACGCGCGGCTACTACACGCGGCCGACGATCTTCAGCAACGTCACCAACGACATGACCATCGCGCGCGAGGAAATCTTCGGCCCGTGCTGTGCATCCTGCCGTACGACACCGAAGAAGAGGCGATCCGCATCGCCAACGACACGCCGTACGGCCTGTCGGCGTACGTGTTCGGCGACACGCCGGAGCATGCGCAGGCCGTCGGCGCGCGCATCCGCGCCGGCAACGTGCACATCAACGGCGCTAACCTCGACGTGTTCGGCTCGTTCGGCGGCTACAAGCAGTCCGGCCTCGGCCGCGAGTGGGGCACGTTCGGCTTCGAGGAGTTCCTCGAGGTGAAGTCAGTGTTCGGCGCGAGCGCATGAGCGACTTCCGGCGCAACTCGTTCTCGGCGCGGCACCTCGACCCCGCGTCGCACATGGGCGAGATCCTGTTCGGGCTGATCATGACGCTGACGTTCACGCTGGCGGCCGGGATCGTCATTCAGGAAGAGGGACGCGCAGGCGCGCGCGAGATGCTGATCGGCATTCTCGGCTGCAACCTGGCCTGGGGCATCATCGACGGCGTGCTGTACGTGCTCGGCCAGGTTTTCGAGCGCGGCCGGTGGCGACGCATCGGCCAGCGCCTGCGTCAGGAGTCGTCCGCGAGCGAAGCACAGCGCATCGTGGCCGAGGAGATCGACCCTGTGCTGGGATCGGTGACCGACGAGGGCACACGGCAGTCGCTGTACCGATCCATCGTCGACCACGTACGCACTGCGCCGCCGGCAAGGAACAGGGTGCAGCGAGACGACATCATGGGTGGCCTCGCGGCCGGCTGGGTGGTTTTCGCTTGCAGCTTTCCGGCCGTGCTGCCGTTCCTGTTCCTCGACGATCCGCGCCTGGCATTGCGGATTTCGAACGCCATCCTGATCGGATTGCTGTTCTTCGTCGGGTGGCGTGCGGCCCGGCAGACGCTCGTGAAGCCCTGGCTGGCCGGCCTCGTGTTTGCGCTCGTCGGGGTGCTGCTGGTCGCGCTCGCGATCCCGCTGGGCGGCTGATCCAGCGCGCGCCGTGCGCGCGGAACTCGCTGGGCGTTGCGCCCGTCCAGCGCCGGAACGCGGTGGCGAAATTGGCGGCGTTCGAGAATCGCAGTGCCTCGGCGACATCCTGCACCGGCATCGTCGTATCGACGAGCAGCTGCCGTGCGATGTCCGCCTGGACGGACTCGAGCAGCTCGCTGTAGCGCAACCCGTGCCGCTGCAGGCGGCGATCCAGCGTCCTGCGGTGAATGCCGAGCAGCTGCGCCACGCTGTCCATCGAGCAATCGCCGATCAGCAGCTTCTTGCGCAGTACCATGCGCAGGGTGTCCGGGAAGTTGACGGCCACGATGGCCTGACGCGCGCGCGCCTCAGTTTCGATCCGGTGTCGCGTCAGCGGGTCCACCTGAGGCAATGGCTGGTCGAGCCAGGACTGCTCGAAAACTATTGCTGACTCATCGCTGTCGAAGCGGACTGGCGCCCGGAAAAACCTGCGGCAAGCCTGGGTATTCGCGGGGCTGCGGCTGGCAACCGTGACCGCCGCGGGCAGCCAGGTTGCCCCGCACAGGTCCTGCATGAAGTTGAACGCGATGGTCATGGCGGCCAACTGCACGTGTGTGGTGCGGCGGATGCCTTGCTCTGCGATCGCCCAGACGAAGTGCGCATAGCCGCCCGAGGCCTTGAGGAACATGGTGGCCATGGTGTCATGCAGGTTGTAATGCTGGATGAACCGTCCGAGTGCCTCTTCGACGGTTCCCCCGCAAAGCGCCAGCTGGCCGGCGAGGCCCAGGTCTGCAAGCCGTGTCCGCTGGCCGATCAGCAGGCCCAGGTCGTCACGGTTCAGGCGGTGCGCGCAGACCTCGAACAGGCGTACCAGCGCCGAATAGCTCACCAGATTGTCGCGATCCTCGAAGATCTCCGGCGCCATGCCCGCCTGCTCGAGCATCGCCTCGACGTCAACCCCGAGCTCGCGCAGCGTCTCTGGAAATCCCCAGATCGCGCTGATGCGCAGCCCGCTCGCCGCTGCGGTGGCTACCGGACTCGGTAGGGGTAAATCCCTATCCCCGCCGCTCAATTTCCGGATCATCTGTGTCACAAGATCAAACGCTCCATGCTGGTCCGGAGCATACATTGCCGAGCATGGCTCGGCGCAATGCCACCCCGTGGCCGTCGGAAGGCGGACGTATGGCCGTGTGCGCTGGTCACCCTTAGGAGACAATGCATGAACACTCGGAACCTGTTGAATTCCAGAAGCCTTTTGCCTGCCGGGGTCGCGGCGGTGCTGCTCGCCAGCGCTCCGGCCATGGCCGCTGACGGCTCGAACCGCTCATTCGAGATCTACGGCTTCGCCCAGGCGGACTACATCCAGGACATCAGCGGACGGTTGGACCCGGACTGGGACGATGCGTTCCGGCCCTCGAAGATCTGCTTCGACGGCTCCTGCGGCGGCGACGGCCAGGCGAGCGTCAGCGTCAAGCAGAGCCGCTTCGGCGTAAAGGGCACGATGCCAACCCTGGGCGAGGGGGGCATCCCGCTCAACTTCAAGTTCGAGTTCGACCTGTTCGGCACCGGCGTGGACGCGGGCCAGACCACCTTCCGGCTGCGGCACTTCTACGGCGAGTGGGGCGCGATCCTCGCCGGCCAGACCCACAGCCTGTTCATGGACATCGACGTGTTCCCGAACACGATCGACTACTGGGGTCCGTCGGGCATGGTGTTCTACCGCAACGTGCAGATCCGCTGGACGCCCTACCGGACGGAGAACAGCCACTTCGCCGTCGCCATCGAGCGTCCCAGCAACGACATCGACGCGGGCAGCCTCCGCACGATCGAAGGGCTCGAGGACGTGGACGTGCGCAACGACGAGGAACTGCCGGACCTGACCGCGCAGTTCCGCTACGGCGACGACTGGGGCCACGTCCAGGTCGGCGGCATCCTGCGCAAGGTCGGCTACGAGCTGCGCGCGGACCCGGCGGACAGCTGGACCCAGGGCAGCGAGATGGGTTGGGGCATCAACGTGGGCACGGTTTTCAACCTGCTCGAGAAAGACGCGATCCGGCTGCAGGTCGTGTACGGCGAGGGCATCGCCAGCTACATGAACGACGGCGGCATGGACCTCGCGCCGGCGGCGAACTGGAATTCGGGCGTCGCGACGGACCTTGAGGCCGAGGCGATCGCGTTGACCGGCGCGCTCGCCTACTACGACCACTGGTGGAGCGACCGCTGGTCGAGTTCGATCGGCTACAGCATCACGAAGGTGGACAACACCAACTTCCAGGACCCGGAAGCGTTCAGCAAGATCGATTACGCGTCGGGCAACCTGCTGTACTACCCGGCCGACAACGTCATGGTGGGCGGTGAGCTGATGTGGGGCGAGCGCAAGAACAACAACGACGACACGGAAGACGGCTTCCGCTTCCAGTTCAGCGTCAAGTACAACTTCGGCACCAAGCTCTGATGCCGCACGAATCGAGGAGCACGCACATGATGGCTAACCACAGGATGTCGTTCCCGGCCGCGCTGGTGGCCGCTTTCGCGGTGTCGATCGCGGCCCCGGCCCTGGCGAAGGGGCCGGTCCCAGACCCGGCGGTCAAGCAATTCCAGCGCGTCGTCGACGCGGCGTACGCGAAGTACAAGGGCCTGCAGGACGGCAAGAACGCCGACTACATCCCGATCCTGACCGAGACGCCGAGCGACCTGTTCGGCGTGGTCATCGTCACGAAGGACGGCAAGGTCTACAGCGCCGGCGATGTGGACTACAAGTTCTCGATCCAGTCGGTGTCGAAGCCGTTCACGGCGGCGCTGGTGATGAGCCAGCAGGGCCCGGAAGTCCTCAAGGACAAGATCGGTGTCGAGCCGACCGGCCTGGCGTTCAATTCGAAGCTGGCGCTGGCGATCCACGAGGATTCGGTGAACCCGCTGGTCAACGCGGGTGCGATCGCGGCCGTGAGCCTGGTGAAGGCCAGCTCCGAGGCAGATCGCTGGAACCAGGTGTCGCAGAACCTCAGCGACTTCGCGGGACGCCCGCTGACCGTGCTCGAGAAGGTGTACGAGTCGGAGTACACGACCGCCTACGGTAACCGGGGCATTGCCAACCTGTTCTACAACTGGGGCCGCCTGTACAGCGATCCGGAGGAAGCCCTGCGGGTCTACACCCGTGAGTGCTCCGTGGGCGTCAGCGCCCAGGACCTCGGCATGATGGGCGCGACGCTCGCCAACGGCGGCGTGAACCCGCTGACGGGCAAGCGGGTGATGCCGGCCGAGCACGTGCCGGAACTCCTGGCAGTGATGGCCACCGCAGGCTTCTATGACGAGTCGGGCGTGTGGATGTACAAGGCGGGCCTGCCGGCGAAGACCGGCGTCGGCGGCGGCATCGTCGCCGTGGTGCCGGGCCGCTTCGCGATCGCGGCGTTCTCGCCGCGCCTGAACGAGGCCGGCAACAGCATCCGCTCGATGAAGGCCATCCAGGACATCGCTGCCGAGCTCGGCGTCGGTGTGTTCGGGTCGAATCCGAACTGAGCGGATTCGTGCCCGGCCTGAGCCGGCGACCAGGTTCGATCAGTAACGGCAATCCCCCCTTGCCGTTACGGGCCGGGGCAGCGATGCCCCGGCCTTTTCCATCCTAGAAGGAAGTTGCGAGATGACTTTCCTGAGAGCTTCCGTTGCGGCGACGCTGGCCCTGTCCGCCACGCTTGCCAGCGCGCAGGGGACTCCCGGCTCCATCGAGGAACGCCTGCAGCGGCTCGAGGCCGAGCAATCGGCCATGAAGCAGCAGCTCGCCGAGCGCGATGCGGTGATCGAGGAGTTGAAGAAGGAGTTGGCAGCGCAGGGCGGCGCGACGGCGCCGGTGGTGGCCGCCACGCCCGCCGTTCCACCAGCGACCGCTGGGTCGGCGGTGTCGCCGCCGGCGGCGGCTGCCGGACAAGCGCAGGACGCCGGCGGCGCGCCGGATACGCGCACGCCCACGCCGCGGACGGTCGAGACCTGGGGCGTCTACGACCCGGGTGACGGATTCCTCGTCGGTCGGAACGATTTCGGCGAGCTCTCGGTCAGCGCCTACGCGATGGCGCAGGTACATGAGCCAGCACGACGACGACCAGGTCTTCACCGACCATCTGGGCAATGAGCGTCCGGTCGACATCCGCAGCGACCTCTTCTCGCACCGGATCATGGTGTTCCTGAAGGGCTGGATGGGCAGCGAGAAGCTCATCTACAACATCACGTTGTGGACCGTAAACACCACGGACCAGGACGCGATCTTCGCGAACCTCGGTTACCAGTTCAGCCGGAAGTTCAGCCTGTACGCCGGACTCACCGGCAACCCGGGGTCGCGTTCGTTGAACGGTTCACATCCCTACTGGCTCGCCCACGACCGCGTCATGGCCGACGAGTTCTTCCGGCCGTTCTTCGGTTCGGGAATCTTCGCGACCGGTGAAGCGATTCCAGGCCTCTGGTACAGCGCCACGGTTTCGAACAACAACAGTTCGCTCGGTGTGAAGGCGTCCCAGCTGGACCGCAAGTACACCTACGGTGGCACGGTCTGGTGGATGCCGACGACGCACGAGTTCGGCCCGCGCGGTGGCTACGGCGACTGGGAGTGGCACGAGGAGCTCGCCACCCGGTTCGGCATGTCGTACGTGGACAGCCCGGAGCAGAGCTTCCGCAGTTCGAGCGGCAGCCCCGACAACACCACGCTGCGCCTGGCCGACAGCGTGAACCTGTTCGAGACCGGAGCCCTGGCGCCGGGCGTGACCATCGAGAATGCCGACTACCAAGTGCTGGCGCTCGATGCCGGCCTGAAATACAAGGGTATCTTCCTGCAGGCCGAGTACTACCAGCGCTGGCTCGACAATTTCGATGCCGACGGCCTGCTGCCGGTCCAGGAGATCAAGGACAACGGCTTCTACGTGCAGGCTGCGTTCTTTCCGATCAAGCAGAAGCTCGAACTCTACGCCATCACGTCGCAGATCTACGGTGATGATGACGCCGGCTTTGGCGACAGCTCCGAGTACGGCATCGGCATGAACTGGTATCCGTATCCGACACGCAACCACCGGCTCAACATGCAGCTGCTCGACGTCAACAAGTCGCCGGTGAGCAGCACCTTCGGCTATTACACCGGCGGGCAGGACGGCTGGACGCTGGCGTCGTCGTTCTCGATCTTCTTCTGAGGATTCTCCATGAGACACCAGCTTCATCGCCGACGCCTCGTGGTTGCCCTTGCGGCCGCGTTCGCCATTGCCGCGCTGCCGCTTGTGAGTGGCGTGGCACGGGCCGCAGCGTCGCCCGAGTACCTGTTCCACGATGCGCACTTCCACCTGACCAACTACGTGCAGCAGGGCACCGACATCCACAAGTACCTCGAGATCATGGGCGACAAGGTCGGCCGCTCGACGCTGTTCGGCATCCCGCTGCAGCAGACCTGGTCGTACGAGAACTCGGGCGACTTCGCGCCGACCTATTACCTGCAGTCCGACGCGCCGCTCTACTACTACTCGTTCACCGACGCGTTCATCGCCAACGCGTATCTGAAGCTCACTCCCGAGCAGCGCAAGCGCATCGACCCGATGATCACGGGCTTCAATCCCGCCGACATGTACGCGGCGGACCACATCCGGCGCGTGCTCGAGACCTACCCCGGGGTGTTCACGGGCATCGGCGAGTTCTCGATCCACAAGGAGTTCGTGTCGTCGAAGGTGGCCGGCGACACTGCCAGCCTGACCGACCCGGCACTCGACCGCCTGCTCGAATTCGCGGGCGAGGTCGGGCTGGTCGTGATCCTGCACAACGACATCGACATGCCGTTCGCCAAGGCGGGTGCGGAACCTGTCTTCCTGACGCAGATGAAAGACCTGCTGCGCCGCCACCCCAGGACCACGATCGTCTGGGCCCACCTGGGACTCGGCCGCGTCGTCCATCCGGTGCAGGACCAGGCGAGCGCCAGCACGGCGGAGCGCAGCCCGAGGTTCGGGGAAATCGTCGAATCGATCCTGAGCGATCCGGCGATGAGCCACGTCTATTTCGACATCTCCTGGGACGAGGTGGCGAAGTACGCCGTCTCCTCGCCTGAGGCCATCCGGAACACCGCAGCGATCCTGAACAAGTACCCGGACCGCATCATGTTCGGCACGGACAACGTGGCACCCGCCGACCAGGCGACGCAGCTGCGCGTGTACCACCTGTGGGATCCGATCTGGGCGCTGCTCACGCCCGAGGCGAGCCAGAAGATCCGCTTCGGCAACTACGAGCGATTGTTCGACGCAGCCCGGGTGAAGGTGCGCGCCTGGGAAGCCGCGAACATCAAGTGAACGACTGAAGCCAGTCGATGCAGCGCCCGGTCCTGCTGCACGACTACCCGCGCGACTGGCTGCGTCCCGACGTGATCGCCGGGCTCACGGCCGCGGCGGTCGTGGTGCCGAAGGCGCTGGCGTACGCCACGGTGGCCGGACTGCCGGTGCAGGTCGGCCTGTACACGGCGTTCGTGCCGATGGTGATCTACGCACTGCTCGGCACGTCGCGGCCACTGAGCGTCAGCACCACGACCACCATCGCCATCCTGACCGCGTCCGCGCTGGCCCTGGCGGCACCCGGCGGCGGATCGGCGGAGCTGGCGGTCGCGGCGGCAACGCTGTCGGTCATGGTTGGACTGGTGCTGGTGCTGGCCACCGTGCTGCGACTCGGCTTCGTGGCGAACTTCATCTCGGAACCGGTGCTGACGGGATTCAAGTCGGGCATCGGCCTGGTGATCGTCGTGGACCAGGTGCCGAAGCTGCTCGGCATCCACATCGACAAGACAGGCTTTTTCCGCGACGTGCTGGCGATCGTGCAGCACCTGCCGCAGTCGTCGCTCGTGACCGTGCTGCTGTCGCTCGGCATCCTGGCGTTGATCTTCGGTCTCGAGCGCTTCCTGCCCAAGGCACCGGCGCCGCTGCTGGCGGTGGCCGCCGCCATCGTCGTCTCGGCGTTGCTTGGGCTGCAGGCGGCCGGCGTCGCAATGGTCGGCGAGGTGCCGCGCGGCCTGCCGTCGTTCACCTGGCCGCAGCTCGAGATCGTCCGGCAGATGTGGCCGGCGGCGGTCGGCATCGCGCTCATGAGCTTCACCGAGTCGATCGCCGCGGGCCGCGCGTTCGCGGAACCGCAGGAGCCGCGCCCGGTGCCCAACCGCGAGTTGCTCGCCCTCGGGCTGGCCAACGTCGGCGGCGGCCTGTTCGGTGCGATGCCCGCGGGCGGCGGCACGTCGCAGACGGCCGTCAACCGCCGCGCCGGTGCGAAGACCCAGCTCGCGCAGCTGGTGACGGCTGCCGGGGCGCTCGCCACCCTGCTGCTGCTTGCGCCGTTCATTGCGCTGATGCCGAAGGCGGCACTGGCCGCGGTGGTCATCGTTTACTCCTTCGATCTCATCAAGCCGTCGGAATTCGCTGCGATCCGCCGCGTGCGCACCACCGAGTTCCGCTGGGCGCTGATTGCGTTCGCCGGCGTGATGGTGCTCGGCACGCTGCAGGGCATCGTCGTCGCGGTGATCGCCTCGCTGCTGGCGCTGGCGAGCCAGGCCTACAATCCGCCGCTGTACGTCATCGGCCGCAAGCGCGGCTCGACCGTCCTGCGGCCCGTCTCGACCGAGCACCCCGACGACGAGCAGTGGCCGGGGCTGCTGATGCTGCGCACGGAAGGGCGGCTGTTCTTTGCCAACGCGGAGCGCGTCGCCGACCTGCTCTGGTCGCACGTGGAGCAGGCGAAGCCGCAGGTGCTGATTCTGGACTGCCGGGCGATTTTCGACATGGAGTACACGGCGCTCAAGGTGTTCGCCGAGTCCGAGGAGAAGCTGCGACGGGCCGGCTGCGAGCTGTGGCTGGCAGGGCTGAACCCGGCGGTGCTGGAGGTGGTCGGGCGGTCGCCGCTCGGGGCGGCGCTCGGGCGCGAGCGCATGTTCCCGAACATGCAGTCCGCGATCGAGCGTTTCCAGTCGAGGAATCAGCCATGACGCAGAACGCGCGCTCCGAGCTCGGCCGCACCACGCTGTCGGTGCTGTTCATCGGCGGGTTGATCGTCGGTTCGCTGTGGGTGCTGGCGCCGTTCCTGGGGGCCTTCATCTGGGCGACGATGATCGTCGTGGCCACATGGCCGATGCTGCGCTGGCTCGATCGTGCATTCGGAGGACGTCGAGCGCCCGCCGTCACGGTGATGTCGCTTGGCCTGCTCGCCATCCTGATCGTGCCGCTCGGCGTCGCGCTGCAGGCAATCCTCGGCCACGCCGACCAACTCGTCGCGCTGTTCGAGCGTCTCCCGAGTGCACACTTGCCTGCCGCCCCCGAGTGGCTCGGCAGGGTGCCACTGGTGGGCGAGCGAGTGCTGGCCATCTGGAACCAGCTGGCCGGCGAGGGCATGGCGACCCTGGCGCTGCAGGCCCAGCCATACCTGCGATCCGCCGCCACATGGCTCGCGCAGCAGGCCGGTGGCTTCGCCATGGTGCTGCTGCAGTTCGTGCTGGTGGTGATCCTCTCGGCGGTCCTGTATGCCGGTGGCGAGTCCTGGGCCGCGTGGATACGCCGGTTCGGGCGCACGCTTGCCGACGAGCAGGGCGAGCGCATGGTCGTGCTGGCAGGCGGCGCGATTCGCGGCGTGGCGCTGGGCGTGGTCGTCACGGCCCTGGTGCAGTCCGCACTCGGCGGCATCGGTCTGGCGATTGCCGGCGTGCCGTTCGCCGGAGTGCTGACGGCGATCATGTTCGCCCTGTGCATCGCACAGCTCGGCCCGATCCTGGTGCTGCTGGCGGCCACGGCCTGGGCCTTCTACAGCCTGGGTGCCGGCTGGGGGGCGTTCCTGCTGGTCTGGTCGCTGGTGGTCGGCCTGATGGACAACGTGCTGCGGCCACTGCTGATCAAGCGCGGCGCCGACCTGCCGTTGCTGCTGATCTTCGCAGGCGTGATCGGCGGGCTGGTGGCCTTCGGCATCGTCGGGATCTTCGTGGGCCCGGTCATACTCGCGGTCGCCTACACTCTGCTCGACAGCTGGGTCGGGACCGACCCGGCCGTGAAGACAACGCAATGAATCATCAGGTGAGGAAGACGATGACTCCACTACCTTCCACCCGGACTGCGCTGACACGCGTGGGCCGGCTGCTGGCGTCGCTGGCAGCGCTGCTCGCGGCCCTGCCGGCGCACGCCTCGTTCATGCAGGGCGAGACGCTGGCCAAGGCCGCCAACGTGCTCGCCATCGTCGTGATCATCATCGTGCCGATCGTGGCATCGTGGTCTTCTGGCTGGTGCACGTGCTGCCCGAGAAGATCGCGCACAAGCGCCAGCACCCACAGACGGAGGCGATCCAGGTGCTGTGCCTGCTGTCGCTGGTGTTCGGCGGCATGCTCTGGCCGCTGGCGTGGCTGTGGGCGTACAGCAAGCCCGTGCTCTACAAGATGGCCTACGGCACGGACAAGGCCGAGCACCACGCTGCCGACGCGGCGGCGCATGAGGGTGCGAAGCCGCTCGTCATGCGCGAGGACGTGGCACGACTCAGGACGGACCTGGAAAAGCTCATGGCGCAGGGCGGCGCACCCGGGGAGCTGGCGGCGATCCGTGACCAGCTGGCGGCGCTCGAGCCCCGGCTCGCGGCCAAGACGGGGGAGGCGCGCTGATGGAAATCCTGCTGCTCGGTATCTACTGCTGCCTTCGTCTGGCTGATCTTCATCAAGTTCAAGTGGCTGCCCTGGAACACCACGAGCCAGGTGACGGTGGCCATCATCCCGATCGTCGCGCTCACGATCCTCATCCTGACGCTGAACGTCGTCGCGCCCTCGTCGGCGGACGTGCGGGTGTTCAAGTACACGATCCCGATCGTCTCGCAGGTGCGCGGGCGCGTGATCGAGGTGCCCGTGGAGGAGGGCAACCGGCTGGTGAAGAAGGGCGACGTGCTGTTCCGGGTGGACCCGACGCCGTACCAGCTGACGGTGAACAGCCTGATGGCCCAGCTGGTCGGTGCGAAGGGCGGCAACGAGCAGCTCAAGGAACAGCTGCGGTCGGCGGCCGGCAACTCGGCCGCGATCCGCTCCCGGATCAACCTCACGCAGACGCGCGTGCGGCAGAACCGTGAACTCGCGGCCACCGGGGCCGGCAACCGCTTCGACCTCGAGCAGGCCGAGACTGACCTGCGCGACCTCGAGGCGCAGTTGAGCACGGCGATCGCCAACGAGGCGCAGATCCGGGCCCAGCTGACCGCGACCGTCGGCGGTGACATCGCCTCGGTCGCGAAGATCAAGGCCGACCTCGCCAACGCGGAGTGGGAACTCGAGCAGACGACGGTCCGCTCGCCGTGCGACTGCTACGTCATCAACCTGGCCCTGCGGCCCGGGCGCGTTCGTGGCCGGCATGCCGTTCAATCCGGTGATGACGCTGGTCGAGGCCGACGGCCAGGTCGTGGCGCTGTTCAACCAGAACGAGCTGCACCAGGTGGCCCCCGGCAACTACGCCGAGTTCACGCTCATGACCAACCCGGGCCGCATCGTGCGGGCCAAGGTCGACTCGGTGATCTGGGCGCAGGGCATGGGGCAGATGCAGCAGAGCGGCACGCTGCCGATGACCGGTGTGCTGGCGGCGCCGCCGAACCGCTTCGCCGTCAAGTTCGACATCGAGGACGCGGATCGCGAACTGCTGATCGCGGCCGGTGCGGCCGGGCACGCGGCGATTTACACGGAGCGCGCGAAGGCGATCCACATCCTGCGCATGGTCATCCTGCGCGTCGGCGCCTACATGGATTACCTCATCCTGAAGATGCATTGATGCCATGAGCACACGCAACACAACGCTTGCGCTGGTGGTGCTCGCCACGCTCTCCGCCTGTGCGCTGGAGTCACCGCCGAAGCCCGCCGACTACCGGGCCGAGGCGCTGCCGGGCGTGCAGGTGCCGGACCAGTGGACGGCGCAGGGTGACGCAGCGGTACCGTGGCCGGCGCGTGGCTCGCGACGTTTGCCGATCCGCGGCTCGAGGCCCTGGTGGCCGAGGCACTGGCGAACAATCCGGACCTGCGGGTCGCGGCGGCGCGGGTGCAGGTCGCTGCCGAGTACGTGAAGCTGGCCGATTCGACGCTCTATCCGCAGGTGAACCTGCTCGCCCGCGGCGGCGGCAACATGGGTGGCGATTCCAGCGGCCTCGAAGGGGTCGGGCTGTTCGCAGACTGGGAGCTCGACCTGTGGGGCCGCGTGCGATCCGAGCGCGCCGCCACGACGGCGGCGTACGAGTCCGTGGTCGCCGACACCGAGTATGCGAGGCAGTCGGTGGCCGCGCTGGTGGCGAAGTCCTGGTTCCTCGCCGTCGAGGCCACGCTGCAGCAGCGCCTCGCCGAGCAGGCCGTGACGCGAGAGCCGGCAGCTGGTGATGCTGGCCGAGCAGCGCGAGCGCACCGGCAAGGGCGACGGCTACGACACGGCCCTGGCGCGCGCCAACGTCGAGACCTATCGCGATACCGTCGAGAAGCTCGGGCTGTCTCGCGTGCAGGCGCTGCGCGCCCTCGAAGCGCTCGTCGGCCGCTATCCTGCCGCCGATGTCGAGCTGCCCTCGCAGCTCATGCGACCCGCCGGACCGCCGCCTGCAGGATTGCCCTCCGAGCTGCTGGAACGGCGACCGGACGTCGTGGCCGCGGAGCGGCGAGTGGCCGCGGCCTTCTACGGCGTCGAGGAAGCGAAGGCGGCGCGCCTGCCGAGGATCTCGCTGACCG
>CAVSUM010000018.1:0-9005 GCA_963731105.1 uncultured Gammaproteobacteria bacterium
CCTGCTGCCCTACCTTGCGCCGCACCGTGGAATCCTGCTGCTCGCGCTGCTGGCGCTACTGGTCGCTGCGGGCGCGATGCTGGCCCTGCCGGTCGCCCTGCGCTACCTGATCGACGAGGGCATGGCGGCCGGCAGTCCCGACACCATCAACCGCTATTTCGTTGCGTTCCTGGCGGCCGCAGCAGTGTTCGGCGTATTTGCAGCGCTGCGCTTCTATTTCGTCACCTGGCTTGGCGAGCGAGTCGTCGCCGACCTGCGCTCGGCCGTGTACGACCGCGTAATCCGCATGGATCCGGCGTTCTTCGAGGTCACGCGCACCGGCGAGGTGCTGTCGCGCCTGACCGCCGATACCACGCTGGTGCAATCCATCGCCGGCGTCAACCTGTCGATCACGCTGCGCTCGATGATCTCGATCGCGGGCAGCCTGGTGATGCTGGCGGTGACGAGCCTGAAGCTCACGGCAATGATCGTGGTGCTGATCCCATTGCTGATCGTGCCGCTGATCGTACTGGGGCGGCGGGTGCGCAGCCTGTCGCGCGACTCGCAGGACCGGATCGCCGACACGAGCGGGCTCGCCGACGAGACGCTGAACGCGATCCAGACGGTGCAGGCATTCACGCTCGAGGACCTGAACAGCCAGCGCTTCGACGCGGCCGTGGAGGATTCGTTCCGCGTCGCCGTGCGCCGCACGAAAGTACGCTCGACGCTCACCGCCGTCGCCACGATGCTCACTTTCGGCGCCATCACTTTCGTGCTGTGGGTCGGCGCACATGCGGTGATTCGCGGCGAGATGAGCGGCGGGCAGCTGAGCCAGTTCCTGCTGTACGCCGTGTACGTCGCCGTGGCCGCGGCTTCGCTCAGCGAGATGTGGGGCGAGGTGCAGCGCGCGGCGGGCGCAATGGAGCGTCTCGTCGAGCTGCAGCAGGCCGTGCCGCGCATCGTCGCGCCGCCGGATCCGTTGCCGCTGCCGGCACCGGGCCGGGGCGAGATCCGCTTCGAGCGGGTCAGCTTCCGCTATCCGTCGCGGCTCGAAACCCGGGCACTTGACGGCTTCGACCTGCACGTCCGACCTGGCGAGACCATCGCCTTCGTCGGACCCTCGGGTGCCGGCAAGAGCACAGTGTTCCAGCTGCTGCTGCGCTTCTACGATCCCGAAGCCGGTCGGATCCTCATCGACGGCGTCGACCTCGCGCGAGCGGACCCGGCGGCAGTCCGCGGCCACATCGGTCTCGTGCCGCAGGACACCGTGCTGTTCGCCGCGACCGCGCGCGAGAACATCCGCTACGGTCGCCCCGGGGCCAGCGATGCCGAGGTCGAAGCCGCGGCACGCACGGCGGCGGCGGACGACTTCCTGAGCCGACTGCCACAGGGCTACGACACCTTCCTCGGCGAACGCGGCACGCGGCTCTCCGGCGGCCAGCGCCAGCGCATCGCCATTGCCCGCGCCATCCTGCGCGACCCGCCGATCCTGCTGCTCGACGAGGCGACCAGCGCGCTCGATGCCGAGAGCGAGCGCCTGGTGCAGGCCGCGCTCGAGCAGTTGATGCGCGGCCGCACCACGATCGTCATCGCCCATCGGCTCGCGACCGTGCTCGAGGCAGACCGAATCGTAGTGATGGACCACGGCCGCATCGTGGCGCAGGGTACGCACGCCGAGCTGGTGCAGGGTAACGAGCTGTATGCGCGGCTGGCGTCCCTGCAGTTTGCAACGTCCTGAGGAGCCTCGAGTGTCGCAACGGGTCAACGGCTTTGGTCAGCCTATCGGACCGCCACTGCCCGGCTGGCAGCCAGCGGCGGGTCCAGCGCGCACTGCGCTGGAGGGTCGGTTCTGCCGCGTCGAACCGCTCGACGTCGCACGACATGCACACGACCTCCACGACGCCAACTCGCTCGATCCCGAGGGGCGCATGTGGACGTACCTGTTCAGCGGCCCGTTTGCGAATTTCGCGGAGTACCACGCCTGGCTCGAGCCGAATCAGGCGAGCGAGGACCCGCTGTTCTTCGCTTTCGTGGATCTTGCCAGCGGCCGCGCGGTCGGCCTCGGTTCGTACCTGCGCATCGAACCGACGAACGGCGCGATCGAGGTCGGTCACCTGCAGTTCTCGCCGCGTATGCAGCGCACGCCGGTGGCCACCGAGGCGATGTACCTGATGATGCGCAACGCCTTCGCACTCGGTTACCGACGCTACGAGTGGAAGTGCGATGCGCTGAATGCGGCCTCGCGGCGCGCAGCCGAACGGCTGGGCTTCACGTTCGAGGGGATCTTCCGCCAGGCGATCGTCTACAAGGGCCGCAATCGCGACACCGCGTGGTTCTCGGTGATCGACGCGGAGTGGCCGGCGCTCGATGCGGCGTTCCGCGCCTGGCTCGATCCCGCGAACTTCGACGCCGAGGGGCGGCAGCGCCGAAGCCTCGTCGATCTGCGGGAGGACTGACTCCCTGGCACGCATCCCGGTGGTCGAGGCACCCGGGCCGGGCGTCGCCAATTCCGGGAGACTGCCCTGCATGGAATTGCGGCCGCCGCAATCTACGGCGAGCGCTTCAATCAACAGCTGACGTTGAAAGCGCCCGGTTTCTTCGGGGACGGAGACTTGCCGCCGTTGCCGATGAGCGTGCAGGAGCGGATCATTGGTGCCGTCAGAAGCGTGAACCTCGATCGGCTGCCTGTGCTCTCAGCCTGCGACGAGCCAACCAATTCGTGAAGGTGGAGAGAAGCATGCATCCACTCCCCGACGCCCCGGAACTGCACGCCCTTGCGCGCCGGGTAGTCTGGTTCAAGTCGCCGAGCGACGCGATCGCAATGCCTCTCCACTTCATCGCGCACGTGCTGACCTATGGAACGCACGAAGACGTCAGCGTGTTGCGACGATTCGTGCCGGATGACGATCTGCGCGAGGCGCTGGCCGGTGCGCCGCCCGGCGTGTTCGACGAGCGGTCGTGGGCGTACTGGCACCTCAAGCTGGATCGCTACCCGCCACCTCCGCTGCCGTCGCGGATGCTCGGGCAGGCCGGCTGACGCCCGCCGGATCTCAGCCGCCCAGCAGCCATCGATCGTGCAGACCTTCCCCCGCGCGCCTGACCCCGACCTGCTGCTGCTGCACGCGCCGAGCGTGTACGACTTCCGCGAGCGGGCGATCCTGTACGGCCCGGTCAGCGACATGGTCCCTTCGTCGACCGTGTTCGAGATGTATCCGCTCGGGTTCCTCACCATCGCCAGCTACCTGCACGCGCAGGGCATGAACGCGCGGATCGTCAACCTCGCGCTGCGCATGATGAACGACCGTCACTTCGACGTGCCCGCGTTCATTGCCCGGCAGCGGCCGCGCGCCGTCGGGATCGACCTGCACTGGCTGCCGCACGCCCACGGCGCGCTGGAGATCGCTCGGATCGTGAAGGAGATCCACCCGGGCGTGCCGGTCATCTTCGGCGGGCTGTCGTCGTCGTACTTCCACAAGGAGCTGGTCGCCTATCCACAGGTCGACTACGTGCTGCGAGGCGACAGCACCGAGCCGCCACTGCACGAGCTGCTCGTCGCATTGCGCGACGGCAAGCCCGTCGACCGGATCCCAAACCTCACCTGGAAGGACGCGCGGCGGGGTTCGCGTCAATCCCCATACGTTCGTGCCGACCTCGCTCGACTACGTCGACATCCGGCCCGACCTGGTGATCGAGATGATGGCCCGCTACCGCGATTTCGCGGGCCCGTTGCCGTTCAGAGGCTGGTGGCGAAGCCCGATCGCAGCGGTCTTCACCGTTAAGGGCTGCGCTTACGAATGCGTCACCTGCGGCAGCTCGCATACCACCTGCACGCACCTCACGAAGCGGCAGCGCCCCGTGTTCCGCAGTCCCGCGAGCCTGGTCGCCAACGTAGAAGCCTTCGCACGCCTGACCAAGGGCCCGATTGCGCTGATCGGCGACCTGCGCATGGCGGGCGACGCGCACGCGAGCGAAGTTCTCGAGCGCCTGCGCCGTTCCGACGTGCAGAACGAGATCATCGTCGAGCTGTTCGGCGTGCCTCCGCTGGAGTTCCTGCGCGAGATCGACCGCTGCCTGCCGCACTGGAGCATCGAGTTCAGCCCCGAAAGCCACGACCAGGCGGTGCGCAACGCGCAGGAGGGCGAGGCGGACTACACCACCGCAGAGATGGAGCAGATGCTGCGGGAAGCGCTGCGACTGCGCTGCGCACGCCTCGACGTGTTCTTCATGATCGGGCTGCCGGGGCAAACGCTGGCGTCGGTGCATGGCACGGTCGACTACTGCGAGCGCCTGTTCGAGCTCGGCGACCGCCGCCTGTCGTGCTACATCTCGCCGATGGGGCCGTTCATCGACCCCGGCAGCCGTGGCTTCGAGGAGCCCGAACGGTTCGGGTACCGACTGTTCGCGCGCACGCTCGAGGAGCACCGCCAGCTGCTGGTGCAGCCGACCTGGGAGCATATTCTCAATTACGAAACGAAATGGATGACGCGCCGCGAGCTGGTCGACGCAACCTACGATGCCGCGGAACGGTTGAACGAATTGAAGATCCGCTACGGTCGAATATCGACCCGACGGGGCCGCAAGGTTGCGGCGAACATTGCTGCGGCGCGCGCGCTGCGGTCACGGCTCGAGGCCACGTTGGCCAACGGCGGTGATCCGGACGCCGACCCGGCACTGCGCGGCGAGATCTCGGAATTCAGCATGTCGACGGTCTGCGACAAGCGCGAGCTGTTCTGGCGGCGTGGGTGGTCGCAGTTCCGATTGGCGGAGGTCGCGCGCATCCTGGGACGTGCGCTTTAGCTGCGGAAGTTCCTGATTCGGATTTCGCCTTTTGGCGAAATAATTGGCGCCATGGCTGGCAAGCCTCTCAGCGCATCTCCCGACGAAGTATTCAAGGCACTCGGGAACCCCGGACGCCTGACGCTCGTCCGCACCCTCGTGGACGGCGAGCGTTGTGTCTGCGACCTGGTCCACGCAGTCGGGCTCGGCTGGTCCACGACCTCAAAGCACCTGGACATCCTGCGCGATGCTGGCGTCGTCTCCAGCGACAAGCGGGGGCAGAAGATCTTCTATCGTCTTGAACTGGACTGCGTGCCGCATTTCATCGAGTGCCTGGACAAGGCACGCGTCCGGCGTCCCTCGAAGCGAGTCGCATGTGACTGCGCTTGAGGCCGCTCGACGGAGAATGCCATGGCCACCCTGATCCTCGACCCGGGCGTAAGACATGAGCTGAAGATCTTCGGTCTTCTGGCCGCTGTCTTCGCTGCCGTCTACTTTCTCCCGGTGGGCCAGCCGCGCTTCGATGGCGCCGTGACCGAAGCGCTCGAACTCACCAGGTGGTACGCACGTGAGCACGTCGTACTGTGCCTGCTGCCTGCCTTCTGGATCGCCGGCGCCATTGCCGCGTTCGTATCGCAGGCGTCCGTCATGCGCTTCCTGGGGCCCACCGCACCCAAGCCACTCGCCTACGGTGTGGGATCCGTATCCGGAACCATTCTCGCGGTGTGCTCGTGCACGGTCCTGCCGCTGTTCTCGGGCATCTACCGGATGGGCGCGGGGCTCGGCCCGGCGACTGCATTCCTCTATTCAGGCCCGGCCATCAACGTGCTGGCGATCGTGATGACCGCCAAGGTCCTGGGCGTCCAGCTCGGCCTTGCGCGAGCGGCGGGCGCGGTGGTGTTCAGCGTGGTCATCGGATTGCTGATGGCGCTGATCTTCCGCAACGAGGAACGGCAGAAGGCCGCCGCAGCGGTTGCGTTACCGGAGCCTGAGGCTGGACGTCCCCTGTCGCAGACGGCCACCTTTTTTGCCGTGCTGGTCGGAATCCTCGTATTCGCCAACTGGGGCGCAGCGTCACAAGAGGCCGGGTTCTTTGCCGCGGTGTATTCGGTCAAGTGGCTCATCACCTCGGCACTCGGCGTCGTGCTCGCGGTCATGTTGTGGCGCTGGTTCAAACTCGAGCCGGTGCGCATTGCCACGGTTGCGGCTGCAACGGTCGTCACTGCGATTGCAGTGCCCGACCATCCGACCTGGCCGTTTCTCGTCGCGGTCCTGGGACTCGCGTGGCTCACGGCTGGTCGCGACGGTGAGGCGGGCGAGTGGTTCAACCAGGCGTGGGACTACACCAAGCAGATCGTGCCGCTGTTGCTCGGTGGCGTGCTGGTCGCAGGCTTCCTGCTGGGGCGTCCCGGGCACGAGGGAATGATCCCGTCGGAGTGGATCAGCAGCCTCGTCGGCGGCAACTCGATCGCATCAAACCTGTTCGCAGCCGTCTCGGGTGCGTTCATGTATTTCGCCACCCTGACCGAAGTCCCGATCGTGCAGGGACTCCTCGGCAGCGGCATGGGGTCCGGTCCCGCCTTGGCGCTGCTGCTCGCGGGTCCCGCGCTGAGCCTGCCGGCCATGCTGGTACTGAACTCGATTCTCGGCCTGAAGAAGACCGCCACCTACATCATGCTGGTCGTCGTCATGGCGACGATCACGGGCTGGGGTTACGGGCTTCTGGTGAACTGAGGCGGGGCAACTCGCAGGAGACAAGTCATGAAGATCCAGATCCTCGGCTCCGGCTGCGCCAGGTGTCGTGCCCTCACCGCGGTGGCCGAACAGGCTGCGCAAGAAATGGGCCTGACCTACGAGCTCGAAAAGATCACCAACGTGAAGGAGTTCGCCGACTTCGGCGTG
The DNA here is from genome assembly GCA_963731105.1 of uncultured Gammaproteobacteria bacterium. Taxonomy (GTDB): domain Bacteria; phylum Pseudomonadota; class Gammaproteobacteria; order Steroidobacterales; family Steroidobacteraceae; genus RPQJ01. The sequence continues at coordinate 6,658 of CAVSUM010000018.1, forward strand.
ATGTTTACGCCGGCCCTCGCCATTGACGGCACCGTGAAAGTAAGCGGCAAAGTACCGTCGCTGGACGAAACAAAGAAGCTGCTGAGCTGACCGGACCGCCCCCGTCGCATGCGTTGCGCTGGCGGTGCCGTTCGGGGCGCAGGCGGACGGACCCGACCCTTCGTTGACGTCCCTGACATTTCAAAATATTATGAAATGATGAAGCAACAGGACGTCATCGCCGCCCTTGCGGCGCTCGCCCAGGACTCACGGCTCGCCATCCATCGCCTGCTGGTCAAGCGCGGCCCCGAGGGCTACGCAGCCGGCGAAATCGGCGAGCGGCTCAAGATCGCGGGACCCAGCCTGTCTTTTCACCTGAAAGAGCTCGCACGAGCGGGCCTGGTGACGGCTCGGAAGGACGGGCGGTTCATCTATTACAGCGCGCACTTCGAGCGCATGAACGGCCTGGTGAGCTACCTGACCGAGAACTGCTGCAGCCAGGGCGCCGTGTGCGCCCCGGTCTGCGCGCCAAACAACTCGATCGAACGCAAGAGGAAATCCGCGTGAGCGACCAGGATCGGACCTTCAACGTGCTGTTCCTGTGCACTGGCAACTCGTGCCGATCGATCCTGGCAGAAGCCACGTTCAATCACCTGGCGCCTCCCGGTTGGCGGGCCGTGAGCGCGGGCAGCAAGCCCACCGGCAAGGTCCATCCGCGGTCGCTCGCATTGCTCGCCCGCGAGGGCATTTCGACCGAGGGCTACCTCAGCAAGTCCTGGGACGAGCTGCCCGAGGTGCCAGACATCGTCGTCACGGTCTGTGCCGGCGCTGCAGGGGAGACCTGCCCGGTCTATCTCGGGCCGGCGCTGCGAACACACTGGGGTGTGGATGATCCGGCGCATGCCACGGGCACGGATGCGCAAATCGATGCCGCGTTCATGCGCGCCTATCGCACGCTCCGGGCACGCATCGAGGCTTTCCTGGCGTTGCCGCTCGCGGAGATCCGACTGGATCGCGCGCGCCTGAAGGCCGAACTTGACCGGATCGGTGAGCTTGCGAGCTGATGAGGATGAGCGATGTCCGCACAATGTGAAGTGACCGGCAAGCGTGCCGCCGCAGCGCCACTCAGCTTCTTCGAGCGGTATCTGACGCTCTGGGTCTTCATCTGCATCGTCGTCGGCATTGCGCTCGGCCAGTTCCTGCCCGGTGTCTTCCAGGCGATCGGCGCGATGGAGATCGCCAGGGTCAACCTGCCGGTGGGCCTGCTGATCTGGGTGATGATCATCCCGATGCTGCTGAAGATCGACTTCGGCGCGCTCGGCCAGGTCAGGGCGCACGTGAAGGGCATCGGCGTGACCCTGGCCATCAACTGGCTCGTCAAGCCGTTCTCGATGGCGTTGCTCGCCTGGATCTTCATCCGGCACCTGTTCGCGCCGCTGCTGCCGCCGGAGCAGATCGACAGCTACATCGCCGGATTGATCCTGCTCGCGGCTGCACCATGCACCGCGATGGTGTTCGTGTGGAGCCGCCTCACCGGCGGCGACCCGTATTTCACGCTGTCACAGGTCGCGCTGAACGACGTGATCATGATCTTTGCGTTCGCGCCGATCGTGGCGCTGCTGCTCGGCATCGCGTCGATCACCGTGCCATGGGACACGCTGCTGACGTCGGTGGTGCTCTACATCGTCATCCCGGTCGTCATCGCGCAGCTCTGGCGGCGATCCCTGCTGCGCAAGGGACAAGCCGCATTTGACGCCGCGATGGACCGAATCGGACCGTGGTCGATCGGTGCCCTGCTGCTGACACTGGTGCTGCTGTTCGCCTTCCAGGGTGAGGCCATCCTCAAGCAGCCGCTGATCATCGCGCTGCTGGCGGTGCCGATCCTGATCCAGGTCTTTTTCAACTCGTCGCTCGCCTACCTGCTCAATCGCGCGGTGGGCGAAAAGCACAGCGTTGCCTGCCCTTCGGCGCTCATCGGCGCTTCGAACTTCTTCGAGCTGGCGGTGGCTGCGGCCATCAGCCTGTTTGGGTTTGAATCAGGCGCCGCGCTCGCCACCGTGGTCGGGGTGCTGATCGAGGTGCCGGTCATGTTGCTGGTCGTCCGTGTCGTCAACGCCAGCAAGGGCTGGTACGAAGCAGGCCTCCGACAAGGAGCCGGATAGCGGGTTCGCCACCTTCGCGTCCTCGGCGCGGAGAACGCCGGCCACGACCAGTTCCGCCTTCGTCTCGGGGGAGAACTCGAACTGGATGCCTTCTCCGGTGAGTTCCTTCAGTGCGGGCAGGCGGATACCACAACAGTGGCCTTCCACGCGGAAGGCCTCCGGGTCGACCGCTGGACCTTTGATGTCGGTCATTGGTGCTCTCCACCG
>CAVSUM010000019.1:0-120994 GCA_963731105.1 uncultured Gammaproteobacteria bacterium
GGACGTGGCGCTCGAGATTCTCGTCCCGGTGTTCGAGACGGCGCACATCGACCGCCTGAACCACGCCAAGGTGGACCCGGATCTCGACCCGATCCGCAAGGACTCGCGCTTCGAGGCCATGGTCGCGAGCGCGGAGGCGCGGCTCGCCGCAGTGTGACCGCCATTGCCCAGCGCGAGTCCGATCAGGCACGATCGCGCGATCGCCTCGACCCGGAAGTCCACGCGCATGCGCATGATCGAATCGATTCTGGCCGACGCCGCGGCCATCGCCACCGTCCGGCGTGACATCCACGCGCACCCGGAGCTGCGCTTCGAGGAGCACCGCACTTCTGACCTGATCGCCCGGACGCTCGAAGGGTTGGGGCATCCCCGTGCACCGTGGCCTCGGCAAGACCGGGGTGGTGGGCATCGTCCGCAATGGCGACTCGCACCGGGCCGTCGGCCTGCGCGCCGACATCGACGCGCTGCCGATGACCGAGCACAACCGCTTCGACCACGCGAGCCGGCACGCCGGCAGGATGCATGCCTGCGGCCACGACGGCCACACGGCGATGCTGCTCGCGGCCGCCAAGCACCTCGCGAACCACCGCAACTTCGACGGCACGGTGTACCTCGTGTTCCAGCCGGCCGAGGAGGGCGGCGCCGGTGCGCTCGAGATGATCAAGGACGGCCTGTTCGAGCGCTTCCCGATGGAGGCGATGTTCGGCGCCCACAACTGGCCGGGCCTCGGCGTCGGGCAGTTCGCGCTCTGTCCTGGCCCCACGTTCGCCTCGAGCAACGAGTTCCGGATCACGATCCGTGGCAAGGGCGCGCATGCGGCGATGCCGCACAACGGCATCGACCCGGTGCCCGTCGCCTGCCAGATGGTGCAGGCCTTCCAGACCATCCTCACGCGCAACAAGCACCCGCTCGACACCGGCGTGATCTCGGTGACCAAGATCCACGCCGGCGAGGCCGTCAACGTCGTGCCGGACGACTGCGTGCTCGAGGGCACGGTCCGCACTTTCTCGGAGGAGGTGCTGGAGTTGATCGAGCGGCGCATGAAGACCGTCGCCGAGGCGACCTGCGCGGCGTTCGACGCGCAGTGCGAGTTCTCGTTCCGCCGCCAGTACCCCGCGACCGTCAACCACGTGGCCGAGACCGACTTCGCGCGCCGCGTGCTGGGCGAGCTGGTCGGCCCGCAGAACGTGCTCGACTTCCGCCCGACGATGGGCGCCGAGGACTTCAGCTTCTTCCTGCAGGTGAAGCCGGGCTGCTACTTCCTGATCGGCAACGGCGACGGCGAGCACCGCGAGGGCGGTCACGGACTCGGCCCCTGCATGCTTCACAACCCGAGCTACGACTTCAACGACGACCTGATCCCGCTCGGCGGCAGCGCCTGGGTGCGCATCGCCGAGGCGTGGCTGGCGAGCCCGCCGCCCGGCGGCACGCCTTGACGCCGCCGCCCGCGACGCCAGGACGCGCCTGTGCAGCGCCGCGTCACGCGAGGGCAGCGCGTGCTCGACGCGATCGAGCGCGCGGGCAACCGCCTTCCGGACCCGGTGCTGATCTTCGTCTGGTTGATTGCCGCGGTGATCGTACTCAGCGTCGTGGGCGCCGCCGCCGGGTGGGAGGCAGTGAACCCGGTCACCCAGCAGCACATTCGCGCGACCAGCCTGCTCTCCAGCAGCAATCTCGAACGGCTGTTCGTCGAGATGCCGCGCACGCTGACGGCGTTCGCACCGCTCGGCTACGTGCTGCTGGTCATGCTCGGTGCGGGAATCGCCGAGCGCACCGGTCTCGCCGGCGCAGCGATGCGCGCCGCCGTCAGGGGCGCCCCGACCGCATGGCTCACGCCGATCGTCATCTTCGTGTCGGTCATGGCCAACCAGGCGGCCGATGCGGCGTTCGTGGTGATGATCCCGCTCGCCGGTGCGTTGTACGCGGCCGCCGGGCGGCATCCGATCGTCGGCATCGCGGCGTCGTTTGCGGGCGTCTCCGGCGGATTCTCCGCGAACCTGCTGCCGGGCCAGCTCGATGCGCTGTTGCTCGGCATCACCGAGCCGGCCGCGCAGCTGCTCGCGCCGGACTGGAAGATGAACATCGCGGGCAACTGGTACTTCATCGCCGGCATGACGTTCTTCATGGTGCCGCTCGCCTGGTTCATCACCGAGCGCGTGGTGGCGCCGCGCTTCGGCGAGTGGCTACCGACGGCCGATGCGCCCGTCGCCACCGTGGGCACGGACCTGACCGCCGCCGAGAAGCGCGGACTCCGGGCGGCGAGTCTCGGGGCCGTCGCGATCGTCGTGCTGTTCGCGCTGCTCGTCTGGCCGGCGATCTGGTCCGGAGTCGCAGGCGGCGCACCGCTGTTCGACGAGGCCGCGGCGGCCAGCGGCGGAGGCATCAGGTCGCTGCAACCGTTCTTCCAGAGCCTGGTGGCCGCGTTCTTCCTGCTGTTCCTGGTCACCGGCGTGGCCTATGGCCGCGCGGCCGGCGTGAATCACAGCCATCGCGATGAGATCCGCATGATCAGCGAGGGCATGGCCAGCATGTCCTACTACATCGTGATGGCCTTCGTTGCCGCGCACTTCGTGGCGCTGTTCAACTGGTCGAACCTCGGCGTGATCCTGGCCATCAACGGGGCTGCGGGCCTGGGCAGGCTGGAGCTGCCGGCGCCGATCCTGGTCGCGGCCATCGTCGTGCTGGGCGCGAGCATCAACCTGGTGATCGGTTCGGCCAGCGCGAAGTGGGGAATGCTCGCGCCGGTGCTGGTGCCGATGCTGATGCTGCTCGGGATTTCGCCGGAGATGACCACCGCGGCATTTCGCATGGGCGACAGCGTGACCAACCCGATCACGCCATTGCTGGTCTACTTCCCGCTGGCGCTGGTGTTCTGCCAGCGCTGGGTGCCCGGCTTCGGCATGGGCAGCCTGATCGCCGCGATGCTGCCGTATTCGCTGGGATTCCTTGTGGTCGGTCTCGTGATGACTGCAGGCTGGGTGTTCTTCGACCTGCCGCTCGGTCCTGGTGCGTCCGTCGGATACGTGCTGCCGGGCACGCCCTAGCCGGCCAGCCGCAGCTGGCGCTGGATCTCTTCCTCGCGCGCGTCGTCGATGACGAGCAGCACGTCGTCCGGGTCGACGACGGTTTCGTCGAGCGCGAACACGCCCGTGAGCGCGCTGTCCGGCCGCAGCTCGCCCTGCTCGAACAGCGACCACATCTCCCGCGCGAATTCGGTGGCGAGCAGCTCGGGTGCGAAACGGCCGAGCGAGGCGCGCAGGTTGTTGACGTCGCGCTCGAGCATCGCCAGCGCCGCGTTGTTGCCGGCGGCGTTGACCGCCTGCGGCAGGTCGATGATCACCGGGCCGTCGGGGGCGACCAGCACGTTGAACTCGGACAGGTCGCCGTGGATGAGCCCGAGGCTGAGCATGCGCACCACGTCGCGGATCAGCACGGCGTGGTACTCGCGGGCGGTCTCGGGCGAGAGTTCCACTTCGCCAAGACGCGGCGCCGGGTTGCCGTCCGCGTCGGCCACGAGCTCCATGACCAGCACGCCGTCGAAGTAACCGATGCGGCTGCGGGACGCGCACGCCGGCGGCCACGAGCTGGTAGAGCGCGTCGACCTCGGCGTTCTTCCAGGCCGTCTCCTGCTCCCGGCGGCCGAAGCTCGTGCTCTTGCCCATGGCGCGGGTCTGCCGGCTGCCGCGGACACTGCGGCCTTCCTGGTACTGGGCGCGCTTCTGGAAGCTGCGCTGCGCCATGTCGCGATAGACCTTGGCACAGCGCAGGTGCGGCCCCGAGCGCACCAGGTAGACGGTGGCCTCCTTGCCGCTCTTGAGCGAACGGACGACTGCGTCGATCACGCCGTCGTCGATCAACGGCTGCAGGCCAGGCGGGGTTTTCATGGTCACGGAGGGTGCGGAGGGCCGTGGATCATACCGGCCGGCGGCGCAGCGCGCTTGCCCGTCACCGACTCATGGCGGCTCAGGTCGCGAATCCGGGGTGCTCTTCCAGCTGAGCTGCAGTTCGTCCATCTCTTCGAGCGCAGCGACGATGCGCTCCAGCGGAAGCTGTGACCAGCGCCGCAGTTCCTCCCGGCGAGCGCCCTCCCAGGTCGTCAGGCGCCAGTCGATCGGCGGATCGCTCGGCGTTGCCTCATTTGTCATCGTTGCTCTCGATGATCCGCAGGTTCTCGACGTCCAGATGATCCTGGGGCCGGCCGGCTGCCGACTTCATGCGGATAAGTGTGCCGGCCGACACGAATCGCACCTCGATTCGGTCATGCAGAGACTTGATCAACGCCCGGGAATACTCCCGTTCGAAATCGAATGGCTCGGTAACGAACATATCGACGGGTGTTTCACGATGCGCGTCGCTCCAGAACTGGAGGACCTGCATGCCTTTGTCGCGAATCCAGCCACTCCGAATCCCCGGGTCGGCGAATTCTGCTGCGGTCACGGGAACCGAGGGTCGAAACCCGATCGCCTGCAGCGCAGCAAAGGCGCGCAGGACGTTGTCCGGCACCAATTGCACGACGATGTCGACGTCTTTCGTGAAGCGCAGATAGCCGTGCGCATTGACCGCCAATCCGCCGGCAACCAGATAGCGCACCCCGGCATCGTCAAGCGCCGTGGCGATCGCTTCGAAGCTGGCGAGTTTCATCGGCTATTCACGGACGAGCGGCCCGGCGCCCCTGCGTACTGAGAAGGATGCCGACAGTAGAGTGACGGAGGCATCGAGAAAAGAAAAGGCCCCGGGGAAACCGGGGCCTTTCTCGTCACAGGCGAGGTGAGACAGCTCTCACCCGCCTGTCGGCCGACCTCTCCCGCCAAGGCGGGAGAGGTGAAGATCACAGCAGCGGCACCAGCAGCAGCGCCACGATGTTGATGATCTTGATCAGCGGGTTGATGGCCGGGCCCGCGGTGTCCTTGTACGGATCGCCCACGGTGTCGCCGGTCACGGCCGCCTTGTGCGTCTCGGAGCCCTTGCCGCCGAAGTTGCCTTCCTCGATGTACTTCTTGGCGTTGTCCCAGGCGCCGCCGCCCGTGCACATCGAGATGGCGACGAACAGGCCCGTGACGATCGTGCCGATCAGCACGCCGCCGAGCGCGCGGATGCCGGCGCCGGGGCCGAGCAGGAAGTTCATGCCGAAGCCGACGACCACCGGGATCAGGATCGGCAGCAGCGACGGCACGATCATTTCCTTGATCGCCGCGCGCGTCAGCATGTCCACGGCCCTGGAATAGTCGGGCTTGGCCGTGCCCTCCATGATGCCGGGGATCTCCTTGAACTGGCGGCGCACTTCCACGACCACCGAGCCGGCGGCGCGACCCACGGCTTCCATCGCCATGGCGCCGAACAGGTACGGCACGAGACCGCCGATGAACAGGCCGATGATCACGGCCGGGTCGGACAGCGAGAACTCCTGCAGCTTGCCAACGATCTGCAGGTTGTTGGTGTAGTCGGCGAACAGCACCAGTGCAGCCAGGCCGGCCGAGCCGATCGCGTAGCCCTTGGTGACGGCCTTGGTCGTATTGCCCACGGCGTCGAGCGCGTCGGTGATCTTGCGCACGTCCTTCGGCAGGCCCGCCATCTCGGCGATGCCGCCGCCGTTGTCGGTGATCGGGCCGTAGGCGTCGAGCGCCACGATCATGCCGGTCATCGACAGCATGGCGGTCGCGGAGATCGCGATACCGTACAGGCCCTCGAGCTGGTAGGAGCCCCAGATGGCCACGCAGATCGCGAGCACGGGCAGCGCCGTGGACTTCATCGAGATCGCGAGACCGGCGATCACGTTGGTGCCGTGACCGGTCTGCGAGGCGGCGGCCACGTAACGCACGGGTGCGTACTCGGTCGCGGTGTAGTACTCGGTGATCCAGATCATCGCCGCGGTGAGCGCAAGGCCGATCAGCGCGCAGTAGAACAGCCGGTTGGCCTCTTCGCCCATCATGGCGTTGGTGACGAACCAGAAGCCGATCGCCGCGATCACGCCGGAGACGATGATGCCGCGGTACAGCGCGTTCATGATCTTGCCGCCCTCGCGCGCCTTCACGAAGAAGGTGCCGACGATGGAGGCGATGATCGACACCGCGCCGAGCACCAGCGGATACAGCACGGCCTGCTCGCCGAGCGACTGCATGGTGAGGCCGGCGAGCAGCATGGTGGCGATGATGGTCACGGCGTAGGTTTCGAACAGGTCGGCGGCCATGCCGGCGCAGTCGCCGACGTTGTCGCCCACGTTGTCGGCGATCACCGCCGGGTTGCGCGGGTCGTCCTCGGGGATGCCGGCCTCGACCTTGCCCACCAGGTCGGCGCCCACGTCGGCGCCCTTGGTGAAGATGCCGCCGCCGAGTCGCGCGAAGATCGAGATCAGCGAGCCGCCGAACGCCAGGCCCACCAGCGCGTGCAGCGCGTGGTCGGAGTCGCCCGAGACGTTGAGCATGATGCCGTAGTAGGCCGCCACGCCGAGCAGGCCGAGGCCCACCACCAGCATGCCGGTGATGGCGCCGCCACGGAACGCGACCTGCAGCGCCGGGTCGAGGCCCACGCTCGCCGCGTGCGCGGTGCGCACGTTGGCGCGCACCGACACGTTCATGCCGATGTAGCCCGCGGCGCCGGAGAGGATCGCGCCGAGCGCGAAGCCACCGGCCGTGCCCCAGTTGAGCGCGAAGCCGAGCACCAGGAACAGCACCACGCCGACGATGGCGATGGTGGTGTACTGCCGGTTCAGGTAGGCGCTGGCACCCTGCTGGATGGCGGCGGCGATCTCCTGCATGCGGGCATTGCCGGCCGGCTGCGCCACGATCCAGCGTGCGGCGAGCACGCCGTACACGATCGCAATAACGCCGGCGCCGATCGCGAGCCACAGCGCGAAGTTGGTGGTCATCAGAGGCACTCCCTAACGAATCGTCCTGGTCAGAGCTGCGGCCGGGCAGGGCTCTGCGTCCCTTGTCCGGCCGCCAAAAAAGGCGCCGGACTATACCACAAAGGCCGTTTTCAGCCGTTTCCGCACCGGCCGGTTCTTGAGCACCACGTACTGGGGCAGCCCGTCCTTGTACGGCGGGTAGTCCTCGCCCTTGATGAGCGGGGCGAGGTAGCGGCGGCCCTTGGCGGTGATGTGGAAGCCGTCCGGCGAGATGTAGTCGCGTGGCAGCATCTTCTCGACGTTCGCCACCTTGTCGAGCGGCGCGACCCCGATCTTCCAGCGGTAGGGCTTCTGCGAGGTGCGCACGATGGCCGGCATCACGGCGTGGTGGCCCTTGAGCGCCAGTTCGACGGCGGCCTTGCCCACGGCATAGGCCTGCTCCACATCCACCTTCGAGGCGATGTGGCGCGCTGCGCGCTGCAGGTAGTCGGCCACTGCCCAGTGGTACTTGTAGCCGAGCTTGTCCTTGACCAGCTGCGCCACCACCGGGGCCACGCCGCCGAGCTGCGCATGGCCGAAGGCGTCGCGCGTGCCGGCATCGGCGAGGAACTGGCCGTCGGCGTTGCGCACGCCTTCCGAGACGACGATGGTGCAGTAGCCGTACTTCTCCACGCATTCCTGCACGCGGGCGAGGAATTTCTCCTCGTGGAAGATCATTTCCGGGAACAGGATGATGTGCGGCGAGTCGCCGGCCTTTTCGGCCGCGAGCCCGCCAGCGGCCGCGATCCAGCCGGCATGGCGGCCCATCACTTCCATCACGAACACCTTGGTGCTGGTGCGCGCCATCGAGGCCACGTCGAACCCCGCCTCGCGGATCGAGACAGCGACGTACTTCGCGACCGAGCCGAAGCCCGGGGAGCAGTCGGTGATGGGCAGGTCGTTGTCCACGGTCTTCGGCACGTGGATGGCGGTGAGCGGATAACCGAGCTTCTCGGCCAGCTGTGAAACCTTGAGGCAGGTGTCGGCCGAGTCGCCGCCGCCGTTGTAGAAGAAGTAGCCGATGTCGTGCGCCTTGAAGACCTCGATCAGGCGCTCGTACTGGGCGGGGTTGTCCTCGTACTTCTTCAGCTTGTAGCGCGCCGAGCCGAACGCGCCCGACGGCGTGTGGCGCAGGGCGCGGATGTCGGCGGCGCTTTCGAGGCTGGTGTCGATCAGGTCCTCGGTGAGCGCGCCGAGGATGCCGTGCCGGCCGGCGTATACCTTGCCGATGCGGCCCTTGTGCTTGCGCGCCGTCTCGATCACTCCGCAGGCCGAGGCGTTGATGACGGCGGTGACCCCGCCGGACTGGGCGTAGAAGGCGTTGCGCGGCGCGGGCTTGTGCTTCATGCGGGCTCCGGGGAAAAGTGCAGCGTTATCGGGACTTACGTCAACACTGGCCACGTAGCATACCGGATCGTGAGCCCGGGGCGTCCGGGAAAATAGGGGAGCATTCTCCTGTTTATTCGCAGCCCCGCCGGGGCTGCGAAAAACGGAGAATGTCCTATTTCCCGGTACCGGTGCATTTCGGTAGGGTGCCGGAACTCCCGACCGTTGCTGGAAACTGAGAATCATGAGACTCGTACTGCTCGGCGCACCCGGTTCAGGCAAAGGTACCCAGGCGCAGCGACTGCGCGACGACACGGGCATCCCGCAGGTGTCCTCGGGAGACCTGTTGCGCGAGGCCGTGGCCCGCGGCACCGAACTCGGCAAGCAGGCCAAGGCGGCGATGGATGCCGGCGCGCTCGTGTCGGACGACATCGTGCTCGGCCTGATCCGCGAGCGGCTCGGCCGTCCCGACGCCGCCAAGGGCTTCATCCTCGACGGCTACCCGCGCAACGTCGCCCAGGCGGGTGCACTCGACAAGCTGCTCGCCGACCTGGGCCAGCCGATCGATGCCGTGGTGCTGATGGACGTCGATTCCAGGGCACTGTTCCAGCGCCTGACCGGCCGGCGCAGCTGCCCGAACTGCGGCAAGGTGTTCAACGTCTACAGCACGCCGTCGCCGCTGGGCGACCGCTGCGACAATCATCCGGACGAGGAGGCACCGCTGCTCGTGCAGCGCGCCGACGACCGCGAGGACGTGATCGAGAACCGCCTCAAGGTCTACGCGAGCCAGACGCGGCCGCTGGTGGAGCACTACCGGGAGCGCGGGTTGCTGCGGGTGGTGAACGCGGACCAGCCGGTCGCGAAGGTGTACGCGGAGTTCGTGCGCGCCGCGGGCGGCTGACTCGGCGGCTGACGCTGGCTGGCGTTGCGTTGCGTTGACTGCTCCGCCGGTGCTCCCCGCAGGGGGATCACCCGCGCGGACGGCGTGAATCCTTCCCTGGAGCCTCCGGGCGCGGCGTCCATGCCGCGCACGGCCGCGCGAATGAACCCCCTGCGGAGAGCACCGGCGTCGGTTCGACGCGGCTAGCGTGCGCGTGCCGCTCGGTCGAGCGGCTACGCAGACTGGCTCCACCGCTACTGCAGCAGTTCCAGCAGCTGCGTGCCGATGACTTCGCGGCGCCAGCCGCGCAGCAGGGCGGATTGCTCCGGCGAGCCGAGCACCATGCCCTTCCACGTCGCGGCGCGTGGCGAGGATCTCCGGGCTGATCTCGAGCGACGCGGCGACGTCGCGCACCCGCTGCTGCAGCACGCCGATGCGGCGGGTCTGCTCGGGCGTCGGGCGTTGCTGGGCCGCCGGCTGCGGGCCACCGTGGTCGGCAGACTCCCGCGCGGCCCGTACCAGCTCGAGCAGTTCGTCGCCGCGCTTGCGAATCACGCTCGGCGGCAGGGCGCGGACCTGTTCCAGCTCGGCCGTCGTGGCCGGGGCCAGCGTGGCGAGCGCGTACAGCGCCTCGTCGGTCAGGATCCAGCCGCGTGGCTTATCGGCGGCCACCGCGCGCTGTTCGCGCCAGCCGGCCAGCGCCCGTGCCACCGCTTGCTCCGCTGGCTGCAGGCGCCCGAGCCCCTTGAGTCGCCGCCACGCATCCGTGGGCTCGGTGCGGTACAGGCCAGGTTCTTCGAGCGAGGCGCATTCCCCGGCATGCCAGTGAGCGCGGCCGCGTGCCTCGAGTGCCGCCGCAAGATCGGCGTGCAGCTGCAGCAGGTGGTGCACGTCGTCCGCCGCGTAGGCGAGCTGCGCATCGGTCAGCGGCCGCCGCGACCAGTCGGTGCGGGTCTGTCCCTTGTCGATCGAGTGCCCGAGCTGGCGGGCGACCAGTTCGGCATAGCCGACCTGCGGCGGCAGGCCGAGCAATGCAGCCGCCACCTGCGTGTCGAACACCGGGCCCGGCACTCCGCCGCTCGCGTTCAACAGCGCCTCGAGGTCCTGGCGGGCCGCGTGCAGGATCTTGGGTCGCGTCCGGTCGGCGAGCACCGCGTGCAGCGGCCCGAGGTCGAGGCCCGCCAGTGGATCCACCAGGTAGCAATCGGCGTCGCTCGCCACCTGCACCAGGCACAACTGCGGCGAGTAGGTGCTCTCGCGCATGAACTCGGTGTCGAGCGCGAGGCGCGTCGCGCCCTGCAGGCGGAACACCGCGGCGGCGAGTGCGTCGTTCGTCGTGACCAGCGTGGCGTCGCGCATCGATCGGGAGTCCTGCGTGTAGAATCGCGGCACCGTCAGCGCCGCGTGGCACAAGTGCAGCAGTTTCTCAGGATTTTCGTCGATATCGTACTGTGGCGTCGCGGCCCGCAGGATCTGCCCACCTCGACCCTGCTGCTCGGCGTCGCGGTTGCCGCGTACGTGGCGGTGTCGGCAGTGCAGCTCGCGCTGCTCGGCGAGCCGGCGGCGACGTGGTTCCTGTTCATTGTGGTCGACCCGCTGCTGCTTGGCGCCTGGGTGTGGCTGGTGCTCCGGCTGTTCAGCAAGCCGGAGCGCTTCCTGCAGACGGCGAGCGCGGTGTTCGGCGCGGGGGCCGTGCTCGGCCTCGCCCTCTACCTGCCGCTGCAGCTGATCGCGACCGCCTTCGGCCAGGAGCCGTCCTCCGGCCTGGCGCAGACGTTCGCGCTGCTGCTGGTGGTCACCTTTGCGCTGGTCACCGGGCGCATCATCAAGCTCGCCACCGATTCGAACCTGTTCACCGGCATCGCCGTCTCGCTCACCTATTTCCTGCTGATCAACTACCTGGTCGGCGTGGCGCGCGGGGCGGGTGCCTGACCATGCACCTGCACATCCTCGGCATCTGCGGCACCTTCATGGGCGGCATCGCCGCACTGGCACGCGCTGCCGGCCATCGCGTCACGGGCTCGGACCGCAACGTCTATCCGCCGATGAGCACGCAGCTCGCGGCGCTCGGCATCGAGGTCATCGAGGGCTACGAGGCCGATCAGCTCGACCTGCGGCCCGACGTGTTCGTGGTCGGCAACGTGATGAGCCGTGGCAACGCGCTGGTCGAGGCGATCCTCGACGGCGGGCTGCGCTACGAGTCGGGCCCCGAATGGCTGGCACGCAACGTCCTGCACCAGCGCTGGGTGCTCGGCGTCGCGGGCACGCACGGCAAGACGACGACGACCAGCCTGCTGGCGTGGATCCTCGAGCATGCGGGCCTCTCGCCCGGCTTCCTGGTGGGCGGCGTGCCGCTCGATTTCGGCGTGAGCGCGCGGCTCGGCTCCGGCCGGCATTTCGTGGTCGAGGCCGACGAGTACGACACGGCGTTCTTCGACAAGCGCGCCAAGTTCGTGCACTACCGCCCGCGCACCGCGATCCTCAACAACCTCGAGCACGACCACGCGGACATCTATCCCGACGTCGCGTCGATCCAGAAGCAGTTCCACCTGCTGCTGCGCACCGTGCCCGGCAACGGGCGGCTGGTGGTGAACGCCGCCGACGCCACCTCGCCGAGGTGCTGGCCATGGGCTGCTGGACGCCGGTCGAGCGCTTCACCGCGGACGGGCGCGCGCCGATCGGACTGGCGGGTCGTGGCCGAGCCCGCCTCGGCGCACGCGCGCTTCAGCGTGCTGCATGGCGAGCGGGTGGTGGGCGAGGTGGAGTGGGGCATGCTCGGCCGCCACAACGCCGAGAACGCGCTGGCGGCGCTGGTGGCGGCAAGGCACGCCGGGGTCGACGAGCAGGCGGCGCTCGAGGCGCTGCGGAAGTTCGGCGGCGTGCGTCGCCGGCTCGAGGTGCGCGGCACGGTGCGTGGCGTCGTGGTGTACGACGACTTCGCGCATCACCCGACCGCGATCGAGACGACGCTCGAGGGCGTGCGTCGCAAGGCCGGCGGCGGGCGGGTGATCGCGGTGCTCGAGCCGCGCTCGAACACGATGAAGCTCGGCACGCACAAGGCGGCGCTGGCCGAGTCGCTGCGCGGCGCGGACCAGGTGTTCGTGTACCAGTCGCCGGAAGTGAAGTGGGACGTGACGGACGCCATGCGCCCGCTCGGGTCGCTGGCCACCGTGCACACGGACCTGGCGCAGCTCACGGCGGCACTCTCTGCGGCGGCGCAACCCGGTGACCACCTGGTGCTGATGAGCAACGGTTCGTTCGGCGGCTTGCACGAGCGCCTGCTCGCTGCGCTTCGGGAAAATAGGGGACATTCTCCTATTTTCACTGGGTGAAAATAGGAGAATGTCCCCTATTTTCCCGCAGATCGAGATTCCACTGTTTCCGCTCGGCACGGTGCTGTTCCCGGGCGGCCCGCTGCCGCTGCGCATCTTCGAGACGCGCTACATCGACCTCGTGCGCCGCTGCCTGCGCGACGGCTCGGGCTTCGGCGTGGTGCTGATCCGCGAGGGCGCCGAGGCGGGCGGGCCGGCCCTGACGTTCGACGTCGGCACGTATGCGCGCATCGTCGATTTTTCGCAGCAGCCGGATGGACTGCTCGGCATCCAGGCGGCTGGCGAGCGCCGCTTCCGCATCCTCGAGCGGCGCCGCGCGCGCGACGGGCTGAACCTCGCCGACGTCGAATGGCTGCCCGACGAGGTGTCGCTGCCGTTGCCGGAGGAGTTCGCGGAACTGGGGCCGGCGCTGGACGCGATCCTGGCGCAGGTCGGCGAGCCCTATGCCGCCCTCGAGCGACACGTGGCCGACGCTACGTGGGTCGCCGGCCGGCTCGCCGAGATCCTGCCGATTGCTCCTGCGCACAAGCAGCATTGCCTCGAGCTCGACGACCCGGTCGAGCGATTGCGCTACCTGCGGCCGCTGTTCGAGATCCGCCGGGAAAAGGGGACGGTCTCTTGAGTGTCCCCGGTCGCTGGGGACACTCAAGAGACCGTCCCCTCGCCGAATCTGCACACATCCGCTGCAAATGCGCGTGGCGAGCAGCGGCCCGAAGGCCTGCAATGCAGGCACCGGGCCGGGCTGGCCGGCTCGTTCACCGGGAGCAGCAGTCATGGAAGACATCAAGGCCGCCGAGATCCTCAAGTCCCTGGCCGCGGGCAGCGACGCCACCGACCCGACCGCCCTGCAATCGCCGGACGTGGTGCGTGCGCTGTTCGTCGCCGCGGAATCGCTCGAAGCGCGAGCGCGGGCCGCGCGCCGCAGCGGCAACCTGCCGCGCAACGCCGGCAAGACGTGGACGCAGGAAGAGGATGAACGCCTCCTCGCCGGCTTCGACGGCGGCACGACGGTCGACGCGCTGGCGACCGCACACGAGCGCACCCGCGCCGGCATCGAGGCGCGACTGGTGAAGCACGGCCGGCTCGAGGCCGAACAGGCCCCGGCGGCGCGCATTCGCTGAGCTGGCGGGGACACTCAAGAGACCGTCCCCGGGGATAGAATCGCGGGATGCCGCTGCCGCCGCATCCCGACGATCCTGCTCCCAGCCGGCGCCGCCATCCAGCCGCCGGGGACGGGGCGGCTGCGCGTGATGCAGGTGATCCTGTCGCGCGGCTTCGCCGGCTCGGAGCGGGCCGCGGTCGAGGCGTGTGCGGCGCTCGCGCAGCAGCACGACGTCGCACTGGTGGTGCGCAGCGACCATCGCAACGCTGCCGGCGTGAGCCTGCTCGACGCGCTGCAGCCCGGCGTGCAGGTCTTCGAAGTGCCGCCGTACGTCGGCACGCGACGACGCCTTGCGACCCTGGTCCGCGATTGGCGGCCCGACGTCATCCACACGCACCTGCGCCGCGGGACGCGCCTCGTCGCGCAGCTGCGCCCCGAGGCCGTGCATCTCAGCACGCTGCACCTGTTCCTGAACGGGCCGCACTATCTGCAGACGGACGGCCTGTTGTGCATTTCGGACTGGCAGCTCGCCACCGTCCCGCAGGACTATCGCGGCCAGGTGTTCCTGGTGCCGAACTCGCTGGTGTCGCAGCCGCGGCTGTCCGCCGCGCGGGTACGCGCACTGCGCGCAGAGCTCGGCGTCGGCGACGACGACTACCTGGTCGGCGGCGTGGGCCGCCTCGTGGCACGCAAGGGCTTCGACATATTGATCCGCGCCTTCGACGAGGCGGGGCTGCCGCGCGCCCGGCTGGTCATCGTCGGCGACGGCTACGAGCGGTTGCGGCTCAAGCGTGCCGCCGGCCCGGACGTGACGTTCACCGGCTTCCGTCGCGACGTGAAGGACATCTACCAGGCCCTCGACCTGTTCGTCTGCCCATCGAGCTACGAGCCGTTCGGTCGCGTGATCGCCGAGGCGCTCGACGGCGGCGTGCCGGTGGTCGCCACCGACGCACAGGGCCCGCGCGACCTCGCGCAACGCTGTCCGATCGATCTCGTGCCGCGCGACGACGTGTCGGCCCTCGCCGCGGCCCTGCGTCGCCACGCGGCAAACGGGCGAGTACGCGTCGACGTCGACCTCGCCGAGTTCAGCCTCGAGCGCACGGCGGCACGGCTGGAGCAGGCTTATCGCAGCACGCTGGCGAGGAAGCGCTCCGCCGCCGCGCCGCTGGCCGATGACTTCGTGCCGCGCGTGCTGTTCTCGCCGGTGTCCGGCCCCGGCGGCGCGGGTGAACTCATGCGCTGCCTGATCATCGCGCGCGAACTGGCCCGCGCCGAGCCCGCGGCGGACATCCGTTTCCTGGTGAGCAAGTCGGCCGTGTTTCGCGAGTCGGTGAACTTCCCCGTGATCGACTGCGACGCCTCGCCCACCAACAGCACGCCCCAGGTGCTGGCGGCGATCGATGCCTTTCGCCCGCACGTCATGGTGTTCGACAACTCGGGCCGCACTTCGCAACTGCGGGCCGCAAAGCGCGCCGGGGCGCGCCTGGTGTTCTCCAGCCGCGCGCCCAAGCTGCGCTGGAAGGCGTTCCGCATCAAGTGGATGCGGCTGCTCGACGAGCACTGGATCGTGTTCCCCACGTTCGTCACCGGCGGCCCGAAGCGGCTCGAGCAGCTCAAGCTGCGCTGGTTCCCAAACTACAGGGTGCAGCAGTTCGACACGTTGTTCACGCCGTCGGAGCCGACGGAGCGTCACGCGTGGCTGGCCCGCCAGGGATTGGAGCCCGGCGGCTACGTCGTGTTCGTGCCCGGCGGCCGGGCCGAGGCGTCGCGCGTGGCGGAACCGGCGGAACTGTTCATCGCCGCAGCGCAGGCGTTCGTGGCCGAAACCGGCCAGCGCAGCGTCGTGCTCACCGGGCGCAAGACGGTTGCCGCCTCGGACGCAAGTGACCCGCGTTTGACGCTGCTGCCGCGCATCGACCCTGGCGAGGTACAGCACCTGCTGGCCGAGGCGCTGCTGGTGGTGAGCAACGGCGGCACGACGCTGGTTCATTCGCTCGCGCACGGCCGACCGATCATCTCGATCCCGCTGGCGGGCGACCAGGATCGACGCATTCGCCGCGCCGTGCGGTTGCAGATCGCCGCGACCGCGGACCGGACGCCCGAGGCAATCGCTGCCGCGGCCGCCAGCCTGCTCGCGGATCCAGCGCGACGCGCGGCGATGGTGCAGAACATTACGGCCATGGGCATCGCCAACGGCGTCGGTGCGGCGGTGGCGACGCTGCGGGCGCTCGCGCGGCGCAGCAAGGCCGTGGCGGCCGCCCGCTCAACCGTGGTCGAGTAACCCGGCCAGGTCGGCCACGTAAACGCGGCGCCGTCCGTCGGGACAGGCGTTGAATGCGATGCGCGTGAAGCTGCGGTCCCACGCGGGATGCGGGTCGACGCGCAGCGCACCGGTGGCGCGCTCCGCCAGCGGGCGGATGCCGATGCGCACCAGCGTGGTCTCCGTTCCCATTTGCAGGTCGACGAGTCGCAACGGGGCGGAGCCATCTTCGAACGCCTGTGGCTCGTCCACGTACGCGTCGCTCAAGAGGTAGCGGCCGCCTGGGTGCAGCGTCGGGTGCCCCGAGCCCGACACCGCCGGCGCCAGAGTCTCGAGCTCCGAACCATCCCAGCGCAGCCTGGCGAAGCGCAGTCCGTCGCCCTGCGTGTCGAGGTTCATCAGCACGTGGTCGCCGTCCGGACACCAGTTGGGGTGGTGCCCGCGGCCCCAGCGCTCGGGCGTGACCGCGACGCGGACGTTGCCGCCGTCCGCGTCCATGGTCACGACGTGCTTGGCGCCGAAGCGGCGCTTGCGCTTCCACGGCAGCCAGCTGCGCGGCAGCCAGCGCAGCGCGAGCATCAGGCGCGTGCCCTGCGGATTCCATTTCACGTGGAAGCCGAAGAAGTCGCCGCGCCGCTGCGCGGCGGCGATCGGCGGTTGCGCCGTGCGCACGATCTGCGCCAGCGACACCAGCAGTCGCGTATCGCCGTTGTCGAGGTTGGTGAGCCAGATGCCGTCGTCATCCGGCGCGCCGCGGTTCGCCGGCACGTGCGCGGGCGGCACCACCACGCCGTAGCCGCGCTGGGTGACCGCCATGCGGCGCAGGCAGGGGCTCGCAGCCCAGCGGCCGTCCGGCGACACCGAGTACACCGTGCCGGCCAGGTTGCGCCGCTCGCCGCTCACCGGGTCGAGGCGCACGCCGTGCGGGATCCAGTCGCGCACGTCGAGGTCGTTGAAGAGCAGCGTGCGGTCGTCCGCGCCCCACTGCAGTTGCGCGCCGAGCTGCACGTCCCAGCCGCGGGTGTCGGCGACGGTGCGCACCTCGCCGGTCACGAGATCGACGACGGCGATTTCCGCGACGTCGCCGGGCTTCGGCAGGCGATCCTCGAACGGCAGCCGCGTCAACGCCAGGTAGCGGCCGGACGGGCTGAACGGCGAGCTGTCGTAATAGCGATGGATGTAGCCGGTGCCGCCAGGCGTCACGCAATGCACCGGGACGCGCGGCGCGAAGCCGGTGTAGGCGGGAAACGTGCCGGCGAGCGTTGGCTGCATGTGGACGGGACCGTTGCTCCGCGTGGCGCTCATGCTACGCGAAAGCGGCCACACGAGCAGCGGCACGGGCAGCGGCGTCGAGGCCGCTCAGCGCGCGAACACCGTGCCGAACATCGGCTCGAGCAGCGTCGCCCCGTGCAGCGACAGGTGATGGCTGTCGAAATACAGCGGGCGGCCATCGCTGACGATTGCGCAGCGACCCTGCGGGCAAAGCACCGCTTCCGGCCGCAGCACATCGACGCCTGGCAGCGAGTCGAGTTCCTGCAGCAGTGGCGCCACGAACGACTGGCGCGCGTCGTAATCGGCGCGCGACGGGGCAACGGGCGGCGGCCGCTCGAACCGCGCAGCACGCGCCAGTACCGACGGCACGTCCCAGCCGATTTCCGGCACCGGCGCCACGATCCACACGTGCTTGCCGAGGCCGACCAGCGTCTCGACCGAGTGACGCAACGACCGCTCGAGCAGGCGTCGGTTGTTCGCCACGGACAGCTCGGCCGACGTGCCGTCCGTCAGGTACACCGATTCGCCCGCCTCATGGCCGTAGCGCGCGGCTTCGGCCAGCAGGCCCCAGCGTCCCGCGAGGATGACGTCGGTCACGGCCGGCGCGCCTGCCAGGAAGTCGAGCACCGACTGGTTGAACGCGTCGCACTTGTCGCCGGACCCGTCCTCGCTGCGGTGCACACCCGGCAGCGGCGCGCAGCGCACCCGCAGCGCGAGCAGCCCCGCCGCACCGCCGCGGGCCGCCGCCGCGCCGATCGCGTCGGACAGCACGCGACCGTGCGAATCGCCCCACAAAAGGAAGCTCGGTGTTGCGGCCTGCTCGCTGCCCACGCGGCAGAGTCTGCCCGGCACGGATGTCCTCCGCTGGCGTGTTCTCGCAGGACCAGTTGCGCGGCCGGCGGTCGCTGGCACCTGCCATGAGCAGGCGCACGTCGGGCTCGAGGCGGCCGGGCCAGCCTTCGGCGACGATCGCGACCGCGCTGGTGCCGACCGCGAGCACCATCACCGCCAGCGCGGCGGCGAACAGTTGCCGGCGATCGAGCAGGCCACTGCGACCGCGGAACGGTCGTTCGATCCAGCGCCACGACACGACCGCGGCCGCGACGGCCATGGCCACCGCCGTGGCGGTTTCAACCGGCGTGAGTTCGCGCAGTGCGAAGTAGCGCCACAGCGAGAGGATCGGCCAGTGCCAGAGGTACAGCGAGTACGAGATCAGGCCGACCAGCACGACCGGGCGCAGGCTGAGCGCGTCGCCGACCGGGTGGTGGCCGCCGCTGCCGGCCCAGATGATCGCAGCCGCGCCGAGACACGGCAGCAATGCGGCAGCGCCCGGGAACGGAGTGGCCGGCGTGTAGGTGGTCACGGCGACGGCGATGGCCGCGATGCCGAGCCCGCCGACGAGCGTACGCAGCGCGTGCCGGTGCGGCGCCGGGAAGGCGCCGAGCGCGAGCAGCGCGCCGAGGCCGAGTTCCCAGGCGCGGAACGGCGCCAGGTAGAAGGTCGCGTCGGGATCGATCGGCAGGGACACGACGCTCAGCGCGAACGTCGCCGCGGTCACCAGCGCGGTGGCCGTCACGTAGCGCTTCCTGCCTCGAGCCGCCACCCACAGCAGGAACAGCGGGAACAGGATGTAGTACTGCTCCTCGACCGCCAGCGACCAGGTGTGCAGCAGCGGGATTTCCTCGGCGGCACGGCCGAAATAGCCTGATTCGCCCCAGAACAGGAAATTCGAGCCGAACACGCTGGTGGCGAGCACGCTCTTCGCGAAGTCCACCAGGTCGGCCGGCAACAGCAGCCAGGCGGCGACCGCGGAGGCCGCGAACAGCATCGCGAACAAAGCCGGGAACAGGCGACGGATGCGCCGCTCGTAGAAGTTGGCGAGCGTGAACCTGCCGCCGTCGATCTCGTGGCGGATCAGCCCGGTGATCAGGAAGCCCGAGATGACGAAGAACACGTCCACGCCGACGAAGCCGCCGGAGAATGCGCCGAGGCCGGCGTGGAACAGCACGACCGGCACGATCGCCACCGCGCGCAGGCCGTCGATGTCGGGTCGGTAGTGGTGCATGCGCTCGACGATCTGCGACCTGGTACGCGCGTGCGCGCGTGCGCCGCCGGAGCCCGGTTCAGATGCGCGCGAACACCCGCGCGGCGGCGGCGATCGTGGCGTCGATGTCGGCGTCGGTGTGTGCCGCCGAAATGAAGCCCGCCTCGAAGGCCGACGGCGCGAGGTACACGCCTTCGGCGAGCATGCCGTGGAAGAAGCGCTTGAAGCGCTCCACGTCGCACGCGGTGGCTGCGGCGTACGAATGCACCTGCGGTGCCGCGGTGAAGAACAGCCCGAACATGCCGCACACGTGGTTGGTGGCGAGCGGCACGCCGGCCTGGTCGGCCGCGGCCTTGATGCCGTGCACCAGCCGGTCGGTGCTCGCCCCGAGCCGGGCATGGAACCCGGGCGCGGCGATCCCGTCGAGCGTGGCGAGCCCGGCCGCCATCGCCACCGGGTTACCCGACAGCGTGCCTGCCTGGTACACCGGCCCGAGCGGCGCGATGCGTTCCATGATGTCGCGCCGGCCGCCGAAGGCGCCCACCGGCATGCCGCCGCCGACGATCTTGCCGAGCGTGGTGAGGTCGGGCCTGATCCCGTACAACTCCTGCGCGCCACCCCTGGCGACGCGGAAGCCCGTCATCACCTCGTCGAAGATCAGCACCGCGCCGTGCTGCGTGCACAGCTCGCGCAGCGTCTCGAGGAAGCCGGGCAGCGGCGGGATGCAGTTCATGTTGCCCGCCACCGGCTCGACGATCACGCAGGCGACGTCCTGGCCGATCTCGGCGAACGCGGCGCGCACCTGTGCCGCATCGTTGTAACCGAGCGTGATGGTGTAGGCCGCGAGCTCCGGTGGAACGCCGGGGGAGGTCGGCACGCCGAGCGTGAGCATGCCGGAGCCGGCCTTCACCAGCAGCGAATCGGAGTGGCCGTGGTAGCAGCCCTCGAACTTGATGATCTTGTTGCGTCCCGTGAAGCCGCGCGCGAGGCGGATGGCACTCATGGTCGCCTCGGTGCCCGAGCTGCACATGCGCACCAGCTCGATCGACGGCACCAGCTCGACGATGCGGCGCGCGACGATGGTCTCGATCTCGGTCGGCGCGCCGAACGACAGGCCGTGCTCGGCCGTCTGCTGCACGGTGCGGATCACGTCCGGGTGCGCATGGCCGAGGATCATCGGGCCCCAGGAACCCACGTAGTCGATGAACTCGCGGCCGTCCGCCGCCCAGGCACGCGAGCCCTTGGCGCGCGCGAAGAAGATCGGCTCGCCGCCCACGCCGCGGAACGCGCGCACGGGCGAATTGACCCCGCCGGGGATGTACTTGCAGGCTTCGGTGAACAGGCTCACGGGTGGCTCCAGCGCCAGGGGCGGTCGCCTAGTCTAGCAAGCGCGCCGCAGATCTCGTTCGAGATGGTCGCGATGCCCGGGATCCTGGGGTTAATGCGGCGGGGTCAGTGCTGCGTGACGGTGTGGCCGCGCTGGCGCAGCAGGTCGACGACGCTGTCGCGGCCGACGAGGTGCAGCGCGCCGACCACGACCAGGTAGTCGTCGCGGTCGTCGAGCAGGTCGTCCAGTTGCCCGACCCAGGCGCGATTGCGGTCCTCGGTGAGCGGGCGGTACAGCTGCGGAAAGCGCTCGAACTCGTCGGACAGCAGCGCGGCGAGGGCGCTGGTGTCGCCCTTGCGCCAGGCGGCCAGCAGCTGCTCCAGCTCGGCGTCGGCCTGCGCCGACTCGTCCAGCGTCATGAGCAGGAAACGCTTCTGGTCGGCGAGCGACAGGCCGGACAGCACCGCGAACTGCTGCGCGGGCGTCTCGAGGCCCATGATCGGCTTGCGGTCGGCGATCGCGCGTCCGGCGAGCTGCTGCTCGATGCCGAGTGCCGGGTCGAAGCCGCGCTTCGCCAGCTCGAGCTGCAGCAGCAGCGTGGCCACGAACCACGGCTGGAAGCTGTCGAACATCGCGAGGTCGAGCCCTGCCTCGCCGGCGCGCCGCTCGACCTCGGCGTAGTCGCTGCCGAGCACCGATGGCAGCGACTGCCCGGCCGGCAGTGCGGCGGACAGCCTGCATCTGCTGTGCCATCGCCAGCGGATCGCCCACCGCCGCGTCGTCGAGGTCGATCTCCATGACGAGCTGCTCGGCGTCGGCGTAGGCATCGAGCGCCGCGCGCGGCAGTGCCGCATCGCCCGGACGCAGCACGTGCACCGAGCCCAGCAGGTACACCGTGTTCTGCCGGCCCTGCACCGTCCACAGCACGCCGCGATCTTCGGCGGCTGCGCGACCCGAAGCGACCGCGGCTACCACGGCGAGTGCCAGCGCGGCGAACCATCGCGTCATTGCCGGTATCCCTCGAGCCAGGCCACCTCGGTGGCGATGCCGCCGTCGTCGTGCAGGTCGAGCACGCGGTAGCCCGGCGGGCGGTCGTCGATCACGAAGCCCGGGTCGCGCGGTTTGAACTGCATGCAGGTCGAGGGCGTGCACATGAAGCGTACCGCGCCGCGCAACACGTCGAGCGCCTGGTGGGCGTGGCCCCAGGCCACGGCTCTCACCTGCGGATGGCGGTCGATGACGGCGAGGAACGGATCGGCGTCCTGCAGGCCGAGCGCATCGAGGCCGGCCGCTTCCATCGGGATCGGCTGGTGGTGCAGGCAGACCAGCACGTGGCGGTCGCGGTGAGCCGCGAGGGCGGCCTCGAGTCGCTGCAGTTCTTCGGCGCCGAGCCGGCCTTCGCCGTCCTCGGAGCCCGCGAACCACGTGGCGAGCATGATGATCGCCCACCGTCCGACCACCCGCGTGCCGCCGACCTGGAAGGGCGCGTGCGACAGGCGCCGCTCGAGTTCCGCCGGGACGTCGTGGTTGCCGGGGATCAGCAGCACCGGGGCGCCGAGGTCGTCGAACAGCAGCTCGAGCGAGCCATAGCCTGCCGCGTCGTCCTGCACGAGGTCACCCGTGACCGCGATGACGTCGGCCGGCAGGTACCGGCGCCGCGCGTGGGCGAGGCAGGCCTCGAGGCTCGCCTGGGTGCGCACCCCGCGCAGGCTGGCGGCCGGGTCGGCCATGAGGTGGGTGTCCGTGAACTGCAGCAACCGGATCAAGGGGATAGTCTCCTTGCCGCGCATTCTGCTTGATCTGGCGCGGCGCGGAGGGGGAGGATGCCAAAAAGGAGAATGTCCCCGGATTTCCGATGTCGAATCGCTCGATCTCGCTCACGGATTCGCTGTACCGGTACCTGCTCGACGTGTCGCTGCGGGAGCCGGACCTGTTGCGCCGGCTGCGCGAGCAAACGGCACGCGACCCGCACGCCCGGATGCAGATCTCGCCCGAGCAGGGCCAGTTCATGGGACTGCTGGCGCGCCTGATGGGCGCGCGGCGCTGCCTCGAGATCGGCGTGTTCACGGGGTACTCGTCGCTGGCGGTCGCGCTCGCCCTGACCGACGATGCCCGCATCGTCGCCTGCGACGTCGATGAGCGCTGGACCGCCGTGGCACGCCGCTACTGGGCGGAGGCGGGCGTGGCGCACAAGATCGACCTGCGCCTCGCTCCGGCGCTCGACACGCTGCAGCAGCTGCTCGCGGCTGGCGAGGCCGGACGCTACGATTTCGCGTTCATCGACGCCGACAAGGAGAGCTACGTCCACTACTACGAGCGCGTGCTCGAGCTGCTGCGTCCCGGCGGCCTGGTCGTGGTCGACAACACGCTCTGGTCGGGCCGCGTGGCGGATCCGGAGAACACCGAGCCCGACACCGTCGCGCTGCGGCACTTCAACGAGTACCTGCACCACGACCAGCGCATCGACCTGAGCCTGGTGCCGATCGGCGACGGGTTGACGCTGGCGAGGAAGAAGGGGATAGCGGATAGCGGATAGAAAGAAAACGGCCGCCCTGAGGGCGGCCGTCTTCACTCTTCACTATCCGCTATCCGCTATCCGCTATCCGCTTCCCCTAGTACCGGTACTGGTCCGTCTTGAACGGCCCCTGCACCGGCAGGCCGAGGTAGGCCGACTGTTCGGCGGTCAGCGTCGTGAGCTGCACGCCGATGCGCGCGAGGTGCAGGCGCGCCACCTTCTCGTCGAGGTGCTTCGGCAGCACGAACACCTGGTTCTGGTACTTGTTGCCGTTCTGGAACAGCTCGATCTGGGCCAGCACCTGGTTGGTGAACGAGTTCGACATCACGAACGACGGGTGGCCGGTCGCGCAGCCGAGGTTCACCAGCCGGCCCTCGGCGAGCACGATCAGGCGCTTGCCGTCCGGGAAGATCACGTGGTCGACCTGCGGCTTGATGTTCTCCCACGGGTACTGCTTCAGCGCCGCGATCTCGATCTCGCTGTCGAAGTGGCCGATGTTGCACACGATCGCCTGGTGCTTCATCCGCTTCATGTGCTCGTGCGTGATCACGTTCAGGTTGCCGGTGGCGGTGACGAAGATGTCGGCCTTGTCGCAGGCCTCTTCCATGGTCACGACCTTGAAGCCTTCCATCGCCGCCTGCAGCGCGCAGATCGGGTCGATTTCGGTGATCCATACCTGGGCCGACAGCGCGCGCAGCGACTCCGCCGAGCCCTTGCCGACGTCGCCGAAGCCGCACACCACCGCGACCTTGCCGGCGATCATCACGTCGGTGGCGCGCTTGATCGCGTCCACCAGCGACTCGCGGCAGCCGTACAGGTTGTCGAACTTCGACTTGGTGACCGAGTCGTTGACGTTGATCGCCGGGAAGGGCAGCTGGCCCTTCTTCGCGAACTCGTACAGGCGCTTCACGCCGGTGGTGGTCTCCTCGGTGACGCCCTTGATCTCGGCGAGGCGCTTCGAGTACCAGCCGGGCTGCGTCTCGAGGCGCTTGCGGATCGCCGCGTACAGCGCGACCTCTTCCTCGTTGTTCGCCTTGGCGATCACCGACGGGTCCTTTTCCGCGCGCGTGCCGAGCATCAGCAGCAGCGTGGCGTCGCCGCCGTCGTCGAGGATCATGTTGGCGAACTGGCCGTTCGGCCACTCGAAGATGCGGTGCGTGTACTCCCAGTAGTCGTCGAGCGTCTCGCCCTTGTAGGCGAACACCGGCGTGCCGCCCGCGGCGATCGCGGCGGCGGCATGGTCCTGGGTCGAGTAGATGTTGCACGACGCCCAGCGCACGTCGGCGCCGAGCGCCTTCAGCGTGTCGATCAGCATCGCGGTCTGGATGGTCATGTGCAGCGAGCCCGCGATGCGCGCGCCCTTGAGCGGCTGCGTGGCGCGGAATTCCTCGCGGATGGCCATGAGACCGGGCATCTCGGTCTCGGCGATGGCCATTTCCTTGCGGCCGAACTCGGCCTGGGACAGGTCGGCAACCGCGTAGTCGCGGTCAGGGCGGGCAGAAACGACGGCGTTCATCAGGCGGTCCTCTCGTTGACCGTGACGGTTCGGGCGGGGAATCGGTGTTGGATTCGCTCGCCCGGCCTCCACGGAGGTCAGCGAGCGCGGTTGGATAAACCCAGTGCCTGAGCCTGGCGGGCAGACGGCCCGTCGCAGCGCTCCTCAGGCGGGGCCGCATTTTGCCGCGGCGGCGCTTGCAGGGCAAGCGAGGGGGCAAGCGAGGGGGTAATGACTAGGGGGTAGGGGGTAGTGAAGAGGGCCGCGGCACCATCGGCTGCAGCCGTGCCTCCGGCACTACCCCCTACCCCCTGATCACGACCCCCTTTCCTCAGAGCCCGGCGTCCTTCCTGAGCGCTTCCGCCTTGTCCGTCTTCTCCCAGGTGAAGGCGGTGAACGCCTCGCTCTTGTCCACCTTCTTGCCGGCGATGTATTCCTTCCACTTGTAGGTCATGTGGACGGGCTCGCGGCCGAAGTGGCCGTACGAGGCCGTGGCGCGGTACATCGGGTGCACGAGGTCGAGCATCTTGATGATGCCGTACGGGCGCAGGTCGAAATGCGCGCGGACCAGGGCCTCGAGCCGCTCCTGGTTCACCTTGCCGGTGCCGAAGGTATCGACGGTGATCGAGGTCGGCTCGGCCACGCCGATGGCGTACGACACCTGGATCTCGCAGCGGTCGGCGAGGCCGGCCGCGACGATGTTCTTGGCGACATAACGCGCGGCGTAGGCAGCCGAGCGGTCGACCTTGGACGGGTCCTTGCCGGAGAACGCGCCGCCGCCGTGGCGGGCCATGCCGCCGTAGCTGTCGACGATGATCTTGCGGCCGGTCAGGCCGCAGTCGCCCACCGGGCCGCCGATCACGAAGTTGCCGGTCGGATTGATGTGGAAGCGGGTGTCCTTCTTGAGCCACTCCTTCGGCAGCACGTGCTTGATGATGAGTTCCATCACCGCCTCGCGCAGGTCCGGGAGCTTCACGTCCGGGTCGTGCTGCGTCGAGAGCACCACCGCGTCGAGGCCCACCACCTTGCCGTCGACGTAGCGGCAGGTGACCTGCGACTTGGCGTCGGGGCGCAGCCAGGGCAGCAGGTTGCTCTTGCGCACCTCGGACTGCCGCTCGACGAGCCGGTGCGCGTAGCAGATCGGCGCGGGCATCAGCGCGTCGGTCTCGTTCGACGCGTAGCCGAACATCAGGCCCTGGTCGCCGGCGCCCTGTTCCTCGGGCTTGTCGCGGTCCACGCCCATGGCGATGTCCGGCGACTGCTTGCCGATGATGTTGAGCACGCCGCAGGTGCGGCCGTCGAAGCCGACGTGCGAGGAGGTGTAGCCGATGTCGCAGATCACGCCGCGCACGATTTCCTCGAGGTCCACCCAGGCCTCGGTGGTGACCTCGCCGGCCACGATCGCCACGCCGGTCTTGACCAGCGTCTCGCAGGCCACGCGCGCCCGCTTGTCCTGCGCCAGCATGGCGTCGAGGACCGCGTCGGAGATCTGGTCGGCGACCTTGTCCGGGTGGCCTTCGGAGACGGACTCGGACGTGAACAGGTAACTGTTTGACATTAATGGGTTTCCGCGCGGGGACAGCCGCGAAGTATCCGTGTTTCCGGCGTCGTTTCCACCGTCGGCGTCCGGCCGGGAGTGCCTGCCGGAGTTCGCACAGCCGGTGTCGTCCACCTGCCAGTCCGTGCATATGCGACTTTGCAAACCCTTGCAGCCGCGGGAGAAAATACCTGACTCACCTCAGGGGTACCCCATGCCGACCCGCAGGCAGCTCGCCAACGCCATCCGTGCCCTCAGCATGGATGCCGTGCAGAAGGCCAATTCCGGACACCCCGGCATGCCGATGGGCATGGCCGACATCGCCCAGGTGCTGTGGTCCGACCACCTGCAGCACAACCCCGGCAACCCGCAGTGGCCGGATCGCGACCGGTTCGTGCTGTCGAACGGCCACGGTTCGATGCTGCTTTACTCGCTGCTGCACCTCGCGGGCTATCCGCTCGAGATGGAGCAGCTCAGGAACTTCCGCCAGTTCGGCTCGCACACGGCCGGGCACCCCGAGGTCGACCCGCACCTCGGCATCGAGACCACCACCGGCCCGCTCGGCCAGGGCCTCGCCAACGCGGTGGGCATGGCGCTCGCCGAGAAGATCCTGGCCGCGAGCTTCAACCGCCCGGGCCACGAGGTGATCGACCACCGCACCTGGGTGTTCCTCGGCGACGGCTGCCTGATGGAAGGCGTGTCGCACGAAGCGTGCTCGCTGGCCGGCACGCTCAAGCTCGGCAAGCTCAGCTGCTTCTACGACGACAACGGCATCTCCATCGACGGCGAGGTGCACGACTGGTTCACCGACGACACGCCGAAGCGCTTCGAGGCGTACGGCTGGCACGTGGTGCGCGACGTCGACGGGCACGACCCGGTCGCGATCGAGACCGCGATCCAGGCGGCGAAGGCCGAGCCCGACCGCCCGACGCTCGTCTGCTGCAAGACCATCATCGGCTGGGGCTCGCCCAACAAGCAGGGCACCGAGGCGACGCACGGCGCGGCGCTCGGCGAGGCCGAGGTGGCGGCGACGCGCAAGCACATCGACTGGCCGTACGAGCCGTTCGTGATTCCCGACGCGATCCGCGCGGGCTGGGATGCGCGTGCCGCGGGCGCCAAGGCCGAGCACGGCTGGCGCGAGCGCATCGCTGCCTACACCGGCGCGTATCCGGAGCTCGCCGCCGAACTGACCCGCCGACTGCAGGGCGAGCTGCCGGCCGGCTGGCGCGAGGCGGTGGCGCAGTTCGCGCGCGCCGCGCAGGAGAAGCCGGCGGCCCTGGCCACGCGCTCGGCGTCGCAGAAGGTGCTGGACGTGCTCGGGGCGACGATCCCGGAGTTGCTCGGCGGCTCGGCGGACCTCACCGGCTCGAACAACACCAACCACAAGGGATCGAAGGCGGTGACCGGCGACGACATCGCCGGCAATTACCTGCACTACGGCGTGCGCGAGTTCGGCATGGCCGCGATCATGAACGGCGTGGCGCTGCACGGCGGCTTCGTGCCGTACGGCGGCACGTTCCTGGTGTTCCAGGACTACGCGCGCAATGCGGTGCGCATGTCGGCGCTGATGAAGCAGCGCGTGATCTACGTGTTCACCCACGACTCGATCGGCCTCGGCGAAGACGGGCCAACCCACCAGCCGATCGAGCACGTCGCGAGCCTGCGCCTGATTCCCGGCATGCACGTCTGGCGTCCCTGCGACACGGTCGAGACGGCTGCCGCCTGGGCCGCCGCCGTAGCGCGAGCCGACGGCCCGACTTGCCTGATCCTGAGCCGGCAGGCGCTGCCGCCGATGGAGCGCAGCGCCGCACAGGCGGCCGACGTGGCCCGGGGCGGCTACGTGCTGCTCGACAGCAGCGGCCAGCCCGACTGCGTGCTGATCGCGACCGGATCGGAAGTCGGGCTCGCCGCCGATGCGGCGCAGCGGCTGACCGAGGCGGGGAGCAGGGTGCGCGTGGTGTCCATGCCCTGCACCGCCGTGTTCGACGCACAGCCGCAACAATACCGCGATAGCGTGTTGCCGCCGGGCGTGCCGCGCGTGGCCATCGAGGCCGGCGTGCGCGACGGCTGGTGGCGCTACGTCGGCACCGGCGGCGCGGTGATCGGCATCGACAGCTTCGGTGCCTCGGCGCCGGCCAAGAAACTCTTCGAGCACTTCGGCTTCACGCCGGAGAACGTCACCCGGACCGTGGCGGGGCTGCTGTAGCCCCGCGCAGTTTTCACTGGAGGATCGCACATGACAATCAAGGTCGGCATCAACGGCTTCGGCCGCATCGGTCGCATGGTGTTCCGCGCGGCCGCGCGCGATTTCAAGGACATCGAGATCGTCGGCATCAACGACCTGCTCGAGCCCGACTATCTGGCGTACATGCTGAAGTTCGACTCGGTGCACGGCCGCTTCAAGGGCGACGTGTCGGTCGAGGGCAATACGCTGGTGGTCAACGGCCGCAAGATCCGCCTCACCGCGGTCAAGGATCCGGCCGAGCTCAAGTGGGACGAGGTCGGCGCGGATATCGTGATCGAGTCCACCGGCCTGTTCCTCGACAAGGAAACCGCGTCGGCGCACCTCAAGGCCGGTGCGAAGAAGGTGATCCTGTCGGCGCCGTCGAAGGACGACACGCCGATGTTCGTGTTCGGCGTGAACGACAAGACCTATGCCGGCCAGGCGATCATCTCGAACGCCTCCTGCACCACGAACTGCCTGGCGCCGGTCGCCAAGGTGCTGAACGACACCTGGGGCATCAAGCGCGGCCTGATGACCACGGTGCACGCGGCCACGGCGACGCAGAAGACCGTCGACGGCCCGTCGAAGAAGGACTGGCGCGGCGGCCGCGGCATCCTCGAGAACATCATCCCGTCGTCGACGGGCGCGGCGAAGGCGGTCGGCAAGGTCATTCCCGAGCTCAACAAGAAGCTCACCGGCATGGCGTTCCGCGTGCCGACGTCCGACGTGTCGGTCGTGGACCTCACCGTCGAGCTCGTCGAAGCCGGCGAAGTACGAAGAGATCTGCGCGGCGATGAAGGCCGCCTCCGAGGGCCCGATGAAGGGCGTGCTCGGCTACACGAAGGAGAAAGTGGTCGCGACCGACTTCCGCGGCGAGAGCTGCACGTCGGTGTTCGACGCCGAGGCCGGCATCGCCCTCGACGACACGTTCGTCAAGATCGTGGCCTGGTACGACAACGAATGGGGCTACTCCTGCAAGGTGCTGGAGATGGCCCGCGTCATCGCCAAGTGACGGAGGAGCAGGCCATGGTGGGTGTGTTGCGAATGACCGACCTCGACCTGAAGGGCAAGCGCGTGCTGATCCGCGAGGATCTCAACGTGCCGGTCAAGAACGGGGTCGTCACCAGCGACGCGCGCATTCGCGCGTCGCTGCCCACGATCGAGGCGGCCCACAAGTCGGGTGCGCGCGTGATGCTCATGTCGCACCTCGGGCGGCCGGAGGAGGGCGTGTACAACGAGGAGTTCTCGCTCGCGCCGGTGGCGGCGCGCATTTCCGAGCTGCTGGGCGTCAAGGTGCGCTTCGAGAAGGACTGGCTCGACGGCGTGGCGTGCGAGCCGGGCGAGATCGTCCTGCTCGAGAACGTGCGCTTCAACAAGGGCGAGAAGAAGAACAAGGACGACGTGGCGCAGAAGATGGCGGCGCTGTGCGACGTGTACGTCATGGACGCGTTTGCCACGGCGCACCGCGCCGAGGCGAGCACGCACGGCGTGGCGAAGTTCGCGCCGGTGGCCTGCGCCGGTCCGCTGCTCACCGGCGAGCTCGAGGCGCTCGAAAAGGCGCTCGGCAACCCGAAGCGCCCGCTGATCGCGATCGTCGGCGGCTCGAAGGTCTCCACCAAGATCACCGTGCTCGAGAACCTGCTCGGCAAGGTCGACAAGCTGATCGTGGGCGGCGGCATCGCCAACACGTTCCTCGCCGCGGCCGGGCACCCGATCGGCAAGTCGCTGCACGAGGCCGAGATGGTGGACATCGCCAAGGGCCTGCTCGAGAGGTCGCGCGCAGGCGGGGCGGACATCCCGCTGCCGACCGACGTGGTCGTCGCGACCGAGTTCGCCGCCTCGGCCGAGGCGGACGTCAAGCTCGTGGCGGAGGTGGCTGCCGACGAGATGATCCTCGACATCGGCCCGGACACCGCGGAGCGGTTCGCGGCGGCGCTGAAGGGCGCCGGCACCATCGTCTGGAACGGCCCGGTCGGTGTGTTCGAGTTCGACCAGTTCGGCGAGGGCACCCGGGTGCTCGGCCAGGCCGTGGCGCGCAGCCCGGCGTTCTCGATCGCGGGCGGCGGCGACACCATCGCGGCCATCGAGAAGTACGGCCTCGGGCAGGACATCTCCTACATCTCGACCGCTGGCGGCGCGTTCCTCGAGTTCCTCGAGGGCAAGAAGCTGCCGGCAGTGGAAATGCTGGAGGCCAGGGCCGCCGGCTGACGCCGCCCGGCCGAAAGGGGGTAATGAACAGGGGGTAGGGGGTAGTGGAAGAGGCGCGGTCGCGGTAGGGTGCGCGTCTTCACTACCCCCTACCCCCTATTCACGACCCCCTTCCAATGCTGCGTCGTACCAAGATCGTCGCCACCCTCGGCCCGGCCACCGACTCCGAGGCCGTGCTCGAGGAGGTCATCCGCCGTGGCGCGGACGTCGTCCGGGTCAATTTCTCGCACGGTGAGGCCGCCGACCATCGGCGTCGCGTCGAGGGCGTGCGGCGCGCGGCCGCGGCGGTCGGCAAGCACGTGGCGGTGCTCGGCGACCTGCAGGGGCCGAAGATCCGCATCGAGCGCTTCGCCGCGGGGCGGGCCGTGCTGGCGGAGGGCGAGCCGTTCGCGCTCGACTCCGGCCTCGACCCCCTCGAGGGTACCGACCGAGCGGTTGGCATCACCTATGCGGACCTGCCGCGCGACGTCCAGCCGGGTGATGAACTCATCCTCGGCGACGGCCAGGTGGAGTTGCGCGTGGTGTCGGTCGCCGGCACGCGCGTCGAGTGCGTCGTCACCACGGGTGGCGAAGTCTCGGACCACAAGGGCATCAACCGCCGGGGCGGCGGCCTGTCGGCCCGGGCGCTGACCGACAAGGACCGCGAGGACGTGCGCCTCGCCGCGGCGCTCGACGTGGACTATCTCGCCGTGTCGTTCGTGCGCCAGGCGGCCGACGTGGAGGAGGCGCGCGCGCTGCTCCGCGCCGCCGGCAGCGAGGCGCGCATCGTCGCCAAGATCGAACGCAGCGAAGCCATCCCGCGCCTCGAGGAGATCATCCGCGCCAGCGACGCGGTGATGGTCGCGCGCGGCGACCTCGGCGTCGAGGTCGGCTACGCGCAGCTCACCGGCCTGCAGAAGCGCATCCTGCACCTCGCACGCAGCCTCGACCGCGTGACCATCACCGCCACGCAGATGATGGAGTCGATGATCCACAGCCCGGTGCCGACCCGCGCCGAGGTGTCGGACGTCGCGAACGCGGTGCTCGACGGCAGCGACGCGGTGATGCTGTCCGGCGAGTCGGCCGTGGGCAAGTACCCGGTGCGCGCCATCGAGGCCATGGCCGAAGTGATCGCCGGCGCGGAGACCTACCAGTTTGCGAGCCAGCGCGGCCGCCATCGCTTCGAGGGCCGCGTCGCCGAGTTCGACCAGGCCATCGCGCACGCGGTGATGTTCACCGCAAACCACATGGACGTGGAGGCGATCGTCGCCCTCACCGAATCGGGCTCGACGCCGTTGTGGATGTCGCGCATCCGTTCCGACATCCCGATCTTTGCCTTCACGCGCCACGAGCGCACGCAGCGCCGCGTCGCGCTCTACCGTGGCGTGCACTCGATCTCGTTCGACATCACGCACACCGAGCCGGAGCAGCTGTACCGCGCGATCTCGAAGGAGCTGCTCGATCGCGGCCACGTCAAGCCGGGCGACGAGCTGATCCTGACGCTGGGCGAGCTGTCGGGCGTGTCGGGCGGCACCAACACCATGAAACTGCTGCGCGTCGAGGGCTGACCCAGCGGCGCGCAGCGCGAACTCGGCGTCGTCAGCGCGTCAGCCAGCCGCCGTCGACCGGCACGATGGCGCCGTGCATGTAGTCCGAGGCCGCCGACGCGAGGAACACCGCCGCGCCCGCCAGGTCCGAGGGCTCGCCCCAGCGGCCTGCCGGGATGCGGGCGAGGATCTCGCCGCTGCGTTGCGCATCCGCCCGCAGCTGCGCGGTGTTGGCGGTGGCGAAGTAACCGGGCGCGATCGCATTGACGTTGATGCCGCGCGCTGCCCATTCGTTCGCGAGCAGCCGGGTGAGCCCGGCAACGCCGCTCTTGCTCGCGGTGTAGGACGCGACGCGGATGCCGCCCTGGAACGAGAGCATCGAGGCCACGTTGATGACCTTGCCGCGTAGGCCTGCGGCCAGCACGTGACGCGCGAACGCCTGCGTCATGAAAAAGCACGCCTTCAGGTTGACGTCGATGACGTCGTCCCAGTCCTGCTCGGAGAATTCGGTGGCGTCCGCGCGGCGGATGATGCCGGCGTTGTTGACCAGGATGTCCGCGCGGCCGAGCGTGCGCACCGCTTCCGCGACGATGCCTGCATAGTCGGCACCACGGCCGAGCGTCGCGGCGATCGAGTGCATGCGGCGCCCGTGCGCCGCCACCGCCGCAGCCGTCTCGGCCGGGTCGCCGGGGCCGACGGACACGATGTCGGCACCCGCCGCGGCGAGGCCGATCGCCATGCCCGCACCGAGGCCGGTGGTGGCGCCGGTCACCAGCGCCACGCGCCCCTCGAGCGAAAAGGCCCGCAGGCCGGCATTCATCGCAGCGTCTCCATCGGGAACGCCCGCCATGTCCCGATAGTCGATGTTCTCGCCGCCCATCGCCCAGATGAACGAGTAGCTGGCCGTGCCGCAGCCGGTGTGGATCGACCACGGCGGGGAGATCACCGCCTGCTCGTTCGCGACCACGATGTGCCGCGTCTCGCCGGGCTCGCCCATGAAGTGGAAGACCCGCGCGTCGGGCTTCATGTCGAAGTAGAAGTAGGTCTCCGAGCGGCGCTCGTGACGATGGCACGGCATCGTGTTCCAGACGCTGCCTTCCTTGAGCGAGGTGAGGCCGAGCAGCAGCTGCGCGGAGCGGCAGACCTCCGGATCGACGTACTTGTAGATGACGCGCTCGTTCGACGTGGCCGGCGAGCCCATCGGCATCGGCTTGGCGCGGTCGATCGAGATCTTGGTCGTCTCGTAGCGCGTGTGCGCCGGCGTGCTGACGAGGTAGTACTTGGCGGGTTGCGTGGCATCGGCCGAGGTGAACTCGACGCGCGCCGTGCCCATCGGCACGTACAGGCCGTCGCGCGGGCTCATGTCGTAGGCGGTGCCGTCGACGACGACGCGGCCCGGCCCGCCGATGTTGATGATCCCCAGCTCGCGCATCGCGAGCAGCGGCCCGGTCGCCAGCTCCGGGCAGGACGTCGAGCACCAGCGGCTCCCCGGCCGGGCAGGCGCCGCCGACGATCATCCGTTCGACGTGGCTGTGCGTCAGGCTGAGGACGCCGGGTTCGAAGAACCGGTCCACGAGGTAGTAGCCCCGCATCTTGTCGGTGGACATGCCGACCACCTGGTCGGGGTGGGTGGCGTGACGCTTGTCGATTCGCATCGGTGGATCTCCGTGTCGGGCGGGTCAGTCGAGCTTGTAGGCCGCCTTGGGCAGGCCGTAGGCGAGGTCGGCGGCGAGCTCGTGCGCGTCATCCTCGTCGAGGCGATGCTCGGCCACGAGCCGCGCCAGGTAGGCCGCATCGACGCGGCGCGCCACGTCGTGCCGGGCCGGGATCGACAGGAACGCGCGCGTGTCGTCGTTGAAGCCCACGGTGTTGTAGAAGCCGGCGGTTTCGGACGTCTGTTCGCGGAAGCGCAGCAGCCCGTTCGGGCTGTCGTGGAACCACCAGGCCGGGCCGAGCTTGAGCGCCGGGTAGTGGCCGGCGAGCGGCGCGAGTTCCCGGCTGTAGGTGCTCTCGTCGAGCGTGAATACGATCAGCGACAGCGCCGACTCGTTGCCGAACCGGTCGAGCAGCGGCTTCAGCGCATGCACGTAATCGGTCGGCGAAGGGATGTCGGCGCCGCGATCGCGGCCGAATGCGGCATGCAGGGCCGCGTTGTGGTTGCGGAACGAGCCCGGGTGGATCTGCATCACCAGCCCGTCGTCGATGCTCATCTGCGCCATTTCCGTGAGCATCTGCGCGCGGAACAGCTCGGCGTCGGCCGGCGACACGTACTCGTCGAGCACGCGCTGGAACAGCGACTCGGCCTCACGCCGGCCGAGGTTCGCGGTGCGTGCGGTCGGGTGGCCGTGGTCCGTCGAGGTCGCGCCCAGGCGCTGGAAGAACTCGCGGCGGCGGCGGTGCGCCGCGAGGTAGCCGTCCCAGGTCCCGGTGTCCTCGCCGGTGATGCTGCCCAGCTCGAGCACGCCTTCGCGGAATCCGGCGAACTCCGGGTCGACCACCGGGTCGGGGCGGTACGCGGTCAGCACACGACCCGTCCAGCCGCTGCGCTGCAAGGCCTGGTGATGCTCGAGTCGGTCGAGCGGCGACTCGGTCGTCGTCAGCACCTCGATGCCGAAGCGCTCGAACAAGGCGCGTGGCCGGAACTGCGGCCGGGCCAGGCACGCACCGATGTGGTCGAACGTCGCGTCGGCGGTCTCGCGCGACAGGCGGTGCTGCAGCCCGAAGACCTCGACGAACACGTGCTCGAGCCAGTTCGCCGACGGGGTGCCGCGGAACAGGTGATAGTGCGACGCGAACGTGCGCCACGCTTCGCGCGGTCCGGCAACCTTGCGTCCGGTGCCGCAGCCCTCGATGCCCAGCGACTCGAGCGGCACGCCCTGGCTGTACAGCATGCGGTACAGGTAGTGGTCGGGGACCAGCAGCAGGCTCGTGGCGTCCGCGAATGGCGCGTCGGTCGCGAACCAGGCCGGGTCGGTGTGACCGTGCGGGCTGATGATCGGCAGGCCGCGCACGCCGCCGTAGATGCGCCGCGCAATGGCGCGCATGCCTGGGTCGGCAGGCAACAGCCGGTCTTCGTGCAGCACAAGTCGTTGCGGCATCCGCTCGCTACTCCCGGGTGAACAGCCTGACGACCGAGCGCAGTATCGGCTCGCCGGCCTGCGCATCATAACGGCTGTCCCGAATTTTGGTAACCGGTGTCATCGGCCGCTCGCCGGTGCCTCGAGCCGGCGCGGACACGGGGTTGGCCCGCTCAGGCCTGGGGTGGCTGGCAGGAGTCGCGGACGACCAGGTGCGGGACGACCAGGGCGTCGCCCAGGCCGGCGTCCGGCGTGCCGGGCGGGACGATCAGCTTGCGGGCGGCGAGGCGGCCGATGTCGCGGATCGGCAGGCGCACCGTGGTCAACGGCGGCATCAGCCGGGCCGCGATCGGGCCGTCGTCGTAGCCCACCACGGACAGCTCGCGCGGGATCGCCAGGCCCTGGTTGTGGGCGGCGCGGTACACGCCCGCGGCCATCTCGTCGTTGCTGGCGAAGATCGCGGTCGGACGCGGCTTGCGGCCGAGCAGCACCTCGCCACCCGCCACGCCCGATTCGTAGGTGTAGCCGCCCTCCACGATCAGCTCGTCGGGCAGGTCGAGGCCGCGACTGCGCAGGGCCTCGACGAAACCCTCGCGCCGCTCGCGCGCCGACAGGAATCCGCGCGGTCCGGTGATGTAGCCGATGCGCTGGTGGCCGAGCGACTGCAGGTAGCTCGCGACTTCGGTGACGGCCTGCCGGTCGCTCGACACCATCATCCGCGCCGGCTCGTCGAGCATCGCGTACGACACGCGCACGTAGTCGCAGCCGGCGTCCTTCAGCACGCCCACCAGTTCCTCGTTCTCCGAGATCGGCGGCAGCAGGATCACGCCGCGCAGCTTCTGGCGCTCCACGAAGCGCCGCACGCCCGGGATGAAGTCGCTGCTGCGGCGATCGCACGGGTGCACCACGAGTTCGTAGTCGGAGCCGCGCAGCCCGTCGAGCGCCCCCTCCATCATGTTCACGATGTACTGCGCGTTGGGGTTGTCGTACACCAGCCCGAGCAGGAACGAGCGGCGGAACGCGAGGCCGCGAGCCTGCGGGTCCGGCACGTAGCGGTAGCGCTCCATGACGGCCTGGATACGCGCCCGGGTGTCCTCGTGCACCAGCGGCGAGCGGTTGAGCACGCGCGACACCGTCTTCTTCGACACGCCCGCAATGCGTGCGATGTCGTTGATCGTGATGCCGCGCCCATCCGTCGGGGCGGTGGCTGGCTGGCCGGCCGTGCGGGCCGCGGCCGTCGCCGGCTGCGTGGTACGTCGCTTGGTCATGTAGAGCGGGGCACAGTGTGGCAACGAAAGGTGATGACACCGGTTTCCAGTTTATACTAAATCCGCGGGCCAGCAGTCTGGCCGACGCATGCGGATATACGCTGATGTTACGACGACAATCGCCACCCGGCCCAGGATCCCAGCCGCATTGGCAGGACATTCCGATGGGACACGCCAGCGCGCTCCGGACGCGGCCATGACGGTCCGGCTCTGTACCGCGACGCTCGAGCGGCTGCCCGCTGCAGTGCACCGACCGCGCTACGACCGCGGTGCGATCGAGTGCGGCATCGTGCACATCGGTCCCGGGGCGTTCCACCGGGTTCACCAGGCCTGGTATGCCGAACAGTGGCTCGCGACGGACCCCCGCTGGGGCATCGCCGGCGTGTCGCTCAGGAGTGGCGCGCTGCGCGATGCGCTCGCCGCCCAGGACGGCCTGTACACGCTCGCCATCGTCGACCAGTCGCAGGCCTTCGAGGTGATCGGCAGCCTGCGCGAAGTGCTGGTTGCCGGGGACGATCCCGCCGCGGCGTTGCAGCGAGTGGCGCGACCCGAGGCGCGACTGCTCACGCTGACGGTCACCGAGAAGGGCTATTGCCTCGACGTCGACGGCCACCTCGACCTGGCCCATCCGGACATCCGCCACGACCTGCAGCATCCGCGGCAGCCGCGCAGCGCAATCGGTTACGTGGTCGAGGGCCTGCGATTGCGCCGCGAGCGCGGCCTGCCGCCGCTGCCCGTGATGAGTTGCGACAACCTCGCCGGCAACGGCCACCTGCTGTCCGCCGCGGTGCGCGGCCTGGCGGGTGCCGTCGATCCGTCGCTGGCCGCATGGATCGAGGCCGAGGTGACGTTTCCGTGCACGATGGTCGACAGCATCACGCCCGCCACCACGCCCGAACTGCGTGCGCGGGTCGCGGCTGCTACGGGCCTCGAGGACGCGTGGCCCGTGCAGCGCGAGGCCTTCGTGCAGTGGGTGGTCGAGGAACACCGCGCCGTGCAGGGCCCCGACTGGGCCGCCGCCGGCGTGGTGGTGACCAACGACGTCGCCGGGTACGAACAGGCCAAGCTGCGCCTGCTGAATGGCGCGCACTCGACGCTGGCGTATGTCGGCCTGCTGCGCGGCCATGTCACGGTCGGCGAAGCCATGCAGGACGGCGCGCTGCTCGCGGTGGTGCGTGAGCTGATGCTCGAGGACGTGGCGCCCACGTTGCGCCCGGTGCGCGGTCTCGACGTGCCGGGCTACGTGGAGGCCGTGCTGAACCGCTTCCGCAATCCGGTGATCCGCCACGAACTGGCGCAGATCGCCTGGGACGGCAGCAAGAAGCTGCCGGTGCGCATCCTCGGCACCGTGCGCGACGCGCTCGCCGCCGGGCGGCCACTCGATCGCCTGTGCCTGCCGCTGGCTGCGTGGATGCATTTCGTGCGCCGCCGCGCGGCCGCGGGCGAGCCGCTGGTCGATCCACTGTCGGCCCGGCTCGAGGAACTGGCCCGGACCGGGACGGATGGTCGCGCCGCGGCCGACGTGGCCGCATTCCTCGCGCTCGAGGACGTGTTTGCGCGGGATCTCGCCGCGTCGGCGCCGTTCAGGGCGGCGCTGGTCAAGGCTTACGGCCGGCTCGGCGCCGCCGGTGCACCGCTCACTTGAGCAGCGAGGGCAGCCACAGCGACAGCCCCGGCACGAACACGACGAGCAGCACGACGATCGACGTGGCGATGTAGAACGGCCACAGCGCCTTCACGACCTGCATCACGCCGATGCGGCCGATGGCGGAACCGACGAACAGCACCGAGCCAACCGGCGGCGTGATCAGGCCGATGCCGGCCGTGAGCACCAGGATGATGCCGAAGTGCACCGGGTCCACGCCGAACGCCTTGGCGACCGGCAGGAAGATCGGCGTGCAGATGATGATCAGCGGCGCCAGGTCCATGAACGTGCCGAGCACCAGCAGGATCGCGATCAGCAGCAGCAGGATGCCGACCTTGTCGTCGGTCACCGAGGTGAGCATCTCGACGGCCGCGGCCGGCACCTGCAGGTAGGCGAGCAGCCAGCCGAACGACGCGGCCGCGCCGATCACGAACAGGATGAGTCCGGCCGTGCGGGCCGCGCCGGTCACCGCTTCCTTGAACACCGCCCAGTCGAGGCGCCGATACACGATGCCGGTCACCAGCGTGGCGTAACAGACCGCGATGGCGGCGCTCTCGATGGCGGTGAAGATGCCGGCGCGGATGCCGAAGAAGATCATCCCGACCAGCAGCAGCCCGGGCAACGCCGCGACCAGCCGCACCAGCAGCGCGCCGAAGCCCGGGAAAGCCCTCGGCCGCGTAGCCGCGCCGGCCGGCGATGATGCGCGAGGTCACCATCACCGCGGCGGTCAGCAGGAAGGCAGGCAGGATGCCCGCCGCGAACAGGTCGGCGATCGAGATCGAGCCGCCCGCCGACGCGGAGAACAGGATCAGGTTGTGCGACGGCGGCACCAGCAGCGCGACCAGCGCCGCCGACACCGAGGCGCTGACCGCGAAGTCGCGGTGATAACCGCGACTGACCATCTGCGGGATCATCGTGCCGCCGATCGCCGAGACGTCCGCAATGGCCGAGCCCGACACGCCGCCGAAGAACAGCGAGGCGAGCACGTTGATCTGCGCGAGGCCGCCGCGCGCCTTGCCCACCAGCGCCGCGGCGAAGGCGATCAGCCGGTCGGAGATGCCGCCGCGCATCATCAGCTCGCCGGCGAAGACGAACAGCGGGATCGCGATCAGCGAGGTCGAACTGGCCCCGGCTGCAGTCTGCAGCACGACCACGCCGCTCGGCAGCCCGAGGTACAGCACCGTGAGCAGCGAGGACGTGATCAGCGAAAACGCGACCGGCACCCCGAGCAGCAGCAGCGCGAAGAAGGCGATGAACAGGATCGTCACGGCCACGGTCAGCTGCCCTCCGCCCGCATGTCCGGCGCGCGCAGCAGCAGGTCCGCCGCGAACAGCGCGATGAGTGCGCCACCGATGCTCAGGGGCAGGTAGCTGGCGCCCTGCGGGACGGCGATGCCCGCCAGCGGCACGTCCCAGGTGTCGATGCTGAGGTGCAGGCCCCAGACCGCGAGCAGCAGCCCGACCGCGACCTGCACGAAGCGCGAGAACGCGAGCAGCACGCGGCGCAGGGCCGGCGGGGCCGCGGCCACGCCGATGAAGAAGCCGAAGTGCCGCTGCGCGTGCACGCCAGCGGCCGCGCCGAGCATCATCGCCGTGTTCATGCACAGCAGCGCGACGGGCTCCGTCCAGCTCGGCGAATCGTTCAGCAGGTAGCGCGCGACGACCTGCCACAGCTCCACCAGCGACAGCAGCACCAGCGAGACGGCCGCAATGCCCAACGCCGCGTCCGCGAGCCCGGCGAGCCGGTCGCGCGCAACAGGCGGCGTGGT
The DNA here is from genome assembly GCA_963731105.1 of uncultured Gammaproteobacteria bacterium. Taxonomy (GTDB): domain Bacteria; phylum Pseudomonadota; class Gammaproteobacteria; order Steroidobacterales; family Steroidobacteraceae; genus RPQJ01. Next base: position 39,690 of record CAVSUM010000019.1, read on the forward strand.
CTCTGGTGGGGGCGTGCTCATGCCAGGGCCTGGATGTCTTCGTACAGGCGGCGCAGCGGCGGCGCCGCGAGCCTCGCCTCGACCACCGGGCGGGTGGCGCGCGCGAATTCCTGCAACTGCACGTCGTTGATCTGCACGCCCGCCGCCAGCACCGCCGCCCGCGAGACTTTTTCGGCTTCGTCCCACGCGGCGCGCATCACCGGCACCGACTCGGTCGCGAGGCGCAGCAGCAGCGACTGCTCCGCCGCGCCGAGTCGATCGAAGCTGCGCCGCGACATCAGCAGCGCTTCCGGCGAGTACGAGTGCCGGGTCTCGGACCAGTGGCGGGCCACCTCGAACTGCCGGCTGGAATGGAAGCTGCGGATGTTGTTCTCGGCGCCGTCGATCAGGTGGGTCTGCAGCGAGGAGTACACCTCGCCGAACGACAGCGGCGTCGGGTTCGCGCCGAGCGCCCGGCCGATGTCGATGAAGATGTCGGACGGCGGCACGCGGATCTTGAGGCCCTTGAGGTCCTGCGGCACGTGGATGGCGCGCCGCACGTTGTACACGCAGCGCACACCGGAGTCGTAGATGGCGAGGCCGACGAGGTCGCGCCGCGCGAAGTCGGCGAGGATGCGGCGGCCCGGCTCGCCGTCCATCGCGCGCCGCATGTGCTCCACCGAGTGGAAGACGTAGGGCAACGCGGCGACACCGGTCAGCGGGAATGCATTGGTGAGCGGCGCGAAGTTGACGCGGGTGAGGTCGATCGCACCGAAGCGGGCCATCTCGACGGTGTCCTGCTCGCGCCCGAGCTGGCCCGAGTGGTAGACGTGGATGCCGAGTTCGCCGCCGGTCGCAGCGGACAACCGCTCGCCGATCCAGCGCACCGCTTCGACGGTCGGGTAACCGGCGACATGCACGTCCGCGGCATGCAGCGCCCGCAGCGACCTATCGGCGGCGAGCGCGCGAGTCGCCGTCACGGCGCCTGCCGCCAGCATCAGCAGCGCCGTGCGTCGGGTCGGCATCAGGCGCTCGTCTTCCCGCGTGCCCGGCTGCTGTGCCGCACCGGGACGACCGGCCACCGCGCGGCAGCGCAGCGTGCCGATCCCGTCGAACACCAGCGCGGCGGATTCGCCGGGCAGGATGTCGTGGATGCCGCTCGCCGCGCCCGTGCTCACGTACTGCCCGGCACGCAGCGGCCGGCCACGGCGTGCGCAGCGCGCCAGCGCGAACGCGAGCGCACCGAGCGGTCCCTTGGGCAGGCGCCGCGTGCCGCCACGGCCGACGCTGCGGCCTTCGATGAACGTCTCGCAGGTCATGCCTTCGCGCACGCGCTGCCGCCAGTCGTCGATCTCGGGCCCGAGCAGCAGGCCGGCGTTGTTGCCGAAATCGGAGATGACCACGGCGGGGCCGAGGTCGTTGATCGTGGCGAGCGGACTGCTCGCCGGCTCGACGCCGATGTGCATGCTGCCGACCACGGCCGCTGCCTCGTCGTCGGTCCAGGTGAGCTGGTCGGCCGGTGCATCGACGCCGAGCCGGTAGACGTACTCCGCCTCTACGGCCGCAAAGCCGCCAGCGAACACCGGCACGGGTACCTCTTCGTCGAGCCGCACGTGCCGCAGCGCCCGGCTGAAGATCGGCCCGACGATGCGTTCCTCGCCGTAGATCCGCTGCTGGTCCTCGGCAATCCAGCCGACTTTCCAGCCCACGATCTCATCGGGCCACAGCGCGATGGCCTCGTCCTGGCAGCGGTAAGCGCTGTCGATATCCGCCGGAACGGTGCCAGGATAATGGTCGAGCGGGGTGGCGGCCTGGCGTGCGGCCACGAATCGTTGCGCCACTGCGCGTGCGTACGCCACGCTGCCATTGGAACTGTGGATCACGCCGTCGCCTCGTTGGCACCGAGCAGGAAATCGCCGGATCTTGTATATAGGAAACCGGTGTCATTTACAATCCACCGCAGGCCGGTTCGGCGACACTACGGGCCCGGGTGGCAGGGGAAGCGCATGACGACACGACTGACCATTTACAAGCGCGGCTGGGCCGCAGGACTCGCGACCGCGGCCCATGCTTCACTCGCCCGCACGACCGTGATCGTGCTGCTGGCGGCCTGTGTCGCGCTGCCCGTGCACGCGGACGGCGGGGTTGCCTTCCCGGGCGCGCAGGGCTGGGCCGCACGCACTGCCGGCGGCCGCGGCGGGCAGGTGGTGCGCGTCACGTCGCTCGCCGGTAGCGGCCCCGGTTCGTTCGCGGCAGCGGTGCAGTCGTCCGGCCCCCGCATCGTCGTGTTCGAAGTCGGCGGCGTCATCGACCTCGGCGGCCAGACCCTCAAGATCACCGAGCCCTACCTGACCATTGCCGGGCAGACGGCCCCGAGCCCGGGCGTCACGCTGATCCGAGGCGGTATCGACATCGCCACGCACGACGTGATCGTGCAGCACATCCGCGTGCGGCCCGGCGAAGCCGGCTTCGGCAAGTTCAGCGGCCACGACTTCGACGCGATCTCGACCATCGCCGGCCACGACATCATCGTCGACCATTGCTCGCTCACCTGGGCCACCGACGAGAACCTGTCGGCGTCGGGTCCGCGCTTCACGGGCGACACGCCGGAGGCCTGGCGCGAGGGCACGTCGCGCCGCGTGACGTTCAGCAACAACCTGATCGCCGAGGGCCTCGCGTTTGCGACGCATGGCAAGGGCGAGCATTCCAAGGGCTCTCTGATCCACGACAACGTCACCGACATCCTGATCGTCGGCAACCTGTACGCGCACAACTACGAGCGCAACCCGCTGTTCAAGGGCGGCGTGCGCGGCATGATCGTCAACAACCTGATCTACGACCCGGGTCCGCGCGCGCTGCACTACAACCTGATCGCGGAGGAGTGGGGCGACCACGCGCCGCAGGTGGGACGCATGGTCGCGATCGGCAACGTGCTGCGCGCCGGGCCGTCGACGCCGGCCGACGTCGCATTCATGATGCTCGGCGGCTCGGGGTCGGTCGAATGGTATGCCGAGGACAATCTCGCGGTGGACCGGCTGGGCCGGCCGCTGCCCGCCACGGCGCGCTACACGACTGCCGCCGCGCAACTGATTCCGATCACGCGACCGGCACTGCCCGAGGGCGTCAGGGTGTTGCCTGCGGTGGACGTGCAGGACCAGGTGATCCGCAACGCCGGCGCGCGGCCGTGGGACCGCGACGCGATCGACGCGCGCATCGTCGCGAACGTCATCGAGGGGCGTGGCGCCATCATCAGCAGCGAGCGGGAAGTCGGCGGCTATCCGGCCTATCCGGAGACCCGCCAGCCGTTCGATCCGGCGGCGTGGAATCTCGGCGACATGACGCGCCGCTGAGCGCCGTCAGGTGCCCTGCTGGATGAACGGCACCTTCTCGAACAGCCGTCGTTCGTCGCCGCGCGGATCGTCGACGAGGCGCGGCGGCAGGTCGAACACCATGGTCGAGCGACGGTCGAGGCGGTAGGGACGCCACTCGGGCAGCCCGCCGTGATTCGGGTTGCCGCTGCGCGCGAACGCGAGCAGTGCGTCGCCCATCACGCGCGACATGGCCACGGCGTCCGGGCCGTGGCCGGTGAGCGAGCCGTCGGCATCGAGCGTGCCGAACAGCAGCGGAATGTCGAGGCCGTGGCACGCGCCCCAGCGACCCCCGTCGGCGGGTGAGGGCCAGTCGAGCTGGTAGGCCCAGGTGTCGGCGGGCTGTGCGGCGCGCGCCTCCAGCTCGATGATCGCGCCGCGCCAGGAACGTGCGGCCGTGGTCGCGGCAAAGAACACGTCGCTCGGCGAGTAGTGCGGGTACAGGCGCCGATAAGTTGCCACCACCAGCTCCGGCTGGATGTCGACGCGCAGCTCGCCGCTCATGCGTTCGGCGAGCGTGTCCCAGCCGAGATCGAACGTCGCGGGGTCGCCGCGGCCGATCAGGTTGCGCGTCTCGCCGCGGGTGTTGCCGATGATCATCGGCAGGCGTGCGGCCAGCGGCGGCGCGTCCGGGTAGAACGGGTGGCGGCGCAGGGTACGCTCGTCGAGCACGGGGCCGAAGTACAGGCGGCCGCGGCCGATGATCGGGTCGGTGGCCTGCATCGCCTCGAGCAGGCGCTCGGCAGGCAGCGTGCGCAGATCCTGCACGCGTGACTCGGGCAGCTGCAGCGCTGCGAGCAGGGTGCGGGTGCGCGCTGTCGCGTTCAGCGGACCGGACGCGGTGACCTGCTGGCCGCTCATGGTCAGGGCGCGGTGGAACAGGCCCGCCGCCGCGGGCATGGCCATCAGCGTCGCGATCTTGGCGCCGCCGCCGGACTGGCCGAACAGCGTGACGTTGCCGGGATCGCCGCCGAAGGCCGCGATGTTGTCGCGGATCCATTCGAGCGCCAGCACGAGGTCGAGCTGGCCGCAGTTGCCGCTGTCGGCCAGCGCTTCGGTGCGTGCAATGCGGTCGAGGTACAGGTAGCCGAAGGCGTTCAGCCGGTGGTTCAGTGTCACCAGCACCACGTCGCCGCGCTCGGCGAGCCGCGTGCCGTCGTACAGCGGGCTCGAGCCGGAACCCGACGCATAGGCGCCGCCGTGGATGTAGACCAGCACCGGACGGCGCGCGGCTGCCGCAACCCCCGGCGTCCAGACGTTGAGGAACAGGCAGTCCTCGCTGGTGGGCTCGTCGGCGCCCGGCTGCGGGCTCGCACGGCCATGCTCGAGTGCATCGACGACGCCGTGCCACGGCTGCGGCGCCACCGGCGGCATGAAGCGGCGCGGCATCGTGTCGGCCCCATAACGAATGCCGCGAAACACGCTCACCCCGTGGTGCCGTTCGCCGCGCACCTTGCCGGAGCGGGTCGGGACCACGACGGTGTCCGCTGCCGTTGCGTGCGCCATCGCGCCGAGGCCGAGCAACGGCAGCGCGCAGCTCGGCCTGCAGCAATGACCTCCGACCCTGGTCGATGCCGCTCACGGCACGGACTGCGCTTGGCGGCGCCAATCGGTCCAGCGCAGCAGCAGGTCGGGCCACGCGGCCACCGGCTTGTCGTCGACGTAGCGCAGCCCGAAGCCGTGCCCGCCCTCGGCGAACACGTGCAGGTCCACCGGCACCCCCGCGGACCGCAATGCCTGCGCCATGCGCAGCGCATTCTCGAGCGGGACGGACGGGTCGTCCGCCGCGTGCAGGATGAACGTCGGCGGTGTGTCCGGCCGCGCCAGGGTGTCGGCCGAGTACGCGCGCATGCGCGCCGGGTCTGGGGCCGGTCCCAGCAGTTGTTCGCGCGATCCCGCGTGCGCCGCCGGATCGTCCATCGCGACCACGGGGTAGATCAGCGCCGCGACGTCGGGTCGCGCGCTCGATCGATCCACGTCATCGAGCCGCGTCGTAGGTCGCCGCCGCATGTCGACACGCGAGCAGTGCGGCGAGATGCCCGCCGGCGGAGAAACCGATCACGCCGAGCTGCGCGGCGTCGAGGTCCCAGGTCGCGGCGCGCGAGCGGATCACGCGCATGGCGCGCTGCGCGTCCTGCAGTGGCGCGTCCGGTCCGCCCGCCCAGCCGTCGGCCGGCAGGCGATAGAACAACACGAAGACCGCGAGCCCGCGCGCGGCGAACCAGCGCGCTGTCTCGAAGCCTTCCTTGTCGACGACCACGTGGCGATAGCCGCCGCCGGGCAGCAGCAGCAGCGCGCCTCGCGGCCGTCCCGCCGGGCGAAACACCGTGATTCGCGGACGGGTGACGTGGCGGACGATGCGGTCGCGCAGCCCGAGATCGTTCGGACGCTCGATGATCTCCTCGCTGAGCCCGGCCGGCACGCCGCCAGGCGGCGGACCCGGCCAGACATCGATCACTTCACGAAGGATCCGCGTCCACCGCCCGTGCGGCACTGCCGAGCGAGTCGGATCGGAGCCTGCGCCTGCTGACGATCGGTCCGCGGCGGCGTGCGTGGTCGTCGCCAGCATTGGCGCCGCGGCCGCGCAGGCCGAGCAGCGGCAGCGCGCAGCCCGCCTGCAGCAGCGACTGCAGGGCCTGGCGTCGCGTGAGCCGTGGCATCGCGCTGACTCCGCGCCCGTCAGCGGATCACGCGCGCGCCCTTGCCAGCCATCGCCGCCTCGACCTCCGCCACGCGCACCATCGAAGTGTCGCCCGGCGTGGTCATCGCGAGCGCGCCGTGCGCCGCGCCGTACTCGACGGCCGCCTGCGGGCCCTTGCCCTCGAGGAATCCGTACGCGAGGCCGGAGGCGAAGCCGTCGCCGCCGCCGACGCGGTCGTAGATCTCGAGGTTCTCGCGCTTGACCGACTCGTAGATGCGGCCGTCGTGCCAGAGGATCGCCGACCAGTCGTTGAAGGTGGCCGTCCTGGCGTTGCGCAGTGTGGTGGCCGCCACCTTGAAGTTCGGGAAGGTGCGCACCGCCGTCTCGATCATCTGCTTGAAGTGCTCGGTCTCGATGCTGGTCAGGTGCTCGTCGGTGCCTTCCACCTCGAAGCCGAGGCAGGCGGTGAAGTCCTCCTCGTTGCCGATCATCACGTCGACGTAGCGGGCGATCTCGCGGTTGACGCGCTGTGCCGCGTCCTTGCCGCCCTGGCTCTTCCACAGCGAGGCGCGGTAGTTCAGGTCGTAGGCGACGACGGTGCCGTGCCTCTTGGCGACCTGCACCGCCTCGATCACCGCCTCTGCGGTGTTGGAGGCGAGCGCCGCGAAGATGCCGCCGGTATGGAACCAGCGCACGCCTTCCTCGCCGAACAGCTTCTCCCAGTTCACTTCGCCCGGGCGGATCTGCGAGGCCGCGGAGTGGCCGCGATCGGAGCAGCCGAGCGCCGGGCGGATGCCGAAGCCCTTCTCGGTGAAGTTGAGGCCGACCCGCGTGTTGCGGCCGAGGCCGTCGAAGTCGCGCCAGATCACGTGCGACAGGTCGACGCCGCCCTGCAGGATGAAGTCCTCGACCAGCCAGCCGAGGTCGTTCTTCGGCAGCGCGGTGACGACTGCGGCGCGCTTGCCCCAGCACTTGCGCATGGCGCGCGCGACGTTGTATTCGCCGCCGCCCTCCCAGACCTGGAAGCTGCGCGCGTTGCGCACGCGGCCGAAGCCGGGGTCGAAGCGCAGCATGACCTCGCCGAACGAGACGCAGTCCCAGCGCGCGTCGGCGGCGGACTTGATGACGAACTCGGCCATGGACGGTTCCCTCGACGGTGGGGTTGGACGCCCGGGCGGATCAGCGCCCGAGTTCGCGCTTGATGCGCTGCGTGAGGGCGATGGCGTCGCGCACCTTCGCCTCGATGCCGGCATAGTCCTTCGCCTTCAGCAGTTCCTTCGTGATGAGGTTGCTGCCGACGCCGCAGGCGACGATGCCCGCGCCAAACCACTTGCGCAGCGAGTCCTCGGTCGGCTCGACGCCGCCGGTCGGCATGATGCGCGTCCACGGCATCGGCGCCATGACGCTGCGCACGAACTCCGGCCCGCCGACCGAGGCGCCCGGGAAGACCTTGACGATCTCGCAGCCGAGTTCCTGGGCAGCACCGATCTCGGTCGCCGAGCCGCAGCCCGGGCTGTAGGGAATGCCGCGCCGGTTGCACAGCCGCGCCACCTCGGCGTTGAGCAGCGGACCCACTACGAACCGCGCGCCATTGGCGATGTAGATGGCGGCGGTCGGCGCGTCGACGATCGAGCCCACGCCCATGATCACCGACGGATCGGCGCTGGCGAAGTGCCGCGTCACCTCGAGAAAGGCGTGCGCCGCGAAGTCGCCGCGGTTGGTGAACTCGACGCACTTGGCCCCGCCGTTGGCACAGGCCTGGATGACGTTGCGGCACACCTCGACGTCCGGGTCGTAGAAGACCGGGATGATCGACTGGTCCATCATCGCCGCGAGTACGGCCATGCGGTCTTTGGCGGCCACTGCGCACCTCCTAACGATGTGCCCGGGGTCCAAGGGTCCCGGAACTTCGTGTTAGCCTGCCGCAATATGGCACCGGTGTCACTAACCCCGCCGCACGCCAGCCATTCGCACCCCCCGCAAGTGGCCGCGAGCTCCGCTTGCGCTGCTCGCCTGCGCCTTCGCGCTCGCCGGGTGCGCCGGCCCCGCGGCCAGCGTGCGATCGGAGCGCGTCACCGCGGCGACCGTGGACGATGGCATCCGCGTCATGGCCGGCGATCAGCCGGTGCTTTTCTACCGGACCCGGCCGGACAACGGACGCGAACCCTGGCGCGTCAACTACATCCATCCGCTGCATTCCGTGGCGGGCGCCGTCATCACCGAGGATGCGCCCGTCGACCACCTGCACCAGCGCGGCGTGTACTGGGCGTGGCGCCGCATCCTCGTCGACGGTGCCCGCGTGGCCGATGGCTGGGTCGGCGACCAGCTGTCGCTCGAGGTCACGCGCCGCGCGGCGCTCGACCGGCCCGACGGCTCGGCACAGGCCGAGGCGCGCGTGCTCTGGCGCGTGCCGCTGGGCGGCGCGCTGGTCGAGATCGTCGAGGAAAACAGCAGGATTCGCGTGTTCCCGGTCGCCGGCGGGCACCGCCGCGTCGACGTCGAGGTGCGGCTGCGCGCGCTGCGCGGCGGCGTGGCGATCGCCGGCACCGACGATGAGAAGGGTTACGGCGGTCTGTCGATGCGCTTCGCCAATGGCCCGCAGGTGCAGCTCGCGGGCGACGGCCGTGTGCTGCGTGCGACGCCGGCCGGCATCGAGGCCGGCGAGTCGGTCGAGTTCAGTTGGCCCGCGCTGTCGCCCCCGTGGCCCGCTCGCGTGACGGCGCGCTGCACGGTGGACGGCCGGCCCTGGACCCGCTGGGTCCTGCGCCAGGAGCCGAGCATGCAGAACTGCGCGTACCCCGGTTCCAGCCCGGTCGAGCTGCCCACCGACCGGGACCTGCGTGCTGGCGGTGACCCTCGACATCGAGTGACGGGCAGGCCCGCCGCCCGCTGCGCCGCAGCAATTCGAGGCGTGGCAAACACGCTTGATTCCCGCCCGGCTTCGCCAGATACTCCGCGATGTCACCGGTGTCATTCCGGGACGGGTCAATAGCAACAGCCACAGACAAGATCGGGGGCACCATGGCTCAGCAACAGTCCGACCGGGATCCAGCGCGCACGCTCATCGCCCACGCGGTAGCCGTCATTCTCGCCGGTGCGGCGATGCAGGCTGTCGCGCAGGAGGCGCCAGCACCGACCGCTGCCGCAGCGACCGAAGAACTCGAGGAAATCATTGTCACCGGTTTCCGTGCGAGCCTCGCCGAGTCCCTCGACATCAAGCGCACGACGGCCTCCGCCGTCGACACCATCCTCGCCGAGGACATCGCCGACTTCCCCGACCTCAACCTCGCGGAGTCGCTGCAGCGCATCCCCGGCGTATCGATCGCCCGCGACGCCGGCGAGGGCCGCCAGATCACGGTGCGCGGCCTCGGCCCGCAGTTCACGCGCGTTCGCATCAACGGCATGGAGGCGCTGAGCACCGCCGGCGGCACGGACGCGACCGGCGGCACGAACCGCAGCCGCTCGTTCGACTTCAACGTGTTCGCGTCCGAGCTGTTCAACAAGCTGTCGGTGCGCAAGACCGCGGCCGCCGAGATCGAGGAAGGCTCGCTCGGCGCGACCGTGGACCTGCGCGCCGCGCGGCCGTTCGACTACAACGGCCTGACGTTCGCCACGACGCTGCAGGGCGGCTACAACGACCTGAGCGAGGAGTTCGATCCACGCGCCACGGTGCTGCTGAGCAACATCTTCGCCGACGGTCGCCTCGGCGCGCTGCTGTCGGTGGCCTACAGCAAGCGCACGCTGAACGACGACGGCTCGAGCACGGTACGCTGGCAGAAGGGTGGTGGTACCAACAGCTTCACGACGCTGGCTCCCGGCTATACGGGGCCATCGCTCGCCGAGCTGAACGCGGCTTTCCGTCCGCGCATCCCGCGCTACGACATGTACGAGAACGAGCAGGAGCGCCTCGGCGTCACGGCCTCGCTGCAGTTCGCCCCGACCGACGCGACCTCGATCAACTTCGATGCCCTGTATTCCAAGCTCGACGGCAGCCGCACGGAGATGTTCCTGCAGGCGCCGGTGTTCAGCGCATCGGGCGCGGCGAACATCGGTAACGTCGACGTCCGCGAGGCCGAGATCCGCACCGGGCCCCAGGGCCAGACGGCGCTGGTCTACGGCCTGTTCGACGACGTGGACGTCCGCTCCGAGCAGCGGTACGACGAGCTGACGACCGATTTCACGCAGTTCACGCTCGACGGTTCGCACGACTTCGGCAACGGCCTGACCCTGACGGCGCTGGCCGGCATGGCCGAGTCGCAGCACGACAACCCGAAGCAGACCACGCTGTTGTTCGACGCGTTCGACATCGACGGCTACGTCTACGACTACCGCCGCAACGACCGGCTGCCGCTGATCAGCTACGGCAACCTCGACGTCGAAAATCCTGCCTCGTGGAAGCTGGCGCAGATCCGCCTGCGGCCGCAGACCGCGGACAATAGCTTCGACACGATCGAGGGCACGCTGGCCTACGAGTTCAACCCGGAGTTCACGCTCAGGGGCGGCATCCAGTTCAAGCAGTACGAGTTCGAGACCACGGAGCAGCGGCGCTCGAACGGCACGTCCGCCAACCTCGAAGCGAACATCCCGACCAGCGTTGGCACGATACCGCTCGCGGACTACAGCAGCCTCGCGCGGCTGACCGGCCTCGGCGCGCCGTCCGGCACCACGCTGCGCTGGCTGGTTCCGAACGTGAAGCGAGCGGGCGGCCTGCTGAACCTGTACGACCAGAGCATTTTCCCGATGGGCATCGAGCCCTCGCTCGGCAACAACCAGGAGGTCAGCGAGGACGACACCGGTGCGTTCCTGCAGCTCGATTTCAACGTCGACCTGGCGGGCCTGCCGGTGCGGGGCAACGTGGGTGCCCGCTACGTGCAGACGGACCTGGAGGCCACCGGTTACAGCTACGTCGCGGGCGCGCCGGTGAAGATCACGGCCAAGAACGACTACGACAAGCTGCTGCCGTCGATCAACCTGGTCGCGGACTTCCGGGACGACTTCCTGGTGCGCCTGGCGTACTCGGAGGTCATGACGCGACCTGGACTCGGCAGCCTGGCACCGTCCACCACGATCAGCGTCTCCGGCAACAACCGGACCGTGACCTCCGGCAACACCAACCTCGATCCGTACGAGGCGGATGCCTACGACCTGTCGTTCGAGTGGTACTTCGCCGAGGAGGCGTTGCTGTCGCTGGCGTTCTTCTACAAGGACATCGGCACGTTCGTCAGCACCGCCCGCGACACGCGTCCGTTCACCGGCAACCCGTACGGGCTGCCGGACGAACTCGCCATCGCGGCCTGCGGCACGGTGCCGGGCTGCTCGCCGGCCGCCGACTGGGTGTTCACGGTGCCGAACAACACGCCTGGCGGCGACCTGAAGGGCTTCGAGGGGAGCTACCAGCAGCCGTTCTCGTTCCTCGACGGCATCTGGAGCAACTTCGGCGTCATCCTGAACTACACCTACGTCGATTCCGAGGTCGATTACCTGAACGCGGACGGGTCGGTGGCGATCCGTACCGACCTCACCGGGCTGTCGCAGAACGCCTACAACGCGACGCTGTACTACGAGGACGACCGCCTCAGCGCGCGCATCTCGGGCGCCTACCGCGACGAGTACCTGACCACGGTGCCGGGTCGCAACGGTTCGGACGTCGAGGGCACGGCCGACACGTTCAACCTCGACTTCTCGGCGACCTGGACCTACAGCGACAACCTGCAGTTCACGTTCGAGGCGTTGAACCTCACCGACGAGTTCCAGGACCAGTGGGTGGACTCGCGGATGGACCTGCTGTCCTTCTACCACCACACCGGGACCCAGTACTACCTCGGCCTGCGCTACAAGTACTGACCGGCGTCGTCCCCTGGCCGGTCCTCCCGGGCGCCGTCACCTCCTCGGGGGTGGCGGCGCCCGCTTTCGTTACAATGCGGGCGCAAGCGGCGGGACCCCGCCGCACGAGGACCGAACGTGACCCGCAGATTCGAAGGCACCGAACGCTACGTCGCCACCGACGACCTGATGATGGCGGTGAACGCCGCGGTCACGCTGGCGCGGCCGCTGCTCGTCAAGGGCGAGCCCGGCACCGGCAAGACGCAGCTCGCCGAGGAGGTGGCCGCCGCGCTCGGCAAGCCGCTGTACCGCTGGCACGTCAAGTCCACCACCAAGGCCCAGCACGGCCTGTACGAGTACGACGCCGTCTCCCGCCTGCGCGACTCGCAGCTCGGCGAAGCCAAGGTCCACGACATCCGCAACTACATCCTCAAGGGCCGGTTGTGGGAGGCGTTCGAGGCCGACGAGCAGTCGGTGCTGCTGATCGACGAGATCGACAAGGCGGACATCGAGTTCCCGAACGACCTGCTGCTCGAGCTCGACCGCATGGAGTTCTACGTCCACGAGACGCGCGAGTTCATCAAGGCGCGGCAGCGGCCGATCGTGGTGATCACCAGCAACAACGAGAAGGAGCTGCCGGACGCGTTCCTGCGCCGCTGCTTCTTCCACTTCATCCGTTTCCCGGACGCGGAGACCATGACGCGCATCGTCGCGGTGCATTTCCCGGACCTCAAGCGCGAGCTGCTGTCCGAGGCATTGAACGCGTTCTACAAGCTGCGCGAGGTGCCGGGCCTGAAGAAGAAGCCGTCGACCTCGGAGCTGCTCGACTGGCTCAAGCTGCTGCTCGCGGAGGACGTGCCGCCGGAGGCGCTGCGCACCGACGATCCGCGCAAGAGCCTGCCGCCGCTGCACGGCGCGCTGCTCAAGAACGAGCAGGACGTGCACCTGTTCGAGCAGCTGATCTTCCTGCAGCGGCGGCAGTCGCGCTCGTAGCGTTGGGGATGGCGATGCCGTTGCTCGCCCGGTGCTGCGACAGGACGGACGTGTCTGCCGCGGGACGCCGTGAACACGTCCATGTGGGCTCGCGCGCCGCGTCCATGCGGCGCGACGCCCGCGGCAAACACGTCCGCCCTGCCGCAGCGCCGGGCTCGGTTGCGGCTACGCCGTGCGCGCTGTCGCGTGTGTTGCTGCCGCAGTTGGAAGCGCCACCCACTCCAACGCGTCAGCCGACGAATCGCGTCAGCAGGCGCGCAGCCGGGCAGGTTCGCCGTCGCATCGGGGACGGACCGGGCTTCCTGGGCCGGGCCGTGCGCGGCATGGACGCCGCGCCCGGAGCCCCCACGGATGGGTTCACGGCGTCCCGGCCCGAAAGCCCGGTCCGACACCGATCGACGGCGAACCGTCGAAGCCGCGACAGCGCACGCAACACCGAGCCAGCGCAGCCGTGCTGACGCGCTTCTTCTTCGCGCTGCGCGACGCCGGCATCCCGGTGAGCCTGACCGAGCACCTGACACTGCTCGCGGCACTCGAGGCGCGCGTCGCCGGCTACAGCGTGGACGATTTCTACTTCCTCGCCCGCGCCACCATGGTGAAGGACGAGAAGCACTTCGACCGCTTCGACCGCGCCTTCGCCGCGCACTTCAAGGGCATCGAGCAGGCCTTCGCGGGCCTCGGCAAGGAGATCCCCGCCGAGTGGCTGCGCAAGCTCATCGAGCGCCACTTCACCGAGGAGGAGAAGGCGCAGATCGAGGCCCTCGGCGGCTGGGACAAGCTGATGCAGACGCTCGAGGAGCGCCTCAAGGAGCAGCAGGGGCGGCACGAGGGCGGCAACAAGTGGATCGGCACCGGCGGCACCTCGCCGTTCGGCCACGGCGGCTTCAACCCCGAGGGCATCCGCATCGGCGGCGAGGGCGGCAACCGCAAGGCGGTCAAGGTCTGGGAGAAGCGCGAGTTCCGCAACCTCGACGACACGGTCGAGCTCGGCACGCGCAACATCAAGGTGGCCCTGCGCAAGCTGCGTCGCTTTGCACGCGAGGGCGCTGCCGAGGAGTTCGATCTCGACGGCACCATCTCCTCGACCGCGCGCAACGCGGGCCTGCTCGACCTGAAGTTCCAGCCCGAGCGGCACAACGCGGTCAAGCTGCTGCTGTTCCTCGACGTCGGCGGCTCGATGGAGAGCCACGTGCGCGTCTGCGAGGAACTGTTCTCGGCGGCGCGCAGCGAGTTCAAGCACCTCGAGTACTTCTACTTCCACAACTTCGTCTACGAGTCGATGTGGAAGGACGGCCGCCGCCGCCATGGCGAGCGCACGCCGACGCTCGAGATCCTGCGCACCTATCCGCCGGATTACCGGGTGATCTTCGTCGGCGACGCCAGCATGAGTCCCTACGAGATCATGCAGCCGGGCGGCAGCATCGAGCACTGGAACGACGAGGCGGGCGCGGTCTGGATGCAGCGCATCACGCAGCGCTTTCCGAAGCACGTCTGGCTCAATCCCGAGCCCGAGAGCCGCTGGGACTACACCGCGTCGATCGGCATCGCGCGCCAGCTGCTCGAGGACCGCATGTTCCCGCTCACCATCGACGGCCTCGACCGCGCGATCAAGGCCCTGAAGGCCTGAGCGGCGCCGCGCGACCGCGACGGCCTGATTTGCGGCCGCGCTCAGCCCTTCGTCTTGGCCTTCAGCGCCTTGATGTCCTCGAGCACGATCTTCGAGTGGACTCCGGGTCCACCGACTCGTAGTGCTTCGCGACGCGACCCTGCGGGTCGACGAGGAAGACGTCGCGGCGCGCGATCTCCATGACACCGTAGGTTCGCAGCACGCCGTAGCTCTTCGTTACCGACTTGTCGGCGTCGGCGAGCAGCGTGAACGGCAGGCTGTGCTTCTCGGCGAACGCCTTGTGCGAGGCGACGTCGTCGACGCTGATGCCGAGGATCACGGCGCCTTCCTTGTTGAAGGCGAAGATGTTGTCGCGGAAGCTGCAGGCCTGCGTGGTGCAGCCCGGCGTGTCGTCCTTCGGGTAGAAGTACAGCGCCACCCACTTGCCCTTGTAGTCGGCGAGCGAGTGCCACTTGCCGTCCTGGTCCTGCAGCTTGAAGGCGGGCGCGGGCTGGCCGACCGACGGCGACGTCGGCGACGGCGATGCCCGCGGTGGCCAGCAGGGCGAGCGATGTGAGGGCGGCACGTCGGAGGACTGTCAGCATGGCGATGCGGCTTCCTGTGGTCGAAGGGTCGGGCCGGCGGAGCATGCCATACTAGCCCCCGTTGCCGTCAGTGGACGAGGGGAGAGCCTTGGCGTCGGCCGACACTGGCACGGACTATCGCTTCTTCGAGAATCGCGCCGCTTTGGTTTTGTCCGGCGGCGGCGCGCGCGCCGCTTACCAGGTCGGCGTGCTGCAGGCGATCGCCCAGTGGCGGACGACGGACGCGCCGTGCCCCTTCAGCGTGCTGGTCGGGACGTCCGCCGGAGCGATCAACGCCGCGGCACTCGCGGCCCGCGGCCGGCGCTTCTGCCGAGGCCGTGGCGGTGCTCGACCGCGTGTGGTCCGGCTTTCACCTCGACCAGGTGGTCCGCACCGACGCAGGCGCCGTGCTTGGCGCCGGCCTGCACTGGGCACTGTCGCTGCTGTCCGGCGGCTGGCTGCTCTCGCCGCCGCGCACGCTGCTCGACACATCACCGCTGCGCGGGTTGCTGCAGCAGGTGATCGAGCTCGAGCAGATTCCGGCCAGCATCGCCGCCGGTCCGGTGCGGGCGCTGGCGGTCGCGACCACCAGCTATACGACCGGGCACGCTGTCGCGTTCTTCGAGGCCACGCCCGAGGTGCACGACTGGCAGCGCTTTCGCCGCGCCGGCGTGCGCCGGACGATCGACCTCGACGTGCTGATGGCCAGCGCCGCGATCCCGTTCATCTTTCCCGCGGCGCGCATCGACCGCGACCATTACGGCGACGGCGCCATGCGCCAGCTCGCGCCGTTGAGTCCGGCCGTGCACCTCGGCGCCAACCGGCTGCTGGTCGTCGGCACGCGCACCGATGCGGCGACGACGCCGGCCGACGGCGGCACCGAGACGCCGCCGAGTCCCGGTCACCTGCTCGGCTTCGTGCTCGATTCGCTGTTCACGGACGGGCTGTCGATCGACGTCGAGCGGCTGCGGCAGATCAACGACCTGATCGCCGACGAGCGGCTGGGCCTGGATCCGGGCCGCCGGCCGATCGAGGTGCTGGTGGTGCAGCCGAGCGAGGACCCGACGGCGATCGCCCGCCGCCACCTGCGCGCCATGCCGCGCAGCGTGCGCCTGTTGCTGCGCACGATCGGCGCGCTCGAGGCGCGGGGCGGGCTGCTGCCGAGCTACCTGCTGTTCGAGGCGCCGTACACCCAGGAACTGATGGCGCTCGGGCGGGCCGACGCCGCTGCCCGACGCGGCGAGATCGAGGCGTTCCTCGACTAGCCCCGCGCTACATCAGCACCAGCGTCCCGAGCCCGAGCAGCGAGGCGAATCCGACCACGTCGGTGACGGTCGTGACGACGACGCCACCGGCGACGGCCGGGTCGACGCCGAGGCGGCGCAGGCCGAGCGGCACCAGCACGCCGGCGAGCGCTGCAGCCACGAGGTTGACGATCATCGCGGCGAAGATCACCGCGGCGATCTTCCAGCTCTTGAACCAGAGGAAGGCGACGACGCCGACGACGGTCGCCCAGGCGACACCGTTCAGCATGGCCACCGCGAACTCGCGATTCAGCAGCCAGCGGGCGTTGGCCCGCTCGACCTGCCCGAGCGCCAGGCCGCGCACGATCAGGGTCAGGGTCTGCGTGGCCGCGACGCCGCCCATGCTGGCCACGATGGGCATCAGCACCGCCAGTGCCACGATGTTCTGGATGGTGGACTCGAACAGGCCGACGACCCAGGCGGCGAGGAAGGCGGTGCCGAGGTTGATGCCGAGCCAGACGCCGCGGCGGCGCGCGCTCAGGATGACGCCGGCGAACATGTCGGCGTCCTCGTCGAGGCCCGCCATGCTCATCACCGAGTGCTCGGCCTCGTCACGGATCACGTCGACGACGTCGTCCACGGTGATGCGCCCGAGCAGCCGGCCGTCGGCGTCGACCACCGCGGCCGAGAGCAGGTCACGGTCTTCGAACAGGCTCGCCACCTGTGTGGCGGGCGTGTCCGGCGTGAGGCCGGGCACCTCCGTGTCCATCACCTCGCCGACGCTGCGCTCCGGGTCCTCGGTCAGCAGGCGCGCGAGGTCCAGCGTGCCGAGGTAGCGGTCGTGGCGGTTCACCACGAACAGCGAGTCGGTGTTGTCCGGCACGTCGCCGCGCATGCGCAGGTAGCGCAGCACCGTCTCGAGCGTGACGTCGGGTCGCACGCTCACCGTGTCGGTGTTCATCAGGCCGCCGGCGGAGTCCGGCTCGAAGGACAGCACCGTGTTGAGCCGCTCGCGGTCGCGCGAGTCCATCGAGCGCAGCACCTGCTGGTGCACGTGCTCCGGCAGGTCGCCGAGCAGGTCGGCGAGGTCGTCGAGTTCGAGGCTCTCCGCGGCCGCCACCAGCTCGGCGGCCTCCATCTCGTCGATCAGGTCGACGCGCACTTCGTCGTTCAACTCGACCAGCACGTCGCCGGCGAACTCGGGATCGACCAGGTCCCATACGACGTCGCGCTGCGCGGGCGGCAGCGACTCGAGCAGCGAGGCGATCTCCGCCGGGTGCATGGAATTGACGAGCCGGTGCACCTGGCGGCCGGCACCCTGCCCGAGTGCTTCGCGCAGCGTCTCGAGTCGCGTCAGCGTGGGCGGGTGCAGTTCGTCGCTCATGGCGCGGGAACTTTACGCCGTTGATGCGGTGACCGGCCAGCCGAACCGCTCCCGGTCTCGCGCGCTTCGAAAAGACTGTCGGAGGGGACGCTCTCTTTGTGTCCCCACACAGGGACACACAAGAGAGCGTCCCCTCCGACAGTCTTTTCGGCGTGCCCTTGCGCCGTCGGGTCCTCGGCGAAGGTGCCTGCCGTTGAGTCGGACGATGCAGTGGCCGCCTCGGCCCAACGACGGCGCTGCGGCGCTCGACAGGGAGCGGTTCGGCAGGCCGGTCACCGCACCAACGGCGGCTCGCGTCGTATCCGTTGGCTTCGCGTTCCGGCGTTCGCCTTCGTGTAACTCGACAGCATCGCGCGAAAGCACGCCGAGGCGGCACAGGCTGTGCGGGGTACGGCCTGGCCGTTCCATGTCGAGCGCCGCAGCGCCGTCGTTGGCCCGAGGCGTTGCTGCCTGCGCGGCGTGCTGCACTGGAATGTCGCCTCGGGACCGACGGCGCAAGGGACCGCCGAGAAGGGCCTCCTAGGCCCTTCTCGAAGCGCGCGAGACCTGGAACGGCCAGACTCGTACCCCGCACCAGACTGCTGCCGCCGCAGCCGCTACTCGTGCTTGCGACTCGAGAGATCGCGATGCCGGATCAGCGCGCGGCCGTACTGCCCGTCGAAATGCGCCGCCAGCCTCTCGGCGAGGTACACCGACCGGTGCTGCCCGCCGGTGCAGCCGATCGCCACCGTCAGGTAGCTGCGATTCGAGCGCACCAGCGACGGCAGCCAGTGCTCGAGGAACCGCGTGATGTCGTCGAGGAACCGCGCCGCCTCCTCGTGCCGCGACATGAACTCCGCGACCGCGGCATCGCGCCCCGTGCAGTCGCGCAGCGCCGGTTCCCAGTACGGATTCGGCAGCGCGCGCGCGTCGAACACGAAGTCCGCGTCGTCGGGCACGCCGTGGCGATACGCGAACGACTGGAACAGCAGCGACGGGCCGCCGCCCTTCTGGTCGACCACCCGCTCGCGGACCAGCTCGCGCAACTCGTGCACCGACAGGCGCGAGGTGTCGACGGTGAGGTCGGCGGCGTTCGCCACCGGCGCGAGCATGCGCTGTTCCTGCTCGAGCGCCTCCTGCAGGCCGACGCCGCTGCGGCTCAGCGGGTGCCGCCGCCGCGTCTCGCTGAAGCGCTTGAGCAGCGTGTCGTTGTCGGCGCGCAGGAACAGCACCTCGCAGCCGATGCCGCTGCGGCGCAGCTCGGCCACGAGGCGCGGCACGTCCGCGAGGTCCTCGGGCCGGTTGCGCGCGTCGACGCCCACCGCGGTGAGGCGGTAGGCGGGTTCGCTGGTGCGGACGGTGTAGGCGATGAAGCCCGGCAGCAGTCCCGCGGGGATGTTGTCCACGCAGTAGTACTCGAGGTCCTCGAGCATGGCGAGCGCCACGCTCTTGCCCGAGCCCGACAAACCGCTGACGATGATCAGCCGCATCGATCCCCTCGGTTCAGTGGGCGGGCGCGAAGCCGTGCTTCTGCGCCTCGAGGGCGCGGTGGTCGCGCACCCGCTCCTTGTGCTTGCGCATACGGCGGTCGAGCTTGTCGGCCAGCGCGTCGATCGCCTTGTACATGTCCTCGGCCTCGGCCGAGGCGTGGATGTCCGGCCCGCGGACGGCGATGGTGGACTCGGCGCGATGCCGCTGCCGGTCCACGGTCAGGGTGCACTGCACTTCGATCACGCGGTCGAACCGCCGCAGCACCCGCGCCAGTTTGCGCTCCGCGTAACTGCGCAGCGCCGGGGTGACGTCGACGTGATGTCCGCTCAAGTTCACACGCATCGTCTTCTCCTCCTGACCGGTTGGGGGTTGTTGCTTCTGGTTCGACTGGCAGGATGCGATCGGGTTCCTCTGTTCAGGCGCGCGCGCGCGCCATGGCCTGGCGCCGCTCGCTGGACGAGGCGAGGCCGAGCGCCTCGCGGTACTTGGCCACGGTGCGCCGGGCGACCTTGACGCCCTCGCGCGACAGCAGCTCGGCGAGCTGGGCGTCGGACAGCGGCTTGCCTTGTTGTTCGTCGGCGATCAGCTTGCGGATGCGGGCCCGGATGGCGACCGAGGAGACGTCCTCACCGTCGGCGCCGGCGACGTGGCTCGAGAAGAAGAAGCGGAACTCGAAGATGCCGCGTGGCGTGTGCATGTACTTGCCGGTGGTGACGCGCGAGATCGTCGACTCGTGCATGCTGACTGCCTCGGCGACGTCGCGCAGGATCATCGGCTGCATCGCTTCCTCGCCCTGCTCGAGGAAAGCCGCCTGGCGCTGCACGATGGTGCGCGCGACCTTGAGCAGCGTGTCGTTGCGGATCTCGAGGCTGCGGATCAGCCAGCGCGCCTCCTGCAGCTGCGCGCGCAGCGTGGCGTAGTCCGCCGAGCGCGACACCAGGCTCGCATAGCCCTGGTTCACCTTGAGGCGAGGCACGGAGGCGGGGTTGATCTCGACCGACCAGCCCTGGTCCGTGCGGCGCACGAACACGTCCGGCACGATGTACTCGGGCTGCGCACCCTCGAACGCCGAGCCCGGGCGCGGGTTGCAGGAGCGGATCAGCGCCAGTGCGGCGAGCAGCGTGTCCTCGTCCGCCTCGTGATTGCGGCGCAGCAGTGCGAGGTCACGGTCGGCGACCGCCTGCAGGTGGTGGTGCGCGATGGCGAGGGCGAGCTCGCGACCGGGGGTCGCCTCCTCGAGCTGCGCAAGCTGCAGGCAGATGCACTCGCTCGCGTTGCGCGCACCGACGCCGGTCGGGTCGAGCGTCTGCACGAAAGCCAGCACCTGCTCGACGTCCTCCGCGGTGACCGGCAGGTCCGCGCTCAGGCTGAGCGCGATGTCGGCCACCGACTCGGTGAGGTAGCCGTCGTCGTTCAGCGCGTCGACGATCGCCTCGCCGATCCACACCTGGCGCGGGTCGAGCCGGCTGACCTCGAGCTGCCAGACGAGGTGCTGGTGCAGGTCGCGGCCGCGGTCGTCGGTGAACTCGAGCGGCCGGTCGTCGTCGTCCTGGGCACGGCCGTCGCCGGAGGGCGTGGAGGATTCCGCCCACGGGTCCTCCATCTCGACCACGATCTCGTCCGAAGCGGCCTCCGGCTCGCCGTCATCGTCCTCGCCCTTGGGCGTCGGCTGCTCGAGGGAGGCGAGGTCGATCTGCTCCTCTTCCTCGGCCTCGAGCATGACGTTGCTCTCGAGCGCCTCCTGCACCTGGGCCTGCAGCTCGAGCACGGGCAGCTGCAGCAGCCGGATGGCCTGCTGGAGCTGAGGCGTCATCGTCAGCTGCTGACCGAGCTTGAGTTGCAGGGCCGGCTTGAGCATCGGGAGTGGGGCCAGTGGCAGGGGGTCGCACCCCCCGGGATCAGAGACGGAAATCCTGTCCCAAGTAGACCTCACGCACCTGAGGATTGGCAAGAATCTCCTCGGCAGACCCCGACGCGATCACACTTCCGGCGCTGACGATATAGGCACGACTGCAGATGCCGAGTGTTTCGCGGACGTTGTGGTCGGTGATCAGCACGCCGATGTTGCGGTTGCTCAGGTGGCGGATGATGCGCTGGATGTCGTCCACCGAGATCGGGTCGACGCCGGCGAACGGCTCGTCGAGCAGGATGAAGCGCGGCTCGGCCGCCAGCGCGCGCGCGATCTCGACGCGCCGCCGCTCGCCGCCCGACAGGCTCAAGCCGACGTTCGAGCGGATGTGGCCGATGTGCAGCTCCTCGAGCAGCGACTCGAGCGCGGCGTGGCGCTCGGAGGCCTCGTCGAGGTCTTCGCGCGTCTCGAGGATGGCGAGGATGTTGTCCTCGACCGTGAGCTTGCGGAACACCGACGCTTCCTGCGGCAGGTAGCCGAGCCCGAGCCGCGCGCGGCGGTGCATCGGCAGGTCGGTGAGTTCGCGGTCGTCGAGCCAGATGCGGCCCGCGTCGCAGGGCACCAGCCCGACGATCATGTAGAAGGCCGTGGTCTTGCCGGCGCCGTTCGGCCCGAGCAGGCCCACCACTTCGCCCGAGGCGACCTCGAGCGACAGGTTGGCCACCACCTGCCGCTTGCGGTAGCTCTTGCCGAGCGACTCCGCCCGCAGCTGGCTCATGGTTGCGGCGTCCCGTCCGGCGTCGCCGGTGCCTTGGTGCCCGGCGTCTGCTTCGGGTTGATGGTGATCTTCACCCCACCGGCCTCGGTCGCGCCCGGGTTCGCCGCCACGCGCTGCTTGCCGATGTCGTAGACCAGCTTCTGGCCGCGGATCTCGTTCTGGCCGTCGCTCAGCCAGGCGTCGCCCGCCAGCTGCACCGTGCCGTTGCGCACGTCGTACTCGATGTCCCTGGCACGGCCCTGGGCAAGCTGGCGGTTCTCCTTGAGGCGCTGCTCGAAGGTGGCCGGCGTGCCGCGGACCTGGGCGCGCACGATCTGGTTGTCGCGGAAGGTGACGGTGGCGCTGTCGGAGGCGAGCTTGCCGTCGGGCATGGTGATGCGCACCTGCCCCTTGAGCGTCCACTGCGAGTTCTCGAAGTCGAGGCCGGTGGCGTTCGCTTCCTGCGCCTCCACGACCAGCGTGCCCTGGGTGATCTTGACGCGGCGGAACACCAGCGTGTTGTTGCGGTAGTCGAAGTCGGAGGAGGCCGCTTCGAGGTTGATCGGCGCCTTGGTGTCGTGCTGCTGGGCCGCAGCCAGGCCGGACGCGAGCAGCACGCCGAGCGCGAGCAGCGCGGCGCGGTGGCGCAGGGAGTTACGGGGCGAAGTGGCCATGGACGTTCGATTCTAGCCGGAGGGTGCCGTCGTTCAACACGACGCGCAGGCCGCGTGCCTCGAGATTGTGGTTGCCGAACTGTACCGAGACGGGCTCGGCGGTCTGGATCACGCTGGTGGTCGTGTCGTAGGACAGCTGGTCGGTGCGGATCAGGGCGACGCCGCGCGCCTCCTTGCCGGTGACGCGCACGTCGCCCGACAGCAGCAGAGCCGTGGCGGACTGCGGCATGCGGCCCTGCGCCGCGGTCACCGTCCACTTGCCCGCCTGCGGGGTGCTGTAGTCGAGCGACAGGTTGTGCAGCAGCACGCTCTGGTCGGAAAGCCGCTGCTCGACGAAATCCGCCAGCAGCACGATGCGCGGCGTGCCGTCGGGTCCGAACTCGGTGAGCCGGGTGTTGTTCAGGTAATAGCCGCGGTCCTCGTCGGTGGCGGTCGCCATGATCTCGTCGTCGCCGCCGCCGCCCAGGATCTGCCAGGCGAGCGTGGCCCCCGCCACGATCGCCACGGCGATCAGCAGCCGGTGCGTCAGCCGGCGCGCGCGCTGAGGAGCAGGTCGCATGCTTCGCGGACGGCACCCTGGCCGCCGTTCGAGTGGGTCACCCAATGCGCCGCGGCCAGCAGGGCCGGGTGCGCGTCGGCTACGCCGATCGCCAACCCGGCGCGGCGCAGCATCGGCACGTCCGGCGTGTCGTCGCCGACGCACGCCGTCTCCGCGGCGCTCACGCCGAGTTCTTCGAGCAGCTGGTCGAGCGCGGCGCCCTTGTCGGCGACGCCTTGCCGGACGTAGCGGATGCCGAGTTCCGCCGCGCGGCGGGTCACGGCCGCACTGTCCCGGCCGGAGATGATCGCCACGGTGATGCCGGCACGCTGCACCGCGACCAGGCCGGAGCCGTCGCGCACGTGAAACACCTTCAGTTCCTCACCGGCAGCGGAGAGGTACAGGCGACCGTCGGTCAGCACGCCGTCCACGTCGAGGACCAGCAGCCGGATGTCCCGTGCGCGCTCGAATACCGCGTCCATGGCTACATCACCCCGGCCCGCAGCAGGTCGTGCACGTTGAGCGCGCCGACCAGCACGCCCGCGTCGTCGACGACCGGCAGCGCGGTGATGCGGTGGGTCTCCATCAGGTGCACGGCCTCCGCCGCGAGCATGCGCGGGCGGGCCATCTTCGGGTTCGCCGTCATGATTTCGCGCATGCGCGTGGCGTGCACGTCGAGTTGCCGGTCGAGCGCGCGGCGCAGGTCGCCGTCCGTGAACACGCCGAGCACGCGGCGTGCGTCGTCGAGCACGGTGGTCATGCCGAGGCCCTTGCGGCTCATTTCGAGCAGGCCGGCGCTCAGCGGCGTGTCGGGGCCGACGGCCGGCAGGTCGTCGCCGGTGCGCATCACCTCGTCCACGTGCAGCAGCAGCCGGCGGCCGAGGCTGCCGCCCGGGTGCGAGCGCGCGAAATCCTCCTCGGTGAAGCCGCGGGCCTCGAGCACCGCGACCGCCAGCGCGTCGCCCATCGCCAGCGAGGCGGTGGTGCTCGCGGTCGGGGCGAGGTTCAGCGGACAGGCCTCTTCGGGCACGCTGACGTCGAGCGTCACCGTGGCATAGCGCCCGAGCGTCGAGGCGGCGTTGCCGGTGAGCGCGATCAGCGGCACGTCGAGGCGCTTGATGACCGGCAGGATGGTGAGCAGCTCGTCGGTCTCGCCCGAGTTCGACAGGGCCAGCACCACGTCCTTGCCCGTGATCATGCCGATGTCGCCGTGGATCGCCTCGGCCGGGTGCAGGAAGAACGACGGGCTGCCGGTGCTCGCCAGCGTGGCGGCGATCTTGCTGCCGACGTGGCCGGACTTGCCCATCCCGGTGACCACCACCCGGCCCTCGCAACGCAGGATCAGCCGGCAGGCCTCGGCAAACGACTCGCCGAGGCGGTGCTCGAGGGCAGCGACGGCTTCGGCCTCGGTGGCGAGGACCCGGCGGCCGCGGGCGATGAGAGGGGAGGAAGGCAAGGGGGTAGGGGGTAGGGGGTAGGGGGTAGTGGAACGGCAGTCTACTACTGACAGGGGTTGTTCTCTGCAGACGCTCAACGCGCCCGCGCTCAATGGCCGACCGATTCGGGTTAGCCGCTCGGGGTAGACTTGCCACCTCCGCACGACCCCCTACCCCCTACCCCCTACCCCCTCTCCCCATGAACGCCACCGAAGTCCAGCACCTGATCCTGTCCGGCCTGCCGGGCGCCGAAGTCCACGTCCGTACGGATGACGACACGCATTTCGAAGCCGTGGTGGTGACGGCCCAGTTCGCGGGCAAGCGCACCCTGCAGCGCCACCAGATGGTGTACGCAGGCCTCGGCGAGCGCATGGGCCGCGAGGTGCATGCGCTGTCGATCCAGGCGTTCACGCCGGACGAGTGGCGCGCGGCCGGCGGCGCAGGCTGAGAGGAGCCACCCGCGTGGACAAGCTGCAGATCCGCGGCGGCGTACCGCTCGACGGCGAGGTGCGCATCTCCGGCGCCAAGAACGCGACCCTGCCGATCCTGGCCGGCGCGCTGCTGGCCGACGGCCCGGTCACCATCGGCAACGTCCCGCACCTGCAGGACGTGACCACGATGATCGAACTGCTCGGCCGCATGGGCGCGAGCGTCACGGTCGACGAGCGCATGCGCATCGAGGTGGACCCGCGCACCACCAAGGAGACGTTCGCGCCGTACGAGCTGGTGAAGACCATGCGCGCGGCGATCCTGGTGCTCGGCCCGCTGGTGGCGCGCTACGGCTCGGCCGACGTGTCTTTGCCGGGCGGCTGCGCGATCGGCGCACGGCCCGTGAACATCCACGTCGCGGGGCTGCAGGCGATGGGCGCCGAGGTGCACATCGAGAACGGCTACATCAAGGCGCGCGCCGGGCGGCTCAAGGGTGCGCGCATCGTGCTCGAGACCGTCACCGTCACGGGGACCGAGAACCTGATGATGGCGGCGGCGCTGGCCGAGGGCCGCACCATCCTGGAGAACGCGGCGCGCGAGCCGGAGATCGTCGACCTGGCGCTGTTCCTGAACGCCATGGGCGCACAGGTGAGCGGCCAGGGCACCGACACGATCGTCATCGACGGCGTGGAGTCACTGCACGGCGCGAGCTACGACGTGCTGCCCGACCGCATCGAGGCCGGCACCTACCTCGTGGCCGGCGCGATCACCCGTGGCCGCGTGCGGGCCCGCGGCGCCCGCGCCGAGCACCTCGACGCCGTGCTCGCCAAGCTCGAGGAAGCCGGGGCGACCGTGACGCGGGGCGAGGGTTTCGTCGAGGTGGACATGCGCGGCCGGCGGCCCAGGTCCGTCGACATCCGCACCGCCCCGCACCCGGGCTTCCCGACCGACATGCAGGCGCAGTTCGCGGCGCTCAATACCGTGGCCGAGGGTGTCGGCACCATCGTCGAGACGATCTTCGAGAACCGCTTCATGCACATGCTGGAGATGCGGCGCATGGGCGCGGAGATCCGCCTCGAGGGCAACACTGCGATCATCAAGGGCGTGCCGCGCCTGACCGCCGCCCCGGTGATGGCCACCGACCTGCGCGCGTCCGCCAGCCTGGTGCTGGCGGGGCTGGTGGCCGAAGGCACCACCGAGATCGAGCGCATCTACCACATCGACCGCGGCTACGAATGCATCGAGGAAAAGCTGCAGGGGCTGGGGGCGCAGATCAGGCGAGTGGCGGAGTAGAGAGGGGGTAGGGGATAGGGGGTAGGGGGTAGTCCGAGGGTGGCGCATCCGGGCTCGGTTAGTGTCTTCGGGCGTGCATACGTGTTTTCCGCAGCCACCTTCTTCACTACCCCCTACCCCCTATCCCCTACCCCCTTTCTTTATCCCGCTTTGCTGCACCGCCTATAATGTCGCGTTGCCCGCCGCGGCCCCGATGGGGCCGGTGCCAGCGGGCGCCTGAAGCCGCCGAGGAGAGCGCTGGATGACCGAAGCAGTCGATACGGGCAGGCGTCACTTCCTGACCGTCGCTACCATCGCGACCGGTGCCGTCGGCGCCGCGTTCGTGGCCGTTCCATTCCTGGCGTCCTGGAAACCGAGCGCCCGCGCCAAGGCGATGGGCGCGCCGGTCGAGATCGACATCGCCAAGCTCGAGCCGGGCGGCATCGTCAAGGTCGAGTGGCGCGGCAAGGCGATCTACGTCCTGCACCGCACGCCCGAGATGCTCAAGCAGGTCAACGCCGCCGTCGACCGGCTGCGCGATCCGCAGTCGGCGCAGTCCGAACAGCCGGATTTTGCGAAGAACGACGCCCGCGCGCTCAAGCCCGAGTACCTGGTGCTGGTGGGCGTGTGCACGCACCTCGGCTGCGCGCCGCTCGACAAGCTCACGCCGGGCGACGCGACCGTGTCCGCCGACTGGCCGGGCGGCTTCTTCTGCCCGTGCCACGGCTCCAAGTTCGACATCTCGGGCCGCGTCTACAAGGACGTGCCGGCCCCGACCAACCTGCCGGTGCCGCCGTACCGCTACCTGGGCGATACGCGCATCCTCATCGGCGCTGAAGCGGAGAAGGCGTGATGAGCAGCACCAGCCAGACTGCGAAGGCCGGCGGCGGCCGCCTCGCCGCACTCACGACGTGGATCGACGATCGCTTCCCGATGACTGCGCTGTGGAAGTCGCAGGTGTCGGAGTACTACGCGCCGAAGAACATGAACTTCTGGTACTACTTCGGCTCGCTCGCGATGCTGGTGATGGTGATCCAGATCCTCACCGGCATCTTCCTGACGATGAACTACAAGCCGGCGGCGGCCGATGCGTTCGGCTCCGTCGAGTACATCATGCGCGACGTGGAGTGGGGCTGGCTGATCCGCTACATGCACTCCACGGGTGCCTCGTTCTTCTTCATCGTCGTCTACCTGCACATGTTCCGCGCGCTGCTGTACGGGTCGTACCAGAAGCCGCGCGAGCTGCTGTGGATCTTCGGCATGGTGATCTACTTCGTGCTGATGGGCCTGGCGTTCTTCGGCTACCTGCTCCCCTGGGGCAACATGTCGTACTGGGGCGCGCAGGTGATCGTGTCGCTGTTCGGCGCCGTCCCGGTGGTGGGCGACTCGCTGATGGAGTGGATCCGCGGCGACTACTACATCTCCGACATCACGCTGAACCGCTTCTTCGCGCTGCACGTGATCGCGCTGCCGCTGGTGCTGGTGTTCCTGGTGATCGCGCACCTGATGGCGCTGCACGAGGTGGGCTCCAACAACCCGGACGGCGTCGAGATCAAGAAGGTCAAGGGCCCGGACGGCATCCCGCTCGACGGCATCGCGTTCCACCCGTACTACACGGTCAAGGACCTGATCGGCGTCGGCGTGTTCCTGATCCTGTTCAGCCTGGTGATCTTCTACGCGCCGACCATGGGTGGCTACTTCCTCGAGCACGCCAACTTCGAGCCGGCCAACCCGCTGCAGACGCCGCCGCACATCGCGCCGGTGTGGTACTTCACGCCGTACTACGCGATCCTGCGCGCGGTGCCGAGCAAGTCGCTGGGCGCGCTGCTGATGGGCGCCGCCGTGGTGCTGTTCGTGTTCCTGCCCTGGCTCGACCGCGGCAAGGTGAAGTCGATCCGCTACCGCGGGCCGCTGTTCAAGTTCTTCCTGGCGGCGTTCGCGATCAGCTTCCTGGCGCTCGGCTACCTCGGCCTGCAGCCGGCCACGCCGCTGTACACCAACCTCGCGCGCATGTTCGCGGTCGTGTACTTCGCCTTCTTCCTGCTGATGCCGTGGTACTCGAGCGTCGACAAGACCAAGCCCGTGCCCACGAGGGTCACCTACCATGCGCACTAAGCTTCTCGTCCTCACCGCGGCGCTGCTGCCGGTCGCGGCGTTCGCCGCCGGCGGCGGGCCCCACCTCGACCGGGCCAACATCGACGTCACCAACAAGGCGTCGCTGCAGCGCGGTGCGTCGAACTTCGTCAACTACTGCCTCGGCTGCCACTCGGCCAAGTACGTGCGCTACAACCGCATGGCGGCCGACCTCGGCCTCACCGAGCAGCAGCTGATCGACAACCTGATGTTCACCGGCGAGCGGCCGCACGACACGATGCGCATCGGCATCAAGCCGGATGACGCCAAGCGCTGGTTCGGTGTCGTGCCGCCGGACCTGACGCTGATCGCGCGCAGCCGCGGCGCCGACTACATCTACACGTTCCTGCGCTCGTTCTACGCCGACCCGGCCAAGGCGTCGGGTGTCAACAACATGGTGCTGCCCGGCACCGCCATGCCGCACGTGCTCTGGGAACTGCAGGGCGTGCAGGAGGCCGTGTGGGCCGGCGAGCCCAACGCGCAGGGCGACGTGCGCCACGAGTTCAAGGAATTCAAGCTCGTCACCCCGGGCACGCTCTCGCCCGAGGAGTACGACAGCTTCGTGCGCGACACGGTCAACTTCCTCGAGTACATCGCCGAGCCGGCGCAGCTGCAGCGGCGCTCGCTGGGCTTCCCGGTGATCGCGTTCCTGATCTTCTTCACGCTGCTCGCCTACGCGCTGAAGAAGGAGTTCTGGAAGGACGTGAAGTAACCGCGGCGTGATGACCCTGTACTCCCGTGGGGACGACCCGCACAGCCATCGCGTGCGGATCGTGGTCGCGGCGAAGGGTCTCGAGGTGCGCGTGGTCGAGTGCGACCCGGCGCGCCCGCCTGAGGATCTCATCGACCTGAACCCGTTCCAGTCGGTGCCGACGCTGGTCGACCGTGACCTCGTGGTGTACGGCGCCGGCATCGTCAGCGAGTACCTCGACGAGCGCTTCCCGGCGCCCGCCTTGCTGCCTGGCGACCCTGCCGGGCGCGCGCAGGCGCGCGTCGTACTGCATCGCATCGAGCAGGACTGGTACGCGCTGGTGCCGTCGCTCGAGTCGGGCGAGCGGCGCGACGAGCAGCGCGCGCGGCGCCTGATGCTCGAGACGGTGCTCGCGACCGAGCCGCTGTTCCGCGCCCGGCCATGGTTCCTCTCCGACCAGTTCTCGCTGCTCGATGCCGCCGTCGCGCCGATCCTGTGGCGCCTGCCGCACTGGCGCATCAACCCGCCGGCGGGCAGCACCGCCCTCGAGCGCTACCAGCAGCGCGTGTTCGCCCACCCGGCCCTGCGTGCCAGCCTGTCCGAGGCCGAGCGGGACATGCGCCCGTGAAGTCGCGCCGGCCGTACCTGCTGCGCGCCATGCACGAGTGGATCAGCGACAGCCAGTGCACCCCGCACCTGGTGGTGGACGCGGGCTTCGCCGGCGTCGAGGTCCCGCGCCAGTACGTGCAGGACGGCAAGATCGTGCTGAACGTCAGCTGGACGGCCACGGCGCAGTTGCAGATCGGCAACGAGGAGCTCGCGTTCAACGGCCGCTTCGGCGGCAACAGCATGCAGGTGCGCGTGCCGGTCGGCGCGGTGCTCGCGATCTACGCACGCGAGACCGGCCAGGGGATGATTTTCGGCGACGAGACGGACGGGCCGCCGGCTACGCCCGGGCAGCCGCCGGAGGCGCCGCCGCCCGCGCCGGTGAAGAAGGCTGCGGGGCGGGCGAAGCTGAAAGTAGTGAAGTAAGAAAGGGGGTAATGATCAGGGGGTAGGGGGTAGTGACCGGAGTTCGGCGATGCCGAACGTTCTTCAAGCACTACCCCCTACCCCCTGATCATTACCCCCTTGGTCTGCCCCTACCGCAGCCGAAACGCGTCCCGGATCCACGTCACCTGCCCGGGCTCGCCCGCGTGGCCACCGTCCAGCGCGACCACGTCGAAGCGGGCAGGGAGCCGCCGGTAGTCCGGCCGCGTGAGCAGCAGATGGTGCGCGGCGCGGATGAACCGCTGCTGCTTGCGTCCATCGACGGTGGCCGCGGCGCCACCGTGCGTAGCGCCGGAACGCGAGCGCACCTCGACCAGCACCAGCGTGCCGCCGTCGAGCATCACGAGGTCGATTTCGCCGGCGCGGCAACGGTAGTTGCGTTCGAGCAGGCGCAGCCCCTGCGCCTCGAGATGATGGCAGGCGAGGTCTTCGCCGCGCCGGCCCGCCTCGGTCGTGCTGTCAGGGCACACTGGGTGCAGCCGGCAGCGCGAGCGCGCCCGCCGGTTGCAGGCGCCCGTTCTCGACCTGGGCCCACTCGGTGCCGCGTTGCACGCGTCCGTCCGGCCCGAGCGTGAGTCGCCCGGTGAGTCCGTCGACCGCGACGCCGCGCGCCGCAATGTTCAGGCCGGCCAGCAACTGGTAGGCGTCGAAGCCGAACGCATACAGCTGCTCGCGGCCCCGCGCGACGGCGGACCATTCCTTATGCAGGGCATCCCACAGCGCAGGCGCGCCGGACCCGCCGGCCAGGACCCACGGCATTTGCGGCAGGCGCACGCCGTCGAGGTCGGGCACGGCCCGCGAGCCGGAGTCCCAGGCGTCCGACGTCATGTAGACGGGCAGCGTGTACGCCATCTGGAAGCGCAGCTGCGGGCAGATCGCGCGCGCGGCCTGCGGCATCGCGGCGATGAATGCGAATTGCGGGCCGTCGCGGGACTCCGCAGCCGCATCGCGCGGTCGCAGCGCGCCCTTCGCGTCGCGATCACCGGCACCGCCGAAGCGGCCGAGCGCCGCACGCAGTGCCCCCGAGTAGTCCTTGGACGCCGGGTCGTAGGTGCGAATCGCGGTCAGCTGCACGCCGTGGGCCGCCAGCTCCGACGTGAAGGCGGCCTGCAGCCGGTCACCCCAGGGATTGGCGGGAAACAGCGCGATGCCGTGCATGAGCCCGTCCGCTGCGATGCGCCGCGCCGCCTCACGCGCCTCCTGCTCCGGGTCCAGCGAGAACTGGAACAGGAAGGGTGGCGGCGTGTCGCCAGGCACCGAGTTGAGCGCCACCGTCGGCACGGTGAGCGAGGTCGCAGCGACCAGCGCGGCAATGTCTTCCTTCAACAGCGGGCCCGCGACGGCTCGCGCCCCGCCGGTCACGGCCTTCTGGTACGCGGCGGCGGCACCGAGTTCGGCCGTGTCGTACAAGTCGATGCGCGGCCGTCGCTCGGGTTCCTCGGCCAGCGCGGCGGCGATGAACCCGTCGCGCACGGCCACTCCAGCGGCGGCTTGCTTGCCCGACAGTGGCAACAGCAGGGCGATGGCATTGGTCGCGTCCGGCGCCGTCAGCGCGCCAGCGACCTGCTCACGCGCCGCGGCATCGGCTGCCTGCGGCAGGAACTGCGCGCCCGGGTGATCCGGGTGCCGCGCGCGCCACTCGACTGAGCGTCTTGCGGCCGCCGCCGCATCAGGCTGCGCCAGCATCTGCGCCAGTTCGAACCACGCGGCTTCATCCGGCGTGGCGCCCGCGGGAACCATGGCCGAGGCGGGGCTGGCGACGAGGCCATCCAGCATGCCCGCATAGACAGCGCGCCGCGCATCCGGATTGGCGAACAGCTGCGCGCGCAATTCCGTCGTGCGCACGCCCTCGAGCAGGCGCCCGGCCGAGAACTCGGCCTGGGTGCGCAGCGCCAGCAATTCGCTCGCGAGCGCGGGAGGCCAGGGTTCGGGAACCGAGAGCAACGCGTCGAGCGCTGCCTGCGGCCGGCCGCGGGCGATGGCCACCTCGGCGCTGACGCGGGCCAGCAGGATGGCGTCATCGCGGCTCTCGGCCGGGCTGGCGAAGGCCAGCAGGCGCTCGGCGTCGTCGAGGCGGCCAGCCAGCAGGTATTCGCGTGCCGACAGCAGTGCCAGGCGCGCGTCCCAGCCGCGGAACCGGCGCTTGCCGAGTGACTCGTAGGCCGCGGCAGCCTCTGCGTGCCGACCTTCGCTCGCCAGCGCCCCGGCCGCTGCAAGGTCGTCCGCGCGCGCCGCGCGGGCCGGCGTGATCGGCGTCGCTGCGAGCAGCGCGATCACCAGCGTGGCGAGCAGCCATCCTGGAACTTGCCGGCCGCGGAGTCGCACGTGCAGCATGGGGGACCGAGGGAGGTGAACGTGGCGGAAGGTGCCGGGAATTCTATAGTGCGGGCGCGACCGGGCACACTGTTCCTGGTCGCCACGCCGATCGGCAACCTTGGCGATCTTGCGCCGCGTGCCGCCGAGGTGCTGCGCGACGCCGACCTGCTGCTCGCCGAGGACACGCGGCACACCGGCCAGCTGCTGCACGCCTGCGGCCTGCAGCGCGCGCCGGGCACCCTCGAGTCGTTGCACGAGCACAACGAGCGGGAGCGCGTGCCGCGCGTGATCGAGCGCCTGCAAGCCGGCGCGCGCGTGGCCCTGGTGAGCGATGCCGGCACGCCGCTGGTCAGCGATCCGGGCGCCGCCCTGGTCGGGGCGGCGGCCGCTGCCGGCATCGAGGTGGTTGCCGTGCCGGGACCGTGCGCCGCGATCGCCGCGCTCACGCTCGCGGCGCTGCCGGCCGCCCGCTTTGCGTTCGAGGGCTTCCTGCCGCCGCGCCAGGCCGCCCGGCGCCAGGCGCTGCAGCAGCTCGCCGGGGAGTCGCGCACGCTGGTGTTCTACGAGGCGCCGCATCGCCTGCGCGAGGCGCTCGACGATCTCGCGACCGCGTTCGGTGCCGAACGTCCTGCGGCCGTGGCGCGCGAGATCACCAAGAAGTTCGAAAGCGTGTACCGCGGCACGCTCGGCACGCTGGCGCAGCAGGCGGCGTCCGACCCGGACATGGCGCGCGGCGAACTCGTGCTGGTGGTGCAGGGTGCGGCGGCGCAGGTCGCAGCGGACGATGCGGAGGCGGAGCGCGTACTGCGCGTGCTGCTCGCGGAACTGCCGGTGTCGCAGGCGGCGCGGCTCACGGCGCAGCTCACCGGGCGCGCGCGCAAGGAACTCTATGAGCGCGCATTGCAGCTGCAGGCGCCGGTATAATCGGCGCGGGAGTCGGCCAGGCAATCGCTGCATCGCTGCAGAGGAAAGTCCGGGCTCCACAGGGCAAGGTGCCAGGTAACGCCTGGGGGGCGCGAGCCCACGGAAAGTGCAACAGAGAGCAGACCGCCCAAGCGCCGCAGCAATGTGGCGACGGCAAGGGTGAAAGGGTGCGGTAAGAGCGCACCGCGCCGGTGGCAACATTCGGCGGCACGGCAAACCCCACCTGGAGCAAGACCAAATAGGGAAACACGCGGGCCGCAGGGCCCGTACCCGCGGCCCGCGGGAGTTTCCGGGTAGGTCGCTTGAGGCGCGCGGCGACGCGCGTCCCAGATGGATGATTGTCCGCGACAGAACCCGGCTTATCGGCCGACTCCCACCTTCCTCGCCGGCCCGCCCACTTCAGCCCACCGCCGGATTGCCGGCAGTCCTGGCCCGAATCGGGTCGCCTGACGGTGCGCTATCCCACTGTACAGGCTGGGAAATACGGATCGAGCGCCATGCCCGACACCGAGCTGGCGGGACTGGTCCGAAGTCCACCACCAAAATCCCACGCATGGCGTACCTTAAGTTCACTTTCAGGAACATTTGGTAACTATTTGATTGCGCTAACTATATGTTGCGCAAAAGCCACGCCCGGAGGGTCCCTGATGGGCTAAGTTGCTGTGCCCCATAGAAAAATTTCGCGCGAGGCGTTGACTCCCCGCGCGCACGCGACCTATAGTGCGGCCAGGTGGGACAAAGTGGGATGAAATGGGCCAGCGGCCCAAGAGCAGCCTGAAATGTTTCGTGGCGCCAACAAAGTGACGCTCGACGCCAAGGGGCGGATGGCCATGCCTGCGCGATACCGGGACACCCTGGTCGAGCGCAGCGAGGGCCGTCTGGTCGCGACCGTCGATCGCGCCGACCGGTGCCTGCTGATCTACCCGCTGCCGGACTGGGAAGAGATCGAACGCAAGCTGATGCGACTGCCGACGCTGAATCCGCAGGTGCGGCGGCTGCAGCGGCTGATGGTCGGTCACGCGACCGAACTCGAACTCGACTCGCACGGCCGGGTGCTGGTGCCGCCGAAGCTCCGCGAATACGCGAGCCTCACGCGCCAGGCGATGTTGATCGGGCAGGGCAGCCGCTTCGAGCTGTGGGACGAGCAGCACTGGAACGAGCGCCGCGACGCCTGGCTGCAAGTGGACGAGGAAACAGGCGAACTGCCGGCCGAGCTCGGCCAGCTGTCGCTGTAGGCGCCGACGGTGGCGGAGCACACGCCGGTACTTCGCGACGAAGTGCTGGCCGGCCTCGCGATACGGCCCGAGGGGCGCTACTGCGACGCGACGTTCGGGCGCGGCGGACACACCGCCTCGATCCTCGGCGCGCTGGGGCCGGACGGGCGAGTGGTGGCGATCGACCGCGACCCGGATGCGATCCGGGCCGGGCAGCGGCGCTTCGCGGGGGAAACACGTCTCACGCTGGTACGGGGGTCGTTCGGCCCGCTCGAAGAGCGGGTGCGGGCGGCGGGCATCGAAGGGGAGCTGGACGGCGTGCTGCTGGACCTCGGGGTCTCGTCGCCGCAGCTCGATGAGGCCGCGCGCGGTTTCAGTTTCATGCAGGACGGGCCGCTCGACATGCGGATGGACAACGAGGCGGGGCAGAGCGCGGCGCAGTGGCTGGCGAAGGCCGGCGAGCGCGAGCTC
Source organism: uncultured Gammaproteobacteria bacterium (assembly GCA_963731105.1). GTDB lineage: Bacteria > Pseudomonadota > Gammaproteobacteria > Steroidobacterales > Steroidobacteraceae > RPQJ01. The sequence goes on from CAVSUM010000019.1 coordinate 74,536, forward strand.
GGCGACGTCCTGCGCGAGCTCGGCGAGGAGCGCTTTGCCCGGCGCATCGCGCGGGCGATCGTCGCGGCACGCGTCGTCGAGCCCATCGCGCGCACCGGCCAGCTCGCCGCGATCGTGGCAGCCGCCGTGCCGACGCGCGAGCCGGGCAAGCACCCCGCCACGCGCGCGTTCCAGGCCATCCGCATCCACGTCAACCGCGAGCTCGAGCAGCTCGAGTCGGCGCTGCCGCAGGCCGTGCGGCTGCTCGCGCCGGGCGGCCGCCTGTGCGTGATCAGCTTCCACTCGCTCGAGGACCGCATCGCCAAGCGCTTCATCCGGCGCGAGGAGCAGGGCGATCCCGTGTACGCCGGCCTGCCGCAGGTGCCCCCGCACGCGCGGCCGCGCCTCAAGCGCGTCGGTGGCGCGATCGTCGCGGGCGAGGCCGAGGTGGCGTCCAACCCGCGTGCGCGCAGCGCCGTGCTGCGCATCGCCGAGAGGCTCGCCGCATGAGCACGATCGCCTGGCGCCTGTTCGTTGCGGCACTGTGGCTCGCGGTGCTCGGCTCGTCGCTCGGCGTGGTGTACGCCAAGCAGGAGGCGCGCAGCCGCTTCAACGAGCTGCAGCAGCTCGTCAAGGCGCGCGACGACCTCGACATCGAGTGGGGCCAGCTGCAGCTCGAGCAGAGCACGTGGGCCACGCACGGCCGCGTCGAGCGCCTCGCCCACGACGAGCTGCACATGGTCATCCCGCAGGCGAGCGACCTGCGCATCGTGCAGCCATGAAGCACGGCAAGCAGCGCAGCGACGATTCCGGCCACCACGCGTGGCGGCACTGGTTCGTGGCCGGCGCGCTGGCGCTGTGCGGCGTCGCGCTGGTCGCGCGCGCCGTGTACCTGCAGGTCATCGACCAGGATTTCCTGGCGAAGCAGGGCGACGCGCGCATCCTGCGCGAGGCGAAGCTCTCCGCGAACCGCGGCATGATCCTCGACCGCAACGGCGAGCCGCTCGCGGTCAGCACGCCGGTGGACACGGTGTGGGCCGACCCGCGCAAGCTGGCGCAGGTGCCGCAGGACTTCCCGCGCCTCGCCAAGGCGCTCGACCGCGACCCGCAGTGGCTCGCGCGCCGCGTCACCAGCAACCTCGACCGCGAATTCATCTACCTGGTGCGCCACATGCGCCCGCAGGACGCGGCGCGGGTCAGGGCGCTCGGCATCCCCGGCGTCGACACGCAGCGCGAGTATCGCCGCTACTACCCGGCCGGCGAGGTCACCGGCCACCTGCTCGGCTTCACCAACGTCGACGACGTCGGCCAGGAGGGCCTCGAGCTCGCGTTCGACCAGTGGCTCGGCGGCGAGCCGGGCCTGAAGCGCGTGATGCGCGACAGCCTCGGCCGCACCATCGAGGACATCGAGCGCATCCGTGCGCCGCGCCCGGGCAAGGACCTCTACACCAGCATCGACCTGCGCGTGCAGTACCTCGCCTATCGCGAGCTGAAGGCGGCGGTGCAGGCGAACAACGCGCGTTCCGGCTCGGTCGTCGTGCTCGACATCGCCACCGGCGAAGTGCTGGCGATGGTCAACCAGCCGTCCTTCAACCCGAACGACCGCGAGCAGTACGCCGCGTCGCGCTATCGCAATCGCGCCACCAACGACTTCTTCGAGCCGGGCTCGAGCATCAAGCCGTTCGTGGTCGCCGCCGGCATGGGCACCGGCCGCTACCACCCGGACACGCTGATCGACACCGGCCCGGGCATGCTGCGCGTCGGCATCAAGACGGTGAAGGACAAGCACAACCTCGGCACCATCGACGTCACCACGGTGCTCGCCAAGTCGTCGAACGTCGGCGTCGCGAAGATCGCGCTGTCGCTCAAGCCGCAGGACATGTGGAGCGCGTTCGACCAGTTCGGCTTCGGTCGCGTCACCGGCTCGGGCTTCCCGGGCGAGTCGGCCGGCATCCTCACCAGCGCCGACCACTGGCGCCCGATCGGCCAGGCGACGATGTCGTATGGCTACGGCCTCTCGGTGACGCCGCTGCAGCTCACGCAGGCGTACGCGGTGCTCGGCGCGGGCGGCGTGCGTCGCCCCGTGAGCCTGCGCAAGCTCGACGCCCCGCCGGAAGGCGAGAGTGTGTTCGACCAGAAGGTCATGCACGAGCTGGTGACCATGATGGAGGCCGTGACCAGCGACGCCGGCACCGCGCGGCGCGCGCGCGTGATGGGCTATCGCGTGGCCGGCAAGACCGGCACCGCGTGGAAGGCCTCCGAGACCGGCGGCTACTCCACCAACAAGTACATGGCGGTGTTCGGCGGCGTGGTGCCGGCAAGCAACCCGCGTCTTGCGGCGCTGGTGGTGATCGACGAGCCGACCGGCGGCGCGTACTACGGCGGCGAAGTCGCGGCGCCGGTGTTCTCGTCCGTGATGTCGGGCGCACTGCGCCTGCTCGCGATCCCGCCCGACGACTTGCAGCGCATGCCCGCCACGACGCTGGTGCAGGCGCAGGATCCATGGTGACCCGTGACGAGGACGCAGCGATGAGCGCCGCGCCCGCGGAGGCCGGCGCGCGCACCTACGGGACGACGCTCGGGGCGCTACTCGACGGCATCGCTGCGCCGTCGCGCGACGTCGCCGTGAGCGGGCTCGCGCTCGACAGCCGGCACGTCACGCCGGGTGCGGCATTCCTCGCGTGCCCGGGCCGCACCGGACACGGCCTCGCGCATGTTGCCGCGGCGATCGCGAACGGCGCCACCGCGGTGTTGTGGGAGCCCTCGTCCGGCGTCGAGGCGCCGCTGCTGCCGCCACAGGTCGTCGTGCAGGCGGTCCCGGGCTTGCGCGCACTGGCCGGCGAACTCGCCGACCGCTTCTTCGAACGTCCCTCCGCCGACCTCAGTGTCGCAGGCTTCACCGGCACCAACGGCAAGACCACCGGCGCCTACCTGCTCGCACAGGCCGCCGACCTCGTCGGCCGGCGCGGTGCGTATCTCGGCACGCTCGGCTTCGGCCGGCCGGGCGCACTGCGCGACGCCGGGCTGACCACGCCCGACGTGGTGAGCGTGCACCGCCGCCTCGCCGAGGCCCGCGATGCCGGTGCGAAGAGCATCGCCCTCGAGGTGTCGTCGCACGCGCTCGACCAGGAGCGCGTGGCGGCGGTGCGCTTCGACACGGCCGTGTTCACCAACCTCACCCGCGACCATCTCGACTATCACGGCACGCTCGAGGCGTACGGCGCGGCGAAGGCTCGCCTGTTCCGCCTGCCCGGCCTGCAGCGCGCGGTCGTCAACGTGCGCGACGACTTCGGTCGTCCGCTCGCGGCCGGGCTCGATCCCGGGCTCGAGCGCATCGTCTATTCCACCTCGAACGAGTTGTGGATCGAGCCGGGCGCGGACTGGATCCGCCTGCCCGAGTTGCGGGCCACGACCGCGGGCCTGACGCTGCATGTGGAAAGCAGCTGGGGCGCGGGCACGCTGCGCTCGAAGCTGATGGGCGAGTTCAATGCCGAGAATCTGCTCGCCGTGCTCGGCGTGCTGCTCGGCTGGCGCGTGCCGCTGCAGCAGGCGCTGATCGCGCTCGCGACCTGCGTTGCGCCCCCGGGGCGCATGGAAGCTTTCGGCGGCGGCGCGCAACCGCTCGCGCTGGTCGACTACGCGCACTCGCCGGACGCGCTCGGCAAGGTGCTGGAGGCGGCCCGCGCCCATGCGCGCGGGCGGCTGTTCTGCGTGTTCGGTTGCGGCGGCGACCGCGATCCGGGCAAGCGGCCGCAGATGGGCGCGATCGCCGAGAGCCATGCCGACGTCGTGGTCGTCACCGACGACAACCCGCGCACCGAGGATTCGCGCGCGATCCTCGAGCAGATCCTGGCCGGGATGCGCCAGCCCGATGGTGCGCACGTCATCGCCGATCGCGCCGAGGCGATCCACTTCGCGCTCGCCGAGGCCGACGCCGGCGACGTCGTGGTGATCGCCGGCAAGGGCCATGAGGACTACCAGGTCGTCGGCACCGGGACGCACCCGTTCAGCGATCGCGCGGTGGTGCTCGACGCGCTGGGGGTGGCGGCATGATGCGCAACCTCGCCGAGCTCGCCCGCGTGGCCGGTGGCACCCTGCACGGTGCCGATGCGACGTTCGGCACGGTGATGACCGATTCGCGCACGCTCGAGGGCGGCGCGTTGTTCGTGGCGCTGCGAGGCGAGCGCTTCGACGGCCACCAGTTCGTGCCCGAGGCGCTGGCGGGCGGCGCGGCAGGCGCGCTCGTCGAGCGCGAGGTGTCGGTGGCGCTGCCGCAGGTTCAGGTGCGCGACGCGCTCGCGGGCCTGACGGCCTTCGCCGCGGCGTGGCGCCGCGACTTCGCCGGCAAGGTGGTCGGCATCACGGGCAGCAACGGCAAGACCACGGTCAAGGAGATGACCGGCTCGATCCTCGGCTGCGAAGGTCCGACGCTGGTGACGCGCGGCAACCTGAACAACCACATCGGCGTGCCGCTCACGCTGTGCCGGCTCGAGGCCGCGCACCGCTTCGCGGTGATCGAGATGGGCGCCAACCACCTGCACGAGATCGCGCAGCTCGCGGCGATCGGGCGGCCGGACGTGGGCCTGGTGATCAACGCCGGACCCGCGCACCTGGAGGGTTTCGGCGGCATCGAGGGCGTGGCCAGGGGCAAGGGCGAGATGTTCCAGGCGCTCGGCCCCGGGGGCACCGCCGTCATCAATGCCGACGACCGCTACGCCGCGCTGTGGCGGGGTCTCGCGCGCGACGCGGGACGCGTGCTCACCTTCGGCCTGCGCGAGGAGGCCGACTTCACGGCCCGCGACCTGCGCAGCAATGCGACCGCCGACGGCTTCGTCACCGAGTTCGAGCTGGTCGCGCCGTCCGGTCGCCGCGGCGTGACGCTGGCGCTCGCGGGCGAGCACAACGTGATGAACGCGCTGGCCGCGGCCGCCGCGGCGTACGGCGCCGGTGCGGGCCTCGACGCCATCGTCGAAGGGCTCGGCCGCATGCGCGCGGTCGCCGGCCGGCTCGAAGCCAAGCAGTTGCCGGGCGGCGCACGGCTGATCGACGACTCCTACAACGCCAACCCGGGCTCGGTGCGTGCGGGGCTGCGCGCGCTGGCCGGCCTGCCGGGACCGCACTGGCTGGTGCTCGGCGAGATGCGCGAGCTCGGTGCGGGATCGTCGGAGCTGCACGCCGAGGTCGGCGACTTCGCCCGGCAGTGCGGCATCGCGCGCCTGCTGGCGGTCGGCGACGACGCCACGGCACGCGGTCGAGTCGTTCGGCGCCGGCTCGACGTGGTTCGCGAACGTCGAGGAGCTGATCGCAGTGTTGCGCGCCGAGTTGCCGGCGGGCGCCACCGTGCTGGTCAAGGGGTCGCGCGCGAACCGCCTCGAGCGAGTCGCAGCGGCACTCGGCGCCGGCGTCGCGGGCGGAGGCCACTAGCATGCTGCGCTACGTCGCCGAGTGGCTCGCCCAGTACTACTCGGGCTTCAACGTCTTCAGCTACCTGACGCTGCGCGCCATCCTCGCGGCGCTCACGGCGCTGGTCATCTCGTTCCTGGTCGGCCCGATGATGATCCGCAAGCTCGCCGAGCACCAGGTGGGCCAGCGGGTGCGCTCCGACGGCCCGCAGACGCACCTCAGCAAGGCCGGCACGCCGACCATGGGTGGCCTGCTGATCCTGGTGGCGATCGTCGTGGCGACGCTGCTGTGGGCCGATCTCGCCAACCGTTTCGTGTGGATCACGCTCGCGGTCACGGTTGCATTCGGCCTGATCGGCTTCTGGGACGATTACCTGAAGCTGGTGGTCGGCAACTCCCGCGGGCTGATCGCGCGCTACAAGTACTTCTGGCAGTCGGTGGCCGGCCTCGGCGCGGCGCTCGCGCTGTACCTGACCGCGAAGACGCCGATCGAGACCACGCTGATCGTGCCGTTCTTCAAGGACTTCGTGCTGCCGCTCGGGCCGTTCTTCCTCGTGCTCGCCTACCTGGTGATCGTGGGCTCGTCGAACGCGGTCAACCTGACCGACGGCCTCGACGGCCTGGCGATCATGCCCGCGGTGCTGGTGGCGGGCGCGCTCGGCGTGTTCGCGTACGCCTCGGGCAACGTCGTGTTCGCCAACTATCTCGCGATTCCCTACGTCGCGGGCAGCGGCGAGGTGCTGGTGTTCTGCACCGCGATCTTCGGCGCGGGCCTCGGCTTCCTCTGGTTCAACACCTACCCGGCGCAGGTGTTCATGGGCGACATCGGCGCGCTGGCGCTCGGCGCCGCGCTCGGCGTCGTCGCGGTGATCGTCCGCCAGGAGATCGTGCTGTTCATCATGGGCGGCGTGTTCGTCATGGAGACGGTGTCCGTCATCCTGCAGGTGGGCTCGTTCAAGCTGCGCGGCAAGCGCATCTTCCGCATGGCGCCCATCCACCACCACTTCGAACTGAAGGGCTGGGCCGAGCCGAAGGTGATCGTCCGCTTCTGGATCATCACCGTGATCCTGGTGCTGGTCGGCCTGGCGACCCTCAAGCTGCGATGAACCAGGCCAGCCACACCGCTGTTCCGCTCGCGGCCGGCCAGCGCGCGCTGGTGCTGGGCCTCGGCCGCACCGGGCTGTCGTGCGCGCGCTACCTGCACGGCAAGGGCCTGGCGGTGCGCGTTGCGGACACGCGTGCCGAGCCGCCCGGCAGCGCGGCATTGCGCGAGCAGGTGCCGCAGGCGGAGCTCGTCACCGGCACGTTCCAGGATGCGCTGCTCGACGACGTGGCGCAGGTCGTGATCTCGCCGGGCCTGTCGGTGCGCGAGCCGGTGGCGGTCGAGGCGCGGCGCCGTGGCCTGCCGGTGGTGGGCGACATCGAGCTGTTCGCGCACGAGGCGCAGGCGCCGATCGCTGCGATCACCGGCACCAACGGCAAGAGCACGGTGACTGCGCTGCTGGCCGAGCTCGCCAACGCGGGCGGGCGGCCCGCGATCGCCGGCGGCAACCTCGGCGAGCCGGCGCTCGACCTGCTGCAGGGTCCCGTGCCCAGCCTCTACGTGCTCGAGCTGTCGAGCTACCAGCTCGAGACCACGCATTCGCTGCGCACGGCCGTGGCCACGGTGCTGAACGTCACGCCCGATCACCTCGATCGCTACGATTCGCTGGACGACTACGCGGCAGCCAAGGCGAGCATCTTCGACGGCTGCGACGTGGCGGTCGTCAATGCCGACGACGCGCGGGTGCGCGCGATGCCGAGGGCCGGGCAGCGCGTGCTGTCGTTCAGCCTGCTCGATCCGTCCGCGGACTACTTCCTCGCGCGCGAACCCGAGCCGGTGCTTACCTGCCGCGGCGAGGCGCTCGCGCCGCTCGCGGCGCTCAGGCTGCAGGGCGAGCACAACGCCGCCAACGCGCTCGCCGCGCTCGCGATGTGCGAGGCGCTGGCGCTGCCGCGCGCGCCGGTGCTCGACGCGCTCGCGTCGTTCGGCGGCTTGCCGCACCGCACGCAGTGGGTGGCGGACGTCGGCGGCGTGCGCTACGTGAACGACTCGAAAGGCACCAACGTCGGCGCCACGATCGCCGCGGTCGCCGGCCTCGCCGGCCCGCTGGTGCTGATCGCCGGCGGCGACGGCAAGAACCAGGACTTCGGCGAGCTGCAGCCGGCGTGCCGCGGCAAGGTGCGGCACGTGGTGCTGATCGGTCGCGACGCACCGCGCCTCGCCGAGGCGTTCGCGGGCGTGTGCTCCACCGAGCGCGCGGCAGACATGCGCGCCGCAGTCGCCGCCGCCCGGGCCGCTGCCAGCGCCGGCGACACCGTGCTGCTCTCGCCGGCCTGCGCCAGCCTCGACATGTTCCGCGACTATGCGCACCGTGGCGACGAGTTCGCCGCCGCGGTCAGGAGCCTTGCCGGATGACCGCCGCGACGCTGTCCTATGCCCGCTCGACCGGCCGGCCGCGCCGGCTGGTGCTCGATTCCTGGGTGATCGGCACGGTGGCCGCGCTGCTGCTGGTCGGGCTGGTGATGGTCGCGTCCGCGTCGATCGGCGTTGCCGAGCGCGAGACCGGTTCGGCGTTCTTCTATTTCGAGCGGCAGCTGATGTTCGTCGGCATGGGCCTGGTCGCGGCCATGCTCGCACTCGCGATCCCGACCACGCTCTGGGAAAAGTACTCGATGGTGCTGCTCGGCGTCGCGATCGCGCTGCTGGTGCTGGTGCTGGTCCCCGGCATCGGCCACGAGGTCAACGGCAGCCGCCGCTGGGTGCGTCTCGGCCTGATGAACTTCCAGGCGTCCGAGCTGGCGCGGGTGCTGCTGCTCACCTACGTGGCGAGCTACGCCGTGCGTCGCGCCGACGAGCTGCGCAGCGACTTCAAGGGCTTCATCAAGCCGGTGGCGGTGCTCGTCGGGGCGGCGGTGCTGCTGCTGCTGGAGCCGGACTTCGGGGCGGCCACCGTGCTGCTCGCGACCGGCATCGTCGTGCTGTTCCTCGCCGGCGCGCGCATCACTCACCTGCTGGTGCCGGTCGTGCTCGGCGTGGCGGCGATGGGCGCGCTCGCGGTCACCTCGTCGTACCGCATGCGCCGCCTGATCGCGTTCCGCAATCCCTGGGAGGACCCGTTCGACAGCGGCTTCCAGCTGGTGCAGTCGCTGATCGCGATCGGGCGCGGCGAGTGGTTCGGCGTCGGCCTCGGCTCGAGCGTGCAGAAGCTGTTCTACCTGCCCGAGGCGCACACCGACTTCGTGTTCGCGGTGCTGGCCGAGGAGTTCGGCTTCGTCGGCGTGGTGGTGGTGATGGCGTTGTTCGCGCTGCTCGCCGGACGCGCGCTCGCCATCTCACGCAACGCAGCCCGCGCCGGACTGCAGTTCCAGTCGTACGTCGCGGCATCGATCGGCGTGTGGATCGGGCTGCAGGCGTTCGTGAACATCGGCGTGAACATGGGCCTGCTGCCGACCAAGGGACTGACCCTGCCGCTGCTGTCGTACGGCGGCAGCAGCATGCTCGTGACGCTCGCCTGGCTCGGCGTGCTGCTGCGCGTGCACCACGAGACGCAGACCACCGGTCGCGCCGCCGTGTCGCGCGAGGAGCGCCGGCCGTGACGCAAGCCACTGCCATGGTGATGGCCGGCGGCACGGGCGGGCACGTGTTCCCCGCGCTTGCCACGGCGCGCGTGCTCGAGCGGCGCGGCTACAGGATCGTCTGGCTCGGCACGCAGCGTGGCATCGAGGCGCGGCTGGTCCCGGCGGCCGGCATCCCGGTCGAGTGGCTCAGCGTGAGCGGGTTGCGCGGCAAGGGCATCGGCGCGCTGCTGATCGCACCGTTCCGGCTGCTGGTCGCGCTGGTCCAGGCACTGCGCGCCGTGCGCCGTCACCGGCCGGCCGTGGTGCTCGGCGCGGGCGGCTTTGCCTCCGGCCCCGGCGGCGTCGCCGCGTGGCTGCTGCGCCGACCGCTGGTGGTGCACGAGCAGAACGCCGTCGCCGGCCTGACCAATCGCGTGCTGGCGCGCCTGGCCGACCGCGTGCTCGAGGGATTCCCGGGCAGCTTCGGCCGCAGCGTGCGCGCCGAGCACGTCGGCAATCCGGTGCGCCCGGAGATCGCTGCCGTCGCGCCGCCCGAGCGGCGCTTCGCAGCGCGCGAGGGCAAGGCCCGCCTGCTGGTGTTCGGCGGCAGCCAGGGTGCGGCGCGGCTCAACGCCGTCGTGCCCGCAGCAATCGCCGAGCTGCCCGCGGCGCTGCGCCCCGAGGTGCTGCACCAGACCGGCCGCAACGGCCACGACGACACGGTGGCGGCCTACCAGTCGCGCGGCATCGAAGCGGACGTGCGCCCGTTCATCGACGACATGGCGGGTGCCTACGGCTGGGCCGACCTTGCCGTGTGCCGCTCCGGTGCGCTGACGGTCGCGGAACTCGAGGCAGCCGGCGTGCCGGCCGTGCTGGTGCCGTTCCCGGCCGCGGTCGACGACCACCAGACGCGCAACGCCGAGCACGTGGTGCGCGGTGGCGCCGCGGTGCTGTTGCCCGAGTCGCAGCTCACGCCGCTGTCGCTGGCTGCGGCGCTGCGCGAATTGCTCGAGGCCGGCCGGCCGCGGCTCACGCAGATGGCGACGGCCGCGCGCGGCATGGCCATCACGGACGCCGACGAGCGGCTGGCGGATGCCTGCGTCGCCGCGGCGGGAGGCGTGCGATGAAGGACCGCATGCGGCGCATCCACACGATCCACTTCGTCGGCATCGGCGGCAGCGGCATGAGCGGCATCGCCGAGGTGCTGCTCAACCTCGACTACGCGGTGCAGGGCAGCGACCTCAAGGCGGGCGAGGTCACGCGCCGGCTCGAGTCGCTGGGCGCCAGGGTGTTCATCGGCCACCGCGCCGAAAACGTCGCGGGCGCGGACGTCGTGGTGGTGTCGAGCGCGATCAATACCGAGAACCCGGAGGTGGCGCGGGCACTGGCGCAGCGCATCCCGGTGGTGAAGCGTGCCGAGATGCTCGGCGAGCTGATGCGCTTCCGTTACTCGATCGCCGTGGCGGGCACGCACGGCAAGACCACGACCACCAGCCTGGTGGCGAGCGTGCTCGCCGAGGGCGGCGAGGACCCGACCTTCGTCATCGGCGGGCGCCTGAAGAGCGCCGCGACCAATGCGCGCCTCGGCGCCGGCCGCTACCTCGTGGCCGAGGCCGACGAGAGCGACGCGTCGTTCATGCACCTGCAGCCGGTGATCGCGATCGTCACCAACGTCGACGCCGATCACCTCGGCACGCACGGCGGCGATTTCGAGAAGCTCAAGGCGAGCTTCGTCGAGTTCCTGCACAACCTGCCGTTCTACGGGCTGGCCGTGGTCTGCGCCGACGATCGCGAGGCGGCAGCGCTCATCCCGCGCATCTCGCGGCCGTACCTCACCTACGGCTTTGCCGAGGGCGTGGACGTGCGCGCGGTCAACGTCGAGCGGCGCGGCGGCCAGTCCGCCTTCGACGTGCTGCGTCGTGGCCGGGATGACGCGCCGCTGCGCGTTACACTCAACCTGCCGGGCCGGCACAACGTGCTCAATGCGCTCGCGGCGATCGCGGTGGCCACCGAGCTCGAGATCGACGACGCGGCGATCCAGCGCGCGCTGGCCGGGTTCCAGGGCATCGATCGCCGCCTGCAGGTGCTGGGCGACGTGGACATCGGCCGCGGCCGCGTCACGCTCGTCGACGACTACGGCCACCACCCGACCGAGATCGCGGCGACGCTCGAGGCCGCGCGCCAGGCGTGGCCGGGCCGCCGCCTGCTGCTCGCGTTCGAGCCGCACCGTTACACGCGCACCCGCGACCTGCTCGACGACTTCGCGCAGGTGCTCTCGACGGCCGATGCGCTGGTGGTCGCCGAGGTCTATCCGGCGGGCGAGGCCCCGATCCCGGGCGCCGACGGCAAGGCGCTGTGCCGCGCGATCCGCTCGCGCGGCACGGTCGAGCCGGTGCTGCTCAAGTCGCTCGACGAGCTGCCGCAGGTGCTCGCCGGCATCGCACGCGACGGCGACGTCGTGCTCACGATGGGTGCGGGCAGCATCGGCGCGGCGGCGCACGACTTGCCGGCCACGCTGCAGGCCGCCGCGACCGCCGGAGGTGCCGCATGAGCCGCGCGCCGCGCCGCATCACGGATCCGCGCGAGTTCGGCCGCGTCGCCGTGCTGCTCGGCGGCACGTCGTCGGAGCGCGAGGTGTCGCTCGACTCGGGCCGCAACGTGCTCGAGGCGCTGCTGCGCCAGGGCGTGGACGCGACGCCGGTCGACGGCATTCCCGCGCTGGTGCAGGCGCTCACTGCTGCCGGCGGGCCCGGCTACGACCGCGTGTTCAACATCCTGCACGGCAACCGCGGCGGCGGCGAGGACGGCGTGCTGCAGGGCCTGCTCGACGCGCTCGGCGTGCCGTACACCGGCTCGGGCGTGCTCGGTTCGGCGTTGTCGATGGACAAGATCCGCACCAAGCAGGTGTGGCTGTCGCTCGGGCTGCCCACGCCCGCGTACGCGAGCCTCGGGCACGGCGACGACGTGCGCGCGGCGGCCCGCAAGATCGGCCTGCCGGTGATCGTGAAGCCCGCGTGCGAAGGCTCGAGCGTCGGCGTCAGCCGCTGCTTCAAGGATGCGGACCTCGACGCGGCGGTCGAGCTGGCGGCGCGCTACCAGGGGGCGCTGCTGGTCGAGCAGCTGATCGAGGGCGAGGAGTACACGGTCGCCGTGCTCGGCACCGAGGCGCTGCCGTCGATCCGCATCGTGCCCGCCGGCGAGTATTACGACTACCACGCCAAGTACGTCGCCGAGGACACGCAGTACCTCTGCCCCGGCGCGAGCGGCGCGACCGAGCAGGAGCTCGGCAGCCTCGCGCTCGCCGCGTTCTTCGCCGTCGACTGCGCGGGCTGGGGCCGCGTCGACTTCATGCGCGACCGCGCCGGCCGCCCGTGGTTGCTCGAGGTGAACACCGCGCCCGGGATGACCAGTCATTCGCTGGTGCCGAAGGCGGCGCGGCAGCGCGGCATCGAGTTCGACGAGCTGGTGTGGCGCGTGCTCGAGACCAGCCTGCCGGCCGGGGAGGGCAGCGCGCGATGATGCTGCCCTGGAAGAAACGCAATCGCCGGCAGGCCCGCACCGACGAGCCGGCGCTGCTCGAGCGCGTCAACTGGCGCGCGGTCGGCAGCGCCGCGGCAGTGGTCGCCGGCTGTGCGCTGCTGGCGTGGCTGCTGGTGGTGGCGCTCGACCGCCCCGTGCGGCGCGTGATCGTCGAAGGCTCGTTCCAGCGCGTGGCGCCGCCCGAGATCGAGGCGGCCGTCGCCGAAGTCGCGCGCGGCGGCCTCGCCAGCATCGACCTCGACGAGGTGCGCGAGCGCATCGAGCGCATCGACTGGGTCGACCACGCCGTGGTGCAGCGGCGCTGGCCCGAGGCCCTGCGCGTGCTGGTGGTCGAGCAGGTGGCCGCGGCGCGCTGGAACGACACCGGGTTGCTCAACGCGCGCGGCGAGCTGTTCCTGCGCAACGCGCGCTACGTGCCGCCGGAGCTGCCGCTGCTCGAAGGGCCCGCCGGCAGCGAAGGCATCGTCGCCCAGCTGTACCTCGACACGCAGGGGCGGCTGCTCGAGGCCGGCCTGCGCCTCACCGGCGTGCGCCTCGACGCGCGCGGCGCCTGGGAACTCGATCTCGCGAACGGCGTGAAGGTGCGGCTCGGCCGCCTCGCGCTCACCGATCGCCTCGACCGCTTCGTCCGCCTCGCGAGCCCGCTGGTGGCGAAGCGTGCCGCCGAGATCGGCTACGTGGACATGCGCTACACCAATGGATTCAGCGTGGGTTGGAACGCGCGTTCGGCCCTCGCCGTCGCCCCGCAGGAGGACGCGACCCCCGATGGCTAGGAAACCGGAACGCAACCTGATCGTCGGCCTCGACATCGGCACCTCCAAGGTGGTGGCGATCGTCGGCGAGCTCGGCGCCGACGGCACGATCGAGGTGGTGGGCGTGGGCTCGCATCCGTCGCGCGGGCTGAAGAAAGGCGTGGTGGTCAACATCGACTCCACCGTGCAGTCCATCCAGCGTGCCGTCGAGGAGGCGGAGCTGATGGCCGGCTGCGAGATCCACTCGGTGTTCGCCGGCATCGCCGGCAGCCACGTGCGCAGCCTCAACTCGCACGGCATCGTCGCGATCCGCGACAAGGAAGTGACGCCCGGCGACGTCGAGCGCGTGATCGACGCGGCGCGCGCGGTGGCGATCCCGGCCGACCAGAAGATCCTGCACATCCTGCCGCAGGAATTCATCATCGACACGCAGGACGGCATCCGCGAGCCGGTCGGCATGTCGGGCGTGCGGCTCGAGGCCAAGGTGCACATCGTCACCGGCGCGGAGAGCGCGGCGCAGAACATCGTCAAGTGCGTGCAGCGCTGCGGGCTCGAGGTCGAGGACATCGTGCTCGAGCAGCTCGCCTCGAGCTACGCGGTGCTCGCCGAGGACGAGAAGGACCTCGGCGTGTGCCTGATCGACGTCGGCGGCGGCACCACCGACGTGGCGGTGTTCTCCGGCGGCGCGATCCGCCACACCGCGGTGATCCCGCTCGCCGGCGACATGGTCACCAACGACATCGCGCAGAGCCTGCGCACGCCGACGCACCACGCCGAGGAAATCAAGATCAAGTACGCGTGCGCGCTGTCGCAGCTCGCCAACGCGGACGAGACCATCGAGGTGCCGAGCGTGGGCGACCGCCCTGCGCGCCGCCTGGCGCGCCAGACGCTCGCGAGCGTGGTCGAGGCGCGCTACGAGGAGATCTTCGTGCTGGTGCGCGACGAGCTGGCGCGCGCCGGCTTCGAGCATTCGATCGCGGCGGGCATCGTGCTCACCGGCGGCAGCGCCAAGATGGACGGCGTCATCGAGCTCGCCGAGGAAGTGTTCCACGCGCCGGTGCGGCTCGGCCTGCCGCAGGGCGTGAGCGGCCTCGTCGACGTGGTGCGCAATCCCATCCACTCCACCGGCGTCGGCCTGCTGTTGTTCGGGCGCGAGAACTACGTGCGCCGCGGCCGCACCGCGCCCGTCGCGAACGGCATGCGCACGGTGGTGGACCGGATGCGGGCGTGGTTTCAGGGGAATTTCTAGCGGATAGCGGATAGGGGGTAAGCGGATAGGAAGAGGCGCGGCGGCAGGGTTCGGGTTTCGTAGCAGTTTCAGATTCGTCGGCGACGGCAACGATTTCTTACTAGTCACTAATCATTAGTCATTAGTCACTTTCATCTCACGGAGCAGCACACAAATGTTCGTACTCGCAGATACGGAAAACCAGGGGGCGGTCATCAAGGTCGTCGGCGTCGGCGGCGGTGGCGGCAACGCGGTCACGCACATGATCAGCTCGGGGATCGAGGGCGTGGACTTCATCTGCGTCAACACCGACGCCCAGGCGCTCAAGCACTCGCGGGTGAAGACCAGCCTGCAGATCGGCTCGAACATCACCAAGGGCCTCGGCGCGGGCGCCGACCCCGAGGTCGGCCGCCAGGCCGCGATGGAGGATCGTGACCGCATCGTCGAGCTGGTCGACGGCTCCGACATGATCTTCATCACTGCCGGCATGGGCGGCGGCACCGGCACCGGCGCCGCGCCGATCGTGGCACAGGTGGCGAAGGAGCTCGGCATCCTCACGGTCGCCGTCGTCACCAAGCCGTTCGAGATGGAAGGCAACAAGCGCCACGCGCTCGCCGACCAGGGCATCACCGAGCTCGGCAAGTACGTCGACTCGCTGATCACCATCCCGAACCAGAAGCTGCTCACCGTGCTCGGCGGCGACACGACGCTGCTCGATGCGTTCAAGGCCGCGAACCAGGTGCTGCAGGGCGCCGTGCAGGGCATCGCCGAGCTGATCACGCGCCCCGGCCTGATCAACGTCGACTTCGCCGACGTCCGCACCGTGATGGCCGAGACCGGCATGGCGATGATGGGCTCTGGCGCCGCCACCGGCGAAAACCGCGCCCGCGCCGCTGCCGAAGCCGCGATCTCGAGCCCGCTGCTCGAGGACGTGAACCTCTCCGGCGCGCACGGCCTGCTGATCAACGTCACCGCCGGCATGGACCTGCGCACCAGCGAGTTCCACGTCGTGGGCGACACCATCAAGCAGTTCGCGTCCGAGGACGCGACCGTGGTGGTCGGCTACGTGATCGATCCGGAGATGACCGACCAGATCCGCGTCACCGTGGTCGCGACCGGCATCGGCCGGCCGATGGCCGCGCGCGGCCTGCCGCCGGGCACGCAGCCGACCGTGCAGGTGGTGGCCGGCGGACGTGGCCCCGCGCGCCGTCCGCTCGAGAACTTCGCGGACCTCGAGATCCCGACGCACATGCGCCGCCGCCGCGCGGTGGGTGACGACGTGCGCTCGGATGGGGACGAGTCATATCTCGACATCCCGGCGTTCCTGCGCCGCCAGGCGGACTGACCGCGACCGGCGCAGCCGGTGGCGGTCGGCCGTGGGCGGTAGGCTGTGGACTGTGGGTCGGAAACTGCTCCTCCGACCCACGGCCCTCGGTCTACAGTCCACAGCCTTGCGCCCACAGTCCCTTTCAATTCAGCACCTTAGGCCCGTTCTGCCCGCCTGTGCTAAGCTTTCGGGCTAACTCCACCGGGAGCGCCCCGCCATGGGCGCACATCACCCGAGCATGCTCAAGCAACGCACCCTGAAGAACTCGATCCGCGCCACCGGCGTGGGCCTGCACACCGGCAAGAAAGTGCTGATGGTGCTGCGCCCGGCGCCCGTGAACAGCGGCATCACCTTCCGCCGCACCGACCTCGACGAGCCGGTCGACATCCAGGCGCGCGCCGAGAACGTCGGCGAGACCACGCTCGGCACCACGCTGGTGCAGGACGGCATCAAGGTCTCCACGATCGAGCACCTGCTGTCGGCGCTGGCGGGCCTCGGCATCGACAACGTGCTGATCGAGCTCTCGGCGGGCGAAGTGCCGATCATGGACGGCAGTGCCGGTCCGTTCGTGTTCCTGCTGCAGTCGGCCGGCATCGAGGAACAGACCGCGCCGAAGCGCTTCGTGCGCATCCGCAAGAGCGTCAAGGTCGAGGACGGCGACAAGTGGGCGCGCTTCGATCCCTACGACGGTTTCAAGGTTAACTTCGAAATCGAGTTCGACCACCCGGTGTTCAAGCGCCGCTCGCAGGTCGCCTCGATGGACTTCTCGACGACCACCTTCCTGCGCGAAGTGAGCCGCGCCCGCACGTTCGGCTTCATGCGCGACCTCGAGTACATGCGCTCGCACAACCTCGCGCTCGGCGGCAACCTCGACAACGCGATCGTGCTCGACGACTACCGCATCCTCAACGAGGACGGCCTGCGCTACGAAGACGAGTTCGTGAAGCACAAGATCCTCGACGCGATCGGCGACCTGTACCTGCTCGGCCACAGCCTGATCGGCGAGTTCAGCGGCTTCAAGTCGGGCCACGGCCTGAACAACCGCCTGCTGCGCACGCTGATGGCGGACGAGAGCGCGTGGGAAGAAGTGACGTTCGCGACGCTGCAGGACGCGCCGATTTCGTACGTCGCGGCTGCTGCAGCGACGGCCTGAGGACGAGGGGGTAATGATCAGGGGGTAGGGGGTAGTGGGAAGAGATCGGCCAGACTCGGCTGACCGTCCTCCGACTACCCCCTACCCCCTAGTCATTACCCCCTTTCTTCTCACCCCTTCCCACCCGCACCCTGACCTTCCCCGCCACCGCTCACCGGCCGCCGCCAGTTGCTCGCGCAACTGCGGTTCCGCATAGCGCACGCGCGCGGACCAGGCGGCCGAGTCGACGATCACCACCAGGTCGTCCCCGCGCCGGTTGGCCGAGACCACGTGCGGGCGCAGCGGTTCGGGCAGCAACTGCCGCACTTTGTCGCCCAGCGAGGCCGCGGCGGCGGCCTGGCGGGCCAGCCGTTCCAGGCCCGGCAGCGGGGTGTCGAACAGGGGTTTCAGGGGGTCTGACATTGTTAAGTCAAAATTGAGGAACGGCCATTTCCGATTGCCAGCCCGACAGCGATTCCTTCATAGTCTGCCGACTCGTTGCCGGGTGGGTCTACCTCCTGGGTGCCAAGAACAAAAGTTCGGCAGCCAGATCCGGAGTTGTCTCCTGCGGGGCCCGTTCGGATTGATGTGTGACGCAGCGCAGTCCTCGACGGACGGCCTGCGATCATGCTTGACGGCCGCGAAGAGGGTCAGCGCCGCTATGAACCTACACATTGTTTCAGGCCGGACGGGGCGGGTGCTCCAGTTCGACCTGACGCAGCCCAGGACGATCATGATGGCCGCGACCAGCCTCCTGCTGGTGGCGGGCGTGCTGTTTGCCGGCCGGCCTGCAGATCGGGCGCATCGTCGCCGGGCCGCTCGATCGTGCCGCCGTCGCGCGCCAGATCGACCAGCAGCGTCACGATCTCGAGACGGTGCGCAACCAGATGCAGGGCCGCGTCGATGCACTCGCCGCGCGCGTCGGCACGCTCAATGCCCACCTGATCCGCCTCGATGCGATCGGCCGCCGCGTCACCGACCTCGCCGGCCTCGACCGCGGCGAGTTCGACTTCGACCAGGCACCGCCCGCTGGCGGTCCCGACGGCCAGGAATTCCAGGGCGGTTCGGCCGCAGTGCCGGACCTCACGGTCGCGCTCGACACGCTCGAAGAGCAGCTCGTGGACCGGCAGCGGCAGCTGTCCGTGCTCGAGAGCCTGATGTCCACGCGCAGCCTCGGCGAGCGCATCCTGCCCGGCGGCTGGCCGATCATCGGCGGCTGGATTTCCTCGCATTTCGGCTATCGCTCGGACCCGTTCACGGGCCGCGGCGCGTTCCATGCAGGCGTCGATTTCGCCGCGCCCCCGGGCAGCAAGGTGATCACCACCGGCCCGGGCACCGTGAGCTACTCGGGCTACAAGAACGGCTACGGCTACGTGGTCGAGATCACGCACCCCACCGGCTACCTGACCCGCTACGGCCACAATTCGCGCAACCTCGTGCGCGAGGGCCAGACCGTGCAGAAGGGCGATGCCATCGCCATCATCGGCAGCACCGGCCGCTCGACGGGCACGCACGTGCACTTCGAGGTCGAGCGCAACGGCAACACGCTGAACCCGATGAAGTACCTGTCGGCGCCGTGAGGCGCTGGGACAGGGGGTAATGATCAGGGGGTAGGGGGTAGTAAGAAGTAGGCCGCCTCGAGCTGCGGCGGGAACTTCTTGCTACCCCCTACCCCCTAATCATTGCCCCCTTTCCTGTAAAATACCCGGCTTTCCCTCCACGCCCTCCTCTGGAGCCCCAGTGGCCAATTGGCTTGCCCGCATCTTTGGTAGCCGCAACGAGCGGCTCGTCGGCCAGTACTCCGGCATCGTCAAGAAGATCAACTCGCTCGAGGCGGGGCTGCAGGGGCTCAGCGACGAGCAGCTCGCCGCCCGCACCGTGCAGTTCCGCGAGCAGCTCGCCGCGGGCAAGACCGTCGACGACCTGCTGCCGGAGGCGTTCGCCGTGGTGCGCGAGGCGTCGCGCCGCACGCTGGGCCTGCGGCACTTCGACGTGCAGCTGATCGGCGGCATGGTGCTGCACAACGGCAAGATCGCCGAGATGCGCACCGGCGAAGGCAAGACGCTGGTCGCCACGCTGGCCGCGTACCTCAACGCGCTGCCCGGCAAGGGCACGCACATCGTCACGGTCAACGAGTACCTGGCGAGCCGCGACGCCGAGTGGATGGGCCCGATCTTCAACTTCCTCGGCATGAGCGTCGGCGTGGTGAAGGCCGGGCTGACGGCCGACGAGAAGCGGGCCTCGTACGGCGCCGACATCACCTACGGCACCAACAACGAGTTCGGCTTCGACTACCTGCGCGACAACCTCTCCTTCCGTCTCGAGGACCGCATGCAGCGCGAGCTCGCGTACGCGATCGTCGACGAGGTGGACTCGATCCTGATCGACGAGGCGCGCACGCCGCTGATCATCTCCGGCCCGGCCGAGGAGAGCACCGAGCTCTACCCGCGCATCAACGCGGTCGTGCCGCGCCTCAAGCGCCAGGAGAGCGAGGAAGGCGAGGGCGACTACTGGGCCGACGAGAAGACCAAGCAGGCCTACCTGTCGGACGCGGGCCACGAGCGCGTCGAGGAACTGTTCGCCGAGGTCGGGCTGCTCGGCGCGGGGCAGAGCCTGTACGACCCCGCCAACATCCGCCTGATGCACCACCTCAACGCGGCGCTGCGCGCGCACGCGCTGTACCGCAAGGACGTCGAGTACATCGTCCGCAACGGCGAGGTGATCATCGTCGACGAGTTCACCGGCCGCACCATGCCGGGTCGCCGCTGGTCGGACGGCCTGCACCAGGCCGTCGAGGCGAAGGAAGGCGTGCGGGTGCGCGAGGAGAACCAGACGGTCGCCTCGATCACGTTCCAGAACTTCTTCCGCATGTACGGCAAGCTCGCCGGCATGACCGGCACGGCCGACACCGAGGCGTTCGAGTTCCAGCAGATCTACGGGCTCGAGGTCGTGGTGATCCCGACCCACAAGCCGATGATCCGCGACGACGCGGCCGACCTCGTGTACCTGACGCAGAAGGACAAGTACGACGCGATCATCGAGGACATCGAGGAGTGCGTGAAGCGCCAGCAGCCGGTGCTGGTCGGCACGACCTCGGTCGAGACCTCGGAGCTGCTGTCGGGGATCCTCAAGCAGCACGGCATCGCGCACGAGGTGCTGAACGCCAAGCAGCACGAGCGCGAGGCGCACATCGTCGCGCAGGCCGGTCGCTCGAGCGCGGTGACCATCGCCACCAACATGGCCGGCCGCGGCACCGACATCGTGCTCGGCGGCAACCTCAAGGCCGAGCTGG
This sequence comes from uncultured Gammaproteobacteria bacterium, assembly GCA_963731105.1. GTDB lineage: Bacteria > Pseudomonadota > Gammaproteobacteria > Steroidobacterales > Steroidobacteraceae > RPQJ01. The sequence goes on from CAVSUM010000019.1 coordinate 94,788, forward strand.
CGCAGATCGACGCCGCGGACGAGGCGGCGCGCAACGCCGCGCAGGCCGCTTGGCAGCAGCGCCACGAGCAGGTGGTCGCCGCGGGCGGCCTGCACATCATCGGCACCGAGCGCCACGAGTCGCGGCGCATCGACAACCAGCTGCGCGGCCGCTCCGGCCGCCAGGGCGACCCGGGCTCGAGCCGCTTCTACCTGTCGCTCGAAGACAACCTGATGCGGATCTTCGGCGACCCCGACCGCACCAAGCGCTGGCTGACGACCGCCGGCATGAAGGAAGGCGAGGTGATCGAGAGCAAGATGCTCTCGCGCCAGATCGAGCGCGCGCAGCGCAAGGTGGAGGCCTACAACTTCGACCTGCGCAAGAACCTGCTCGAGTACGACGACGTCGCCAACGACCAGCGCAAGGTCATCTACCAGCAGCGCACCGAGCTGATGGCGGCGGAGGACATCGCCGATTCCATCACCGGCATCCGCGCGGAGGTGGTCAACGGGGTCATCGACCCGTTCGTGCCGCGCGAGAGCGTCGAGGAGGAGTGGGACCTCGCCGGGCTGCGCGAGGCGATCGGGCGCGAGTTCAGGTGGAAGTGGATCCCGAAGGCGTGGCTCGAGGCCGACCACGAGATCGCCGAAGCCGGGCTGCGCGAGCGCGTGGTCGCGGCCATCGAGAGCGCATACGGGCAGAAGGTCGAGCAGGTCGGCGCGCCGGTGATGCGCCACCTCGAGAAGGCCGTGATGCTGCAGGAGCTCGACCGCCACTGGCGCGAGCACCTCGCGGCGATGGACTACCTGCGCCAGGGCATCCACCTGCGCGCCTATGCGCAGAAGAACCCGAAGCAGGAGTACAAGCGCGAGGCGTTCGAGCTGTTCGGCGCGCTGCTCGACCGCATCAAGCACGATTCGATCTCGCTGCTGTCGCGCCTGCAGGTGCGCAGCGAGGCCGAGATCGAGGCGCAGGAGCGCGAGCGCGAGCGGCTGCTGGCGGCGCAGAAGCTGCAGCTGCAGCATGCGGCGCCGCAGTCGGCGATCTCCAGCGATGGCGGGCCGGTCGGGCCGGAGGCCATGGCCGGGCCTGAGACGCTGGCGCGCCGCGGCGCCGGTGATGCGCGACGGCCGCAAGGTCGGGCGCAACGAGCCGTGCCCGTGCGGCTCGGGCAAGAAGTACAAGCACTGCCACGGCCAGCTCGCGCGCGAAGCTTGACCACGCTCGAAGTCGTCGCCGGCGCGTTGTTCGACGCGTCCGGCCGCGTGCTCATCGCCCAGCGACCGCCCGGCAAGATGCTGGCTGGACGCTGGGAGTTTCCCGGCGGCAAGCTGCACGATGGCGAGGCTGCGTACGACGGCCTGGTGCGCGAATTGCGCGAGGAGCTGGGCGTCGAGGTGCAGGCAGCCGAGCGCCTGGTCCGCTACCAGCACGAGTATCCGGGGCGCGTGGTGTGGCTCGACATGTGGGTCGTCGTGCGTGGAGCGGCGAACCGCAAGGGCTCGATGGCCAGGCGCTCAAGTGGGTCGAGGTCGCGCGGCTGCAGGAGGAGGACATCCTCGAGGCCGATGCGCCGATCGTGGCGGCGCTGCAGTCTTTACCTCTCCCGCCCTGCGGGAGAGGTCGGCCGCAGGCCGGGTGAGGGGTCGGCCTACGGCCGAGTAACGGTCGCCTTGCTCACCAGCGGATATCCGTCGGGATTGTCTATGGACTCGACGGCCACATCGATGTCGAGCGCCGGCCAGCGCAGGTGTCCGGGGGCGCACCGCTCGACATTCGTCAGTTCCCCGATCGTTGCCTGACGGAACCACGGAAACGCCTCGAAGGACAGAAAGCGCTCACGCTCGTCCAGCATGATCCAGAAGCCATGCTGCGAGACGTTGGTGACCTCAACGTCCGAAGTGTGCCTGCCAGGCCCGCCGGATTTCCTGTTCATGTTCCCTGATCAGTTGCAGCGATTCGAAAACGGATCGTCCCTTGAGGCCCTGATTCTGCGCCAGCGCAATCTCTGGTTCCAGCCAGAACTTTGCTTCCCCGTCAGGCGACTGCACGTGCACGTGCATGCGCATCTCCTCGCGGGAGAAGAAAAAGAACCTCAGGTTGCCGCTGCGCAGGACCGTGGGACTCATTGCGCGAGGCTGCGCGAGCCGGGCCGGTTCCTGCAGCGCGCAAATGCGACGAGTCCGTGCAGATTTGCGCGGCCGGTCGTTGCGGCGCTGCAGGAGCGGCACGCACGGCAGCAGGACCTGCCCGGGGCGTTGGGCTGACCCTGAGCGTGGGGTCCCTCCTCCCTGGCCGCATGCGCACAACGTGTGCGCACGGGTCGGGCGCACAGTTGTGCGCATAGTCAGTGCGCACATGCCGTGCGCATGGCGCGTCGGGAGTAGTACCAGCCCTCGCGAGTACCGCGAGCCGTTGGTCGACCGGCGCAGTTGCCCGTTAGCCCTGTTGAGTCAGCGGCACCGCATCACGAACGCCGTCTCGTGCAGCGCCGGGATGCCGAACTCCGCGAACTTGGGGTTTGCCGCCAGCACGTCCAGCCGCTCCACCTGCTCGACCTCGAACGCGGGCTCGAACAGTCGCCGGATCTCTGCGGCATCGACCGAAAACGGCGGCCCGCCCTTCAGTTCCTGCGGGTACTCGAATGCGACGAGCAGCATGCGCGCACCGGCCGGTAGCAGGCGCCCCATCGACGCCGCGTAGGCCTCGCGCATCGCAGGCGGCAACGCCACCAGTGCCGCGCGATCGTAGGCTGCGTCCACGCTGCCCAGCACTTCGGGCGTGAGGGCCAGCGCGTCGCCCTCGAAGATCTCGTAGGGCCCGGCGGCGTGGCGGGTGAATGCGTCAGCGGCAGCCTTTGTCGTGACGGTGCGGCGATCGGCAGACAGGCTGCGCCCGGCAAAGAAGTCCGCGATCGCGATCGGGCTCAGCTCGCTGCCGACGACACGATGACCGCGCTCGGCGAGCCACTCCATGTCGAGGCTCTTGCCACAGAGCGGCACGTAGACGCGCGCCCCGACCGGTACGCCGAGCTGCGGCCAGAAGCGCTCGAGGAACGAGTGCGCGGCAGCCTGGTGGAAGCCGATCTGCCCGGTCTGCCAGCGCTCGTGCCAGAAGTCGTGGTGCATGGCGCCCGCGCGCGGCTAATGCCGCGGCGTCTCTTCGCCGCCGTCGTCGTGCACGACCGGGATCTCCTCGCCGGGGATCACGTGCTTCTCGCTGGCCCACGCACCGAGATCGATGAGCTTGCAGCGCTCGCTGCAGAACGGCCGGTACGGCGAGGCGGGCGACCACTCGACGGGCCGCTGGCAGGTGGGGCAGGAGACGGTCTTCAGGCTCACGCGCCGGCGGCCAGCGTCAGGTGCAGGTCGTCAGCGTGAAGCGCACGTCCTCGGTGGTCTGGATCGGCCGGGTATTGGCGTCCTGCCAGACGAGGAAGCGCACGCTGCAGCGGTAGTGGCTGCCGCTGATCTCGGGGTAGATGTCGGTGCCGGCCGGCAGCGCGATGCGGATCATCTGCGACGGCACGTCGCGGTCGAGCTGCAGGTGGAACACGCCGTTGGGCGCGACCTCGGACTTCGCCTTGCCCTGCTCGCGCGTCATCCACAGCAGCTCGCCGACCGCGTCGCCGAGCGGGCGGATCACCGCGAGCCAGCGCGCGAAATCGGCGCCGCGCACTTCGTCCGGCTGGTTCAGCCAGTGGGTGTAGTCGGGCAGGTCGAACTCGCAGGTGCCGCCCGGGATGGTGCTGCGGTGCTTGATCGCGTTGAGGAACTCCAAATCGCGCAGCTTCTGCATGAACAGCGCGCCGACGCCCGCGAGCTCCTCGCGCATGCGGTGCAGCTTGGTGAGCAGCACGCGCAGCCGCGACGAGTCGACGCCCGGCCGCGAGTTGAACGTGGCGAGCATCGCCATCTGCCGCTCGAGTTCCTTCAGCACCTCGCCGCGCACGTCGCCGCGCTGGGTGATGGCGAGGATCTCGAGCAGCGCGCTGACCGCCGCCCGCGTCGACCACGGGTCGGACCTGGTGTGGTGGGCCACCGCCTGCTGGTACAGGAAATCGAGGCGCAGGAAATTGCGCATCCGCTCGTTGAGCGGCTGCTCGTAGACGGTGACGCGCGTAGCCGCGTCCGCCGAGGGCACTGCGGCCTCGTTCGCATTCATCGTCCTATTCTGCTCTAGCGGTGCAGACGCGCACAACCGGAGGACGGCGGCAGCCGTTTTCCCTCTCCCGCTTGCGGGAGAGGGCAGGGTGAGGGCTTCTAGCTTCTTGGCTCTGCCGCCAGCTGCAAGTATCTCGGTGCAGTGCCGCGACCTCGTCCCTCAGGTCGTCCACGCGCCCCGTATTGCGCAGCACGTCATCCGCCAGCGCGAGCCGCTGGGCCCGCGTCGCCTGGGCATCAAGCGAGGCCTGCGCCTGCTCGCGCGTCACGCCGTCGCGCCACATCAGCCGCTCGACCTGCAGCGCCTCGGGCACGTCCACCAGCAGCACGCGGTCGACGTGGTCGCGGCGGCCGCCCTCGGTGAGCAGCGGGATCACCAGCACCTGGTACGATCCGCCGCGTCGCGCGACTGGCGCTCCATCTCGGCGCGGATCGCCGGGTGCAGGATGGCATTGAGCTGCTGCCGGGCCGCGGGGTCGGCGAAGATGCGCTCGCGCATGCTGCGGCGATCGAGGCGACCGTCGGCGTCGAGCACGTCGGGGCCGAACGCCGTCACCACGGCGGCAAGCGCGGGCTGGCCGGGCTCGACCACCTGGCGGGCGATCAGGTCGGTGTCGATCACCGGCACGCCGAGCGCGGCGAACAGGTCGGCGACCGTGGTCTTGCCGCTGGCGATGCCGCCGGTGAGGGCGACGCGGAAGGGGTGCGCCTCAGCGGTCACTGACGAGACTCTCCAGCGGAATGTCGAGTTCGCGATGCAGGCGGCGGATCATCTCCAGCGAGCGTGAACGGCGACCATTGAGGATCTCGGAGACCGGCCACGGGAGCCCAGCAGCGGCTGCAGGTCCTTGCGCGACAGACGCATCTGATGCATCCGGAACTCGATTTCCGCGACGGGATCGGGGTCATCGATCGGGAAGTGTCGGTCCTCGTACGCCTCGACGAGGGTGGCCAGAACATCCAGTTCATCGGCCTCCGGCGTGCCTGGCCGTGCGTCCATCAGGCTGTCGATGCGCCGCAGCGCCGCGGCGTGGTCGGCGTCGGTGCGGATGGGCTGGATCTTCATCCTGAATCCTACCCGCCGGCGTTTCCGCGGAACGGTCCTGCCCGGTGGACCGGAATGCCTGGGCTAGCCGCCGAGCCCCGTCACCGTCAAGTAACCGTCCACCACCTGCGGCCCCCACATCATCGCGAGCCAGCCTGCGGCGGCGAGGTAGGGACCGAACGGGATCGGGATGTTGCGGTCGCGGCCGCGGGCGACGATCAGCACGATGCCGACCACGGCGCCCGTGAAAGCGGAGAGCAGCAGGATCAGCGGCAGCATCTGCCAGCCCATCCACGCGCCCAGCGCGCCGAACAGCTTGAAGTCGCCGTAGCCCATGCCTTCCTTGCCGGTGAGCAGCTTGAAGGCCCAGTAGACGCTCCACAGGCTCAGGTAGCCCGCGACCGCGCCAAGGATGGCGGAGTACGAGTCGGTGGGGAGCGGCGCCGCCAGTCCCGGGTGCCACGCGAGGCTCGCCAGCAGGCCGAGCCACAGCAGCGGGATGGTGATGATGTCCGGGAGGATCTGGTGGTCGAGGTCGATCACCGTGAGCGCGACCAGCGCCCAGGTGACGAACAGCGCGCGATCGCCTGCCAGTGGAAGCCGAAGCGCCAGACCACCGCGGCGGACAGCAGTGCGGTGACGAGCTCGACGATCGGGTAGCGGGCGAGATCGGCGCCTTGCAGCTGGCGCACTTGCCGCCGAGCAGCAGCCAGCTGATGACGGGATGTTCTGGTGGCGCGGATCGGGGCGTTGCAGTGGGGCAGGCGGAGGCGGGACGAGCAGGTTGTACGGGGAGGGGCTGTGGCGTGGCTGTGGGCTGTGGGGGGAGGGACGTAGGCGCAGCTCTCCAGCATTTCCTGCGCCTGCGAGCGCCATTGCGATCGAGCATGATCGGCAGCGGTGGATGACCACGTTCAGAAGCTGCGACATGCATCGCAAGGAACGAGCCTTCTATGACGCAAAAGCTCAAGAAGATTCCTAGGCTGCAGTCCGAGGAGGCCGAGCGCGCATTAAGATATAAGGAAAGGCACAGAGGAATAATATATAAAGATAGTATATAAATTAATATGTAAAAAATATTAAATTATTGTTTAAGTATAAATTAATTTATAGTCGCGCGTCGTGTGCACGAAGGATTCCTCGCAAGGATACATGCTTCTCGCTGGCCCACGCGCGAGATCGATGAGCTTGCAGCGCTCGCTGCAGAACGGCCGGTACGGCGAGGCGGGCGACCACTCGACGGGCCGCTGGCAGGTAGGGCAGGAGACGGTCTTCAGGCTCACGCGCCGGCGGCCAGCGTCAGGTGCAGGTCGTCAGCGTGAAGCGCACGTCCTCGGTGGTCTGGATCGGCCGGGTATTGGCGTCCTGCCAGACGAGGAAGCGCACGCTGCAGCGGTAGTGGCTGCCGCTGATCTCGGGGTAGATGTCGGTGCCGGCCGGCAGCGCGATGCGGATCATCTGCGACGGCACGTCGCGGTCGAGCTGCAGGTGGAACACGCCGTTGGGCGCGACCTCGGACTTCGCCTTGCCCTGCTCGCGCGTCATCCACAGCAGCTCGCCGACCGCGTCGCCGAGCGGGCGGATCACCGCGAGCCAGCGCGCGAAATCGGCGCCGCGCACTTCGTCCGGCTGGTTCAGCCAGTGGGTGTAGTCGGGCAGGTCGAACTCGCAGGTGCCGCCCGGGATGGTGCTGCGGTGCTTGATCGCGTTGAGGAACTCCAAATCGCGCAGCTTCTGCATGAACAGCGCGCCGACGCCCGCGAGCTCCTCGCGCATGCGGTGCAGCTTGGTGAGCAGCACGCGCAGCCGCGACGAGTCGACGCCCGGCCGCGAGTTGAACGTGGCGAGCATCGCCATCTGCCGCTCGAGTTCCTTCAGCACCTCGCCGCGCACGTCGCCGCGCTGGGTGATGGCGAGGATCTCGAGCAGCGCGCTGACCGCCGCCCGCGTCGACCACGGGTCGGACCTGGTGTGGTGGTGCCACCGCCTGCTGGTACAGGAAATCGAGGCGCAGGAAATTGCGCATCCGCTCGTTGAGCGGCTGCTCGTAGACGGTGACGCGCGTAGCCGCGTCCGCCGAGGGCGCTGCGGCCTCGTTCGCATTCATCGTCCGTATTCTGCTCTAGCGGTGCAGACTCGCACAACCGGGGTGCGGCGGCAGCCGTTTTCCCTCTCCCGCGCCTTCTGGGGTAGCCACGACAGCGCCGACTATGTGGACTGGTCCAAGGCCCAGGTGGTCCGCCTCGCTCGTCTCAAGCCTTCGACCGAGACCATTTCGTTGCGGCTCCCCAAGCACTTGCTGGACAGCATCCGCATCGCCGCCAATGCTCGCGATGTGCCCTACCAGTCGCTGATCAAGGTCTGGCTGCAGGAGAAGCTGGAGGAGGGGAAGTAGGGCGCCCGGCTTTCGGGAGGGCCTAGCGTTGCTCCCCGCGAGCCCCAGGTACCTCCGGTGCAGTCCGGCGACGGCCTCCCGCAGCTCGTCGACCTGCCCCGTATTGCGCAGCACGTCATCCGCCAGCGCGAGCCGCTGGGCCCGCGTCGCCTGGGCGTTAAGCGAGGCCTGCGCCTGCTCGCGCGTCACGCCGTCGCGCCACATCAGCCGCTCGACCTGCAGTGCCTCGGGCACGTCCACCAGCAGCACGCGGTCGACGTGGTCGCGGCGGCCGCCCTCGGTGAGCAGCGGGATCACCAGCACCTGGTACGGTCCGCCGGCGTCGCGCGACTGGCGCTCCATCTCGGCGCGGATCGCCGGGTGCAGGATGGCATTGAGCTGCTGCCGGGCCGCGGGGTCGGCGAAGATGCGCTCGCGCATGTTGCGGCGGTCGAGGCGACCGTCGGCGTCGAGCACGTCGGGGCCGAACGCCGTCACCACGGCGGCAAGCGCGGGCTGGCCGGGCTCGACCACCTGGCGGGCGATCAGGTCGGTGTCGATCACCGGCACGCCGAGCGCGGCGAACAGGTCGGCGACCGTGGTCTTGCCGCTGGCGATGCCGCCGGTGAGGGCGACGCGGAAGGGGTGCGCCTCAGCGGTCACTGACGAGACTCTCCAGCGGAATGTCGAGTTCGCGATGCAGGCGGCGGATCATCTCCAGCGAGAGTGAACGGCGACCATTGAGGATCTCGGAGACCCGACCGCGGGAGCCCAGCAACGGCTCCAGGTCCTTGCGCGACAGACCCATCTGTTCCATCCGGAACTCGATTGCCGCGAGGGGATCGGGGCCATCGATCGGGAAGTGTCGGTCCTCGAACGCCTCGACGAGGGTGGCCAGAACATCCAGTTCATCGGCCTCCGGCGTGCCTGGCCGTGCGTCCATCAGGCTGTCGATGCGCCGCAGCGCCGCGGCGTGGTCGGCGTCGGTGCGGATGGGCTGGATCTTCATTACACGGTCTCCGCGTCGATGGCGTCGTACTCGGCGTGCGAACCCACGAACCGGACGAACACGATCTGCAGCGAGTAGTTGATCCTGACCACGAGGCGGTACTTGTTGCCGCAGATGTTGAACACGACCCGTCCGCCCTTGAGGATGCTTGCGCCGGCGTACTGGCGCTTGATGTCCTGTGGCGACTGCCAGGAGGCACGTCGCGCTTCCCGATGCCAAGCCTCGAGCGCTCGCCGCAAGTCCGACCGGCTCGACGACGCCTCCCAGAACCGGCGCAGCGTCTGCTTCGAGATCACCCGCACGAGCAGATCCTACCGCGCTCCCATATTGGGAGCAAGTTGGTTACCCAGTTTCGGGACCCTGGGCCAGAGCCTTGATTGCAGCGCTACCGGACTCTCGACGCCAGCAGCCAAAGCAGCGCAAACAGCCAGTATTGGCGCGGGCGCCCGCAGGCTGTCTTTCAGGAGGGAGCCGGACCGGCTAATCGGAAGTCTGGGCTAGCCGCCGAGCCCCGTCACCGTCAGGTAGCCGTCCACCACCTGCGGCCCCCACATCATCGCGATCCAGCCTGCGGCGGCGAGGTAGGGACCGAACGGGATCGGGATGTTGCGGTCGCGGCCGCGGGCGACGATCAGCACGATGCCGACCACGGCGCCCGTGAAAGCGGAGAGCAGCAGGATCAGCGGCAGCATCTGCCAGCCCATCCACGCGCCCAGCGCGCCGAACAGCTTGAAGTCGCCGTAGCCCATGCCTTCCTTGCCGGTGAGCAGCTTGAAGGCCCAGTAGACGCTCCACAGGCTCAGGTAGCCCGCGACCGCGCCAAGGATGGCGGAGTACGAGTCGGTGGGGAGCGGCGCCGTCAGTCCCGGGTGCCACGCGAGGCTCGCCAGCAGGCCGAGCCAGAGCAGCGGGATGGTGATGATGTCCGGGAGGATCTGGTGGTCGAGGTCGATCACCGTGAGCGCGACCAGCGCCCAGGTGACGAACAGCGCGGCGATCGCCTGCCAGTGGAAGCCGAAGCGCCAGACCACCGCGGCGGAGAGGAGTGCGGTGACGAGCTCGACGATCGGGTAGCGGGCGGAGATCGGCGCCTTGCAGCTGGCGCACTTGCCGCCGAGCAGCAGCCAGCTGATGACGGGGATGTTCTGGTGCGCGCGGATCGGGGCGTTGCAGTGGGGGCAGGCGGAGGGCGGGACGAGCAGGTTGTAGCGGGCGGGAGGGGGCTGTGGGCTGTGGGCTGCGGGCTGTGGGGCGGAGGGCACCGTCAGGCGCTGCCTCTACAAGCATTTCCTGCGCCTGCGTGCGCCACTGCCGATCGAGCATGATCGGCAGGCGGTGGATGACCACGTTCAGGAAGCTGCCGATCAGCAGCGACAACAGGAACGCGCTGCCGATGAGCAGCGCGGGGCATTCCTGCAGCACGTCGCGAGCCGTCAGATGACCGCGCCCAGCTTGAAGATGGGCAGGTACATGGCGACCACGAGGCCGCCGACCAGCACGCCGAGGATCACCATGATCAGCGGCTCGAGCAGGCTCGAGAGCGCGTCGACCGCGGCGTCCACGTCCGCCTCGTAGAAGTCGGCGACCTTGCTGGCCATCTCGTCGAGCGAGCCGGACTCTTCACCGACCGCGATCATCTGCACGACCATGTTCGGGAACAGGCCGGTGTTCTCCATGGCGCGCTGCATGCGCATGCCGGTGGAGATCTCGTCGCGCATCTTCAGCGTCGCGTCCTGGTAGACGATGTTGCCGGTGGCGCCGGCGACGGACTTCATGGCTTCGACCAGCGGCACGCCGGCGCCGAACATCGTCGCCAGGGTGCGGGCGAAGCGGGCGATGGCGGCCTTCTTCAGGATCGGGCCGATGACCGGAGTCTGCAGCGACATGCGATCGATGAACTGCCGCATCGGACGCGAGCGCTTGTAGAAGTATCCGAATGTAAACCCCGCCGCGACCACGATGATCAACAGCATCCAGCCGTTGCTCTGCATCCAGCGCGACATGTCGATCACGAACTGGGTGAAGGCGGGCAGATCCGCGCCGAAGCCCTTGAACAGGCTCTCGAACTGCGGGATGACGAAAATGAGCAGGATGACCGTCACGATCACGGCCACCGCAAGCACCGCCGCCGGGTAGAACAGCGCCTTCTTGATCTTCTTCTTCAGGGCCTCGGTCTTTTCCTTGTAGGTGGCGATCTTCTCGAGCACGGTCTCGAGTGCGCCGGCATGCTCGCCGGCCTCGACGAGGTTCACGAACAGGTCGTCGAAATAGAGCGGGTGCTTGGCGAGGGCCTGGTTCAGCGCGTTGCCGGTCTCGATGTCGGACTTGATCGCCAGCACCAGCTTCTGCATGGCGGGCTTGTCGTGGCCGACGCCGATGATCTCGAAGGCCTGCACCATCGGAATGCCGGCCGTGAGCATGGTGGCGAGCTGGCGGGCGAAGATCGCGATGTCTTCCGCGTTGACCTTGCCCCCGCTCTTGAAAAGCTGCCGTTCCTTGCGGATCCGGCTGGCAGCAATGCCTTGCCGCCGCAGATCGGCGCGCAGCTCCATCTCGTCCTTGGCCAGCCCCCGGCCCTTGACCCGGTTGCCCTTCTTGTCCTTGCCTTCCCAAAGGAACGGGAACTGCTTGCCAGCAATGACTTCAGCCATGGTCTATAGCGCCCTTTGCTTCAATCCACAGTGACTCGGTTGACTTCATCCAGGCTGGTGATGCCGTCCTTGACCTTCTTCAGTGCGGACTGGCGCAGGCCCCAGACGCCTTCGCGGGTGGCCTGCGCCTTGATGTCCAGCACACTGCCCCCGGTCATGATGATGCGACCGATCTCCTCGGACACCGGCATCACCTCGTAGATTCCCGTGCGGCCCTTATACCCGTCCGTGCAGTTGGTGCAACCGACGGGCCCGAAAATCTGAAGGCCGGTCGCGATTTCCTCGGGTGAGAAGCCTTCCTTCAGCAGGGCTTCCTCAGGGACATCGAGCTTTGCCTTGCACGTGTTGCACAACCGCCGCGCCAGGCGCTGCGCGATGATCAGGCTGACCGACGTGGCGATCGCGTAGGGCTTGACGCCCATGTCGACCAGGCGGGTCAGGGTCTTCGGGGCGTCGTTGGTGTGCACGGTGGACAGCACGAGGTGGCCCGTCTGCGCCGCCTTCATGGCGATCTCCGCCGTCTCCAGGTCGCGGATTTCGCCGACCATGATGATGTCGGGATCCTGGCGCAGGAAGGCGCGCAGGGCACCGGGGAAGGTCAGCCCCACCTTGGGGTTGATGTTCACCTGGTTGACGCCCGGCAACATGATTTCGACCGGATCCTCGGCCGTCGAGATGTTCGAGTCCTCGGTGTTGAGGATGTTGAGGCCCGGTGTACAACGACACGGTCTTGCCGCTGCCCGTGGGGCCGGTGACCAGGATCATGCCGTGCGGCCGGGCCAGCGCGTCCATGTAGTGCTGCTTCTGGAACGGCTCGTAGCCCAGCGAGTCGATGCCGAGCATCGCGCTCGAAGAATCGAGAATACGCATCACGACCTTCTCGCCGAACAGCGTGGGGCAGGTGCTGACGCGGAAGTCGATGGCGCGGTTCTTCGAGATCTTCATCTTGATGCGGCCGTCCTGGGGGACGCGCCGCTCGGCGATGTCGAGCCGCGACATGACCTTGAGCCGGGCCGCCATCTTGATGGCCAGCTGCACCGGGGGTGACGCGACTTCCTTCAGCACGCCGTCGAGGCGGAAGCGAATGCGGTAGGAGCGCTCGTAGGGCTCGAAGTGGATGTCCGACGCGCCGCGCTTGATCGCGTCGAGCATCACCTTGTTGACGAAGCGGACGATCGGCGCGTCTTCGACGTCCGAGCGCTCGACGCCTTCGTCCGCGCGTTCCTCGTCAGCGGTGACTTCGAGGCTGTCGAGTTCGAAATCGTCGCCGGCCAGTTCCGGCATGGCGGTGTCGACCTGCTCGAGCGACTTGGTCAGGAGCTTGCTCGAGCTTGTCCTCCTCGACGACGATCGCCTCGACCGACAGGCCGGTGGCGAACTTGACCTCGTCCAGCGCGTGCAGGTTGGTCGGGTCGGAGATGGCGACGAACAGGCGCTTGCCGCGTTTGACCAGCGGCAGCACCCGGTGCTTGCGGATGGTCTTTTCGCTGACCAGCCGGATGGTCTCGAAGTCGGCCTGAATCGCGTCGAGGTCGAGCAGCGGGGCGCCGAACTCCTGCGAGGCCGCGATGGCGATCTCGCGGGCGTCGGCCAGGTTGTACTCGACCAGGTAGCTGACGATGTGGACGCGGCGCTCGCGGGAGGCCGCCGAAGGCGTCCGACATGGCGCTTTCGGCCACCAATCCGTCTGCGACCAGCCGCTGCGGCAGGCCCTGCAGGCTCGACCGCTGCGTCCCGGTCGCGGAAATTGCCATGTCATTCATGGGCTTGTGCTGTTCCGGCTATCCAATTGCGGCAAGTGGCGAAAGAGGCTGAAGAGTAGCAAATGTTAAGTACCGTGCGCATTCTGCATCGGATCGAGCGGCAATTGTGGGAGGGGATCCACAATCCGCCGATTGGCACGGGTCGGGGCGCGGTCGCTGGCTGCGAGGCGGCGCCGCAGTCAATCGTCCTGGCCGAGCGCCAAAAAAAGAAGCCCCTGCAGGGCAGGGGCTTCTCCCGGATCGGAACAGTAATGGAATCAGTGCTGACGTAGGCTCAGCCGCGGCAGCTCGTCGGCAGGTACTTGTTGAGCAGGTACCGGTGTTCGTGGTGCCGGCGGTGGCGGCCGAAGCGCCGGCTGCCAACCGAGCCGGAGGCGAAGGCCGAGCGACCACACTTCCACACCACGTCGTCGTTCGCGCTGGCACCCGGGGTCAGGCCGAGTGATTGACCGTGCGATCTTCGAGTTGGAGTCACCGCCGAATCTCATGGTGATACCGCCATTTGTCGACTGTAATCTGGTCGACGTACTTGCCCCTGATGTCGGTCGCGGCGCCCATGCCGGCAGCGGTCGTTGTCGGCAGGCCACGCACCGCGGTTCGCGTAGAACTCAGCCACTGAGGCCTTGGCGGCGCCGGCCATGGCCAGCGCTTCCGTCACCTGCGAGCGAATGACATAGTCCTGATACGCCGGAATCGCGATGGCGGCCAGAATGCCGATGATCGCTACGACGATCATCAGTTCGATCAGGGTGAAACCACTTGAATGCGCTTCATGAATCTGATCTCCGAGTGATGCAAAGTTGATCAGCCGTGCAATTAGCACTTGCTCGTTAGCAAAGCAAGACCCGTGCCAAGCTCGCTCAGTCCGTAACCAATTGATTCCGGAGCGATTTTTTTTGCTGGTGTTATGCGTAGACGCATTGGCTGACCGACAGCCCGAATTGTCGACGACTGACAATTCTCGTCGTGTACTGCTTGCACTCTTTAATCATACGGCGCCTGTCCGCGCGCGTGCACGACCTTCATTGCCAGCTACTTCCTCGGTCGGGATTCGTGGTAATCCTCCTCCGTATTGACCGCCCAGATGGCGCTCTTGTCCGTGCGGCCAGTGACCAGGCAGTCCACGGCCTCATTGGCCGCAAGCATCGAGTGGTCCTGGTTGTTGTACCGATGCATGCCATTGCGGCCGATGGCATACAGGTTGCCGATGCCGTCGAGGTAATCGCGACCGATCGGATGCGCGGGTACTCGCCGAAGTAGGCCGGATACGCCTTCGGCACGCGTACGACTGTGCCATCCAGGACGTCGCGACTGTCAATGAGGCCGATCTTCTCCAGTTCGTGGCCGCAAAGCCGACGAAGTCAGCGTCGCGCATCGACCAGAGGTCATCGCCTTCGTTGCAGAAATACTCGAGGCCGAGCGACACGGTATCGGGATCCGCCACGAGGTCGGCGACCAGTTGTTGAAGATCTGCAGCCGACCGATCCGCACGTCCGGCTCCTGGATGTAGATCCAGTTGTCCGGCGGCAGCTTGCGTGCCGTTCCTGCTGGACCCCCTTGCGCCATCCTTCGACAACGAGACCGGCGGTCATGAAGTCGCGGTAGGGCAGGCCATTAGCGACACGGTCTATCGCCGCACTTCCGGCTGCAACTGATCGACGAGTTCACGGATCGGCATCGTCGAGAGGAAAGCGTCACAATCGACTGCCCGGGTCTCGCCTGAGCGCAGGTCCATGACGTGCACGCCGTGTATACGGTCGCCCGTCCTGTCGAGTCCGACAACCCTGTGATTCAGGTGAATCTGTCCACCAGCTCCAGAACTCGTGCGGCGACCTCTTCCCACATCTGCCCTGGACCGAGACGCGGATACAGGAAACGCTCGATCAGGCTGGTCTCGACCGACTTCTGGGCGAGGTCCCCTCCGCGCGGAAGCAGCGAAGCCACGGCATGTTCAGCGCGCGCTGACCGAAAGACCCTTGACCCGCTGCGCGCCCCACTCGGCCGAAATCTGGTCGCATGGGACCCCCCAGACCTTCTCCGTGTAGTCCTTGAAGAACGTGCGATAGAGGCGATTGCCGAAGCGGTTGATGAAGAAGTCCTCGAGCGTCGTCTCCGGATGGCTCGGCTTCAGCTTCGACCAGGCGTAGCTCGCGCCGAGCAGTCCGCCTCGACCAGCCCGAGATTGCCGATGGTCTGGGGGTTCAGCTTCAGCGGATAGTCGAAGAACCTGCGCCGGTAGTAGATGCGCGACAGCCGTGGCCGCACCAGCATGACCCTGCCGTCGGATGCATCGCGGACGCGTGGCGTCGTGAGAGCGGTCGCAGCTCACCCTGGTAGCGAGCGTAATCCCTGCAACTCTTCGGGTGGCCGAACGGGCAGGATCTTCTGCCACCAGTCCATCACCCAGTCCGACTTCGAGAAGAACCGGTGCCCCCCGAGGTCCATTCGGTTGCCGCGGTAGTTCACGGTCTTCGATATGCCGCCGACCTGCGAGTCCAGGTCGAAGATCAGCGGCCGGTACTCGGAGCGTCGCAGCAACTCCAGCGCGGCGGTCAGGCCAGCTGGGCCCGCACCGGCGATGACGGCGGTCTTGTTCATCTTGTGAGTCTCGCGTGGTCAATTGGGCACTTCTCACGTTAGGCGCCGAGAACAGCAGCATCCGGCGCAGGCCGAAATTGAGCGAGAACGTGAAAAAGACGGAAGCCAACTTGCCGAGCAGGTAGTGCGTCCCGAGTCCGTCGACGGCGACCTTCAGCACGGCCAGGTTGACGAGCAACCCAAGCACGCCGATTGCGGCGAAGACACCGAACTCCAGTCGGCGGTCCGATACGCGACGGTGCGCGAAAATCGCTGACACCGATAGGGCATAAACGACGGCGGTACCTGCAAGGAACGAGATGGTGGCGGCCGACAGATAGTACAAGTGCGCATGCTCGACCAGGAGCCACAACATTCCGACGTCGACAACAAGACCGAGGCCCGATGCGCCGCAATAGAGGACAATTCGCGGATCAGTTGCCGCACTATGAACGTCCTGTTTGGTATGCACGGCAGTCGTACAAAAACAACGTGTTGCCGCGGGCTGGCCACTCAGCAACACCGACAACGCCCTCGATCTTGTCACCATGGACGACGAACCGCAGCGAAGAATCAACGCAGATCTTGCGCATGATCTCCGGAGTCAGCTTTGTTGGATTCTCCTCGTACGCCTCGAATGCCTCCGCCTGCAGGAACCAGTAACCGGGCGGGACGATGGGCGCGAGTCGATTCTGCCCGGCGGTACAATTCAGCCGACGCTTCTTCCGAGAATACACAACCCGCGCCCTGAGCGACCGACATGTAGCTGCGTCGGTCTAGCAGCAGCCACGCAGCCTGCGGGGCCCCGGGCCAGAACACCTCGGATTCGCGAGGGATGACGGCTCGCCAAGGCGCAAACTGGTCGTACTGGCTCTGGCCGTAGTAAACACCCGTCCATCGTCTCGTTGTTTCGGGCGCGGCTCCGTGCAGCAGCCATGTCGCTCCTGCCACGAACACGACGAGTGCTGCACGGCTCTGGTTGATCACCAGCAGGTACCAGGCCATGGCGACAATGACGACCGCAATGCCGCAGGAATCCCGACCACATCATGGATCCTCTGGACCCAGAGCGGGTCGCGCCCAAACGATAGGCCGCTGCCGATGACCACCACTATCGTTGCGACGAAGGCCGTCCCTACGAGCGCCAAGGACGCGGCGGCCACTGGCACCACCATCCGGAGTGACTTAATCGAGAGGGAGCGTCGCGCGGACCAGATCAACAGTGAGAGCAGGCACAGTACGCCGCTTGCTCCAAAGGGAGGGAGGTCACGGAACGACCCGGCGCCGTTGAGCAACCAGGCGCCCGCCAGGAGCATTGCACAAGATCTTCCTGCAAGACCGTTGCGCCAAAGAGTCGCGAGTACGAGTGGAAGCGTGGCAGTGGCGAGGAAACGCCCGATCCATAACCAGCGCCATGGCTGCCCTTGCAGCAGTACCTTTAGTTCGAACATCTGGCTGCTGACCATTGCCAGTATCAAGCCCGACGCTCCGACACACACTGCGGTCGTCAGAAGCTTTCTCGCTTGACCAAGTGGCAGCACTGCCACCCTATTGCCAGAGTCAGCAGAATCTGCGCTGGGACCTCCCAGTCTGCCGGCAACCATGTGTCTGTGAAAAGGAAGTTGCTCCGCTGCCGTGTGATATCGAGCCAATCACCATAGATGAACGGCTGCGGAAGCCCGATGACGTAGCTGCCTACGATTGCCGCCGCGGCGATCGTCAACGACACAATGGCTAGCCGGCGCGCAGCCGGGGATGGGCACGAGGGAATAGAGCGCCATCATCAAGGCGACAGGAAACGCCATCAATGGATGCGCGAGCATTGCCAGCAGAATCAACATGATCGCCAAGAGTTGGCGCGAGTACAGCAGGGAGAGCAGCGCGGCCAATGCGGCCACTTCGGCGGCAGACCTCGCTGTCAGGAACGGTTCGGCGTAACGGAAGACTTCTTTGGCGCTGTAGATGCCGGGGATGAACAGCAAGAGGCTGACCGACAACAGTGCCAGCCTCGCATTCTGTAGCTTACTCGCGAGGGCCCACGCGACCACGATCCAACAGCAAAGCAGCAGCAAAGTCAGGCCTGAGGCGGCCAGATCGACACCGAGGTGCTCGAGAGCAACCGCATAGATCCGGGAGAATACGGTGAACTGGTCTTGCGACTGAAAGCGGAGAAAAACGTCACCTGCGAGAGAGTCCGGGCGCAGCTTCGCCGCCGCTTGCAGTGCGTACACGACGCCGTCGTGCACGATGCCCTGGTATCTCCCCACCAGGCTCCAGATCGCCAAGACCACCAGCAGGTAGCCACCGACCCAGACCGCTGATGGTGCGCGCGCAGCGGAAGACAATAGATCGTCCCGCCTCGCGGGCGCGAGTTCACGGGATTCGGTCAGCACCGAGTCTTCAAGGGGCGGGGCGCGCACGGCTCTTCCTGCGATGGAATAACGGGCGCAAACGTACACGGTATCCGTCCCCAAGCATGAGAATTATGTCACATTCGCGGGCGGGGACCTTCAGCGCACGCCGACGAGCCGATCAACTTGGACGGGGTCGATGAACGGGTAGACCACGTTTCCAGATGGGGCGTTGAGGGCGAGCACAAGGATGCCACTTGTGCCGGAGGGTCGGGTCGACACGCGCTTGACACCGGTATCCAGAGGCGCTGCGCTACCCGCTTGGATGGTCTGCCCCTCAACAATCAGTGCGGCGCCATTCTTCCTGGGATAGGGAATCCACCGATACCGCCCAGGGACTATTACGTCAATGGTGTCGTCCGCCGTGTCAGCAGCAATCCCGAACCCAGCGACCCACACCGAGCCGTGGTACCACTGGTAGTGATCGAGCCAGAACTGCCGGACATTAGCCGGAAAGTGATATAGGCGAGGCGCGTCGATCACGTAGGCAACGGGCTTACTGCGAAATTCCTGTATGAAATCGTCGAACGCCGACGGAGATCGTTCGGCTCGCTTGAGTATCTGGAACGGCAGGATGCCCCGGACAGGATCGGGATCCGCTTGGCAGATAAGCGCGCCGTCACCCTGGAAGCCGGAGTAGGCATCCAGACCGCTGGCCCTGAGCCATCGCGTTGTATCGCGCTGGTCTTTCTGTGAACCGCCGAGCATCTGCAGGGTTACAGGAGCGCTGCCCAACGCCATGGTGGCGAATGCAGCAGCGATTATCATCTTGCGGCCTGATCCGAGCAGACCGGCTTCATGGCCAGCGGCGAGTCCGAAGGCGACCGCGGGAAAGAGACCGGCGGTCATCAGGAAATACGGGTAGCTGGACCCGTGAAATACGATTACCACCAGACCAAGTACTATCACGGCCCAGCAAGTAGCCAGCAGGAACAGGTCAGGGCCTGCGCGACGTATGGCCGCGCGGACCGTCACGGAAATCAGTGCGACGAGCAGCAGCGCGTGAAGCGGTGCCTGTCGCGCCTCGTTCACGTATGCGCTGTAGCCCACGCGCTGGCGCACCCAGCGCATTTCCTCCACGTGGAATTCACGGCGGCGGTTCCAGCTAGCGCAGCCGCCTTCGGCACAAAGTGAAGGTAGGCGGCGATCGTTACCGATGTGACGAGCCCCAGAATGATAGCCTGGCGCGCACGGGCCACAATTTCCATGCGGCACGAAATGCCATCGGTGCGTTGCAGCCTCGAGGCTACAGCCGTTGCCCACAACAGGCCGCAAAGGGCTGCCGGGTACAGGGCCTTCTGGGAGCAAAGGGCGGCGACTCCAAATAACACTCCGCCGAGTACCGCGTTTCGAATCCGTCCAGACAGCAGGCATACGCCGGCCCAGCTGGCAGCCGCAAGCGCGGCTGGTCCGAGCGAACCTGCACGGACCAGGCGACGAACGAGGGAAGAAACGCCAGCAGCGTCACTGCCGCGGCGCCTTCGAAGCACCCGCGCTCATTCCGCAGGGAGAATCGAAACCAGTTGCGGACCAGGAAGAAGACGCCGCACAGGTATGCGAGCGTCAAGATGAACCAGAGCACCCTGGCGTTCGCCGCAGTTGCGACCGCGTCGACGCAGTCGCGGACGAAGGGCGTAAGCATCAGCGTGACCAGACCCGGCCGGCCTCCGCCAACGACTTCTCCTGCGCGCAGCGTTCGCTCGGCGCGCTCCAGCATTGCAAACTCGTCCCAGTTGATCGATTCCGAATAAATCGAAAGCCAGCGTGGAACGAGCAACAACGCCGTAATCCCTGCCGCGGCCGCCATCGGCCGGCCCGATGCCCCTCGCTCGAAGGATCGTCGTTGGGGATCATGGCGGCGATGATCGGAAAGGATCAGGACGCGGGGAGGGCATCTCGCGCGACAGTCGATGCGAAAAGTACTCGATAGTCTGGGTGAGTCCCTTGGTGAGATCCGTGATCGGCTCCCACCCCAGGCGTTCCCTCGCCATCGAAATGTCGGGCTTGCGACGTACCGGGTCATCCGCAGGGAGTGCCTTGAAAACGATGCTGGAACTTGAGCCGGTGAGCCGGACGATAGTCTCCGCAAGCTCGCGAATCGTGACTTCGACGGGATTTCCAAAGTTCATCGGCCCGGGGAACTCGTCGTCTTTCTTCATAAATTGGTCGATGCCGCGGACGAGATCGTCGACGTAGCAGAATGAGCGTGTCTGGGAACCGTCGCCGTAAAGCGTGATTGGGTCGCCGCGTAGCGCTTGGACGATGAAGTTGGACACGACACGCCCGTCGTTGGGGTGCATCCTCGGGCCGTAGGTGTTGAAGATCCTGGCGACCCGAATGTCCAGCCGGTGCTGCCGGTGGTAATCGAAGAACAGAGTTTCGGCGCAGCGCTTGCCCTCGTCGTAGCAGGATCGCGGACCGATGGGATTGACGTTGCCCCAGTAGCTTTCCGGCTGCGGGTGGACAGTCGGGCTGCCGTAGACTTCGCTGGTCGAGGCTTGGAAAATACGGATCCTGAGCCGCTTGGCTAGCCCGAGCATGTTGATGGCGCCGTGGACGCTGGTCTTGACCGTTTGCACCGGGTCATTCTGGTAGTGGATCGGGCTCGCCGGACAGGCGAGATTGAAGATCTGGTCGACCTCTACGTAGAGCGGGAAACAGACGTCGTGCCGGATCACCTCGAAGTTGGAGTGATTGAGCAGCGGGACGATGTTCTGTCGGTGCCGGTGTAGAAGTTGTCAGCGCAGATCACCTCATGACCCTGCGCCAGCAGGCGCTCGCAGAGGTGCTGCCGATGAAGCCGGCGCCGCCGGTGACCAGGACCCGTTTCATGAAGTATGCAGCCTTATACCCACTGGAGTTTGCCAGTGTCCGTTGCATCTCGGCACGGCGTATTGAGACCTGCATCCCGGTCCTACGCTTGTCGACGAAGTGTAAGTGGAGCGAAGGGAGATTAACTGCTGAAAGAGGCGTTCGGGGCATCGCGTCAATCATGGTCGTGCTTGCGGGACCAGCCATCGATCAGCCGTAGCGCATTGCGCGGTGCATGGCCGGCACATATCTCTTGATCCAGCCCTGCATGTGGTGAGCGGCGTGCAGCAAGTAGGCTAGCGGCGCACTCATTCCAAGGACCCGTATACGAACTTCGTGGCTTTCGCGC
The DNA here is from genome assembly GCA_963731105.1 of uncultured Gammaproteobacteria bacterium. Taxonomy (GTDB): domain Bacteria; phylum Pseudomonadota; class Gammaproteobacteria; order Steroidobacterales; family Steroidobacteraceae; genus RPQJ01. The sequence continues at coordinate 115,920 of CAVSUM010000019.1, forward strand.
AGGGACGTTCGGCGATCTCGGTCGCTGCGGCCGCCCAAATGGAAGCGGCAGAGTGCGTTCGGCAAGTGCACGATATCTGTCACCGCGGTGCGTCATGTAGAGACGTGCGACTGAGTCGTAGTCCCCCGATAAGCGATATCGAGCATCAAAGCCGTCGCACAGTGCATCCTTGCGGAAATACATGGCCTGGTGCGTCGTGGGCATCCCCAACCATACCCACCAGGCGGGCCGGGCTCGGCGCAGGAAATAGCGCCGTCGCGAATCGACCTCGAAACTGTCTCCGTAAAGCGAGGAGCTGGCGGCGACGCGAAGCGACCGAGAAATGTCGCAACGGTCGCGAGCACCCCGGGGTCGGACAACTCGTCCCCAGAGTTGAGGAACAGGACATACTCGGCCTCGACCTCGCGCAGCCCCTTGTTCATGCCATGGTAGATGCCGCCGTCCCGGCTGGATGACCAGCGCCAGCGGGGCCATTCCAGCGTCTCGAGCCACGCCTGCGTACCGTCGCTCGACTGGCCGTCGGCCACGATCCACTGGTGCGGCGGCAGTGTCATGGTGCGGCACGGAAGCGTAGGTGGCCTGCCAGCCCGGACAGGTCGTTCAGGCAGACGGTCACGATTGCGATGCGGGGGCGTCCGTCATTCGCTGCGACGACACCGGAAGGTGAATCCATGGCCCATCGTACCGTTCCGCGCACGACCCGAAAGATCGGGCTACTTTCGCTCGAGCACCGCCGCGCGTAGCATCTGCGCGACTTGCTCACACCGGCCCGCGGATTTACGTGTAAAGCTCGCGCGGATGGCGCTCTCACATCTGGGACAGTCTGGTTTCCGAATGCAACTCGGTACGTACGTGGTGTACGTAGACCCGTACCTGTCCGACTCGTGGAGCGGCTACATCGACCGGGGTTGCGTCACCTGCGGCCGGCGCCGATCCAGCCGGAGTCCGTCCTCGATGCTGACCTGGTGCTCGTCTCTCACGCCCACCTCGATGAGTGATCCGGACACGCTGAGCGTCGTGGCACGCAACAATCCGGGCGCCGATTCCTCGCCTCCTACGAGGTGGCGGAGGTGCTCGCCGCATCGGCGGGGTCGCTGCCTCGCGCATCCTGGTGGCCGACGAGGGCAGCGTGTCCCTGCCCGGCGGCAGCGTCGTGCATCCGGGTGCCAGCCGCGCATCAGGCCCTCGAGCGCGATGAGCGGGGGCGGCGCCCGCTTCCTGGGCTTCGTGATCGAGCACGCGGGCACGCGCCTCTACCACGCGGGCGACGGCAGCGTGCACGAGGACGTCATCGCCGCCGTGCGCCGCCACGGGCCGATCGACACCGCGCTGCTACCGGTCAACGAGTGCAACTTCTTCCGGGAGCGGCTCGGCATCGTCGGCAACATGTCGATCCGCGAGGCGTTCGGTCTCGCGGTCGAACTGGGCGCCCGGCGCCTTGTGCCGATGCATTTCGACATGTTCGCGCCGAACTGCGTCTACGAGGAAGAGATCGAGGTCGTGTATCGCTGGCAGTCGCCGCCAGTTCCGGCTCGACCTGCCGTCTGCCGACATGGCCTGGGCCAGCGCATGATCAGCGTTGTCATCCGCACGTTCAACGAAGAGCATCATCTCGGCGAATTACTGGAGTCAATTCGGACGCAAAGCGTGGACCTCGGGGTCGAGGTCATCCTGGTCGATTCCGGGTCTACGGATCGCACGCGGGCGATCGCCGAGGGCATGGGGTGCCGCATCGTGCACATCGACAAGGCCAGTTCAGCTCGGGCGCTCGCTGAACCGCGGCTGCGCTGTGGCCCGGGGCGACTACCTCGTGTTCGTGAGTGGGCACTGCATTCCCGTCGACACCCACTGGCTGCGGAACCTCGTGGCGCCGCTGCGCGAGGGCGTGGCGCAGTACACGTACGGCCGGCAGGTGGCCGGCTCGACCTCCAAGTTCAGCGAAGGACAGCACTTCCGGCGCTACTTACCGAGCACAGCGCGATCCCGCAGGAAGGCTTTTTCTGCAACAATGCTAACGCGGCGCTGCGGAACTCCTGGGCGCAGTTGCCGTTCGACGAGGAACTTACCGGTCTCGAGGACATGGCAATGGCCAAGGCGATCGTCGCACGCGGCGGGGCCATCGGCTACGTGGCGGAGGCACCCATTCCCATCACCTGCACGACGAGTCCTGGCGCACGGTCCGCAACCGCTTCGAGCGCGAAGCCATCGCCTTGCCGGGCGTCATCCGCCGGTGCACGTAACGTTCGGCGAATCTCGCCCGCTACGTGACGAGCGCCGTCCTGCTCGATTTAGGCGCCGCGCTGCAGGAGGGGCGACTGCTCGCAGAGGCCTTTCCTATCCTGGCGTTCCGCACGATGCAGTTCTGGGGCAGCTACCGCGGCAACAACGAGCATCGCAGGCTGTCGCAGGCGATGAAGGACCGCTATTTCTACCCGAGGTGACGTGACATGGTGGGCAAAGAGAGCATCGTGGCACTGCTGCCCATGAAGGCCCACAGCGAGCGGGTCCGCGGCAAGAATTTCCGCGTCTTCAACGGCAAGCCGCTGTTCCGCTGGGTGCTCGACCGGCTGCTGGCCGTCGAGGAAATCGGCGAGGTGGTGATCAACACCGATGCCCGCGATTGTCAGCCACGGGCTCGTGGAGTCCGGGCGGGTGCGAATCCGCGACCGCAAGCCGGAGCTCTGCGGCGACTTCGTCAGCATGAACCGCATCCTCGAGGACGACATCGCGGCCGTGCCGGCCGACGTCTACCTGATGACGCACGTCACCAACCCGCTCCTGTCGGTCGGCACGATTCGCAGGGCCGTCACGGCGTATCGGGCCGCGATAGGAAGCCGGTACTCACGACAGCCTGTTCTCGGTCGACCGTGTGCAGACGCGCTTCTACCGACAGGACGGTTCAGCCGGTGAACCACGACCCTGCCAATCTTCTGCGGAGCGCAGGATCTCGATCCCTGGTTCGAGGAGAACTCGAATCTCTATTTATTCAGTCGCGATAGCTTCGCTCGCACCGCGGCACGCATCGGCAGCCGGCCGCTGGTATTCGAGACGCCACGCATCGAGTCGCTGGACATCGACGAGCAATCCGACTGGGACCTCGCCCTGCTCGCGGCACAGTGGCTCGAGTCGCGGGCAGCGGGGGGCACTGCATGAAGGTGCTCGTCACCTGTCCGCCGATGTTGCGGATGATCGACTCGTTCCAGGGGATCGTTCGAAACCTATGGCATCGAACTGACGTGCCCCGAGGTGACGCAGACGCTGAGCTTGGAAGCGCTGCTCGCGCTGGTGCCCCAGCACGACGGCTGGATCATCGGCGACGACCCGGCCAACCGGCAGGTGCTGGCCGCGGGGGCCGCGGGGCGCCTGAAGGCGGCGGTTCAGGGTGAGGAAGCAGATCGGCATCGACGACGTCGACTTACGTACCGCGATCTCGGCATCCGCGTGACCAACACCCCTGGCATGTTCGGCGCAGAATTGGCGGACGTGGCGCTCGGCTACGTGATCGCTCTCGCCCGCGAGACCTTCCTCATCGACCGCGGCGTGCGCGAGGGTGGGTGGCCAAAGCCCCGCGGCATCTCGCTCGCGGGTTGCTGCGCCGCGCTGATTGGCTATGGCGACATCGGTCCAGCCACGTGCATCCGGGCCTGCGGTCTGCGCGTGATCGTGTACGACCCGACAAGCGCCACCCCCGAGTCGGACTGCGTCTCGAACGCCGTGTGGCCGGAGCGCTGTGCCGAGGCCGATTTCGTGGTGGTCACCTGTGCGCTGACCTCGTCGAGCCGGCACATGGTCGATGCCCGGGCATTCGCCGCGATGCGCCAGGGCGTGCGCATCGTCAACGTATCGCGCGGCCCGGTCATAGACGAGGCGGCGCTCGTCGAGGCGCTGCGCTGGGCCACGTGCATTCCGCTGCGCTCGACGTCTTCGAGGTCGAGCCGCTGCCGCGAACTCGCCGCTGCGTGGCTTCCCGCGCTGCGTGTTTGGGTCGCACAATGGGTCGAACACAGAGGACGCGGTGGTCAGCGAGCAGGCGGTGCAGCACATCGAATTTCTGGGGGTCAGCAATGGCCGCTGATGTGGTGGTGGTGACGGGCTCGATCGGTGGCATCGGTTCGGCCATCGTCGAGCGGCTCGCCGGCGAAGGCATGTCGGTCATCGGCATCGATCGCGTCGCGCGCGACCCGGGGCCCGCCTACCGACACGTGACCTGCGATCTCGCCTCGCTCGTCAACGATTCGTCTGTTCGTTCCAGGTTCTCGGCGGATCTCGCGCGGGCCCATGCGGACCTCGCGGGCGGGCCGGTTGTCGGCCTCGTGAATAACGCAGCGGAACAGGTCGTTAAGCCGGCACTCGAGATCGACATCGCCGAGTTCCGCCGCTCGATGGACGTGAACGTGCTGGCGCCGCTCGTGCTTTCTCAGTTGCTCCACGCGGAGCTCGCCGCGGCGGGTGGAGCGATCGTCAACGTCAGCAGCGTGCACGCACGGCTGACGAAATCCGGGTTCTGTGCCTACTCCACGTCCAAGGCTGCGCTGTCCGGATTGTCTGTCGAGGGCCCTGGCCGTCGAGTGGGATCGCCCAGGTCCGGATCGTGACCCTCGAGCTGGCGGCGATCGGTACGCCGATGCTGGAGGCAGGCTTCGTGGACCGGCCCGAGGCGCGCGCCCGCCTGGACGAGGCCCACCCGTCCGGCGCCATCGGTGCGCCGAACCAGGTCGCAGACTGGGTGCGGCAGTGCCTGTCGTCGCGCCATCCTTTCGCGAACGGCGCCGTGCTGCAGCTGGACGGCGGCGTCTCCTGCCGATTGCACGATCCGGGCTGAGGCGCGCTGCATGGATGGAACGTACGGACGACAGCCCACATCGTGAGCCCCGAAATCATGCAGATCAGCGGCGCGGCAACGGATCGCCTGGATCGATGCTTCGAGTGCCTGCGCGCGGCGGAGCGAGGTGAACTGCTGAAGGAGTTCGACCGTAACCTGCTGTCCGGCTATTCGGGCACCAAGCTGATCGCCGCCCTCCAGCGATTCACGGCAGAGTTCGCGGGCGACCCGGGAGCCTGCTACCTCGAAGTCG
>CAVSUM010000020.1:0-67193 GCA_963731105.1 uncultured Gammaproteobacteria bacterium
TTCAGCAGGGCTTCCTCAGGGACATCGAGCTTTGCCTTGCACGTGTTGCACAACCGCCGCGCCAGGCGCTGCGCGATGATCAGGCTGACCGACGTGGCGATCGCGTAGGGCTTGACGCCCATGTCCACGAGGCGGGTCAGGGTCTTCGGGGCGTCGTTTGTATGCACGGTTGAGAGCACGAGGTGACCGGTCTGCGCCGCCTTCATGGCGATCTCCGCCGTCTCGAGATCGCGGATTTCGCCGACCATGATGATGTCGGGTCCTGGCGCAGGAAGGCGCGCAAGGCGCCGGGGAACGTCAGCCCGACCTTCGGGTTGATGTTCACTTGGTTGACGCCCTGCAGCATGATTTCGACCGGATCCTCGGCCGTCGAGATGTTCGAGTCCTCTGTGTTGAGGATGTTCAGTCCGGTGTACAACGACACGGTCTTGCCGCTGCCCGTGGGGCCGGTGACCAGGATCATGCCGTGCGGCCGGGCCAGCGCGTCCAGATAGTGCTGCCTCTGGAATGGCTCATACCCCAGCGAGTCGATGCCCAGCATCGCGCTCGAAGAATCGAGGATACGCATCACGACCTTTTCGCCGAACAGCGTGGGGCAGGTGCTGACGCGGAAGTCGATGGCGCGGTTCTTCGAGATCTTCATCTTGATGCGGCCGTCCTGGGGGACGCGTCGCTCGGCGATGTCGAGCCGCGACATGACCTTGAGTCGCGCCGCCAGCTTGACGGCCAGCTGCACGGGAGGTGATGCAACTTCCTTCAACACGCCATCGAGCCGGAAGCGAATGCGGTAGGAGCGCTCGTATGGCTCGAAATGGATGTCCGAAGCGCCGCGCTTGATCGCGTCGAGCATCACCTTGTTCACAAATCGGACGATCGGCGCGTCTTCGACATCGGCCCGCTCGATGCCCTCGTCCTTGCTGTCGTCGTCAGCGGTGACTTCCAGGCTGTCGAGTTCGAAATCCTCGCCGGCAAGCTCCGGCATGGCCGTGTCGACCTGCTCCAGCGACTTGGTCAGGAGTTTGTCGAGCTTGTCCTCCTCGACGACGATCGCCTCGACCGACAGGCCGCTGGCGAACTTGACCTCGTCCAGGGCGTGCAGGTTGGTCGGGTCCGAGATCGCGACGAACAGCCGCTTGCCGCGCTTGACCAGCGGCAGCACCCGGTGCCGGCGGATGGTCTTTTCGCTGATCAGCCGGACGATCTCGAAGTCGGCCTGGATTGCGTCGAGGTCCAGCAGGGGAGCGCCGAACTCCTGCGAGGCCGCAATGGCAATCTCGCGGGCGTCGGCCAAGTTGTATTCGACCAGGTAGCTGACGATGTGGACGCGGCGCTCGCGGGAGGCCGCGATGGCGTCCGCCATTGCGCCTTCCGCCACCAAGCCGTCTGCGACCAGGCGTTGCGGCAGGCCCTGCAGGCTCGACCGCTGCGTCCCGGTCGCGGAAACTGCCACGTCATTCATGGGCTTGTGCTGTTCCGGCTATCCAATTGCGGCGAGTGGTGAAAGAGGCTGAAGAGTAGCAAATGTTAAGTACCGTGCGCATTCTGCATCGGATCTAGCGGCAATTGTGGGATGGGATCCACAATCCGCCGATTGACACGCTGCGGCGCCGCAGTCGAATCCTCATGGCCAGAGTGCCAAAAGAAGAAGCCCCTGCAGGGCAGGGGCCTCTCCCGGATCGGAATGATCAGGAACTGACTGGATCAGCTGCGGCAACTCGACGGCAGGAACTTGCCGAGCATACCGGCAGAGGTGGCACCGGACCCGGCGGCCGAGGCGCCGCTGCCGATCGCCCCAGAAGCGAAGGGCGCGCGGCCACACGTCCACACCACGTCATCGTTGGCGCTGGCGCCAGGGGTCAGGCCAATTGTCTGGCCCGTGATCTTCTGTTGGCGTCGCCGCCGAATCGGACGGTGATACCGCCATTGGGGATCGTAATCTGGTCGACATACTTGCCCCTGATGTCGGTCGCGGGCGCCTACGCCGGCAGCCGCATTGTCCGCCGGCCAAGCGCCGCGGTTCGCATAGAACTCCGCCACTGAGGCCTTGGATGCGCCGGCCATCGCCAGCCCTTCCGTCACCTGCGAACGGATCACGTAGTCCTGGTAAGCCGGAATCGCGATGGCGGCCAGAATGCCGATGATCGCCACGACGATCATCAACTCGATAAGGGTGAAGCCCTTCTGCATCTGTTTGATCATTGAATGCTCCTGTTCTCTATTGAGTCCTGCAAAATCTGAATCAGCTGTGCATTAGCACTGGCAACCGTTACCGAAGCAAATGGCGTGCCAACCTTGACGGGCGGCCTAAGCAGCTGTTTTCATATGGCTTTTCAATGGCAAGTGCGCGAATCAGATGGCATAACTGGCGCGTCATGACGGTTTTTGTCAGTTCCGGCCACTGATTGCCGGGCGCCGGGCTCGTCAAGCGGCTTTCGCTGCCGTGCTGGAACGCGACTCCACGGACTCAGGAGTCTCCGCCCGGGTCTCGTGGTAGTCCTCCTCGGTGTTGACCGCCCAGATCGCGCTGCGATCGGTACGGCCGGTGACCAGGCAGTCCACCGCTTCCTTTGCCGCCAGCATCGAGTGGTCCTGGTTGTTGTATCGGTGCATACCGTTGCGACCGATTGCGAACAGGTTGCCGATACCGTCCAGATAGTCGCGCACATGCCCGATGCGCGGGTACTCGCCGAAATACGCGGGGTATGCCTTGGGCACGCGCACCACGGTGCCGTCCAGGACGTCGCTGCGGTCAATCAGCCCGATCTTCTCGAGTTCGCGGGACGCGAACGCGACGAAATCGGAGTCCTGCATCGACCAGAGGTCGTCGCCCTCGTTGCAGAAGTACTCGAGCCCGAGGGAAACGGTGTCCCGATCCGCCACCAGATACGGCGACCAGTTGTTGAAGATCTGCAGGCGGCCGATGCGTACGTCGGGTTCCTGGATGTAGATCCAGTTGTCCGGCGGGTACGCGCCAGTGTCACCACGGCGTGCGTCGGACCCACGCATCTTCCGCACGACGATCCCGGCGGTCATGAAGTCACGATAGGGGAGTCCGTTGGCAACACATCGCACTGCATCGTCGTCCACCTTCAACTGGTCGACGAGTTCGCGAATGGGCATCGTCGAGAAGAACGCGTCACAGGCCACCGTACTGGTCTCGCCTGACTTGTTGTCCATGACGGTCACGCGGACGATCCGGTCGCCGTCACGGTCCAGGCCCACGACCTTGTGGTTGAGCAGGATCCGTCCGCCCGCGTCAGTGACGCGCGCAGCGACTTCCTCCCACATCTGCCCTGGCCCGAGTCGTGGATAGAGGAAGCGCTCGATCAGGCTCGTCTCGACGGATTTCTGCGCAAGATCCTGCTTGCGCGGCAGCAAGGAGCTTACGGCGTGCTTGAGTGCACTCGTGATGGACAGTCCCTTGACCCGCTGTGCTCCCCACTCGGCGGAAATCTGGTCGCACGGCACGCCCCACACCTTCTCCGTGTAGTCCTTGAAGAACGTGCGATAGAGCCGATCACCGAAGCGGTTGATGAAGAAATCCTCGAGGGTCGTCTCCGGACTGCGCGGGTTCAGTCTCGACCGCGCGTAGCTCGCGCCGAGCAGACCCCCCTCGAGCAGGCCGAGATTGCCGATCACCCGGCTGTTGAGCTTGAGCGGGTAGTCGAAGAACTTGCGACGGTAGTAGATGCGCGACAGCCGCGGACGGACGAGCATGACGCGGTCATCCGACTCCCGGGCCGCCGCGGCAGCCGTGAAGTCGCGCGATTGGCCCTGGTAGGCGAGAGAGACTCCAGCCAGTTCCTCGGGAGTGCCCGACACGGGAAGGATGTCCTGCCACCAGTTCATGACCCAGTCGGACTTCGAGAAGAAGCGGTGGCCACCGAGGTCCATCCGGTTGCCCCGGTAATTGACCGTCTTCGATATTCCACCGACCTGGGAGTCGAGATCGAAGACGATCGGCCGATACTCCGACCGACGCAGCAGTTCGAGTGCGGCCGTCAGGCCGGCGGGCCCCGCCCCCGCAATTACGGCAGTCTTGTGCATTGATGGGTCTCTCCAGGTACGTTTGCTCCGCCTGCCGCGGCAGGCGCTGAAAACAGGAAGTAGCGGCGTAGTCCGAAATTGAGCGAGAAGGTGAACATGATCGAGGCCAGCTTGCCGATCAGGTAGTGCAGACCCAGTCCATCGACGGCGGTCTTCAGCACTGCCAGGTTGACGCAGAGACCCAGCACGCCAATTGCGGCAAATGCGCCGAACTCGACGCGGCGATTCTTGATCTTCCGGTGTCGGAAGATCGCCGAGACGGAGATTACGTAGACGACCGACGTACCCGCGAGGAACGCGATGGTGGCTGCCAGGAGGTAATGAGTGTCGAACCGCTCGACCAGCAGCCAGAGCAGACCGACGTCGGTGAGCAGAGCCAGGCCCGAGGCTGCGCTGTAGAGGAAGGCCTCGCGAATCAGGTGTCGCATGCGCTTCAGGCCGCCCGGAATCTGCGGCAGTCGTACAGGTAGATGGCATATCCCGGGCCGGGCCACTCGATCCTGCCGACTGCCCCCGGGATCTCTTGTTGGTGGATCACGAACCCAAGGGCCGGGTCCTTGCAGATCGCCTGCATGATCTCCGGCGTAAGAGCGCGCTCGTCTTCCTCGACGGCCTTCGGCTCGAGAATCCAGAATCCCGGCGACACCAGCGGGCTGAGCACTTCGGCCCGACGCAATAACTCCCTGGTCGTCTCGGCCGAGAAGACGGAACCGGCGCCCTGGGAAATAGACATGTAACTCCGTCGATCGAGCAGCAGCCATGCGCCATGTGGTGCGCCTGGCCAGAGGACCTCCGCATCCCGCGGAATGAGCCGGCGCCATTCCGCCATCTGCTGTCGACCGGCGTCGTCGAATGGCGAGTTGACCCACCTGCGCAGGTACTCCGGACCGGCCCCATACAGCAATGCAACGGCTGCCACGGCCAACACGCTTGCGGCAATCCGGCTCCGTACGACGATCAGCAGGTACCAGGCAAGAACTGCCAGGCTTGCAGCCATGCCGGGGGTTCCCAACACGTCTTGGATGCGCTGCACCCAGATCGGGTCGTAGCCAAACGAAAAATCGTTGTTTATCGCCATGTAGGCCAGTGATGCGAAGAAAAGGGCAGCCAGCAGCGGTGCGAGGACCACCAGGATCCTCAGGTGTCGCAGCGATTCAGGCGAGACCTTGTCCCTGGCCACCCAGAGGAGCAGCGAAAAAAAGCACAGCAGGCCGGCGACTCCGAACGGTGGGACCTCCCGCAGCGCGCCGACGCCTGCAAGGAGCCAGGCGATTGCGAGGAGTACTGCGGCGGCCTGCCCGGTTCTGGCGCTGCGCCACAGATGCACGACCAAGGACGGCAGAATCGCAATCGCCAGTACTTTGCCGATCCACGGCCACCTCCACGGCTGCCCCTGGAGCAGGATCCTGAGTTCCAGCCACTGGCTGCTCAGAACCGCCAGCGCAAGCCCCGCGACCGCGACAAGCAACGCGCTTGCCGTGAGTCGTCGGGCAGTGCTCCCGTCTGGCAGTGCCAATGCGCCGAGCCCGAGTGTGGCCAGGATCATGACCTGGGTCTCCCACTCAGGAACGCCCCAGAGGTCCGTGAAGAGGAAAACGCTGCGCTGCCTTAAGGCTTCGAGCCAGTCCCCCTGGATGTAGGGATCAGGCTGCCCGATCAGGAAGCTCCCGAAGGTGGCGCCCGCCACGACCGCGATGCCAAGAAGGACTCGTGACCGCGGTCGGTTGAGCGGTAGCAAATGGACCGCCATCAACAACGCGACCGGAAACGCCATGAGCGGGTGCACCAACAGGGCGAGCACCGTGGAAGTCATTGCGAGAACTGGTCTTGAGGCGAGCAAACACAGCAATGCGGCCAGGGACAGTGCTTCAGCGAGAAGTCGCGCCGTCAGGAAAGGCTCCGCATAGCGGAAAACCTCCATGGCCCCGTAGGTTCCGGGCAGGAGCAGGAGCAACGCAAGTGACAGGAGCGCAAGAGCAGGGCTCTGCAGGCGGCGGGCGATCGCCCATGCCGCGGCGTACCAGCTTAGCTGCAATGCGAACGTGAGCAGGGCGGCTGCGCGGCCCGCGCCGACGAACTCGATCAGGTAGGCATAGGCGAGCGGGAAGACCGTGAACCGGTCCTGCGACTGGTAGCGCAAGAACAGGTCGCCGGCCAGTGGATCCGGGTGCAGCCTCGCCACGGCCTGCAGCGCGTAGAGAACCCCGTCATGGGTGATTCCCTGGTAGCGCCCCAAGACGCTCCAGAGTGCGAGCAGGACAAGACCGTAGACGGCGGTCCAGGCCGCGTTGGTCCATCGTGCGGAGCAACCAGCGATTTCCGGCGGCCAGGGCAATGCCACTGGCCGCGATCCGGCGGGTGCCGGGTCTCTCGATGACTGGAGCCGCAAGGTTCGTCCTTCGGTGAACTTGGGGCCAAAAAGTACACTGTCCGAGGATTGCAGCGTGAGAATTATGTCACATTCGCAGGCGGGAACCTCAGCGCACACCAACGAGACGATCGACCTGCACAGGGTCGATGAACGGGTAGACGACGTTTCCAGAAGGGGCGTCGAGCGCGAGCAAAAGGATGCCACTCGTGCCGGCGGGCCGAGTCGACACGCGTTTAACTCCGGCCTCCAGAGGCGCTGTGTCTCCCGTCTGGATTGTCTGCCCATCAACAATCAGCGCGGCGCCATTCTTCCTAGGATAGGGAATCCATCTGTACCGCCCGGGGACGATTACGTCGATGGTCTCGTCCGAAGCGGTCGCAATTATACTGAACCCAGCGACCCAGACTGAGCCGTGATACCACTGGTAGTGATCTAGCCAGAACTGCCGGACGTTAGCCGGAAAGTGATAAAGGCGAGGCGCGTCGATCACGTAGGCAACGGGCTTGCTGCGAAACTTCTGTATGAAATCGTCGAATGCCGACGGAGATCGCTCCGCTCGCTTGAGTATCTGGAACGGCAGGATGCCGCGGACGGGATCGGGATCGGTCTGGCAGATGAGCGCGCCGTCACCCTGGAACCCTGAGTAGGCATCCAGACCGCTGGCCCTTATCCAGCGAGTCGTATCGCGCTGGTCTTCCTGTGCACCACCGAGCATCTGCAGGGTTACAGGAGCGCTGCCCAACGCCATCGTGACGAATGCAGCACCGATGATCATCCTGCGGCCGGATCCGAGCAGGCCGGCTCCGTGGCCAGCAGCGAGCCCGAAAGCGACCGCCGGAAAGAGACCGGCGGTCATCAGGAAATACGGGTAGCCGGATCCGTGAAACACGATTACCACCAGACCAAGCACCATCACAGCCCAGCAAGTAGCCAGCAGGAACAGATCCTGGCCTGCGCGACGCACTGCTGCGCGGACCGTCATGGCAATCAGTGCGACGACCAGCAGTGCATGTAGCGGTGCCTGTCGCACTTCGTTCATGTATGCGCTGTAGCCGACGCGCTGGCGCACCCAGCGCATTTCTTCCAACGTGGAATTCACAGCGGCGGTCCCCGCCAACGCCGCCGCCTTCGGCACAAGGCACAGGTAGGCGGCGATCGTTGCCGATGCGACGAGGCCCAGAACGATCGCCTGGCGCGCACGGGCCAGAATTTCCACGCGCGACGAAATGCCATCGGTGCGTTGCAGCCTCGAGGCCACAGCCGTTGCCCATAACAGGCCGCAAAGCGCTGCCGGGTACAAGGCCTTCTGGGAGCAAAGGGCGGCGACTCCAAATAGCACTCCGGCGAGCGCCGCGTTTCGAATCCGTCCAGACAGAAGGCATACGCCGCCCCAGGTGGCAGCCGCGAGCGCGGCCTGGTCCGAGCGAACCTGCACGGACCAGGCGACGAATGAGGGAAGAAACGCCAGCAGCGTCACTGTTGCGGCGCCTTCGAAGCACCCGCGTTCATTCCGCAGGGAGAATCGAAACCAGTTGCGAACCAGGAAGAAGATGCCGCACAGGTATGCGAGCGTCAAGATGAACCAGAGCACCCTGGCGTTCGCCGCAGTTGCGACCGCGTCGACGCAGTCGCGGACGAAGGGCGTAAGCATCAGCGTGACCAGACCCGGCCGGCCTCCGCCAACGACTTCTCCTGCGCGCAGCGTGCGCTCGGCGCGCTCCAGCATCGCAAACTCGTCCCAGTTGATCGATTCCGAATAAATCGAAAGCCAGCGTGGAACGAGCAATAGCGCCATAATCCCTGCCGCGGCCAGCCATCGGCCGGCACGATACCCTTCGCTCGAAGGACCGTCGTTGGGGATCATGGCGGCGATGATCGCAAAGGATCAGGGCGCGGGGGAGGGCATCTCGCGCGACAGTCGATGCGAAAAGTACTCGATGGTCTGGGTGAGTCCCTTGGTGAGATCCGTGATCGGCTCCCACCCCAGGCGTTCCTTCGCCATCGAAATGTCGGGCTTGCGCCGTACCGGGTCATTTTCGGGCAGGGCCTTGAACACGATCTCGGAGCGCGACCCCGTCATGCGGACGATTGTCTCGGCAAGTTCACGGACACTTACCTCGACTGGGTTGCCGAGGTTCATCGGACCAGCGAAGCCATCATCCTTCTTCACGAACAGGTCGATGGCACGGACGAGGTCGTCGACGTAGCAGAACGAACGGGTCTGCGATCCATCGCCGTAGAGAGTGATCGGTTCGCTGCGCAATGCCTGGACGATGAAATTCGACACGACGCGGCCGTCGTTCGGATGCATGCGCGGTCCATACGTGTTGAAGATGCGCGCAACGCGGATGTCGAGCCGGTGTTGCCGGTGATAGTCAAAGAAAAGAGTCTCGGCACAGCGCTTGCCCTCGTCGTAGCACGAGCGCGGCCCGATCGGATTGACGTTGCCCCAGTAGCCTTCAGGCTGCGGGTGGACACTCGGGTCGCCGTAGACCTCGCTAGTGGACGCCTGGAAGATCCTCGCCCTGACTCGCTTGGCCAAGCCCAGCATGTTGATGGCGCCGTGCACGCTGGTCTTGACGGTCTGGACTGGGTCATTCTGGTAGTGAATCGGGCTCGCCGGACAGGCCAGGTTGAAGATCTGGTCGACCTCCACGTAGAGTGGGAAAGCACACGTCGTGCCGGAGCACCTCGAAGTTCGGGTGGTTGAGCAGAGGCACGATGTTCTGGCGGGTTCCGGTGTAGAAGTTGTCTACGCAGATCACTTCATGACCCTGCGCGAGCAGGCGCTCGCAAAGGTGACTGCCGATGAAACCGGCACCGCCGGTGACGAGGATGCGCTTCATTGCCATAGTGTCCAAAGGCTCCGGAAATGCGTTTGGGAATCTACCAGCGAATCTCAAGCAGCAAATGAGAATCGTGTATCGGATTGGCGTGCATTAGACCAGGGTGGCTGCACCAAGCTCGGCGCGCCTTGGGGATCCCAGTCAGCCACAGCTAGTCTTTGTGTGGGATCACGAGATAAAGGCATTCAGCATCCGTAGCAGACGTGGCCTGCGTTTCACGAACTCCACAACTTCGTCGCGTGCCCATCGATTTGCGCCGCGAATCCGACGCAGCCACGAAGCAGTGGCCGCTCGTGATTCGTGGAGGGCATCCAGGTCGCAGGTCAGTCCGGCCAGGGCCGGGAAGCTGCCCGTGTCGATGCTGCGGCTGCCATGGCGGGTTCGCGCAGACGTGACGGCCGCCGCAATGGATTCGGCGATTCTAGACGCCGACTGGCCGTCCTGCATCGGGAACAGCTGATCGCGCAGCGCGAATCGGGCATTTCGAGCGGCGTCGACACCGCAGCGGACGCGCTCGATGAACGAAATCGCTCCACATGCGTCACTGACAGTGTCGAGTCGACTGACAAGTTCCTGCGCTTCACCCGTCAGGCCCGGGCCATCCGGGTTGTGAAGATAGGCCATGGGTTTACCTGTCAGGACATACTCGATCAGAAAGGAGCCGGCATCCGTCAGCAGGGCCGAGGACGCAGCGAAAGCCGGGCGATGATCCGATCGCCGATCGAGGATGATCCCCGCGCGCGATAACTCGCGCTCCAGGTTCTCCAGCCTGGAGGCTGTCAGCAGGCGTTCCTTCAAGAGTACTGGGAAGAGATGCGGGTGAGGTCTCCAGATCAGCGCGACATCTGGATTCTCCGTCGCGAATCGAAGCAGCCCGCTGCCGATTCGATCGAAGGTCGAATAATCCAACGATCCCTGCAGCGTCCGGGTCATCGAGAAATGCGAATTCCAGAGCACGGCGAAACGGCCGCCGATGGCCGCCTGGAACTCCGGGTCTACCTGCGCGGGCGGCGACGACATCATTTCGTCGAGTCTCGGCAGGCCGGTGACGAGTACGTGGGTGTCACCCGTCGGGCAGTGATCGCGGTACATGGCCCGCTCGCGCCAGCTGCGCGCGAAGACGAGAGTCGCGCGCATCTGTGTCGGCTGCGCATACTGCAACCGTCGATTCTTGTGCCCGCCACCCACCACGAAGCCATAAGGCACGTAGGCGGTCACCGGTACGGCCCGCGCGACCAAGTCGAAGTGGAGGCATGTCGGCCGCTCGATGTCGTATGGATTGGTGAACACGGCGGCGTCGAACCGGCCATCGGTCAGAGCATCGTCCGTCGACCAGATCCGGTGGGGAACCTGCTCCAAATCCAGATCCGCCGAATCCTGACGGGTTCTTGCCGCAGATTCTTCCGGCTTTCGCACGTCGTAGGGCAGAAGCCAGATTTCGGGTCGGTACCTCGGATCTGACGCCATCTGTCGCCAGATGGATCTGATGTTGCTCCAGCTCTCGATGCGCTGCAGCAGGAACAGTACTCTCATCTGCGAGTTCGACGCTGGATGTGACGGCTCGATCATTGGCGGCTCATGCACAAGATGCTGGCTAGCTCGCCGACCCGAGGTCGCGGCCGAAGCGTCTCGCCTGTTCCAGGTCACCTGGGGTGTCGACCTCTGCCAGTTCGAGTACATGACCTGGCAACGGCAGCCAAGCGCCGAGTGCCTCGAACACGTAACCCCTGGCATCGTCAAGCACTCGCGCGGGGCCGGCAAAGACGTTTGCCCATTCGAGCGGCTGCCGTCGATCTCGAGTGAAACCGCAGATCGTCGGGTGCTCCGCTTCATCGGCGTTCACCGCGTCCACGAACACCCCGTGCTCACTCGTCTGTCGTGTGAGCCCGACGAGGAGATCCGTGGTGGCGGCACGGCGCGCGAATGAACCGAATGCGGCACGCGAGATGAGCAGATCCCCATCCAAGAAGATCACCTTGCCGTGAAAGCCGCGCGCGCCAAGCGCCATGCTGAACGCTGTGTTGGTGCTTCGATAGTCCGGATTGCGTACCAGAACAACATGGCGATGGTATCTGGAGCAGTGCTCGATGATGATGTCCTCACGGTAGCCAACCGCAACGTGTACCCGGGCCACGTACGGTTCCACTAGTTCAATGAGTCGCGAGAGAAGCGTGCGTCCCTCTATCTCCAGCATGCACTTCGGCAGCCCGAGGCCGAGCCGGGAACCGAGTCCGGCGGCCGCGATTACAGCACCTTCAATAGGTTGCACAGAGTTTCTCCGCTGTGGACGATGTAACCGGCCGCAGCTACCGCTGCCGGCATGGGGCTGTGCACGCCGCCGAATGCCACGCTGACGTCGGCCTCCTCGAGCATCGGCACGTCATTGGCGCCGTCGCCGACCGCAATGACACGCTCGAAGCGACCGGACGCCCGCAGCGATCGCACCGCATCACCCTTGTCGAGAACGTGCTCAAGCCGAATGCGCTCGCCGGAGACGCTTGCCCGGGAAGACATGCATGTGCAGCCGATGCGCGCTGCGAGCGGTTCGATCCAGACATCGAGATTGCCCGTGACGAGGAAGCAGTCGCCGGTTCGGTTGCGAATGAACTCGGTGACAAACGGATCCAGGCCGATCTCATCGATGACCTCATGCACACGGCGGACCGGCACCTGTCCCAGAATCAGCGTGCGCAGGCGCAGCGAGTGGGCGAACGAAATCAGCCCCTGCATCGTGAGTTTCGTTAGGGTCGCGATCTCTTCGGAGATCCCAAGCTCGGAGGCGATGCAGGGTAGTATCTCCCGCGTCGTGACTGTCCCATCGAGATCGAAGCAGAAAGCCGTTTTCATTGCCTGCGCTCCAGCAGCATCCAGCGCTGTCGTGTCTCGGAGCGGTTGTTCAGTGTCGGGTCCGAGAACAGGTCCGAGGCTCCGACGAACCGGAACCCGTTCTGCAACAGTGGTCCGTCAGCAAACCGCAGCAACTCCTCCTGCGAACGGTAGATCGCGTTGTACGACTGGCGCAGATCTTCCGAAAAATGGTCCTGGATGGTCAGGCGTCCCGCCATTGCAACAGGCTCGCGCAGCAGAATCCGGCAGGCATCAGCGGCAACCGCGGCGATGCGGCACATGGCGAGGTCAACGTCGTCGTCGTTGAGGTAGATGAAGAGACCCGCACACAGCACGCGGTCGAATGGCTTCGCCTCGCCTAGAGTGGCCAGCGAAACATCGGTCGCCGAGCACACCGTGAACCTGCAGTGCGGCAGGTCGGCGTAACTCGACCGCGCAAATTCCACGAGGCCGGGACTGAGGTCGATGCCGTGGTAGTGCGCGCAGCTGCCGGCCACCTGCGCGACCCAGCGACCGGTCCCACAGCCGATATCGAGTATACGCGTCGATGAGTCGACGGCTAGGAGGGGGGTCAGGATCCGCTTCTCCTCTGCGTCGCGGCGTTCGGCCAGGTCAGGGTGGTTGTCCTGGTACAGGACGGCGCGCACTGGCCCGATTCTGGCGATGCGCCTGGCGCGCTCCTCGAAAAACGACGCCACGTCGTCGCGTTCGATCCGCGGCTGTGTCGCATCTTCCTTATCTGTGACAATCCTGGCCATTCGTTACCTGCTCAGTTGCTGCCGCTACGATCCGCGGCCACTCGGCTGCGCGACCAGCCGACAGTCAACCACAGTCCGGCCGCCGTCGATGCCTGAGTGATCAGCACCGCGCCCGCTGAACCCCGGAGCCCGTACGCGGGAACGAGAATGGCCGACGCAGCGATGAGGATCGCGATCCCACCCAGCTGCACCGCCAGGCGCAGCCGCTGCCGCTCCGAGGTGAGGAGCACGGTGCAGCCAAGGGAGCAAAGCCCGATCAGCAGGGGCAGCGGAGCCAGCAGGACCGCGAGTTCAGCCGCCGCGGTGAACCTGGCTCCGAGGATCAGCGGCAGCACGCTGCCAAGCACGGCCATTCCGACCGCGGCTGCGATGCCCCAGGCTACTGCTGCGACGACCAGTTTGCCGGCGAGATGTCGCGCATCCGTCGAGTCCGGTTTTGCCGCAGCACGGGACAGCCGCGGAAGCGCGGCGCTCGACAATGTCACGATCGGCAGGGCCAGTGCCGCGGCCAGGCGGCTCGCCACGGCGTAGATGCCAGCCATTTCTCCGCCTCCCAGCCTGAGCATGAGAGTCTTGTCGAGGGTGTTAAGGGCGATGTCCGCCGAACGTACCACAGCCAGTTCGATGCCGCGGCGGACGTCGGCTGTGGGGCGCACGCCCGAGCCCGCGACCGGGCGCAGCAGCCTGCGCACTGCGAGCGTCATGATGGCAGCCGCTGCCACCGATGCTGCGGCATGAAACAGGACGTAGGTCTCCAGCTGTGCATTCGGAACCAGGATGCGACAGGACAACGCCGCCACAAGGCTGGCCACAGGGAGCAATGCGTAGACGGCGTGGCCCCAGCCCATCCTCTCGTGTGATTGCAGGGCATAACTGCAGAGCACCGCAACCGGGAAGCAGATGACCTCCGAGACCCCGACGGCCAGCAGGACCGTGAATGCAGTTCGCTGGCCCATGGCGTGTGGCGCGACCGTCGCGAACACAATCGTCAGTACCGCTCCGCTCAGCAGTGTCGCGCGCATCGCCCGGGTCCATGACGCGCTGAATATTCGCGGTTGGCGCGGCACGTCAAGGAGCATGACGAGCCCGAGTCCGAACCCGCTAAGGGTGCCGATGGCGGTCGCCAGTCCCATGGCTCCGGCGAGCTGCCCGTAGCCTTCCGGACCGAGCAAGCGCGCCACGACAGCCACCCACAACAGGTAGCTGCCGGCGCGGAGAACCTGCCAGGCTGTTCCGAGCGTGACGCCCCTCGACAGTGACGGCGTACGTGACGAAGTTTGATCTGCGTCCACCAGAGGTGACGACCTCGAATCGGGATCGGATGCACTCATGCAGACGATTGCCTACTTGGCGCCGCGCCCAAGCATGACCGCCGGTATTGTTCTCAGCAGCAGCTGGAGATCCAGCAGCAGCGACCAGTCGTCAACGTAGGCCAAGTCCAGTTGCATCCACTCCTCGAACGAGAGATCGCTGCGGCCACTGACCTGCCACAGTCCAGTGATTCCTGGCTTCATCGACAGCCGGCGACGCTGCGGGCCGACGATACGCTGCTGCTCCTCGATCGGCAGGGGCCGCGGACCCACGAGACTCATTCGGCCGATGAGTACGTTGAACAACTGGGGCAGTTCGTCGATGCTGGTGCGTCTCAGCAGTTTGCCAAACGGTGTAACTCTCGGATCTGACTGGATCTTGAAGGCCGGGCCGTCGACCTCGTTCATTGCCGCGAGACCGGCCTTGCGTTCCTCCGCGTCCCGCACCATGGTCCGGAACTTGTACATGGTGAACGCCCTGCCGTTGTACCCGGTTCGCAGCTGGCAGAACAGGATCGGTCGGCCCATTGTGGTCCAGACACCCAGGGTAACCAACAGCAGCAATGGCGACAGCATGATGAGGCCGGCGCTCGCTGCCGCGATATCGAGCAGCCGCTTCGCGATCAGCGCATCGGCTGACCGACGTCGCTTGTCGAACTTGAGTGCCGGCAGGCCGATTTCGTCGACGATTCGCACTTCGCGCCGGGTGTCGTGATCCACCCGCAGGTGGCACTGAAGCGGAACGCCGACCTCATCGCAGGCCTCAAGCAGCGCATCGATGTCCAGCACGACGTCCCGACTGCAGGATACGAGCACCACGTCTACTGCACTTTCGTGCAGGACTTGCCTCAGGTCTCCGGTTGAGCCGAGTACTGCCAGCCCCCAGTCGCGCGGGTCATCGCGGGCGTCCGGATGGGCAACGCAACCGATCAGCATCGGCGGAAACGACTGATCGCCGATCTGCTGCGCCACTTTCGTTACGGCCGCGCGGGAATCAGCTACCAGCAGCACGCGCAACTGGCTGTGACCTTGGGCATATTGATGCCTGATCCACGTGTGAAGGACCAGTCGGTTCGCGAACATAAAGACGAACGTCATGGCAACGAAGAGCCCGACGACGCTGCGGTTGAGGGGAATCTGCGTCAGGTAGATGAGGAGGGCGAGCCCGAGAAGGCCGAAGACGTGCAGCCGCAGCAGTGCATTCAGCAAAGACGACGCTCGTCGCGGTCTCTCAAGCTGCCGGTAAAGACCCAGTACGGCGGCGAGCGACAGCCAGAGCGGGAGTGCGACGTAGCCGATCAGGATGTAGGCCTCGAGCGCCGGTGGCGACCTGAACCCCGCGTAGTGAGTTCGCAGCAGCGAATGGACACCCATCGCGGCCACCATGGCCACGAAGATCGATACTGCGTCGAGCAGTACTAGGAAGCGGCGCAGTGCGGAGCGATGTGAATTCACGTAGTCGACGAGGCCTTCAATGAGGCACCCTGCGGCGGGCACCGTACAATTCTGCGAGCCGCAGCCGATTTGACAAGATCTGGCGGTCTCAGCGACCTTAAAACCGTTAACTGGTTCGGCTTCGGTCCAGGGGGACATGGGCAGCATGGCAGCCTCAGTTGGCAGATGCTTTCTATCGCTTCCGTTCGTCGACACGTACCCACAGGCAGGCAAGAGCAATGAGACCACTCGCACGGTGCGACATCCTCGCGATCAGTTCGTCGGGTGGCCATTGGGTGGAACTCACCCGCCTGTTCGACGCATTCAAGGGGTTCGAAGTCCAGTACGCGTGCACCGATCCGGGACGGTCTTCGGACGTGCCTGACGGGCGTTTTCACGTCATTCCAGACGCGAACAAGCAGACTCCGGGTAAACTGCTCTTGTGCGCTTTTCAGGTGGCGCGCCTCGTGCTTCGGTTACGGCCGCGTGTAGTCGTGACAACTGGAGCGGCGCCTGGTCTGCTGGCGCTCGTCTTCGGGAGACTTGCTGGCGCGAGAGGGGTCTGGATCGACATCTTTGGACTGGTCAACAGGATGACCCTCTCGGGTCGCTTGGCGCGGCCTTTCGCAGATGTTCGCCTGGTCCAGTGGCCACACTTGGCGAGAGCCGATGGTCCGCACTACCGGGGGTCGCTCTTGTGATCTTCGTCACGGTCGGCACGCAACTGCCGTTCGACAGATTCGTAGCTGCGGTTGACCAGTGGGCCGGTAGCAGGTCTCCGAGACCCGATGTGCTCGCCCAGGTGGGCTCCGGAAATGCGGAATTTGCCAGCCTGCGGTGTGTGCGGTCGCTGGATGGCAGGGCTTACGAGCAGGCTATTGGTGCGGCACGGTTGGTCATAGCGCACGCCGGCACTGGGTCGATCCTGACGGCACTGGACAAGGGAATCCCGGTCATCGTCGTACCTCGGGACGAGAAGCGCGGAGAACATCGGGATGACCACCAGAAGCAGACGGCACGGCAACTCGAGAAATTGGGGCTGGTGACCGTTGCATGGGATGTTGCAGATCTGCCCGCCCTCATCGAGGAGGCGCTGGTTGCGGCAGCAATACGCCGGCCCGCGCCTCGCCAACGGAGCACGGAGCTGGTGGATTACGTCCGTTCATACCTGCAGGACGTCATCCGGGGCTAGCTGCATATCGGGTGGCGTTAGCGCCGGGCAAGGTACAGCAGATTGACGGTACGCGGGCTCATGCGAGCGATGAGCCGCGTGGCCGCGATAGACATGCCACGGTCAAGAATCGCCTGTTCGTAGTCGTTCCTGTTGCGGTAGCGGGCCACGTAGCCGCTGCGGTACGCGCGAACGATCTCCCGACCGTCGGCAACAGTGTCCACTAGCAGCAGATGCCCGCCCGGGCGGGTCAGGTTCCGGCACTTCGCCACGGCTTCCAGGTAGGTCTCCTCATGCAACAGGCAGGAGAACACGCCCATGCAGGCAACCAGGTCGTACTGATCTGATTCTGGAACATCGTCAAGGCCCGCGATCTCGAATCGAACCTTGCTGGCCAAGGCCTCTGGCAGGCTCCGGCGCGCGTTGGTGATGAGGGAGGGCGAGATGTCATAGCCGACCGTCGATCGAGCGTGCCGGGCCAGCATGCGTGTGAATTGACCGTCACCGCACCCGATATCTGCCGCCGAGCCGATTTCGCCCAGCGAGTCGAGTACGGAGCCAAGCACCTCCGTTCGCCGCTCGTAGTACTCCGGGGACGCCAGAAACGTGTAGCTGGAGTTGCGCCAAAAGCCCTCCGAGACTGCCTGCAGATCGTCGAAGCGCCGCGTGCCTGCGAGGAACAGGTTACGCAGTACGGTCGAAATCGATCGTCGCGCCGGTCTGCTCACTCAATCCCCAGCTTCTTCACCCTGTACCTCAACTGCCTGAACGTCATCCCCAGCAGCTGCCGCCGCCTTGGTCTTGTTGTATCTGCGTCTGCTCCAGCGCCCGGACGATGGCCTCCCGCTCGATCGACTCGAGCTGCCCCTCCAGCCCGGCGGCCTCGGCCGTCTCCTCCACCGGCGGCAACTCCACCGCCGCCGTCCCCAGCTTGAGCTGGATATCCCCCGGCTCCACCCGCCCGTCCGAGCACAGCGTCACCGCCCGCTCCAGGATGTTCTCCAGCTCGCGGACGTTGCCCGGGTAGGCGTACGTCAGCAGCTTCTCCATCGCCTCGTCGCTGACCTCCGGCCGTCGGCACGCCGATCTGGCGCGACACCCGATCGAGCAGCATGTCCACCATCTGCGGCACGTCGTCCAGCCGCTCGCGCAACGCCGGCACGTGCAGCTCGATCACGTTGATGCGGTAATAGAGGTCTTCGCGAAAGCGGCCGGTCTTCACCAGCTCCTCGAGCTTGCGGTGCGTGGCCGACAGGATGCGCACGTCCACCGGCACCTCGCGCGTCTCGCCGACGGGCCGCACGGCCTTCTCCTGGATCACGCGCAGCAGCTTCACCTGCATGTGCAGCGGCAGGTCGGCCACCTCGTCGAGGAACAGCGTGCCGCCTTCGGCGCTGCGGATCAGGCCTTCCTTGTCGGCCACGGCGCCGGTGAAGCTGCCCTTCTTGTGGCCGAACAGCTCGCTCTCCATCAGCTCGGTCGGGATCGCGCCGCAATTGACCGGCACGAACGGCCCGTCGGCACGGGGCCCGGACTCGTGGATCAGCCGCGCCACCAGTTCCTTGCCGGTACCCGAGTCGCCCGAGACATGCACCGGCGCCTGCGAGCGGGCCACCCGGGCAATCAGCTGCCGCAGCTGCTGCATCGGCTATCGAGTCGCCGAGCAGCCGCAGGGTTGCACGGCGGCCGGTCGCCTCGATGGATTCGCCGAGCTTGAGCGTGGCGGTGATCAGCTTGCGCAGCGCCGCCAGGTCGAGCGGCTTCGAGATGAAGTCGAACGCGCCGAGCTTGAGCGCCCGCACCGCCGCTTCGACGTTGCCGTGGGCCGTGATCACCGCCACCGGCACGCCGGGGCGGTGGTCCTGGATCCACGCGACGAGGTCGAGCCCGTCGCCGTCGGGCAATCGCATGTCGGTGAGCACGAGGTCGTAGCGCCGCCCGCCGAGCTGTCGCACCCCGCTCGCGTAGTCCGCGGCAGTGTCCACCTCGAGCTGCATGCGCCCGAGCGTGATCGCCAGCAGTTCGCGGATGTCGGGCTCGTCGTCGATGACCAGGGCGCGGGGGGGCATGGTGGGCTCAGGCGGGCACGAAGTTCACGAACGCCCTTCCTCGATCAGCGCCTCGACGTCGATCGCGCCGGCCGGAATCGGGTGCTCGCGCATGAACGCTTGGAACCGGTCGATGGCGGCTCCTGCATCCGAGGTACGCTTGGCGTCGCTCGGCGCCGGGTCGGGCATGATGTAGTCAGCGCCGACCTCCCTATCCTTGATCTGTTCTGCATTCATCGAGTCAGCCTATAGCCTAGTCGCCACCGCGACAAGGCGGGGCGGCGCACACCCATTGGCGCTGCCTCAATCGTGCAGGCGGCATATCTTGCCGGACTTCATCGGTTGGCGTGACGCTTCAAAGTGCGGGACTGCATCACGGCCAGGCCCGAGTCGAGGCCGGAATTGTTTTCCGGAACCCCATACACCGCATTGAGCTGTTCGGTGACGGCTGACTGACCGTGGCGTGCCAGTAGATCCCTTAGCGCTCGGCAGTACAGTTCGCTGCGTGTGAGCCCCAGGCGGTTGGCAAGTCGTTCTGCCGATCGGAACAGCGGGACCGGCAACGAGATGGCGGTTTTCATAGTGCTATTTCCCGTTCCGGGCGCTGGCCTTCAGCTCTTCGCGCACCACGCGTCGCAGCGTCTCCTCGAGAGGCTCCTTGGCGCGCACGATGTGCTGCCGCAGCGCGTCATTGATCCTCGTCTGGTAGTTACCACCGCCGGCAGCTTCCACCTCGGATTTGAACCACTCGAGCACTTCATCGTCGAGGCGGATCGTAATTCGCGTCTTGCCGGGTGGTATCGGCTTGATTGGACCCCGGATTCCCTTCGAGAAATCGTAGTACTTGCGCATCAACGCTCCTGATACCGACGCCGTTCGAACGGGGTCGCCGAGCGCGGTCGCGGCATCGGAGAAGCGGACGCCATGCTTACGAAAATTCGCGGCAGCCTTGGCGGGGTCCCATTCGTAGCCATCCGCGGCCATGATATGTACAGCTGTGCACTGAGGTCAACCGGACGCACAGCTTGTTGCCGATGCTCCCAGAGGCCACGTCGAGAAATTGCCACGAATGAGCGGGAATGCGTTTGGCTGCCTGGCGCCTCACCCCGCCTGCCACCGCTGCGGATCCGCAAAGATGATCCTGAACGTGCTCCCGCCCTCCGGCCGCGCCTCGTACGCGAGCAGCGCGCCGTTCGTCTGGCACAGCTCGCGGGCGATGAACAAGCCGAGCCCGGTTCCACCGGCGCCGTTGGTGAAGAACGGCTCGAAGATGCGCTCGGCATTGGCAGGATCGATGCCGGCGCCGCGGTCGGTCACCTCGAGGAACGGCCGGTCGGTCGCGGCGATGCGGCCGACTCGCAACCGCACGGGCACGGGCCCGCCGCCGGCACCATGCTTCAGCGCGTTGTCGCACAGGTTCCACAGCACCTGGTGCAGGTGCGAGGGATCGAACTGCACCTCCAGTCCCGGCACCGCCGCCTCGAGCCCGATGCGGTCGTCCTCCAACTGCAGCGTCGCGCGGAACTCGACGAGGAACGCCTCGAGCCACAACGACAGCTCAACGCGCTCCTGGCGCGTGGTGTCCTTGCGCGACAGCTGCAGCACGTTGTCGATGATCTGGCTCACCCGCACCGCGTTCTTCTCGATGATGTCGGTGAGGTGGCGGTCGTCGTCACCGAGGACCGGCGACTCCCGCAGCAGCTGCCCCGCGTGGCTCATGGCGCCGACGGGATTGCGGATCTCGTGCGCAATGCTGGCGCTCAACCGGCCGAGCGAGGCGAGCTTCGACTGCTGCACTTGTTGCGCCACGACGCTGGTGTCCTCGAGGAACACCAGCACCGAGCCGGGACCACGCTCCGTCAGCGACACGAAGTACGGCCTGATCACGGTGCCGCCGTCCGCCGACACGACCTCTCCCGTGGTGTCGCGCCGGTCATGGTCCCGTCGCCGCCAGGCGTCGAGCAGGTAGAGCATTCGCGGCGACACCTCGCCCAGCAGGGATCCGCTCGGCACCTCCCGGCCCGCGAGCATGCGTGCCGCCTTGTCGTTGATCAGCCGGATGCGGTCGTCCTCCTCGACCACGAGGATGCTCTCGCGCAGGTGCTGCACGATGAAGCGGTTCAGCTCGTTGAGGTTGGCGAGGTCGAGGTCGCGCTGCTGCACCAGCGCCTCGCTCTCGCGCAGCCGGTTGGCGAGCGGGATGGCGAGCAGCGTGATCGCGAAGAGACTCGCGCCGGTCAGGCCGGCGGCCAGGAAATCGGAGCCCGATGCGACGCCGGTCAGGATCGAGACCAGGGTCTCGAGCAGCAGCCCGATCGAAATCACCGCCGTCGCCAGCAGCGCCAGCCGCGGTCGGACGATGGCGGCGATCGCGCCCACGGGCAGGAACAGCAGCGTGGCGAGGCCGCTGCTGACGCCGCCGCTCGCGTGCACCAGCAGCGTGATAGCGACGCCGTCCACGGCAAGCGGGAACAGCTTGACCAGATTTCGCGGCAGCCTTGGCGGGGTCCCATTCGTAGCCATCCGCGGCCATGATATGTACAGCTGTGCACTGAAGTCAACCGGACGCACAGCTTGTTGCCGATGCTCCCAGAGGCCACGTCGAGAAATTGCCACGAATGAGCGGGAATGCGTTTGGCTGCCTGGCGCGTCACCCCGCCTGCCACCGCTGCGGATCCGCAAAGATGATCCTGAACGTGCTCCCGCCCTCCGGCCGCGCCTCGTACGCGAGCAGCGCGCCGTTCGTCTGGCACAGCTCGCGGGCGATGAACAAGCCGAGCCCGGTTCCACCGGCGCCGTTGGTGAAGAACGGCTCGAAGATGCGCTCGGCATTGGCAGGATCGATGCCGGCGCCGCGGTCGGTCACCTCGAGGAACGGCCGGTCGGTCGCGGCGATGCGGCCGACTCGCAACCGCACGGGCACGGGCCCGCCGCCGGCACCATGCTTCAGCGCGTTGTCGCACAGGTTCCACAGCACCTGGTGCAGGTGCGAGGGATCGAACTGCACCTCCAGTCCCGGCACCGCCGCCTCGAGCCCGATGCGGTCGTCCTCCAACTGCAGCGTCGCGCGGAACTCGACGAGGAACGCCTCGAGCCACAACGACAGCTCAACGCGCTCCTGGCGCGTGGTGTCCTTGCGCGACAGCTGCAGCACGTTGTCGATGATCTGGCTCACCCGCACCGCGTTCTTCTCGATGATGTCGGTGAGGTGGCGGTCGTCGTCACCGAGGACCGGCGATTCCTCGCAGCAGCTGCCCCGCGTGGCTCATGGCGCCGACGGGATTGCGGATCTCGTGCGCAATGCTGGCGCTCAACCGGCCGAGCGAGGCGAGCTTCGACTGCTGCACTTGTTGCGCC
Organism: uncultured Gammaproteobacteria bacterium; assembly: GCA_963731105.1. Classification (GTDB taxonomy): domain Bacteria; phylum Pseudomonadota; class Gammaproteobacteria; order Steroidobacterales; family Steroidobacteraceae; genus RPQJ01. The sequence goes on from CAVSUM010000020.1 coordinate 22,190, forward strand.
ACGACGCTGGTGTCCTCGAGGAACACCAGCACCGAGCCGGGACCGCGCTCCGTCAGCGACACGAAGTACGGCCTGATCACGGTGCCGCCGTCCGCCGACACGACTTCTCCCGTGGTGTCGCGCCGGTCATGGTCCCGTCGCCGCCAGGCGTCGAGCAGGTAGAGCAATCGCGGCGACACCTCGCCCAGCAGGGATCCGCTCGGCACCTCGCGGCCCGCCAGCAGGCGTGCCGCCTTGTCGTTGATCAGCCGGATGCGGTCGTCCTCCTCGACCACCAGGATGCTCTCGCGCAGGTGCTGCACGATGAAGCGGTTCAGTTCGTTGAGGTTGGCGAGGTCGAGGTCGCGCTGCTGCACCAGCGCCTCGCTTTCGCGCAGCCGGTTGGCGAGCGGGATGGCGAGCAGCGTGATCGCGAAGAGACTCGCGCCGGTCAGGCCGGCGGCCAGGAAATCGGAGCCCGATGACGACGCCGGTCAGGATCGAGACCAGGGTCTCGAGCAGCAGCCCGATCGAAATCACCGCCGTCGCCAGCAGCGCCAGCCGCGGCCGGACGATGGCGGCGATCGCGCCCACGGGCAGGAACAGCAGCGTGGCGAGGCCGCTGCTGACGCCGCCGCTCGCGTGCACAAGCAGCGTGATGGCGACGCCGTCCACGGCGAGCGGGAACAGCGCCATCCACTCGGCCCCGGGCCAGCGTCGCTGGATCGGCTGCACGCACACCAGGCCGAAGGTGAAGTAGGCGACGCAGATGCCGAGGAACAGGCCCGGCTTCACGGCGCCGACGCTGTTGTTCGGCGCGTTAAAGAACAGCAGCAGGATCAACACCATCGGCACCAGCAGCCGGAAAACGTTGAGCAGGCCGATGACGCGCCAGGCGAGGTCGTCGGAGCGGGCCGCAACGGCGGTCGGGCTGGCATTACTGGTCATTGCCGCCAGTTTCGCCCGTCGCGGGAGCGGCTTCAACCGACAGCGGGAGAGGGTGCCCGGACGGCGGGCGAGGGCTTAGACTACGGCCCCTCGAATTCCAACCAGAACGCGACCAGGCCATGAACCTCCACGAATACCAGTCCAAGCAGCTCTTTCGCCCGCTACGGCATCCCCGTGCCGGCGGGGCACGTCGCCTCGACGCCCGAGGAAGCAGCCGACGCGGCGCGCCGCCTCGGCGGCGGCCTCTGGGTCGTCAAGGCGCAGGTCCACGCGGGCGGCCGCGGCAAGGCCGGCGGCGTGAAGGTCGTGAAGACCGTGCAGGACGTAACGGCCGCCGCGGCCGGCATGCTCGGCAAGCGGCTCACCACCAAGCAGACGGGCGCCGAGGGCCTGCCGATCAACCAGGTGTACGTGGAGGTCGGCTCGAAGATCGAGCGGGAGCTGTACCTGAGCCTGCTGCTGAATCGCGACACCGGCCACATCGCTTTCGTGGCTTCCGCCGCCGGCGGCATGAACATCGAGGAAGTCGCTGCGAAGACGCCGGAGAAGATCATCCGCGCCGAGATCCACCCGGCGACCGGGCTGCAGGGCTCGCACTGCCGCGCGCTCGCGTTCGGCCTCGGCCTCAAGGGCGACGCAGGTCAGCGCAGTTCGAGACGATCGCGCGCGGCCTCTACAAGCTCTACCTCGAGTGCGACGCGAGCCTCGTCGAGGTGAACCCGCTGATCGTCACCGGCGACGGCAACGTGATCGCGCTCGACGCCAAGATCAACATCGAGGAGAACGCGCTGTTCCGCCAGAAGGACCTCGTCGCCTGGCGCGACACGTCGCAGGAAGACGAGATGGAGCGCATCGCCGGCGAGGCGGACCTCAACTACGTCTCGCTCGACGGCGACATCGCCTGCATGGTGAACGGCGCCGGCCTCGCCATGGCGACCATGGACCTGATCAAGCTGCACGGCGGCTCGCCGGCGAACTTCCTCGACGTCGGCGGCGGCGCCACGCGCGAGCGCGTCACCACGGCGTTCAAGCTGATCCTGCAGAACCCGAAGGTGAAGGCGATCCTGGTCAACATCTTCGGCGGCATCGTCCGCTGCGACATGATCGCGGAGGGCGTCGTCGGCGCGGCGCGCGACCTCGGCCTGCACCTGCCGGTCGTGGTGCGCATCGAGGGCACCAACGCCGCGCAAGGGTCGCAAGATCCTCGCCGAGAGCGGGCTCGAGCTGATCGCGGCCACCGATCTCACCGACGCGGCGCGCAAGGTCGTCGCGGCTGCGAGGAAGTAACCATGTCGATCCTGATCAACAAGAACACGCGCGTCCTCTGCCAGGGTTTCACGGGCAAGCAGGGCACGTTCCACTCCGAGCAGTGCATCGCCTACGGCACGAAGCTGGTCGGCGGCGTCACGCCCGGCCGCGGCGGCGAGAAGCACCTCGGGCTGCCGGTGTTCGACACGGTGCGCGACGCGGTCGCGAAGACCGGTGCCGACGCGACCATGATCTACGTGCCGGCGGCGTTCGCGGCCGATGCGATCATCGAGGCGGCGGACGCGGGCATCGCCACCATCGTCTGCATCACCGAGGGCATCCCGGTGAACGACATGGTGAAGGTGAAGGCCGCGCTGCGCGATTCGACGTCGCGGCTGGTCGGGCCGAACTGCCCGGGCGTGATCACGCCGGGCGAATGCAAGATCGGCATCATGCCGGGCTTCATCCACAAGAAGGGCACGATCGGCATCGTGTCGCGCTCGGGCACGCTGACCTACGAGGCCGTGTTCCAGACCACCAACAACGGCCTCGGCCAGAGCACCTGCGTCGGCATCGGCGGCGACCCGGTGCGCGGCATGAACTTCATCGACGTGATCGAGCTGTTCGAGCGCGATCCGCAGACCGAAGGCATCATCATGGTCGGCGAGATCGGCGGCAGCGACGAGGAGGCCGCCGCGGAGTACATCCGCCGCAACGTGTCGAAGCCGGTGGTCGCGTACATCGCGGGCGTCACGGCGCCCCCGGGCAAGCGCATGGGCCATGCCGGCGCGGTGATCTCGGGCGGCAAGGGCACGGCCGCGGACAAGTTTGCGGCGCTCGAGGCGGCGCGGGTGACGACGGTGCGCTCGCCGGCGGAGCTGGGCTCGGCGATTGCGAAGCGGATGGGCCGGATCAAGAGCGCCGCCGGCAAAGCCAGAGTGACCAAGCCGGGCAAGAAGAAGGTCGCGGCGAAGAAAAAGACTGCAGCGACGAAGTCGGCGGCCAAGAAGGCTGCTGCACGGCGACCGGCTGCGATGAAGCGCAAGGTGCGCAAGGCCGTCCGCAAGGCCAAGTAAGCCCCCTCACCCTCTCCCGCAAGCGGGAGAGGGAGAGGGAGAGTGAGAAGGTGCGGGGGTTTGTGAGCGAACACGCAAGATTTTCGCAGTGACCGGGAGTCGGTCCCGACTCAGGATGGCGAGGCTGCCGTAGGGCGGCTATGACGCCTTGCGTCATATAACGCAAGGCGTTATAAGGCGAGGGACCGCCGATGATCCTGAGTTTTCGCGACCGGGAGACCGAGAAGCTCTGGTGGGGCGAGAGCTCTCGCCGATTGCCGCCGTGGATACTGGCACGGCGATCAGGAAGCTGCGACTTTTGAATGAAGCAACATCGCTAGCTGAACTGGTTTCGCCACCGGGCAATCGTCTGGAGGCGTTCTCCGGCAATCGACTCGGTCAACACAGCATTCGAATCAACGACCAGTGGCGGATCTGCTTTCGTTGGAGTGATCGAGGGCCCGAAGATGTCCAGATCGTCGACTACCACTCGTAGCAAGCCGAAGCCGGTTGTGGTTCCAAACCCACATCCCGGTGAGATTCTGCTTGAGGAATTCCTGAAGCCCCTGGGCATGAGCCAGAATGCCCTGGCCCGGGCTCTGAAGGTTTCACCTCGCAGAATCAACGAACTCGTGCTCGGCAAGCGCGCAGTGTCGGCAGACACAGACTTGCGACTCGGTCGCTACTTCAAGCTCCACGATGGTTTCTTCCTCGGCTTGCAGGCCGAATACGACCTCATGGAGCAGAGGCGCAAGCTGGGCGATCGACTCAAGGAAATCACCCCCAGGGCAGCGTAGCCGTTTCCTCGTCGAGCACAGCGACCGCCTGCCGAAGGCGCCGACGTCGTTAGCAAGGTGAAGCGCAGTGCGCAAGGCCAAGTAGGCCTACACAGAACCCTCACCCCCACCCTCTCCCGCAAGCTGGAGAGGGAGCGGGAGTTTGCGAGCGATCACGCAAGATTCTCGCGGTGGCTGGGAATCCGTCCCGGCCAATGATGGCGGGGCTGCCGGAGGGCGGCTATGACGCCTTGCGTCATATAACGCGACGCGTTATAAGGCGAGGGACCGCCGATGATCGTCAGCTTCCGGGACCGGGAGACGGAGCGCTTCTGGTCAGGCGAGCGGAGTCGAAGATTGCCGCCGTGGATCCAGTCGGCAGCAATGCGGAAGTTGTCATGGTTGGACCAGGCCGCATCGCTTCGCGAGTTGGCTGTGCCGCGCGGCAACCGCCTCGAATCGCTGGCCGGGCAGCGACTAGGCCAGTACAGCATTCGCATCAACGACCAATGGCGTATCTGCTTTAGATGGAGCGATCGAGGGCCGGAAGATGTCCAAATCGTCGACTACCATTCGTAGCAAGGGCGGCGAGTTGCGCGCGCCAAATCCGCATCCGGGTGAGATCCTGCTGGAAGAGCTGCTGAAGCCTCTCGGCATGAGCCAGAATGCTCTGGCGCGCGCGCTCAAGGTCTCGCCGCGACGGATCAACGAACTCGTACTAGGCAAGCGCGCAGTCACGGCGGACACGGACCTGCGTCTTGGTCGCTACTTCAATCTCCACGAAGGCTTCTTCCTGGGACTTCAGGCCCGCTACGACCTGATGGAGCAGAGGCGAAAGCTGGGCGACCGGCTCAAGGAAATCACCCCCCGGGCGGCTTAGACGCCTCCTCGTCCAGCACGGCCACCGCCTCGCGGAAATTCCGCATTTCCGCGCTGCGGCAACGGCCTACAGTGGCAGGGAGCGCAGCCGGCCTGCGCGAGGGGGAACGCCATGGAGTGGTCGCCCATCTCCAAGCCGCGCGGCTCCCTGCCGCGCGATCCGAACCTCGCGGACTACGACGAGGCCCGCCGCAATTTCACGTGGCCGCAGGCCACGTTGCGGCTCGACGGCCTGCCCGGCGGCGGGCTCAACATCGCGCACGAGGCGCTGTTCCGGCACCTGCGCGGCTCCGCGGCGGACCGCGTCGCGATCCGCTTCCTCGCGCAGGGCCAGCCGCCCGTCGAGCGTACCTACCGAGAACTCGCGGGCGACGCACGCCGCTTCGCCAGCCTGCTGGCGCGCCTGGGCGTGCAGCGCGGCGAGTGCGTGGCCTCGCTGATGGGCCGCGTGCCGCAGCTCTATGCGACGGTGCTCGGCACGCTGGCGGCCGGCGCGGTGTACTGCCCGCTGTTTTCGGCGTTCGGGCCCGAGCCGGTGAAGGCGCGGCTGGCGCTCGGCGCGGCGCGCGTGCTCGTCACGACCGACCTGCTGTACCGCCGCAAGGTGGCCTCGATCCGTGGCGAGCTGCCGGACCTGCGCCACGTGCTGATCGTGCGCACCCCTGGCGCAGGCGACCTGCCGCCCGACACGCTCGACCTCGACGCGCTGCTGCACGAATCCTCGCCCGATTTCGAGACCGCGGCCACCGGAGCCGAGGACCATGCGCTGCTGCACTTCACCAGCGGCACTACGGGCCTGCCGAAGGGCGTGCTGCATGCGCACGCGGCCGTCACTGCGCACGTCGCCACGGCGCGCTGGGTGCTCGACCTGCAGGACGGCGACGTCTACTGGTGCACCGCCGATCCGGGCTGGGTCACGGGCATTTCCTACGGCGTGATCGCGCCGCTCGCGTGCGGCGTGACGCTGCTCGTCGACCGCGAGGAGTTCGACGCCCCGCGCTGGTACGAGATCCTCGACACGCAGCGTGTCACCGTGTGGTACACGGCGCCCACCGCGATCCGCATGCTGATGAAGGCGGGCGTCGAGCTGGCGCGCGCACGGCAGTACCCGGCATTGCGCCACCTCGCGAGCGTCGGCGAGCCGCTCAATCCCGAGGCGGTCGTGTGGGGCGTCGAGGCGTTCGGGCGGCCGTTCCACGACAACTGGTGGCAGACCGAGACCGGCGCGATCATGATCGCCAATTACCCCTGCATGGATGTGCGCCCCGGGTCCATGGGCCGACCCGTGCCGGGCGTCGAGGCCGGCATCGTGCGGCCTCGCGACGACGGCGGCGTGGACGTCGTCGAGAGCGCCTGGCGAGGTCGGCGAGCTGGCGCTCAAGTCCGGCTGGCCCTCGATGTTCCGCGGCTACCTCAACGACGCGGCGCGTTACCGCAAGTGCTTCCGCGGCGACTGGTACCTGTCGGGCGATCTCGCGCGTCGCGACGCCGACGGCTATTTCTGGTTCGTCGGCCGCGCGGACGACGTGATCAAGGCGGCCGGCCACCTGATCAGCCCGTTCGAGGTCGAGAGCGCCCTGATGACGCATCCCGCCGTGTCGCAGGTGGGCGTGATCGGCGTGCCCGATCCGATTGCCGGTGCCGCGGTCAAGGCATTCGTCGAGCTGAAGGCAGGCCATGCCCCGACCGAGGCGTTGCGGCGCGACCTGATGGCGCACGCCCGGCGGCTGCTCGGAGTCGCGGTGGCGCCGCGCGAGATCGCCTTCAGCGAACAGCTGCCGCGCACTCGCAGCGGCAAGATCATGCGTCGGCTGTTGCGCGCCCGCGAGCTGGGCCTGCCCGAGGGGGATCTCTCCACGCTGGAGGGTGCGTCATGAGCAGCCTGCCCGAACACCTCACCCGCGAGCGCGGCCTGCAACTGCTGCGCGAAATGCTGCGCATCCGCCAGTTCGAGGATCGCTGCGCCGAGCTGTACGGCGCGGGCCACATCCGCGGCTTCCTGCACCTGTGTGATGGCGAGGAAGCGATCGCGGTGGGCGCGATGCAGGCGCTCGGCCCTGGCGATGCGATCGTCTCCACCTATCGTGAGCACGGCCACGCGCTGGCGCGGGGCGTGGCGATGGGCCCGCTGATGGCCGAGCTGTACGGCAAGCAGGCGGGCTGCAGCGGCGGGCGCGGCGGCTCGATGCACATCTTCGACGCCGCGACGCGCTTCTACGGCGGCAACGGCATCGTCGGCGGCGGCCTGCCGCTCGCGGTCGGGCTGGCGCTGGCAGAAAAGCTGCAAGGCCGCAATGCGGTCGCGGCGTGCTTCTTCGGCGAGGGTGCGGCAGCGGAGGGCGAGTTCCACGAATCGCTGAATCTCGCGGCGCTGTGGCGGCTGCCGGTGCTGTTCCTGTGCGAGAACAACCTGTACGCGATGGGCACCGCGCTCGCACGCTCGGAGTCGCAGACCGACATTCACGCCAAGGCCGCGGCGTACGCGGTGCGGGCCGCGGCGGTGGATGGCATGGACGTCTTCGCCGTGGAGGCCGCGGTGCGCAGTGCGGCGGAGCATGCGCGGGCCGGCCAGGGTCCCTCGCTGCTCGAGTTCCGCACCTACCGCCTGCGCGCGCACTCGATGTTCGACGCGCAGCTCTACCGCGACAAGGCGGAGGTGGAGGAGTGGCGCCAGCGCGGCCCGCTCACCACGCTCACGACGCGACTCAAGGCCGCGGGACTGATGACCGAGGACGATTTCCAGCGCCTGCAGCACGAGGCCGACGCCGAGGTGCAGGCCGCCGTGCAGTTCGCGGCCGACGCGCCCTGGGAGCCGGTCGAGGACCTGACGCGACACGTGTACGCGGAGGAGGTGCGGTCATGAGCGGCACGCGCATCACCTATCGCGAGGCGGTGAAGCAGGCGCTCCGCGAGGCGCTGCTCGCCGATCCACGCGTGTTCCTGATGGGCGAGGACGTCGGCAAGTACGGCGGCTGCTTCGCGGTCAGCAAGGGGTTGCTCGACGAGTTCGGCGAGGAGCGGATCCGCGACACGCCGCTCTCCGAGTCGGCGTTCGTCGGCGCCGGCATCGGCGCGGCGCTCGGCGGCCTGCGCCCGATCGTCGAAATCATGACCGTGAACTTCAGCCTGCTGGCGCTCGACCAGATCGTGAACACCGCGGCGACGCTGTGCCACATGTCGGGCGGGCAGTTCCACGTGCCGGTCGTGATCCGCATGGCCACCGGCGCGGGTCGGCAGCTGGCCGCGCAGCATTCGCACAGCCTCGAGGCCTGGTACGCGCACGTGCCGGGGCTGCGCGTGGTCGAGCCGGCGACGATCGACGACGCACGCGGCATGTTGCGCGCGGCACTTGCGAGTCCCGACCCGGTGATCATCTTCGAGCCGATCTCGCTCTACAACATGGAAGGCGAGCTGACGGACGCGGCGGCGACGGTCCGGCTCGAGGGTGCACGCGTGCATCGCGCAGGACGCGACGTCACGCTGGTGACCTATGGTGCGAGCCTGTGGCGCTGCGTTGACGGCTGCAGAGACGCTGGCGGCCGACGGCATCGAGGCCGAGATCATCGACCTGCGCAGCCTGCGGCCGCTCGACGACGCGACGGTGCTGGCCTCGGTGCATCGCACGCGCCGCGTCGTGATCGTCGACGAGGGCTGGCGCACCGGCAGCCTCGCGGCCGAGGTGGGCCTGCGCATCGTCGAGCAGGGGTTCTACGATCTCGACGCGCCGGTGGGACGGGTCTGTACCGAGGAGGTGCCGATCCCGTACCCGAAGCACCTGGAGGACGCGGCACTGCCAGGCCCCGAGCGCATCGTGGCCGCCGTGCGGAGGTTGTTCAGCGATGTCCAGTGAGTTCAGGCTGCCCGCGCTCGGCGCGGACATGGACGACGGCACGATCGTCGAGTGGCACGTGGCGCCCGGGTGCGCGCGTGAAGCGGGGCGACGTGGTGGCGGTGGTCGAGACCGACAAGGGCGCCATCGACGTCGAGATCTTCATGGACGGCGTGGTGCGCGAGATCGTCGTCGCGCCGGGCACACGCATCCCGGTCGGGACGGTCATCGCAACGATTGACGCCGAAGGCGCCGCTCCTGCTCCCTCTTACTCTCTCTCCAACTCCCTCTCCCGCCCCAGCGGGAGAGGGTGGGGGTGAGGGCTCCTCTTCTGCCCCGTCCTCCACCGAACGCCTGAAAGTCTCGCCTGCCGCGCGGCGGCGGGCACGGGAACTGCAGGTCGACGTCGAGGCGCTCACCGGGACGGGGCCGGGCGGTGCGATCACGGTCGAGGATGTCGAGAGGAGCGACCAAGCCCTCACCCCCGCCCTCTCCCGCCAGGGCGGGAGAGGGAGCAGAACAAGAGAAGGCGGGCATGCGCGAGGCCATCGCGGCGGCGATGTCGCGCTCGAAGCGCGAGATCCCGCACTACTACCTCTCGACCACCGTCGACGTCACGCCGGCCACCGAGTGGCTGGCCGCGCACAACGCCGCGGCACCGGTCGCGGAGCGGCTGCTGTTCGCCGCGTTGATCGTGAAGTCCGTGGCGCTCGCCTGCCGCGAGCTCGAGGGCTTCAGCGGCTTTCATCGCGACGGCCGCTATGAGCCAGAGCCCTGCGGTCCACGTCGGCGTGGCGGTCGCGCTGCGGGGCGGCGGACTGGTGGCGCCCGCGATCATGGACACCGCGGACAAGCCGCTCGCCGCACTGATGGACGACTTCCGCGCGCTGGTGACGCGGGCGCGTGCCGGGCGGCTGCGCGCCAGCGAACTCGCGGCCCCCACGATCATCCTCACCAGCCTCGGCGAGGCGTCGGTGGATGCCGTGTTCCCGATCATCCAGCCGCCGCAGGTCGCCATCGTCGGCGCCGGGGCCGTGGTGGAGCGGCCGTGGGTGGTGGACGGCAAGGTCGTGCCGCGGCAGGTGCTGACGTTGTCCCTCGGTGCCGATCACCGCGTCACGGACGGGCGCCTCGGCGCGCAGTTCCTCGCGCGCATCGCCGCCAGGCTGCAGTCACCGGCATCACTGTGAGGAGCCGTCATGGATCGTGCTGAACTCGCGCGCCGCGTGCTGTCGCTGGTGACCGGGATCGCGCCGGACGTGGAGGCCGCCACCGTCATCCCCGGCATCGACTTCCGCGACCAGTTCGATTTCGACTCGATGGACACGCTCAACTTCGCCATCGCGCTGCATCGCGAGCTGGGCGTGGACGTGCCGGAGACGGATTACGCGCAACTGGCGAGCCTCGACAAGTGCGTGGCCTACCTCATGAAGGAGGGGACGGTCTCTTGACTGTCCCTCGCGGGGACAGTCAAGAGACCGTCCCCTCAGTTGCCCGCAGTTGAATCCATCCCGCCGCCGGGCCTGCGATATAGGTGTCCATGCTCGACGTTCGCAACCTGACCAAGTCCTACGGCGGACCGAGCGGCCGGCGGGTGCTCGAGGGCGTGCAGCTGCGGGTCCAGCCGGGCGAGTACGTCGCGATCGTCGGCGATTCGGGCGTCGGCAAGTCGACGCTGCTCAACCTGGTGGCCGGACTCGACGTGCCTGACGCGGGCAGGTCCTGCTCGAGGAGCGCGACCTCGCGCAGCTCGACGAGGACGCCCGCACGCGCCTGCGCCGCTCGCGCATGGGCTTCGTCTTCCAGGCGTTTCACCTGTTGCCGCACCTCACCGTCGCCCGCAACGTCGGGTTGCCGCTCGCACTCAACGGGCAGGCCGGGCCCGCAGCGGCGGCGCGCGTGCAGGAACTGCTCGAGGCGGTCGGCCTCGGCGGACGTGCCGACAGCCTGCCGCGCGAACTGTCGGGCGGTGAGATGCAGCGTGTTGCAGTCGCGCGGGCTCTCGCGCACCGGCCCGCGCTGGTGCTGGCAGACGAGCCCACCGGCAACCTCGATCCCGACAATGCGATCGTGATCCTCGAGATCCTGCGCGCGCAGATCAAGCGCGACAACGCGGCCGGCGTGCTGGTCACGCATTCGGCAGCGGCGGCGGCCACGACCGACCGTGTGTATGAACTCACGCGGACGGGGCTGCACGAGCGCCGTTCGCCGGTGACGCCTTGAGCGTCGACGTGGGGCGCATGACGTTCGGCGCCCGGCGCGCACTGCTCGAGGCTGCGGCGTTCGGGCCGTTGCGGCAGGCGCCGGGGCGCACGGCGCTCGCCATCATCGCGATCGCGCTCGGCGTGGCACTCGGCTTCTCGGTCTACCTGATCAACCGCGTGGCGGCCGACGAGGTGCAACTCGCGTCGCGCAGCCTGTTCGGCATGGCGGACCTGTCGGTGCAGGCGCCGGGTCTCGGCTTCGACGAGGCGCTCTACCCGAAGCTCGCGGCGATCCCTGGGGTTGCCGTGGCGAGCCCGGTGGTCGAGGTGCAGGCACGCCTGCCGGGCCGCGACCGCACGCTCAAGCTGGTCGGCATCGATCCGTTCCGGGTGGCGAAGCTGCAGCCGGCGCTCGCCGCTGCGGGCGCAACCGCCGCGCAGGGCAACGGACTGCTCGGCGACGACCTGGTCTGGCTGAGTGCAGCCGCAGCGCAGATGCTGGAACTCGACGTCGGCGACTCGCTCGACGTGCAGGTGGGGCTCGACGCGGTCCCGCTGCGAGTGGCCGGGCTGCTGCCGGCGGGGGAGTACCGACAACCCATCGGCATGCTCGACATCGGCACCGCGCAGTGGCGACTCGACCGACTCGGCCGCCTCGACCGTGTCGACCTGCGCCTCGTCGCCGGCGGCGATCCGCTCGCGGTACAGGATGCGATTCGCGCGGTGCTGCCGCCCGGCGTGCGGCTCACCACGCCGGGTGAGGCGAGCGACGACGCAGTGCGCCTGTCGCGCGCGTACCGTTCCAACCTCACCGCACTCGCCCTGGTCGCGCTGTTCACCGGTGGCTTCCTCGTCTATGCCACGCAGTCGCTGGCCGTTGCGCGTCGCCGCCGCGAGATCGCGCTGCTGCACGCGATGGGCATGACGGTGCGCGAGCAACTCGCCGCGGCCTTGCTGTCCGGCGGACTCGTCGGCGTGCTGGGTGCCGCACTCGGCGTCGTGCTCGGAGTCTTCGTCGCCCGCGCCGGCCTCGCCGCGTTCGGCGCGGACCTCGGCGCCGGCTATTTCCGCGGCGTCGCGCCCCAGCTCGCGGTCGGCCCGGTGGAGGTGCTGGTGTTCTTCGCGCTCGGCGTGGCCGCGGCGCTGGTGGCGACACTTGGTCCCGCGCGCGAGGCCGCGTCGGTGCCGGCGGCCGCAGCACTCAAGGCCGGCGACGAAGCGCCGCTTGCAGCCAGGCGGCATGGCTGGATTGCAGTATTGCTGGCGCTCGCGGCGGGCGTCGCGCTGCTGCTGCCGCCGCTCGAGGGCATCGCGCTGCCGGGCTACGCGGCCATTGCCTGCCTGCTGCTGGCCGCGGTCTTCCTCGCGCCGACGCTCTCGCACCTGGCCTTCGATCGCCTGCCCGTGAAGGGGCCGGCCTGGCTGCAGATCGCGACGGCGCAACTGCGCGGCACGGCACGGCGCTCCACGGTCAGCATCGCCGCGGTGCTGGTGAGCTTCAGCCTGATGGTCGCGATGGCGATCATGGTGTACTCGTTCCGCAACTCGCTGGACGCCTGGATGCAGCGCATCCTGCCGGCCGACCTGTACGTGCGCTCCGGCTCGGCGGGCCTCAGCAGCTTCCTCGACGAGAACGCGCAGGCCGTGATCCGCACCGTCGACGGCGTGGCGCGCGTGGACTTCGTGCGCTTCCAGGACGTGGCGATGCCGGGGTCCGGCCTGCCACTCACGGTGATCGCCCGACCGGTCACCGAGGACGACGCAGATAGCGTGCTGCCGATCCGACGGCGCGACACGCGGCCGGCGCCCGCGGGCACGGTGCCGGTGTGGGCGTCCGAGGCGGCGCTCGACCTGCGCGGCTTCGACGTCGGCACGGTGTTCGACCTGCCGCTCGGCGGCCGCACCGTGCGGGCGAGCGTGCGCGGCCTGTGGCGCGACTACGAGCGGCCCGGCGGCTCGGTCGTGATGCCGCGCGACGTGTTCGTGCAGTACACCGGCGACACGCGCGCCACCACGGCGGCGCTCTGGCTCGCCGCGGATGCCGACCCGGACGCCGTGGCCTCGCGCATCCAGGCTGCATTGCAGCGCGGCGGCGATTACGAGATTGCAGTACCGCGGGAAATCCGTCGCCTGTCGCTGCGCGTCTTCGATCGCACCTTCGCGGTCACCTACCTGCTCGAGGCGGTGGCCGTGCTGATCGGCCTGTTCGGCATCAGCGCCAGCACCAGTTCGCAGGTGCTCGCGCGACGCGGCGAGTTCGGCATGCTGCGCCACCTCGGCGTCACGCGCGGCGAGATCGGCCGGATGCTCGCGGTCGAGGGCGCGGCGCTCGGTGCCGTCGGCGTCGCGACGGGCCTCGCGATGGGCGGCATCGTCAGCCTGATCCTGGTCTACGTGGTCAACCGGCAGTCGTTCCACTGGACCATGGACGTGCACGTGCCGTGGCTGCTGCTCGCGGTGCTGAGTGGCGTGCTGGTCGCGGCGGCGGCACTGACGTCCGTGGCGAGCGGGCGACAGGCGATGGGCGACGACGTGGTGCGCGCCGTCAAGGAGGACTGGTGAGGAAATTGGGGACATGCCTGATTTCCGCTGCTCGCACTGCTGCTGCATCGCCGCCGTGCCCGTCGGCGCGCAGGTGACGTATCCGGCCGTCGTGCCCGGCGTCGAACTGCAGTTTCCGCGCGACGAGGGCGCGCATCCGCAGTTCCGGATCGAGTGGTGGTACGTGACGGGCTGGGTACAGGACGACACGGGTGCGCCGCTCGGCTTGCAGGTGACGTTCTTCCGCGTGCGGCCGGGGCTCGGCGAATCGAACCCGAGCCGGTTCGCCGCGCGACAGGTGCTGTTCGGGCACGCGGCCGTCGCTGACCCGCGCCACGGCAAACTGCGGCATGCCGAGCGGTCGGCGCGCGAGGGCTTCGATATCGCGTTCGCGCGTGACGGGCGCGTCGACGTCAGGCTCGACGACTGGTCGCTGCGTGCGGAGGGCGGCGGCTACCGCGCGATCGTCGCGGGCGACGACTTCTCGATGCAGCTCGAGCTCGAGCCGACGCAGCCGCCGCTGTTGCAGGGCGACCGCGGCTACAGCCGCAAGGGCCCGGAGGCGGCGCAGGCGAGCCACTACTACAGCCTGCCGCACCTGCGCGTGAGCGGCGAGATCGTGATCGATGGCAAGCGGCGCAATGTCACCGGTGCGGCGTGGTTCGACCACGAGTGGTCAAGCGACGTGATGGACGACCAGGCACGCGGCTGGGACTGGCTCGGGCGTCAACCTCGACGATGGCGGCGCGCTGATGGCGTTCCGCATGCGCGGCCCGGACGGCGGCGCGCGCTGGGCGGCGGCGACGCTGCGGGCAGCGGATGGCAGCGTACAGACGTTCGCACCGACGGAAGTCGCCTGGATGCCGTTGCGGCGCTGGCGCTCACCGCGCACCGGCGCCGAGTATCCCGTGGCGTGGCGGGTGCGCGTGGGTGATCGCGAGTTCGAGGTCGAGCCGCTGATGGACGACGCGGAGCTGGACTCGCGCTCCAGCACCGGCACGATCTACTGGGAAGGTCCCGTGCGATTGCGCGCTGCGGGCGGCGGGCCGGCCGGCAGCGGCTACCTCGAGCTCACCGGTTACGCCGGCCGCCTGGCTCTGTAGCCGCCGGAGGGGACGGTCTCTTGAGTGTCCCCAGACCGGGGACACTCAAGAGACCGTCCCCTCCGGCGTCACAGTTGCTTTGCGGCGAACGTGTCGCAGTCCGCGGGGTTGCCGCTCTCGAGCCCGCGGCGGAACCAGCGCACGCGCTGCTCCGAGCTGCCGTGCGTGAACGCGTCGGGCACGACCCGGCCCTGGGTCTCCCGCTGGATCCGGTCGTCGCCGATCGCGCTCGCGGCGCCAAGGCCTTCCTCGACGTCACCCGACTCGAGCAACTGGCGCGAGCGGGCGGCGTGGTTGGCCCACACGCCGGCGTAGCAGTCCGCCTGCAGTTCCATCCGCACCGACAGCTCGTTCGCCTGCACCTTGGGCATGCGCTGCTGCGCGGCCTGCACCTTCTCCGCGGTGCCGACCAGGTTCTGCACGTGGTGCCCGACCTCGTGCGCGATCACGTACGCCTGCGCGAAGTCGCCCGGCGCGCCGAAGCGCTGCGACAGGTCGTCGTAGAAAGACATGTCGATGTAGACCTTCTGGTCGAGCGGGCAGTAGAACGGCCCCATTGCCGCCTCGGCCGTGCCGCACGCCGACTGCACGGCGCCACTGAACAGCACCAGCGTCGGCTCCTGGTACTGCACGCCATACTGCGGCAGCAGCGCCTTCCAGGTTTCTTCGGTATCTGCGAGAACCACTGCCGTCATCTCGCGCAGGTGCGCCTCCTGCGGCGATTCCTGGTACGGCTGCGCGCTCTCCTGCATCTGCACCTCGGGCGCCTTGGTGGCGACGCCGAGGAAGGGCAGGGGATTGATGCCGAGCAGGCTCAGCACGACGAGGAACAGCACGCCGCCGATACTGAGCCCCACGCCGGTTCGCACCGGACGCATGCCGCGGCGGTCCTCGATGTTGCTGCTCTGGCGACGGCCTCGGATATCCATGATCTGCGCTCCCTGGCGGCGTGCCCCGGTTCAGGAGCGCAGATTACGTCAAGTCGGGCGTCGCCGGAACCTGCGGCGCCGCGAATGGCGCGACCGCTACAGGTTGCGCGGATCCTCGGCGGCGGACTCGACCCACACGCCGCGACTGCACTGCAGCAACTGCGAGCCGCTCACGACGTAGGTGCCGTCCCTGTACTCGGTGCCATTGAAGTAACAGACCGGCTCGCCGGGGACCTGCTGGCGGATGACGTCGGTGTCCTCGTCTTCTTCATCGGCGATTGGCGAGTTCTTCAACTCGGGATCCTGTGCGCCCACATGGAGGATCGAAGCGTGGTGTTTCATTGCAGTGCTCCCGTGTGGTGTGGCCACGCGGCCTGACAACCCGATCTTAGTCCGTGGGCGGGCGGAAAGGCCCGCTGAAAACAGGTGACATTCACCTATTTTCTGAAAGCAGGGGACATTCACCTGATTTTCGGGAAATTCGGAGAATGTCCCCACTATTTCTCCTACATCTCCGGCGGCTCGGCGGACAGGGGCTTCTCCTTGTCCGGCACCTCGGTCATGGTGGCCTCGGTGAGCAGCAGCACGCTCGCCACCGACACGGCGTTCTCGAGCGCCACGCGCACCACCTTGGTCGGGTCGACGATGCCGGCCGCCAGCAGGTCCACGTACTCGCCCCGGGCCGCGTCGAAGCCCTGGGCGCCGCTCGACGCCATCATCTGGTGCACCACCACGCCGCCGTCCACCGCCGAGTTCTCGGCGATCTGCCGCGCCGGCGACTCGAGCGCCCGCCGCAGGCACTGCACGCCGGTGCGCTCGTCGCCGGTCGACTCGGCCTCGACTTTCGCCACCGCCGCCACGCAGCGCAGCAACGCCAGCCCGCCGCCCGGCACGATGCCTTCCGCCACGGCGGCCTTGGTGGCGCTGATGGCGTCGTCGAGCGCGTCCTTGCGCGATTTCATCTCCGACTCCGACGGCGCGCCGACGCGGATCACCGCGACGCCGCCCGCCAGCTTGGCCAGCCGCTCCTCCAGCTTCTCCTTGTCGTAGTCGCTGGTGGCCTTGTCGATCTCGCGGCGGATCTGCGCCATGCGGCCCTCGATCGCCTTGCGGTCGCCCGCGCCGCCGATGATCGTGGTCGAGTCCTTGTCCGCCACCACACGCTTCGCCCGACCCAGTTGCGCCAGTTGCACGTCCTCGAGCTTCAGCCCCAGTTCCTCGGACACCAGCTGCCCGCCGGTCAGCGCCGCCATGTCGGCGAGCATCGCCTTGCGACGGTCGCCGAAGCCCGGCGCCTTCACCGCCACGCAGCGCAGCACGCCGCGGATCTGGTTGACGATCAGCGTGGCGAGCGCCTCGCCCTCGAAGTCGTCCGCCACCAGCAGCAGCGGCCGGCCGGATTTCGCCACCTGCTCGAGCAGCGGGATCAGGTCCTTGAGCAGGTTCACCTTGCGATCGGTGAGCAGCACGTACGGATCCTCGAGCACCGCCTCCATCTTCTCGGTGTCGGTGACGAAGTACGGCGAGGTGTAGCCGCGATCGAACTGCATGCCCTCGACCACCTCGAGCACCGTCTCGGTGGTCTTCGACTCCTCGACCGTGATCACGCCCTCGCCGCCGACCTTCTCCATCGCGTCGGCCACCAGCTCGCCGATCGCCGCGTCGTTGTGCGCCGAGATGGTCGCCACCGCAGCCTTTTCCTTGCGCTCGCGCACCGGCTGCGACAGCTCCTTGAGTGCCGCCACCGCCGCCACCAGCCCGCGGTCGAGCCCGCGCTTCAGGTCGATGGCACTGGCGCCGGCCGTCACGTTGCGCACGCCGTCCGCGAAGATCGCGTGGGCGAGGATGGTCGCGGTGCTGGTGCCGTCGCCGACCACGTCGCCGGTCTTCTCCGCCGCCTGGCGCAGCATCTGCGCGCCGAGGTTGGCCGCGGCGTCCTCGAGGTCGAACTCCTTGGCGATGGTCACGCCGTCGTTGCAGACCAGCGGCGCGCCCCACTTCTTCTGGATCAGCACCGACTTGGACTTCGGGCCGAGCGTGATCCGCACGGCCTCCGCGAGCTGGGTGGCGCCGTGGAGGATCTTCTCCCGCGCCGCCGAGCGGAACAGCACCTGCTTGTGAGCCATGACGCGCTCCCCGTTCTGCCGCCGATGGCTCGATTCTTGGCCCGTACGGCGGCCGCGGGAATACGTGGAAATAGGGGACATTCTCCTATTTCCGAACGGAAATAGGAGAATGTCCCCTATTTCCTCATAATCGCGCCATGCAGGACTGGAGCTTCGAATTCCTCCGCAGCCAGGTGGTCGGCATCGACTCCGCCTTCGATACGCCGTTCGGCCGCCGGCTGATGGTCTACTGCGACTTCACCGCCTCGGGCCGCTGCCTGCTGTTCGTCGAGCGCTACCTGCAGACCCTGCAGCGCAGCTACGCCAACACCCACACCGAAGACGACGTCACGGGCCGCAGCATGAGCCTGCTGCTGCACGAGGCCGAGGCGATGATCAAGCGGGCGGTGAACGCCGGGCCGCAGGGCCGCATCGTCGCGTGCGGCACCGGCGCGACCGGCGCGATCGACAAGCTGCAGCAGATCCTCGGCGTCGCGTTGCCGCCCGCGACGCGGCGCGTTCTCGGCGAGGAACTGCGGCAGTTCCTCGGCCACCAGCGCTGCGAGGATTTCCGCGCCTTCCAGCAGTCGCACCAGCCGGTGGTGTTCGTCGGTCCCTATGAGCATCACAGCAACGAGGTGACCTGGCGGCAGGGCCTCGCGACCGTGGTCGAGGTCAACCTCGCACCCGACGGCGGCGTCGACCTCGCGCACCTCGAGATGCTGCTGCAGGAGCCGGAGTACCTCGGCCGGCTGCGCATCGGCTCGTTCTCCGCGGCGTCGAACGTCACCGGCATGCGCTCGCCGGTGCGCGACATCGCGCGCCTGCTGCACGCGCACGACGCCTACGCCTGCTTCGACTACGCGGCGAGCGGCCCGTACGTCGACATCGACATGAGCGCGCCGCGCGATCCCGACGGCGGCGATCCGTCGCTCGACGCGGTGTTCCTCTCGCCGCACAAGTTCCTCGGCGGCCCCGGCTCGAGCGGCGTGCTGGTGTTCAACGAGCGACTGTACTCGCGCGACCTGCCACCGAGCGTGGCGGGCGGCGGCACCGTCGACTACGTCAGCCCGATGGACCAGGACTTCATCGTCGACATCGAGGAGCGTGAGAAGGCCGGCACGCCCGGTGTGCTGCAGATCCTGAAAGCTGCATTGGCGCTGGAGCTGAAATGCAGTATTGGCGCAGAGCGCATCGAGGCGCGCGAGCAGGAGCTCGTGTCGCGCGCACTGGCGCGCTGGGGCGCACACCCGCGCATCGAGATCCTCGGCAATCCCGATCCCGCGCGGCGCATCGGCATCGTGTCGTTCAACCTCGGCGACCCGCGCGGCCGCTACCTGCATCCGAAGTTCGTCACCGTGCTGCTGAACGACCTGTTCGGCATCCAGTCGCGCGCCGGCTGCTCCTGCGCCGGACCGTACGGCCACCGCCTGCTCGGCATCGACCAGCCGACCTCCGAGCTGTACCGCGACTGGGTCCGCAAGGGTTTCCAGGGCATCAAGCCCGGCTGGTGCCGCGTCGGCTTCCACTACGCGATGGACGACGTGGACGCGACGTTCGTGATGGACGCCGTGGAGTTCGTCGCCGAGCACGGCCACCGCTTCCTGCGCCTGTACGCGTTCGATGCCGAGACCGGCGCGTGGAGCCATCGCTCCTACCAGGAGCGGCACGCACCGTTTTCGCTCGAGGCTGCACTGGGGGCGACCGGCTGCGACGAGACGGCGCTGCCGGCCGAGTCGCGGGCGCGCCTGTTCGCGGACTGCCTGCAGCAGGCCCGGGCCAGCGCCGAGCGGCTGGGCGAGCCGGACCCCGGGACTGTGCGCAAGGACACGGAACGGTTCGGCGAACTGCAGTTCTTCAACGTTGTCTGACACGCTCCGGTCAACGGGTCGCCGGCGAAAGCGTTGGTGCCCGGAAATGACCTCGGTGGCACGGCTACCGAAGGGGGAGGAGTGATGCGATTCGACCGACTGCGGCCCTGGGCGGGACTGTGTTGCGCGATCGTGCTCGCCACGCTCGCGGCGTGTGGTGGCGGCGGGTCGGGTGACGGCTCCAGCGGCGGCTCGTCCGGTGGTGGCTCCACGGGCGGGGGCAGCCCGCCGGCAGCCCCGATCAGCAAGACCGACGCGTTCCGCTTCCTGAACCAGTCCACCTACGGCGCCACCGAGGCCGAGGTGCAGCGCCTGGTCGCGCTCGGCACGTCGGCGACCGGCTACGGCCGCTGGATCGACGAGCAGCTGCAGCAGCCACCCTCGGTGCAGCTGCCGACGGTGCAGGCCGCGCTGCTCAATCTCGCCAACCCGGCGCAGATGATCGGCCAGCTGAACGTCGACCGGCAGGAGATCTGGTTCCGCAACTCGCTCACCGGTCCGGACCAGCTGCGCCAGCGCGTGGCGTTCGCGCTGTCCGAGATCATGGTGGTGTCGCAGCAGAGCACGCTGCAGAACATGCCGTATGCGCTCGCCGACTACTACGACCTGCTGGCGCGCGATGCGTTCGGCGACTTCCGCAAGCTGCTCGAGGACGTGACGCTGCACCCGGCGATGGGCGTCTACCTCAACATGCTCGGCAACCAGAAGCCCGACGCGACGCGCAACATCCGCCCCGACGAGAACTACGCACGCGAGACGCTGCAGCTGTTCACCGTCGGTCTCGTCGAGCTCAACCCCGACGGCATCGGTGCGCAAGGACGCCCAGGGCCAGCCGATCCCGACCTACGACCAGTCGGTGATCGAAGGCTTCGCCAACGTGTTCACCGGCTGGAACTACTGCGGGTGCCGCGAGCTTCGCGCAGGCCCGCCGCACGCTCGCCAACCAGGTGCTGCCGATGCAGGCCTACCCGGAGCAGCACTCGCCGCTCGCCAAGCAGTTGCTGCAGTACCCCGGCGCGGCGAAGCCCAGCCTGCCCGCGGGGCAAACCGCGCAGCAGGACCTCGCCGACGCACTCGACAACATCTTCAACCACCCGAACGTCGGGCCGTTCATCTCGAAGCAGCTGATCCAGAAGCTCGTCACCAGCAACCCGTCGCCGCAGTACGTGGCGCGCGTCACCGCCGTGTTCAACAACGACGGCACGGGCAAGCGCGGCAACCTCGGCGCGGTGGTGAAGGCGATCCTGCTCGATGCCGAAGCGCGCCCGACGACGCCCGCCGCGACCGACGGCAAGGTGAAGGAGCCGCTGCTGCGCCTGACCCAGCTGTGGCGCGCCTACGACGCCAAGGCGGCGAACGGCCAGTACCGCGTCGGCAACATCAACGCCGCGTTCGGCCAGGGGCCGCTGCAGTCGCCGTCGGTGTTCAACTTCTTCAGCCCGTTCTACGCGCCGCCCGGCGAGATCGCCGACCAGGGACTGGTCGCACCCGAGCTGCAGATCGCCACCGAGTACCTCAACACCACGGTGACCAACACCTTCTACAACACGATTTTCTTCCGCAACTCGACCTCGGCCAACGTGCCGCCGGAAGGCGTGGTGATCGACATCACGCAGGAAGTGGCACTGGCTGCAGATTCCGAAGCGCTGGTAAACCGTATTGCAGAGAAGCTGCTTGGCGGCCAGATCTCGCCGACGCTCAAGGCCGAGGCGAAGGCGGCGGTCGAGCGCACCGCAGCCACCAGCACCGGCCAGCGCGTGGCGGAGGCGATGTACCTCGTCGCCACCTCGCCCGAATACGTCGTGCAGCGTTGAGGAGCCCGCCATGAACCGCATCACTCGACGTCGCTTCGTGCAGGCCCTCGGCGCCGGCGGGCTCACCTACGCGTTCGGCCGCACCGCGGACACCGTCTGGGCGCAGACCGCAGGCACCGGCGGGTTCAGCGACTACAAGGCGCTGGTCTGCGTGTTCCTGTTCGGCGGCAACGACTCGTGGAGCATGGTGGTGCCGCGCTCGGCGGCCGAGTACGCCGCCTACGCGCGCTCGCGGCAGAACCTCGCCATCGCGCAGGACCAGTTGCTGCCGGTCAACGCGCTGAACGGCGAGGGCGTGCTGTACGGC
Source organism: uncultured Gammaproteobacteria bacterium (assembly GCA_963731105.1). GTDB lineage: Bacteria > Pseudomonadota > Gammaproteobacteria > Steroidobacterales > Steroidobacteraceae > RPQJ01. Next base: position 43,778 of record CAVSUM010000020.1, read on the forward strand.
ATGCATCCCTCGATGGGCGGCGTGGCGAGCCTGTTCGAGTCGGCGCGCTGCGCCGTGATCGCCAACGTCGGGCCGCTGATCGCGCCGACCAGCAAGGCACAGTACCAGGCGAAGTCGGTGCCGCTGCCGCCGCAGCTCTTCTCGCACAACGACCAGCAGGACCAGTGGCACAGCCTGCGCGGCCAGAACACCTCGAAGTCCGGCTGGGCGGGGCGCGTCGCCGACGTGCTCGCCTCGCAGGTGTCGAGCCAGCAGCTTGCGCTCAACGTCTCGCTGTCGGGCAACACGCTGTTCCAGGCCGGCACGGTCGCGACGCCGTACGTGATGGGCGCGAGCGGGGCGACCACGTTCAGCGGGCAGGGCACGCGGCGCTGCCGGATCGGCGCGCAAGGCCGGATTCCAGAATGTCGCGAATGCAGCGTACGGCAGCGTGTACGAACGCGGCTTTGCAGAAATCCAGAAGCGCGCCATGCGCTACGCCGACAGCGTCAACACCGCACTGGCCGCCGCGCCGCCGCTCACCACGGCGTTCCCGGCCAATTCGCAGCTCGCGACCCAGCTGCAGACGGTGGCGAAGATGATCGCAGTGCGACAGCGGCTCGGCATGTCGCGCCAGGTGTTCTTCGTCGCGACCGGCGGCTTCGACACGCACGACGACCAGCTCGACGACCAGCCCGGCCTGCTCGGCAACGTCAGTGCGAGCCTCGAGGCGTTCTACAAGGCGACCGTGGAGCTCGGCGTGTCGTCGAGCGTCACCACGTTCACGCAGTCGGATTTCGGCCGCACGCTCACCTCGAACGGCGACGGCAGCGATCATGCCTGGGGCGGCGTGCAGCTCGTGATCGGCGATGCGGTGCGCGGCCGCACGCTGTACGGGCGCTATCCCGCGCTCGAGATCAATGGGCCCGAGGACGTGGGCGGCGGACGGTTCATCCCGAACGTGTCGTCCGACCAGTACGCCGCGACACTCGCGAAGTGGTTCGGCGTGGCGGAGGCGCAGCTGCCGACCATCGCGCCGTCGATTGGTAACTTCGTCCAGAGGGACCTGGGATTCCTGATTTGAACTCCCTCTCCCGCTTTGCGGGAGAGGGTGGGGGAGAGGGCAGGAGCGAGCAATGGCCACCGGTTGGGCCGGCGACGGCGCCGTGCAGAAGCAGATCGACGACAGCATCGACGACGCGATCAAGCGCGCCCAGGCGCAATTGCCCGCGGGGCCGAGCCTCGAGCACTGCGAGGAGTGCGGCGAGTCGATTCCCGAGGCGCGGCGGCAGGCGCTCCCGGGCGTGCGGCTGTGCGTGGCGTGCCAGGCCGAGCGAGACCGCGAGCAGGCCGCGGCCGCAGGCCCTTACAACCGCCGCGGCAGCAAGGACAGCCAGCTGCGCTGATCAGGCTTTCAGCAGCTCGAAGCCCGTCAGCTTCGCCGCTTTGCGGTCGAAGGTGACGGTGTACTCGCAGCCGGCGGCGACGTTCGTCCGCGCGACCAGGCAGTCGACCAGGCCCGCTGCCGACGTCGCGAAGTCGGCGACCGCGGAGCGAACGTCCGCGGCGGACTCGATCTCGAGTTCGGCCACGTTGAGAAGAGACCGGAGAGCGGTCGCAATCTGCGAACGGTCGTAGAGATAGAGCCGCCTAAGAGCCCAAGCGGTCTCGACGACGACGACCAGCGAAACGAATCCTGGATTATCGGGTGAGCAATGCGTCGCGATGAATCGCTCGGCCGCACGCACCTGCGCGTCGTCGTCGCGGACGAGCAGGCGAAGGAGGACGTTGGTATCAACCCCAATCATGGCCGAGTGCGTCCGCAACCGCGCCCCGCGCGATGGCCTCTTCGATCTCCTCGAGCGTTGCCTTGCGTTTCGGTGGCGGAAGAACTCCCTTCAGAGATGAGATGCTCTTGTTGATGGCGCGGAGTCTTGCGGTGCCGTCGTCCTCGACGATGAAAAGCACCCGGTCACCGGCTTTGAGGTTGAGCCTGACTCGCACGGCCTTGGGCACGGTAATCTGTCCCTTGCTGGTCATCCTGGCTTCGCTCATGGCGCCTTACCTAGTGGGCTGTTCCTTACTTTAGTGTAAGGCAGCCAAGATCCGGGCGCTGTCCTGCCTGGATCCTGCATCGCGGAGCACGGGGCGGCACGCTGCTAATTGCGCGGATTCATTGAGAAATGGGCCATGTCGACCGCCGCGGCATCCTTGACGGAGGTCGGCCCCTCGGGTCTAATTCCCGCCCTTCCAATGGCCCCGCCGTCCGGCCGGGCACGCCTACCGTGGCCAGGTAGCTCAGTTGGTAGAGCAGCGGATTGAAAATCCGCGTGTCGATGGTTCGATTCCGTCCCTGGCCACCACTTCCAACTCGATGATTCGCATGCGGTTTCGGGTATCACCCGCGGACTAATTGGGGCCATTGATGGCCGACCTGCGGACTATCGGGAAGTGGGTGGGTGGTTCGACTCCTGGGCGGGGCGGGGGCCCGGGAAACTGGCGATCTGGGAACCTGGGGAGCTGGCGACGCAATGAAACCGGCTCGACCCCCGGGCGGCCCCGGTGTCCAGTTCGGCATGGGCTCGGTCGGGCAGCACGGTTCGGCCGGCCCGCCGAAAACTCGTACCTGGCCTTCGACTTGCTCTCGCCGAACCGTAGCAAATTTGACTGTATACGGCAGAGCCGTATAATTGCCCGATGTTCAGTTTCATCGAGACGCGGCTGTTTACCAAGCTCGTGCTCGAGTACCTGAGCGATCAGGAGTACGGCTCACTGCAGCAGGCTCTGATTAAGGATCCCGACGCGGGCCCAGTGATACCGGGCTCAGGCGGGGTACGAAAGCTCAGATGGGCTGCGCCGGGCCGAGGTAAGCGCGGTGGCTATCGGATCATTTACTACGTCAAGAGGGCCAAAGGCGTGATCTGGCTGCTGACGATGTACCCAAAGAACGTTGCGGAGAACATTCCCGCGGTGGTGCTCAGGCGAATTCGCCAGGAAGTGGATGATGGCCAAGGCTAAGCGAAATATCGGGCAAGAGATTCTGGACGGCTTGCGCGAACTCAAGGGCGGCGAGTACGGCCGCGTAATCAACGTTCCGGACGTCGTCGGTATTCGAGAGAAGACTGGCTTGTCGCAGGCGCGCTTTGCGGCGCTCCTCGGTGTCTCGGTGCGCACTCTGCAGGACTGGGAGCAGGGTCGCCGCGCTCCGTCGGGTGCAGCCCGTACACTGCTCATGGTTGCAGATCGCAATCCCCGCGCGCTGCTTGACGTCGCCTGAGCAACCAAGGATCGAAGTCGACGGCTCGGTGGCACCAAGCGCCGCCAGCAGGCGGACATCGAGCGGGCCAAGGCATTGCACGCCGAGTACAAGAAGCGAAAGAGGTAAGGAGCATGGCACTCACTCGCGATTTCAAGAAAACCGTCGTCGCTCGAGTCGAGCGCGACCCCGCGTTTGCCAAGGCGCTCCTGGATGAGGCGGCAACACTATTCCTGAGTGGCGAGCCTGAGACGGCGCGTCTCATTCTGCGCGATCTTGTGAACGCGACCTTGGGGTTCGAACAGCTGGCCAAGCTCACGGATACTCCGAGCAAGAGCCTTCACCGAATGCTGTCGCCCAAGGGCAATCCGATCATGGATAACCTGGCCGCGATCTTCGGCGCCCTAAGGAAGCGTCTCAAGGTGGGCATCAAGGCTCATACGGTCGATTTGCGGAAAATGGCGTAGCACGACCGTGGCGCTATCGGAGTTTGAGCTGGCGCGGGTACAGCGGGCCATGGATGCCTTGATGCAGCTGCGCCGGCCTCCGCCGGATGTTCGTCAGAAGCTGGACCTCGGCTTCCGCGTCACGGGGCAAAGCGTTGAGATTTTCGAGATCCGCCCCGCCTGGCGCGGACCGGCCGACGAGAAACACGAAGAGGCCGTGGCGAAGGCAACCTACGTGAGGACCCGCGGCGTCTGGCGAGTGTTCTGGCAACGTCGCGATCTGAAGTGGCACGGCTATGAGCCCAGACCTGAGGTGAACTCGATCGATGAGTTCGCTTCACTGGTGGCGGCGGATACGCATGCCTGCTTCTTCGGGTGAGCGGAAGAAGCCTGTGGTCGATCACCGCCGCTGGGGTTCGGAGTAGGCTCGGTTGGACAGGGCGGTTTGGTCGCTCCCGCGGAAACTCGTTCCCAATCTTCGGCCTACTCGGCATCAGAGTGTTGCATTTCAGGCCATCGCCCCTAAAATGACCAAGTAAGTGGTCATTTGTGTGAATGCAGTCATGTCGCAAATCAATCTTGCTGAAGCCAAGGCGCGCTTGAGCGAATTGGTCGATCGCGCTGCGGCCGGGGAGCGCATTGTCATCACCAAGCGTGGTAAGCCCGTCCTCGAGATGGTGAAGCCGCGATCGCCGCCACAGCGTATCGACCCTAAGGCCCTGCGCAGATTAACCGCCGGGCTGCCGCGGCAGAAGCAGGGTGCGGCCGAGGCACTGCGCGAGTTGCGCGACCAGGCACGCTACTGATGCAGTACGTCGATACCAGCCTGCTGGTTGCCGCGCTGCTCAACGAGAAGGGCACGGCGGTGGCACAGCGCTGGCTCGGCGACCAGCCCGCCGGCGAACTCGCTGTCAGCGACTGGGTGATCACCGAGTTTTCCGCGGCGCTGTCGATGAAGTTGCGCACTGGAGATTTGGAGCCGCCGCAACGCAACGAGGTTCTGGCGTTCTTCACCCGGCTGACGGAGGCCTCCTTTCATGTGCTGCCCGTGTCGCGCCAGGACTTCCAGACCGCGGCACGCTTCGCTGACCAGTACTCGACCGGTCTTCGTGCCGGCGATGCTCTGCACCTCGCCATTGCCTCACATCATGGCGCCAGTCTGTACACGCTGGACAAACGTCTCGTCGAGATAGGCCAGGCGCTTGGAGTCGATGCGGCGTTGGTTGGAGGCTGAGCGTCCGACGTCCCCCCACTCTCGAGTAGTCGAGCTGTATAGAGCCTGACGCCCCGCCTGACGCCTTCAGGCCGCCCTATTCGATGCGGACATTCGCTGGACCCGCGGTGGGCGTTTGCGCGCATGCCAGAGGTCGTGGTTCGTCTGCATGTTTAGCCACATCTCGGCGCTGGTTCCAAGTGCCCCCTCGAGGCGCAGCGCCATCGATGCGCTGACGCCGGCACGGCCGTTCAGCAGCGCGGACAGAGCCTGCCGGGTAACGCCGAGGCGCTTGGCGACCTCACCGATCGAAACTCCCTCGGGGAGATACTCGCGGAGGACCTCGCCGGGGTGCGCAGGGTTGTGCATGTTGCTCATGGAAGTTGCTTGTCAGTGGTAGTCGAGCTGCGCGATGAACCGGGACCTGCACGGCGCGTGCATCGAAAATTACCAGAGCATCCTCAGCGTGCTTGCGTGAGATTCCTCGTGCTGACCACCGGCAGTTCGACGTAACTCGCCTGCCCGGGCGCAAGCCAGATGCGGTGAGTCGCGCTGCGGTAAGTCGCGGGATCGGCCTTGGCGATGCTCTCGACGAAGGTCTGCGGGTTGCGGTCGTAAAGTGGGAACCAGCTCGACTGCACCTGGACCATGATTCGATGCCCCGGCAGGAAAGTATGGTTGGCCTCGGGCATGCGCACCCGGTACCGCGCGACCACTCCTGGCTCGCTGGGCTGCGGGTGCTCCGGGCTCTCGCGATAGCGACCGCGCAGGATGTCGGCCGACACCATGAGCTGATAGCCGCCCAGTTCAGGCTGGGCACGCACTTCCGGCGGAAACACGTCGATCAGCTTGACCACCCAGTCCGCGTCGGTGCCGGTGGTGGAGGCGAACAGCGTGGCCGCCACTGCACCGCTGATGCTGAGGGCTTCGGTCAACGGCTCGGTGACGAACACCAGCACGTCCGTCCGATCGGCGAACGGCCGCTGGTCGTCGACCAGCCAGCGGCCCCAGCTCGAATCGGCGTGATACATCGGTAGCACCGGTCGCACGCGGTAAGGCACCGGCTTCGCGGGATCGGACACATACTCTGCATAGGGCTGGGCGGCCGCAGCCGCGTCTGGCTCCGCAAAGCGCAGGCCGCCGCCCGGCTGCAGGTGCAATCGCGTGGCCGACACTGCGCCGTCTGCTGGCCAGCTCTGCCAGGCGCGCCACTTCCTCTGCCCCGTGTCGAAGGCGAGGACCGGCGGGATCGGGCTCGCGGGCGCCTCACCCTTCAGGTGCAGGTTCCAGAAGGGCAGCAGGACATTCTCCCGAAACCACAGGCTGGTGTCGGCGTTCCACTTGAGCGCGCCCAGCTCCGAGCCCTCGCCCTGTGACTGCCCGTGGCTCCAGGGACCAACCACCAGGTGCACCTGCGTGTTGTCGACATCCTTGGCCTCCAGCGATCGGTAGGCCGCGATCCCGCCGAAGTTGTCTTCCTGGTCGAAGAGTCCGTGCACGACCAGCGTCGGCACCCGCAACGGTCGTGCGGCGAGGATGTCCTGCACCGCCTGGCCACGCCAGAACGCGTTGTAGGTCGGGTTGTCGACGACCTTGCGCCAGGTCGGCAGCGGGTCGGCCTTGTAGCGACGGGCGACCGCCTCGGCAGATCCGGCCGACAGGTAGGCCTCGTACAGGTCGCGGTAGCCGTACGGCACCTGATGGTCGCTGCTCTTGTTCGACCCCATCTCGTAGATCCACTCGAGCATGGTCTGGCGGAACGCGCCGTTGTGATAGAAGTCGTCGCCGATCCAGCCGTCGACCATCGGGTACATCGGCACTGCCGCCTTGAGCGCCGGGTGCGGATCGACGAGGCCCATCAGCGTGAGCCAGCCGCCGTATGAGACGCCGGTGAGCCCGACGCGGCCGTTGTTCCCCTCGACGTTCTGCAGCAGCCACTCGATGGTGTCGTACGTGTCGGTCGTGTGATCCACCTTGCGGCGATTGAGTTCGCCGCGCAACGGCAGCGTCATCACGTAGTCGCCTTTGCTGTCGAACCGGCCGCGCACGTCCTGGTAGACGCGGATGTAACCGGCCTCGAGCAGCGGCTCGTCGGCCGGCGGCAGCACCATCGCGGCGTGCGGACTGCTCGACTTGGTCGTGGCCTTCTTCGCCCCGTAGGGCGTGCGCGTGAGGATGATCGGCGCCGCCGTCGCGCCCTTCGGGATGACGACCACGGCGCGCAGCTTCACGCCGTCGCGCATCGGGATCATCACTTCGCGCCGCTCGTGGTCGAACTCCGCCGTGACCGGCGAGAAGTCCTTCGGGATTTCGGTCTGCGCCAAAGCGCTGCTCGCGACCAGCGTGGCCGCGACGACAACCAGCATCAGCAGCGGTGGTCCGGACTTCATCTTCAGCGCCTCATGTGCGCCAGAACCGCTGGCGCGCGTCGCGAGACGATACAGGCTATCCCGGGGTCCGTGCTGATTTCAGCAGGGGGCGAATCGAGCCGTCGCATCGCGTGAACCCGCGCGAACTTCGTTGCCGACATCCACGATACGAACGTCCGCTGCACTGGCGGACACTGATCGTACGATCAGGTCCTGGCCGATTGGAATGCCTGGGCCTGCTCGTCGGATTGGAGCGCACCGAGGAGGGATTCTCATGTGGTCGCGGTTCCCTCGCATCCTTGTCATTGGCGTAGCGTCCCTCGTGCTGTCCGCCTGTGGCGGTGGCGGAGGTGGTGACCACGAGGCGCCTCCTGCGCCGACCTCCATCTCAATCGTGTCTGGAAACAACCAGACTGGCATTGCCGGATCGACATTGCCGGCAGCACTCGTCGTTTCCGTGAAGGACGCCGCAGGCCGTGCGGTCGCCGGCGCGACGGTCAGTTGGGCCGTCGTTGCGGGCGGGGGGTCGGTAACGCCCACCGCCAGTACGACGGACAGCGCGGGTCTCGCCACGACGAACTGGACACTTGGCACGGCGGCCGGCGCGAATCGTGTGACTGCAACCTCGGGCACGCTGCCCGCGGTCGCATTTGATGCGACGGCGACGGCGGCCGTGACGGCCAGCGTCACCGTGTCGAGTCCGGTCGAGAAAATCTACGAAGGCGACACCGTGCAGCTCACCGCGATTGCGAAGGACGCGGCGGGCAACGTGCTCTCGGGGAAGACCGTCGCCTGGTCGAGTGGTGACCAAGACACGCTTCCCGGTGTCGGCCGCAGGCTTGCTGAATACGTGGGGCTACGGTGTTGCGAACGTGACCGCGACTATCGACGGAATCGCGGGCAACGCCCTTCTTTCGGTCGATCCGATCAACCTCACTGTAGCCGTCGGGAAAAAGGAGGTCGTGTTCGATTACACGACCGATCGCTGCGAGGAACTCGACCTGCCGGACCTCCCGACTCGCATGGTGCGCGCCGAAGACGGCAGCCTGGTTTACTTCGCGGGCAACGCACCGCGCGTGTACGCGAGCCGCGGCGCTGATTTCAATTCCCTGAAGCGCGACTGCAGCCAGCCGGTGCTGGTGTCGGCCGACCGACGAACGCCCGAGTCCTACGAGAACTGGGAGTGGATCTGGAGCGTGTACCGCGTCGGCAGCACCTGGCACGCATTGGTGCACAACGAGTATCACGACACCTTCGCGAGCACCTGCGACCCGGGCAACCCGTCACCCAGCAACCCGTGCTGGTACAACTCGGTGACTCATGCCGTATCTACCGACGGGGGCCACACGTTCACCAAGCCGCTGGCGCCGGCGCACGTCATCGCGCCGGCCGTCGAGGTCTGGACGCCGCCGACACAGATGCCGACGCAGAGCTTCCCAATCGGTTTCGTGGGTGGTCCGATTATCCGGCACACCGACGGCTACTACTACGCGATCGTCAACCTGCACACGAGTACGACCGCGCCGACGTACAACTACGTCTGCCTGATTCGAACCGACGACCTTGACGATCCGTCCAGCTGGCGTGCCTGGGACGGCAGCGGCTTCAGTCTGCGGATGGCGAGCCCGTACGTGACCGGCGTGCCCGGATCCGTGTGTCCGTCCCTGAGCCAGATGTGGAATTACGCGTCGCTCTCGCATAGCACGTATCTCGATCGGTACGTCGGGCTCGGCAACGGCTTCACCTACATCGGCGGTCGGGGAGTCTGTGGCATCTACCTTCAGCTGTCCTCCGACCTGATCCACTGGAGCCGGGCGACGCTCGTTGTCGAAGCCAGCCTCCGGGATTGCCCGGCTGACCCGGGCGCGCCGGGGGTGCTGGAGCCGGTGGAGGTGATCTTCCCCACGTTCATCGACCACGCGGACACGTCCGTGAACTTCGAGAACATCGGGCAGACGCCGTACCTGTATTACGTGCGCTTCACCGACGGGATCCTGGACCGTGATGTCGTGCGCGTGCCTGTGACCTTCACGCGCACGAACTGAGCAAGACCGCTACGCTGCTTGATGATTCGCTGGCTTTATGCGCGCCAAAGCCTTGGTCTTTTTCAGGACTGCTCGTGCCTGCCAAAGATCATAAGCCGTCTGCTGGGCAAGCCACATCTCTGCTGCACCACCGCGATCACGTCCGAGCCAACGCTCGATGCGCAGCGCCATCGCGGGGCTGATCGCAGCCCGGCCGTTGAGTAACTTCGAGAGGGTGGTGCGATCCACGCCCAGCTGAGACGCCGCCTCGCCCACCTGCAGGCCAAGGGCCGGCAGCACATCGTCCCGCAGAGTCAGGCCGGGATGGGGGGGGTTGTGCATCTCGCTCATGGGAACCTCAGTGGTAATCCTGGTAATCGACGAATTCCGCGTCGCCGTCAATAAATGTGAAGGTCAGCCGCCAGTTTCCGCTGACACTGATGCTCCAGTGGCTGGACAATCTTCCCTTGAGGGGATGCAATCCCCAGCCGGGGACGTTCATGTCAGACGGTTGTCTTGCCACGTTGAGCGCCGCGAGTTGTCGCGCCAATCGGGGCGCATGCGCTGCCTGGATACCAGCCTTACTGCCGGTCCTGAAGAATCTCTCGACGCCCTTGTGCCGAAAAGACCGTATCATGGACCAAGTGTAGCGTGTGGCGCCACACTCTACAAGCGTGATATTGGTACTGCATTACGTACGACGTCCCCCAGTTGTTGAGGAGTGGGACGGTTCAGAGTCTAACGTCCTGGACTTTTCGAGCTATGCCGGAAATGGCATGCTCAATAGCCCCGGCAACGTGCTCCTGAATCTCAAGATCGGACTGATGTTCATCGACTTCGGACAGCCACGACAACTGCGGGTCAACGGACTCGCGGCCATCGATCGGTCGATGCGCACCAGTTATCTGGCGTCCGCGCTGGGCATTTTTCTGGCGGCTGGGCAACCGCGCATCGCGATGTCCGCGGTGCTGGAGCAGGACGGGCTGACGCTGCGGGTTCCTGCAAGTCCGCCCCTGGTCCTGCGGATCAATGCCGCGTTCAAACCCTTGTTGCCGCTGCGGATCCCGATCGCTGGAAAGACCTCGGCCGACCGGCGAATCTTCGTCGATGCCGACGCCGAGTCGGGCATACGTCGACTCGTCATCGTCCAGTACGAGACGGTCAATCCCGGCGTGAAATTCTCGTTCGTCTATCCGGCCAGGCCGCCCGCCGAGTTTGGTGCCCAGACGTACCAGTTCTACGCTTACGTGCACGACGACGAACGGGCAGCGGCCAAATCGCCCGACGCCGAGGCCGGACTCACGCGCGCGTTTCTGGTCGAACAGGGATTCCGGGTCCCGCGGCTTTTTCGACTGGCGCGCCTGGCGCGTGTTGCGGACAGAGACGGGCAGAGTGAAGTGATCGTCTTCTACATCGAAAATGCCGACGCGGACTTTGCGCCCGGGCCGCTGGCGGGCGCCGACGAGGATGGCGATCTCGCGTTGGATGCAGCGTCGAAGCAGGCGATTCTCGAGCGTTTGAAGTCCGCGGTGCATGCGGATTCGCAATGATGATTCTGGGTCGCAGTGCGGCAGCGCCACCGGCGGCGGCGAACCCAGCCGAGGCGGGCAGGTAAGGCGCTTACGGCCACCGCCAACGACGCCTGCGAACTGGATGTCTTTTCGTATAAGCAGTCTTTCAGGGTGTATAAAACGATCAATCCTGACCGAGAGCAGGACGAGGGTGGCGAAGACAAGGGGAGCGATGATGAAGTTCCATATCGCTAAGGCGCGGAGGCTTTGGGCGACCCTGTCGCTTGCCCTCGCGATCATGCTCGCGTGCTCGACGGGAACGGCCGTTGCTCAGGTGACCGTACTCTTGCCGACGGATGGCGATATCAAGGCCACGTTGGCGTTGCCTGGCGACATACAGCGTGGCAAGAACGCGTATGCCGAGTGTCAGACTTGCCACCGCCAGGATGGCTCGGGGCGCGCGACGTTCGATATACCGCGGCTGTCCGGGCAACATGCCTCAGTGTTGATCAAGCAGCTGATGGACATCCGCAGCGGCCTCCGCGTGAACCCGGACATGAAGGACTACATGTTCGATTCCGATCTGACGCTGCAGGATTTTGCCGACATGGCGGCCTATCTTCAGTCTCTGCCGGTCGTGGGCAAGATCGGGCAGGGTCCACCCGAGCTGGTGCCGCGCGGCAAGGCCCTGTACGCCAGTGATTGTGCGGGGTGCCATGGCGAGCACGGCGAAGGCCGCGCGGAGCTTTTTTATCCCATGCTCGCGTCGCAGCACTACAGCTACCTGTTGCGCGAGATCGACCTCATCCTCACCGGCGGGCGTGGCAACTCCAACCCAGCGATGCCTGCGATCCTCAGCAACCTGTCGGCAGACGACAAGCGAGCCGTCGCCGCGTATCTGGCGCAACTGCCAGCGCCTGGCAAGACCGTGAATTAGACCCGCGGACTATCGGAAGTTGGGGCGGGCGGACTACCTGGCGTAGGTGTCGAGCAGGTAGGTGCGGATCGCCTCTGACTCGAACAGCGCGGTACCGGTATTCGCGTCCACCAGGTAGGGCACCTGGACTTTGCCGGCACGCTCGAGCAGTTCCTGGCGGGTGCGCCCCGTGACCGGCAGGTCGGGAAACAGGGTTGTGCGGAGCACCGGCGGCCCGAGGTCCTGCCAGCGGGCCTTGCCGGTGCTGCGCAGCAGGTAGGGCAGCTCGAGTTCAGAGAGCAGCTCGCGCACGCGCCGCGAGTAGGGGCTCGACTCGAAACTGAAGAGCTCGAGCGGGCGCTTCGCTGCCCGCGAGGGGCGGGCACGGCTGCCGGCGCGGAAGCGCGGAATGCTGGCAAGCACGGAGGAGGACACGTCGAGCGGGCGCAGCAGTCGCGAGGGTGCGGGACGGCCGCCGTAGCGCTGGTACAGGTAAGCAATGATGTCGGCCGACTCGTACATCGACTCGCCGGTGTTGGGATCGACCAGGAACGGGAACTGTTGCCGGCCGCCGAGCTTTTCGACCTTCGGTCGGAAGCGCCGGCCGCCGTGCGGCGTCGGATAGATCAGGGCGTCAAGGTCGAGCTCGGTGAGGGCCTCGCGCACCAGGCGACAGAACGGGCAGGCCTCGAATTCATAGAGTTGCAGGTGCTTGGCGGGCTGCTGCGCGGCGCCGCGGGCGTTGGTGCCGCGCCAGAAGCGCAGCGTCGAGGTCAGGGTGGAGTTCAGGACGTCCAGGGTGGTGAGCATCCACGCATTAGACCATGCATCGCGCGGTCGTCGCTCACGCGCGAGCAGGCGCTCGCGTGTGTGCAGCCGCGACCTCGTACCGGCCACGGGTTTCGGCTATAAGTAAGGTTCCGTAACTCGCGCCGATCGGAGAATGCCAAATGCCGTGGTGGGGCTGGATGGGCGTCGGCATGCTGCTGCTCGCCGCCGAGCTGTTGATCATCGAGGCCGACTTTTATCTCGTGTTCCTGGGTGTGGCCGCCGTGCTCACGGGCCTGCTCGGGCTGGCGGTGCCGGCCCTGCCGCCGTGGGGGCAGTGGCTGGTGTTTGCGGTGCTCGCGCTGATCTCGATGGTCTTCTTCCGCAAGCGTGTCTATCGCCTGCTGCGTCGGGACGTCGCCGATCTCGCAAATGACTTGCTGCGGGAGCCGGTCGAGCTGCCGGCGGGCCTGGCGGTGGACGGCAGCTGCCGTGTGGAGTTGCGCGGCTCGACGTGGACCGCACGCAACGTCGGTCCGGTGCCGATTGCACCGGGCGGGACGGCTCGGGTGGTCGGTGTCGACGGCATCACGCTGCGAGTCGAGGCCGGGAACTGATGTCAAGGGAGACGTTGTCGTGAGTGGACTCATCGTTGCGCTGACGATTGCGGTCGTCGTCATCATCATCCTGGCGAAGACGGCCGTCGTCGTGCCACAGCAAAGTGCGTATGTCGTGGAGTACCTCGGCAAGTACCACCGGACGCTGCAGGCCGGGTTCCACATCCTGGTGCCGTTCGTCGAGCGCATCGCGTATCGGCACAGTCTCAAGGAGCAGGCGCTCGACATCCCGGAGCAGACCTGCATCACCAAGGACAACGTGCAGGTCGGCGTGGACGGTGTGCTGTACCTGCGGATCCTCGACCCGCAGCGCGCGAGCTACGGCATCACCGACTACACGTTCGCCATCATGCAGATTGCGCAGACCACGCTGCGCAGCGAGATCGGCAAGATCGACCTCGACCGGACGTTCGAGGAACGCGGGGCGATCAACTCGAATGTGGTGGTCGAGCTCGACAAGGCCTCGGAACCCTGGGGCGTCAAGGTACTGCGCTACGAGATCAAGAACATCAACCCGCCGCGGGACGTGTTGAGTGCGATGGAGAAGCAGATGCGCGCCGAGCGCGAGAAGCGCGCGGTGGTGCTGACCTCCGAGGGTGAGCGGGACGCCAAGATCAATGAGGCGGAAGGTGACAAGCAACGCGTCATCAAGGCCTCGGAAGCAAGCCAGCAACAGCAGATCAACGAAGCGCAAGGCCAGGCGGAAGCGATCCTGGCGGTGGCAACCGCGACGGCGGAAGGCCTGCGCCGCGTGGCGATTGCGCTCCGCGAGCCGGGCGGCCACGAGGCGATGCAACTGCGGGTGGCCGAGGCCTACGTGGCGCAGTTCGGCAACCTGGCCAAGGAAGGCAATACGCTCGTGGTGCCGGCCAACCTCTCGGACCTGGCGTCGATGATCTCGCTCGCGACCACCGTCATGCGTCCACCGGCACAGTCGCCGCCAGCACGGCCGCCGGCTGCCTAGTTGACCGTTCGCCGCGACGCCTGGTCGGGCGGAGCGGCTGAACGATCAGGGGACGCGCAAGAGACCCTATGGATGCGCTGGTCACACGCAGAGCAGTACAGGCTCTCCTGGTCATTGCTGCTTTGATTTGCACTGCGGCCTGTGAGACGACGGGAAGCGTCGCCGATGAAGGAGAGCCCGTCTTCGTCGAGGAAGCAATCTGCTCCTCCGGGAGGCGCCCGAGGCCCCGATCGCGAAAGTTGCGGAAGAAGGCGAGGTTCCGCTGGTCGTTGCCCGGTCGGAGCATCCCGAAGATGTCTCTCCCGACAAAGAGCTCGAGGAGGTGGTCGTCGAGGCTCACCGCGAACGTCACGAGGTGATCCTTGATCTCGTGTCCGAAGCGAAGTCCATTCTCCGTGATGTCGAACTCGAGTACGTCTTCACGGGACAAGGCAGGAAAGAAGTGCTGCGCGGACGTCCTGTCGTCTTTGCCCTGTGGAGCGAGACCAGGAAGGAATGGTCGATCGCGCATATCGAGATCGGCCGCCCTCCGGTCAAATGGAAGCCCGGCAGGAAGCCCTTTCCTTTCATCGTGCGCACACCAGGAGTCGAGGCACGGCACGTGAAAGGCACGGGTGCCGAACGGCTGATGTTCGCCTTCGCCAAGGACGGAGAGCAACTGAAGGTCTACGGGAGGAAATTCCCCGTCTTCGACAGCGCGCTGATTGCGAAGAAGAAATGGCGAGCCGTCGTCGAGACCGCGAAGCCGATCGTCTATCTGCCGTCCAACGAAGACACCCTCGATCCGCTTTTTGTCAGTGGCGGGAAGGAATTCCTTCTCGACACGGCGCGCAGGGCGATCGACGAGTTGCGTCTCGCGAGGGCGCCTTCGGTGGCATTTCCGGGAGGGCTGCTCGCAGATGTCGTGCCCGCCGAAGTCCTCGCGACACTGGCGGTGATCGAACAGCTGGATGACGCCGACTTCGTGAAAAAGAATGCGGGTGCGATCGATGAGGTGCTGAGCCAGTACGGCCTCAAACGGCAGGAGGCGTATCGGTACAGTGTCTCAAGCGCATCTGCGCTCGGCCCCATGCAGTTCACGAACAGGAGGGGAAACGGTACCTATGCGATGGTGGTCAGGCGATGCCCTGAGGCAAGGCTCGACCCGGATTTCGAGCGCGGCGCGACGGATCTTTTGAACGCCATGAAGGCGGCGATCTGTCTCTTTGACATTGAGCTGTTTCAAATGCGTGCGGATATCCGCCTGGCGTATCGTGACAACAAGGAGGTGCTCGGCATCTTCCCGGTTGCCGCCTACAACGGTGGACCCAGGAATGTCGCGAAGCTCTACGGCGTCATGAAAAGGATGGGGGTGAAACTCGAAGACCTGCGTCCTCCAGGGGAGCCGCCCGAGGGCATGCCAGTGAAATGCCCGTGTCTATGGAAGCAGGAAGCGACTGGCGTCCGTCCCGTGGCGATCCCCAAGTACAACAATGAGAACCGTTGGTACATCGAAAAGTACCAGAGCATCCTCGGGGTGTTCGAGTGATCTGACGGACCGGAGACTTTCTCGCTCTCCGGTCAAGGCGACGAGCGCAAGCGTCGCTCACCAAGGTGAGCGGCCGGCGTCGATCTCATTCAGGCGGTGCGCCGTGACCGTATCTGGACGTATTGACGAAATGCGGGTGTCAGTCCGAACATCCAACGGCACTCTTACCGATTCAGGAGCAAGTCGTGACCGTGTACAAAGACCAGATTCAAGGCCGCATGAAAGAAGTGCAGGGCAAGATCAAGGAAGCCGCCGGCAAGCTCGTGGGCAACAAGGAGCTGCAGGCAAAGGGCAAGGCTCAGCAGACTCGCGGGAAGGCGCAGGCAAAGTTTGGTGACGTCAAGCAGAAGCTGAAAGTCACGAAGAAGAAGGCCGCGAGGAAGACGGCCGCGGCCAAGAAGGCCATCAAGAAGAAGGTCGCGAAGAAGAAGTAGCCGTACCTGAAGTCGGCTCATCGTTCTCCGCGGAGAGCGCAGGGCCGGCTACACCTCAAAGCTGTCGCGAGACGGCCGGTTCGGATCGTAATCCTCGTCCTCGAGTTCGACCTCGGCCGACTTCGGCAGCTTCGCGATGATTTTCACGAGCATGTTGACGTGCTCGGCCTCTTCCTCGCGCAGTTCCTCGAACAGCGCCTTGACGTCCGGCTGTTCGATGGACTCGAGCGCTTCGTCGTAGAAAGCGAAGGCCTTCTGCTCGGAATACAAAGCCAGCTGGTACGCCTTGAACACCGACATGTTCCAGCGTACCTCACCGACTTCGGGAGCCTCCACGTCGTAGATGTCATCGAGCGTGACCTTCGCCGGCCGGTCGCCGAACAGGGCCAGCCGGCGTTCGGCGATTTCCTCGCAGTGCTTGGTCTCGTTGATCGCCATCGACCGGAACACTGCGCCGGCGTCGTCGACGCCCCGGCTGCCGAGTGACTCGGCGAAATCCGTGTATCGCTTCTTCGCTTCCAGCTCGATCAGGGAGGCGAGATCGAGGGCGTCCATCAGCGTGATTCTGGAGAGATCGAGTCTCGTGGCCATGGCTTTCCCCTGGTTGGTGGAATGAACACTATCACCGCGCCGCTCGACAAGGTACCCTTCGCGCCGGCCAGGGTCGCCGTCCCCTGGGTGGATAAGTCCTTGAGAATCAAAGCACTCGCGTTGAGCCTGCTGGTGGCGCTGGCGCCGCTGTCCGCCGGGGCCGTGGCCAAGCGTCGAGTCGAAGTCGCAGTCCATCCCGGACCTGCGCTCCAACGCCTTCTACATCCTCGATTCCTCCGGCTCGAAGGTGCTCGCGGCACGCAACGAGCAGACCGCCGTGCCGATCGCCTCCATCACCAAGCTGATGACGGCGCTGGTCGTGCTCGAGGCCCGCCAGCGGATGGACCAGACGATCACCATCACGCGCGACGACGTCCGCGAGACCCCGGGCAGCCGCTCACGCCTGGCGCCGGGCGCCCGGCTGAGCCGGTCCGATCTCCTGCACCTTGCGTTGATGTCCTCGGAGAATCGTGCGGCGCATGCGCTGTGTCGCGCCTACCCGGGTGGCATGCAGGCTTGCGTGCGCGCCATGAACCGCAAGGCCAAGGCACTCGGCATGAAGTCGGCGCGGTTCGTCGAGCCGACCGGATTGTCGAGCAGCAACGTGTCGAGCCCCGTCGACCTCGCCAAGCTGGTGCGGGCGGCAGCGGCGAATCCAACGGTCCGCAGGTTCTCGACGGACCCGGACCACACCGTGAACATCAATGGGCGCGCGCTCGAATTCCGCAGCACGAACTCGCTGGTCAAGAAGCCCGACTGGCAGGTCACGGTGCAGAAGACCGGCTACAACGCCGAGGCGGGCCGCTGCCTGGTGATGCAGGCCGTCATCGACGGCCGCGACGTGGTCATCATCCTGCTCAATTCCTGGGGCACGCTCACGCGCATCGGCGATGCGAACCGCGTCCGCCAGTGGCTGGAGTCGGGCGCCTAGCGCGGAGGCGTCGGGGACGTCGTGCATTCTGCAATCTGTTCCTCGAGCGGCGTCGTGTCCTTGGTCCCACGGCCGCAGCGTCTCGAGGTCACGCAGGTAGTTCTGCTTGAGACGTTCGAGTGCGTACCACTGGGCGGTGGCCACGGCCGCCTCGTTGCGCGCCAGGTCCAACAGCTGGCTGCGCCGCGCGCGAATGCGCTCGATGGCCCGGCCCAGATCCGCATCGTCCTCGAAGGCCGGTGCCTCGCTACCCGGGGCGTAGCCGCGTAACAGGCTGAACCCGGGCTGCAGCTGGGCAGGCATCAGTTCGTTGATCACGATCGGGTAGGCGCCCTGGATCCGCGCCACCTGGGCAAACAACACCCGCGGCCCTTCATACGTGCCCGCCAGGCTCAGGCCCGGGAATGAGTTCGTCGACGAGCCGCGCATTGCCCGAGTTCTGCAGCGCCTGGTACTGGTTGTCTGCCAGCCACGGCATCGCCGCCGACGTGCTGCGGGCGAACGATTGCAGCAAGGCGGCCGGGTCTGCCACTTCCGGCGCCGGATCCTGCAGGAATCGCAGCACGACCTGCAGGCCGTCGAACTTCCGTTGCAGGTTGCGAGATCGGATGCGTTCCACGCTGCAGAGATTGCTGCGCAGCTCGGTGGCGACGTTGGACAGGTGCTCGCCCACGACCCTGAGCTCCTCGCGATCCTGGCGCCACTGGTCCACGCCGAGCGCCAGCAGGATGCCGATCACGATGATGAGCAGTTCCGCTGCCATTCGCTTCATGCGTGGCCCTCGCCGGTTCGCTCTGCGGGGGGCGCGGTGCTACTCGGCTGGTGCCGCAGCCGGGCGGCTTTTCATCACGCGCAGCAGGTCGACGTACGCAGGTTCGTCGCGCAGCGGTATGAGGTCCGGATCATTCTGCATCCAGCCGACGTTGGTGTATCCCGCCTCGACGGCCTGGCGCAGCGTGTCGATGGCGCGGCTCGATTCGCCGAGGCTCGCATACATGCATGCGGCGTTGTAGAGCATGTGCGGATCGCCAGGAGTCAGCGTCAGCGCCTTGGTCCCCTCGCGAATGGCCTCCTCCCGGCGCCCGGCCCGGCCGAGCTGATTGGCGTAGATCAGCCGTGCGCGTGAATCGTCCGGGTTCTGCAGCAGGTAGTTCGGCATGATCTCGAGCAGCCGGCGATAGGCGACGTCCGCTTCCCCGGCCAGCCCAAGCCCGAGGCACGTCTGTGCAACGTCGAGGTGTCCCGCATAGAAGCTCGGCTTGATCTCGGCGACCCGGCGGAACAGTTCCAGCGCCTGCTCGAGCTTGCCCTCGGTGAAGTAGATCCGCCCGAGCGTCCAGTGCGCGATGAAGTCGTCGGGATCGATTTCGATCGCCTTGGTGCAGGAGGCGGTGGCCTGGTTCAGCTTGCCCCAGAGGAAATACGACAGTCCCATGGCCCGGTACGCTTCGGACAGGTTGTTGTCGTACATCAGGGCCTTGAAGCTGAGCTCCTGCGCGAGCTCCCGATAGCGGTCCTCGCGCGCGATCAGCTGGTACATCTGGCCGTAGGCGCTGGAGCATCCCGCGTAGGCGGCCGCGTAACGCGAGTCGAGCTCGATGGCCTTCTCGAACAGCTGGATCGCGTATTCGACGCTGCTCTTGGTCAGGCGGTAGAGCTGGTCCTGGCCGCGGAGATAGAGGTCGTACGCCTCCGCATTGAGCGTCGGCCGCTTGGTCAGCGACAGCTTTTCCGAGAAGCTGAGCTTGAGCTTCAGCGCTTCGACGATCTGCTGGGCGACCTGCTCCTGGATGTCGAACACGTCGTCGAGCTTGCCCTTGTAGGTGTTGCCCCACAGCTGCAGGTTGGTCGCGATGTCGACCAGCTGGACCGTGACCCGCACCGAGTCCTGGAACCGGCGCACGCTGCCGCCGACGATGTACCGCGCGCCGAGGGTCTTGCCGATCGCGTGGATGTCCTGCCCGCGCCCCTTGTGCTGCATCGAGGCCCAGCGCGAGATCAGGTTGATTTCGCTGACCAGCGACAGCCTCGCGATCAGCTCCTCGGTGAGCCCGTCGCTGAAATAGTCCGTTTCCGGATCCGGACTGATGTTGTCGAACGGCAGCACAGCCACCGGCCCACCGTCGGGAATGGCTTCGGCGCCAGGTGCCGGATGCGCAGCGCTGGCCGTGCCGGGCCGCAGGTCGATCCCAACTGCAGCAACGGGCTGCGGCGGGGCGATCTTGACGCCCAGCGCTTCCAGCGAGCGAAGGATCGCAACCAGGTTCTCGTCGGGATCGCCGTTGTAGAACTCGATGTGCTGGATGCCGGCGAGCGGGTACTTGAGTCCAAGCGGGATCGTGGTCGGTTCGAGATGAACCGGCAGGATGTGCCCCTTGCGCTCGCTCGTCAGCATCACTTCCTTCGCCACGTTGTGCGAGCTGACGGCCGACGGCGTCACCATCAGCAGCAGCACCTTGGCGCCTTCGAGGGCGCGGACGATGGACTCGCCCCACAGCGCGGCGCCGTCGATGCTGCCCTGGTCGATCCAGAGGTTGACGCCGGCGGCCCGCAGCCTGCCCGCGAGGTCGAGCACGCGGGCCTTGTCCTCGCGCGAGTAGCTCAGGAAGACGTCTGCGGATTGCGCCACTGTCGAGGCCTATTGCGTCCAGTGTCCTGTGGAGCGGGCAGGGCAGGCCGTGCAGCCATGCTGGGCGGCCAAGGCTAGCGGATCCGTGGCGAGGTAGAAGGATTCTCGGCGCACAGCCAACCTGTTGATCCAGCGGAGTTTCGATGTCCGCCTCGCTATCCGCGATGCCGCCCCGGTCAAGGGGCGGCTTCTGCCAGATAGGCGTCCAGCGACTGCGCCCGGTCGATCAGGTCCTGGAACATCGTCAGCTTGGAGTCGACGTCGGCAAGGCTGCGATTGAGGTCCAGCTCGATCTCAGGGATCGTAACCGCCGCAACGGCGGCGGACAGTTCGTCGGGCGACAGCTCCAGCGAGCATTGCTGCGGCAGCGTCACCACCGGGGCTCCCTGCTCGTCGGTGCCCAGTCGTTCGGTGCATTTCTTCGTCATCTGCACCTGCACCGCGTACGGCATGTGACGGCGCAGGCTTTCCCTGTAGGGCGGGATGTACCGCAGGATGACTTCCCGGGTTTGCGCGGTGAGGTAGAAGTTCGCCAGGCGCCGCCGCATGTCGACATCGGAGATCGAGTTGATGCCCCCCACCGCTAGCACCTCGTCGTAGGTGTTGCGCCCGAACGTGCGCGGCACAATCTGGCTGGCCTGGTACGCATCGATGAGGAACTGGGTGCCGATCTCCTCCGGGGGTCGCTCGAACGCGGCCAGCGCGTCCAGGGCGTGTGCCTTGACCCATTGGTAGTAGGCGATGCGGGCCTGCATGTCCGTGACGTTCGCCGCCAGGTCCTCGCGGATGCGAGTGATATAGGTCTGGGCCGTGTTCCGCTCCAGGCGCGCGGCATTCCAGTTGGCGACCTGGATGCCGATGAACACGCCGAAGACGACGATGACGAGCTCGATCGCGATGGCGAGCCAGTTCTGCGTCCTGAGGTTGTCACTGAGTCGGCGCAGGATCATCGCGTTTCGCCCGCCGACTGCGCCACCGCCAGCGCCGAGATGTTCACCAACCGGCGCACGGTCGCGCTCGGCGTGAGGATGTGCACGGGCTTCGCGGCACCGAGCAGGATCGGGCCCACCGTGATGCCTTCGCCCTGGGCCGCCTTGAGCAGGTTCAACGAGATGTTGGCGGCATCGAGGTTCGGCATCACCAGCAGGTTGGCCGGGCCCGTCAGGCGGCAGTCCGGGTGGGCGCGCATCCGGATGTCGTCGACCAGCGCCTCGTCGGCCTTCATTTCGCCGTCCGCCTCGAGGTCCGGCGCAATCTCGGCCAGGATCTCCCGCGCACGACTCATCTTCGCCGACGAGGCGCACGGTGCGCTGCCGAAGC
This sequence comes from uncultured Gammaproteobacteria bacterium, assembly GCA_963731105.1. Taxonomy (GTDB): domain Bacteria; phylum Pseudomonadota; class Gammaproteobacteria; order Steroidobacterales; family Steroidobacteraceae; genus RPQJ01. The sequence goes on from CAVSUM010000020.1 coordinate 65,274, forward strand.
TCGAATGCGACAGCAGCGCGACGCGTGGCGTCAGGCCGAAGCGCCGCACCTCGGCCGCCGCCAGCACGGTGATTGCCGCGATGTCCTCCGCGTCCGGGTTGTCGTTCACGTAGGGATCGGTGATGAACAGGGTGCGCTTGGGCAGCATCAGCACCGTGAGCGAAGCAAACAGGCGCGCGTTGGACGACAGGCCGATGACGTCGGCGATCGGCTTGAGCTGTTGGGTGTACTGGCCCGAGGGCCCGGCGACCAGCGCATCCGCCAGGCCCCGGCGCAGCAGCATCGCGCCGATCAACGTCGGATTGCGCCGGATTTCGGCTCGGGCGATCGACGGCGTGACGCCCTTGCGCGACATGATCTGGTAGTACTCGCTCCAGATCTCCCGGTACCGCGGGTCGGATTCCGGATTGACGACGTCGAAATCACGTCCGGCCTGCAGGTTGAGGCCCGCCTTGTGGATGCGCATCTCGATGACGGCGGGTCGGCCGATCAGGATCGGACGGGCCAGCCGCTCGTCGAGCACCACTCGAACCGCGCGCAGCACGCGCTCGTCCTCGCCCTCGGCATACAGCACGCGGCGCCCGGAATCCCGTGCGGCGGCGAACACCGGCCGCATGATCGTGCCCGAGTGATAGACGAAGTTCGTCAGGTCGCGCACGTAAGCGTCGAAGTCCGCGATCGGCCGCGTCGCCACGCCGGACTCCATCGCCGCGCGTGCCACCGCCGGTGCGATCTTGATGATCAGCCGCGGATCGAACGGCTTGGGGATGATGTACTCGGGCCCGAACGCGAGTTCGGCGCTGCCGTAGGCCTGGGCGACCAGGTCCGAGGGTTCCGCATGGGCCAGGTCGGCGAGCGCGGTCACACAGGCGAGTTTCATCTCCTCGGTGATGCGGGTTGCGCCGACGTCGAGCGCGCCGCGGAACAGGAACGGGAAGCAGAGGACGTTGTTCACCTGGTTCGGGAAGTCGGAGCGACCCGTCGCCACCACGCAGTCGGGCCGTGCCGCCTTGGCCACGTCCGGCAGGATTTCCGGGACCGGGTTGGCGAGCGCGAGGATCAGCGGCGCGGGCGCCATCGTCTTCACCATCTCCGCCGTCAGCACGCCGGCGGTCGAGCACCCGAGGAACACGTCCGCGTCGGCGATGACGTCGGCCAGCCTGCGCGCGCTCGTCTGCTGCGCGTAACGCGCCTTGTTCGGCTCGAGGTCCTTTTCGCGGCCGACGTAGATCACGCCTTTGCTGTCGCAGACGTAGACGTTCTCGCGTGTCACCCCGAGCCGCACCATCAGGTCCAGGCACGCGATCGCCGCCGCGCCGGCGCCCGAGCACACCAGCTTGATCCGGCTGATGTCCTTGGCGACCACCTTGAGGCCGTTGAGCAGTGCCGCGGTGGAGATGATCGCCGTGCCGTGCTGGTCGTCGTGGAACACCGGGATCTTCATGCGCTCGCGCAGCTGCTGCTCGATGTAGAAGCACTCCGGCGCCTTGATGTCCTCCAGGTTCACGCCGCCGAGCGTCGGCTCGAGCGCGGCGATCATGTCGACCAGCTTGTCCGGATCGCCCTCGGCGAGCTCGAGGTCGAACACGTCGATGCCGGCGAACTTCTTGAACAGGCAGCCCTTGCCTTCCATCACCGGCTTGGCGGCGAGCGGGCCGATGTTGCCGAGGCCGAGCACCGCGGTGCCGTTGGTGACGACGCCGACCAGGTTGCCGCGCGAGGTCAGTGCGGCGGCCTCGGCAGGATCGGCGACGATGGCCTCGCAAGCGGCGGCCACGCCGGGCGAGTAGGCCAGCGCGAGGTCGCGCTGGTTGATGAGCGCCTTGGTCGGAACGACCGAGATCTTGCCCGGCGTCGGATGCCGGTGATACTCGAGCGCTGCCGCCACGAGGTCCTTGTCCAGTGTCCCGGTACTCATGC
>CAVSUM010000021.1:0-33327 GCA_963731105.1 uncultured Gammaproteobacteria bacterium
GCGCTGTCGTACTGGCCGGACGAGGCCAGCATCCGTGCCTGGAAGGCGCATCCGGAGCACCTGCTGGCGCAGCGGGCCGGGCGCGAGCGCTGGTACGAGTCCTACTCGGTGCAGGTGGCGAGGATTGAGCGTGACTACCAGGTACCGGCTGCCACCTGATCCCGCCGTCCTGCCATGAGCTGGCCACGGGCGCTGGCTGCCTGGCTGCTGATCGTGGCGGCGGAAACGGTCCACGGCACACTGCGCCAGCTGTTCCTTGCCCCGGCCATCGGCGACCTTCCCGCGCGCCAGATAGGCGTGCTGGTCGGCAGCCTGATCATCTTCGTCGTCGCCTGGCTGACGATCCGCTGGATCGGGGCGCGCACACTTGGGCAGCAGCTCGCGGTCGGTGCCGTCTGGGTGGTACTTATCGTCGCTTTCGAGTTCGCACTCGGCACGGCGCTTGGCTACTCGCGGGCGCGCATGCTCGAGGACTACGACCTCGCCGCTGGCGGCTACATGGCCTTCGGCTTGTTATTCCTGTTGCTCGCCCCATTTCTGGCGGCGCGGGTGCGTGGCTTCGGGCCAGGCGCCTGAGGCCGTGGCGCACCATTTGGTGGGCCCACGGTGATCTGAGATACTGCGCGCCCCCGCCGGGCCGCCCGCCGAAGGAGGCTGCCGCCGTGACCGATACCGCCACGACCCGCCCGGTCGAGCCCTCGCTGATCAGCTACACCCACTGGATGTACGCGCTGCACGCGGTCGCCGCGGTGATCGGCATCTCCACGGCGGCCTTCATCGCCACCGCGTTCGTGTTCAGCATCCCGTCGATCATCGCGGTGATCATGAACTACGTGAAGCGCAACGACGTGCGCGGCACCTGGCTCGACAGCCACTTCAGCTGGCAGCTGCGCACCTTCTGGTGGGCGGCGCTGTGGATCGTGGTCGTCTCCGTGATCTCGTTCCCGCTGATCCTGCTGCTGGGCCTGGGCCTCGTCACGATGTGGATCGGCATTTCGCTGGTCGGCCTGTGGATCCTCTACCGCGTGATCCGCGGCTGGCTGGCCCTCAAGGACCGCCGCGCGATCTAGGCGCCCGCCCCCACAGCCCACGGCCCACAGCCGAAGGCTCATCGCCCCCAACCCTTCTCCCTCGGAGCCTCTGCCATGCTGATCGCCCAGGACAAAGTCGTCCTCATCCACTACACGCTCACCAACGACAAGGGCGAGGTCGTCGACAGCTCGTCGGGCGGCGCGCCGCTCGTCGTACCTGCATGGCAAGGGCAACATCATCCCCGGGCTCGAAAAGGCGCTCGAGGGCAAGCAGGCGGGCGACAAGCTCGACGTGAAGGTGGCGCCGGCCGAGGGCTACGGCGAGCGTGACGACCAGCTGGTGCAGCAGGTGCCGCGCCGGGCGTTCGCCGGTGTGCAGGACGTGCAGCCGGGCATGCAGTTCCACGCCCAGGGGTCCGGCGGGCAGATGCGCGTCGTGACCGTGGTACGGATCGCGGGCGACATGGTGACGGTGGACGGCAACCATCCGCTGGCGGGCGAGAACCTGACCTTCGCGGTCGAGGTGACCGAGGTGCGCGACGCGTCCGAGGAAGAGCTGGCGCACGGTCACGTGCATGGGCCGGGCGGCCACCACCACCACGACTAGCGAGTTCCTACCTATCTCGCTCCGCGACTTCCACGGCTGCGGACGAGGGCTGTGTCATGGACACTGACCCTCGTTTTCCTCCTGCGTGAAAAATTGGCCGGCGGCCTGCGCAAGCACCCGCCGGTTTTTTTGTGCCCGCGAGATCAGCGCGGCGCCACGAACGGGCTGTCGAGCGCGGCAAGCGTCGCCGGATCGCGGTTGTACACGTCGTTGCGGAACAGCACCCGCCCGTCCGGGCGTGGCTGCGCCGTCCAGTAGAGGATCAGCACCGGCACCGGCTTCGCGAGATTCACGGTCTGCATCTTTTTCGTCGCCACCACCGCGGCCATCGTTTCCTGGTTCCACTGCGCCGGGTCGTTCAGCACCAGCTCCGCCAGCTCGAACGCATTCTGCACGCGGATGCAGCCTGAGCTGAACGTGCGCTCGTCCTTGTCGAACAGCGACTTCGACGGCGTGTCGTGCAGGTACACCATGTGCGGGTTCGGGAACATGATCTTCACGAGGCCGAGCGCGTTGTCCTCGCCCGGGTCCTGGCGCAGCTGGAACGGCGGCAGGTTGCCCGCACCGTAGCGGCTCCAGTTCACCGACGCGGCGTTCACTTCGCGGCCGCGTGAATCGATGACGCGGATGTTGTTGCGCTTGAGATAGCCAGGGTCGCGCTTGATGACCGGCAGCTTGTCCTTGACCAGGATCGTCGGCGGGATGGTCCACGTCGGGTTGAGCACGACGTAGGTGATCAGCGACTTGAAGATCGGGGTCTCGCGGTACGGCCGCCCGACGATCACTCTCGAGGTCCACACCGGCTCGTCGTTGCGGAAGTAGGTGACGTCGAAGCCCGCCACGTCGACCAGCACGAAGTCGCCCTTCAGCTCGTGCATCACCCAGCGGGCGCGCTCCAGGTTGACGCGGATCTGGTCGATGCGCGCCGCGACCGGGACGTTCATCGCGGCGCGCGTCGCCGGGCCGATCACGCCGTCCGCGGTGAGGCCGTGCCGCTCCTGGAAACGCTTCACCGCGGCCTCGAGCTCGGCGTCGTACACCTCATCCTGCGGGGGCTGCCCATCCTGCGGCGGCAGCGGATCCTGCGGGGGTGACCGATCCTGCGGGGGTGCGGGGGGCGCCACGCCCCCCGCCTCCAGATCCTTCGTGAACTGCAGTCGCGCGCGCAGCGTCGGCACGCGCGGGTCGCTCATGCCCGGCTTGAGGGTCGGTCCCTCCGGCAGCGTCGGCCAGCCGCCGACCGCGGCGAGGCCGCGGTACTCCCTGAGCCGATCCCGCCCGCGCTGGTACCAGGGATGCTGCGGCCGGGCGCGCTGAAACGTCTCGCGGATGTGGCCCGACTGCAGCGCCTCGGTGAGCGCCGCGAAGCCGCGTTGCTCGTCGACCGGCCGCGAGCCGAAGTTCCACTGCGAGCTCAGCTTCACCGGGTCCACCTTGCCGAGGTACAGGTGGTAGAGCCCGAGCATCAGCGCGTCGGTGGCGAGCAGCTCGAGGTTGACCTGCTGGTCGATGGGCAGCACCTTGGCGCGGCTCAGCTCGGCGCGGTAACCGTCCAGCGCCTCGAAGTGGTAGTCGTTGGGATCGAGCCCGTCGTCGACCAGGCCGACCAGCTCATCCACCAGCTGGCTCACCCGCTTTGGATCGCGCCACTTGGCCCGGAACTGCTGCGACTCGTAGTAGCGACCGACCACGTCGGCCAGCACGATGCGCTCGCCGCGCACCTCGTGATCGCGGTGGTCGTGCCCGCGCTCGTAGCGCAGGTGGTCGATGCGCTCGCGGATGGCCTCGCCGAGCGGATCCATCGGCGCGACGGTCGGCGCGACGGCGGGCGCAGCAGGGTCCGCCTGTGAGTGCACGAGTGCCGGCAGCAGCAGCGCCACGCAGGCAGTGATGAGCGCAAAGGGATTGGCGCGCATCGTAGTCACCGCGCGAGCCGTGCCGTCAGGTCGTAATCGTCGGCGCTGGTGATCTCGACGTCGGCCCAGTCGCCGGCCTTGAGCTTGCCGGGCTTGAAGATCTTCACCGTGCCGTCGATCTCGGGCGCGTCGGCCGTGGAACGCGCGATCGCACCGTCCTCGCCGACCATGTCGACCAGCACCCGCATGCGACGGCCGACCTTGGCCGCGAGCTTCGCTGCGCTGATCTCGCCCGCCAGTTCCATGAAGCGCTCGTAGCGCTCCTGCTTCACGTTCGTCGGGCACCGGGTCCGGCAGTGCGTTGGCGGCCGCGCCGTCGACCGGCGAGTACTTGAAGCAGCCGACGCGGTCGAGCTGCGCCTCGGCGAGCCAGTCGAGCAGCAGCTGGAAGTCCGCCTCGGTCTCGCCGGGGAAGCCGACGATGAACGTGCTGCGCAGCGTGAGGTCCGGGCAGATTTCGCGCCAGCGAGCGATCCGCTCGAGCGTGTTCTCGGCGTGCGCCGGGCGTTTCATCAGCTTGAGCACGCGCGGGCTGCCGTGCTGGAACGGGATGTCGAGGTAGGGCAGCACTTGGCCCGTCCGCCATCAGCGGAATCACTTCGTCCACGTGCGGATACGGGTACACGTAGTGCAGGCGCACCCACGCGCCGAGCGAACCGAGCGACCGCGCCAGGTCGGTGAAGCGCGCCTTCACGGGCTTGCCGCCCCAGAAGCCGGTGGCGTACTTCAGGTCGGCGCCGTAGGCGCTGGTGTCCTGCGAGATCACCAGCAGCTCCTTCACGCCGGCCTTCACGAGGCGCTCGGCCTCGAGCATCACCTCGCCGATCGGGCGGCTCGCGAGGTCGCCGCGCAGCGAGGGGATGATGCAGAACGTGCAGCGGTGATTGCAGCCCTCGGAGATCTTCAGGTACGCGTAGTGGCGCGGCGTGAGCCGGATGCCCTGCGGCGGCACGAGGTCCACGAACGGGTCGTGCAGCGGTGGCAACTGTTCGTGCACCGCGCTGACCACTTCCTCGTAGGCGTGCGGGCCGGTGACCTTGAGCACGCTCGGGTGGCGGTCGGTGATGGTCTCAGGCTTGGCGCCGAGGCAGCCGGTGACGATCACCTTGCCGTTGCGCGCCAGCGCTTCGCCGATCGCGTCGAGCGACTCGTGCACCGCGTCGTCGATGAAGCCGCAGGTGTTGACCACCACGAGGTTGGCGTCCTCGTAGCTGCCGACCACGTCGTAGCCCTCGGCGCGCAGCCGCGTGAGGATGCGCTCGGAGTCCACCAGCGCCTTGGGGCAGCCGAGGGAGACGAAGCCGATTTTCGGCGGCGCGGCGCTCACTCGAAACTGCAGCCGCCGCCGCCGCAGGCGGGGGTGCCGCAGGGGCCGGTGTCGCAGGGTCGCTCGTACTTCGCGCCGAGCGCACCGGTGATCACGTTGCCGCCGGTGATCAGGCGCTCCACCCGGGCCTTGCCGGGCGTGCCGTCGAGCGGGAGGCCGGCCCGGCGGCACAGCGTCGCCCCAGGTGACGAGCGTTCGGCCATCTTGTGGCTGACTTCGACGGTGCGGCCGTTGGCCGGGCAGAGGTAGTCGTAGGTGGGCATGGCTCGGCAGCAGGTGGCAGACGGAAATCGACCGCCATTCTAGTGCAATATTGGCCACGTGCAGACCATCGACCTGAGCCTGCTCGAGACCCTCGCCCTCGCCACGGCGCTGTTCTTCGTCGGGCAGCTGATCGTGCGGCGTTCGGCGCTCCTGCAGCGCTACAGCATTCCGGTGCCGGTCGTGGGCGGGGTGCTGTGCGCGCTGGTGCTCGCCGCGGCGGCTCTGGTCGGCCAGGTGCAGTTCACCTTCAACGACGCGCCGAAGGATCCCCTGCTGCTGGCGTTCTTCGCCACGCTGGGCCTGGGCGCGGACGTGCGCTCGCTGGCGCGCGGCGGCTGGAAGCTCGTCATCCTGCTCTTTTTGTTCGTGACCATGATGGTCATGCAGTGCGCCATCGGCGTCGGCATGGCGCGGCTGCTCGACCTGCACCCGCTGGTCGGGCTGCTCGGCGGCTCGATCTCGCTGATCGGGCGGGCACGGTACCGCGGCCGCCTACGCCGCGAGCTTCTCCGACCACCCGCAACCTGCAGGGAGCGCTCGAGCTCGGCATGGCGGCCGCCACGGCCGGTCTGATCCTCGGCAGCCTGCTGGCCGGGCCGGTCGCCGAGCGTCTCATGCGCCGGCAGGGCAAGCGGTCCCCGAGGCCTGCCGCGTCGACCGCAGCGGCGGAGATGCCGAGCCCGGTCTCCGTGCCGATCACGGCCGAGCAGCTGCTGTTCGTGCTGCTGGTGTGCCTGGCCTGCATCGGCGGGGCGCGCCTCATGCATGGGCTGATGAAGGACAGCGGCGTCCTGCTGCCCGATTTCCTCTGGGCGCTGCTGATCGGCATGGTGGTGCGCAACGTGGCGCCGTTGCTCAGGGTCCGGCACATCAACGACAGCGCGGTGCAGGCGTTCGGCAGCGTCTCGTTGTCGCTGTTCCTGATCATGGCGCTGATGTCGATGCGCATCCTGGACCTTGTGACCCTCGCCGGGCCGCTGATGCTGATCGTGCTGGTCAATGCGCTCGCGACGGCGGCGTTCGCCTACTTCATCACCGCGCGGTTGATGGGCGGTGATTATGACGCGGCGGTGATCAGCGGCGGCCATGTGGCGGCGGGCCTCGCCACGACCGCGGTCGGCATGTCGGTGATGCAGACGCTCACCGAGCGGCACGGGCCGGCGCCGCTGGCGTTCCTGCTGATTCCGATCGTGGGCGCGTTCTTCGCCGACATCGCCAATGCGATCGTGCTGCAGGCGTTTTTCGCCCTGCCGGCGCTGGGGTTCTGAAGCATGGGCAGCCTGTGGCGCTCGCTGCTCGTTTTGCTGCTCGCGCTGGCGGGCGCGGCCTGCTCGCGCGGCCCGGATGAGGCGGATCTCGCCCGCGACGTGCAGGCGCGGCTCGACGCCTTGTTCGGCCGGCCGGTGCTGGTGCTGGGCGACCTCAACCGGCAGGGCAGCGCGCCGTTCACGGCCGCGCCGGACGGGGCAAGGCAGGCGATCGTCTATTACAACGCCACGCTGCAGTTCGCGGAGGCCTACGACCCGTCGGACTGGGAGGGGCTCAGTCCGCAGCTGATCGCGTCCGCACTCGGCGCCACCGACGAGGGAATTGTCGGCCTGAAGGCGGCCACGTGGCACCCGGTTCGCAGCTGCGCGCGTACGGTTCGCTCGTGTACCGCCGCGAGGACGACGCCTGGCTGCCGAGCGACCTGCCGGCCCCGAGACAGGCCGCCGGACCGTCCGCAGCAGGCGCGGCCGCGGGTTCGCGGACGACCGAGCTGATCCAGCGCATGGCGCGGCTGGTCGATACCAGCCCGGGCCAGCGCGACATCCGCGACGAGATCGTGACCGAGGAGCTCGACCGCGCGCTGCAGAACATCGAGCTGCGCCTCGACCGGGACGCGACCACCGCCGCCATCGCGACCGGACCCGAGGGTGGCGAGTACGCCCGCTTCGTCGCTTCGGTCGCGACGCGGTTTGGGACCACGGCCGGATCAACGCCGTCAACACCGAAGGCAGCGTGGCCAATGCGTTCATGGTGAATCGCGGCAACGCACGCTTCGGCCTGATGCAGAACGACGTCGCGGCGGCCGCGATCACCGGCAGCGGGCTGTTCGCGACCACGGGGCCGATGAACCACCTGCGTGCCGTCGCGAGCCTGTTCCCGGAGCCTCTGCACGTGATCGTCCGTGCCGATGCGGGAATCGCTGCGGTCAGTGAGCTCGCCGGGCGCCGCATCTCGCTGGGCAATCCCGGCTCCGGAACCCGGCACACCGCAGCCCGGGTGCTCGCAGCGCATGGCATCGCCGCCGATGCCTATGTCGAGGTTGCTAACGAAGGTCCACGCGACGCACTGCGGCAGCTCGCTGCTGGCGAGATCGATGTCGTCGTCGAAGTGGTGTCGGCGCCCTGGGCGCAGCTCGCGGCCTTGGCCGACGGCACGCCCTTCAGGCTGTTGCCACTCGATCCGCACGCCGTCGAGGCCATCCAGGAAGAGGTGCACGGGACGCTGCCGCTGGTGATCCCGGCTCGTACCTATCCCGGACAGGACGGGCCTGTGCCGACGGTGGCGTCGACCGCGCTGCTGGTGACGCATGCCGATACGCCGGATGCGATCGTGACCTCCCTGCTCGAGGTCCTGTTCACGACGGGCAGCGAGCCGGCGCGCGGAGTGAGCGCGGCGCGGCTGTCGCGCGCACGGGCGCTGGTCGGCATCACGATTCCGCTGCATGACGGCGCAGTGCGGTACTTCGAGCAGCAGGCCCCGGCCGGGGCTACAGACGCATCGATCGAATCGATCCAAAATCGCTAAAGAACCGGCTTTTTAATCGATCTCATCGGCCATATCCTGCTCATCAAGCAGGAGGTGTTTCATGATCGAGATTCGACGCGGCGAATGAACGCGGCCATGCCGACCATGGCTGGCTCGATTCCTGGCACTCGTTTTCGTTTGCGGATTACTACGATCCGCGGCACGTGCAGTTCGGCCCGCTGCGGGTCATCAACGAGGACCGAGTCGTGCCGGGGGCAGGCTTCGGCACGCACGGCCACCGCGACATGGAGATCCTGAGCTACGTGCTCGACGGCGAGCTGGCGCACAAGGATTCGACCGGCACCAGCTCGACCATCCGTCCGGGTGACGTGCAGCGCATGAGCGCCGGACGCGGTGTGCAGCACAGCGAGTTCAACGGCTCGCACTCGCAGCCGGTGCACTTCCTGCAGATCTGGCTGCTGCCCGACGTCACCGGCATCGCGCCCGGGTACGAGGAGCGGCGGTTCGACGAGACGGAGAAGCGCGGCCGCCTGCGGCTGATCGCCTCGCCGCAGGGCGACGACGGTTCGGTGCGCATCCACCAGGACGCGCGCGTCTACGCGGGCCTGTTCGACGGCGCCGAGCACGCCACCCTCGAGGTCGCGACCGGCCGTCGGATTTACCTGCACGTCGCGCGCGGGCAAGTCACTGCGAACGGTAAGTCGCTGGCGGCGGGCGACGCGCTCAAGCTCAGCGGTGAGCCCGCGCTACGCCTGACCGACGGTCGTGCAGCCGAGGTACTGGCCTTCGACCTGCCCGGCGGCCCCGACTGACGCTCGAACCTCCCGCGGCGTGGGCTATGCTCGCGCCACCACGTCCGGGAGGGCCGCTCGGTGTACACGCTCTACTACTCGCCCGGCACTGCCAGCATGGCCGTGCACCTCGCGCTGCTCGAGATCGGCGCACCGCACCGGCTGGAGCTGGTGGACTTCGCGAACGATGCGCAGCACAGCCCGGAATACCTGCGCCTCAACCCGCGTGGGCAGGTGCCGACGCTGGTCATCGATGGCCAACCCTACTTCGAGTCCGCGGCGCTGCTGATGATCCTGGCCGACCGGCATCCCGAGGCGAGGCTTGCACCCCCCGTCGCCAGCGCGCAGCGGGCGGCGTGGTACCAGTGGATCGCGTTCCTTGCCAGCTCGCTCGGCCCCGTCTACCGGCAGTGGTTCTATCCGCAGGAGCTCGGATCGGAGGAGCACCCGCCCATCGTGCGCGACGCACTGCGGCAGAAGATCGAGGCGGCCTGGTCGCTGGTCGATGCCCATCTCGCGCTGCACGGCCCCTACCTGCTCGGCGCGGAGTTCTCCGCCGCCGACCTGCTGGCGCTGACGTACATGCGCTGGTCGCGCAACATGCCCCGGCCCGTCACCGCCTGGCCCGCACTGCGCAATTACGCCGACCTGATGCGCTCGCGCCAAAGCTGGAAGCGCATGTACGAGATCGAGGGCCTGACGGAATGGGCCGCGTAGCCGCACGAGGGGGGTGAACATGGACCTGCAACTCAAGGACAAGCGCTGCATCGTGCTCGGTGCCAGCCGTGGCATTGGCCGCGCGATTGCCGATGGGCTGGCGAAGGAGGGCGCCAACCTCGCCATCTGCGGGCGCGATGCCGCGTCGCTGCAAAAGGCGGCGACCGAGCTGCGCGCGCAGGGCGTGCAGGTGCACGCGGCGACCTGCGATCTGGCCGATCCGGCGGCACTGGCGGAATTCCTGGACCACAGTCGCGTCGCCCTCGGCGGTGTGGACGTGCTGGTGCACAACGCCTCCGCACTCGCGGTCGGTCCCGATCTCGCCGCCTGGGAGGCAAGCCTGAAGGTCGACCTGATGGCCGCGGTGCACGCCTGCGAGCGCGTGATTCCGTGGCTGTCCGCATCGGGCGGCGGCAGCATCCTGCTGGTCTCCTCGATCTCGGGCCTCGAGGTATCGCCGATGCCCGATTTTGCCTACTCCACCGTCAAGGCGGCGCTGATCGCCTACGCGAAGAAGCTGTCCATCCTGCACGCAGCCGCCGGCGTCCGCGTCAACTCGATCGCGCCAGGCTCGGTCGAGTTCCCCGGCGGCGTCTGGGCGCAGGTGCAGGAGCACCAGCCGGGGCTCTACGAGCGCGTGCGTGCGTCCATTCCGCGCGGACGGCTGGGCACGCCCGGGGAGATTGCCGACGTGGCGGTGTTCCTCTGTTCACCGCGCGCGGGCTGGGTCACCGGCGAGTGCGTTGCGGTGGACGGCGGCCAGCACAAGGCCATGCGCTGACACGAGGGGCGATCTAGATGCGTATGGCCTGCCAGCGTCGCGAGCGCCAGCGCAGCAGCATGGCGGTCGCGAGCAGGATCACGTACACGAGCAGCGCGACCCATCCGCCGACCGCACCGAAGCCGAACTGCGGCAGTGCGTCGAACCAGCCCTCGCCGGGGGCGAACGACAGCATGTGCGCCAGCGGCACGAACACGCCCCACGCCAGTGCAAAGAAGATCAGTGCCGGCACCCGCACGTCGCCCGCACCACGCAGCGCGAAGCCGGAGCCGAGCTGCAGGCCATCGAACAGCTGGTAGCCGGCCGCGATCCACAGCAACACGATGCCGAGCGCGGATCACGTCGGCTGCCTGCGGATCCGCAGCTACCCACGAACAGCGGCATCACCCATGGGCCAAGCGCGGCCAGCAGCACGCCGACCGTGCCCATGTATGCGGCGGTGATGACGATCACCGCGTTGCCGAGGCGTCGCGCCCACTCGCGGTCGCCGGCGCCGATCGCCTGGCCGACCAGTGTCGTGCCGGCGAGCGCGAGGCCCACACCCGGCAGGTACGCGATCGAGGTCAGCATCACGACGATCTGCGTGGTCGCGCCGTCCACCTCGCCGAGACGCACCTGCATCAGCGCGAACAGCGCCATGCCGAACAGGTCCGCGGCGTACATCGCACCCATCGGCAGGCCGAGCTTGAACTCTCGCCACAGGTTGGCCGCATCGGGCCGCCAGGTGAGGTGCGTGCGATAGATGTGGCGCAGGTCGGCGCGCAGGAAGACGGCCAGCGCGAACGCGAGGCCGATCAGCATGCTGATGTTGGTGGCCCAGGCGGCACCCGCCATGCCCCAGCCGAGCTCGAAGATCAGCAGCTGGTTCAGCACGACGTTGATCCCGGCGACGATCGCGGTGGTCATCACCGTGATCCGCGGCCGTGACACGCCATTGAAGAACCCGAGCACTGCCCACAGCGCCACGCCGAGCGGCGCACCGAGCATGCGTGGCCACCAGTATTCGAGCGCGTGACCCTGGACGGCCGGGTCGAGGCCGAAGGGCGCCAGCAGCGTGCCGCCGTTCCAGCCGAGCAGGACGAACAATGGCAGGGTGACCGCCGCACCCCAGATCCCCACCCAGGTCGCGTGCCCGGCGCGCCAGCGGCGCCCGCTGCCCTCGTACTGCGCGACGAAGGTCTGCACGCCGAGGCCGATGCCGCCCACCAGCATCACGAAGAAGAACACCAGCCAGAAGATCGCGGCCATGCCGGCCATCGCGGTGGTGGAGATGTGGCCGACGAACCAGGTGTCGGTGAGGTTGATCACCGCCTGCAGGCTGCTGTTCACCATCAGCGGCAGCGCCAGTGCGGTGATCGCACGGTAGTCGATCCGCACGGCGCCGTCGGCGGCCATGCGTCGCGCGGGCAACGGCCGTTCGAAGCCGGTCGCGGGGCCGGCGGTCGTGGCGGTTGCGTCGGTCATCGCAGTCCGGTCAGCGGCGCATCTGGCGATGGACGAAGAAGTAGTACAGGGCGCCGATGAACAGCATCAGGCCACCCACCCACAGCGAGATGCGGTGCACGCTGCCGGCGAGCACTTGGGGATCGTTGCCGGCGGTGACGCCGACCCAGGCGAGCACGGAGCACCACAGCGCCGAGCCCGCCAGCGTGGCGAGCGAGATACCACCAGTAGTTGAGGCGCACGATGCCGGCCGGGATCCCGATCAGGTGGCGGATCACCGGCAGCAGGCGCGAGATGAACACGCCCATCGTGCCGTAATGCGACGCCCACGCCTCGGCCTGCTCGATCTTCTCGGGCGTGATCAGCACATAGCGGCCGTAGCGCATCAGCAACGGCCGCCCGAGCAGGCGCGATGCCCAGTACATGAGGGTGGCGCCGACCCACGAGCCAATCGTTCCCGCCACGACGATACCGGTGAGCGACATCTTGCCGTGGGCGTGCGCGAGGTACGCCGCGGGCGGGATCACGAATTCGCTGGGCAGCGGGATGATCGAACTTTCCATGGCCATCAGCAGCCCGACCAGCCAGTAACCACCCTGGTCGAGCGCGCCGAGGTACCAGTCGAGCAGGTCGGTGAACAATTCGCGCATCGAAGGTCCGGGGCAGGCCTGGAATGCCCGGCGGCCGGCCGGGAGGGGCCCGCATTCTGCCAGATTCCTGTCGCCTGCCCGACCGACGCGCAGCCGTGCGGCCCCGTGGATCTGGTGCGACAATCGCTGCCCTGCGCCGGGTCCCCGCGATTCGGAGTCTCCATGCGTCGAGTCGGAATGCTGACCTTTCTCCTTCCCTTGCTGGTCTTCCGGGGGTCGTCCGTCGCCATGGCGGCCGAGCAAGGCGCGGCGGCTGCGACACCCGCCAAGTCCGGTCCGCAGGTCATCGAGACGTGCCGACATTCCGCTGCGGGCCGACGCCGACGAACGCTTTGCCCAGGACGTGGTGCAGCGCAGCCGGGGCCAGGACCCAACGGCGAAGCTGCGGCCGCGCCTGGAGTCGCTCGGCACGCGGTCCGCAGGAGAGCCAGCGCTTCAAGCGCGACGAGCTGAAGCTGCTGTCCATCAGCGCGGCTCGAGAGCCTCGAGCGACACTGGAAGTTCTACGGCAAGGCAACTCGACGACTGGCGACGTGACCTGCAGCAGGTCCTGGACCGCTACACCGAGGATGCCGCCGAACTGCCCGCCGTCGCTCGAACTGGGAAGCCACCCGGGCCGACAACGCGACCATCGGCGCTGGCGTCGGCACTCGACGGTCGCATCGGGAGCGTGCTGGCGCAGATTGCGCTCGCGGAGCAGGCGCTGTCGGGGCCGATCGAGAAGCAGGTCCGCCTCGTGCGGCATGCGAACGCCGTCGAGACCGGCGATCGCTCGAAGGACAGCGAGCGGTGGCGACCGCGATTACCTACAATGACAGCCGGTTGTCGCGCATCGATTCGCCGCCGATCTGGGAACTCTGGAACGACCCACGCGCGTCCGACAGCGCCTTGAAGTCGCGTCGCGCTCGGCATCGAAGTCGAGAAGCGCTTCCTCGACGAGTACAACGCGGCCAACGCGGACTTTCCTGCGCGCGCTGAACGTGGTCGGCCTGCTGCTGCTGCCGCTGTTGCTCTGGCTCAGCTTCCGCACCCGCCGGGTCGTCTCGGACGACCCCGAGATCCAGGCGGCCAACCGCGTGCTGCGCCGGCCGATTTCGTCGTGGATCGTGCTGTCGATGGTCGGCATCGTGCTGCTCGAGCCCGACGCGCCGGTCCTGCGCCACCAGGCGGCGTTCCTGCTCGCCGTCATTCCAGTGCTGCGGCTGTTGCCGCCGTATGTCTACGCGGTGCTCGGCCCGTGGCCTTACGTCGCCACCGGCCTGTACCTGCTGCAGCGGCTCAGCCTGCTGCTGGTGGCCAATCCCGTACTACTACCGGCTGTACCTGCTCGGCCTGACGCTGCTGACGGCCGCGCTGCTCGGCTGGATCCTCTGGCGACGCCGGCCGCGGGCCGGTGCGGCGGCGCCGACCTTCGGGCGCAAGCTGGTGCGCTTCGCAGGCTGGGCCGGCATCGGGGCGTTGTTGCTCTCGGCGGTCGCCAACGTCGTCGGCAACGTCTCGCTGGCCGAGATGCTCACCGTGGCGATCCTCGAGAGCGGCTATGTCGGCCTGGTGCTGTATGCGGGCGTGACCGTGCTGTCGTCCGTGCTGCGGCTGTTGCTCGCGCGCCGGGTGTTCGCGCGCTTCAGCGTCGTCACCCAGCATGCCGGACCGCTGCTGCACAGCTTCACCCGCCTGCTGCGGCTGGCCGCGCTGGTCGCGTGGATCATCGTGCTGCTGAACGAGTTCCGCATCTTCCGCCCGATCAGCGCCGTCGTGACCAGCGTGCTGACCTACGAGCTGCGATTCGGCGAGATCTCGATCAGCCTCGGCGGCGTGCTGCTGTTCCTGTTCTCGGTCTGGCTCGCGTTCTGGGCCGCGAAGACGGTGCGCGTGGTGCTGCAGGACGAGGTGCTGCCGAAGATGTCGCTGCCGCGCGGCGTCGGCAACAGCATTTCGTCACTGACCTACTACGCGATGGTGATCCTCGGCCTGTTCTTCGCGCTGGCCGCCGCCGGTTTCGAGGTGAGCCAGCTCGCGATCGTGGTCGGTGCGTTGAGCGTCGGCATCGGCTTCGGCCTGCAGAACGTGGTCAACAACTTCGTCTCGGGCCTGATCCTGATGTTCGAGCGGCCGATCCAGCCCGGCGACGTGGTCGAGGTCAGCGGCACGTCCGGCAAGGTGCGCGAGATCGGCATGCGCGCCACCACGCTCAGCACCTTCGAGGGCGCCGACGTCGTGGTGCCGAACGGCATGCTGCTGAACGAGAAGCTGATCAACTGGACCCTGAGCGACATGGATCGCCGCATCGACGTCAACGTCGGCGTCGCCTACGGCAGCGACCCGAGGAAGGTGCTCGAGCTGCTGATGGAGGTCACCGGCTGCCGCGCCCGGCATCGCGACCGAACCGGCGCCGACCGTGTTGTTCTCCGGCTTCGGCGCCAACTCGCTCGATTTCGGCATCCGCGCCTGGACCAACAACTTCGGCGACTGGGTAAAGATCCGCAGCGACCTGAACGTACGCGTGTACGACGCGCTGCGGGCCGCCGGCATCGAGATTCCGTTCCCGCAGCACGACGTGCACCTGCGCACGGTGTCGCCGGCCGCCGGCGTCGCGCTCGCGGGGCTCGTGCCGCCGACCGGGCCACGCCCCGGCGGCTGATGCTGGTCGAGCCCGAACTGCTGGGCAGCGGAACGCGCATCGCCACGTTCGCGCTCTCGGGCGTGGCACTGGCGCTCGCGGCAGTCAGCGCGCCGTGGCGCGTCTGGCTCGAGGACCGGGAACGGCAGTGGGTCTGGCTGGTGTCGCTCGCCGTGCTGGTCGGGTTGTGGTCGATGAATGCGGGCATCACGCCCGGCCTGTCGCTGCGCTTCCTGCTGGTGACGGCGCTCACGCTGATGCACGGCTGGCAGCTCGCCGTGATCGGCGGCGCCCTGGCGCTCGTGGTGCTGAACGTGGTGGGAGTGGCCGGCTGGGGCAGCTTCGGCGCGGACCTGCTGTGCGTGGTGGTCGTGCCCGCGGTGGTCACGGCGCAGCTGCACCAACTGGTGCACGCACGCCTGCCGCACAACTACTTCATCTACTTCTTCATCACCGTGTTCGTGGGCTCGGCGCTCGCCTACAACCTCGCGGGCCTGGTGCGCGTGGCCCTGCTCGCGGCCAGCGGCACGCTCGCCGAGGCGCAGGTCGGCGCCGAGTACTTCGCCGTGCTGCCGCTGATGAGCTTCGGCGAGGCGTTCGTCAACGGCATGGTGATGGCCATGGCCGTGGTGTACCGGCCGCAGTGGGTGATGAGCTTCGACGACCGGCTGTACCTGCGGAGAGGGGGTAATGACTAGGGGGTAGGGGGTAGTGAAGAAGAGCGTTGCCGTGAAATCAGCCACCATCGCCTCCGGCACTACCCCCTACCCCCTAGTCATTACCCCCTTCTCCTCAGGTGCCCGTGGCCTCGAGCGCTGGGTTGCCGCCATTGCCGAACGCGTGCCGCGTCGCTTCCTCCGCCCGCTCCAGCCAGACGAAGGTGACTTCCCTGCGCACGCTGTCCGGGATGTCCTCGAGGTCCTTGCGGTTGCGCGCCGGCAGCAGCACGGTGCGGATGCCCGCGCGGTGCGCGGCGACGGTCTTCTCCTTGATGCCGCCGACTGGCAGCACCAGGCCGCGCAGGCTGATCTCGCCGGTCATCGCCACGTCGTGGCGCACGGTGCGGCCCGTGAGCAGCGAGACGAGCGCGGTGTACATGGCCACGCCGGCGCTCGGGCCATCCTTCGGGATCGCGCCCGCCGGCACGTGCACGTGGATGTCGCTCTTCTCGAACAGCGCCGGGTCGAGGCCGAGCGACTCGGATTGCGACTTCACCAGGCTCATCGCGGCCTGCGCGCTTTCCTTCATCACGTCGCCGAGCTGCCCGGTGAGGATCAGCGCGCCCTTGCCGGGCACGCGCGTGGCCTCGATGAACAGGATGTCGCCGCCGACCGGCGTCCAGGCGAGGCCGGTGGCCACGCCGGGCACGCTGACGCGCATCGCGACCTCGCCTTCGTAGCGCGGCGCGCCGAGGATCTCGCGCACCTCGGGTGCATCGATGCGCGCCGAGGTGATCGTGCCCTCGGCGACGCGCACCGCCACGTTGCGCAGCACGGCACCGATCTCGCGCTCGAGATTGCGGCAGCCGGCCTCGCGCGTGTAGTCGCGGGCGATGTGGTGCAGCGCGTCGTCGGTCACCGTGACCTGCTCGGGCTTGAGCCCGTTGGCCTCGAGCTGGCGGCGCACCAGGTAGCGGCGTGCGATCTCGACCTTCTCTTCCTCGGTGTAGCCGGTGAGCTCGATGATCTCCATGCGGTCGCGCAGCGGCCCGGGGATGGTGTCGAGCTGGTTCGCGGTCGCGATGAACAGAACCTTCGACAGGTCGAAGGGAACGCCCAGGTAGTTGTCGCGGAAGGTGCCGTTCTGCTCGGGGTCGAGCACCTCGAGCAGCGCGGAGGCGGGGTCGCCCTGGATGCCGTGGCCGAGCTTGTCGATCTCGTCGAGCATCAGCACCGGGTTGCGGGTGCCGGCCTTGCGCAGCGCCTGGATGATGTTGCCGGGCAGCGCGCCGATGTAAGTGCGGCGGTGGCCGCGGATCTCGGCCTCGTCGTGCGTGCCGCCGAGGCTGGTGCGCTGGAACTTGAGCCCGAGCGAGCGGGCGATGCTCTGGCCGAGCGAAGTCTTGCCCACGCCGGGCGGGCCGACGAAGCACAGGATCGGGCTGCGGCCCTGCGGGTTGAGCTTGCGCACCGCGAGGTACTCGACGATGCGCTTCTTGATCTTCTCGAGGCCGTAGTGGTCGGCGTCAAGGATGCCGCGCGCACGGGCGATGTCGATGGACTCGTCGTCGAGCTTCGACCACGGCAGCGCGAGCAGCGTGTCGAGGTAGGTGCGCGCCATCGAGTATTCGCCGCTCGCCTCGTTCATGCGCTCGAGGCGCTTCAGCTCCTTGCGGGTGTGCTCCTCGATGTCGGGCGGCATGCCGGCCTTGGTGATCGCCTCGCCGAGGTCCGCGATTTCCTCGCTGCCGCCCTCGTCGCCGAGCTCCTTCTGGATCTGCCTGAGCTGCTCGCGCAGCACGATCTCGCGCTGCCGATCGTCGATCGCGTCCTTGGTCTGCTGCTCGATCTGCCGCGACAGGCGCAGTACCTCGACGCGGCGCGTGAGCAGCGTCGACACGCGCTCGAGGCGCTCGCGCAGGTCGGTGACCTCGAGCAGCTCCTGCTTTTCGGCGGGCTTGACGTCGAGGAAGCTCGCGATGGTATCGGCGAGCGTGGCCGGCGACTCGATGGCCTGCACGGAATTGGCGAGCTCGGCTGGCGCCTGCGGCAGCAGCGAGATCGCCTCCATGGCCTTCTGCTTCAGGTACAGGGTGCGGGCCTCGACCTCTGCGTGCGCGGCGCCCGTGTCGTTCAGGTACTCGACGCGCGCCACGAGGTAGGGGAAGCCGCCCACGGCATCGAGCACGCGGAAGCGCCGCTCGCCCTGGCAGACGAGATGGTGCGTGCCGTCGGGCGCGGTGATGTAGCGCACGATGCTCGCCACGGTACCGACGCGGTGCAGGTCGTCTACGCCCGGATCCTCGGTATCGGGGCTCTTCTGCAGCAGGAAGCCGACCTTGGCCTCGGTGCGGACGGCCTCCTGCGCGCCAGCCACGGTCTTCTCGCGCTTGATCGCCACCGGCAGGATCACGCCCGGGAACAGCACCATGTTGCGCACCGGCAGGACGATCAGCATGTCCTCCGGCAGGCTTGGGGCGGCAGGGGTGTCGTTCGTGTTCATCTTTTCACCTTCGGCCCGCTCAACGGCGGACCAGCAGCAACTGCAGGCAACCATGGGCAAGCTCCTGCCCGGCCAGTTGCCAGTGGCCGGCAGGGAGGGCGAGGCGCCGCTCGAAGCGCCCGTGGGGGATTTCGAGCCGCTGGATCGCGGCGCTGGCGAGCCGCCGCGGCAGGCGGCGTTCGCCACGGACGATCAACTCGCCCGGGGCGCAGACCAGCTCGATGCGGTCGGACGGCACGCCGGGCAGCGCCACCTCGACCAGGATCTCGTCACCGTCGGCGAACACGTCCACCGGGGGCTCCCAGGCCGCGCGCGCGGCACCGCCCGCCAGCCGGAAGAACTGGCGCTGCAGCCGCTCGGCCTGCTCGAGCAGGTCGACGGCGTCGCCCCACATCCAGGGGCTGGGATTGCGTCGTGCCATGGGCGGCGGGGTCCTTTGTGTCTGTGTGCCGGGAGGTGGGGGCGGGCGGGAGGGATGCAATGGGAAGCGGATAGCGGATAGGGGATAGCGGATAGTGAAGAAGGAGGCAGGGGCTGGCGATGGCGGGTATTTAGTGAAGAAAATTTGTTTAAAAACAAATCCTGATAATGGCTGATGAGCGCGATAAACAAGCTTGACTTGATTGATGGGTGGGGCTTTCTGGGCGGAGCGGCAGCACTTATGCTGGGGCGGTGACGAGTTCCAGCCCCGAACGCTTCGACGCCGGCTTCTACCGCCGCTTCTACTTCGACCCACGCACGCGGGTGGTGACGCGCATCGACATGGCCCGCCGCGCCGATTTCATCGCGGCTTTCGCCCGGCACGCCCGGCAGCCGGTGCGCCGGATTCTCGACGTGGGTTGCGGGCTCGGCCTGATGCGTGCGGCGCTGCTCCGGCACTTTCCGCGGGCGAGCTATACGGGGCTGGAGGCCAGCGCCTACCTGTGCGAGCGCCACGGCTGGGAGCAGGGCTCGGCAGCGACCTTCACCGCGAAGCGTCCCTTCGATCTGGTCATCTGCTACGACGTCCTGCAGTACCTCGCCGAGCGCGAGGCAGCGGCGGCGTTGCGCAACCTGGCCCGGCTCTGTCGCGGCGTGCTGCACTTCGGCGTGCTCACCACCCAGGACTGGGAGCTGTACTGCGACCGCCGCTTCACCGACCGCGACGTGCACCTGCGTCCGGGCGCCTGGTACCGCCGCCGGCTGGCGCCGTCGTTCATCAATGCCGGCAGCGGCATGTTCGTGCGGCGGGGCGCGCCGGTCCATCTCTGGGAGCTCGACCAGCTGGAGCCGCGCCGGGGCGGGCGTTGAGCCCGGCCCGCCCGCCCTGCGCCGGGTCTGTACAATGCGGCGACGTTCGCCCAGACCCGGTCGTACCCGATGCGCCTGTCCCCGTCGCGCCTGATCGCCCCGTTCCTGTTGCTGCTGGCCGTCGCGGGCTGCAGCAGCCTGCCGTTCAGCGGCGACAAGCAGCCCAACTGCGGCGGCGACAATGCCTACCTGCAGGCCGTCGAGCGGCCGCCGCTGCGCCTGCCGCCGGAAATCACGCCGACCGAGCGCATGCAGCCGATGGCGATCCCGCCGGCCGATCCTGCGCCGCAGAAGCTCGACCCGGTGCCGCAGTGCCTCGACCAGCCGCCCAAGTTCTTCGCGCGCAAGGCCGGCGCTGCCTCCGACACGCCCGAGGACGCGGTGCAGCTGTGGGCTTGGGCGTGGGCGTCGCGCAAGCCGGACACCGTGCTGCAGATGTACTCGCCGAGTTTCCAGGCGCCCGGCACGATCACTCGTGAGGCCTACCTGGACCAGGTCCGCCAGCAGGTCGCCAGCGGCCCGGCCACCGAGCCCAAGGCCGAAATCCTGACGGCCACCTCATCCGGCGCCGATCGCCGCGTTGTAACCTTCGTGCAACGTATCGGCGACCAGGAAGTCCGCAAGGAACAGACGCTGGCCCGCGAGGGCGGCATCTGGCGCATCGTCGCCGAGCGGACCCTGTAGTCCACCCGCCCGCACTCGATCCGGACCGCCCGCGCGGCGGCAGACCACCGTGAGAAACACCTCCCTCCTGAGCAGCATCAGCCTGGCGCCCGGCACGCTGCGAGCGGTCCTGCTCGACCGCCTCACGCGCTCGCTCGGCAAGCACCCCGACACCGCCACGCAGCGCGACATCTACGACGCCCTGTCGCTCGCGGTGCGCGAGGAACTGGCGGCGCGCTGGCTCGCCACGCAGCGGCGCGTGTCGCAGGCGGGCGTGAAGCGCGTTTGCTACCTGTCGGTCGAGTTCCTGCTCGGCCGCGCGCTGGTGAACGGCCTGTCGAGCCTCGACGGCGACCTCGTGCAGGAGGCGCGCGACGCGCTGCGCGAGCTCGGCTTCGACCTCGACCAGGTCGCGCGTGAGGAAATCGACCCGGGCCTCGGCAACGGCGGTCTCGGCCGCCTCGCCGCGTGCTTCCTCGATTCGCTCGCCACCACCCAGTACCCGGCGGTGGGTTACGGCATCCGCTACGACTACGGCATCTTCACCCAGGCCATCGACGAGGATGGCCGCCAGCGCGAGATCGCCAGCAGCTGGCTGCGGCAGCGCAACCCGTGGGAAATCCAGCGCGGCGATGCGCGCTACGTGATCCGCTTCGGCGGCCGTTGCATCGCCGCGCAGGATGCGCAGGGCCGCACCCGCTACCGCTGGGTCGACACGCGCAACATCTGGGCCGTGGGCTTCGACCAGTTCATCCCGGGCAACCGCAGCCCGACCGTCAACCACCTGCGGCTGTGGGCCGGGCGCGCCATCGCGCCGTTCGACGTCGAGGCCTTCAACGCCGGTCGCCACGCGGAAGCGTCAGCCGAGGACGTCGAGGCGAAGAACGTCTCGCGCATCCTCTACCCCGACGACACTACGCCGCAGGGCAAGGAACTGCGTTTCAAGCAGCAGTACTTCTTCGTCAGCGCCAGCCTGCAGGA
Organism: uncultured Gammaproteobacteria bacterium; assembly: GCA_963731105.1. Taxonomy (GTDB): domain Bacteria; phylum Pseudomonadota; class Gammaproteobacteria; order Steroidobacterales; family Steroidobacteraceae; genus RPQJ01. Next base: position 20,998 of record CAVSUM010000021.1, read on the forward strand.
CATGCTCGCGCAGCACCTCGCCGAGGGGCGCGCGCTCGAGTCGCTGCCCGATGCGTGGGCGATCCAGCTGAACGACACGCACCCGGCGCTCGCCATCCCCGAGCTGATCCGCCTGCTGGTGGACGAGCACGAGATGGAGTGGGAGCGTGCCTGGGACATCACGCGGCGCGTGTTCTCCTACACCAACCACACGCTGCTGCCGGAGGCGCTCGAGGTGTGGCCGGTGGCGTTCTTCGAGCGCATCCTGCCGCGCCACCTGCAGGTGATCTACCTCGTGAACCGCGCGCTGCTCGACGAGGTCACGGCGCGACACCCGAACGACCACGAGCGCCGCAGCCGCATGTCGCTGATCGACGAGCAGCACGGGCGGCAGGTGCGCATGGCGCACCTCGCGGTCATGGCGAGCCACACCGTCAACGGCGTGGCCAAGCTGCACTCGGAGCTGATGCAGCGCACGATCTTCACGGACTTTGCCGAGCTGTATCCCGACCGCTTCACCAACGTCACCAACGGCATCGCGGTGCGGCGCTGGCTCAAGCAGTCGAACACGGGGCTGTCGGCGCTGCTCACCGAGCGCCTCGGCCACGCCTGGGAGAACGACCTCGAGGAACTCGAGCGGCTGCGCTGGGCGGCCGACGACCCCGAGTTCTGCACGCGTTTCGCGGCCATCAAGGCCGACAACAAGCGGCGGCTCGCCGAGGTGATCCAGCGCCGCGTCGGTATCGAGGTCGACCCCGCCTCGCTGTTCGACGTGCAGGTCAAGCGCATCCACGAGTACAAGCGGCAGTTGCTGAACCTGCTGTACGTGGTGACGCGCTACAACCGCATTCGCGCCAACCCCAAGGGCGAGTTCGTGCCGCGCACCGTGGTGTTCGCGGGCAAGGCGGCGCCCGGCTACGTGATGGCCAAGGCCATCATCAAGCTGATCAACAACGTGGGCCGCGTGGTGAACGCCGACAAGGCGGTGCGCGGGCGGCTCAAGGTGGTGTTCCTGCCCGACTACGACGTGTCGCTGGCGCAGTCGATCATGCCGGCCGCCGACCTGTCGGAGCAGATTTCCACCGCGGGCATGGAGGCGTCCGGCACCGGCAACATGAAGCTGTCGCTGAACGGCGCGCTCACCATCGGCACGCTCGACGGCGCCAACATCGAGATCCGCGAGCAGGTCGGCGCCGACAACATCTTCATCTTCGGCCTGACCGCCGACGAGGTGGCGGAACAGCGCCGCCGCGGCTACTCACCGTCCGAGGTGGCGCGCGCCAACCCGGAACTCGAGGCGACGCTGGAGATGATCGACGCGGGTCATTTCTCGCCCGCCAACCTGTTCGACGGCAAGCCGGTCGTGGACCGGCTGCTGTCGGAGGGCGAGCCGTTCTTCGTGCTGGCCGACTTCGCGGCCTACGCCGCGGCGCAGGATGCGGTCGACGCGCTGTACCTGCGCCCGGAGGAGTGGCACCGCAAGGCGGTCATCAACACGCTGAGCATGGGCATCTTCTCGAGCGACCGCAGTATCCGCGAGTACGCCGAGCGCATCTGGCGCATCAAGCCGGTGATTTAGGAAATAGGGGACATTCTCCGATTTTTCCGATCCGAAAAATCGGAGAATGTCCCCTATTCTTCCCGTTTGCTAGACTGGTGGGGTGCCTGCCAAGCCCACCCTGACCCGCGCCGACATCGATGCGCTGGTGAATGCCCGCCATCCGCAGCCGCGCTCGCTGCTCGGCTACCACGAGATCGCGCGGTCGGACGAGCAGGCGCTGTGCCTGGTGCGCGTCCTCGAGCCCGATGCCGAGCAGGTGGAGGTGCGCTGGGACGACGGTGCCCCGGCCACGCCGCTCGCCCGCCTCCACGAGGCGGGCCTGTTCGAGGGCCGCGTGCCGTTCCGCCGGCCGCTCGAGCCGTACCAGCTGCACATCCGCTACCGCGACGGCCACGAGCACACCAAGCACGATCCGTATTTCTTCGCCCCGCAGCTCACCGACTTCGACCTGCACCTGTTCGGCGAGGGCAACCACCACGGCATCTACTACAAGCTCGGCGCGCACCCGACCACGCTCGACGGCCTCGCCGGCACGCGCTTCGCCGTGTGGGCGCCAAATGCCGAGCGCGTCAGCGTGGTCGGCCCGTTCAACCTCTGGGACGGCCGGCGCCACGCCATGCAGGTGCGCGGCGGCTCGGGCATCTGGGAGCTGTTCATCCCAGGCGTCGGCCCCGGCACCGCCTACAAGTACGAGATCCGTGCGCGCAGCGGCCAGACGCTGCTCAAGGCCGATCCGTACGGCTTCGCCATGCAGCTCAGGCCTGCCAACTGCTCGGTGGTCGCCGCGCTCGAGGGCTACGACTGGCAGGACGCGGCATGGATGCGGGCGCGCGCCGCGGCAGATCCGCTGCGGACGGCCATCAGCATCTACGAGTTGCACCCCGCCTCGTGGCGGCGCGACTACCAGCGCACGCCGCAGTTCCTGAACTGGCGCGAGATCGCCGACGAGCTGATCCCCTACCTGCTCGACCTGCGCTTCACGCACGTCGAGCTGATGGGCGTCGCCGAGCACCCGTTCGACGGTTCCTGGGGCTACCAGGTGGCGGGCTATTTCGCGCCGTCGGCGCGGTTCGGCACGCCGCAGGACTTCATGCAGTTCGTCGACCGCTGCCACCAGGCCGGCATCGGCGTGATCATCGACTGGGTGCCGGCGCACTTCCCGCGCGACGACCACGGGCTCTCGTGGTTCGATGGCACCGCGCTCTACGAGCACGAGGACCCGCGCCTCGGCGAGCACGCCGACTGGGGCACCAAGATCTTCAACTACGGTCGCCACGAGGTGCGCAACTTCCTGGTCGCGAATGCGCTGTACTGGCTCGACCAGTACCACGTCGACGGCCTGCGCGTGGACGCGGTCGCGTCGATGCTCTACCTCGACTACAGCCGCGAGCCCGGCCAGTGGGTGGCGAACCGCTACGGCGGCCGCGAGAACCTCGACGCGATCGACTTCATGCGGCAGCTGAACACGGCGGTCGGCCGCTACCATCCAGGGGCGCTCACCTTCGCCGAGGAATCCACCGCGTTTCCGGGCGTGACGCGGCCCGTGCACCTCGGGGGCTTAGGCTTCCACTTCAAGTGGAACATGGGCTGGATGAACGACACGCTGCGCTATGCGGCGCACGACCCGGTGCACCGTCGCTACCACCACCAGCTGATCACGTTCTCGTTCATGTACGCGTGGTCGGAGCACTTCGTGCTGCCGATCTCCCACGACGAGGTGGTGCACGGCAAGGGCTCGCTGCTCGACAAGATGCCGGGCGACGAGTGGCAGAAGCGCGCCAACTACCGCCTGTTCCGCGCCTACATGACCGCGCACCCGGGCAAGAAGCTGCTGTTCATGGGCAGCGAGTTCGGCCAGTGGCGCGAGTGGCGCGACGAGCACTCGCTCGACTGGCACCTGCTCGAGGATGCGAAGCATCGTGGCTTGCAGTCCCTGAACCGCGACCTCAACGCCCTCTATGCGGCGCTGCCCGCGCTGCATGCGTCGGACGCCGATCCCGCCGGCTTCGCGTGGATTGATTTGCACAACGGCGACCAGAGCGTGTGGGCCTTCCTGCGCCGCGACCCCGCCGACCCGGGTGCCGCGCCGGTGATCTGCGTGTTCAACGCCACGCCGGTGCCGCGCGACGACTACTGGGTCGGCGTGCCGGAGCCGGGCCGCTACCACAAGCTGCTCGACACCGACGCGGCGGGCTACGGTGGCTCGGGCTACGCCCCGGACGAATGGTTCACGGCCGATGCCCACGAGGTGCACGGCTATCCGTTCCGGCTGCGCGTCGCGCTGCCGCCACTCGCCGCGGTATTGCTGCGCGTCGAGCGCTGACTGTCCGCATGCAACGCCGTCCCTTCGGCCGCAGCGGCCTCGAAGTGCCGGTGCTCGGTTTCGGCGCCATGCAGGCCGGCGATCCCGCGCTCGACGAGCAGCGTGCGGCGCGGCTGCTCAACCACGCGCTCGACCTCGGCTTCACGCTGATCGACACCGCGCGTTCGTATGGCCTCTCCGAGGCGCGCATCGGCCGGCACCTTGCGCGCCGCCGCGACGAGTTCGTGCTGTCGACCAAGGTGGGTTACGACGCGCCCGGCCACCCCGACTGGACCTACGGCTGCGTCGTGGCCGGCGTCGACGCAGCGCGTGACCGCCTGCGCGCCGACGTGATCGACATCGTGCACCTGCACTCGTGCAGCCTCGACGTGCTCGAGGCGGGCGAGGTGGCGCGCGCCCTCGAGGACTGCCGCGCCGCCGGCAAGCTGCGCATCGCGGCCTACTCGGGCGACTCGGTCGCGCTGCGCCACGCGATCGCGAGCGGCGAGTTCGGCAGCGTGCAGGCGTCGGTGAACCTGTGCGACCAGGAGTCGCTGCCGGCGCTGCGCGAGGCCCGGGCGTGCGGCATGGGCACGATCGGCAAGCGCCCACTCGCCGGGCAGCCGTGGCGTCACGCTGCGCCGCCCGCAGACCTCGCCCACGGCGAGTACTGGCGCCGCTTCGCCGAGCTGCGCGAAGCAATCGTATTCATGTCCGACTGGGAAGCGCTTGCACTACGCTTTGCCGCCTACGCGCCGGCCGTGGACTGCGTGATCGTCGGCGGGACCGATCCCGGCCACCTCGAGCGCAATCGCGACGCAGTCCTGGCAGGGCCGCTCGACGCCGCGCAGGTCGCGGCGATCCGGGCAGCCTTCGCGCGGATCGGCGGGGGGTGGCGGGGGTTGATCTGATGTCGGCCAGTGCGGAACACCCGGGCTTCGAACCGGGACCCTTCCTCGAGCCGGGCGCGCCGCAGCCGCTCGGCGCCAGCCTCAATCCACGCGGGATCAATTTCGCGGTGTTCTCCGAGCACGCGCAGCGCGTCGAGCTGTGCCTGTTCGACGCCGCCGGCCGCGAGACCGCCCGCCTCCCGCTGCCTTCGCGCACCGGCGACGTGTGGCACGGCGTGCTGCCGGCGCGGTTCGGCGGCGCGGGCACGCTGTACGGCTACCGCGTGCACGGTCCCTACCAGCCGGGCGAGGGCCACCGCTTCAACCCGGCCAAGCTGCTCATCGACCCTTGCGCCACGGCGCTGGTGGGCGACGTCACGTGGCACCCGGCGTTGCGGGGCGCCGACCCGGAGAGCGACTGGTTGCCCGACGACAGCGACAGCGCGCCGTACGTGCCGCGCTGTCGCGTGGCGGATCCCACGTTCGACTGGGGCAGCGTGCGCGCGCCGAGCGTGCCGTGGCGCGACACGATGATCTACGAGCTGCACGTGAAGGGCTTCACGCAGCGCCATCCCGCCGTGCCGGAGCACCTGCGCGGCAAGTACCTCGGCCTCGCGCACCCGGCGGTGCTCGACTACCTGCGCAAGCTCGGCGTCACCACCGTCGAGCTGCTGCCAGTGCAGTCGTTCGTGAGCGAGGAGTTCCTGGTCCAGAAGGGCCTGTCGAACTACTGGGGCTACAACCCGCTCGCGTGGTTCGCGCCCGACGCGCGTTACGCAATCGCAGACCCGGTCGTCGAGTTCAAGACCATGGTGCGCGCGCTGCACGACGCCGGCCTCGAGGTCGTGCTCGACGTGGTGTTCAACCACACTGCCGAAGGCAACGAGCTCGGGCCGACGCTCAGCCTGCGCGGCTTCGACAACCAGAACTTCTACCGCCTGTCCCACCAGAACCGCGCGCATTACAAGAACTTCACCGGCTGCGGCAACACGGTCAGTTTCGACCACCCGATCGTGCGGGCAATGGTGCTCGACTGCCTGCGCTACTGGACCGACGAGATGCGGGTGGACGGCTTCCGCTTCGACCTCGCCACCGTGGTCGGCCGCGATCCCGGCGGTTTCAACCACAACGCGCCGTTCTTCGCTGCGCTGCGCTCCGACCCGGTGCTGGCCTACGTGAAACTGATCGCCGAGCCGTGGGACGTGGGCCCGGGCGGCTACCAGCTCGGTCACTTTCCGTCCGGCTGGTCGGAGTGGAACGACCGCTATCGCGACACCACGCGCGCGTTCTGGCGCGGCGACCGCGGACTCGCGGGGGCGTTCGCCGAGCGCTTTGCCGGCTCGAGCGACCTGTTCCGCCAGCATGGCCGCAAGCCCACCGCCAGCGTCAACCTGCTCACCTCGCACGACGGCTTCACGCTGCACGACCTGGTCTCGTACAACGACCGCCACAACGAGGCCAACCGCGAGAACGGCGCCGACGGCCACTCGCACAACCTGAGCTGGAACTGCGGCGTCGAGGGCCCGACCGACGACCCGGCCGTGAGCGAACTGCGCGCGCGGCAGGTGCGCAACCTGCTCGCCACGCTGTTCCTGTCGCAGGGCGTGCCGATGCTGCTCGCCGGCGACGAGTTCGGCCACACGCAGTCGGGCAACAACAACGCCTACTGCCAGGACAGCGAGCTTGCGTGGCTCGACTGGACGCTGCCGGAGCGCAATCCTGAGCTGTTGCGCTTCGTGCAGCAGCTCACCGACCTGCGCCGCTCGCGCCTCTGGCTGCGGCGCGACACGTTCCTCAAGGGCACCCGCCGCGGGCCGCACGCCAAGGACGTGACCTGGCTGCACCCGTCGGGACGCGAGATGACGGACACCGACTGGAACGACTCGGGCCTGCGTGCCATCGCCGTGCACATGGACGGAGCTCCTTCGCGCGCCTCGAACAACGGCGACCTGCTGGTGGTGTTCAACGCAGACGACGCCGGGCAGCAGATGACGCTGCCCGTGCCGCCGCCGGACACGACGTGGCAGGTCGTATTCGATACCGCCAGCCGCGCACCGGGCGCCCCACGACTGGGCCTCGCCGCGGGCGACGTATTGTCGATCGCTCCGCGCTGCACGGTACTGCTCGAGTCGAAGGCTCCATGAGTGGCCGGCCACTATTGCGGCGCCCCGGCCGGTCAGGCAAGGTCGCCAGCGTTCGCACGGGGTGACGGCAATGCTCGATTCGCTGCTCGACCGGCTCGCACGCCAGTGCGGCATCGGCGAGGCGTACCACAATTATCGCGGCGACCTGATGTGGTTCAGCCGGGAAACCAGGAAGGCGCTGCTCGCCGCCATGGGTTGCCCGACCGAGGACGCCGCGGCCATCGAGCGGGTGCTGCAGGAGCGCGAGGCCGGTCGCTGGCGGTCGCTGCTCGCGCCGGTCGCGGTCGTGCACCCGGGCAGCTCCGCGGTGACCATCGCGGTACCCGTCGATCAGCTTGATCGCAGCCTCGACTGGAAGGTGACGCTCGCGGACGGCGGCGAGCGCCGCGGCAGCGCGCGCACCGGCGATCTCGCCGAGCTGGAGCGCGCCGAGGTGGACGGACGCTGGCAGACGCGGCGCCGGCTGCCGCTGCCCGAAGACCTGCCGCACGGCTATCACCAGCTGCGGGTGCGCCTGGCGGGCATGGCCGCCGACGCCGAGTCGGCGCTGATTGCTGCGCCCCGCGGCTGCTTCGAGCCGCAGATACTTCGCGGTGGACGGCGGCTGTGGGGCGTCGCGGTGCAGCTATACACGCTGCGCTCGCGTACCAACTGGGGCATCGGCGATTTCGCCGACCTCGAGGAACTGCTGCGCAGCTGCGCGCCGCATGGTGCGTCGTTCGTCGGCCTCAACCCGCTGCATGCGCTGTTCCCGTCGAACCCGTGGCATTGCAGCCCGTACAGCCCGTCGTCGCGGCAGTTCCTCAACGTGCTGTACATCGCCGTGGAGCAGCTGCCCGAGTTTGCCGAGTGCGCGGCAGCGCGCGAGCGTGTCGCCAGCCCGGCCTTCCAGGCCGAGCTCGAGCGCCTGCGCGGTACGGCGCACGTCGACTACCCTGGGGTCGCGCACGCCAAGCTGCCACTGCTCAGGCTGCTGTTTTCCCATTTCCGCCGTGAGCACCTGGCCCGCAACACGGCGCGCGCGGCGAGTTTCCGCGCCTTCGTGGCCGAGCGCGGTGAGCCACTGCGTCGCCACGCGCTGTACGACGCAATCGACGAGCAGATGCGTGCGCAGGATGGCAATCTCTACTGGGGCTGGCCGGTGTGGCCCGACGAACTGCGTGACCCGGCGGGCGCCGGGGCGCGGGCGTTCGAGGCCGCCCAGGCCGAAGCGGTCGAGTACTACGCCTGGCTGCAATGGCTCGCGGACGAGCAGCTCGGCGCCACGCAACGCCTGGCACGCGAGCTCGGCATGGCGATCGGTCTGTACGGCGACTATGCCGTGGGCGTGAACCCGAGCGGTGCGGAGACCTGGTCCGACCAGGCGCTGTACCGCAAGGGCGCGGGCGTCGGTGCGCCGCCGGACGCGCTGGCGCTCAAGGGGCAGGATTGGGGCATTCCGCCGCAGGATCCCAACGTGCTGGTCGCCGAGCAGTACCAGCCGTTCCGCCACCTGGTCGCCGCCAACATGCGGCACTTCGGCGCGCTGCGCCTCGACCACGTCATGGCGCTGTTCCGCCAGTGGTGGGTGCCGGTCGGCCTCGGCGCCACGGACGGCGGCTACGTGCACTACCCGCTCGACGACCTGATGTCCGTGCTGGCGCTCGAGAGCGAGCGGCACGCCTGCCTGGTGGTCGGTGAGGACCTCGGTACCGTGCCGCCGGAGATGTCGCACGCCATGGCCGAGCGCGCCGTGTACTCCTACCGCGTGCTGCTGTTCGAGAAGAGCGCCGACGGCAGCTTCCATCGCCCGGACGAATACCCGCGCCGCGCGATCGCCACGGTCACCACGCACGACCTGCCCACGTTGAATGGCTACTGGACGGCGAGCGACATCGAGCTGCGCCAGCGCCTGCACCTGTATCCGAGCGACGAAGTGCGTCAGCGCGTGCAGCGCGAGCGGGTGCTCGATCGGGCCGCGTTGCTGGCTGCGCTCGAGTCGGCGGACCTGGTGGCGCCCGGCAGCGATCCCGCGACCGTTGCCTATGGCGACGCGCTGTCTGCCGCGGTCCATGCCTATCTCGCCCGCAGCAATTCTGCACTGGTGGTGCTGCAGGCAGAGGATCTGGTCGGCATGCCGGATCCGGTCAACGTGCCGGGGACCAGCGACGAGCACGCCAACTGGCAGCGCAAGATGAGCTGCCGCCTCGACGAAGTGTTCGGCCGGCCGCAGGTACGGCGCCTGCTCGCCGCCGTGCAGCGGGAGCGCTCCCGGCCGGTCGATCCCGCCAGCTGATCCCGTACGCGGATCCTCACTGCTCCGACCCCCCCTGCCCCCCCCACTACGTGGGGGCGGGGGAGGGGGGGGGGAGTTGCGTTTTTGCAACGCAATGTGCCCCTATCGCAATGCATACGTTTACAGAGAGTTACCACGCATTGCATGTCATCCACCACCTTGTCTACGATCCGCTGTTGTCGAGTCACTACATTTTTGAAACCAGGGGACTACACCGTGACCAAGCTGTCGCAGCCCGGCTCGCGCCGGGAAGATGAACGTCTGACGTATCTGCACCTGGGCCGTCGCAGCGCGCTGTCGCTCGCGGTCGCCGTCGCACTCGGGCTGCCTGGCACGGTCCTCGCGCAGGACGCGCCTGCCGCCGACGCCGAACTCGAAGAGATCGTCGTCACCGGCATTCGCGCCGGCATCGAGCAGGCCATCACAGTGAAGGCCGAATCGGGCAGCATCGTCGAGGCGATCTCGGCGGAAGACATCGGCAAGTTGCCGGACACCAGCATCGCCGAGTCGATCTCGCGCCTGCCGGGCCTCACGTCGCAGCGCGCCGAAGGCCGCGCGTCGGCAATCTCGCTGCGCGGCACCGACCCGGGCTTCACCACCGCGCTGCTGAACGGCCGCGAGCAGGTAAGCACCGGCGACAACCGCAGCGTCGAGTTCGACCAGTACCCGTCCGAGCTGATCAGCCAGGTCGTGGTCTACAAGACGCCGGACGCGCAGCTGGTCGGCCAGGGCCTCGCCGGCACCATCGACCTGCGCACGGTGCGCCCGCTCGACTACGGCAAGCAGGCGGTCGTGCTCAACCTGCGTGGTGAGAGGAACTCGCACGGCACCGGGGACCTCGGTGCCGACTACGACGACACCGGCTACCGCGCCAGCCTGTCTTACATCGACCAGTTCATGGACGGCAAGCTCGGCGTCGCCTTCGGCTACGCCCGGCTCAACTCGCCGATCGCGACCAAGGGCTTCGGCACCTACGAGCCGTGGAAGCCGATGGGCAACGACAACAACCCGAACACCAACCCGGGTTTCCCGCCGACCGCGCTCACGACCGAAGGCATGAAGGTGCGCACGGACATGGGCGACACCGTCCGTGACGGCCTGATGGCGGCCGTGCAGTACGAGCCCAACGACTTCTACAACACGACCGTCGACGTGTACTACTCGACGATGGACCAGACCGACAACGCGCGCAGCGTCGAGGTCCACACCGGTGGCTACCCGTCGGGAGGCGATGGCCCGTTCCCGAACGGCACCGTCTTCGGCTTCTCGAACATCACGCTGGCCAACAATGCGGTGGTGTCCGGCAACCTCAACACGGTCGTGCCGCTGGCCCGCAACTTCCTGTTCAGGACCGAGGACGAGATCCTGGCGGGCGGCTGGCTCAACGAGTTCCAGCTTAACGACGAGTGGAAGCTGCTGGCTGACTTGAGCTATTCGAAGGCGACGCGTGAGCAGGACCAGTTCGAGACCAACGCGCAGATCAAGCCGCTGGGTGCCACAGCCACGCGGCCGAACAACGTCTACGACAACGGCGTGTTCCAGTTGCGCAGCAATCGCTTCCCGTCGATCTCCTTCGGCCGCAACTACGCGGACCCGAACCAGGTGCAGGTGGGCCCGACCATTTACGGTGCGGGTTACACCAAGGCGCCGGAAGTCGAGGACGAGCTGACCTCGCTGCGTGCCGACGCGGTGCGCGAGGCCCCGTTGTGGTGGTTCTCGACCCAGTCGTTCGGCCTGAACTACAGCGATCGCACCAAGGACAAGATCTCGCCGGAGGCAGGCCTGAACACGCTGCCGACGGCCACGTCCAACGGGCAGCCAGGGTACTGGCAGATCGGTTCAGAATCGCTGCTGCGGTCGGCGAACCACAGCTACGCGAACGCCGGCAGGACGCTTGCCTGGCGAGTGGGCTCGGTGCTCGACAACTACTACCAGCCGTTCGTGTATGGCGACCCGAGCACGCTGCCGTACCTCGCGCCCAAGTACTGGGATGTCGAGGAAAAGGTGTGGACCGGCTACGTCCGCGCCGATCTTGACCACGACCTCTCGGACAACGTGCGCCTCAGGGGCAACGTGGGCCTGCAGGTCATTGGGACGGACCAGAGCTCGGGTTCGTACGAGGTTGTCAACGCCTACACGCCGACGCAGCAGGTGAACCGTGTCAGCGGCGGTACGACGTATACCGACGTCCTGCCGTCGATCAACCTGGCGTTCATGCTGCCCGACGACCAGGCCGTGCGCTTCGGCCTGGCGAAGACGATGGCCCGCGCCCGCATGGACCAGCTGAAGGCGACCATGGAAGTCGGCTACGACTCGGCGACCGGCAAGCCGGGCGGCAGCGGTGGCAATCCCGAGCTCGACCCGTGGCGCGCCTGGGCGTACGACCTCTCATACGAGAAGTTCTTCGGGGGCTTCAAGGGCTACGTGTCGGCCGCGGTGTTCTACAAGGACCTCGAGAGCTACATCTACAACCAGACGGACCCGAACCACGACTATTCGGACGTGCTGGCGTCGCTCCCGCCCGGCTTCTTCGCGCCCGGCGTGGTGCCGCAGGCGACGGGTAACCTGACGCTGCCGGTCAACGGCGACGGCGGGTACCTGTACGGTGCCGAGTTCGCGATCTCCGTGCCGTTCGGTTCGTACGTCGATTGGCTGGACGGGTTCGGCACGATCCTCAGCTACTCGTACACCGAGAGCGACATCGAGATCCAGGGCGCGATCAGCTCGGTGGCAACCGAGAACATCCCGCTGCCGGGCCTGTCGAAGAACGTGTGGAACGCCACGCTGTACTACGAGAAGCACGGCTTTGGGGCCCGCATCGCCACTCGCTACCGCTCCTCGTACGTTGGTGAAGTGACCAACTACGCCAACGATCGCACGCTCCGCTACGTCGATTCGGACCAGATCACCGACGCGCAGGTGAGCTACCTGTTCGAGTCTGGCTCGCTCGAGGGCGTGCAGTTGCTGTTCCAGATCAACAACCTGACCAACGAGCCGTACGTCGCCTACTCCGAGAAGAAGTCCAGGGTGCTCTTCTACGAGGAGTACGGCACCCAGTACCTGTTCGGCATCAACTACAGGTTCTGATCCCGCCCAATCCCGCGCCGGCGTTCGCGCCGGCCCGGGGTGTGGCGCAACTCGAGGCCCCCGCTGGCTTGCCGGCGGGGGCCTTTTTCCTT
>CAVSUM010000022.1:0-164354 GCA_963731105.1 uncultured Gammaproteobacteria bacterium
ATTGACCGCTGCGCACAGCAGGAACGTGGGCCCGGCCCGACGCACCGCGACAGTCACGGCCGGGGCGTCCGGCGTCTCGGCAGTGGAGGTGTAGTAGCGAACATCGCCCTCGACGCCGTCGGGTGCCACCATTTCCCCGGCGAGTTGCAGATCGACGGCCGCAGTCGCACCGACCACCTCGACCCCGACCACGTCGCGATCGTCATACAGGCGCAGCGTTTCCGTGACGCCGGAGGAATGGTTGCGCACCAGTGCATCCGGTCGCACGATGACCGAGGACGCGAGCGCTGGGTCGAGTGCCACGCCATCGATCGCGACTCGATAGTCGCTGAAGACCCGACGGCCCGCGATGTTCAGGCCGCGGAACCACGCATGTTCCGGGTGATCGTTGACGTGCGTCTGCGTGTAATAGAACGCCGAGCGGTGATTGGTGAGCGAGACTGCGCGATTGGCAGCCCGCGGGACCGACATCGCGAGACTCTCGAGTGTCGCGGCGGGTCGAGCGGGGAGGGCAGGTGCCAGTGCGGCCCCGCTGCCGGCGGGCGTGTCCGCGGTCGCGCAGACCACAGCCAGCGCCGATGCGGTGACCAGCAATAGTCTCGCTGGGACAAGTCGCTTCACGAACAGGACCTCGGCAGCGACACTCGCCGGACTGCCCGGCCCACGGAGTTTGCCCCGCGCCCGGCCGGTTCGGCTACTCTAGGGTTTCGGCGGTGCCGCCGCAGCGGGTGGCGTGGCCGGATGAGCAGGCGACAGGTTGGTCTCAGCCATGAAATTCAAGGACTGGATTCGCGACGTACGCGGCAATCGGCCACCCGAGGAGACGTATGTCGACGCCGCCGATGCACCGACCGTGCCGGAGGGACCCTACCGCGCACGCATGGAGCAGGCGACACAACCCCATGCGGTCCCTGACGGCATCGACGTGAACGAACGGGAAGTCGTCACGGGCCGGCTGGAATTGCTGTACCGCATCCATTGTCCCTGCGGACATCGCTGGGACGCGGCCGAGTTCCACCGGATGACGCTCTGCCCGAAGTGCGACCGGGCCGTGCTGGTCGAGGCACCGACTCTCCCGCCGGGAAAGTGACGGAGCGGGCCGGCATCAAACCTCGAGCAACGCGTCCAGGCCCTGGATCGGCAGGTCGGACGTGATCTCGATCGCGTGGCCGATGGGATCAGGCAGGGTCTTGGTCCAGTTGTCTGGCGGATAGAACCGCGCTTCGCGCGCATGTCGCTCGGTGAGCTGCCGGGCGATGCGCCCCTCGAGGTGCTTGCGCAATGCGTCCGGCAACGTCGTCGGTGCGAAGAACACGCTGATCGACGCCAGGTACGCAAGCACGTCCCGCTGCAGCCCCTGCCACTGCCCGACGGTGGCGGTAATGGCATCGGCTGACCCGTCCCGCCACATCCCGCCGAAAATCGGCGAGGGGTCGTCGCTCGCGACGGCGTCGGCGCGAAAGATGCCGTAATTCGCACCCAGGATGTTCGTCACGTGTTCCTTGTGCCGTTTCAGGAAATCGGTCGTTTCGCCGACGTAGTGAATGAAGCGACGGTCGCCGTCACCCAGGCACCACAGGTAGATGCCCTCGCTGCGTGCGAACGGTGTGCGGGCGATTCCCCGGCCGTGATCTACGAAAGTCAGCGGCCCGTGAAAATGCAGGGAGGTCGGCAGGTTCATCGGGGCAAGGCGTTGCTTATCGCAGCGCGCGCCAGGAACCGGCGTTGAGCACGCGCGCAAATCCAAGCCGGCGCAGCCGGTGCGCCGCCATCGCGCTGCGCGTGCCGGAGGCGCAGCACACGATCACCTGTCGGCCTTTGTCCAGTTCTCCCGCGCGTGCAGCGATCTCCGGCAGCGGGATATTCACGCTGCCCGGTGCATGGCCGCCGGCGAATTCGGCTGGATTGCGCACGTCCACCACTTGCGCGCCATCCTTGAGCAGCCCCGGGAGTCGGCGCCGGACCAGGATGGACGACAGGACGCGCCAGCCAAAATACGCAATCACCAGGGCGAGCAGCAGGTTGTCAAGGGACATGACGACTTCCAGGCGACGGTCGGGATGGACCAGCCCTCGAATGATGCCAGCAGTCGCGGTGCGAGTGGACCTCGCGTATCGTCCCCGGACAAATCACCTCGCGCAATTTCTGATCCATCCGATCCCGGGAGTCGTCGCCATGAAATCGCCCGTCAACCACCAGTTCCGCCTCGCCCGACGCCCGGTGGGCATGGTCCAGCGCAGCGATTTCGAGTACGTGGAGACTCCGGTGGCGGAGCCGGGCGACGGCGAGGTGCTGGTCAAGATCCAGTACGTCTCGCTCGATCCTGCGATGCGCGGCTGGATGAATGAGGGCAAGTCGTATGTGCCGCCCGTCGGTATCGGCGAGGTCATGCGTGCCGGCGCCGTGGGACGCGTGCTCGCCACGAAGGATCCCAGTGTCGCCGTCGGCGATCATGTCGTCGGCATTCTCGGGGTCCAGGAGTACGCGGTCGCGAAGGCGAAGCAACTGACCCGGGTCGATCCCCGGCTGGCACCGCTGCCCGTGTACCTCGGAACACTCGGCATGCCGGGCATGACCGCCTATTTCGGATTGCTGGACGTCGGGCGGGCGAGGGCCGGCGACACCGTGGTCGTGTCGGGCGCGGCCGGTGCCGTGGGCCAGGTCGTCGGCCAGATCGCGAAGATCAAGGGTTGCCACGTGGTCGGCATCGCCGGAGGCAGCGACAAGTGCGCGTACCTGCGCTCGATCGGCTTCGACGCTGCGATCGACTACAAGCACGAGGATGTGAAGGCGGCGCTGAAGCAGCATTGCCCGAAAGGCGTCGACGTGTATTTCGACAACGTCGGCGGCGAGATCCTCGATGCCGTGCTGACCCAGCTCGCCCTGCACGCCCGTATCGTGATCTGTGGCGCCATCTCGCAGTACAACGAAACCAGCATCAAGGGCCCGAGCAACTACCTGTCGCTGCTCGTGCACCGCGCCACCATGCAGGGCATGGTCGTGTTTGACTACGCCAGCCGCTATGGCGACGCGGCCCGTGAAATGGCGGGCTGGATGGCCTCCGGCCAGCTGAAAAGCCGCGAGGACGTCGTGGAGGGACTGGAGACTTTCCCGGAGACCCTGTTGAAGCTCTTCAAGGGCGAGAACACCGGCAAGCTCGTGTTGAAAGTCGCCGATGCCGGGGCAACTGGCGCAGCCGCTCCGGTTGCCTGATCCCAGGGTCCAGTAGCGCCGGCCACCGCGATGAGGCAGCGTCGATTCCTCGAACTGGACGTATTCGCCGACGCCCCAGGCCGCGGCAATCCGCTGGCCGTCGTTGCGGATGCCGAAGACCTCGACACGCCCACCATGCAGGCGATCGCGGCCTGGCTGAACCTCTCCGAGACGACCTTCGTGCTGCCGGCGACCCAGCCCGGCGCCGACTACCGGGTGCGCATCTTCACGCCACGCCAGGAACTGCCGTTTGCAGGACACCCGAGCGTCGGCACTGCGCACGCGGTGCTCGAACTCGGCCTGGCCGCTCCTCGCGGCGGTCGGCTGGTGCAGGAGTGTGGCGCGGGTCTGCTGCCGATCGCGGTAACAGGGGAGGGCAGCCAAACACGCATCCACGTGCGCGCACCCCGCGGGGTCGAGCGCAGTGCGGATGCCGCAACCGTGCTGCCGAGCCTGCGCAGCGACCGCTGGGGCGGCCTGCGTCCCGTCGTCATCGATAACGGGCCGCGCTGGTGGTGCATAGAGATGTCGGACGAGGTCACGGTGCGCACACTCGACCCGGACCTGCAGGCCATGGCGCTCGCAACCGTTGCAACCGATGCCGTGGGCGTCGCCGTGTTCGCCCGCTGCACGGGGCAGCCCTATGCGCTCGTAGTGCGGGCCTTCGTGCCGGCCGACGGCATCCCTGAGGATCCCGTGACCGGCAGTGCCAATGCCGCCATCTGCACCTGGCTGCACGCGAACGACGCGCTGCCCGCGGATCGATTTCTATCCTCGCAGGGTCGCGAGGTGGGCCGCGACGGTATCGTCGAGTGCGCGGTGGATGCAGAGGGCGAAGCCTGGATCGGCGGCCAGACCCAAACCATCGTCAACGGCTTGATGCACTGGTAAACCGTGCATGTTTGCCGCTACCGGAGACCACATGAAGCGATTACTGGTCCTTGCGTTCATCGCCATTACTGGCACGATTGCGGGTATGGCCGCCGCCGCACCCGCTTCCACGGTACTGATCACCGGCGCCAATCGCGGCATCGGCCTCGAGTACGCCCGGCAGTTTGCCGCCAAGGGCTACAAGGTCATCGGCACGGCGCGCGATCCCGCCGACGCGAAGGAACTGGCCGCAGTCGCAGGCCGCGTCGAGCCGCTCGACGTGACTGACGCGGCGAGTGTGGCCGCGCTCGCTGCGCGCCTCGACGGGGTCGCCATCGACATCCTGGTGAACAACGCGGGCATGTTCGATCGCAAGGATGTCAGCGTGGATCGAGTGGATTTCGCGATGATGGAGCAGACCCTTGCGGTCAACACGCTCGGGCCGCTGCGCGTCACCCAGGCGCTGCTGCCGAACCTGCGCGCGGGCAAGCGCAGGACCATCGTCAACATGTCGTCCCAGCTCGGCAGCATCGAGCAGTCCAACGGCACCTGGTATGCCTACCGTGCCAGCAAGGCGGCGCTGAACCAGGTCACCAAGACCTTGAGCGCAGAACTGGCATCTGCAGGATTCACCGTTGTCGTGCTGCATCCCGGCTGGGTCCGCACCGACATGGGCGGCGCCGGCGCCACCTATACACCGCAGGAAAGCGTCCGCGGACTGATCACCGTGATCGAGAAGTTGGGACCGGCCGACAACGGCCGCTTCTACGACTTCAAGGGCAACGCGATTCCCTGGTAGCACCTCTTGGCTTTGGCAGGTGTTTGGCCTACCGTGCTGACGCGGCTGGAATCCGCCAGCCGTGAATTCACCCACTCACGAGGTCTAACGTACCCCGATGGCAAAAGCCAAGAAGCCCACTCGCAAGTCTGCCAGGAAGCCCGCCCCGAAGGCCGCCGTGAAGCCGGTCAAGGGAGTGCTCAGCAAGTCCGCCCTGATCAAGCATCTCGCCGGCACCTCGGGCGCCGCCGCAAAGGACGTACGCGCGATCCTCGCGGCACTCGAGTCCACGATCCAGGGCGCGGTTGGCAAGAAGGGCGGCCGCACCTTCGTGCTGCCCGGGCTCTTCAAGATCACCGTGGTGAATGTGCCCGCGAAGCCGAAGCGCAAGGGCATCAACCCGTTCACTGGTGAAGAGACCATTTTCAAGGCGAAGCCTGCCACCGTGAAGGTCAAGGTGCGCCCGATGAAGAGGCTCAAGGACGCCGCGACGTCCTGACGCTGGGTCGCCTGATCCGGGCCAGGGCGGTCTCGTTCAGTCGCCCTGGCCTGGCTCCGGCAACCGCTCCCGCAGCCATCGCCCGATCTGTGCGAGCTCTTCTGCGCACACCTCGTGCTGCATCGGGTACTCGTGCCACTCGACCGGGTAGCCTTGTGCCTGGAGCGCATCCCGCGCTTCGGTGCCCATCGCGAAATGCACCACCGGATCCATCCGCCCGTGGCACATCAGGATCGGCAGGTCTGAATTGGCCACCGATCGCTCCGCCGCGAGCCTTTCCGGGAAGGGCAGGTAAGCCGACAGCGCGAGCAACCCGGCCAGCCGCTCCTTGAACCGCAGCCCTGCCGAGAGCGCGACCGCGCCACCCTGCGAAAACCCGGCGAGCACGATCCGCGACGCAGCGATGCCCCGTGCGGTCTCCATCTGCAGATAAGCGTTCACGCGAGCCACCGACTCCGCGAGCCCCACCGCGTCGGCCCGGCCCGCCGGGGTGAACGACTTGATGTCGTACCAGGCGCGCATCACGTAGCCTGCGTTCACCGTCACGGACCGCAACGGTGCATGCGGGAACACGAATCGAACGGGGAGGGCCTCCGGCAGCCGGAGTTCCTCGACGATCGGCACGAAATCCCAGCCGTCAGCGCCGAGGCCGTGCAGCAACACGACGCTCGCGATCGCAGGCATCGCGGGCTCCAGCGTGATCTCGAATTCCCTCTCCTGCCTCTGGTACTGCAACTGACCTCCACGAGCCGTCGCTCAGCCGGCAAGCGCAAGAAATACCCGCATCCGCTCGAGTTCCGCGTCGAGTTCGCGCCGATACGCAGCCCCGCTTGGAGCACTGCCGTCCACGTAGCCAAACGAGCTGCGCAGTTTGCCGCCCTCGACCGACAGGTTGCCCCAGCCGATCACCCGGTCTCCCCACAGCACGGGAAGCGCGTAGTACCCGAGGGTGCGCTTGGAGGCCGGCGTGTATGCCTCGAAGCGGTAACGCCAACCCCAGAAGCGCTCGAACCGTTGACGGTCGTGGACGATCGGGTCGAACGGTGTCAGCAGTCGCACACGGTCGTCTGGACACCAACGCCGCGAGGTCGGTGTCTCGCCGTCCGGCCAGTACCAGTCCTCGCCCCCGATCCGTGCATGCGGCAGCCGTAACTTCGCGCGATGCAGCGTCCCCGCGCGTTGCGCTCGCCACTGTGGCACGCCCGTGCAGAGCAGGCTCAGGTAACAGCCCAGGCTGCGCGCGGACAGGGGCGCGTACTTCGATACCACGATGTCGAGCAGCGCATCCATGCGGGCCGCGATGGCTGCCTCGTCCGAAATCTCGAGCGCGTCGCCCGATCGAACGGCGTACACCCGCGTTCCACCATCGCGCCTGACGATCCGCAGCATGCCGCGGTAGTGCATGTCGTCCAGCAGATGCGTGCTCGCATTCGACGAGCCGCCAAACCAGTTCGTAGTCTTGCCATGCGCAAATTGGGCGTCGACCTCGCGCGGATGCACCGCGCCACGCGATCGTACGAACTCGAGCACAGCCTCGGCCTGCCGGCGGCGTGGCGCGCTCCACGCACGTCGCGCGATCCGCGGGTGCATGAGCGCGCTGTGCGCGCGTGGCAGGAACCCGTAGTTGACGAAGAAGTCCTCTTCGATCGCGAGCCGCGGGTACCGGCGCTCGAGCTCGCCCGCGCGGTAATCGACCACTCGGTGGCGCAGCGTCAGGTCCTGCGCGCGCGCCGGTGCGCGGATCGGATCGGCCTGCACGAACCCGAGGCGCCGGATGGCGCGGCCGAGGGTGGTTGGGCGGAACAGCGAGCGTGCGACTGCGTAACGGCGCAGGTGTTCGAGGCTGATCTTCATATCGTGGTCGTACCGTGCACGATCCAAGGTGCGCCGGAAGGTCTGCATCTCGGGTGCTACGGGCTGCCGTCACCAGGTGCCGTAGCTTAGCAGTGCTGTGCCTTGAGTCGCGCCTTCACCCGCGCACCCTTCGCCTCGAGCATCGGCCGCAGCAGCTCCTGCAATGCAGGGAAGGCCCGCGACAGCCTGGCGAGCAGCAGCGTCGAGCGTGGCATCGCCCGTTCGCGCCGCCGGTCGATGGCACAGGCCACCACCGCATCCGCAACCTGCTCGGCCGTCAGGATCGGCTGCGAGAACACCAGGTCCGGCACGTGGTCGAGGTCGTCGAGCACGAACGGTGTGGCGATCGGTCCGGGCGATACGACGCAGAGCGCGACCCCCGCGTCGCGCAGCTCCTCGCGGACCGCAAAGGTGAATCCACGCAGCCCCCACTTGGACGCACAGTACGGTCCCTCGTGCGGCAGCGGCACGTGCCCGGCGATCGACGCCACGTTCACCACCACGCCGCGAGACTGCCGCAGGTGGGGGAGGGCGAGGCGGGTGAGCAGCAGTGGTGCCGTCAGGTTGGTGTCGATCACGGCCGCGATCGCCGCCGGATCCAGCGTATCGAATGTGCCACGCGCATTCGCGGCGGCGTTGTTCACCAGCACGTCGAGTCGGCCGTACGCTGCGAGGGTGCGGTCGACCAGCGCCACGAGGTCCTCGAGCCTGGTGACGTCTGTCGGCACCGCGAGCCCCTCGAGTTCGCGCGCGAGTGCCTCGATTGCCTCCGCACGCCGTGCCGCCAGCACCACCCGGGCGCCAGCCTGCGCAAAGGCGCGCGCTGCGGCCGCACCCACACCTGACGAGGCGCCGGTCACGATCACGACTTTGCCCGAAAGTGCCTGGGTCATCGATTTCTCCGGAGTATCGGCGCCGAGATTGCAGCATTTGACGCCACCCGGGCAAGACAGCGCGAGCACGTCACCGTGGTCGAACTGCTCGAGGTACGGCGACCCCGGCCGTGACCGTGACCGTGACCATTTTGTGACCTGGCTCAAGTTCCACACGGACTGGATCACTACACTCCACGTATCGTCTGGGCACGCCGCGTCCTGAATGCGGCGTGCCCGGCGTCCTTAGCCGGAGTGCGTCTTGGTCGCGAACAAGTTGGACCCCGAAGGAAAGGCCACCGCGCCCGGGATCACGCGCCTGCGGCCTGCCACGGCAAGCGCGCCGCGCAGCATTTTCGTGGTGCTCACACACAGCGACGAACTGCTCGAGCAGATCGGCCAGGTGCTGGACGAAGACGGCGAAGTACGCCACGCGGACAACGAGGAGGAAGCACGGCAGTTCGCGGATCCGCGGCACGCCACCGTGATGCTGGTCGATGCGCGCGAGCAGGTCGATCCGGCCCTGGTCGTCGAACGGCTGCACGCGACCGACGGCTCAACGGTGATCGTCGTATTCGCGCCCGCGGGGTCGGTTACCGACGTTGCGCGGGCCATCCGCGGTTCGGCGGCTTTCGCGGTCCTGCCAATCCCGGTGGAGACGGAGAAGACCCGTGCGGTCCTGCAGGGCGCCGGCGAGGAAGCCCTGGCTCGGCGGGCGCTGGTCACACCGGTGGTTGAGGCTGCGCCGGAACGACCGGCCGTGGTGCCACCGCTGCACGAGGCGAGGGTCGAGCCTGTGGCGGAGATCGAGCCCGTTGCGCTGCCCGTGGCTGGCGGCGCCGCGCCGCGCTCGGGAGGTGTTCCGCGCGCCGCTCTGGCCGTCGCAGCCGTCCTGCTGGTCGCGGCCACCGCAGCGTGGTTCTATCTGCGCGACGCCGGTGTACCGACAGTGCCGCCGGAGGCCGCGATCGCCGTGAACCGCCGCGCAGCAGCAGCAGCTGTCGACGGCATCCAAGGAAGAGCTGCTCGACCGCGCGCGGGTCGCGTTCCACGAGCGGCGCTACACCGATCCGGATGGCGACAGCGCCCTGTACTACTACCGCTCGGTGCTCGCGCAGGACCCGCAGGATGCCGAGGCCCGCGAAGGGCTGGACCGCATCGGCTCAGTGCTGGACGGCCGGCTCAAGTCGGCGCTGGCGGAGCAGCGGCCTCAGGACGCCGAGCGCACGCTCGAGCAGTTACGCCTGATCCGTCCCGCTGATCCGTTACTGGCCGCGACCGAAGCTCGAATGGTCGAGAGCCGCATCGGCGCGGCACTTGCGCGCGGCGATCTCGCGCAGGCCGACACGCTGCTGCGTGCGGCAGCCGCATCGGGCGTGGCCCCGGAACGGCTGGCGCCGCAGCGCGAGCAGCTGGCGCGCCTCGAGTCGGCGCAGCGCGCGGAGCAGCTGGCGCGGCTCGTGAACGCCCGCATCCGCGACGGACAGTTGCTGGAACCGGCGGATGACAGTGCGAAGTACCACCTCGGACAATTGCTCCGGCTGCCGAACGGCAAGCGGCTCGGTACCAATGCCTCCGCCGAACTGGCCCGGGCATACGCAGAGCGCGGACGTCTCGCTGCGGACCAGGGTCAGGGCAGGGAAGCGGACCTCTGGTTCGCCGAGGCACGAGCCCTCGGCTACACCCCGGAGCGAACCGTTGCCGCACCCGCGGCCGCCATGGGCACGACGCCGATCGTGTCGGCGCCGCCCGCCGCACCGGAGCCCACGGAACCCCCGGTTGACGCGCGCCCGGCCCAGGTCCCCGCCCAGGCGCCGCGCAGCGATCCGCCCGTGGCGGCACCCGCGCCGCCCCAGGCGTCGCCCGCGGACTTCAAGCGTACCCGCTTCGTACCGCCGACATACCCCCCGCAGGCGCTGGCACGCCGGCAGGAAGGCGAGGTGCGCGTCCGGATCACCGTGGACACGACTGGCCGCGTCGTTGATGCAAGCGTCGAGTCCGGCACTCCTCCGGGAGTGTTCGACCAGGCGGCGCTCAATGCCGTGCGCAAGTGGCGCTTCGAGCCCATCGTGAAGGGCGGACGACCGATCGAGGCCAGCGTCGTGACGACGATCCGCTTCAGGCCCGAAGAGGCTCAGCGCTGAGCTGGCGCGCCCGCCATCGAATCCCGAGGAAACGACGACATGCGAAAGCTCATCGACCGCCTGCGCAGCAACGCCGCCACGGCTGGATTCGTGCTGCTGCTGGTGGCGTTCATCGGCGCCGTGCTCATGCCGTCGTACCGCGTGGCGACCGAGCTCGCCGACAAGACCGCGGCGCTGCGGCTCGTGAGCATGCAGGCATCGCATGCGGAGCTTCTGCTGCGGTCCATTGCTGCGGTGCGGGACCGCCTCGAGGCGGGCGGCTACGTCGGCCAGCCCATCAAGGAAGTGGCCGCCCGGGCGACCGACTTCGACGCGGGCCTCAAGCGCATGGCCGAGTCGCGACTGCTGGAGCCCGCCGAGGTGTCGGCGGTGCAGCGCACCTGGACGGACTACCGTGCCGGATTCGCAGCCATCGAGGGGTTCGACGGGATTCCCTACTCCGACTCCGACTCCGGCACCCAGCTCAACGCCGACGGACGCAGGCTGCTCGAGGACACGCGTCAGGCCCTGAGCCTCGGGCGCGTGGCTACGCCCCAGCTCGCCAAGTCGATGGCGACGGCCGGCGCCCGCCTCGAGCAGGGCGCGGTCGAGGGCGCGGCACGACTGCGTCAGCTGATGATGATCGGCGTGGCGTTCGCGGTGGTGCTGGTCATGCTGGTCGCCTACTTCCAGTGGCTCCGGGCGCGCGAGGAACAACGCGCCCGTGCAGTGCGCGAGCAGATGGGCGACATCCTCGACACCGTGAAGGACGGCCTGTTCCTGCTCGACTCGGATCTGCGGGTCGGTGCGGTCCGATCGCGGGCGCTTGGCGCACTGCTGCGTCGCGACGACTTCGACGGCGCCCATTTCGAGGACCTGCTGCGCGGCCTCGTCCAGCCAAAGACCCTCGACACGGCGGTCAAGTACGTCAAGCTGCTGTGGGGCGAGCGCGCCAACGAGAAGCTGATCAGGAGCATCAACCCGCTCGCCGAGGTCGAGTTGAGCTTCGACCGCCGCAACGGGGGTCAGGACACCCGCTACCTGGAGTTCGAGTTCCACCGGGTGCGGGGCGCGGAGGGCGTGCGGCAGGTGCTGGTGTCGGTGAACGACGTGACCTCGCGCGTGCTGCTCGCCCGCGAGGCAGCCGATGCCCAGGCCAGCGCCCACGCACACACCGAGATGCTGCTCGGCATCCTCAAGCTCGACCCCACCCAGCTCGGCTCGTTCCTTGCCAACTGCAAGGCGAGCCTCAGCCAGGTGAACGCCATCCTCAGGGTGCCGGCGCGCGACACCCACGCCTATCGCGACAAGCTCGAGCAGTTGTTCCGCGAGATGCACCGCCTGAAGGGCGAGGCAGCCACCGTCGGCGTCGCCACCGTCGAGTCGCGAGTACACGATTTCGAGGACCTGCTGTCCGGGTTGCGCCAGCGCGACAAACTCGACGGCAACGACTTCCTGCCGCTGGTGGTGCGGCTCGACGACCTGATGGCGCACGTGGCGTCGATCCGCGAGCTGCTCGAGCGGCTTGCCGAGATGCGCACTGCCGCGCAGATGTGCGCAACGCAGGCGATGCCGATCGTGGCGACCGCGGATGCGCCGCAGGACCTGGGCACGACGCTGGTGAACCTGGCCTACCGCATCGGCACGGATCATGGCAAACGGGTCCGCCTGCTGGCCGAGGGCCTCGACGACGTGCCAGCGCGCTATCGGCGCGCCGTGCAGGACGTGATGGTGCAACTGCTGCGCAATGCGATCGCGCACGGCATCGAGTCGCCGGAACAGCGTCGCGCGGCAGGCAAGGACGAGATCGGGAGCATCACGCTGCAGTTCTCGGCCGGTTCCGACGGCTGTCGGTTGACGATCGAAGACGACGGCGCCGGCATCCTCCCGGACGTCGTGCGCGCCGCGGCCGTGCGTCGTGGTCTGATCACCGAGGCTGAGGCCGCCGGCCTCGACGCGCGATCGACGTTGTCACTGATCTTCCGGCCGGGCTTCTCGACCCGCGACACCGCGGACCGGGATGCCGGTCGGGGCGTCGGGCTCGACCTCGTGCGCCGCAGCGTCGAGGAACTCGGCGGCCGGGTCGGATTGGCGACTACGGCCGGACGCTCGACGCGCTTCCGCATCACACTGCCGGCCGAGTCGGTCCGGCAGGGCGCCGTGGCCTGAGCAGCCGCAAGGGAGTGCGATCCATGGTCGTGCGTGCACGTCGACGTGACCAGATCGATCCGCATGATGATCGTGGACGACTCCAACGTGATCCGCCGGCGCATCGAGCGCTGCCAGCAGGTCGATGGCGTCGAGGTGGTGGGCACTGCGTCGAACGGCGTGGAGGCGCTGTCCCTGTTCGTCGACCTCGACCCGGACGTGGTCACGATGGACCTCACCATGCCGCAGATGGACGGCATCGAGTGCGTCGAGCGCATGGTGAATCTCAAGCCGGGGGTGCTGATCCTGGTGATCTCGGCCCTGGCCGACAAGGCCACCGCCGTGGAAGCGATGGAGAAGGGCGCCAACGGCTTCCTCAACAAGCCCTTCAGCGACCGGCAGCTCAACGATGCACTGATCGAACTACTGGACGGGGCCTGAGCCATGCTCGACGAACGCGAGGTGTCGAGCTTCGTGGCGGGCACGACCCAGTACTTCGAGGTCGCGGCCGGCCAGCCGGCCTCCGTCGGCTCGCCGTTCCTCGCGACGCAGGGCACGCCGGACATCAACGAGTACACAGGCGTGATTACCGTGTCCGGCCGTCGCCAGGGCATCGTCTACTTCACGGCTCCACGCGGCATGCTGGTCGTGATGCTCATGAAGATGCAGGAAAGCAACGTCGGCCACGAGAACCTCTGCGATCTTGTGGGCGAGGTTGCCAATACCATTGCCGGCAACGTGCGCCGCGAGTTCGGCCGCGAGTTCGGTATCTCGCCGCCGAACGTCGTCAGCGACGGGCAGGCCGTGCCCCTGCCCACCGGCTGCCACCCGATCGTGATCCCGATCAACTGGCGCAGCCACACGGCCAGGGTCGTGGTCTGCCTGAAGTAGCGGGGTCGGCCTCAGCGCCGGGGTCCTGGCCCGTGCTCACCGGCCGCGCCGCCGCTGACCGTCCGAGGTCTCCCTCGCGACGTCTGCTGCGATCGCGACGTTCAGCCCGTCACGTCCGATAGCTCGGATCGCTCCGCTCGAGCTTCCTGAGCAGCGCCGGCCACGCCACGCCCGCCCCGAGCCCGGCTGTCGCCGTCTTCATGACCTCCTGCATGCCCTGCAGGATCGCCGGATTCACGTGCACCAGCTCTCCGCCGGCCTGCGCATCGATCTGGACGCGACAGGTGCTCTCAAAAACGTACATGTTCAGGAACGCATCCGGAATCGTCCGTCCGACCACGAGCAACCCGTGATTGCGCAGCATCAGGAAACTCGCAGTCCCGAGGTCGGCCTGCAGGCGCGTGCGCTCGTCCTCGCGCAACGCCACACCCTCGTAGTCGTGGTAGGCGAGCGAACTCAGCACGAAGGTCGACTGCTGGCTGATCGGCAGCACCCCGCAGCGCTGCGCACTCACGCCAACACCCGCGCGCGAATGCGTGTGCAGCACACAGCCCGCGTCCTCCCGCACCTGATGAATCGCGCTGTGAATGAGAAAGCCCGCCGGATTCACCGGAAATGGCGACTCGCTCAGCTTGCGACACTCCTGGTCCACCTTCACCAGCGACGAGGCCGTGATCTCCTCGAACAGCAAGCCGTACGGATTGATCAGGAAGTGATGCTCCGGCCCCGGGATGCGCGCACTGATGTGCGTAAACACCAGGTCGCTCCAGCCGTACGCGGCCACCAGCCGGTACGCCGCCGCGAGGTCGCATCGCAACTGCCACTCCTCGGCACTGACCCGGTCCTTGAGCGAAGCAATCTGCATGGTCATCTCCTGAATCGAGGCCAACCCCCGGGCGTCTGCGGCAGTGTAGGCCCGCCCGCCGAACAGATCACCCGCGGCACCAGCGCACCCCCCTGCAAGACCCATCCGAGGTGCGATCAGCGATCGCGCCCACCGTCTCCCATCCACACTTCCAGAGTCGGCTCATTGACCCTGCAACCGCCGCGTGTTCTATTCGATCGTCGTATCCCCGGACTGCGAAGTGCATTCCACGCTGCAACCCACGCTGATCGCTGCCTCAGTGCTGCTGCTGACACTCGCGGTCAGCCGCGCGGACGTCCCGACCGCCGAGCAGGACTGTCGGAATCGAAACTCTGCCCTTTGCGAGACCGCCGGCGTTGAGTTCGTGGTCGACGGTCCCTGCCCAGCCACGGCACGGACGATCCGCCCGCCGGGTCTGGAAAACTGCGACGCCGTCGCTGCGCAAATCACGCGAGAACCGGCCCCCTCACCATCGACCATTCCCGCGGCGAAACCTCCTCCGACCCCGCGTGACGACCTGGCGAGCTGGCGACGGGTCGAACGTTGGCTGCCGTCTGCTGTGGTGCTGGTGGGCGGAGTGCTGGTCACCGGCATCGCCACCTGGGCGCTCCGGCGGCTCTTCAGGAAACGCAACGCCGATGATCCGACCAGCGCAGGTCGATCCGTCGTGCAGCTCATCGTCGCGGCGACGATCGCCGTACTGCTCGCCTGGCAGGCCGCGGGTGCAGCCTTCAATCGCATCTTCGGCAGCTACGACAATCACGACACGGCGGCCCCGCTGCTGATCGCGGCTCCCGTGGCATTCGCGGTCTTCGCCCTGGTGTTGCCAGCCGTCTTCGCAACCAGCGCGTGGCTCCTGCGCCGGTTGGGCAAGGCGTTCCGAACCAGCCCGTGAAGCGGCGCAGTTGCTCGAGTCGCTATCGATGTACCGCTACCGACCGACGACGCCCCGCAACCACCGCCGCACTCGCTGAGCCGCCGCAGGCTCCGCGCGCGAGGCGATCTTGCTAGCATCACCGGGTGCGCCACCCGCCATGGAGATCCACAGATTACCGAACCCGTCATTGCCGCCAAAGCACCCATCGCCGTCGACCTCGAGGCCGGTAAGACCTACTGGTGGTGTGCCTGCGGCCAGAGCAAGACACAGCCATTCTGCGACGGCTCACACAAGGGCTCCGAATTCACGCCAGTGCAGTTCGAGGCGGCCGAATCGAAGAAGGTCTGGCTCTGCGCCTGCAAGCACACGACTCACCAACCGATGTGCGACGGCACGCACAAGTCCCTGTGAGCGACTCGCCGGACAGCGCGGGAGACAGCGACAGACTCCGCTGCACGGCTGCCCGGAAATCACTTGGCATCCCCGCCATTTTCCCCTAACGTCCGCGCCCACGATCGAACGCGATCGCATCAGTCAGTCAATCAAGAGGTCATCGTTCACCCATGGCAAAAGCCAAAAAGTCGCCGAAGAAGCCCGCCCGCAAGCCGGCGAAGAAGTCCGCCCGGAAGGCCCCGCAATCGATCAAGACCGTTCTCACCAAGTCCCAGCTGGTCGCTCACCTCGCCGATGCCGCGAAAGTCGCCGCCAAGGACGTGCGCCTGTTGCTCGCCGCGCTCGAGGACTCGATCCACGCCTCGATCAGCCGCAAGGGCCCGCGCACCTTCGTGCTGCCCGGTCTTCTCAAGATCACCGTCGTCGCCGTGCCCGCAAAGCCGGCGCGCAAGGGCGTCAACCCGTTCACCGGCGAAGCCACCGTCTTCAAGGCCAAGCCGGCCACCGTGAAGGTCAAGGTGCGCCCGATGAAGAAGCTCAAGGACGCCGCCACCCGCTGAGTCCTCACCCGGGCGGCCGACCGCGGCCGCCCGTTCCAGCCATGCCGGCGGAACCCTGACGACGCGCCTCGGGAACCTCGGCCGTGCGACGCGGTCTATCCGGCCCGACGGCGGACCGCTGCCGCAGATCCTTGCCGCGACCACCCCGGGGAGTTCGTCGATGCCGAAGCCGACGCTTGTATTCGCCGCGCTGCTGATCGCCCTCGGCGTCGGCGCGTTCCTCTCGTCCGGCAGCCGGACCGCGCTGCTGCCGGCCTACGCCGGCCTCATGCTCGCGATCCTCGCCGGTCTCGCACTCGCCTTCGAGGGCGGGCGGCGGCATCTGATGCACGTCGCCGCCGTCGTCGCGCTGCTTGGCGCACTGGCCCCGGCCGCGACGCTCGGCATCCGGGCGGCGCAGATGAGTCCGCTCGCGCTGACGGTGAACGTCGGCATGCTCGTACTCTGCGGCGGGCTGCTCGCACTGATGGTGCGGTCTTTCGTCGCCGCGCGCCGGGCGGCCTGACGCCGCGGCCGCGTCGCAACGCCCGGCCACGACGGGTGCGAGCATTCCGCGCGCGCCAACCCCGCCTGCTCCCTGGAGTCGAGACGATGAGCGAACCCGTGATGGCTGCGAAAGTGCCGATCGGCGTGGACGTCGACGCCGGCAAGACCTACTGGTGGTGCGCCTGCGGCAAGAGTGCCACGCAGCCGTTCTGCGACGGTTCGCACAAGGGCTCGGAGTTCACCCCGGTGAAGTTCGAGGCCTCGGAGTCGAAGAAGCTGTGGTTCTGCGCCTGCAAGCACTCGGCACACAAGCCGATGTGCGACGGCACCCACAAGAAGCTCTGACTGTTCGCCGGATGCAGCGCGGCCGGCCCGCGCTGTCGATCTGCTTATGCCGCCAGCACCCCCCGCAACCACTGGGCCGTCTCAGCGAGCTCCGCCGCGCACACAGCATGCTCCATCGGGTACTCGTGCCACTCGACCGCATAGCCCTGTGCGCTGAGCACGTCGCGCGCCTCGATCCCCATCGCGACCGGCACCACCGGATCCATCCGTCCGTGGCACATCAGGATCGGCACCTCCGCATTGGCGCCTGACTTCTCCGCCACGAGCCGGGCAGGGAAGGGGAGGTAAGTGGACAGCGCCAGCAGGCCTGCCAGCCGCTCACCAAACCGCAGTCCCGCCGACAGCGCCACCGCACCACCCTGCGAAAACCCCGCGAGCACGACGCGCGAGGCCGGCACGCCCCGCTCGATCTGCTGCTCGAGATACGCGTTCACCCGCTCGACGGACTCCGCGAGCCCCGCCGCATCCGCCCGCCCCTCCGGCAGCTGCAACTCCTCCACGATCGGTACGAAGTCGAAGCCGTCCGCACCGAGGCCATGCAGCAGCACCACCGTCGCAGTCGCCGGCTCATCGGGTTCGAGGGTGATTTCGAACTCGCTGTCGCGTGAGGTGTATTGCATGTGTGGCGGACGCCAGGCCGGGCAAGACAGAAAAGATCGCCCCGCCACACCCTTGAACTGAACCCGACGAAGGTTAGTGGAAGACGCGGCAGGGCGATCGCGCATCAAAAGGCGCGATCGCATTTTGCTCAAGCGTGTCGTCGTCGTCCAGAGTGGACACTCAACACGGCTCCGATCGAGCGGACGACTGCGTGAGTCGCCACCACGACTCGAGGTCCTGCAGACCAACCCTCTCGCTTGAGTCCTTCTGCACGCGCAGCACCGGTTGCCACCCCTGTCGCGCGTGCAGTCCGGGCCCGACGGCCACCGCCCCGTCGATGTGTGCGTCTGCGAAGTAGACGCTGCGTGCCACTACGACCGGCACACCCGCCGCGTTCGCCGCGGCCGCGCCATCGGGCGAATCCTCGATCGCGAGCGTTTGCTGCGGACTCAAGCCCAACGCGGCCACGGCACGCTCATAGACCTCCGGGTCTGGCTTCTTGCGCGCAACGTCCTCGCCGCACACGACGACCGCGAACCACTCGCGCCAGTGCTCCCCGAGCTGCACCGTGAGCAGCGCCTCGACATTGGCCCGACAGGAGGTCGTGGTGATGCCCATGGCCAGATTGTGCTCGCGACACTCCCGGATCAGGGCCATGACACCGGGACGCAGCGGTATGGCTCCGCCCTGCACCAGCTCGGCGTAGTACGCGTTCTTCCGCGTGTGAACGGTGCGTGCCAACGCCGCACGCTCGGCCGGACTTCCCGGCGGATGCGCCCGATCCGCCATGTCGTGCATCAGACGCTCGAAGCCGCCGCTGACGCGCAGTAGCGGACCGTAGTAGCGCTCATCCCAGCGCCAGGGCAGGCCACAGGCCTCGAACGCGCGGTTGTACGCCACGCGATGCCCGTCGCGCTCGGTTTCCGCGAGCGTTCCGTCGACATCCCAGAGCAGAGCCGCCAGCCGGGTAGGGGACCTCACCATCGTTCCACCCGCATACACGCCACCTTCGATGATATCGTCGCTGCCTGTTGATCGCCTGTTGCCGGAGTTGGTTCATGCGCCATCATTTGTTCAAGGCTACCGCTCTCCTGGTGTGCATCGCTAACCCCGCTCACAGCGAAACCATTCGCTGCGGCTCCTGGCTCGTGGATGCCTCGGTCTCGGTCGAAGAACTCGTCCGCAAGTGCGGCGAGCCGGCCTCTAAACGAGCTGAGGCACAGGACATACGGGTGCGGTCGCTGAACGATTCAAGTACACGAATAGTCGGCACCACTGTTACCGAGTACTGGACCTATGACCGGGGCACGCAGGCAGCACCCGTGCTGGTGACTATCATTGACGGCAAGATCCGCTCCATCGAGCGCATCAGGTGACGGCTGGCGTCTGGTTCGGTGCGAGGGTCTAGGTCGCCCGGATGCTCGCCGGACGACCCGCGGTCGACGCAGAAGCTGCTGAAGCTAAGTACACATGTCCGGGTCTGCGCTAAGTTGAGATGTCCCCTTTGGACCTCCTTCAGGCCAGCGTAGTCAGTCGCAGTTGCGCGGACTTGCTGGCTTCGTCTACCGACTGGATCGCCACGCGTAGGTCATTCGGACCGAGCTTCCGCTGTGTCTTCGTCCCTGCGATCTTCCGTCGAGGGATGTGGATCCCGGTGACACGGTGAGCGGTCGAGGGCACCGACACCGCACGGTTGTCGCGCTCCGCCTGCACGACCTGGGCGATCCGTAGCACGTGACCGAGACGCTTGTTCTCGACGACCGCGCCCTGGTCGATCGTGCCGAGCTTGTCATAGGTGGAGTAGGGCAGCGACACGCCCGCCACCTGGATCTCGATCCGTCCATCCGGATACTGCAGGACATCCACATACTTGCCGGCGTAGCGCCGATTCGTCGGTGTATCGGGCAGCAGGTACAGCTTGCGCTCGTAGTGCAACGTCAGGTTGCTCGTGACCTTGCGAGTCTCGCGCCAGGCGAAGATCGTATCGAGGTGCTCATCGTCGCGGACGGCTCGATGCGCATTGTGACGATCCCGCGGGAGCTTCCCGAAGCGGCGGTTGTAGTCGTAGATGAACGACGGCATCAGCGCGTTGGCCGCATCGATCGTCGAGATGCCCTGAAGCCGCAGCTCCTTCACGAGCCGATCCTGTAGCGTCTGATGCGCCCGCTCAACGCGTCCCTTGGCCGCTGGCGTGTTCGCGCAGATCCCATCGATGTTGAGTTCGTACAGGGCGCGGCCGAACTGTGTATGGCCGTCGCCACCGGTCGCCGACTTGAGGTTGATCCGGAACACGCTGGCTTTGTCGCTGTAGAACGCCAGCGGCTTGCCGTAGCGCTTCAGATATTGACGTGTGGCCTCGAAGTACGCGAACGTCGACTCCGTGCCCGTGAACAACACGACCATCAGCCGGCTCGTCGCATCATCGACGTACACCAAGCCGGCACGGATCCGTGATGATCACAGGATCTGGATCAGCTCGAAGGGTCGGGCGGCTCTGGCTCGGCGGAGGCCGTGATGCGGATTCGGAGCGAGAGCAGAGTGCACGGCACATGGTCCGAATGATCCTGATGCCGGGAACCACAGTACGCATAATGTATATTATGTAATAACTAATACTCATGACGCTGGCGGAGCGTTGCAACGGTAGTTAAACTCCCCCGTGCCCACACCCCGGAGCTCACGCCCATGGCCGCCACCATCAAGGTTCGCAAGATCGGCAACTCGCTCGGCGTACTTCTGCCCAAGGAAGTCGCCGACCAGCTGCACATCGCCGAGGGCGATACCCTCCACGTCGTCACTGACGCCGACGGCGCACACCTCACGCCGTTCGATCCGGGCTTCGACGCGGCGATGACTGCGTTCGAGGAAACGCGCCGCAAGTACCGCAACGCGCTGCGCGCGCTCGCCAAGTAATCGATCGAGCGCTCGCCGATGACGGATCCCAATCGGGTCCCGCTGCACGCGGTAATCGCCATCCAGGACGAACTGATCGCCGAGCACGGCGGTCTCGCCGGACCACCACGTCAGGGTGACCTCGAGGCCGCACTCGGCCGGCTGGTCAGCCTCCATGCGTATTCGGAGACACCGCCGACGCTGCCGAGACTCGCAGCGGCGTACGGCTTTGCCCTCGCGCGCGGTCACTGTTTCCCGGACGGCAACAAGCGCGTCGCGCTCGCCATCATCGACGTGTTCCTGCGCATGAACGGTCTCGAACTCACCGCCAACGAGATGGACGCCGTTGCCACCATCCAGGCGCTCGCCGCCGGCGACCTCACCGAAGACCAGCTCACCGACTGGATCGCCGCAAACTCGGCACCGAACCGCTGACCTACCCCTGCTCAACCCGCCACCGCACAACCGCCCAGGCAGCCTGTACGATGTGCCGTGGCTGCACGGATCGGACTCTGGACAGGTTCCCTGCTGCTCGGCCTTGCAGGCTGCGCGAGCACACCGGAACGACCCGCCCAGTCCACCGTCGGCTGCGCCGAAGCCGTCGTGGCCACGCTGCCCGTCGGACTCACCAATCCTGAGAAGCACTGCCTCGCCTCGGCCGGCATCGCTCAACGCTGCAGTCGGTTCGAGGCCTGGCTCGCGGGTTGGGGCAAGGAGGTCCGGGATGCCGTAGACGATGGCGATGCGTCGTGGGCAGATCTAGTCGACGATCGCGCCGGACGCCACTGCGCATCCACACACGACGGACCCGACTCACTGCTCGAATGCTGCCGGCAGACACTCTCCGCGATGGGCGACTAGTCGACGACCGACCGCCTAGCCTTCGATGTCCTTCAACTCGAGCCGCCGCAACCGCACGCCGGTCGTGACCGACGGGTCCCAGGTGATGACCCGGTTACCTCCGGCCACCTTCGCCAGTGTCAGAGCCTGGTCCGCACGATCAATGGATTCCAGCGCATCCACCTCCGGGTCGAGCAGCGCCATTCCGAACGACGCCGTCCTGTGGAAGGTAACCCCATCCGCGCCGACCGACGTGAGTCCAGACGTGACGGCATCGCGCAGCCGTGCGATCACCTTTTTGCCAGACGCGAGATCCGTCCTGGACAGCCGGATGAGGAACTTGCTCGCGTCGTAGCGGAACACCTTGTCAGGGTGCCGAAGGTGCGCGGCAATGATCTTCACCGCCGTGACCAGCGCCTGCGCACCCACGGAGGTGCCGTGGGTCGCATTGATGTCCGGGACGTCGTCGAGTTCCACGAGGGCAATGCAGCATTGCCGACCGGGCAGCCTTGTCAGCGCATGCCACTCCCGCAGGTCTCGCACCATCTCCCCGGAACTGTGCGCGTCGGTCAGCGCATCTCGACTGTGCAGCGCACACTCAATCTCCCGCCGGATGAAGCACAGCGCGTAACTCAGACGCGCACTGGCTTCCTCGAACTCTTCGATGGCCATCCGCTCGACTGGCACACCTGCCACCACGCACCGCAGCAGACGCGCGGCGATTCGGTGCTGATCCTCGTGCTCGGCACCAATCATGGCGAATGACGGCAGATCGCGGAGTGCGGGAAGCGCCCGTTCGAAATACCACCGACCAAACAGGCAGTGACGGTGCGCATCCGCAGCCAGGTCCTTCGGATCACACGGCTGCCGTCTCGAGATCACGCGCAGCAGGTGATCGCGCCACACGGCATGGTCGAGCGTGGCCTGTTCCAGTTGCTCCAGGGCCTTCCGGAGCATGGCTTGTTTCGCTGTGAGCATCGGCGTTCCTCGGTACCAAAGCCACCAGAACCCCCAGCCCCCTGCATCCTACTCCTCCGGCTCCCCAGCTTCCGGATCCGTCCGCGGCAGCGAACGCCCGTGAGCCTGGCACTTCGGTAAAGTGATCTCGCCACAATTGGCGTCACAGCTTCCGGTCATCGTGAAACTCATCCTCTCCCGCAAAGGCTTCGACTCCTCTGACGGCGGTGTCCCAAGTCCGCTGATCTACGGCCGTCCCGTGTCGTTACCGATCCCCACCCGACAGCCGTCGCCGACGCGCTACGGTGATCTCGCTGGCGACATCGCCGGCATGGTCGCCGACCTGACCAGGGGCCGCATCACCGCCGACCACCGCTGTCACCTGGACCCGGACCTCGACCCTGCATCCTTGCCGCGGCTGCCTGGCTGGCGCGGTTCCTTGGGACAAGTGAGCACCGCGCAGGTCCACCTCGAGAACCACAGGGTCGCCCCCGGCGACCTCTTTCTGTTCTGGGGCCTTTACCGTGCTGCGAACCGCAACGCCGCCGGACGCTGGCAGTTCACCGGCGACGCCGAGCACCGCATCTTCGGCTGGCTGCAGATCGACGAAATCCTCGTCGTCGGCGACGACCCGCAGCCGACACTCACCCGGCATCCGTGGCTCGTGTCTCACCCACACCTCGCAACGGGTTGGAACCGGAACAACACCGTCTATGTCGCACGCGACGAGCTCGCACTGCCCGCAGGTCGGACCGGTCTCTCCGGATTCGGCCTGATGAAAAGCGGATGGCGTCTGACCTCACCCGACAGCCACCAGCCCTCAACTTGGGCCTTACCCGCGTGGCTCAACCCGCACACCGGTGGTCCCGGCCTGTCCTACCACCCGGAAAAGCGCTGGAGCACCGACAACACACTCCGCTCGGCCGCGCGTGGCCAGGAATTCATTGCCGACATCGGCGAGCGCCCCGAGGCTCTCGCCTGGCTCGCACAGCTGTTGCAGGACGCAACCTGACATGAGAAGGCAAGGCTCACCCGGTGAGCCCTGCGCCGCGGGATCACCTGGACCAGCGAAGCCACTTTAGCGCCCGCCGCCCGGACCCGCCGTAGCCCGAGCACGCACTGGACCGGCACCGCCCCGTCACGCCGGCGATGACTTCGCGTACCAGGCCTTCACGCCGGCGTGCTCACGCACCGCGTCGTGTACTGCGGTGAGTTTCGGATAGTCGGCGAAGATCGTGGCCGGGATGTGGTCGACCTTGCCACCGTTGAACCAGCGCACCGCCATGCAGATCTTCAGATCCACCACGTGGATCCGTTCCCCGCCGAAGAATGGCCCACGCTCGATGTTCCGCTCCGCCGCCCGGCCCCACGCCGGCAGGTACTCCGCGACCAGGGCCTCACGCGCGGCCTTCTTCTCGGCATCCCCCAGCCGCAGCGTCGGCGACACCTTGGCGCGCAGATCCTCTACGTGCTGCATCATCCCCTCGTGGCGCGCCGCCTCCACGTCGTCGGCCGGGTGCAGACCGTGCCGGCGCCCGATCAGCACCAGGATCGCGTTCGAGTGCGCGAGTGCCGGCTGGCCCGGCAGCTCGAGCACCGGTAGCCCGCCATACGGCGTTCGCTCCTTGAGCGCCGGCCAATCGGCCCCCTTGATACGCACATCCTCGAAGTCGATTCCCGCCAGGTGCAGGGCGAGACGACACTCTTCGCCGCGACTCACTGGCGCGTCGAAATAGATCAGTTTGGGTTTGCTCATGGTGCGTCGAGCATAGCAGTCGCCGCTCCGCGCGGCTCCGAGGACGGCTACGCCGTCGAGGCAGCTCCGCTGCCGTCTGCCTTGCCATCAACCATCCGGCCGATCGGCCCCGCCCTGGCAGGCTGCTGAAATGCAATTTTCCACACCCTGTTAATCTACGTAATGGCCTGAGCAGAGACCTGAATCCCTGACGACCCCATTTCATCACCGACTTCTGGCGCGGAGATCCCCCTCCGCGAGCGACTCCCCGTGCAGATCACTACCCTGATCGACAATCGCCCGAGCCCCGACGACCCTGAGCTCACCGCCGAATGGGGCCTGTCATTGTGCGTCGAGCTGAGCGGCCGCCACATTCTGATCGACTTCGGCGCCTCGGACGCCTTCGCCCGCAATGCCGAGCGCCTGTCGATCGACATTGCTGCCATCGACGTGGCGATCCTGTCCCACCACCACTATGACCACGGCGGCGGACTGCGCCGCTTCCTCGAACTGAACCACCATGCGCCGATCTACCTCGGCGCCGCCCCGTACGGCGACCCAACCGTAAAGCTGCTCGGCTTCGTCCGGAAATACATCGGACTCGACCAGGCACTGCTCGAACAGCACGCGCATCGCTTCCGCTTCGTGCACGAACGCACCGAAGTGCTCCCGGGTGTGTTCGTGCTGCCACACATCAGCGGCCGGCACGCGCGGCCCGCCGGCAACAAGCACCTGCATCTGAAGCGGGACTCCGCCTTGGTTCCTGACGACTTTCGTCACGAAGTCGTCGTCGCGATCCGTGAGCACGACGCACTGGTCGTTCTGACGGCCTGCTCGCACAACGGATTGTTGAACATGGTCGAGACCGCGTCAGCGGAATTCCCCAGCGTCCCCGTCAAAGCCGTGGTCGGCGGCTTTCACCTCGCGAAACTTCCGCCGTTCCGTGGCATGTCCGAAAGTGAGCGCGCGGTCGCTGACATCGGTCGGTCCGTGCTCGCCGCCGGCATCGAGACGACCTGGACCGGCCACTGCACCGGCAGGGCCGCGTTCGACGTGCTGCGCCGCGCCATGGGCGATCGCGTGCAGGAGATCCACACCGGCAGCCGGATTCAACTCCAGGCCGCCGCGCCTCACACCGCCGTGAGTCCCCCATCGACGACGAGCTCGGCGCCGGTCACGAACGAACTGTCGTCCGACGCGAGATAGCGAATGGCCTTGGCGACGTCGTCCACCTCGCCCAACCGGCCGATCGGATGCATCGCCAGCACATTCCTCAGCGTTTCCTGGTCGTTGCTGCCAAAGCCGACAGCGGTCCACTTCGGCAGCTCCGCATCCACCATCGGCGTGTTGATGACACCGGGATGCACCGAGTTCACGCGCACGCCGTTGCCGAGCAGGCCGCACTCGTGCGCCACCGACTTCGTGAACAGCCGCACCCCGCCTTTCGTCATGTTGTAGGCGGACATGAACGCGGTGCCAACCAGGCCTGCGACCGACGACACATTGATGATCGATCCGCCCTTGGGTCGCGTGGTCGAGCCCTCGGTCATCGCCCGGACGCCGTACTGGGTGCCGAGAAACACACCGTCGAGATTGACACGACAGACGCTGTGCCAGTCCTCGAGCGTCAGATCCGCCAGCGCCTTGACCATTTCAATGCCGGCATTGTTCACCAGCACGTCGAGCCCGCCGAACTTCGCGCAGACATCGTCCATGACCATCTTCCAGTCCTCCTCTTGTGTGACGTCCAGATGCCGGAAGTGCGCCTGGTGCCCTGCGGCCCGAATGCGCTCGACGACTGCCATGCACGGTGCATCCGTGCGACCCGTGACGACCACGATCGCACCGGCTTCCGCCAGCACTTCGGCCGTGCGTGCACCAATCCCCTGCCCGGCCCCGCTGACCAGAGCGACCTTGCCTTTGAGATCACGCATTTGAAGTCTCCCTCCTGATTCACGTCTCGTATTGCTCGTCGGCTGCATCCCCGCCGGCTTCACCGCTGGCCGGGCCGCCGCATCCGGCGATAGTACGACCTGCCGCAGGCGTTCTGGTTGTACCAGTTACCGAGGTGAGCCGCCGTCGGGCGGGGAATCCAGAACCGATCCGTGGGCGGCGCTGGCTGCGTCATCAGGATGGCTCCTCCGCCGGAACTGGACGATTAGGCTACGATGCGCCGCAGGCCCGACTCATCCGCGCATCCCGAACTCGTCGGAGGCACCCACCATGACCACGAATCCCGCCCTCACTCGCACATCGATCCGCGTGCTTTCGCTCGCCGCACTGATGGCGTGTGCCGTCCCAATCGCCGTCGCCACCGACTGGCCGACCTTCAAGCCCGGTCAATGGACATTCGATCGCACCATGACCGGCACAGGCGCGGCCCCGCAGAAGGTCTCCACCTCCGAGTGCACCGATCCGACCGCGGACCAGAAGGCGCAGCAGGCCATGCTCGCCAAGGCCGGTTGCCAGTTCACGCCGCTGACGCAGAGCGGCAAGACCTACCGTTACTCCGCCACCTGCAAGATGGCCGGCATGACCACGACCTCGAATTCCGTTCTCGAGGTCGAGAGCGCCGAGGCCTACACCATCACCGTCGACTCGATCGTGAACGGCGAAAAGAGCCACGAGGTCCTGCGCGCCCGCCGCAAGGGTGACTGCGCGAAATAGTCATCCCCTCGCAACCGGCGGCCGTCGATCCATCCCTACTGCGCGGCGACCGCTACCGTCCTGGTCGGCCCCACACCGCTCTCCTGATACACGGCCTCTCCGTCGCGTGCCCACAGGTAATGGGGCTGGTTCGCCGGCGCGACATAGACTCCGCCGGCAGGTACCGCGACCATCGCGGACTCATCCACCGCCCCCCGAACCCGACGTACAAGGTGCCACTCAGCACGGTTGAGTATCGGGTGTCCGGATGCGTGTGCGG
This sequence comes from uncultured Gammaproteobacteria bacterium, assembly GCA_963731105.1. Lineage (GTDB taxonomy): Bacteria > Pseudomonadota > Gammaproteobacteria > Steroidobacterales > Steroidobacteraceae > RPQJ01. The sequence goes on from CAVSUM010000022.1 coordinate 26,725, forward strand.
CGCAATCCTCGTCCCCTGAACCAGCCTGACCCGCAGCGCGTAGAGCCCCGACTCCTGTTCGGCACCGACCACCCAGGCTGCCTTAAGCCCCGAAATGCCGGGCGGGCTGAACCACTCGAACGATTCCGGCAGCCTCGGCTCGGGCACGGGCGCCTCTGCGCTCGCGAGGACCGCCACACCGAACACCCCGAGCAGCACGAACACAGCCTTCGGACTCATCACGCCCCCTAGTCTCGTCAATCATGCTGTGACGTCCGGTCGCAGCCGTTACGTCAGGATCTCGAACGCAGCGCGGTGCCGTGTCGTCAGTATCACGGGTGCTTCACCTGAACGCTCGAGCGTCACCTCGCACGCCGCAAGCTTGCTGTTGAGGCAGGTATGCGTGCCGCCGGGCGGGTTGTAATACGTGAGCGACACGAAGTCCTCCGGCGCCGCATGTATGTGACCGTGGATGCGAACGCCCGCCCCCGCGCTGTCGAAGTGCCAGTCGTGGTCCTTCCATTCACCCTGCGCCCGGAACATCTGCCGCCAGGAATTGAGTCGATAGTCGTGTCCATCGAACCGCAGGCAGATGATCGTCATTGGCGGCGTCCAGAACGGCCCCAGCTTGAGCCTCGCCGTCGCGCATTCGAGGAACGCCTCCGGTGCGTCGTCGAAACCGACGACCTGTCCCCACGCATAGGTGTCCGTGTGCTTGCTGCCCCAGTTGTGGTTCTCACTGCCGGTCCAGCCGTCGATGGCGATGGCTTCTCCATCCACCTCGAGCATCCCGTCGAACACCACCTGCGGACGTGTACAGAGCGCCTTTGCCTTCGGCAGTCGCGCTTCGTACGTCCGTTCGGGCAGGAAAAGCATGGGCGTCCCGCCGTCGCGATACGTCAGCGCCCAGCGAATGTGCTGTGCACCGCCGGCACCGCCGCGAAGTGCCCCTGTCTCCAGTGTCGCACTACCGATTCGTACGTCCAGCCCGCGCGGCGCAAAGTGACATTCGCTGATCGGAATCTCCGATTTGGCGGCCCGGATCCGCTGCCGTTCGCCGTCAAAGTAGATTGCCCACAGCTCGCCGATGGCATCCTGTGGACGGTCACGCGGCACGAAGATCGTGTAGCGGATCCAGAACGCGAGGCTGCGCATTGGGTGGTTGGCGCGCAGGAACCAGCTCTCGTAGTGTCCGTGCGACTGGCCCTGCCGGTAGCGCGCACCTTGCCAGTGTGAAAGATCGTGCCGGCTGGCTTTAGCGGTCGTCATGGTGCCCTTGGCCCGAGTCTATCCCGGATCCAATCGGGCACGCCCTACGAACTAGCCAGGTGCTGGTCAGCAACCATATGTCTTGGAGTTCACCATGAGACGCTTCTTGTCACTCGCGCCCGCCGCAATGGCACTGGCCGGCCTGCTGTTGGCCGCACCCGCCGCCCTCGCGGCCGACTGTCCCGTGTTCCTGAACCACGACTTCAAGAAGCTGCGCTCGTCGCAAAGCATCAACCTGTGCAAAGAGTACGCCGGCAGGCCGCTGCTGGTCGTCAACACCGCCAGTCACTGCGGCTATACCCCGCAGTTCAAGGGCCTCGAAGCCTTGCAACAGAAGTACCAGGCGCGCGGGCTCGTCGTCGTCGGCTTCCCGTCCGACGACTTCAAGCAGGAGGCGAAGGACGAGGCGGAAACCGCCGACGTCTGCTACGTCAACTACGGCGTCACCTTCACCATGTTGAGTCCGACACCCGTGACCGGCCGCGCCGCGAACCCTGTCTTCCAGGAACTCAACCGTCGTTCCGGTCCGCCCAGCTGGAACTTCAACAAGTACCTGGTCAGCGCCGACGGCAAGGTCGTTGAGCGCTTCGACAGCGCAGTGCGTCCCGACTCCGCTGAACTCCAGCAGGCAATAGAACGACTTCTGCGATGACTCGCCTGCTATGACCTCTCCAGACCTCCCGCACTGGCTGCGCGACGACCCAATCGCCAAGGACCTCCGCGTCCGCGGTGTGCCAGTGACCAAAGCTGCCTGGCTGGAAGGTGCCTACGGCTCAAGCAACGAAGTGGTCCTGGAGCAGGACAAGGAGACCCGCGACTGGGTTCGGCGACACTTCCCCAAGGATCCGCAGGAACCCGTGGGCTGAGCCTACGGCGCGCCACCGTGTCGCTGGCCTGCAGTTCCTTCGCCATCAGCGGCATCAGCGCCAGCAGTGCCTTGACCGGGCGAACCATGACCTTGAAGCGCACGATGCGGCCATCGTCATTCCAGTGGATCATGTCCACACCGTTGAGCTGCAGTCCTTCGATCACCGTCTCGAATTCGAGCACGGCAGAGCGCTCGCCGCTCCACTCGCCCACGTAGCGAAAGCTGTCGCTGTTGAGCACCCGCAGCGCCGCTTCGAGATAGCGCTTCGTGACCGCCTTGCCGACCTGAGGGGTGTGCACCGCGGGAGACTGGAAGACCACCTCATCGGCGAGCAGCGCATCGAGTCCGGACGTATCTCGCGCCGCCACGATCTCGTGCCAGCGCGCCAGGGCATTCGGTACCGTCGTCATGACACGATCTCTCCTCAGCGTGACCGTGAACCGATCGTCACCCCGATCGGCCAACCTGCAACCCGACCAGACCGCCGGACTCGTCGACCTCACCCGCAAGCTCGATCGGCTGGCAGCAGACCTGGCAATCCTCGACGTAGCTGAATGATCCTGCCGACACGTCTACCGTCGTGTCAAAGGCTTCCCCACAGTACGGGCACTGCACCGTCACGAACTCCGTGGGACGCGCATCGCCGCCCGCCCCCGGCTCGAACACCGGTTCGAGACCATACACGGCATCGATGGACTTCGGGTCGAGTGGATCACGGGATGCCACGGCATCCCTACCCGCGCAGTGTCCGGTTGAAGAACTCCACTGTCCGGCGCCACGCGAGCTGCGCCGCCTCCGGGTCATACCGTGGTGTCGTGTCGTTGTGAAAGCCGTGTTGCGTGCCCGGGTAGACGTGTGCGGTGTGAGTCACCCCGGCGGCCTTCAAGGCCGCCTCGAACGCTGGCCAGCTCGCATTGACGCGCTCATCGATCTGCGCAAAGTGCAGCAGCAGCTCCGCCTTGATGGCACCAACGTTCTCGAGCGGCGGCGCGCTGCCGTAGAACGGCACGGCCGCGCGGAGCTCCGGCACGGCGACCGCCAGCCGGTTCGCGATCGCACCGCCATAGCAGAACCCCACCACGCCCAGCCGCTTGAGTACGCCCGGCTGGGCCCGCAGGTACTCGGTCGCCGCCACCATGTCCTCGAACGCCTTCGGCTGCTCCAGCTTCTGGAACAGCGCGCGGGCCTTGTCTTCATCGCCTGGATAGCCCCCGAGCGGGAACAGCGCATCCGGCGCCAGCGCCACGAAGTTCTCGAGCGCCACTCGCCGCGCCACGTCCTCGATGTGGGGGTTGAGCCCGCGGTTCTCGTGCACCACCAGCACCACCGGCAAGGGCCCGGTCGCCTTCGCCGGCCGTACCAGGTAGCCGCGCGCCCAGCCGTGGCCTCGCGGCGAGTGGTATTCGACGTAGCGCGCCTCGAGCCGCGTATCGGTCGGTGCGATCTGCTGCGCCTCGGCGAACCTCGGGCTGAGCGCAGCCAGCACGCTCGCCGCGGTCATGGTGCCGAGCGCAAGCCGGCCGACCCGTGCGAGGAACGTGCGCCGGTCAATGTCACCGTGCACGTACTGGTCAAATACCAGCAGCACCTCGGGATCGAAGTCACCGGCACGCAGCATTGGCGATCGGTCCGGGATCGACGGCTACAGGTTCGCCGACCGCCACCACGCGCTGTGGTCACCGCGCAGGACGTCGTGCGACGGCATCGGATAGTGCGTCAATGCGGCACCGTTGCCGACGTAGAAGCCGCCCTTGACGGTCCGATAGGGGAACTCGGGCGAGTGCACCCGATGCACCAGCTTGCTCTGCTTGCCATCCGGACCCACCTGGAGCAATGCCTCCCGCAGGTGATGGATGTACGAGTACGGCAGATCGCCCACGGCCCCATTGACCGGATCGCTTGCGAGTGCGCCGAGCGCGAGTTCCACGAAGCACAAGCCCGGGAAGCGAATGAATTTCGCGGGCTGGCTGGTGATGCCTTCGTAGTACGCCTGCGGACCAAGCTTGCTCACGACCAGACTGTTGACCGGGGCCAGGTCGTGATACAGGTGCAGTCCGCGGTCCTCCGCAGGGAAAGAGGCTGCCCGGCTGAGACCGAGCGTGTGCCCGTACGCCGTGCTGAGGTTCAGCTTGCCAAGTGCGCTGACTGGAATGTGCTCCAGCACCCGGTACATGGATACGTATACAGAGTTCTTCGGGCTGCCGTCCGGATGCGGCACGCAACGCTCGAGCGCCTCATCGATGTTGAAGGCCGGATGACGGAACGTCGGATCGACCTCGAAGAAAATCGCCTGCCCTTTGGACTTGTAGCGATGACCGGTCGCGTAATACTGGCCGAACTGCTCCGGCGTCAGTTGCGAGGCGATCAGGGCCTCAGGCAGCAGCGAGAAGTACAAGTGAGTCTTCATGGATTAGTGTTCCGTTCCAGCAAAGTTGCATTTGGTCGCCCGGCAAGCTACTCGCTGGGCGCATAAACCACATCGCGGAGAATCCCTATCAGAAAGCGTCCTGGTCGCTCAGCTGCTTCTCGATCCGATCCGCGCTGAACATCACGACCTCGATCACTTCCCGCAGGGTGGCCGCATCGGCCGCGGCATCGACCTGCGCCGAGAACACGACGAGGTACTCGTCCTGGCTCTGGTTCACCTGCCATGCCCCGAGGATCATCCGCACGTTCTCCTTGAGCAGCATCCTCGCGAGGTCCTCCGGTACGTCACCCTTGCCGCGAGCCGCAACCGACCAGACGTCACGGATCTCGAGCCGGTCGATCCGCGCGGTTTCGGACGCGACCCACGCCCTCTGGCTCCGCGCCTGGTCAACGTCATACTCGAGGCGGAAATCGCCCTCGTCGAGCCTGTACGCCAGGCCCGCCGCCTTGAGTGCCGCGACCACGCGCGGATCCCCGCTCGCCGGTGTCGCGACATCCTCCGCGGACGCGGTGGCAACAGCCGCCATCATCATTGCCCCGCCAATTGCGAACCAGGCATGTAATTCCATCGGAACTCCAGCACCGGCATGAGTCTGGGCAAGCATAACGGCTTGACGATCGCCATGCCTCGGGACTGCGGGCCGTCACGCCGCCGTCGCATGCACCTCGACCGGATACCCCGCCGCCAGCACTTTTGTCGTGCACGCCGGTGTCAGCACGCTCACCGTCAATTTCTCTTCGACGGCCGTCGGATGCCCGTACCCGGTCGGCGACCACTTGTGGTACTGGCCCCGCCACTTCAGCCGTGCAATCCCGTCCTCCCCAGGCAACTGGACCATGACTCCATCGGGTAGCCCTCCTGCACGAGCCGTGAACCGCCGCTGCACGCCGTTGCGCTCGGTCCGGTCACGCTTCATCACAGGATCGATGTTCCGCACCAGCGCCACTTCCCCGGGCCGCCCCTCGACCCCGGCCGCCCACGCCCGCTCGAAGTCCACCAGCCGCTCCGCCCGGCAATCGCCACACGGGCGATGGCCCGCAGCCAGCGCCGTAGCCTCGTCCAGGAAAAAGAGTTCCGTATAATTCTTCGGCGCCATGATCGTCCGGCGGATGCCGTCCCACTCCAATCGGCAGGTCACCCACGCTACGCGCGCTGAAGTCTTCACAATTCTTCGCTCGTCATCGTGCAGGCAGCCGCGATTTCCCATCAGCGTGCCGCGCGCCGCGACCGCCACGATCTCGCCGAACGGTGTCACTCGATTCTGCAAAGCCATCACCGCCTCCTGAGCTCGTCCTACACCCAACCCCGCCGCCACCGCGCGACGTCGGTGAGCTCCCGCCACCCGATGATCCGCGCGCGCTTCGAGTGCACAGCCTCGATCTCGACCGACACCACCGGCGACCCCGGCGGCTCCGGCTCGATGACCCTGGTGACGATGAAGTGTTTTTCCTTGCTCCGTGGCTCGACTGCCGTCCACTTCGTGTGGAGCAGCTTCTTCGGGCTCAAATCATTCCTGGCTTGCATCTGGCAGGCCTGCCTCCCTGACGACCATCCACCGCTCGAGCTTCTGCTCGAATGTCATTGACGCATACGCCGGGCTCGTCGACGGCAGCGTCTGGCATCGCAGCGACTGCAACTCCTCCGGCAATCCCGACAGCACCTTACGCCGGTAGAGTTCCGCGGCTGCCTGCCCATTGAAAGCGATCAGCCGCAGCCCGGAATGCTTGGCGAAGAACGCCACAAAATCGTTCGGCAGCACCGATGCTCGCCGGATCGCCGCATCGAGCGCTCCGGACCGATGGGCCGAAGCACACACGTCCCACAGCGCCACGTGGTTCGATCGCAGGCCCTCGAGCCGTGCCTCGTACGGCTGCTCCGGCCCGGCACCGAACAGCACCCCCATGATCCGCCAGAACGCGTTGCGCGGCTGCGCATAGTACTGCCGCTCGCGCAGCGACACCGGCCCCGGTAGCGAGCCGAGCACCAGCACCCGTGCCCATGAATCGGCCACTGGCGGAAATCCTTCAGCGTGCATGCCTCGTCCTCGCCGGGGCTTCGGGACGCGGGCTCAACTGTGGCTCCACCGGTTACCCGCCTGACCCTGCATCGTCGGGCACGAGAAGCTCCGCGCCGAGGTGCCCGGTCTTCACGTAAATGAGCGCCCCTTCCGGTCCCGTGAACGGTGTATGCCGGCTCCAGCGCGGATTGCGCAGCCACGAGCCCGCCGGATACTCGCCGTGTTCGTCGCGGAACATCCCTTCGAGCACGAAGATCTCCTCGCCGCCCGGATGGGCATGCGGTGCGAACCGCGTGTCCGGCGCCCAGCGCACGAGTGCCGTGCTGATGCCGTCGAACTCGTGCAATGGCATCACCGTCAGCCCTGGAACCAGCCCCGGATGCCAGTCGGCAGAGTGCGTGTCGGTTCGCACCGTGCGCAGGTCGCCGCGGGCGAACTGCCACAGCTTGACGAACAGCGTGCACCCCTCGCGCGAGCACGGCGCATGCCCGGATCCGGGTGGATTACGCAAATACGTACCCTTGGGATGATCCCCCCGTTCGTCCGAAAAGACGCCGTCGAGCACCAGGATCTCCTCGCCGCCACCATGCTCGTGACGCGCGAACCGCGATCCCGCTGCGTAGCGCACCAGGCTCGTCGCACGCGCGATCTCGCCGCCCACCCGATCGAGCAGATAACGGTGCACACCCGACATCGGCGACGGCACCCAATCCTCCGCACGCGGCGGCGGCCGCACGACGCGCTGTGCAAAATCTGCGTTGATCTGCATGACATTCACGACTACGCCCCTGGCAATATCGCCTCCAGAGCAGCAGTCGCCTTTTTCGCATGCTCCAGCGCCTGCAGCAGGCTACCCACCGACTCGATCACCAGCACGAACGCCGGCTCCTGCGCTTCGTCACGCTCGGCCGCCTTCTCGAGCGCGTCGACCACCTCAGCCAAAGGGGCCACTGCACCCATCATCGCCGCGTCCAGGCCCGACAGTCGCCGGACCACAGCCGCGCCATCCGCCTTGCCCTCGCCAAGCTCGGTCTGCAGCAAGGCCAGCTCGAACATCACGCGCTCCGACGTGTCCTTGAGCCCTGCAGCGAGCTGGAGTGCGGTCGCCCGCAACGCTTCCTGCATCGCCAGGTTCGGCAATGACTGCAGCAGACTTGAGGCCTGTGACACCATGGCATCCGCACACTTGCGGACCACAGACACGGCCGACTTTGTCGATTCTGTCATCCCGCGTGTTTCCATCTGGCTTCGATCCCACATTCGGTCCGAGTACAGCTAGCGTCCGATCCGCAATGCCGCCACGAGAAGCCCTGATGCGTCCCGGTGATTTCACACAACTCGTCCCGCACGATCAGGCCCTCACTTTCTCGCGTTTCCCCTCCCTCCCGGAATACCGCGTCTTTGCATCGAACTCCTCGAGGTCCAAAGACACGCTCTTGCCCGCCGAACACCGTCTCCTTGAGCCACGCGAGCTCGACCGCGATTTCCTCGTGCGAACGGAACTCCCCGTACCAGCAGCGTTTCGCCGCCTCCCACCAGTACCCGCGTCTCCTCAACACGTCCTTCGACTCGAACGGCGACCCCGTCGCCCACAGCCTGAACGATGGCGCCCGCGCCGAATCGAGCAATACGTTGAGCGCCGACGCGCCCGACTCTCCGAACGGCCGCCGCAACACCTCCAGGAGCGCCAGGCAATCAATCTCCGCACGGTGGCCCTCGTAGAAGAACCCGGTCCGGTACGCCAGGTACTCGAGCTTCGAGCTCTCGATCCCCGCCTCACTCCACGGTACCTCGGCCCACGAGCACGCCCACGGCAGCGATGCGAACACCGGCAGCCGTGGCTCCAGAAACCTCCGATCAAACCCCGCGTTGTGCGCTATCACGAGCCCGACTCCGTCCAACAGGCTCGCGACTGACCCATCGTCGATCCGTTGTCCCACGACCATCGCATCCGTAATGCCGTGAATCGCGGTGCTCGAGGCCGGAATCGGCACCCCCGGATCCTCGAGCCCGTCATACGAGCCGAGCACCCGCCCGACCGCGCCTGACGCGGCGCAGTACTCGAAGACCACCACTGCGAGCTCGATCACTTTGTCCACCGAGTGATCCGTGCCGGTGGTCTCCGTGTCGACGATCGCCGCCCGCCGCACCGTCGGCCCGGCGAGCGCCGGCCACTCGCGCGACGTATCCAGCCGCCGCAGCACCCGATAGTCCGGATGCGCCCCGAGCCGTGCCGCAAGCGACTCCGCATCTTGGTTGGAATCAGGCACGGGACACACTCCGATTGACGTTGCTGCGCCATGCATCCAGGTGGACTTCGTTTTTCGCTACACTCCGGAGCATATCTGCTCTGACGTCGCCGAGGAACCGATGACCACGCTGCTGCAACTCGTTGTCTGGATGACCCTGCTGACCTGGGTGTCGATCATGGCCGCCGCCTTCTTGCGCAATCGGGAATGGACTCCGGCAGGCATGAAGCTCGGCCTGGGCAATCGCGACAACCTTCCCGAGGCCACGCCGCTTGGGGGCCGCGCCGTCCGCGCCGCCAGCAACACACAGGAGAACTTCATCCTGTTTACCGCGCTGGCGCTCACGGCTCACGCGGTGGGCGTGGACGAACAGGCCACCCTCGGGGCGCAGGTCTTCTTCTGGGCACGGCTCGTGTACCTGCCGGTTTACTGGGCAGGCATCACCTACGTGCGCAGCCTCCTCTGGGCCGTGGGCACCGTCGGCCTGGCCCTGATGCTGTCGGCAATCCTTTAATGAGCTGGATCCTGCCCCTGACCCTGGTCCTGTTCGCCTGCGTTCTCGTCGGTGCGATCCACTTCGTGTTCGTGCGCTGGATGACGCGACAGTCCGAACGCGCAGTCGACGGCTCGACACAATCTCCTCGTGAGTAATCGCTACCCGGGCTTCGGCAGTCCCTCTTTCGGCGCCGGCCAGCCGGACGTAGCTTCGCTGGCATGGTCACGGACCTTCGAGCGTGCGCCGAGCTCGCCGCCATGGAGCGGCTTCGCCTCACCAGACCTGAGGTCCGGTGGCGCGAGGTTCCCGCGGGCTACCTCGACGACTGGCGCGACAACCTCATCGAGGGCGTCACCACTGCCGACTTCGAGGCCGATCTCCGCCGGGGCGCCGGCAACGAGCTCTTTGACCAGCCAGATGAACCCGCCAAGTTTGGTGCGGCATTCTCATCCTCTGCGCTGGCAGTAAATACCTTCGCCCCGTTCCGCCGTCAGCCAGAACGCCTGTCGCTCGCGGGCATCACCGGCTTCGACGCGCTCGAGTTCGAATATCCCTGTGACAATGGGCTCGCCGGTACGAACCCGCACTTCGACCTGTTCGCCCGGACGGCGACCACCGTGATTGCGGTGGAATCGAAGTTCCTCGAGCCGCTGCGGCAGCAGGCAGCGCAGTTCTCGGACCAGTACGCGCGACCGTTCATGGGCACTGCGGATCGACCCCGGATCGCCGAGGAACCCTGGGCCAGGATGTATGCGCGGCTGCGCAACGACCCGCAGACCTACCGCCATCTCGATGCAGCCCAGCTCGTCAAGCACTACCTCGGCTTGCGCCATTCGTTCGCGACGCACGAGCGCACACTGGTCTACCTGTACTGGGAGCCGGCGAACGCCGCGGACCTCGCCGTGTACCGCGACCTCCGGCTCGAAATCAACGACTTCGCCGCTGCCGTCGCCGGCTGTGACACGCGCTTCGTCGCCTTGTCCTATCCGTGCCTGTGGCGCGAGTGGCAACAGAATCGGGCGTGCGTGGACATGTCGAAGCACCTGGAGCGCTTGCGACAGCGCTACGCGTTCGCACTCTGACTCGCTCAGCACACCGTAGCCTGTTGCTGGTCGTCGGCACCCTGGCCCTCATCGGCGGCTGTGCGACGACTGTGCCGGCCGCCTCCGGTCCTCGGCCCACCAGCTGGGCACGCTCCGTTGCGGTGAGTCCCGGACTGCCGAATCTCTATCGCGTCAACGCGTCCCTGTATCGCTCGGCCCAACCCTCACACGCGGGCTTCGTGTATCTCGAGTCGCGCCTGGGCCTCGCGATCGGGGATCCTCCGATCAACACCGTGGTCTCGCTGCGTGTCTTCAACGATGACTCATCGCTCGTCACGACGTCCTCGCAACTGCGGCTCGAGGAGATCTCGTTCAAGACCTGGCATCCCGAGGACGAGGATGTCGTCAAATTCCTGCGAATTGCCACCACCCCTGCCCTGCTACCGGTGCTCGTCCACTGCCGTCATGGCTCGGATCGCACCGGAACCATGGTGGCCATTTACCGGATCGTCGTCGAAGGCTGGACCAAGGCCGAGGCCAAGGACGAGATGATCAATGGCGGCTTTGGCTTCCATCCGGTCTGGCAGGACCTGCTGCGCTACATCGACGCACTGGACGTGGATGCCATGCGGGCGGCGCTCGAAGCACAGGGACCCTGGCATTAGCGTCGTGCTCCAGCCGAGCCGAAGGTCACCGGTGCCTTCCGGCCCTTTGTGGGCCGCACCACCACGGTGCCGGCAAGCTTGTCGTGCCAACCTTGCTTGCGTGGATCGAATGCGACCCAGACAATCCCTAGCATGAGCGGCAGGATTGAGACGTAGTAGCCGAGGTACCGTCCGATCAACTGCCGCGTGCTCGGTGCCGCTCCCGTCTCGGCGTCGACGATGCGGGCGCCGATCGCGATCTTGCCGGGTGTCGCCTGGCGGTAGATCCAGAACAGCACGATCGCGACCGCGGGCAGCACCCAGTTGATGAGAACATCCGCGGGGCCCTGGAACAGCGTGTCGGCGGTCCAGTACTCCCGGCCGTAGATCCACGTCGCCAGCGGAACGCAGATGATTGCGACCAGCAGCGAATCGATCAGCGCAGCACCAACCCGCAGCCAGAAGCCGACGTACTCGAGGTCATCTGCATTCCCGTCCGACATGCGTTAGTGGACGGTTCCCAGCGGATCGCCGGCCTCGTCGGCCTCGCTGGCCCTGTGGCACCCGATATCCCGCGCGGCCACCAACTCCTGCTCCAGCACCAGCAGCTTCGTCACGAAGGCCGCCACCTCGGGCAGCGCGAGCCCCGCGGCGCAGTATTCGGCCGCCTGCTCGAACTCCCCCGCACGCCGCGCGATGTCGGCGAGCAGGACCTCGTCGCCACCCGCCACCGATTTCATGGCGTGCTGTCCTGCAGCCCTGGCCCGCTCGAAAAGCTCGAGCGCCGCGCGCCGCTGCACCCGCGCCTCCTCTGCCTGTTCAGCGTCGTCACACGCCCACGCTGCGTGCAGCCGTCGCCAGCCAGCCGCCGTCCGATCTCCCGCCGCGTCATCGAGCAACGAGCGGCACACGAACCGGTTGGCCAGCCGCGGCCGTTGCGGGCTGTGCAGCTCGGCCAGGTATGCGTGCCAGACCGAGGTCATCTGTCCGGCCTCGTCCGCATCGCCGAGGTCCGACGCCACGTAGCCACATTCGTCGCACTCGTGCACCCAGTGGTCCATGGTCGAGCGCCGCATCTCCGGCGGACGCGTGTCGAGGTCCATGGCGCCGAACGAATTCGTCGAGCCCAGTTTCTGCACCGCCTGCTTCGCGCCGCAGACTGCGCAAGTCACCTCTTCTTCGAAGATCGTCGTCATCGCCCCACTTCGAGGGTCATTGCGGACGGCCGCAGCGGCTGGTTGGCGCCCGGGACGAGCACGCGACTCAACCGTCCACCAAGCAGCAACACCAGCACGCCGCCGGTGGCGGCGATCGCGGCATGCAGCGCCCAGAACTCCACGGGGCGCATCTTCTCGTATAGCGTGCCGATCCAGCCGATCAGGTTGTTGGCGACGAAGATGCTGAGGAAGGCGACACCCAGCATGGTCGCGTTGACCTTGGCAGGCGCGGCGCGCGAAACCAGCGCGAGCAGCGTGGGCCAGTAGTACAGGAAGGCGATGCCCTGCACCGCACAGTACAGGAACGGCCAGACCGGGTGCACGGGCCTCCCGCCCGCCGCGATGATCGCCGCCACCAGGATCAGGTTGCCGGCGGCGCACAACCAGGCCCCGATGCCGATCTTGCCGAGGTCGCCCGGTTCGCGATCGCGGGACGCCTGGCGCCGCCAGATCCAGAACAGCAGCGGCACGCCCAGGATGCTGAACAGCGGATCGATCGACTGGTACCACGGGATGGGAATGCTGAAGCTGCCTGCCTCGAGTGCGACGTGCTGCTGGATCCACACCGGCAGCACGTTGCCGAGCTGGTAGTAGCCGATCGACTGGAAGGTGGTGATGGCGATGACCACCACCAGCGCGCCGAGGATTCGCCAGTCGGCGGGCGTCAAGTCGCCATGCGTGCCACTGCGGCGTGCCACCTTGGCCGGCAGGTGGCGGTAACCAGCCAGGTAAGTCGCCAGGCCGCCAAGCATGAAGATCGCGGCGGCACCGAAGCCCACGTGCCAGCCGTAGAGCTGCGCCAGCAACCCGCACACCAGCGGGCCGGCGACTGCGCCGAAATTGATCGCCATGCTGAAGATCGCGAAGGCACGGGTTCGCCGCGCCACGTCCGCCACCGGGTACAGGGCACCCACCTGGGCCGAGATGTTGCCCTTGAGGAAGCCTGAGCCGACCACCAGCAACAGCAGCGCGAGCAGGAACGAGCGATCGAAAGCCATTGCGAGGTGGCCGGCACTCATCGACAACGCCCCGATCACCACGGCCGTGCGCTGCCCGATCCAGCGGTCGGCGATCAGGCCACCGAACAGCGGCGTGAAATACACGAGGCCGGCGTAGAGGCCGAAAATCTGCGATGCGAGTGCCTGCGGCGACAGTGGACCGGTCACCGATTCGATCGCCGCCCTGAACCCCGCGAAGCCCGCGACGTTCTCCACATGGCCCGGCAGCAGCAGCTGGTTGACCATGTAGAGGACCAGCAGCGCGGTCATCCCGTAGAACGAGAACCGCTCCCACGCCTCGGTGAAGGCCAGGTAGAAGAGACCCTTCGGATGGCCCATGAAGGTGCCATCGTCCGCGCGTGCTGGCGGGACGGTCATCGCTGGGTCTTCCCCCGGCACGCGCTGACGCGCGCTACTTCTTCGTCTTCTTGGCGGCTTTCTTCTCCTCCTTCGTCCGGCTGGCCTTCTTCTTCGTTTCCTTTTTCCGATCCATGCCCTTGCTCATGAGGTCCGCTCCGTTTGCGGGTTGACGACAACCGTGGAGATTACTCGCAGTCTTCGATCTTGAGGAGACAGCCGCAGCGTCGGCCAGCAGGCCGCGTCAGGGCCCCGGTGGAGTCGCAACCGCGGGTGGTGGCAGCGGCGCCCGCAGGTGGTCCAGCAGCGCCGTGCGCCGGTCGAGCGCCGGCCGGTCGAGCGTGCCGTCTTCCGGCATCAGGGGCTCGAGCGCCTCGAGCATCTGCAGATCCGTCATACCCTGCTCGGACGTGATGCCCGCCGGGCAACCGTGCGCGCGCTTGAGGCGCAGCAACTCGAGGATGCGGTGGTCGGCGGCATCCAGCACGGCGCTGCCGGCGTCGTTGGCGTAGAACGGACCGCCGAGGCCCATCGAGAGCGGCACCAGGAAGATATTGCCCACGTACCGTGCTGCCCGGTGCCCGCTCGTCTCGAGCGTGCCACCGTCGTCGCGAATCACCCAGCGGACCGTGTCTGTCTTGAGCAGGGCCGCGTCAAGTTGATTGCAGTCATAGGCCGTGGCTTCGGGCTTGATGGGCTCGGACTTGGGGTGCTGGATGGTCGGACTGTACGCACAGCCGCACGGTTGCAAGGACCAGCACCCCACAGAGGCTGTAACGCGCGATGGGCGATCGGTACGGCTGCAGGCCTGTCATGTCGATTTCACGGCGGAATGATCACCGGCACGCCCGTCAGGACGAGGGTGCCGAGCGCGACCGTCACCATGATCACCCCGCCGACCGCAGCCGCGGTCGCGGCCTTCGAATCGAAGCGCGTGACCTGGACCATGGCCACGCTGTCGTAGGGCACCTCGACCTCGACGCCGGCGGGACGCAACTCCTTGGCATTCGGTTCGACGGTCACGCCGGCAAACCGATCGTCGAGGATCTGTCGTCACCTCGAAGGTCATCCGGTCGCGGTTGGTCGTGACCACGCGCACCTCGTCTCCGACCCTGATCTTGATCGCCTGCGTCTCGCTGGCTGTCTCCGGTGCGTACACACGGCTGGCACATCCCGCGCAACCGCAGGCCAGGATTGCCAGGACCAGCCACGCCTCGAGCCGCATCATGCGTCGCTGGTCGCCCGCAGCGGCACGACTCGTCCCGCGCCGTCGATCACTGCACCCGACGGTGGCCGGAACAGCGTGCTCGCGGTACGCGCAACCATGCGGCACACCATGGCGTCGAGCGAGCCGCCGACCACGCCCCCGACCACCGGGATCGCCCGCGGAAACTTGAGGATCACTCGCTGCCCGACGCGGGCGAGCAGCCGCGCGCCGATGCGCTTGTTGATCTCCACCAGCGCGCGACCTGGGATCTGGTCCACCGCCCGCTGCGTGACCTTGCCGCCGGGCTTCAGCCCAAGGTCCCGCATCGCATCGCGGGCGACGTCGCCGGCCAGACTCAACAGGATCTTGGTGCGCACCCGGTCCGAGGCGAGGTCGTGCCCGTAGATGTGGGCGATCGCGCCAGCCATGCGCGCCTGCAGGACCCACGACGCCGCAAGGGCCGACGGTACCGCCACGGGCAGCGTGACGAATCCGCCCAGCCCGGTCAGGAAGCCGGTCGAGAAATTCTTGGCGGTCTCCCACCGGATGAGCGCCGCAACCCGCGCGTCGTCGTCACCGTACCTCTCATCGCCCAGGTACTCGTTGGCGAGGCTCGCGGCACTCGATAGCGGGCCGAGGCCGGTGAGCCCCTTGTCCAGCAGGTAGGACGCGAGCTGGCTGGCGGAGCCCTCCGCGGCAGCGGTCTCGGTCATCGCGGGTCCCTCCGTGCTTCGCAGGACGCAGCATAGCGCCGCCGCGGGGCGAGCGACCACCCCGCAGCCACGGCTCTCGGTAAGCGCTGCTGCGCGAACCACGCCGGCGTCTGCTAGCGTGGCACGGACAACGGGCGCCCGCCGCCCCTGCGGAGCCAGCCGCTCATGTACATCGTGATGATCGCCTCCGAATGCGCGCCGGTCGCCAAGGTCGGCGGGCTCGGCGACGTGGTGTTCGGCCTGAGCCGCGAGCTGGAGCTGCGCGGCCACGCGGTCGAGATCATCCTGCCGAAGTACGACTGCATGCGCACCGACCAGGTGTGGGACCTGCAGGTCAGCTACCGCGACCTGTGGGTGCCCTGGGACGGCGCTGCGATCCGCTGCACGGTGTGGTTCGGGTTCGTGCACGGCCGCAAGTGCTTCTTCATCGAGCCGCACTCGGCCCAGGCGTACTTCACGCGCGGCACCTACTACGGCTTCTGGGACGACCCCGACCGCTTCGCCTTCTTCAGCAAGGCCGCGCTCGAGTTCCTGCTGCAGTCGGGCAAGCGCCCGGACATCCTCCACACGCACGACTGGCAATCCGGCCTGGTGCCGGTGCTGCTGTACGAGCAGTACGCCGGCGCCGGACTCGCCAACCGTCGCGTCTGCCACACGATCCACAACTTCCGTCACCAGGGCGTCACCGGTCCGCACATCCTGCGGGCGACGGGCCTGCATCGGCCCGAATACTTCGGCGCGCCCGACCGCATGGGCGACGACCTCGACCACCACGCGATCAACATCACCCGCGGCGCGATCCTCTACGCCAACTTCGTGACTACCGTGTCGCCGCACCACGCCTGGGAGGTGCGCCACACCGACCTCGGCTGCGGCCTCGGGCCCACGCTGCACCGGTTCCAGGACAAGTTCGGCGGCATCCTCAACGGGCTCGACTACGAGATGTGGAACCCAGGCCAAGACCCGCACATTCCGCAGCACTACACCGTGGCGAGCGTCGAGCTGAAGGCCGTGAACACGGCGGCGCTGCGCAAGCGCATGCTGCTACGCCCGGGCCCGCGCCCGATCCTGAGCTACGTCGGGCGACTCGACACGCAGAAGGGCCTGCACCTGATCCGCCATGCGCTCTTCTACGCGCTGGAGCACGACGCGCAGTTCGTGCTGCTCGGCTCCGGCGCCGAGCACGGCATCAACGAGGACTTCTGGCAGTTGAAGCAACGGCTCGACGCGAACCCCGACTGCCACCTGGAGATCGGCTACGACGAGGATCTCGCGCACCTCATCTACGCCGGCGCCGACCTGCTCGTGATGCCGAGCCTGTACGAGCCTTGCGGCCTCACGCAGCTGATCGCGCTGCGCTACGGCACCGTGCCGGTGGTGCGCGCCTCGGGCGGCCTCAAGGACACCGTGTTCGACTGGGACTATTCGGAGCGACCCCGCACGGAACGCAACGGCTTCGTGTTCGAGCACCCGGATGCCGCCGGCATCGAGTCCGCACTCGATCGCGCGCTGGGCCTGTGGCGCAACGCACCCGATTTGTTCCGCGATCTCGTCTGCCAGGGGATGGCCTGGGACTTCTCCTGGAACCATCCGGGCCAGCACTACCTCGACATCTACGAGTTCATCCGGCACAAGTGATGCCTGGCGACGCGTCACTGCCCGAAGTCGTGGACGGGCTGCCGAACCTCAGCGGTGCAGAAAGCCTGATCGAGCGCACCGTGGCCGAGGCGCGCGACCGGCCCGTGTTCCTCGCGGACAGCCAGGTTCCCTTTGATCGCATCCGCAGTGCCTGTGCGATCGCGCTGCACATGCACCAGCCGCTGATCCCTGCCGGCGGCGACGACCTGCGCACTGCGGCGCTGATCGGCAACCTGCAATTCATGGCGGAGCATCCCGAGGTCGGCGACAACCACAACGCGCCGGTGTTCCGCCATTGCTATGCCCGCATGGGCGAGTTCATCCCCGCACTGGTCGCCGAGGGCCTCCAGCCGCGCGTGATGCTCGAATACTCCGGCACCCTGCTCCACGGGCTGCGGCTGATGGGCGCCGACGACGTCGTCGACGGCCTGCGCCGCATCACGTGCGTGCCGGAGTACCGGCGCTGTGTCGAGTGGCTCGGCGCGCCGTGGGGTCACGCGGTCGCCCCGTCGACGCCGGTGCAGGACTTCAGGCTGCACGTGCGGGCGTGGCAGCATCATTTCGCGGCCATGTTCGGCCTCGAGGCGCTGGGACGCGTGCGCGGCTTCTCCCCGTCCGAGATGGCC
This sequence comes from uncultured Gammaproteobacteria bacterium, assembly GCA_963731105.1. Taxonomy (GTDB): domain Bacteria; phylum Pseudomonadota; class Gammaproteobacteria; order Steroidobacterales; family Steroidobacteraceae; genus RPQJ01. Next base: position 44,474 of record CAVSUM010000022.1, read on the forward strand.
CTGCCCAACCACCCCGAGGTGGCCTACGCCTTCGTGCGCACGCTGCTGGACTGCGGTTACCGCTGGGTGCTCGTGCAGGAGCACACGGTCGAGGAACCGGCGACCGGCACTTCGCCGCGCCGCCCGCACCTGCCGCATCGGCTCGTCTGCCGTAACGCCGCGGGCGACTGCGCGAGCATCATCGCGATCGTCAAGACGCAGGGATCCGACACCAAGCTCGTCGCCCAGATGCAGCCGTGGTACGAGGCGCGCGGGCTCGATCGCACGACACTGGGCGGTCGCAGCGTCCCGCCGCTGGTCACGCAGATCGCCGACGGCGAAAACGGCGGCGTGATGATGAACGAGTTCCCGGGCAAGTACTTCGAGGTGGTGCGCGCCTCGTCCGGCGGCGACACGCCGCTGATGAATGCGACCGAGTACCTGGAGTTGCTGCTGGCGACGGGCGTGCAGGAAGACGATCTGCCCGAGCTGCAACCCCTGTACCAGGGCCGCATCTGGGAGCGCATGCAGCCCGGCGACGGCAGCGACCGGCTGCGGCAGGTGATCGACGAACTGCGCCATGAGGACGGGCGCTTCCACATGGACGGCGGCAGCTGGACCAGCGACCTGTCCTGGGTGCGGGGCTACGACAATGTGCTGGGCCCGATGGAGGAAGCGAGCGCACTGTTCGACGCCAAGGTCACGCGGCCGGGACACCCGACCAGCGAGCCGCGCTACCGCAACGCCCTGCTGCACCTGCTCGCCTCGCAGACCAGCTGCTATCGCTACTGGGGCCAGGGCGTGTGGACCGAGTACGGTCGCGAACTGTGCCGTCGCACGCGTGAAATCCTTGGCCACGACTACTGAACCAACCGCAGGCGGTCCGGGCGCGGCCCGCGCAATCGCGCCATAATGCCCGCCCACCCCGGACCCCGCGAGGCTCACTCATGATCAGGCGCTTGCACACCGGTCCGCGCATGTCGCAGGCCGTCGTCCACGGCAACATCGTGTACCTCGCCGGCCAGGTGGCCGACGACCCGTCGCAGGACGTGGCCGGGCAGACGCGCCAGATCCTCGCCGCGATCGACGGCCTGCTCGCGCAGGTCGGCACCGACAAGACCCGGATCCTGAGCTCCACCATCTACCTCGCCGACATCGGCACCTTCGCGCAGATGAATTCCGCGTGGGATCCGTGGGTGCCGCCGGGCCAGACACCGGCACGCGCCACGGTGGAAGCCAGGCTCGCGACCCCGCAGTACCAGGTCGAGATCCAGGTCGTCGCGGCACTCGCCTAGATGCGCGCGCACTGCGCGACGCTGCTGCTCCTCGCGCTTGGCGCGGTGCAGTCCCGCGCCGATGCACTCAACGCCGGCGCGGTGACCCGCACCGACGTGGCGCGGGACGGCCCGGTCGTCCAGGTTCGCTCGTCCATCGAGGCGCCGGCGGCGGTAGAGCTGTGCTACGCGGTGCTGGCGGACTTCGATCGCCTGGCCGAGTTCATTCCCGGCATGGAGTCGAGCCGCATCGTGAGCGCTGCCGGGCGAGCAGTTGCTGCTGCGCCAGGTCGGCAGTACCACGGCCGGCCTGACGAGCTTCAGCTTCGACGTGACGCTCGCGGTGACGCTCGAGCCGCCGCATCGGATCGTCTTCAGGCGCGTCGCCGGCAATCTCGAGCAGATGGCGGGCAGCTGGCAGGTGAGTGGCGATGCCGCGCACTGCGTGGTCCGCTACGAGGCCGTGCTGGAGCCCTCCTTCTGGGTGCCGCCACTGATCGGGCCGCTGCTGGTCCGCCACAAGGTGGAGCAGCAGATCGACGGTCTCGCCGCCGAAATCGTCCGCCGTGCGGGGCAGCACACGCGATAATCCGCGCTTCCTGTCCTCCGACGCCAGCGACCAGGTCGATGATGCAATTTCCTCGTTCGTCCATCGTGTTCCACGTCGCGCTCGCCGGCACGCTGCTGCTGTCGTCCGGTAATCGTGCATACGCCCAGAGTGCCGCCGAGGATGCCTTCCGCGACGCAGGCCGCTGGACCGTCCAGGTGCGCACCTCCGTGAACGAGCCGTTCATCGAGGACGAGCAGGGTACGTGGTTCGGCGCCGGCATCCTCGTGGACGCCGAACGAGGCTGGGTACTCACCAACGCCCACGTCGCTGGGCACTCGTACGGCAACGTGGCCATCTCGTTCGCCGACGGACGGGCCGTCGACGCACGCCGCGTGTACGTCGATCCGTACCTCGACCTCGCGGTGCTCGCCTTCGACACCCGGCACCTGCCCCCCGACGCCCGAGTGCCGACGCTCGACTGCACGTCGAAACCGCCCGTGGGCCACCCGGTCGGCGCCTTCGGCCACCCCTGGGGCTTCCGCTATACGGGCACTCGCGGCATCACCTCGGCGTTCACTACGCGCCTCGGACCCAACATGCTGCAGACCGACGCGCCGATCAACGAGGGCAATTCCGGCGGACCGCTGATCAGTCTCGACAGCGGCAAGGTCGTCGGCGTCAACGCGGCCAAGATCAAGGAACAAGCCGTCGAGGGACTCAGCTTCGCGGTGCCGATGCCCTATGCCTGCACCATCCTCGACCTGCTGCGCGCAGGGCGCGACCCCTCGCCGCCCGATCGCCTCGTCGACTTTGCCCGTGACGAGAACGAGGAGCAGACGCTGGTCGTGGCGCGCTCACGGCTGCCGGCCGGCTCGCTCGACCTGCGCGTTGGCGACGAGATCCAGGCGCTCGTCAACCCTGAGCGGCCATTCGCCACCGGGACCGACCTGGTGGACGCGTTGCGTGGCCGGGACGACGAGGTGGTGCTGCGCGTGCTGCGCACTGGCCGGACGGTCGAGGTGAAGGGACATTGGCCGGTCGCGGCCCGCGTCACGGAACGCCGTGGACTGCTGTTGTCCGGTGCGCTGGTGGCTGCGGCCGAGCCGCTTACCCAAGGCCTCATCGCCGGCAGTCCGGCCTTGATGGTGCACCACGTCGGACCCGGGTTCCGAAGCCGAGTCGGCGGGACTGGTCGATTTCGACCTGATCCTGAGCGTCGATGGCGCACCGGTCGAGTCGCTCGACGCGCTGCACGACAAGGCCCGCATGGCGGAAGCGACGGACCAGCCGCTCGAGCTGATGTTGCTGCGGTTCACGTCCGAGGCGCACGACCAGTTGTTCGCCCACGAGCGGCGCCTGCTGTCCGTCCAGCACGCACGGCCCGTCGGACCCGGTTCGAGCGCTGCGTCACGCAGCCCGTCCGTCCATTGAGTTTCCGGCTCATCAGCGCAGAATGTCCCGGTCCACCGGGGAGGATCGAAAAATGACCAGCACCTACAAGGCAGGCTGCACCTGCGGCGCCGTCGAGCTCGAGATCAGTGGTGACCCCGCCGTGCAGGCTTACTGCCACTGCAACTCGTGTCGCGGCTGGCTCGGCGCGCCGATCCATGCGGCGGCGCTGTGGCCATCGAGCAGCGTGAAGATTGTGAAGGGCGCGGACAACCTCGGGCTGTACAAGAAGACCGAAGCGAGCCTGCGCCAGTTCTGCAAGAGCTGCGGTTCGCCGGTGCTGGTCGGCCACCCTGGCATGGGCATGACGGACGTGCCGGCGGGATCGGTGCGGGGCTTCGTGTACCAGCCGGCGGTCCACGTGCACTACGGCGAGAAGGTCATGGCCGTGCGTGACGGCTTGCCGAAGTTCCGCGACTTCCCCAAGGAATTCGGCGGCTCCGGCGAGATGCTTCCGGAATAGTTTTCAGGGCCGGCCGGCGTGCGGTGTCTCGACCCGCACGACCTCGATCCTGCCCTGCCGCGATTTCGACACCACGTCGGCCACGGAGGACGGGGCCGTCAGCATGAACAGCGTGCGGCCGTCCTCGCCGCCGAGCATGCACGCGAAACACGGCTGGCTGGTCTCGACCGTGGCGACGATCGTGCCCGCCGGTCCGACCAGCGCACACTCGGGCGCGATGGCGTTGGCGATCCAGACCTGACCGCTGGCGTCGAGGCAGATGCCGTCCGGCGCACGGCCACGCACGTCGGCCCAGATGCGCCGTCCGGAGAGCAAGCCGTCGGCGCCGAGATCGAACGCGGTGAGGCGCATGGCCAGCGTCTCGGCCACGAGCAGCGTTCGCCCGTCCGGCGTCACGACGCACCCGTTCGGAAAGTGCAGGTCCGCGGCCGCAAGGTGCACGCTGCCATCCGGTTCGACGCGCGCGAGGCATGCAGTCGGGTGATCGGCCAGCACGCTTGCGACGCCTCGCTCCTCGAGCGCCGCGTCGAGATTGAAGCCGAAGTTGCCGACGTACGCGCGTCCGTGTCCATCCACGACCATGTCGTTGGCGTGGTAGGTAGCCACGCGATCCAGGTCGGCGTGCACCTTCACTCCGTCGGCATCCAGCCGCAGCAACCGGCGCTGGTGCATCGCCACGACCAGCAGCCGGCCGTCCGGCAGCCAGCCGAGCCCGGACGGCTGGTCGTCGAGCTGCAGCTCGATGCGCACGTTGCCCGCGGCATCGAGCGACTTGACCGCGTGATCGTAGAAATCGCTGAACCAGAGCCGGCCCCTGTGCCAGCGAGGTCCTTCGCCGAAGGTCAGCCCGGTTGCCAGCACCTTTGCCTGGGTCATGGCCTCGTCCCCCTGTCGTGCTCCACGTATTGCGCGTCGAGCATAGCCGGATAGCCTGAGCGCGTGAACACGCCCTGGCTGCTCGCCGTGCAATTCAGTGCGCCGTTGTTCACCGAATACTAGAATGCCCACTATCCCCGATCCCGACGCCTATGAGGCCAGTCATGAGCAACTTCGAGCAGCAGAAGACCAAGTTTCGCACCCAGGCAGGCTTCATCGCCGCGCTGGACCAGAGCGGCGGCAGCACCCCGAAGGCGCTGAAGCTGTACGGCATCCAGGAGAGCGCCTACTCGGGCGACGCGCAGATGATGGACCTGATCCACGCCATGCGGACGCGGATCATCACCAGCCCGAGCTTCAACGGCAACCGGGTGCTCGCGGCGATCCTGTTCGAGGACACCATGGACCGCGAAGTGCTCGGCCAGCCGACCGCCGACTACCTGTGGAACGTGAAGCAGGTCGTCCCGGTCCTGAAGGTCGACAAGGGGCTCGAGGCCGAGGCGAACGGCGTGCAGCTGATGAAGCCCATGCCGGACCTCGACCAGCTGCTCGCGCGCGCCAGGGCCAAGGGCATCTTCGGCACCAAGATGCGTTCGGTGATCAAGCAGGCGAACCCGGCAGGCATCCAGGCGATCGTCGACCAGCAGTTCGCGGTCGGCCGCCAGATCATCGCCGCCGGCCTCGTGCCGATCATCGAGCCCGAGGTCGACATCCACTGCCCGGACAAGGCGCAGGCCGAGGACCTGCTCAAGGCCGCGATCACGATCCAGCTCGACAAGCTGCCCGAGGGCCAGCTGGTGATGCTCAAGCTCACCATCCCGAGCAAGGACAACCTGTACGCCGACCTGATCACGCACCCGCGCGTGCTCAAGGTGGTGGCGCTGTCGGGCGGTTACTCCCGCGCCGAGGCCAACGAGAAGCTGGCGCGGCAGAAAGGCATGGTGGCGAGCTTCTCGCGCGCGCTGACCGAGGGCCTCACCGCGCAGCAGTCCGAGGCGGAGTTCGACGCAGCGCTCGACGCGGCGATCGAGGGCATCTACCAGGCCTCGAAGACCTGAAGCGCGTCGGCGAGTGACGACTCAATCTGCCGCCATTTCGAGGCCAAACAAATGTAAAATAGGGGCATGTCCCGCTCCCCTCACCGGGGATAGCCATGTCGCTGCGCTTCCTCGCCGACCTGCTCCGCCGACCGCCAGAACCGAAGCACGCAACGGGCAACAGGAGTGCTGCCGGCATTTCGAGCGATACGGATGCGCGCTACCGTGCGGTGAGCATTCGGCCCGGCGAGGAATGCTGCGAGTCGGCGCGCCAGTTCGGCAAGATGCGCTTCCTGTGCGCCAAGGCGCCGCGCCTGCCGGTGCCGGAGTGCAACGCGCCGACCTGCACTTGCCGCTACGTTCACCACGCCGACCGCCGCTCGGGCAAGGACCGTCGCTCGGTTTATGAGCGGACGCGCGAGCGCCAGCTCGGTGGCGTCAATCGCCGCGCCGCGCGCGGCCGTCGTGCCACCGACGCCATCGCCTGATTCCCGAGTCGTCAGCGGTCCTCGACGTCCACCAGCGTCGTCGCGCCGCAGCTCGCGCACCTCCCCCCCGGCACTCGTCGACGGCGATTTGGTCCCGCCACGCTGTCCCCTTGCCGGTCGCCGGTCCGACTATAATGTTCTGCCAGCCAGTGTGCCGGATGGCCGCCGCCCCCTCAAGGCGAGGCCTGCCGTGGCGCCCGTCTGCAAGCTGGTTACCCCCATCAGGAGATTCAAATGAAGTATTCAGCCCTCGCATTCATCGCCACCGCCCTGGTTGCCCTGTCGGCCCCGGCCCTGGCCGACAAGACTGCGGGCAACGTCATGGACGACAACACCGTCAACGCCGAGGTCAAGGCGGCCCTGCTGGACACCAAGAACGTGCCCTCGTCGCAGATCGTGGTCGAGACCTACAAGGGCATCGTGCTGATGTCGGGCTTCGTCGAGTCGCAGGCCCAGAAGGACGCGGCCGGCAAGGCGGCCATGGGCGTCAAGGGTGCCAAGAAGGTGCACAACGCGCTCGCCATCGCTCCCGAGAACAGCATGGGCTCGAAGCTCGACGACACCGTGATCACCAGCAAGGTCAAGAGCTCGCTGATGGGCGACTCTGACGTCAAGAGCGGCCAGATCAACGTCGAGACCAAGGGTGGCATCGTGTCGCTCGGCGGCTTCGTCACCGGCGAGAAGATGCAGAAGCGCGCCATCGAGATCGCCAAGGGCACCAAGGGCGTGAAGAGCGTCGTCGACGCGATGTACGTCAAGCCGGCCGGCTGATCTCGTCCCACCAGGCGTACATGTGAACGCGCCCTGTGCGTACGTCGCACAGGGCGCGTTTCTTTTGGCCGTCCGCCGTCCATTCCTTGACGGCAACACGCGCCGGCAGTTGCACCGGCGTCAGGAACTGGGTTTCGAGGCGCGTGCCCGGCGGAATGTTCGGCAGCGGCGCCTGCGCCAGGCTGCACGCCAGCGACCACATGCCGTGGCTGATCGCGCCGCGCAGGCCGAAGAAGCGCGCGGCACGCTCGCTCAGGTGGATCGGGTTGAAGTCACTGGACACCCTTGCATAGGCCCACGCGGTGTCGCGGGTCACGTCGAACTCTGCCAGCACCGCGGCATCCTTGGGGGCCCTGGGCGGCCGCGGCGGCCGCGCTCCGGTGCGCTCCAGCGGCTCCGGCCAGCGCGACAGGAACACGCAGGTTTCGCGCCAACGCACGTCGCCGCCAACCTTGATCTCGGTTGCCATGTCGAACGCCAACCCGGCGTCGGTACGCTGGTAGTTGCGGGCGGCAACGTGCACGTCGACTTCGAGTCCCGGCTGCAGCAGGCCCGGGCACTCGATCGAGTTCGACACGTGGATCAGGCCCATCGGCCGCAGCGGAAAGGCGCGATTGCCGAAGATCTTCAGGTGCAGCGGCATCGCCAGCACGTGCGGATACGTCAACGGCAGTCCGGTGGACGGATCGAAGCCGCACATCTGCGCATAGCGGCCGACCGCGCCGGCATCGATGCGCACGCGGCGCAGGACGGCGCTGATCTCCGGCGGGTCCGTGACTTCGGTGACGGGCGGGCGGCCCGTCCACATCACGAACGGATACGTCGCCCAGATCGACGGGAAGCGCTTCAGTTCGAGCTGCAGCTGCCCGCCCACGAACCTAGGGCGAAACCTTGCTGATGACGACGCCGAGGTCCGGCGCTGCGCCCTTGGCGTGCCGCGCCTCGCCGACGAGATCGCCACTGGCGGTGACCGCCGTGCCCCCGAACGCGACGCGCGCCACGACCTGCACCTCGTTCACCGAGGACAGGTTGCGACCCTCCACCATCGAGTTGGCATCGCTCAGCACGACGGTGGTCGGCAACTCGTCGCTGCTGATGCGCACCGCGGCGAGCGGCGGACCCGGAATTCCGACTTCGCGCGCGCTGACGAACACGGGCGTGCCGGGCTTGAGCCTGGCCGCCACGGCCGGGTCCACGGACACGGCGACGCGGATCGTGCGGCCCGTCGCCCCGGCGTCCCGCGGCAGCGGCACCCATGCCAGCCATGCCGCCACCCATGCCCGGCGACGGAGCCGCGGGAGCGCCGGCCGCCGCCGGCGCGGCCACGCCCAGCTCGGCGAGCTGCTGCACGAGGATCTCGCGGATCTCCGGTGGCGGATCCTGTTCGAGCAGCTTGCTCCAGTTCTTCTTCGCGGTCTCCGGGTCGTTGCCGCGCACGGCCAGCACGCCCGAATACCAGAGCGCCTTCTGGCTGTTGGCGTCGGCGGCCAGCGCGGCATCGATGATGCCCTGCGCCCGCTCTTTCGCCTCTGGACGATCGGTCAGCACCAGCGCCTCGGCGAGGTCGAGTTCCAGGCTGTCGTCGGGGCTGCCCGTGAGCTGGATGGACTTTTCGTAGGCCCTGACCGCATCCTCGGCCCGCCCCGACACGAGGTAGGTGCGACCGAGCATGCGCCAACCCTCGGCGTCGCCCGGGCTCTTGGCAAGGCGCTCCTCGAGCTGCGCCATCACCTCTGCCATCGAGCCGCCGTCCTGCGCGTGCCCAGCGCCTTGCCCGGCGACCGCACCCGGGTTGTCCCAGGGGAAATTCGAGGTGGCACCGTAGAACGCGGAGGCGGCCAGTGGCAGCACGACCATCAGCGCGACCGCGGCCGGCACGGCGCGGGGCGCGACCTTGGCGTCCTTGCCCTCCGCAGGCACGTTGCGCAGCAGCGGCACGAGCATTATCGCCAGCGCCGCCACGATCATGACGGCACACAGGAGCAGGAAAGTAGTCACGATTGCCCAGCCTCCGGGCTTTCAGGTTCGAGGTCGGGTTCCTGCGTGCGCTTGCGCACGACGCGCACCACGGCGAAGGCGCCGCCCAGCAGCAGCAGCGCGGGTGCGGACCACAGCAGGAAGTTCTGCGCCGTCATGCGCGGCCGATACAGGACGAAGTCGCCGTAGCGCTCGATCATGAAGTCGCGGATCTCGTCGTCGGACTTGCCGGCCGCGATCATCTCGCGCACCTCGCGCCGCAGGTCCTGGGCGAGGGTGGCGTTGGAGTCGGCGATGGTCTGGTTCTGGCACACCAGGCAGCGCAGCTCGCGGTTGATGGCCTCGTAGCGGTGCTGCAGCACCGGATCGGCGAACGCCGCCTCGGTGTCGATGGCCAATGCCCGGCCACAGACCGCCAGCAGGCAGGCCAGCAGGCAGGCACGCAGGAAACTGTTGGTCACGTCGTCGACCCCGTTGCGGCGCGCGCCTGCTCGATGCGCGGCAGGAACTCCGTGTTCCAGACCTCCATCGTCATCGGCGCAATGTGCTTGTAGAGGACCACTCCGTCGGGCCCGATCAGGAACGTTTCCGGCGCGCCGTACACGCCCCAGTCGATCGCGGTGCGGCCCTCGCGGTCCTCGGCGACGACCGCATAGGGGTTGCCGAGCTGCCGCAGCCAGTTCTGCGCGGCGGCGTTGTCGTCCTTCCAGTTGAGGCCGACGAGCGGCACCGTCTTTTGCCGCGCGATGGCGAGCAGCGTGTCGTGCTCCTGCCGGCAGCCGCCGCACCAGGTGCCCCACACGTTGAGCACCCAGGGCTGGCCGAGCAGCTCCGTCGTCGACACCGGGTAGCTCGCGTCCTGCAGGCTCGGCAGCGTGAACGCGGGCGCCGGCTTGCCGATCAGCGGTGACGGCACGTAGCGCGGGTCGCGGTACAGGCCGACGAACAGGAACGCGCCGAGCGCCACGAACAGCAGCAGCGGCACGATGAATTTGAGCTTCAGCATGGCAGGTCGACTCCCTCAGCTCGCGGTGGCCGCACCACCCGCCTCGATCGCTTCGTCGGCGGTCGAGCGCCGCCGGCGATAGCGTCGGTCAGTGACCGCCACCAGGCCACCGATCGCCATGATCAGCGCACCGAGCCAGATGTAGCGCACCATCGGCTTGTACTGCAGCCGCATGCTCCACGCGCCCGCGCCGAGGTCGTCGCCCATGGCGACGAACAGGTCGCGGTTCCACTTCACGTGGATGCCCGACTCGGTCATCGGCATGGTCTGCACGCGGTAGGTGCGCTTCTGCGGATGCAGCGTCGTGACAGGCTTGCCGTCGCGCGTGACCACGATCTCGGACTCGATCGCATCGTAGTTCGGGCCTGACACCGGCCGGGTACTGCGGAAATCGAAGGTGTAGCCCTGCAGTTCGGCGGTCTGGCCGGGCTTGAGCGCGATGTCCTTCTCGACACGGTAGGTCTGCGTGACCGTGACGCCGATCGCGAACACGCCCACGCCGATGTGCGCGATGGTCATGCCGACCACGCCGCGCGACAGCGACTGCTTGCGGCGCAGGCGCTGCCACGGCTCCGTACAGCGACGAGAGGATGACCCAGATGCCGGCGGTCAGGCCGATCACGGTCATGATGTGGAATGCGCCGTAGGCGAGCGGCGGGATCAGCAGGCCGAGCCCCAGCGCCACGACGAACAGGATCACCAGCGGCCGCTTGACGTCCTCGAGCTTGCCCTTCTTCCACAACGAGTGCATGCCCACCGCCATCAGGAACAGCAGCGGGATGGTCGGGATCAGGAACACGAGGTCGAAGTACGGCGGTCCCACCGAGATCTTGCCCATGTTCAGCGCATCGAGGAACAGCGGGTACAGCGTGCCGATCAGGATCAGCGCGGCGGTCACCAGCAGCAGCGCGTTGTTGGCCGAGCAGGAACGACTCGCGCGAGGTCGCGTCGAAGCCGCCGCGGGTGCGCAACGCGGGACCGCGCCAGGCGAACAGCGCCAGCGAGCCGCCGACGCAGAGACCGAGGAACGACAGGATGAACAGGCCGCGGCCCGGATCGCTCGCGAACGCGTGCACCGACACCAGCACGCCGGAGCGCACCAGGAACGTGCCGAGCAGGCTCAGCGAGAAGGTGATGATCGCGAGCAGCAGCGTCCAGCTCTTGAACAGGCCGCGCTTCTCGGTGACCGCCAGCGAGTGGATCAGCGCCGTGCCGACCAGCCACGGCATGAACGAGGCGTTCTCGACCGGATCCCAGAACCACCAGCCGCCCCAGCCGAGCTCGTAGTACGCCCACCAGCTGCCGAGCGCGATGCCGACGGTGAGGAACATCCACGCGAGCGTGGTCCACGGCCGCGCCCAGCGCGCCCACTTCTCGTCGAGCTTGCCCTCGAGCAGCGCCGCGACGGCGAACGCGAACGCCACCGAGAAGCCAACGTAGCCGATGTAGAGCATCGGCGGGTGGACGGCCAGGGCCGGGTCCTGCAGCAGCGGGTTGAGGTCGCGGCCGTCGATCGCGGCCGGCACCATGCGCTCGAACGGACTCGAGGTGAGCAGGATGAACAGCTGGAAGCCGACGCTGACGATGCCGAGCACGCCGAGCACGCGGGCGGCGTAGGTCTCCGGCAGGTCGCGGCTCCACACGGCCACGGCGACCGACCAGGTGGACAGCGCCAGCGCCCACAGCAGCAGCGATCCTTCGTGCGCGCCCCACACGGCGGTGAAGCGGTAGAAGGTCGGCAGCGCGGAGTTCGAATTGTTGGCGACGTAGGCGACCGAGAAGTCGTTCTTGTAGAACGCCCACGCGAGCACCAGGAACGACAGCAGCACGAACACCCATTGCCCGGTGACGGCCGGCCGCGCCGCGGCCATCCAGCGCCGGTTGCCGAAGTGCGCGCCGGCCAGGCCGAAGAAGGCCTGCGCGGCGGCGAGCAGCACGCCGACGATCAGCGCGAAGAGCCCGAGTTCAATGACCATGCGATCCTCCCCTGCCCCGTGCGGCGCTCAAGTGCCGCCGCCGGAATTCATGGCCTGCGCCGCCTCGGTATGCGGCTTGAGGCTGTCCTTCACCTCGGGCGGCATGTAGTTCTCGTCGTGCTTGGCGAGCACTTCCTCGGCCACGAACCTGCCGTCGCCGCCCATCCTGCCGCGCGCGATGACGCCCTGCCCTTCGCGGAACAGGTCGGGCAGCACGCCCGTGTAGCTCACGCCGAGCGTGTGCGCGAAGTCCGTGAGCGTGAACTGCACCTCGAGGCTGCCCGGCTCGCGCTGCACGCTGCCGTTCTGCACCAGCCCGCCGACGCGGATGCTGCGCGCGGCCGGTGCCTCGCCCGCCTCGACCTGCGTCGGGCTGTAGTAGTACAGCAGGTTCTGGTTGAAGGCCTTGAGTGCGAACGCGGTGGCGATGCCGACGCCGACCAGGATGGCGGCCACGGTGGCCATGCGCTTTTGACGAGGGGTCATCGGGGTTCTCCTCCAGTTCTACTCATTCCGCGGTCGAGCGGCGCCGTGCGTTCAACTGCTCCTGCGCCTCGTGGCGACGGGCCGCCCGCCAGTTGAGCAGCAGCACCACCAGGGTCAGGCCGTAGGCGGACCATACGTAGGCCGCATAGCCGCCCATCTTCAGGAATTCCTGCAGGTCCATGGTCAGGCAGCCTCCTGCAGCCACTTGGCGTTGCGCTCGCGGCGCAGGATCTCGCCGCGCAGCCGCCGCGAGATCGCCCAGCCGAAGTACAGCTGGAAGGCGATGATCATCAGGAACAGCGGGTACAGCATCTCGATCGCGATCGACGGCTTGTCGAGCTTGGTGACGCTCGCCGGCTGGTGCAGCGTGGTCCACCACTCCACCGAGTAGTGGATGATCGGCACGTTGATCACGCCGACCAGGGCGAGCACTGCGCTCGCGCGGTCGGCGCGCTGAGGATCGTCGAACGACGAGCGCAGCGCCATGTAGCCGAGGTACAGGAACAGCAGGATCAGCTCGGAAGTGAGACGGGCATCCCACACCCACCAGGTGCCCCACATCGGCTTGCCCCAGATCGAGCCGGTGGCGAGCGCGAGGAAGGTGAACGACGCGCCGATCGGCGCGCACGCGGCGGCCGCGGCATGCGCGAGCTTGATGCGCCAGATCATGCCGATGCCCGCCGCCACGGCCATCGTTACGTAGATGAACATGGACATCCACGCGGTCGGCGCATGGACGTAGAGGATGCGGAACGCGTCGCCCTGCTGGTAGTCGCGCGGCGCGAGCACCAGGCCCCAGTACGACGCGATCGCGATCAGCGCCAGCGACGACCAGCCGAACCACGGCGCGAGCTTGCCGAGCAGCCGGTAGGCGTGGGGCGGCGAGCCGAACTTATGTATCCAGAGCCACATGGGGGTCCTTAGCGTGAGTCTCGTCAGTCTTATTCGGATCAATTCTCGACGCTGATTCGGATCGCGGCCGACATCGCCACCGGCCCGAGGCTCAGCGTCAGGAAGAACAGGGCGGCGAGCAGCTGCAGCGGGCCGGCCGGCGAGTCGCCGTCCATCACCATGCCCACGGACCGCGAGCCGAAGATCAGCAGCGGCATCGCCAGCGGCAGCACCAGCAGCGACAGCAGCACGCTGCCGCGGCGCACGCCCACCGTGAGCGCGGCGCCGATGCCGCCGAGCACGCTCAGCGTGGCGGTACCGAGCAGCAGGGACAGCATCAGGGTGCCCCAGGCGGCGAAGGGCAGCCCGAGGGCGGTACCGACCACCGGGGAAATGACCACCAGCGGCAGGCCGGTCAGCACCCAGTGCGACGCGACCTTGGCCAGCAGCAGCCAGCCGAGCGGTTGTCCCGAGAGTACCCACTGTTCCATGGTCCCGTCTTCGACATCCGATCGGAACAATGATTCCAATGCCAGCAGCGACGCGAGCAGCGCGGCCACCCAGACAACTCCTCCTGATATTTCACGGAGTTGCGAGAGATCTGGCGTGGTGGCGAGCGGGAACAGCGTTGTGACAACTACGTAGAAGATGAGCGGCTGCGCGACTTCGTCCCAGCGGCGCCAGGCGAGCATGAGGTCGCGTCGGAAGACCAGGCCGGCGGCGGTGAGCGTGGGCGCGCGCGTCACGGGACCAGCTCCAGCCGCCGCAGGAACGGGTGCGTCGTCGAGCAGGCGCTGGTGGGCCGCGGCCAGGGCCAATCCGCCGCGGGCAATGTGCTCGCGCACCAGGTCCTCGACCAGGCCGACGCCGGCCGTATCCAGGTTGGTGACCGGTTCGTCCAGTACCCAGAGCGTGGCGCCCGCCAGCAGCAACCGGGCCAGCGCCAGCCGGCGCTTCTGCCCGGCCGACAGGGAGCGCGCCGGCAGGTCGCCCCGCGACAGGATGCCGACGCGGTCCAGTGCCGCATCCACGTCCGCCGCCGTCAGCGACTGGCGCAGGCCGGCCAGGAAGTGCAGGTTCTCGCGGGACGTCAGGTCGGCCTTGAGGGAATTGAGGTGGCCGAGGTAGGCCATCTCGAGGTGGAAATCGTCGTTCGTGCTGCGCACGACCTTGCCGCGCCACTCGACCGTGCCGTTCTCGGCCGGCAGCAGGCCGCAGACGATCCTGAGCAGCGTGGTCTTGCCGACGCCGTTCGGCCCCGTGATCTTGAGGAACTCGCCGGCACGCACGCCGAACGACACGTCCCGGAGGATGTGCCGATCGCCGCGCCAGCAGTTGATCTGCTCGACCTTCGAGCAGGGCCCGGTCGGGCAACGTCGTTCCTCCGCGCTAAGTGGGCGCGAAGTCTAGCAAAACGACAATCATTCCGTGTCTGCGTGTTGCCGCAGCGAATCGCCTTCCCGGGGCTCGAGCACCACCAGTTCCACCCCCTCCTCTACGCGATCCCCGGGCTTGACGGCGACCGTGGCAATCGTTCCATCCCAGGGCGCGCTCAGCGAATGCTCCATTTTCATGGCCTCGAGCACGACCAGTACCGCGCCGGCCACGACCGCGTCGCCGGGACGCGCCCGGACGTCGAGCACCAGCCCGGGCATCGGCGACCGCAGGTGTCCCTCGTGTTCGGCGGACGCATGGTGCTCGGCACCGGTGTCCTCGCCGAACTCGAAGCGCACGCAATGGCGACGCAGCACGAAGCCGTCCTCGTGCCCCTGCACCCGTGCCTCGAAGGGCTCGCCGTCGATGCGCCCGGCCACCCGCTCGCTCTCGACCCGGCAGCCCTCGAGCAGGTGGACGCGGCCATCGAACTCCACCTGCAGGTCGGGACCCGCCGGCCGCAGTTGCAGCCAGCGGCGTTCATCGCCGAGTGCCAGCGCGACCCGCAACGAGGGTGCCGCATTGACGCGGAATCCGCTGCGGTGGACCCAGGGCGTCACCGCCGACGAGCGTTGCGCCGCCGTGCTGAGCGCCGCCTGGGCACCGACCGCGGCAGCGATCAGCCACGCCTCGGTGCGCTCCGCGGCCGTCGCGCCACACGGCGGGCATGCCGCTTTCCAGCAGGCGTGTACTCACGTCGCCCGCCCGGACGGCCTCAGCCCCAAGGATCTCCCACAGGAAGCGCGTGTTGGTGCGCAAGCCATCCACGTCCGTGTGCTCGAGCGCCGCGCGCAGGCGGTCGATCGCCTCGAGCCGGTCCGCGCCCCAGGCAATGACCTTGGCGACCATCGGATCGTAGTGAATCGAGACCTCGTCGCCCTCGCGCACGCCGGTGTCGACGCGCACGTGCTCGACGGTGGTCGGAAAACGCAGCCGACTGATGCGACCGGTGGACGGCAGGAACCCCCGCTCCGGGTCCTCGGCGTAGAGCCGAGCCTCGACCGCATGCCCACGCTGGGTGATTTGCGCCTGCCTGAGCGGCAGCGGCTCGCCATCGGCCACGCGCAGCTGCCACTCGACGAGGTCGAGGCCCGTGATCATCTCGGTGACCGGATGCTCGACCTGCAGGCGCGTATTCATCTCGAGGAAGTAGAACTCGCGACCGTCGTACAGGAACTCGACGGTGCCGGCGCCGACGTAGCCCACGGCGCGCGCCGCCGCGACGGCCGCCGCGCCCATCGCCTGGCGGGTCGCCGCGTCGAGGCCCGGCGCCGGCGCCTCCTCGATCACTTTCTGGTGGCGGCGCTGCAGCGAACAGTCGCGCTCGAACAGGTGCACGGCCTCGCCGTGGGTGTCGGCAAACACCTGGATCTCGACGTGGCGGCCCTTCTCGACGAAGCGCTCGAGCAGCAGTCGCGGGTTGCCGAAGGCCTTCGCCGCCTCGCGGCGCGCGCCAGCCAGCGCCTCGGCGAGTTCGGCCTGGCTGCGCACCACGCGCATGCCCTTGCCGCCGCCGCCGGCCGTAGGCTTCACCAGCAGCGGAAACCCGAGCCGCTTTGCCTCGGCCTCGAGCACGCCGTCGGACTGGTCTTCGCCGTCATAGCCCGGCAGGACCGGCACGCCCGCGGCGGCCATCAGGAGGCGGGCCTCGCTCTTCGAGCCCATGCGGTCGATCGCACCAGGCGGCGGACCCACGAACACGATGCCGGCCTCGGCGCAGGCGCGCGCGAAGGCGGCATTCTCGGACAGGAAGCCATAGCCGGGATGGATCGCGGCGGCGCGCGTGTGCCGGGCCGCCTCGAGGATCCTGTCCACCGACAGGTAGCTCTGGCGCGCCTCGGCAGGGCCGATCTCCACGGCCTCGTCGGCGAGCCGCGTGTGCAGCGCGCCGCGGTCAGCAACCGAGTGGACGGCGATGGTGCGCACGCCCATGCGCCGCGCGGTGCGGATGATGCGGCAGGCGATCTCGCCGCGATTCGCAATCAGCAGACTGTCGGGCATGGCGGCCTCACATGCGGAAGATGCCGTAAGGCAACTCGCCCTCGTCGGGGCGGCAGGTGGTGGTCGCGAGCGCGAGCTTCAGCACCTCGCGCGTGTCCACCGGGTCGATCACGCCGTCGTCCCACAGGCGCGCGCTCGCGTAGTACGGGTGGCCCTGGGTCTCGTACTGGCCGCGGATCTCGGCGCGGAACGCGGCCTCGTCGGCCTCGGGCCATTCCTCCTTGCGCCGTTGCAGCCCCTCGCGCTTGACGATCGCGAGCACGGTGGCCGCCTGCTCGCCACCCATCACCGAGATGCGCGAGTTGGGCCAGCTCCACAGGAAGCGCCCGCCGTAGGCGCGGCCGCACATCGCGTAGTTGCCGGCGCCGAACGAGCCGCCGATGATCACCGTGAGCTTCGGCACCGAGGCGCAGGCCACCGCCGTGACCATCTTGGCGCCGTCGCGCGCGATGCCGCCCGCCTCGTACTTGCGGCCGACCATGAAGCCGGTGATGTTCTGCAGGAACAGCAGCGGCACCCGCCGCCGGTTGCACAGCTCGACGAAGTGCGCCCCCTTGAGCGCGGACTCCGAGAACAGCACGCCGTTGTTGGCGATGATGCCGACCGGGTAGCCGCCGATGCGCGCGAAGCCGCACACCAGCGTGGTGCCGTACAGCGCCTTGAACTCGTCGAGCTCGGAGGCGTCGACCAGCCGGGCGATCACTTCGCGCACGTCGTACGGATGGCGCGTGTCGCGCGGCACGACTCCGTACAGCTCCTGCGTCTCGTAGCGTGGCGCGCGCTCCGCCACCGGCGGCGAACGGGCGCCGTCGCGGTTGAGATGCGACACCAGCCGGCGCGCCATCCACAAGGCATGGGCGTCGTTGTCCGCGAGGTGATCGACCACGCCCGACTGCCGCGCGTGCACGTCGCCGCCGCCGAGCGTCTCGGCGTCGACGACCTCGCCCGTGGCGGCCTGCACCAGCGGCGGACCGCCGAGGAAGATGGTGCCCTGCTCGCGCACGATGATCGCCTCGTCGCACATGGCCGGCACGTAGGCGCCGCCCGCGGTACAGGAACCCATCACCACCGCAAGCTGCGGGATGCCGCGCGCCGACATCTGCGCCTGGTTGTAGAAGATCCGTCCGAAGTGCTCGCGGTCGGGAAATACGTCGTCCTGGCGCGGCAGGAACGCGCCGCCGGAATCGACCAGGTAGATGCACGGCAGCCGGTTCTCGAGCGCGATGTCCTGCGCGCGCAGGTGCTTCTTGACGGTGATCGGGTAGTAGGTGCCGCCCTTCACCGTGGCGTCGTTGCCGACGATCATGCACTCGACGCCGCTCACGCGGCCGATGCCGGTGACCACGCCGCCGGCCGGGATCCAGTCGCCGTACAGCTCGTGGCCGGCGAGCTGCCCGACCTCGAGGAACGGCGAGCCCGGGTCGAGCAGGCGATCGATCCGGTCGCGCACGAACATCTTGCCGCGCGACTCGTGCTGCTGGCGCGCCGCCATCGAGCCGCCCGCCGCGATTTTCGCCGCCAGCTCGCGCAGTTCGCCTGCAAGGCGGCGGTTGACCTCGGCATTGGCAGCATAGTCCGCGCCGGAGCGATCGATGCGGGACTGGATGAGGCTCA
Organism: uncultured Gammaproteobacteria bacterium; assembly: GCA_963731105.1. Classification (GTDB taxonomy): domain Bacteria; phylum Pseudomonadota; class Gammaproteobacteria; order Steroidobacterales; family Steroidobacteraceae; genus RPQJ01. The sequence goes on from CAVSUM010000022.1 coordinate 62,746, forward strand.
TGGCAGGATCCTCCGTCTCAGCCGCGCTCGCGCGCGGCGAGGATGCGTTCGGCCTGGCGCAAGTGCGGCTTGTCGAGCATGCCGCCCTCGAAGGCGACGGCGCCAGCGCCCGGCGCGGCCGCGAACGCGGCGATCACTCGCTCGGCGCGCGCGACTTCCTCTGCGGTCGGGTTGAACGCGGCGTGGATCGGCGCGACTTGCGACGGGTGGATCGCGAGCTTGCCGACGAAGCCCTGCCGGCGCGAGGCACGCGCCCGACGCTCGACGGCTTCGGCATCGCGAAACTCGACGTCGATGGTGTCGTACGCCGGCACGCCGGCCGCGGCGGCCGCGAGCAGGCAGAACGAGCGCGCCAGGGCGAAGGTGAACTCGTACTCGCCCTCAGTCGTGCGGTTGGCGGACGCGCCGAGGTCGGCCGCAAGGTCTTCCGCGCCCCAGGTGAGGCCTGCGACCCGCGCCGGCAGCGCCGCGAACGAGGCCGCCCGCAACAGGGCGCCGGCGCTTTCGGTGATCAACGGCAGGAGCCCGATGCTGCCGCGGGCATGACTGCACTGCGCTTCGAGCGCTTCGAGCCAGTGGTCGACGCGATGCACGTCGGCGCCGTCGCGCGCCTTGGGCAGCACGATGCCGTCGGGCCGGCCGGCGATGATCGCCGCGAGGTCCGCCAGCGCGTCCGGCGTGTCGACCGGATTGATGCGCACCCAGACCGGTACCGCGCGCTCCGGGGATGCCAGCCACTGCGCGATGTCGCGGCGGGCCTGCGGCCTGCGCTCCGGCACCACCGCGTCCTCGAGATCGAGGATCACGGCATCGGCGCCACTGGCGGCGGCCTTGGCAAAGCGCTCGGGCCGGTCACCCGGCACGAACAGCAGCGAGCGCATCATGCCGCCGCCTTGCGCTTCATCAGCGCGGTGCGCTTGCAGACCGCCACTTCCTCGCCGCGCTGGTTGCAGCAGCGGTGCACGAACACCACGATGCCCGCGTCCGGCCGGGAGCGACTCTCACGCATCTCGTGCACGATCGTCTCGGTGCGCAAGGTGTCGCCGGGATACACCGGCTTCGGGAAACGCACCTCGTCCCAACCGAGGTTGGCGATGGTGGTGCCGAGCGTGGTGTCCGCCACCGACACGCCGACCATCAGGCTCAGGGTGAAGCAGCTATTGACGATGCGAGCGCCGAACTCGGTGCCCTTCATGTACTCCTCGTCGAGGTGCAGGGCGGCCGGGTTGTGCGTCAGCGCGCTGAACAGCAGGTTGTCGGCTTCGGTGACCGTGCGGCGCAGCACGTGCTCGAAGCGCTGCCCGACGATGAACTCGTCGTAGTACAGGCCACCCATCGCCATGGTGTGCTCCTCAGGCCGTCGCGTTGAACAGCTCGCGGCCGATCAGCATGCGGCGGATCTCGCTGGTGCCGGCGCCGATCTCGTACAGCTTGGCGTCGCGCAGCAGGCGGCCCGCGGGGAAGTCGTTGATGTAGCCGTTGCCGCCCAGGGCCTGGATCGCCTGCAGCGCCACCTGCGTCGCCGCCTCGGAGGCGTAGAGGATGCAGCCCGCCGCATCGATGCGGGTCGTGCGGCCGCGGTCGCAGGCCTGCGCCACGGCGTAGACGTAGGCGCGGCACGCACTGGTGGTGGCATACATGTCCGCGACCTTGCCCTGCATCAGCTGGAAGGTGCCGATCGCCTGGCCGAACTGCTTGCGGTCGTGCACGTAGGGCAACACCAGCTCGAGGCTCGCGCGCATCAGGCCGAGCGGGCCGCCGGCGAGCACCACGCGCTCGTAGTCGAGGCCGCTCATCAGAACCTTGGCACCGCCGCCCACCGGGCCGAGCACGTTCTCCGCCGGCACCTCGCAGTCCTGGAACACCAGCTCGCAGGTATCGGAGCCGCGCATGCCGAGCTTGTCGAGTTTCTGCGCCGTGGAGTAACCCTTGAAGCCGCGCTCGACCAGGAATGCGGTGACACCCGGCGTGCCTGCCGCAGCGTCCACCTTCGCGTACACCACCAGCACGTCCGCGGTGGGTCCGTTGGTGATCCACATCTTGTTGCCGTTGAGCACGTAGCGGTCGCCGCGGCGCGTGGCGAGCGTGCGCATGCCCATCACGTCGGAGCCCGCGCCGGTCTCGCTCATGGCGAGCGCGCCGAGGTGCTCGCCGCTGACCAGCCGCGGCAGGTAGCGGCGCTTCTGGTCGTCGGTGCCCCAGCGGCGCACCTGGTTCACGCACAGGTTGGAGTGCGCGCCGTAGGAGAGCCCGACCGACCCGGAGACGCGGCTCAGTTCCTCCATCGCGACGACGTGCGCCAGGTAGTTGAGCCCGGCGCCACCCCACTCGGGCTCGACCGTGATGCCGAGCAGGCCGAGTTCGCCGAGGCGCGGCCACAGGTCGCGCGGGAACAGGTTGCTGCGGTCGATCTCGTCGGCGCGCGGCGCGAGTTCCGCGTCGGCGAATGAACGCACCGTCTGGCGCAGCATCTCGAGGTCGTCGCCGAGGCCAAAGTCGAAGTCGTGCACGGGGTCTCCTCTGCACGGCTTGCGGTCGGGCCGCGCCTGCGTATATTGTCCGACAATCGGAGGATCCGTCAAATGTCGACGCCGTCCCGTTCCCGCCCTGCCCGCCGCCCGCCGCAGCCGGTCCAGTTCGAGCCGCTCGTGCCGCAGCCGGCCTATGGCCGCGTCGCCGCCGCCATCGAGCAGAAGATCCTCGATCGCAGCCTGCGGCCGGGCGACGCGCTGCCCACCGAGACCGCCCTCGCCGGCCAGTTCGGCGTCAATCGCTCGACCGTGCGCGAGGCCCTGCGCCGGCTCGAGAGTGCTGGCCTCGTCGGCCGCGACAGCGGCGCCAAGCGCCTGCGGGTCACGCGGCCCGGCCATGCCGAGACCGCCTCGCGCGTGAGTCGTACGCTGACGCTCGACGAGGTCACCTTTATAGAGTTGTGGGAGGCGATGCTCGCGGTGGCGCCGCGCACGGCGGCGCTGGCCGCAGCCCACGGCTCGCCCGAGTACCTCGCCGCGCTCGAGCAGGACATCGCCACCGTCGAGGCGGCACGCGGTTCCGAGGCCGCCGTGGCGGGAGTGGTGGCCTTCTTCGGTCGGCTGGCCGACGCCAGTGGCAACCGGGTGCTGATGCTCGCCATGCAACCGGTCACCCGCCTGCTCGCCCCGTCGCTGCGCCGCATGATCGACCGGGTGCCGCAGGGCCGCTCGCGCATCGTCGTGGCACAGCGCTGCGTCGTGGAGGCCCTGCGCAAGGGCGACGCCGGCGAGGCGGAATCGTGGATGACCCGGCACGTGCAGGATTTCCGGCGCGGTTACGAGATCGCCGGGATTGCCTTGGATACGCGGGCGGCGTAAGCAGGCAAGGCATAGACTAGCCCGGAAGAATTCCTCGAATCCGGTCACGGTCGAGACGTGAATTGAGGAATGGAGGCTGCGGCCGCGCAAATGGGGAATGCGCCGCCCACGGCCTTGACGGAAGACGGGCACGGACGTGTTGGGTGGAACACGGGCCAACGCCGCTTAGGAAGAGTGACCAGTCCATGGACCAGAATTCCACCTTCGCCAGGGGTCGGCATGCCGGCTCGGTTTTGTCCATCGTCTTGTGCGCGGCATTGGCCTTCGGCGCAGCGGCTACGCATGCGCAGTCGACCCAACAACCCAGCGAGACTGCTGCGACCGGGCAGGTCTCCGTCGCTACGGTTCCTGCGGCCAGCAGGCCGACCGCCGCCAGCACAGACTTGTACGTCGAAGAGCGGCCGCAGCCGGCGGCGGTGGCGGCCTCGTTTGCGGCCGGCATGCTCGTGGTCGTGCTGATCATGGCGGGCATCCTGCTCACCGTGCGCGGCCTGCGCGAGGACATGCGCAACCGAAAGCGCAGCTATCGTCGCCGCAGCCGGCGCATCGACGCACGCTCGTCCCGTCCGCCCACCGCGCCCTCCTCCTGACCGACCGGGCAGGCCCGCGCCGGCCCGGCCTGCTGCGGACTGGTGCCCCGGACAGGAATCGAACCTGTACACCCTTACGGATAACGGATTTTAAGTCCGTTGCGTCTACCAGTTCCGCCACCGGGGCACGCCGGCGCGAATGCCGTGTAACGAGTTTACGGGAACCGGCTGCCGACCGCGGCTGTTGCGGGCCTGCCACAAACGGCGCCTGCCCGGGTTATCGGGCTGAATCAGTTGAAAAAATGCCACCGCGCGTCACGCATGCCTATTGCGCTGCCTGCCACACTTTGGTCCAATCCGGTGCCAGACGTTGCGTCGGGGCAACGCATAACCCTAGGGAGCGAACACATGTCGAATCTGCGTTACGGAAGGCTGAGCCTGCTTGGATCGTGCGTGGTCGGAATTCTCGCAGCCGCCGCGGCGTCCGCACAGCAGACCACGCCTCCGGCGTCCGCCGAAAAACCTGCGATGCCGCCCGCCGCGGCTTCGGCCCAGGAACTCGAGGAAATCGTCGTCACTGGTTCGCGCATCATGCGCGCCTCGGCCCTCGAGAGCACGATCCCGGTCACGTCGGTGGCCGCGACCGAACTCGTGCAGCAGGGCGACATCAACATCGGTGACGCGCTGAACGACCTGCCGTCGCTGCGCTCCACCTACAGCCAGGGCAACTCGACCCGCTTCATCGGCACCGCCGGCCTGAACTTCCTCGACCTGCGCGGCCTCGGCGTCGAGCGCACCCTGGTGCTCGTCAACGGCCGTCGCCACATCACGGCGTCGCCGGGCGACTACCTCGTCGACACCAACACCATCCCGTCCGAGCTGATCGAGCGCGTCGACGTGGTGACCGGCGGCAACTCGGCCGTGTACGGTTCGGACGCCGTGGCCGGCGTGGTGAACTTCATCACCAAGCGCAATTACGAAGGCCTTTCCTTCCGTGGCCAGGCCGGCACCTCGGAGCGCGGCGACCGCGACTCGGAGTTCTTCTCGGTCACGTACGGCACGAACTTCGCGGACGACAAGGGCAACGTGGCCGTCGCCCTCGAGTACGGCAACACCGACGCGCTGTATTTCAACCAGCGTGACGGCCTCACCGGCGCTTTCCGCGGCCGCGCGCAGTTCAACCTGGCCGAGCACACGGTGGGTGAACCGGGCGGCACGGATGGCGTCCCGGACAACCAGTTCTTCGACGGCGGCATCTTCAACGCCACGATCGCCGACGGCGGCCTGATCTCCCCGCTGGCCTCGGGCACCTCGACTTCGTCGGTGTACTGCGGCAGCCTGCCCGAGCCGATCCGCAGCACGCGTTGCCTGCCGAACAACCAGCCGCGCATCTTCTCGTTCGATCGCAACGGCAACCTGGTGCAGACCGTGCCGAGGATCGACTTCCGTCCGTACGGTTCAGGCAACGTGCAGCTGGCCGGCGCGCCCGGCTCGAACGCCGGCAGCCTCTCGTCGCTGCGCAACACCGGCCAGCTCGCTGCCGGCCTGACGCGCTACTCCGCCAACCTGCTCGCGCACTACGACATGAACGACGTGTTCCGTCCGTTCGTCGAGGCCAAGTTCGTCCGCATCGAGGCGAACCAGGAAGGCCAGCCCAGCTTCTGGCAGGGCAGCATCCCGGCCTTCTTCGGCGCCGGCGCCGAACTGCGCTGCAACAACCCGTACCTCTCGTCGCAGGCGCTCGGCGTGCTGCAGGCCATGGGCCGCTGCGCGGCCCCGGCCACCGGCACGTTCACGCTCTCGCGCTTCAACGTCGACTTCGGCGGCCGCGGCGAGGAACACGAGCGCGACACCTACCGCATCGTGCTCGGCGTAGACGGCACATTCAACGACGACTGGCGCTACGAGGTCGCGTTCAACTACGGCAAGCTGAAGACCTCGCTCGATTCGCTCAACAACCTGGTGTCGTACGACATCGACGGCAACCCCGACGGCTTCTCGCTCGCGATCGACGCCGTGCGCAACTCGGCCGGCCAGATCGTCTGCGGCGTCAATGCCGATGCCGATCCGACCAACGATGACGCAGAGTGCGTCCCGCTGAACGTGTTCGGCTACGGCGCACCCTCCAGGGAAGCGCTCCGGTACATCAACACGACGGCGCACCGCGAGGAAGAAGCCGAGGAGTACGTGGCCACGGCCTACATGTCGGGCGACAGCTCCGACTGGTTCGAGTTGCCCGGCGGTCCCGCCGGCTTCGCGATCGGCGCCGAGACGCGCAAGGAGAAGGCCTACTCCGCGTTCGACCCGCTGACCGCGTCGGGCGCCACGTTCCTGAACGCGATCCAGCCGTTCGACCCGCCCGACTTCAAGGTCAACGAGTTGTTCGGCGAAGTTCGCTTCCCGATCCTCGCCAACCTGCCGTACGTGCACGAGCTGACGGCCGAAGGTGCCTATCGCTGGTCGGACTACGACAGCGACGTGGGCTCGGTGTCCGCCTACAACGCGGGCCTGATCTACGCGCCGGTCCAGGACGTCCGCTTCCGCGGCAACTACTCGACGTCGGTGCGCGCGCCGACGCAGAGCGACCTGTACTCGCCGCAGTCGCAGAACTTCGCGTTCATCGCCGACCCGTGCGACGTCCTCAACATCAACAACAACCCGAACCGTGCGGCGAACTGCGCGGCGGCGGGCGTACCGGCCAACTTCGTCAACCAGCCGGCGCGTGACCGCTCCACCGGCTTCCTGAGCGGCGGCAACCCGACGCTGACGGAAGAAAACGGCACCAGCTACACCATCGGTGCCGTGTTCATGCCCCGCCAGCTGCCGGGCTTCGCGTTCGCGGTGGACTACTGGAACATCGAGGTCGAGGACCTGATCGCCGCGCTCGGCGCGCAGACGATCATCAACGAGTGCTACAACGCGCCGGGCGGCATCGGCAACCCGTTCTGCACCACGGTGGCGCGTAACCCGGATGGCACGTTCCAGGATCCGGCGGTGATCTCCGGTGGCGTGAACTTCGCCAAGCAGGAGACCTCGGGCATCGACTTCGACATGTCCTACCAGTACACGTTCGCCAACGGCCACACGCTGTCGACCCGCGGCATCGCCACGTACCTGATCGATCTCAACAACTACACCAACCCGGCCGACCCGACCATCCCGAACCGGCAGAAGTCGGAGCTGGGCGATCCTGAGCTGGCGTTCAACGTGAACGTGAACTACGGCGTGGGTCCGCTCGACGTGGCCTACAGCTACCGCTACATCGGCAAGCAGACCATCGGCACCTACGAGGCGCAGCACAACTTCGACGGCGTGCCCGCCACCAACCGCGACCAGTTCCCGCGCAAGTGGTACCCGGCGGTCGGTTATCACAGCATCCGCGGCGAGTTCGCGGTCAACGAGATCGTCAGCCTGTTCGCGGGCATCGACAACGCGTTGGACCAGATGCCTCCGCTCGGCCTGCTGGGCACGGGCGGCGGCGATCCGTTCGACACGGTTGGTCGTTACTACTACGGCGGCTTCAAGATCAACCTGTAAGGTCGATCGAGGCGCGACAGCCACGGGGCCACCCTTCGGGGTGGCCCCTTTTTCATGGCGGAGGAAAGCCATGGCGATGTTCTTTGGACTGGCCACGATCGGCCTGCTGGCAGGCGTGCTCGCCCAGCTCGGGCGGTTGCAGCCGAGGTGCGTGCGCTGCGCGAGGAGTTGCGTCAACGCCGTTGAGCGGGCCGGGAGGGTGCGGGGGATTGGAGGCTAGGGTCGGAATGAAACAAGAAAAACGGAGAAGCGGTTACGCGCAGCCGCAGCAACGGGCGGCGAGGGCGAAGTGGAGGCTAGGGTCGGAATCGAACCGGCGTACACGGCTTTGCAGGCCGCTGCATGACCACTCTGCCACCTAGCCTCGCCGAAACCGTGTGCCAGAAAAACATAACCCCGGGTGGCCCGGGGTCATGCAGAGAACTGGAGCGGGTAACGAGGCTCGAACTCGTGACCTCGACCTTGGCAAGGTCGCGCTCTACCAACTGAGCTACACCCGCTCGGACATCCCTCGGGCCGCAAGGCCTTAGGGAACGCGTATTTTTAGAGGAAGCCGCGGTTCTGTCAAGGGAGGGGGGTGCGCCGCAGCTCCGGCCAGGCGGCCTGCAGGTAGCTGACCATCGACCAGAGCGTCAAGACGCCCGCGACCACCAGCAGCACCACGCCGGTCTCGTACACCGGCAGGCCGAACACGTCGCTGCGGAACATCATCATCGAGAGTCCCGTCATCTGCACGATGGTCTTGACCTTGCCCATGCCCGAGACCGCGACCTTGGCGCGGGCGCCGAGGTGCGCCATCCACTCGCGCAGCGCCGAGACCGTGATTTCGCGGCCGATGATCACCACCGCAGTGATCACGATCAGCGGCCGCGTGTCGTGCCCCACCAGCAGCACCAGCGCGGTGGCGACCATCAGCTTGTCGGCCACGGGATCGAGGAATTCGCCGAGCGGCGTGGTGAGCCCCAGCCGCCGCGCAAGGTAGCCGTCCAGCGAATCGGTGAGCGCCGCGACGATGAACACGATGGCCGCGAGCGGGTTCGACCAGGGGTGGCTCCAGTAGAACAGCGCGACCACCAGCGGCACCGCGACGATCCGGGCGAGCGTGAGGACATTGGGCAGGTTGGCCAGGTTCACGTTCGCTCAAGGCCCCGGGTTCATTTTTTCGAAAATCAGCTCCGCCAGCGGGCGTGAAATGCCGCGCACCCTGGCGAGGTCCTCGACCGACGCCTGCCGCACGCCCTGCAGCCCGCCGAACGATTTCAGCAACTCGCGGCGCTTCGCGGGACCGAGCCCCGGGATCTCCTCGAGAAACGACTCGAGGCGGAGCCGTGCCCGCGCCTTGCGGTGCCCGGCGATCGCGAAACGGTGCGCCTCGTCGCGCACTCGCTGCACGAGTCGCAACGCTGCAGAGTCCGGCCCGAGTATAAGGGGGGCCTCCTGACCGGCCAAGAACAGTCGCTCCTGCCCGGCGCGACGGTCGGCGCCCTTGGCGACGCCGACGGCCGGCAGCCCCTCGATGCCGAGTTCCGCGAGAGCCGCGTGCGCCGCCTGCAGTTGCCCTGCCCCGCCGTCGATCAACAGCAGGTCGGGCATCGCGCCCTCGCCCTTCTGCACCCGCGCGAAATGACGGCTCACCGCCTGGCGCATGCCGGCGAAGTCGTCGCCGGGCGTCAGGCCCTTGAGGTTGAAGCGTCGGTAGTCACTCTTCACGGGCCCTTCCGGGCCGAACACGACGCACGACGCCATGGCGGATTCGCCCATCGTGTGGCTCACGTCGAAGCACTCGATGCGCTGCGGCGTGCGCTCCAGCCCGAGGGCTGCCCGCAAGGCCTCGAGCTGCTCGCGCACGCTCGATCGGCTGGCCGACTTCATCTGCAGGCCCAGTGCCGCGTTGGTGCGCGCCATCGCCAGCCAGCGCGCGCGCGTGCCGCGCACGCTGCTGCGGATCGGCACCGGGCGGCCGGCGCGCTGCGCGAGCGCCGCCTCGAGCACGGCGGCGTCCTCGACCGGCTCGCCGACCAGGATCTCGTCCGGCGCCTCGCGACCGAGGTAGTACTGGGCGAGGAACCCGGCGAGCGCCTCGCGCGCATCGCCGAGCCCGCCCTTCGGGAAGAAATTGCTGCTGCCGAGGTTGCGCCCGCCGCGCACGAACACGACCGACACGCAGTACTCCGGGCCGTCGCCGGCGATCGCCACGGCGTCGATGTCGGCCCCGCTGATGCGCGTCACCGCCTGGCTGGCCTGGATCTGCTTCAGCATCGCGATCTGGTCGCGGAAGCGCGCCGCTGCCTCGTACTCCAGTCGCTCGGCCGCCGCCTCCATGCGGCGCCCGAACTCGGCGATCAGTTCGTTGTTGCGGCCCTGCAGCACCTGCACCGCGTCGTCGATGTCCTGCGCGTACGCCTCGCGCGTGACGAGGCCGACGCACGGCGCCGAGCAGCGCCCGATCTGGTGCTGCAGGCACGGACGCGACCGGTTGGCGAAGAACGTGTCCTCGCAGGGCCGCAGGCGTGACAATTTCTGCAGCAATTGCACCGTCTCGCGCGCGGCCACCGAGTTCGGATATGGCCCGAAGAACCGGCCCGGCACCTTGCCGGCGCCGCGGTAGTAGGCGAGCCGCGGGAACTCGTGCGCGGTGAGGTGTATGTACGGAAAGGTCTTGTCGTCCTTGAGCAGGACGTTGTAGCGCGGCCGGTGCTGCTTGATCAGGTTGTACTCGAGCAGCAGCGCCTCGGTCTCCGAAGCGGTGACCGTGATCTCGACGCGCGCCACCTGTGCCAGCATGGCCTGCGTCTTGTCGGCGTGCGCCCCGCCGCGGAAATAGCTCGACACACGGCTCTTCAGCTGCCGCGCCTTGCCCACGTAGAGAATCGTGTCGTCCGCCGCGAGCATGCGGTACACGCCCGGCTTGGCGGGCAGCGAGGCGAGGAAGCTCGGCAGGTCGAAGGCGGCGGCGTCGGGCACGCGGAAAGTCTATCCGGTCCGGCAGCCGATCCTCATTTCGAGTGATTGCGGTGCATTTCTCGACTTGCGGTCGTGGATATACTGTCGTTCAATGTATATCCACCTCGGGAGGGCTGGCCGTCATGCAAGTCGCGAAGTGGGGCAACAGCCTGGCCGTGCGGTTGCCGGCGGCAGTGGTCGAGGCTTTGAACCTCAAGGAAGGCGACCAGGTCGAGATCCAGGTGGCCGGGCGCAACGCCTTCGAGGTCAGCAAGACCCCGGGCCGACGCGAACTCGTCGCCCGGCTGCGGAAGTTCCGCGGCCGCTTGCCTGCTACCTTCCGGTTCGACCGCCTGGAAGCGAATGAGCGCGGCTGAGACCTTCATCGACACGAGCGTGCTGCTCTACCTGCTGTCCGCCGAGGAGGCGAAGGCAGAACGAGCCGAGGAACTGCTCGTCGCAGGCGGCACCATCAGCGTCCAGGTGCTGAACGAGTTCGCCGCCGTCGCGACTCGCAAGCTGCGCATGTCCATCGCCGACGTCCGCGAGATCCTCGGCACGGTGCGCGCCGTCTGCGAGGTGCAGCCGGTCGCCGCGGCGACGCACGATCGCGCGCTGGACCTCGCCGAGCGCTACGGCTTCTCGTTTTACGACGCGGTGCTGGTAGCTGCCGCGCTCCTGGCAGGCTGTACCCGCCTGTATGCAGAAGACCTGCAGCACGGCCAGTTGATCGACCGTCGGCTGCGCATCGTCAATCCGTTTCGCGCCGGCTGAGCGCGCGCGTCGTCGCCCTGCCTAACACCTCGCGGAACATCGCCGTGGTCAGTCGCCGCGTGTTGGTGTTGTAGCGGCTGCAGTGATAGGAATCGAACAGGTGGCGGCCACTCGGCAGCACGTGCTCCGCGCCGTGAGCGAAGCGGTATGCCGCGAGCCGGAGGCCGGCGGCGCGCAGCACCGCACCGTGAGCGATGGCACCCAGTGCCAGCACGACAGTATCGCCCGGCAGGCCCGCGAGTTCGGCGCGCAGGAAGTCGTTGCAGGTGGCGATCTCGGCCGGCGTCGGCTTGTTGCCGGGCGGAACGCACTTCACGGCGTTGGTGATGCGCGCACCGGTGAGGACAAGGCCGTCGTCGCGCGCAGACGAGACCGGAGCGCTCGCCCACCCGAAGGCATGCAGCGTCTCGTAGAGCAGCACGCCGGCGTAGTCACCGGTGAAGGGCCGCCCGCTGGCGTTGGCGCCGTGAAAGCCCGGCGCGAGGCCCACGATCAGCAACCGCGGCTGCAGGTCGCCGAACGGCGCTACCGGCGCGCAATGGTAGCCCGGGTGCTGCGCCCTGCCCTCGTCGAGAAACGCGGCGAGGCGCGGGCAGCGGCGGCAGTCCGGGTCGAACTCAGTCATTGACGTGGCGGGCAACGGCCAGCGGGCCGGCAGTCGTACTGTAGTTCATGGGCCCTCCAAAGAAACGGCCCGGGCAGTCTCCTGCCCGGGCCGCGTCGGGTCAGTCGCAGACGCCCGTCAGTGATGGGCACCGCCGGTGTCGAACTGCTCCTCTTCCGTGGAGCCGTGCATCGCCGTAGTCGACGAGTGGCCGCCCTGGACGACCTGGGTCACCTCGTCGAAATAGCCCGTGCCGACCTCCTGCTGGTGCGACACGAACGTGTAGCCGCGATCGCGCGCCGCGAACTCCGGCTCCTGCACCTTCTCGACGTAGGCCGTCATGCCCTTCTTCACGTATTCCTGCGTGAGGTCGAACATGTTGAACCACATGTTGTGGATGCCGGCCAGCGTGATGAACTGGTACTTGTAGCCCATGGCACCGAGCTCGCGCTGGAACTTCGCGATCGTCGCGTCGTCGAGGTTCTTCTTCCAGTTGAACGACGGCGAGCAGTTGTACGACAGCATCTTGTCCGGGAACTTCTTGCGGATCGCCTCGGCGAAGGCCTTGGCGAAGCCGAGGTCCGGCTTGCCCGTCTCGCACCACACCATGTCGGCGTACGGCGCATAGGCCAGGCCGCGGGAGATCGACTGCTCGACGCCCGGCTTGACGCGATAGAAGCCTTCCGGCGTGCGCTCGCCGGTGCAGAACGGCTTGTCGTTCTCGTCGACGTCGCTGGTGAGCAGGTCCGCTGCCTCGGCGTCGGTGCGCGCCAGCACGATGGTCGGCGTGCCCATCACGTCGGCGGCGAAACGCGCGGCAACCAGCTTCTGGATCGCTTCCTGCGTCGGCACCAGCACCTTGCCGCCCATGTGGCCGCACTTCTTGACGGACGCGAGCTGGTCCTCGAAGTGCACGCCCGCGGCGCCGGCGCGGATCATCGCCTTCATCAGCTCGAACGCATTGAGCACGCCGCCGAAGCCCGCCTCGGCGTCGGCGACGATCGGCGCGAAGAAGTCGACGTATTCCTTGTGGCCCGGGTGCACGCCACGCGAGCACTGGATCTCGTCGGCGCGCTTGAACGTCGCGTTGATGCGCTCCACGACCTTCGGCACCGAGTCGACCGGGTACAGCGACTGGTCGGGGTACATCGCCATGTAGCTGTTGTTGTCGGCGGCGACCTGCCAGCCCGACAGGTAGATCGCCTTGATGCCGGCCTTGACCTGCTGCATCGCCTGGCCCGCGGTGAGCGCGCCGAGGCAGTTGACGTACGGCTCGGTGGTCACCAGCTTCCACAGCTTCTCGGCGCCGAGGCGCGCGAGCGTGTGGTCGACCAGCACGTTGCCGCGCAGCCGGACGACGTCCTCGGCCTTGTAGGGCCGCTTGATGCCCTTCCAGCGCGGGTTGTCGTGCCAGTCCTTGCGCAGTGCGGTTGCAGCCTTGTCGGTCATTTTTCGTTCCTCGTTTGAGCGAATTCTGTCAGTCGATGGCCCGGTACGCGGGCAGAGTCAGGAAAGTCTCGAACGCGTCGGCGGTGGTGATCTGGTCGAGGATCTTCGCGGCCCGCTCGAAGTTGCCGGCGGCGAAGGCGGCATCACCCAGCTGCGCGCGCAGCCGCGCCAGCTCCTCGCCGGTGATCTGCCGGTACAGCTCGACCGTGACCTTGCGACCGTCGTCGAGCACGCCGGTCGGATGATGGATCCACTGCCAGATCTGCGCGCGCGAGATCTCGGCCGTGGCCGCGTCCTCCATCAGGTTGTGGATCGGCACGCAGCCGTTGCCGCCGAGCCAGGAGGCCATGTACTGGATCGAGACGTCGACGTTGTTGCGCAGCCCGGCCTCGGTGATCGTGCCCTCGGGGATCGCCAGCAGGTCGGCGGCGGTGATCTGCACGTCCTCGAGCTTGCGGTGCAGCTGGTTCGGGGTCGGCATCAGCCGGTCGAACACCTCCATCGCGATCGGCACCAGCCCCGGGTGCGCCACCCAGGTGCCGTCGTGCCCGTCGCCCGCCTCGCGCTCCTTGTCGGCGCGCACCTTGGCAATCGCCGCGTCGTTCGCGGCCGGGTCACCCTTGATCGGGATCTGCGCCGCCATGCCGCCCATGGCGAACGCGCCGCGCCGGTGGCAGGTCTTGATCAGCAGCTTCGAGTACGAGCGCAGGAAGCGCGTGGTCATCGTCACCTGCGCCCGGTCGGGCAGCACCTTGTCCGGGTAGCGGCTGAACTTCTTGATGAAGCTGAAGATGTAGTCCCAGCGGCCGCAGTTGAGGCCGACGATGTAGTCGCGCAGCTCCCACAGGATCTCGTCCATCTCGAACGCCGCGAGGATCACCTCGATCAGCAGCGTCGCCTTGATGGTCTGCGGCGCGAGGCCGAGCCGCGCCTCGGCGTGGCGGAACACCTCCGCCCACAACCGCGCCTCGAGGTGGCTCTCGGTCTTCGGCAGGTAGAAATACGGGCCCGTGCCGCGGCGCTTCAGCTCGGCGTGGTTGTGGAACAGGTACAGGCCGAAATCGACGAACGCGCCCGGCACCTGCTTGCCGTCGACCAGCACGTGCTTCTCGTAGAGGTGCCAGCCGCGCGGTCGCACGTTCAGCGTCGCGATCTGCGGATTGAGCTTGTAGGCCTTGCCCTCGGGGCTCGTGAACTCGATGCGCCGGGCGGCGGCGTCGCGCAGGTTGATCTGCCCCTGCACGACGTTGTCCCAGGTGGGCGTCATCGAGTCTTCGCAGTCCGCCATGAACACCTTGGCGCCCGAATTGAGCGCGTTGATGATCATCTTGCGTTCGGTCGGGCCGGTGATTTCGACGCGACGATCCTGCAGGTCGGCCGGGATCGCGGTGACGTGCCAGTCGCGCTCGCGAATGGCGTGGGTCTGCGACAGGAAATCCGGCAGCTTTCCGCCGTCGATTTCCTTCTGTCGCTCCGCGCGGCGGACCAGCAGTTCCTCGACGCGCGGGCCGAACTTGCGTGCGAGTTCGACGACGAACTCGAGCGCCTCGCGTGTCAGGATGGTTTCGAAGCCGGGGCGCAGCGTGCCTGTGACGGTGCATCCCGAGGGCAGGTCGAGATTGGTCTGTGTGCTCAAGGCGGACTCCCCGCGCCAACAGCCACCCCGTGGGCGGCATCGCGGCACGATGTTGCAGCGCAATAATGAGGATAGACTTGGGTTCCTGCCCGGGGCAAGAGCAATATCCGTAATGCGTCTGGTCCTGCTGAACAAGCCCTTCCAGGTCCTGCCACAGTTCACCAGCCCGGACGACCGCCGCTGCCTGCGCGATTACCTGCCGCTGCGGGGCGTCTACCCGGCCGGCCGCCTCGATTTCGACAGCGAGGGGCTGATGGTGCTCACCGACTTCGGACCCTGGCAGGCGCGCATCAGCCAGCCGCAGTCCGGCCTGCCGAAGACCTACCTGGCGCAGGTCGAGGGCGAGCCGGACGCCACCGCGCTGGCCGCCCTGCGCGCCGGGGTGACGCTGAACGACGGCCCCACCCTGCCGGCGCTCGCCGAAGTCGTGCCCGAGCCCGACTGGCTCTGGCCGCGCGACCCGCCGATCCGCTTCCGCAAGAGCATTCCGACGGCCTGGCTGTCACTGACCCTGCGCGAAGGCCGCAACCGGCAGGTTCGCCGCATGACCGCCGCCGTCGGCCTGCCGACCTTGCGACTGGTGCGTGCCGGCGTCGGGCCGTGGCGGGTCGAGGGCCTGGCGCCCGGGGCGTGGCGTGAACTGCCGCGCGACGCGGTCGAAGCGGTGCTGGCGCCGGGACGGCTCAGCCCGACCGGGCGACCTCCGCGACCCGCATCGCGAGTTCGAGGGCCTGCTCGTAGTTGAGGCGCGGGTCGACCTGCGAGCGGTAGTCGCGCGCCAGGTCGGCATCGGCGAGGCCACGTGCGCCGCCGGTGCATTCGGTGACGTCCTCACCGGTCAGCTCGAAGTGCACGCCCCCCAGGTAGCTGCCGAGCGCCGCGTGGATCCGGAACGACTGCTCGAGCTCGGTGACGATGTTGTCGAAGCGACGCGTCTTGAGGCCCGACGGCGTGCTCTCGGTGTTGCCGTGCATCGGGTCGCAGACCCACAGCACCGGGGTGCCGGTCGCACGGACCGCCTCGATCAGCGGCGGCAGCCGCGACTCGATCTGCGCGGCGCCCATCCGATGGATCAGCACCAGCCGGCCCGGCTCCCGTTCGGGATTCAGCACTTCGCACAGGCCCTGCACCCAGTCGGCACCCATCGACGGCCCGATCTTCACGCCGACCGGGTTCGCGATGCCGCGGCAGTACTCGACGTGCGCACCGTCGAGCTTCGCCGTGCGCATGCCGATCCACGGCAGGTGCGTCGACAGGTTGTACCAGCGCTGACGACGCTCGATGAAGCGCGACTGCGCCTGCTCGTACAGCAGGTGCAGCGCCTCGTGGCTGGCATAGAACGGCGCGCGGCTCGCCTCGTGGATGCGATTGCCGCTCATCGCCTCGTAGAAGTCGAGCGAGTCGGAGATCGAGGCCACCAGCTGGCGGTACTGGTCGCGCAGCGGCGAGTGGTGCACGAAGCCCAGGTCCCAGTATTCCGGGTGGTGCAGGTCGGCGAAGCCGCCGTCGACCAGCGCGCGCACGAAATTGAGGGTCAGCGCGGCACGCTCATAGCCGCGCAGCAGCAGCTCCGGGTCGGGCTCGCGCTCCGCCGCCGTGAACCCGGGGCGGTTGACGAGGTCGCCGCGATAGCTCGGCAGCGTGACGCCGTTGCGCGTCTCGGTGTCCGCCGAGCGCGGCTTCGCGTACTGGCCGGCGAAGCGCCCGACGCGGATCACCGGCTTCTTCAACCCGTGCAGCAGCACCAGGCTCATCTGCAGCAGGATCTTCAGCTTGCGCGCGATCTGCCCCGACTCGCAGTCGGCGAAGGTCTCCGCGCAGTCGCCGCCCTGCAGCAGGAACCGCCGCCCCTGCTGGGCATCGGCAATCTGCCGGCGCAGGTCGTCGACTTCCCACGACACCACGGTCGGCGGCAACCGGCTCATCTCGGCCACCACCCGCTCGAGCGCCGCCCGGTCGCGGTACACGGGTTGCTGCTCGGCCGGGTGAGCCGTCCAGCTCGTCGGGGACCAGTCGCGGGGGGCGGGATTGGCAGCCATCGGGGATCCTACCGCGGATCGCTGCACCGCAAAAGAAACGCCCGATGTGACGCCGGACGGCGGTTTCGTCACAATCGCGCCCCTTACGCACCGGCGGAGCCAACGAAATGCAAAAAGTCCTGGTCCTGGGCGCGGGCAAGATCGGTTCGCTGATCTCCGGCCTGCTCGCCGAAACCGGCGACTACGAAGTCCACGTCGCCGACGTCAACGGCGCCGTCGCCAGTGCGGTCGTCGAAGCCCATCGGCTGGACAACCTGTACGCGCACGGTTTCGACGCTCGCGACGCAGCCGCGCTCGCGGCGCACCTGAAGGCCCACCCCGTCGATGCGGTGATCTCGAGCCTGCCCTACTACTGCAACGTCACGGTTGCCGAGGCGGCGCGCGCGGCGGGCATGCACTACTTCGACCTGACCGAGGACGTCGAGGTGACACGTGCGGTGCGCCGCCTCGCCGAGGGGTCGGACCACGCGTTCGTGCCGCAATGCGGGCTCGCGCCGGGCTTCATCAGCATCGCGGCCAACGCGCTGATCGGCCACTTCGACGAGCTGCGCAGCGTGAAGCTGCGGGTCGGCGCCCTGCCCCAGCACCCGAACAACGTGCTCAAGTACTCGCTCACCTGGTCCACCGAGGGCCTGATCAACGAATACGGCAACCCGTGCGAGGCGATCGTCGACGGCCGCGCCATCGAGGTGGCGCCGCTCGAGGGGCTCGAGGAGATCGAGATCGACGGCACGCCGTACGAGGCGTTCAACACCTCGGGCGGCCTCGGTTCGCTCGGCGCCACCTACGGCGACCGGGTGCAGGCGATGGACTACAAGACCATCCGCTACCCGGGCCACTGCTCGCAGATGCGCCTGCTGATGAACGACCTGAAGCTGAACCAGGACCGCGCCACGTTGAAGCGCGTGCTCGAGAACGCGGTGCCGCAGACGCTGCAGGACGTGGTGATCGTCTACGTCGCGGTCACCGGCCGCCAGGAAGGCGAGCTGCGCGAGGAGAACTACGTGAGCAAGATCTATCCGCAGGTGATCGCCGGGCGGCTGTGGTCCGCCATCCAGGTCACCACGGCCGCGGGCATCACCGCAGTGGTGGACCTCGTGATGAGCAACCGCGGCCGCTTCCGTGGCTTCGTGCGCCAGGAGGACTTCCACCTGGTCGACGTGCTCGACAATCGCTTCGGCCAGTACTACGCGAACGGCGGCGGCAAGGATGTGTCGGCGCGACTGGTGGTGGCCGGGCAGACCGGCGCGCAGCGCGCAGTCGGGAGCCGCGCATGAACCCGGTGCTGCAGCGCCTGGGCCTCGGGGCAGTCAACGCGGGCACCTGGAGTTCGGCGGGCGGCTGGCTGGCGGACGACCACGCTCCGCTGGTCCAGTCGATCAATCCGTCGAACGGCGAGGTGCTGGGAGCGGTGCGCGCGACGACCGCTGCGCAGTACGAGCAGCTGATGGCTGCTGCGCACGACGTCGCGCTGGCCTGGCGCTCGGTGCCGGCACCGAAGCGCGGCGAGGCCGTGCGCCTGGTCGGCGACGAACTGCGGCGCCACAAGTCGGATCTCGGCAGCCTCGTGTCGCTCGAGATGGGCAAGATCAAGGCCGAGGGCGACGGCGAGGTGCAGGAGATGATCGACATCGCCGACTTCGCGGTCGGCCAGTCGCGCATGCTGTACGGCCTGTCGATGCACTCGGAGCGACCGAGCCATCGCATGTTCGAGCAGTGGCACCCGCTCGGCGTGGTCGGCGTGATCAGCGCCTTCAATTTCCCGGTGGCGGTGTGGGCGTGGAACGCGTTCCTCGCGGCGATCTGCGGCAACGTCACGGTGTGGAAGCCTTCGCTCAAGACTGCGCTGTGCGCGGTCGCGGTGCAGCGCATCTGCAACGGCGTGCTCGAGCGGCACGGCTACCCGGGCATCTTCCAGCTGTTCGTCGACGCCACGCACGAGCTGGCGACGCGTTTCGTCGACGACCGGCGCGTGAGCCTCGTCTCGTTCACCGGCTCGACCCATGTCGGGCGCGACGTCGGCGAGCGCGTGGCGCGCCGGCTCGGCAAGAGCCTGCTCGAGCTCGGCGGCAACAACGCGATCATCGTCGACGAGTTCGCGAACCTCGACCTGGCCGTGCCCGCGATCGTCTTCGGCGCAGTCGGCACGGCGGGCCAGCGCTGCACGACCACGCGCCGCGTGCTGGTGCACGAGTCACGCCTGGCCGAGCTCGAGCAGCGGCTCACCCGTGCCTACGGACAGGTGCGCATCGGGGATCCGCTCGAGCCGCAGACCCTGATGGGACCGCTGATCGATGCAGGCGCGGTGCACCAGTTCGAGGCGGCCGTGGCCCAGGCAGTCGCGAGTGGCGGGCGACTCGTCACCGGCGGCAAGGCGCTCGGCCAGCCCGGGTTCTTCGTCGAGCCGGCGATCGTGGTGGCGCGTGCCGACTGGGACATCGTGCGGACGGAGACGTTCGCGCCGATCCTCTACCTGATTCCGTTCGGGACGCTCGACGAGGCGATCGCGATGCAGAACGAGGTGGCCCACGGCCTGTCCTCGGCGATCTTCACCGACCGCCTGCAGCACGCCGAGCGCTTCCTGTCGGCCGCGGGGTCGGACTGCGGCATCGCCAACGTCAACATCGGCACCTCCGGTGCCGAGATCGGCGGCGCGTTCGGCGGCGAGAAGGACACCGGCGGCGGCCGCGAGTCGGGCTCCGATGCCTGGAAGGCCTATATGCGCCGCCAGACCTGCACCGTGAACTGGGGCAGCGAGCTGCCGCTCGCGCAGGGCATCAACTTCGACGTGGCCGGCTGAAGCGTCGGCCGCGGCAGGCGGCTGCTATGATCGCGGCATGGACGCCTCAAACCCCTGGTGGCGACGGGCCGCGGCGCTGTTCGCCCTGCTCGCCGCCGGCTGGATCCTGCTGGCGGGTGCCGCGTCGCCCGTTGCACCTGGCGGCGTGATCCTGCCGGTGGACGGGCCGATCGGGCCCGCCACCAGCGACTTCTTCGTCCGCAAGCTGCGCCAGGCGCAGCAAGACGGTGCGTCGCTCGTCATCGTGACCATCGACACGCCGGGCGGACTCGATACCGCCATGCGCGACATGGTGCAGGCGATCCTCGCGTCCGACGTGCCGGTCGTGACCTACGTTGC
Source organism: uncultured Gammaproteobacteria bacterium (assembly GCA_963731105.1). Classification (GTDB taxonomy): domain Bacteria; phylum Pseudomonadota; class Gammaproteobacteria; order Steroidobacterales; family Steroidobacteraceae; genus RPQJ01. The sequence continues at coordinate 82,747 of CAVSUM010000022.1, forward strand.
GCCGAGCGGCGCGCGCGCAGCCAGCGCCGGCACCTATCTGGTCTACGCGAGCCACGTGGCCGCGATGGCGCCGGCGACCAACCTCGGCGCGGCCACCCCCGTGCAGATCGGCGCTGCACCCTCCGGACCCGACCCGGGCGGCAAGCCGGCGGCGAAGAACGGCGCGACGGACAAGGTCCCGGAGCCAGGCTCGGCCAGCGAGCGCAAGGCCGTCAACGACGCCACCGCGTACCTGCGCGGCCTCGCCGAACTGCGCGGCCGCAACGTCGAGTGGGCCGACGGCGGCGGTGCGCAGCGGCGCCAGCCTGCCGGCCGACGAAGCGCTGGCGGCCGGTGTGATCGACCTGGTCGCAGTCGACATTCCCACGCTGCTGCGCTCGCTCGATGGCCGCGTGGTGAAGCTGCAGACGCGCGAGGTGGTGCTCGCCACCGACGGGCTGGTGCTGCAGCAGGTCGAGCCCGACTGGCGCACCGAACTGCTGTCGCTGCTGACCAACCCGAACGTCGCCTACCTGCTGATGCTGATCGGCATCTACGGACTGCTGCTCGAGGGCTACAACCCGGGCGCGGTCGTTCCGGGCGTGGTGGGTGCGATCTGCCTGCTGCTCGCGCTGTTCGCGTTCCAGGTGCTGTCGGTCAACTATGCGGGCCTTGCGCTGATCGCCCTCGGAGTCCTGCTCATCGTCGCCGAGTCCTTCGTGCCCTCGTTCGGCGCGCTGGGCCTCGGCGGCATCGTCGCCTTCGTCATCGGATCGGTCATGCTGCTCGACAAGGACGTACCTGGATTCTCGATTGCCTGGCAGGTGATCGCGGCGATGGCGCTCGCCGGCGCCCTGGTGCTGCTGGCGATCGTCTCGTTTGCAGTGCGCGCGCGCCGCCGGCCGGTCGTGAGTGGCATCGAGGGCTTCACCCGCGAAATCGCCGAGGCGGTCGAGGACTTCGAGCGCAACGGGACTGGTCCGGGTGCACGGCGAACTTTGGCAGGCCGTGAGCACCCTGCCGGTCCGGACCGGACAGCGGCTGCAGATCCTCGGCGTGGATGGCCTCGTCATCCGGGTCGGCCCCGCCAGCGAATGAATCCAATCAAGGCATCCAGGAGCACCGAATGATGATCAACCTTCCGATCGTGGGCGTCGTCCTCGTCCTGCTGGCGTTGCTCGCCACGCAGGTCATCAAGGTCCTGAACGAGTACGAGCGGGGCGTCGTCTTCACGTTCGGCCGCTTCACCGGAGTCAAGGGCCCGGGCCTGATCATCCTGGTGCCGCTGGTGCAGCGCATGGTCAAGGTCGACCTGCGCACCGTCGTGCTCGACGTGCCGACCCAGGACGTGATCTCGCGCGACAACGTCTCGGTGAAGGTCAACGCGGTCATCTACTTCCGCATCGTCGATCCCGCCAAGGCCATCATCCAGGTCGCCAACCCGTTCGAGGCGACCAGCCAGCTTGCGCAGACCACGCTGCGCTCGGTGCTCGGCCAGCACGAGCTCGACGAGATGCTCTCCCAGCGCGACAAGCTCAACGTCGACATCCAGCACATCCTCGACCAGGCGACGGACGCCTGGGGCATCAAGGTGGGCAACGTCGAGATCAAGCACGTCGACCTCGACGAAAGCATGATCCGCGCCATGGCCAAGCAGGCCGAGGCCGAGCGCACGCGGCGCGCCAAGATCATCCATGCCGAGGGCGAGAAGCAGGCGGCTGCGCAGCTGGTCGAGGCGGCCAAGACGCTGGGCGAGGATCCCAAGGCACTGCAGCTGCGCTACCTGCAGACACTCTCCGACCTGTCGAGCGAGAAGGCGACCACCATCGTGTTCCCGCTGCCGATGGACCTGATCAAGCCGTTCCTCGACCGGAAGCAAGTAGCGGGTAGCGAGAGCGGACTGGCGGCCGCCGCAATCAGGCGCCGGCGATTTCCTCGCGGGCGCGGGCCAGCTGCGCCTCGAGCCGCTTGGCGGACACCGGGCCGAGCGTGCGCAGTTCCTGGGCAAACAGGGACAGCCGGAATTCCTCGATCATCCAGCGCAGGCGGTCGATCTCCTCGCCCTGCCCCGCCGCTGCCGGACGCGACGCCAGCGCAGACCAAGCCGTCTCGAACGGTTCGACCTCCGCGGCCAGCCGCTGGTCCCGCGCGACGTCGTCGCGCAACCGCTGCGCACGGCGCGCGGCGGCCCGCACATACTTCGGCAGCTGGCCAAACGCGGCGGCGGGCGTGTTGCCGCACCCAGCCCGGCGCGATCAGTGAGTCGACGATGCGCTCGATCGAGTGGCGGCCCGCCGCGAACACAGGCGCACCGAGCGGCCCGAGCGCGGTGCGCGCGTCCTTGACGGCGAGCAGCACGGACTTCACCGCACGCGCGACGTGGTCGCCGCAAGCCGCGACCTCCGCACGCGCGGTCTCGATCCGCGCCTCGAATTGTGCTGCGCTGCGTGGCAGGCTGCGGTCGTCGAGACGCAGCGCATCGGCCACGGCCCGGTCGGCCACTTCCCGGAACAGCCCCCGATCGAATCCGGCAGCGGCCGTGAGCAGCGCCAGCTCGCGATCCGTCGCGCACTGGCGCACGACCAGCTCGTGCTGCTGCGGCAGCGCCAGTGCTGCCAGCCGCACCACGCCACGCCGCGTGGCCCGCTGCGCCGCCGCCGGGTCCGTAAACAACTTCAGGCGTACATCGGTGCCAGCATCCTCGAGGCCCGGAAAAAGGCGCAGCGTCACGCGCCCGCTCGCCACCCGCTGCTCCTCCGGCAGATCGCCGAAGTCCCAGCGACGTACTCCGACCCGCTCCCAGCCGTGCGCAGCGTCCGGGCGTGCGGCGTTGGTGGCACGCGCGCGCAATTCATGGCGTAACGCATCGAGATCCCGTCCGCGCCGCAGCTCGTGCCCGTGCTCGTCGATGACCCGGAGATTCATCCGCAGCCACGGCGGCAACGGCACCGCGGCCAGCTCGGACGCTGCAATGCGCCGGCCGGCTTCGGCCGTCACCCGCTCCGCCAGCCGCTCAAACAGGCTGCCCCGGCCGAGTGGCTCGAGCGCGGCACGCAGCCGCGCCGCCGCCTCCGGAATCGGCACCAGCTCGCGACGCAACTCTTTCGGCAGGCCGCGCAACAGCGCCACCAGCTTGTCCTGCAGGTAGCCGGGGACCAGCCATTCCAGGCGCCGCGCCGGCAGCGAGCCGAGCAACGACAATGGCACCTCGACGGTCACTCCGTCGCCGGCGTCGGTGGGATCGAAGTGATAGGCGAGCGGCAGCACGTTGCCGTCGACCTCCAACTCGTCGGGGTAGTCGCCAGGCCGCAGTTGCGGCGCCTCCTCCGCCAGCAGGACCCCGGCCGGCACGTCGAGCCGCTCCGGGTGCCGCCGCTCCTCCGCGCGCCACCAGCGCTCGAAAGCGCGCGTGGTCGCCACGTCGGCCGGGATGCGCTCGAGGTAGTACTGCACCAGCGCCTCGTCCGCGGCGAGCAGGTCCCGGCGCCGCAGCTTTGCTTCCAGCCGCTCGAGATCCTGGCGCAGGCGTGCGTTGCGCACGAGAAACGGGTGCTCGAGCGTGGACTGGCCGCGGACCAGCGCTTCCTCGACGAACATGCGCCGCGCGACGGCCGGATCGATGGTGGCGAAGTTCACCTGCCGGCCGCTGCTCAGCACTCGCCCGTAGAGCGACACCGTTTCGCGCGCCATCACCATGCCGCGTGCAGGCACCCATTGCGCCTCGCCGTAGGTCCGGCGCACCAGGTGCGCACCGGCCGACTCGATCCAAGACGGCTGCACCTGCGCCACCATGCGCGCATACAGCCGCTGCGTCTCCACCAGGCTGGCCGCCACGATCCAGTGCGGCGAACGCCTCGCGAGCGGCGTGCCGGGTGCAATGACGAAGCGAACGTCGCGCGCGCCCAGGTAGGTGCGCCCCTCGTCGAGCACGCCGATGTTGCCGAGGAACCCGGCCAGGATCGACTGGTGCAGCAGGCTGCCGGGCGCGGGCTCCGCATTGCGCTCGAGCCCTTGCCCGGCCGTGATGTCGGCCAGTTGCTCGTGCAGGTCGCGCCATTCCCGCATGCGCACGAAGGACAGGAAATGAGCCTTGCACCAGCGACGCAGGCTCCGCGTGCCGGCGGCCGACTGCTCGACTGCCGCGCGCCACAGGTTCAGCACGGCAACGAAGTCCGAGCGCTCGTCGGCGAACAGCGCGTGCGCCTGGTCCGCGGCTTCGGCCTTGTCCGCCGGTCGTTCGCGCGGATCCTGGATGCTGAGAAACGCGGCAATCACCAGCGCCTCGGCGAGGCAGCGCTGGCGCCCGGCCTCGAGCAGGATGCGCGCAAGACGCGGGTCGACCGGCAGCGAGGCCATCTGCCGGCCGAGACGGGTGATGCGACGGTCGCCGTCCACCGCGCTCAGTTCCTGCAGCAGGCGGTAGCCGTCGTTGAGCAACCGCGTGTCGGGCGGGTCGACGAACGGAAAATCCTCGGGCGCGCCGAGCCCGAGCGCCGCCATCTGCAGGATCAGGCTCGCCAGGTTGGTGCGCAGGATTTCCGGATCGGTGTACTCCGGGCGCGACGCGAAGTCCTCTGCCGAGTACAGGCGTATGCAGATCCCCTCGCCCACGCGTCCGCAGCGACCCTTGCGCTGCTCGGCGCTCGCCCGCGATACCGGCTCGATCGGCAGGCGCTGGAATTTCGCGCGCGGGCTGTAGCGGCTGATGCGCGCCAGGCCGGCATCCACGACGAAGCGCACGCCGGGAATGGTGAGCGAGGTCTCCGCGACGTTGGTTGCGAGCACGGCACGCCGCCGCGGGTGCGGCTCGAACACCCGCTCCTGCTCGGCCGCCGACAACCGTGCATACAGCGGAAAGACGTCCCACCCCGAGCCGCCGGTACGCTCGAGGTAGTCACGCGCCTCGGCGATCTGGCGCTCGCCCGGCAGGAAGACCAGCGCGTCGCCGTCGATGCCCTGCTCGTTGCCGCGCAGCTCCTCGAGCGCCGCACCGATGGCTTCCGGCAGCGACGGAGCCTCGGTCTCCTCCTCGCTGAGCGGCCGGTAACGCACCTCGACCGGGAAGCTGCGCCCTTCGACGTCGATCACCGTCGCGCCGCCGAAATATTCGGCGAACCGTCGCGTCTCGATGGTCGCCGAGGTGACGATCACGCGCAGTTCCGGACGACGCTCGACCAGCCGCCGGCAGACGCCGAGCAGGAAGTCGACGTTCAGGTTGCGCTCATGGGCCTCGTCGAGGATCAGCGTGTCGTAGCGCTCGAGCAGCGGATCGTGCTCGAGCTCGCGCAGCAGCAGGCCGTCGGTCATCAGCTTGACCAGCGTGCGCGGGCCGGTGCGGTCGACGAAGCGCACCTGGTAGCCGACCAGGTCGCCCGGCGCGGTGCCGAGCTCTTCGCTCACGCGGTACGCGAGCGTCTGGGCCGCAATGCGTCGCGGCTGCGTGTGGCCGATCAGCCCCGCCACGCCGCGGCCCAGCTCGAGGCAGATCTTCGGCAGCTGCGTGCTCTTGCCGCTGCCGGTCGCGCCGCTCACGATCGTCACCGGCGAGCGGCCGATGGCGGCCGCGATCTCGGCCCGACGCGCATGCACCGGCAGGCTTTCGTCGTAGCGGATCACGGGCAGCGATGCGCGGCGCGCCGCTACTTTGGCCGCCGACGCAAGCACCTGCGCCTCGAGCCGCTCGAACTCACGCGGATCGACGGTGGCGCCACGCCGGGCGAGGCGCGCGAGCCAGCCGCCCAGCCGCCGTCGATCGCGCAGCTGGCAGTCGCCGAGCGTCGCACGCAGCGCCGCGTAGCGCTCGTTCAGCCGTGCTCCTGCTTGGCCCTCGCCCACAACGCCTCCAGTTCGTCAGGCGCCGCATCGCGCGGCGAGCGCCCCTGTTCCGCCAGCCACTGTTCCATGCGCCGGAACCGTCGCTCGAACTTCGCGTTGGTCGCGCGCAGTGCTGCTTCCGGATCGGCACCGACGTGCCGCGCCAGTTGCGCGATGCTGAACAGCAGGTCGCCGAGCTCCTCCGCTACTGCCGGGGCGTCGTGCGCAGCGAGCGCCTCGCGCAGCTCCCCGCACTCCTCCTCCACCTTGTCGACCACGTCGACCGGCCGCGTCCAGTCGAAGCGCACGCCGGCAGCACGCTTGCCGAGCTTGGCCGCTCGCGTCAATGCGGGCAGGCCGAGAGCGATGCCGTCAAGCGCGCCGCCCGCACCACCAGCGGCCCGGCGCTCGGCAGCCTTGTGTTCTTCCCACGCCCGCGTCTGCTCGTCGGCGGAACGCACCGTCGCCGTGCCGAACACGTGCGGATGGCGCCGTTCGAGCTTGTCGCTGATCGCCGCCGCGACCGCGTCGAGATCGAACAGCCCCTGCTCCTCGGCGATGCGTGCCTGGAACACGACCTGGAACAGCAGGTCACCGAGTTCGTCGCGAACGTGCAGCGCGTCGCCATGCTCGATCGCATCGGCGAGTTCGAAGGCTTCCTCCAGGGTATGCGGCGCGATCGATGACCAGGTCTGCTCCCGGTCCCACGGGCAGCCGCGCTCGGGATCGCGCAACGCCACCATGATCGCCCGCAGTCGTTCGATGGACACGTCAGTCCTCCCGCAGCATCCGCCACAACGCGACCAGCATGCCGGCGGTCGCGCCCCAGATGTGGCGCTCGCCGAACGGAATGTCGTGCGTCAGGAAATCGTGACCGCCGAAGGTGCGTGTGCGTGGCACGTGGTGCGCGGGGTCGAGCACGAACTCGAGCGGCACCTCGAACACGTCGTCGACTTCGGTGCGATCGAGCTGCAGCGCGAACCCCGGGCGCACGAACGCCACGGCCGGCGTGATCAGGTAGCCGGTGAGCACCATGTGGTCATGCAGGTAGCCGGCCAGCGAGACGAACCCGGGATCGAGCCCGATTTCCTCGCGGGTCTCGCGCAATGCGGCTTCCCACGGGCCCGCGTCGTCCGCCTCCATCCGCCCGCCCGGAAAGCTGATCTGGCCGGCGTGGTTCTTGAGGTGCGAGGCGCGCTGCGTGAGCAGCACGGTGAGTCCCTCGGGACGCTCGACCAGCGGCACCAGCACGGCGGCACGCGCCAGCTGCGGCGGCAGGTGCTGACGCAGCGTCGCGATCTGCTCGCCGGACAGGTCGCCGCTCCAGACGTCGAACGGATCGCCGCCCGGCGCGGTGCCGTGCAGGCGCCGCGCGACGTGCCGCCGCAGGTCCGCTGGATCACGCCCGGACAATCAATCCCCCGTCTCGCCCTGGCGCACGCCACCGCGGGTGAGCCCGGCCGGGTCGAGCAGTCTCGCCAGCCGCGTCTCGTCGAGGTCGGTCATCTCCGCTGCCACCTCGCGGATCGCGCGACCCTCCGCCAGCGCCCGCTTGGCAATGGCGGCCGCGAGGTCGTAGCCGATCACCGGCGCGAGCGCAGTGACCAGCATCGGGTTGCGGTCGAGCGCAGCCGCGATCTGTCGCGCATTGACGGCGAAACCGGCGATCGCGCTGCGCGCCAGCGTGCGCGAGGCGTTGGCGAGCAGCTGCAGGCTCTGCAGCAGGTTGTGCGCGATCACCGGCAGCATGACGTTCAGCTGGAATGATCCCGACTGCCCGGCGACGGCCACCGCGGCATCGTTGCCGATCACCTGCGCGGCCACCATCGCTACCGCCTCCGGTACGACCGGGTTGACCTTGCCCGGCATGATGCTGCTGCCCGGTTGCAGGGCGGGCAGCGCGATCTCGCCCAGGCCAGCGAACGGACCGCTGTTCATCCAGCGCAGGTCGTTGGCAATTTTCATCAGCGTCACGGCCACGGTGCGCAGCTGCCCGGACAGCTCGACCGCGGTGTCCTGCGCCGCGACCGCCGCGAAGAGGTTACGTGCCGGGTGCAGGTCGAGGCCGGTCTGCCGCGACAGCAGCACCGCGGCCTGCGCCGCAAATGCGGGCGGAGCGTTGATGCCCGACCCCACCGCCGTGCCGCCCAGCGCCAGCGCGTGCAGGCGCGGCCGGCAACCCTGGATGCGCGCCACGCCGTCCTCGACCTGGGCGCGCCACGCGCCCATTTCCTGGCCGAGCGTGACCGGCATGGCGTCCATCAGGTGCGTGCGGCCCGTCTTGACCACGTCACCAACGTCGCCTGCCTTGCGGCCGATGATCTCCGACAGCTCCTTCAGCGCTGGCAGCAGCTGCTCGGCGATGGCAAGCGACGCGGCCAGGTGGATGCAGGTCGGGATCACGTCGTTGCTGCTCTGGCAGCGGTTGACGTGATCGTTGGGGTGCACCGCGATGCCGCCCGCGTACTGCGTCGCCAGCCGCGCGATCACCTCGTTGGCATTCATGTTGCTGCTGGTGCCCGACCCGGTCTGGAACACGTCGACCGGGAAATGCGCGTCGTGGCGGCCCTCGGCCACCTCGAGGGCGGCACGCTGCGTGGCGAAGCCGCGCACCTTGTCGAGCTCGCCGAGCTCGATGTTGGCGCCAGCCGCCGCCCACTTCACCAGCCCGAGCGCTCGAATGAAGGCGCGCGGCATGACGAGGCCGCTGATCGGGAAATTCTGCACCGCCCGCTGCGTCTGCGCCCCCCACAGCGCGTCGGCCGGGACGCGCAACTCGCCCATGCTGTCGCGCTCCACGCGAAAGTCGTTTGCGGACATGAAATAGCGCTCCGAGAGGCTGTGCAGGCGCCACGGCAGGGGCCTGCGGTATCATTCGGAATCGTAACACCTCCGGATGCCGGCATGAGCTTCACCCCCCTTGCGGCGATTTCCCCCGTGGACGGTCGCTATGCCGCACGCTGCACCGAGTTGCGCGCCATCTTCAGCGAGTCCGGGCTGATCCGGGCCCGAGTCCGCGTCGAGGTCGCCTGGCTGCAGGCACTCGCCGGCCCCGGCGGGCTCGCCGAGATGCAGGGTCTCACGGCGGCCGACCTCGCCGCGGCCCAGGCCGTGGCACGCCAGTTTGCCGAGGCGGACGCCGCCGCGGTCAAGGCCATCGAGCGCGAGACCAACCACGACGTGAAGGCCGTCGAGTACTTCCTCAAGCAGCAGCTGGAGCCGCATCTGGCCTGGCAGAAGCGCCTGGAGTTCGTGCACTTCGCCTGCACCTCGGAGGACATCAACAACCTGTCCTATGCGCTCATGTGTCGCGAGGCGCGCGACACGGTATTGCTGCCGCGCATCGACGCGCTCGCCGACGCGCTGCGCGCGATGGCCCATACCCACGCCGACGACGCAATGATGTCGCGCACCCACGGCCAGCCGGCCACGCCGACCACGCTCGGCAAGGAAGTCGCGGTGTTCGTGCATCGGCTGCGGCAGGCTCGCGCCACGTTCGCCAGGGTGCCGATCCACGGCAAGGTGAACGGCGCCGTGGGCAACTTCAACGCGCATCTCGCCGCGGCGCCCGAGGTCGACTGGGCCGCGCTCGGCCGGCGGCTGGTGGAATCCCTCGGTCTCGAGTGGAACGCCTACACCACGCAGATCGAGCCGCACGACTGGATGGCCGAGTACTTCGATGCGCTGGCCCGCTGCAACACCGTGCTGCTCGACCTGTGCCGCGACTTCTGGGGCTACATCTCGCTCGGCTATTTCCGGCAGAAGGTCGTCGCCGGCGAGGTCGGCTCCTCGACCATGCCGCACAAGGTCAACCCGATCGACTTCGAGAACGGCGAGGGCAATTTCGGCGTCGCCAACGCGCTGTTGCGCTTCATGGCCGACAAGCTGCCGGTGTCGCGCTGGCAGCGCGACCTCACCGACTCCACGATCCAGCGCAATATCGGCGTCGCGCTCGCACACTCCGACATCGCGATCCAGTCGGTGTCGCGCGGGCTCGCCCGGCTCGACGTCGACCGCTCGCGCCTTGCGGCCGACCTCGACGCGAACTGGGAACTGCTGGCCGAGCCGATCCAGACCGTCATGCGCCGGCACGCGGTGCCGGAGGCCTACGAACAACTCAAGGCGCTGACGCGCGGCAAGCGGCTGGACGCCGCGGCCGTGGCCGCATTCATCGCCGGCTTGCCGCTCCCCGAGGCGGAAAAGCAGCGGCTGCTGGCGCTGACGCCGGCCACCTACCTCGGGCTCGCCGCGCGCCTCGCCCGCAGCATCTGAGGCCGTCGCGACGTGCCGGCCCGCCCCGAAGTCGTGCTGCACCCGGCCACCTGGGCGGATGACCGCGACGCCCTGCAGGCCGTGCGCCGCAGCGTGTTCATCGACGAACAGGCGATCCCCGAGTCCGAGGAGTGGGACGACGTCGACCCGGTGGCCCGCCACGTGCTCGCGCTCACGGCAAACCGTGACGCAGTCGGCACTGGCCGCCTCGAACCGACCGGTAAGATCGGTCGCGTCGCAGTACTGCAGCAGTACCGTGGCAGCGGGGTCGGCAGCCTGATCATGGGCCACCTCGTGAACCAGGCCACAGAATCGGGTTTCACGAGCGTCTATCTTCATGCGCAGGCAGCGGCCGCCGGGTTCTACGAGCGGCTGGGTTTCCGGGCCGTCGGGCCCGTCTTCGACGAAGTGGGTATTCCGCACGTGCGGATGAGCCTGGGGATCAAGCGCAAAGATGGACACGAAGCTGGACGTCACGGGCACGAGGAGCATCCTCTCGTCGCTCGATGAATACCGGATGGCAGTCGCGGAGATCGCGAAGCATGCCCACCGGTCGCTGTCCATCTACACGCCGAACCTCGAACCGCTGCTCTACGACCAGGACTCCTTCCTCGAGCCGCTCAAGCGGCTGGTGCTCGCCCGCGGCCATGCCCGCCTGCGCGTGCTGATCTCCGACCCGGCGCGCGTCACGCGCGAGGGCAACCGGTTCATGCAGATGGCGCGCCGGCTGACGAGCTTCATCGAACTGCGCAACGTGCCGCCGGAGTACCGCAGCAACCCGGCCGCGTTCATCATCGCGGACTCCTCGGCGATCGCCTACCGGCAGCAGTGCACGCGCTGGGAAGGCATCGTCGAGATGAACGACCAGCAGGTCGTCAAGCGTTACCTCGCCTATTTCGACGAGGTGTGGGCCGTGAGCATCATCCAGCCCGAGCTGCGGGCCACGGCCATCGACTTCTGAGCGCCGCCGCGCCGGGCCGGGATCGTATAATGTCGGGCATGGTCTGGAAGCCTGACGTCACCGTCGCCACCGTCGTCGAGCGCAACGGCCAGTTCCTGTTCGTCGAGGAACGCGCCAGCGGACGCGTGGTCATCAACCAGCCGGCAGGCCACCTCGAGGACGGCGAGACGTTCCTCGACGCGGTGGTGCGCGAGACGCTGGAGGAAACGGCCTGGCAGTTCTCACCCACGGCGCTGATCGGCGTGTACGTGTGGCGGCCCGAGCACCAGGCGCGGACCTTCCTGCGCGTGGCGTTCACCGGCGAGCTCGGCGAACACGACCCGTCGCGGCCGCTCGACCACGGCATCCTGCGCACCCGCTGGCTCACGCGCGAACAACTGAACGAGCCAAGACTGCGGTTGCGCAGTCCGCTGGTCACGCAGTGCGTCGACGACTACCTTGCCGGCGTGCGCCATCCGCTGTCGCTGCTCACGCACCTGATTGCGGCGCCCGTGTCGCTCGCTGCCAGCGGCTGATTGCGCTTCGCGTGGCTGGTCATTTTCGCTGAGCGCGGTTGATCGCGCTCCGCCCCGGCGTTCGGGAGTCTCTCGCGAACACGCCGTGAACCCATCCGTGGGGGCTCCGGGCGCGGCGTCCATGCCGCGCACGGGTTCGCGAAAGACTCCCGAACGCCGGAACGGAACGCTCACTGCGCTGGCGCGAATTGATTGACGTCGCTGCGCTCGTGCGCCCACATGCCGCGCAGCCAACGCGTCAGCAAACCAGACGCGCGAGCGTGCCGGTGTCCGGTCATGTCCGCGGAACCGTGCGCGGCATGGACGCCGCGCCCGGAGCCCCCAAGGACGGGTTCACGGCGTTTCCGCGGACATGACCGGACACCGGCGCGTTCGCGCAACCGTAGGCTCATCGCGTCAGCGGACGCAGACGGGGCGCAACGGTAGAATCAGCGCGGTGAGCAGCACCCCGCACGTCTACGTCGACGCCGACGCCTGCCCCGTGAAGGCCGAAACCGTCAAGGTCGCCGAGCGCCACGGCCTGGCAGTGGTGTTCGTTGCAAACGCCTGGCTCACCGTGCCACGCGGCCCGCGCGTTCGCGTGCAGGTCGTGCCGGGATCCTTCGATGCTGCGGACGACTGGATCGCTGGCCAGGTGCAGAAGGACGACGTCGTCATCACCACCGACATCCCGCTCGCGTCGCGCTGCCTCAAGCAAGGCGCGCGGGTCGTGAAGCCCACCGGCCAGCGCTACACCGACGACAACATCGGCAACGCGCTCGCCACGCGCGAACTCATGTCCGAGCTGCGGGCCTACGGCGTGGGCGGCGGCCCTCCTCCCTTCGGCCCGAAGGATCGCTCGCGGTTCCTCGAAGTGCTGGAAAACGTGCTCCGCGAAGCGAAGCAGGCGAGAACCGGTACGCGGGTTGAGCGAGAGAGTCGGTCGGCAGCTGGTACGCGCAGCAGGTCAGCAACAGTTGAGTGCGTCCGGCTGTCGGGTATGTCCGCGGAACCGTGCGCGGCATGGACGCCGCGCCCGGAGCCCCCATGGATGGGTTCACGGCGGTTCCGCGCACAAACCCGGAAGCCGGGTGACGCACGCTAGAATGTGCAACGCATGAGCGAACAGCGAGCGAGTCGTCCTCGGCATCTCCGGCGGAGTCGATTCCGCCGTCGCCGCCGCACTGCTCAAGGACGCCGGCTACGACGTGCACGCGCTGTTCATGCGCAACTGGGACGAGGACGAGGACGGCTACTGCACCGCCGCCGCCGACCTGCAGGACGCGCGCAAGGTCTGCGACGAGATCGGGATTCCGCTGCACACGGTCAACTTCGCCGCCGACTACCGCGAGCGCGTGTTCGCGCACTTCCTCGACGAGCTGCGTGCCGGCCGCACGCCGAACCCGGACGTTGCCTGCAACCGCGAAATCAAGTTCGGCGTCTGCTTCGCACATGCCGAGCGCCTCGGCGCAAAGTGGTTCGCGACCGGTCACTACGCGCGAACCGCGCTGGTCGACGGCCGTCCCCGGCTGCTGCGTGCGCACGATCGCGGCAAGGACCAGACCTACTTCCTGCACACCGTGCCGGGCGAACTGCTCGGCCGCACGCTGTTCCCGATCGGCGAGTTGCCCAAGGCGGAGGTGCGTCGCATCGCCCACCAGCGCGCCCTGCCCGTGCACGACAAGCGCGACAGCACCGGCATCTGCTTCATCGGCGAGCGGCCGTTCGCGGAGTTCCTGGCCCGTTACCTGCCGGCGCAGCCGGGGGTCATCGAGACCACCGCGGGCCGCGACGTGGGACGCCACCGTGGACTGATGTACTACACGCTCGGCCAGCGCCAGGGCCTCGAACTCGGCGGCGTACGCGGTGCGGCCGAGGCGCCGTGGTACGTGGCGGCCAAGGACCTCGACCGCAACGTGCTGGTGGTCACCCAGCAGCCGGACGACCCGCGACTGCTGTGCCGGGAGTTCGCCACGGAGCCTGCCCACTGGGTGGCCGGCAGCCCGCCCGGGATCGATTTCGCCTGCACGGTCAAGACCCGGTACCGCCAGCCAGACCAGGCCTGCACCGTGGCGGTGGGTGCGGACGGGCGCTGCCGGGTGCGCACCGAGGCACCGCAGCGGGCCGTCACGCCGGGCCAGTCCGCCGTCTTTTACGATGGGGACACCTGCCTGGGGGGCGCTGTGATTGCCGCGACGGGGCCCGGCACCCACGCCTGAGGCCGCCGCCCCTGCCGCGGGCCACCCCCGACCCGCTATAATTCCGAGGCTAAACCGGGCCCGAGTGCCTTTCCGGAGGTTCCATGCGCGACAGTTTCAAGACCCGCCAGTCGCTGGCGGTGGGCAGCCAGTCCTACGAGATTTTCAGCCTGCCCGCGATCAAGGGACACGACCTCGGGCGCCTGCCCTTCTCGCTCAAGATCCTGCTCGAGAACCTGCTGCGCACCGAGGACGGCGTCAACGTCACGCACGCCGACATCGAGGCCCTGCTCAAGTGGGACGCCAAGGCGGCCCCGAGCCACGAAATCGCATTCACGCCGGCGCGGGTCATCATGCAGGACTTCACCGGCGTGCCGGCCATCGTCGACCTCGCCGCGATGCGCGAGGCCATGACCCGCCTCGGCGGCAACCCGCAGGAGATCAACCCGCTTGCCCCGGCGGAACTCGTCATCGACCACTCCGTGCAGGTCGACGAGTACGGCGGCCCCGACGCGCTGCGCAAGAACAACACCATCGAGTTCGCCCGTAACGGCGAGCGCTACTCGTTCCTGCGCTGGGGCCAGACGGCCTTCAGCAACTTCAAGGTGGTGCCGCCCAACACCGGCATCGTGCACCAGGTGAACATCGAGCACCTCGCGCGCGTGGTCTTCGCCGAGGGCAAGAACGGCTCGAAGCGCGCCTACCCGGACACAGTGGTCGGCACCGATTCGCACACCACGATGGTGAACGGCCTCGGCGTGCTCGGCTGGGGCGTGGGCGGCATCGAGGCGGAGGCCGCCATGCTCGGCCAGCCCGTGACGATGCTGATCCCGCAGGTCATCGGCTTCCGGCTCAAGGGCGCGCTGCCGCCGGGCACCACGGCGACGGACCTCGTGCTGACCATCACCGAGATGCTGCGCAAGAAGGGCGTGGTGGACAAGTTCGTCGAGTTCTTCGGCGACGGCCTCGCCGGCCTGCCGCTCGCGGACCGGGCCACGATCGCCAACATGGCGCCGGAGTTCGGCAGCACCTGCGGCATCTTCCCCATCGACGAGGAAACCATCCGCTACCTCGAGCTGACCGGCCGCAGCGCGGAGCAGATCGCGCTCGTTGAGGCGTACGCCAGGGCGCAGGGCCTGTGGCGCACCAACGGCATGCGCGAAGCGGACTACACCGACGTGCTCGAACTCGACCTCGCCACCGTCGAGCCGAGCCTCGCGGGCCCGAAGCGCCCGCAGGACCGGGTGCCGCTGCGCACCGCGAAGGACACCTACCGCAAGGCGCACGCGAAGATGGCGGAAGAGCGCGCGCAGAAGAACCCGGGCGCGACCGGCAAGGGCGCCGTGGCTGCGGGCAGCCAAGAGCTTCGAGGTCGCCGACGGCGCCGTGCTGATCGCCGCCATCACGAGCTGCACCAACACCTCGAACCCGGCGGTGCTGGTGGCCGCAGGCCTGCTGGCCCGCAACGCGCGCAAGCTCGGCCTGGTGTCGAAGCCCTGGGTCAAGACCAGCCTCGCCCCGGGCTCGCGCGTGGTGACCGACTACCTCAAGGCCGCGAACCTGCTCACGGACCTCGAGGCCGTGGGCTTCTACGTCGTGGGCTACGGCTGCACCACCTGCATCGGCAACTCGGGCCCGCTGCGCCCGGAGATCTCCGACGCCGTGAAGGCCGGCGACGTGATCGCCACGTCGGTGCTGTCGGGCAACCGCAATTTCGAGGGCCGCGTGCACCCCGAGGTGAAGATGAACTTCCTCGCCTCGCCACCGCTGGTGGTCGCCTACGCGCTGGCGGGCACGATGGACATCGACCTGAACGCCGAGCCGCTCGGCCTGGCCAAGGACGGCAAGCCGGTCTACCTGAAGGACGTCTGGCCGTCGCAGAAGGACGTGCAGGAAGCGGTCGCCGCCTCGGTCACGTCGGGCATGTTCAAGCAGGGCTATGCCAGCGTGTTCGCAGGCGACGAGAACTGGAATGCGATCCAGGTGCCCAAGGGCGAGGTCTACAAGTGGGAGGACGCGTCCACCTACGTGCGCAATCCGCCCTACTTCGACGGCATGACCATGACTCCGGGCGCGGTGGCCGACATCCGCGGCGCACGCGTGCTCGCCGTGCTCGGCGATTCGGTCACCACCGACCACATCTCCCCGGCCGGCAACATCTCGAAGTCGAGCCCGGCCGCCAAATACCTGATGGCGCAGGGCGTGCAGCCGGTGGACTTCAATTCCTACGGCTCGCGCCGCGGCAACCACGAGGTGATGATGCGCGGCACGTTCGCCAACATCCGCCTGCGCAACCTGATGGTGCCCGGCACCGAGGGCGGCGTGAGCGTGCACGTGCCGACCGGCGAGCAGATGTCGATCTACGACGCCGCGATGAAGTACAAGGCCGACGGCACGCCGCTGATCGTCCTCGCCGGCAAGGAATACGGCACCGGCTCGTCACGCGACTGGGCCGCCAAGGGCACCATGCTGCTCGGCGTGCGCGCGGTGATCGCGGAGAGCTTCGAGCGCATCCACCGCTCCAACCTGATCGGCATGGGCGTGCTGCCGCTGCAGTTCAAGGACGGCGAGAGCGCGCAGAGCCTCGGCCTCACGGGCTCGGAGAGCCTCGAGATCATCGGCCTCAACGGCGGCGCGGCGAAGATGGTGACCGTGGTCGCCACGCCGGCGTCGGGTGCGCCGATCAAGTTCGAAGCGCGCGTGCGCATCGACACGCCGAAGGAGCGCGACTACTACCAGCACGGCGGCATCCTGCAGTACGTGCTGCGGCAGCTGGCCGGGGCGAGCAAGGCGGCCTGAGGGGAACGGAAGCGGATAGCGGATAGCGGATAGTGAAGAGCGATTCCGCTGTCGCGCTGACGGATCGCATTGCGGAAGCCGCGCGAGTGGTGGGCAACGCGCGGCACGTGTGCGTGCTGACGGGCGCGGGGATTTCGGCGGAGAGCGGCATCCCCACCTTCCGCGACGCGCTCACCGGGCTGTGGTCGAAATTCCGGCCCGAGGAACTCGCGACGGTCGAGGCCTTCGAGCGTGACCCGCAGCTCGTCTGGCAGTGGTACGAATGGCGCCGCGACCTCGTGCGGCAGGCGCAACCGAACGCGGGGCACCGGGCGCTGGCGGAGCTGGCCCGGCGCGTCCCCCGCCTCACCCTCGTGACCCAGAACGTCGATGGCCTGCACCAGCGGGCCGGCAGTCCCGCGGTGCTCGAGTACCACGGCAACATCCTGCGCGACCGCTGCATGCTCGAGCAGGTGGTCGCCGATCGCTCCGAAGACAGCCGCCACGGCTTGCCGCGTTGCTCCGCGTGCGGCGGCCTGCTGCGGCCGGACGTGGTCTGGTTCGGCGAAGCGATTCCCCGCGAGGCGATGCTGCTCGCCGCCGCCGCGGCCGACGACTGCGACGCGTTCCTGTCGATCGGCACGTCGTCGCTGGTCTACCCCGCCGCCGGTCTCGCCGAGGTCGCGCTGCAGCGGCGCGTGCCCGTGATCGAGATCAACCCGAATCCAACCGACCTGAGCGCCGCGGCGGACGTCGTGCTGCAGGGTCCCGCGGGCACGATCCTGCCGCTGCTGCTGGAGCAGCTCGAGTTACCCACCCGGTTGAGGCCGCCGGCCCGGCTGCGTTGCCACCGGCCCTGCAATCAGCGTCCGTTCTCGAAATCGTTGAGGCCCGGCTGGCTCTGCGCGTCCTCGCGGCTGCGCGTGAAATGCATGCCGAACAGGGTCGCGAGTTCGTCGTGCTGCTCGAAGTCACCGAACCCGTTGGCGACGCCGAACTCGCCCGTCGTCGGCATCCACCACAGGGCGCCCGACATCGTGTTGAAGTTGCTGTCCAGCTCGCCCGCATCGACGCCCAGCTGGCTCAGATTGTTGCCCAGCATGACCCGGTAGCCGACTTCGTCGGAGACCTTGCCCCAGGCCCAGAAGCCCGAGGTGTACGAGCCGCGGAAGAACTCGTCCGCGATCGTGCGGTTGTCAACGCGCAGCCAGTTCGGAAACGTGTAATTCGTGGAGCGCGTGCTCGGCAGTGCACCGATGCCGCCGGCGAGGCTGAAGGCATCGTTGAAGTGGTAGCTGAGGTTGCCCGCCACGACGACTTGCGCATCCTGGCCCTGGCTGGTGTTACTGGTCCAGGTGTAGAACAGGTAGCGGAAGTCGGGATCGAACAGCCAGCCCTTGAAGTTGAGCGTCACTTTCTGCAGCTGCGCATCGTTGCGCAGGTCGAGGTCCCTGGTACGGCCGAAGGCGTCGGTGTAGGAATCGTCGAGCGCCAGCTGGTTCAGGTAGCGCACGTAGGTAAAGGCGCTGAAACTGACCTCCGCCTCCTCGGTACGGACCAGCACGACGCCCTTGCCGCCCTCGTAGCGACCCCAGGAGGACTCAGTCTCCTGAGGCTCGCGGAGGCGATCCTCCTCGGGCGGTGCGGCCACGGCCGCGAGCGCCGTCGAGGGTGCGGGCAGCGCTGCCGGTGCGGTCGCCGCTGCCGCCACGGGTGGCACTACCGTTGCAGGCTTAGCCTGCGCCTCCAGCTCACGAATGCGCGCGTCCCGCTCTAGCAGCTGCTGCTCGAGCTGGGTCTGCCGCTGCTCGAGTGCCCGCAGCCGCGCCTCCACCGAGCCTCCGCTCTCTGCCGCCCAGGCCAGGATGGGAGCTGCGGCAATCGCAGCGACAGTCGCCCGAGTGATGCTCAACATCGCACACCTGCTACCTTTCACCTGACACCCGCCGTTCCTTCGCCCTGCACCTTGGCATGCACGGCCCCGAATCGGAAGGGGCTCGCGGCCAGTTGCAAGGTCCAGGCCCCTGGGCCGGTCTACTCGCCAGACAACCGGAATCGGGATCGATACGAACCTACTGCCATGCGTCCAACCAAGACTCGCGAACCACGGCCCTCGGAGATCACCCCGAGGCACAGGTACTTCAGTCGGCGCGACATCATGCTCGGCCTGGCGGGCACTGGCATCGTCGCCGCGTCGGCACCTGGCGTGGCTGCCGAGCGCCTCAAGTTTCCCAGGAACCCTCGCTGGAGCCTGTCCGAGTCGCCGAATTCTCGAGAAGATATAACGACTTACAACAACTTCTACGAATTCGGGACAGATAAGGGCGACCCGGCACGACTGGCGGACCGATTCCGCCCACAGCCGTGGAGCGTGGCCATCAGCGGCGAGGCGGAGGTGACGGGCACCTTCACGCTCGAAGACATCCTGAAGCCGCACGCGCTCGAGGAACGGATCTACCGGCTGCGCTGCGTCGAGGCGTGGTCAATGGTCATCCCCTGGGTCGGCTTTCCGCTCGGCGACCTGATCAAGCGATTCCGGCCGACCTCGCGCGCGAAGTACGTGGCGTTCAAGACGGTGCTGCGGCCCAACGAGCTGCCCGGCCAGCGCTTCCCGGTGCTCGACTGGCCGTACGTCGAGGGCCTGCGCATGGACGAGGCGATGCACCCGCTGACGATCCTCGCGGTCGGGCTGTACGGCGAGGCACTGCCCAACCAGAACGGCGCGCCGCTGCGCCTGGTGGTGCCGTGGAAGTACGGCTTCAAGAGCATCAAGTCGATCGTCGAGATCCGCTTCACCGAACGGCAGCCGCCCACGTCCTGGAACCGCTCGGCACCCCAGGAATACGGCTTCTACGCCAACGTGAACCCGGACGTCGACCATCCGCGCTGGAGCCAGGCAAAGGAACGACGCATCGGCGCCGGCGTGTTCGCGCCGCGCGTCCCCACCCTGCCCTTCAACGGCTACGCCGAGCAGGTGGCGGGGCTGTATCGCGGGATGGATCTGGGGAAGAACTACTGAGCGGATAGCGGATAGGGGATAGGGGGAGTTCTCAGAGGTGCCGCAGTACGTCTCGAACTTAGCCACGCCTCCGCACTATCCGCCTATCCGCCTACCCCCTATCCGCTATCCGCTATCCGCTTCCTCATGCGCTTCGCCAAGCCCCTGCTGTTCGTCGCCTGCGCACTGCCACTGCTGTGGCTGCTCGCGCGCGCCTTCGGCCTGGCGGGACTCGGGCTCGGCGCCAATCCAATCGACGAGCTGCAGGACCGCCTCGGCGAGTGGGGCCTGCGGCTGCTGCTCGCCACGCTGTGCGTCACGCCGCTCGCGGTGACGCTGCGCAAGCCGCGACTGATGGGCCTGCGCCGCATGCTCGGGCTGTACGCGTTCACCTACTTGAGCCTGCACTTCCTCACCTGGCTGGTGCTGGACCAGTGGTTCGACGTGCGAGCGATCGGCGCGGACATCGCCAAGCGCCCCTACATCACCGTGGGCTTCGCCGCCTTCTGCCTGCTGGTGCCGCTGGCCGTGACCTCGACCCGCGGCTGGATGCGACGGCTCGGGTCGCGCTGGCATCGCCTGCACCGCCTCGTCTATCCCGCGGCGATCCTCGGCTGCACCCATGTCTGGTGGCAGGTGAAGGCCGACTGGCGCGAGCCTGCGCTGTACGCCACGGCGCTGGCGCTGCTGCTGGCGTGGCGGATCAGGCGCGCGCGTCGCCGCGCAGCTTGAGCCAGGTGTGGCCGAACACGGCTGCGAGGATGACCGCCACTCCCAGGTAGAACGACGCGGATAGTTCGCGCTGCTCGCCGAGCAGCAGGATCGCGAGCAGGATGGCGTAGACGGGCTCGAGGCTCACCGCGAGCTGCGCCGTGAAGGCAGAGGTGTGGCGCAGCGCACGCAGCACCAGCGCGAACGGCAGCAGCGTGCAGGCGAGCGACAGCACCGCGAGCAGCAGGGCGTCGCGCGGCCCAGGCAGCGAGTGCCACGGCAGTTCGTCGCGCCACAACAGCGCCACCACGGTCAGCAACACGGTACCGGCCGCGAGTTCGACGCCGACGACCAGCAACGGACTGGCGCGCTCCACGTGGCGCTTGTTGAGCGCGCTGAAGATCGCGACCAGCAGCGCCGACAGTACGCCGACCGCCAGGCCGAGGCGCATGCCGTCCGGCGTGCCTCCGACCACCAATGCGACCCCGGGCAGCGCGACCACACCGACGACCAGTTCGCGCGAATCGAACGGCCGCCGCGCCAGCCACGGTTCGAGTACCGCCAGGAACAGCGGCGCCACCGCCATGCAGCTCGCGGCCACCGATGCGTTGGCCAGCTTGATCGCGCCGTAGAAAGTGAGCCAGTGCAACGCCACGATCACGCCGATGGCGGCGAAGACGGCGATCGTCCGACTTCCCGCGGCCCGCAGCTCGCGCCACAACGGGCGCCACGCCAGCAGCACGACCACCACGATCAGCATGCGCCACCACACCAGCTCGAGCGCGGGCAGGCTGATCAGCTTGCCGAGGATGGCCGTGAAGCCCCACAGCAGCACGCAGAAGTGGATCTGCAGCAGCGCCTTGCGCTCGGCCGGCAGCGACATGGGCAGCGCCCCGTGCGGAGTGGGTGGCGCCGGTTGGCCAGCGCCGGGCGACTTCAGCGGCGGTACGGGTCCGTGGCCTTCCTGCGCCGGAATTCCTGCACCATCTCTAGCGCGGTACTGGTCGCACGGCGGCAGGTCGACGTCGGTGGTGCCCTTGGGCGTGACTCGTTCGCCCCAGCGCACGAGGTGGGCGCAGAAAGTCAGGCCGCCACCGAAGGCCGGCAGCAGCAGCAGGCTGTTCGGCTGCACGCGCCCTTCCTCGAGTGCCTCGACGAGCGCGACCGGCACCGTGCCCGCGGACATGTTGCCGTAGCGGTGCACGTTGACGAACACGCGCTCCATCGGCACCCCGGCGCGCTTGGCGACCGCCTCGATGATGCGCAGGTTGGCCTGGTGCGGCACGACCAGGCTGATGTCGTCCGGCGTCAGGTGGCGAGCCGTCATCACGTCGGCACAGGCGCCCGACATGCCGAGCACGGCGCGCTTGAAGATCTCCTGGCCTTCGAAGATCCAGTGGGTATCGCCGTACGAGCGCGTGTAGTTCGCGTACCGCGTACCCATGCCCTCGACCACCAGCGTCTGGCGGGCATCGCTGTCGCAGCCGAGCCGCTCGGCCAGCAATCCTTCCTCGCGATCGGTGGCCTGCAGCACGACGGCCGCGCAACCGTCGCCGAACAGCACCGACACGCCGCGGTTGTCCCAGTCCATGAAGGCAGTGATGTGCTCGCCGCCGAGCACGACGGCGTTGCGGACCACGCCGGTGCGGATCAATGCAGTGGCGGTGCTGAGCGCGTACAGGAAACTGGTGCAGGCCGTGTTGACGTCCATCGATGCGGCCTTTTTCGCACCGAGGCGCACCTGGATGCCGGACGCCTGGTTCGGCACCTGGTCGTCGAAGCTGCAGGTGCCGAACACGATCAGCTCCACGTCGGCCGGATCGAGCCCGGCGCAGGCCAGCGCACGCATCGCGGACACGTAGCCCAGTTCCTCGAGCGGAACGTGCGAGACGCGCCGCTCCTGGATGCCGGTGCGGCTGGTGATCCACTCGTCGTTGGTGTCGAGGAACGTGGCGAGGTCGGCGTTGGTGAGCACGGCCGGCGGCATGCACTTGCCCCAACCAGTAATGGCAGCGTAGGTCACCAGTGGAACTCCCGGAAAAAGGTTGGCGACACTTTACCAGCTTCGCAGCGCTGCCCAGTCGCGCGGCACAGCCTGCCGTCAGGCGCCCCTGGGCGGGTCGCCGGGGAAGTCACCGGCCTTGGCCAGCATGCCCGGCACCACCCGGCCGAGCTGCGCCTGCAGCCACTGGCTGGTGGCAATGGCCGCCTGCAGGTCGATGCCGGTCGGATAGCCGGAACGGTGCAGCAGGTAGACGAGATCCTCGGTCGGGATGTTACCGGTCGCCGCCGGCGCGAACGGGCATCCGCCGATCCCACCGAGGCTGGCATCGAGCGTACGCACGCCTGCCTGTACTGCGGCGAATGCGTTCGCCAGCCCCGTGTTGCGCGTGTTGTGGAAGTGGCAGCGGAGCGCCGGGCCGGGTACGGCCTCTCCGACACGGGCAACGAGTTCGGTAACCTGCGGCGGCACGGCCACTCCAATGGTGTCTGCCAGCGCCACCTCGAACGGCTCGGCCTCCGCGATCCTGCGCACCACGTCGACCACGCGCTGCACTGGCAGCTCGCCCTCGAACGGGCAGCCGAACGCGACCGATACCGTCACCTGGGCCGGGATGCCGGCCCGACGAGCAGCGGCCGCGATGTCGAGCCAGGCCGCCACGGCCTCGTCGGTCGAGCAGCCCTGGTTGCGCAGGCTGAAGGCATCGCTGGCCGCGATCACCATGCCGATCTCGCTGCAGCCGGCCGCCGCCGCCCGCTCGAAGCCCTTGCGGTTGAGCACCAGGCCCTACGTAGGTGACACCGGGCCGACGCGGCAGCGCCTGCAGGACGGCCTCGGCGTCCGCCATCTGCGGCACCCGTTGCGGATGGACGAAGCTGGCCGCCTCCACCCGGCGGATCCCGCTGGCCACCACCCGCTCGATGAACTCGACTTTGGCGGCGGTGGGCAGGATCCCGGGCTCGCTCTGCAGGCCGTCCCGCGGCCCGACTTCGACGATTTCGACCTGTCGACCGACCTGCATGCCGCTCCCCCCTCCGCATGGCGGACCGAGGATAGTACGCAGTCCCCGGCCACCGCGGCTGGCGATAGAATACGCGGCTACGCGCCCGCAGTCGGGCAACAGAGGTACCCATGAAACGTGCGAATCCTGATCCTGATGGCCGCCCTGGCGGCCGCCGGCCTCACCACCGTGACCGGCGCCCTGCTCGTGCCCGCAACGGCTTTCGCAGCTGCGGAGGCCGCGGCGGAGCAGAAGGTCAGCGCCAAGCTCGGCAAGCCGCTGCGCGCGGCACAGGAAGCGATCGCGGCCAAGAACTACCCGGAGGCGTTCACGCAGCTGGATGCGGCGGCCGCCATGGAGCCGAAGACCGCCTACGACTCGTTCATGATCGACGAGTTGCGCTGGTTCGCGCAGGTGCAGACGAAGGACTACGCAGGCGCGGTCGATTCGCTGACGCGCGCGGTCAATGCCGGCTTCGTTCCGGCCACCGACCTGCCCCGACGCTACAAGGCACTGACGCAGCTCAACTACGAGTTGAAGGCGTACCCCAAGGCGATCGAGTGGGGCAGAAAGGCGCTCGAACTCGAGCCGGGCAGCAAGGAGGTCGTACTGCTGATGGCGCATTCGCTGTACCTGCAGAAGGACTTCGCCGGCGCGCGCACCTTGATCGACATCATTCGTCGCCTCCGGCACCAAGCCCGACGAGCAGCTGCTGCTCATCTACGTGCGCAGCAGTGCCGAGCTCAACGACCGTGCCGGCACGATGCGCGGCCTCGAGATGCTGGTGCGCAACTACCCGGCCACCAAGTACTGGGAAGACCTGCTCAACAACCAGCTGTACGAGACCAAGGCAGATCGCGACCTGCGCGCGCTGTACCGGCTGATGGTGGACACCAACACGCTGAACAAGGCCGACGAGTTCTCGGAGATGGCCACGACGCTGCTGTCGGGCGGCTTCCCGACCGAAGCGAAGACGGTGCTCGAGAAGGGCATCGGCGCCAATGCCTTCAGCGGTGAGTCGCTGTCGCGCGCCCAGGCCGACCTGACGCGTGCGCGCGCCGGCGCCGACGCCGACCGCAAGGACCTGCCGGGCGCCGACCAGGCACTGGCCGCGGCCAAGACCGGCAACGAGATGGTGGCGACGGGCAAGCTGCTGTTCAACGTCGGGCAGTACGACGCAGGCGGCCGATGCATTCCGCAAGGGCCTGGCCAAGGGCGGCGTGGCCGACGTCGACGATGCCAATGCGCTGCTCGGTATCGCGCTGGTCCGCGGCGGCAAGGGTGCCGAGGCGATCGAGGCGTTCAGCAAGATCCGCGACCCGAAGCTCGGCGAGATCGGCCGGCTGTGGAAGCTGCTGGTCGAGACCAGCGCGGCCCCGGCGGCGGCACCCGCCCCGGCGGCGGCTCCGCCGGCGGGCTGACGAAATAAGGCGCAGAACGCCGAAGCAACAAGGCCCCCGTCGCGTCAGCGACGGGGGCCTCTTTTTTGCTTTGACCGACGGGGAGGAAGGGACAGTCCCCATGCGGGGACAGTCCCTGGCGGGGACAGTCCCTAGCGTAGCTTCATCTTCCAGAGCTTGCCGATCTCGGCGAACTTTGGATCCTTGATGGCATCGAACGCCTTCACGGCCTCGGCCTTCTTGCCGAGGCGTGCGTAGGCCATGCCGAGTTCGGCATTGGCCGCATCCATGTCCGACAGGCCGCTGAGCGACAGGGCTTTCTGGTAGGCGGTCACCGCCTTGGCATAGTCGGCATTGCTGAAGAAGCTCTTGCCCGACCTCATAGGCCGCATCGCCGGTCTTGGCCCCGGCGAGCGCCTTGTCGGCGCCGGGCAGCGTCTTGCGCTGCTCGTCCGCGCGCCGCTTGGCGGTGTCGAGCGTGCGCTGCGCCTTGGCCTGGTCCTCGCCCGAGAACACGCCGGCAGCGAGACCCTTCTCCAGCACGCGCTGGCCCTCGATGGCATAGCCGCCCACGACCAGCGCCTGCGTCATGTCGACGTACTGGTCCGGCTTGCGCAGCGCGCCCGCATCCTCTGACAGGCGGTACAAGGCGATCAGCTCGTGATCGTGCTTGGTCAGGGAGATGTAGCCGGAGAGCAGGCGGTCCCAGGTGTCGGCGCTCGGGTAGTACTTGAGCAGCAGCTCCAGCGTACGCGCGGTGCCTTCCTTGTCGTTGAGCTCGTAATAGGAACGCTGCATCAGCTGCAGCACGTCCTCGCTCGGCTGGCCCTGGCCCTTGGCGATGCGCTCGGCCGCGGCGGCTGCGTTCTTGTAGTCCTTCTGCTGGAAGTGGCCCTGCGCCACCATCAACTGCATGTCGCGGTCGCCCGGCACCGACTTCAGGTACTGGTTGGCGGTCTGGATGGCCTTGCCGTAGTTGCCGCCACGGAACTGCAGTTGGGCCAGTGTCTTGGTGCGCTGCACCTTCTGGCCGCCGGGCATCATCGGCGAGGCGATCTGCTGCTCGAGCAGGCGCGCGGCGTCGGCATTGCGGCCCTGCTGCACGTACACGTACCAGAGCAGCTCGTTGATCATGAAATCGTCGTAGGCCGTGCGCGGGCTCACCGCCTTGGCCTCGTTGATCTTGGCCAGCGCGCCGTTCCAGTTCTTCTTCTGCGAGGCTTCCTGCGCCGCCTTGAGCGGCACGCCGACCTTGGCGCTCACCTTCTGCTGCGCCACCGCCACCGACGGCGCCAGTGCCACCGTTGCCACGCCAAGCGGGCCGGCCACTGCCATCGCCGCACTGAGCACCCAGGTCGCCTTCGTGTTCATTCAGCCTGCCTCGTTACGGGGGCGTGCGCCCCGCTCCACGTAGAAAAAGCCGCCGGGGCACTGGACCCCGGCAGCCTGGTATTGCTTCACCGCCGGCTCCGCGCCCGCGGGCGCGGCCTGCCCGTCACATGAACTGCTCGTTGCCCACGAACCCGATCTTGCGCATGCCATTGCGCTGCGCGGAGGCCAGAACCCGGGCCACCACGTCGTACTTGGCACGCTTGCTCGGCCGGATGTGCAGCTCGGGCTGCGGCTCGTTGGCCGCCTCGCGGCGGAAGTAACTCTCGAGCGCTTCAATCTCGACCGGAGTGCCGTTCCACAACACGGTACCGTCGAAATCGATCTCGAGGTTGATCACGATCGGCTGGACGTTGGAGGGCGCATTGGTCGCCCGCGGCATGTCCAGCTTCACGGCGTGCGTCATCACCGGGATGGTGATGATGAACATGATCAGCAGCACCAGCATGACGTCGATCAGCGGCGTCATGTTGATGTCCATCATCGGCTCGTCTTCGCCGCCGCCAATGCTCATGCTCATGAATCTCTCCTCGGTGCCCGGCGCGGCCGGCTCAGCGACCCAGCCCGCGGTCGGGCTCGGTGATGAAGCCGATTTTCTGGATGCCACCGCGCTGGGCGGCCACCATCACCCGGCCGATGTACTCGTAGGACGTGGCGCGGTCGCCACGCAGGTGGATCTCGGGTTGCGGATCCATCACCGCCACCTGCTTGATGCGTTCGAGCAGCGCGTCCTGTGACGGCACCAGCAGGGTGTTCCAGAAGACGTTGCCCTCGCCATCGACTGCGATGTTGATGTTCTCGGGCTTGGTCTGGGTCGGGATGTTCGCCGCCTTCGGCAGGTCTACCTTGACCGACTGCGTGATCACCGGGATGGTGATCAGGAAGATGATCAGCAGCACCAGCATGACGTCCACGAGCGGCGTCACGTTGATCTCCGAGATCGACTTGTCCTCGTCTTCCAGGCCCGCGTTCCCGGCTGACATGCTCATCTGCGTAGCCTCCGGAGGCCCTGCGACTCGATTACTTCTTGGCGCCCGAGATGACGCGGGCGTTCGTGCCTTCGACGCGCGAGCCGCTCACGATGACCTGCTCGAGGTCGTTGGCGAACAGCTTGACCCGCTCCATGATCTGCTTGTTGCGGCCGAGCAGGTAGTTGTAGCCGAGCACCGCCGGCACCGCGACCGCGAGGCCGATGGCGGTCATGATCAGCGCCTCGCCCACCGGGCCCGCGACCTTGTCGATGCTCGCCTGGCCGGCGACGCCGATCGCGACCAGCGCGTGGTAGATGCCCCACACCGTGCCGAACAGGCCGATGAACGGCGCGGTGGAGCCGGTGGTGGCGAGGAACGGCAGCTGGGTCTGCAGCGCGCTGCCGATGCGGGCCACGCCGCGGGCGATCACGTTGTCGATCCACTCGTGCAGCGGCACTTCCTGCGTCATGCGTGCGCCGTGGTGCTGGGCGGCGTCGATCGCCTCCGAGGCGATCGCCTTGAAGATGTTGCCCTTGCCGGTCAGCTTGCCGACGCCGTTCTGGATGTTGTCGGCGCCCCAGAAGTTCTTGTCGGCCTCAGCGGCCTGCTTCAGCAGGCGGCGCTGTTCCCACCACTTGGTGAAGATGATGAACCAGGAGTACGCCGACATCACCGCGAGCAGGATCAGCACGCCCTTCGCGATGAAGTCTCCCTGGGCCCACAGGGCCTGGAGTCCATACGGGTTTTCGACAGTGACGCTTTCGTTGGCCATGTGGGTTCTTCCTCTGACGAAACGGGTGACAGGTTCGGTTGGGCTCGATTGGTTCGCGCGGCGGATCAGTCGGTCAGGCGGAACGTGACGGCGAACGTGTGCCACATGGACACGGGCTTGCCGTCTTCCTTGCCGGCCACGAAGCGCCAGTTGCGCTTGACCTCGTTGACCGCGGCCTCGTCGAGCTTCGGGAAGCCGCTGCTGCGGGCGACCTCGACGTCGCCGGCGCGGCCGCTTTCGAGCACGTAAACCTTGAGCTGCACCGTGCCCTCCTCGCCGGCACGACGCGACGCCGGCGGGTACTCGGGCTGCGTGATGCGCGCGCCGCGGCCCTGCGTGGACGGCGGCGTCTTGACCACGGCACGCTCGACGGGCTTCGGCGCCGCGATCGGCGGCGGCGCGGCCACCGGGCGCTCGCTGGTCACGTTGCTGATCGCAGTGGTCGGGCCGGAGTCGGTCGGAATGTCGATCGAGATCTCGGGCGGCGGCACGTACGGCGGCGGAGTGTCGATCTCCGGCGGCGGCGGCGGCGGCTCCTCGTCCTCGTCAGGCAGCTCCTCGATGAGGCGGGTCTCGACCGGCCCGAGCACCACTTCGACCACCTTCTTGCCGAGGCCCGACGCCAGCACGTAGACGAACAGCACGTGGATGATGACCACGAGCGCGAAAGCGAGCATGCGCTTGCTGTTTTTTGCCGGATCGTCGATCGAGTACGTGTAAGCCACATCCCCTCCACTGCCGCGGGGTCTTTATCTGGTGTTGCCCGGACCCGTCGCGGGGGACCGGACGCACGACACTACAAGAGCCGCTGCACCCTAGCAACCCCTTGCGCGGGCGCGCACTTTACCCATCGGTGCACCCCAAAACAATAGTCGTTGCCAACCGGTGTCATCAGCCGGCCCGCGTGGCTGCTGCACCGAGCCCCCGATCGGTCACCGCACCGAGCGACGCGCTGCTCACCAGCGCCGCATATTTCGCCAGCACACCGTGCGTCGCGTAGGGCGCGGGCGCGCTCCAGGAAGCCTTGCGGCGCGCAAGTTCCGTCGCGGCGACCTGCAGCGTCAGCGTGCGCTGGGTTGCGTCGATCGAGATGCCGTCACCGTCGCGCACCAGGGCCAGCGGCCCGCCGGCGGCCGCCTCCGGCGACACGTGCCCGACCACGAAGCCGTGGCTGCCGCCGGAGAAACGTCCGTCGGTGATCAGCGCGACCTTGTCGCCGAGACCCTTGCCCATGATCGCCGCGGTCGGGCTGAGCATTTCGCGCATCCCCGGGCCACCGCGCGGACCCTCGTAGCGCACCACCAGCACGTCGCCGGCCACCACCGTGCCGTCGAGGATCGCCTGCAGGGTCGCCTCCTCGCCGTCGAACACGCGCGCCCGGCCGGTGAACACCAGTCCTTCCTTGCCGCTGATCTTGGCCACCGCCCCTTCGGGCGCCAGGTTGCCGTACAGCACCACGAGGTGGCTGTCCGCCTTGATCGGGTCGGCGAGCGGCCGGACGATCGCCTGCCCCGCTGGATACGATTTCACCCGGCGCAGGTTCTGCGCGAGAGTCTTGCCGGTGACGGTCAGGCAGTCGCCGTGCAGCAGGCCCGCGCCGAGCAGCGTCTTCATCAGCGGCTGGATGCCGCCGATGCGGATCAGGTCCGACATCGAGTACTTGCCGCTCGGGCGCAGGTCCGCCAGCACCGGCACCCTGGCGCCGATGCGCGTGAAATCGTCGAGCTCGAGTCCGACGCCCGCGGCGTGCGCGATCGCGAGCAGGTGCAGCACCGCGTTGGTGGAACCCGCGAGCGCAATGGTCACGACGATGGCGTTCTCGAACGCCTCGCGCGTCAGGATGTCGCTCGGGCGGATGCCACGCTTCACCAGGTCGACCACCGCCTTGCCGGCCCGCTCGGCGTCGAGCCGCTTGTTGCGCGATACGGCTTCCTGCGCCGAGCTGTTGGCGAGGCTCATGCCCAGCGCCTCGATCGCCGAGGCCATCGTGTTCGCCGTGTACATGCCGCCGCAGCTGCCGGGGCCCGGAATGGCAGTGCGCTCCACCTCGCGCAGCTGCCGGTCGTTGATCGTGCCGCGCGCGTGCGCGCCGACCGCCTCGAACACCGAGACGATGTCGCGCCGCCCGGCACCGGGCCGGATCGTGCCGCCGTAGACGAACACCGCCGGCCGATTCAGCCGCGCGATCGCCATCATGCAGCCGGGCATGTTCTTGTCGCAGCCGCCGATGGCCACCAGCCCGTCGAAGCCCTGTGCGCCGACCACGGTCTCGATCGAGTCGGCGATCACCTCGCGCGACACGAGCGAGTAGCGCATGCCGGGCGTGCCCATGGAGATGCCGTCGGACACGGTGATCGTGCCGAAGATGGTCGGCTTGCCGGCGCCGCCAGTCACGCCGCGCGCGGCCGCCACGGCCAGCTTGTCGATGTGCATGTTGCACGGCGTCAGCGTGCTCCAGGTCGAGGCAATGCCGACCTGGGTGCGACGGAAGTCGCGGTCGTCGAAGCCGACGGCGCGCAGCATCGCGCGGCTCGGCGTCTGCTTCACGCCGTCGAAGACCACGCTCGAGTAAGCCCGGGGATCGACCTTGCGCTTCGCCATGCTGTGCTCTCCTGAACGACCCGGTATTTTGCCCCATTCCCCGCGCTGCGGTCAGTGCGTCGCGTCCGGGCCGACGCTGGCGGTGAAGTCGCGACGCATCGCCATGAACAGGAATGCGCCCGCCAGGATCATCGCGAACGGCAGCAACATGGACACGGTCTCGAATCCGGGCGACCAGCCACCGCAGTCCGTGATACGCGAGGATCGCGGCCGGCGGCGCCAGCAGGCCGCGCAGGCCCGTGAGCGTGACGTGCAGGGCCATGTAGCGCGTTTCCTCGCCGCGTGGCGCGAAGTCGTTGTGGCCCAGCGACCAGCCCAGGCTGCCCGCGGCATAGGACACGCCCATCAGCAGCGACCCCGGCCAGACGAGCCACGTCGCGTGCAGCAGCACGGCCAGCGCGAACAGCGCCGACCCGCCGACCGTGACCCAGGCATGCACCGAGCGGTAGACGATCACGTGGTGCCGGTCGAGGAACGCGGCCCACGGCTGCAGCACCAGCGGCATCATGATGATCGGCACGGCCGAGGTGACCGCGATCTGCACCAGTTCCGAGGCCTGCAAAACGTCGTCGAGGCACACGACCATCAGCGGCGTGAGCATCAGGTTGCCGGCGCCGAACACCGACATGGCGAACATGTAGCGGCGGTAGCGTGCGTCGCGCCGCAGCAACTCGCGCACGCCGGCGAGGTCGAAGCGCGCGCCCTCCTTCACCCGCTCCCGTTCGTCGGCCAGCAGCCGCTGTTCCTGCCGCACCCGGAAGCGCTTGAACGCGACACTGCCGGCCAGGCCACAGGCAGCCGCGCCGAGGATCGCAGCTCGGTACCACGGGTCGCGATGCTCGAGCAGCCAGCCGACCAGCAGGCCCACCAGCGCGATCGCGATGGCGCCGTTGACCATGATCCGGCCCGTGACGCGGGCGCGCAGGTGGCGCGGGAAGTTCACGCTCCAGATCACGGAACGCACGGTGTCGACCCCGGCCCACAGCAGGCGCGCCGCGCCGTACAGCACCAGGAACAACACGAGCCCGACGCCGCCGCGCGGCAGCAGCGCGAGCGCCGCGACGCACAGTGCCATGGCCACCAGCAGCGGCCGCAGGAAGTCCACCTTGGGCCGCCCCTGGGCGCGTCGCGCGTAGGCGAGGCTGGCAAGGTTGGCCCAGGCTGGCGCGGCACTGACCACCGCGAGCACGAGGTCGACCAGCAGTGGCGGCACCGCGGCGCCGAACAGCGAGCGCACCATCACCGCAGCCGTGCCGCCCTCGATGATGCCGAGACACACGTACACCAGCGTCCAGGCGCGACGCTCGTAGGCGGTGTCCATGGGCCGGCCGCCGCCGCGCTCAGCCGTAGCGTTCGACCAGCAACGCGTACAGCGCGCGCACGGACTTGCGGCTCGGCGCCGACCGGGCGTCCGGGCCGGTCCTTGGGATTCCAGCCGTACAGGTCGACGTGCAGCCAGTCCTGCGCCGCGGTGACGAAGCGTCGCAGGAACAGCCCGCCGATGATCGAACCGGCAAAGGTCGAGCCCGAGACGTTGTTGAGGTCGGCGACCTTGCTCGACAGCTCGTCGTCGTAGCCGCTCCACAGCGGCAGCGGCCACAACGGGTCGGCCAGCTGGCGCCCGTGACGCAGCAGCGCCTCGACGGTCGCCTCGCGGGAACCGAATACGGCGGGCAGCTCCGGGCCGAGCGCGATGCGTGCCGCTCCGGTCAGCGTGGCAAGGTCCACCAGCAGGTCGGGACGCTCCGCGTCGGCGAGCGTCAGCGCGTCGGCGAGCACGAGCCGACCTTCGGCATCGGTGTTGCCCACCTCGACCGTGAGCCCCGAGCGGGTGCGCAACACGTCGCCCGGACGATAGGCGTTGCCACTGATCGCGTTCTCGACCGCGGGGATCAGCACGCGCAGGCGCACCGGCAGCGCACTTGCCATGACCATGCGCGCCAGCGCCAGCACGCACGCTGCGCCACCCATGTCCTTCTTCATCAGCAGCATGCCGGCGGGTGGCTTGATGTCGAGTCCGCCGGTGTCGAAGCACACGCCCTTGCCGACCAGGGTGACCTTCGGCGCCGTCGGATCGCCCCAGCTGAAATCCACCAGGCGCGGCCCCGACTCGGCCGCCTGTCCCACCGCGTGGATTGCCGGAAATCCTTCACGCAGCGCATCGCCGACGACGCAATGGCCGGTCGCGCCATGGTGCGCGGCGAGCGCCAGCGCTTCATCGGCGAGGCGCGCCGGGGAGAGGTCGGCGGCAGGCGTGTTGATGAGGTCGCGCGCCATCGCCAGCGCACGCGGCCATCTGCCGCACGTAGCTCATGTCGGCGAGTTGTGGCGGCACCAGCGCTGCGGGAGAGGCGGCGCGTGGCTTGCTGCGGTACCGCTCGAAGCGATAGCTGCCGTGCGCCCAGCCGAGCGCCGCGGCCGTCGCCGCCGCGGCCGGCAGCGGGGTGGCGATCTGCCAGGCGCCGCCGGGCAGCCGCTCCACGGCGCCCGCGAGGTGCCAGGTTTCCAGGTCAGCCGGCGAGGCCAGCGGCCCGAGCCCGAGCACCGCCCCGCGGACTGCGCCGTCGCCACCCGCCAGGCAGGCCACCTGGTGGCGTTCCCCGCGGAAGCGCAGTGCGCCGAGCCAGGCGCGCGTCGCTGCGTCCTGCGTCGCGAGCCATCCATCGAGGTCGCCCTCGGCCACCAGCCACAGCGGCCGGGCGGCCGCGGAATCGTGTTCTTCGAACATGGTGCGAACAGCTTAGCCGAAGTTCTTTTTGCAGTGCGGTTGACAATGCGGCGGCCGCTATGGTGCTATCCCGAGGTCACGCCGACCAGTCCTGCAGCAGGCTCAAGATGGAGTTCGCAGCCCCGACCGTTTCCGCATCGATTCCGGCCGCCCCGCTGGCCGGCCTGCTGCTCGACCTGCTCGCGCTGCTTCCCCTGCGGAGGTGCGGGGCCCCGGGCTGAAGGCGCAAGACGCAGCCAGACACCAGGAACCCCGCACCGGACTCGCGCCGGGCGGGGTTCTTCTGTTTCTGACCCATCATCGTTGAACGAATCGAGGAGTTTCCGACCATGCGTGCGTACTCGAAGAAAGACGTGGACAAGAAGGCCCTGAAGGGCGCCCGGATCGCCGTCGTCGGCTACGGCAGCCAGGGACGCGCGCATGCGCTGAACCTCAAGGACTCCGGCTTCGACGTGGTGATCGGCGTCCGCAAGGGCGACAGCTGGAAGAAGGCGAAGAAGGACGGCCTCGCGGTCGCCACCCCGGCCGACGCGGTCAAGGGCGCGACGCTGGTGGCGCTGCTCACGCCGGACACCACGCAGGCCGAGAACTACAAGGAAATCCTGCCGAGCCTGGCCAAGGGCGCCACGCTGCTGTTCGCGCACGGCTTCAACGTGCACTTCAAGCAGATCAAGCCGCGCAAGGACCTCGACGTGGTGCTGATCGCGCCCAAGGGCCCGGGCGACCTCGTGCGCCGCCAGTACAGCCAGGGCCGCGGCGTGCCGTGCCTGATCGCGGTGGCGCAGGACGCCTCGGGCCAGGCCAAGGCCAAGGCGCTCGCCTACGCCGACGGCATCGGCGGCACGCGCGCCGGCGTCATCGAGACCACGTTCAAGGAAGAGACCGAGACGGATCTGTTCGGCGAGCAGGCCGTGCTCTGCGGCGGCGCCACCGAGCTGGTGCTGAAGGGCTACGAGACACTGGTCGAGGCCGGTTACCAGCCCGAGGTCGCCTACTACGAGTGCCTGCACGAACTGAAGCTGATCGTCGACCTGCTGCACGAGGGCGGCCTCGCCAAGATGCACAAGTACATCTCGCACACCGCCAAGTGGGGCGACCTGACGCGCGGCCCGCGCGTGGTGAACAAGGCCACCAAGAAGGAAATGAAGAAGATCCTCGGCGAGATCCAGGACGGCAGCTTCGCGCGCGCCTGGATCCGCGAGAACAAGGCCGGCCGCCGCAAGTACGACGCGCTGATGAAGAAGGACCTCGCGCACCCGATCGAGAAGGTCGGCGTGCAGCTGCGCGCCCGCATGCCCTGGTTGAACGAAGGCCGCTGAGCCTGCAGGAGAGCCGCTCGATGTCCACGCCCGACCCGAACCGCGTCCTGATTTTCGACACCACGCTGCGCGACGGCGAGCAATCGCCCGGCTGCAGCATGACGCAGCCCGAGAAGCTGCGGATCGCCCGGGCGCTGGCGGAGCTGGGCGTGGACGTGATCGAAGCGGGCTTCCCGGCCGCCTCGCGCGGCGACTGGGAGGCGGTGCACGAGATCGCCCGCGAAGTACGCGGCCCGATCATCGCGGGCCTCGCACGCTGCAACCGCGAGGACATCGACAAGGTATGGAGCGCGGTGCAGGTCGCGGCGCGGCCGCGCATCCACGTGTTCCTCGCCACCAGCGCGATCCACCGCCAGCACAAGCTCAACATGGCCAAGGAGCAGATCATCCACACGGCCGTGGAAGGCGTGAAGTACGCGCACAGCCTGTGCCAGGACGTGGAGTTCTCGCCCGAGGACGCCTCGCGCACCGAGCCCGAGTTCCTGCGCGAGGTGGTCGAGGCCGTGATCGAGGCCGGCGCCACCACCATCAACGTGCCGGACACGGTGGGCTACACCGTGCCCGAGGAATTCCACGAGGTGTTCAGCTACCTGAAGCGCAACGTGCGCGGCGCGGACCGGGTGGTGTTCAGCGTGCACTGCCACGACGACCTCGGCATGGCGGTCGCCAACAGCCTCGCCGCGGTGCGCGCCGGGGCACGCCAGGTCGAATGCACCATCAACGGTATCGGCGAACGGGCGGGCAACTGCTCGCTCGAGGAAATCGTGATGGCGATGAAGACGCGCGAGGCGCTGTTCGGCTTCCACACCGGCGTCGACACGCGGCGCCTGTTCCCCGCGAGCCGCCTGCTGTCGAGCATCACCGGCATGACCATCCCGCGCAACAAGGCGGTGGTCGGCGAGAACGCCTTTGCGCACGAGTCCGGCATCCACCAGCACGGCATGCTCAAGCACCACTCCACCTACGAGATCATGCGCCCCGAGGACGTGGGCGTGTCGCGGACCCACCTGGTGCTCGGCAAGCACAGCGGCCGCGCTGCGCTGCGCGACCGCATCAAGGAGCTGGGCTTCGAGCTGTCGGACGCCGAGCTGGCCCGCGTGTTCGAAGACTTCAAGTCGCTCGCCGACAAGAAGAAGGAACTGTTCGACGGCGACATCGAGGCGCTGGTGCTGCGGGCCGAGTTCGGCCAGAGCGGGCCGTGGCACCTCGAGACGCTGTACGCCGTGAGCGACTCCGCCGGCGGCGCCATGGCGCGCGTCGGGCTGCGTCACACCGACGGCCGCACGCTGTCCCAGGAAGCGACCGGCGACGGTCCGGTGGATGCCGCGTTCAAGGCCATCGAGGCCGCGACCGGCACCAGCGTCACGCTGCGCAAGTTCGAGGTGCGCAGCGTGACGATGGGCGAGGACGCGCAGGGCGAGGCAGTCGTCACCGTCGAGCACAACGGCCGCTCCTACCGCGGCTCGAGCGTCACCACCGACATCGTCGAGTCCGGCGTGCGCGCGTTCCTCGAGGTCGTGAACCGCATCGAGTCCATGCGCGCCACCGCGGCCCGCATGGCACGCAGTCCCGAGGCGGAAGCCGCCGCCTCCACCATCTGATTCCAGGCCTGGACGCCGCATGACCGCGAAGACCCTGTTCGAGAAAGTCTGGCAGCGCCACGTGGTGGTGCCGGAAACGGCCGACACCCCGGCGGTTCTGTACATCGACCTGCACCTGACGCACGAAGTGACCTCGCCGCAGGCCTTCGCGGTGCTGCGCAGCCGCGGGCTCAAGGTGCGGCGCCCGGACCGCACGCTGGTGACGATGGATCATTCGACGCCGACCGACACGGCGCAGGTCTTCGGCGGCAAGCCGATCGCGCTCGAGTCGGCTGCACAGCAGATCCGCGCGCTCGAGCGCAACTGCGCCGAGTTCGGCCTCGACCTGATCGGCCTGACCGACGAGCGGCGCGGCATCGTGCACATCATCGGCCCGGAACTCGGCGCGACGCAGCCGGGCAAGACCATCGTCTGCGGCGACAGCCACACCAGCACGCACGGCGCGTTCGGTGCCCTCGCCTTCGGCATCGGCACCACGGAAGTGGGCTATGTGCTGGCCACGCAGTGCCTGCTGCAGCGCCGGCCGAAAACACTCGCCATCGAAGTGCAGAACCGCCTCGCACCGGGCGTGGCGGCCAAGGACCTGGTGCTCGCGATCATCGGCCGCATCGGCGTGAACGGCGGCACCGGCCACGTGATCGAGTTCTGCGGCCCGGGCATCGAGGCGCTGTCGATGGACGAGCGCATGACCGTGTGCAACATGTCGATCGAGGCCGGCGCCCGCGCCGGCATGGTGGCGCCGGACGAGACGACGTTCGCCTACCTGCAGGGCCGCCCCCGGGCGCCGCACGGTGAGGCGTGGGAGCGCGCCGTGGCCGAC
Source organism: uncultured Gammaproteobacteria bacterium (assembly GCA_963731105.1). Lineage (GTDB taxonomy): Bacteria > Pseudomonadota > Gammaproteobacteria > Steroidobacterales > Steroidobacteraceae > RPQJ01. Next base: position 119,555 of record CAVSUM010000022.1, read on the forward strand.
TGGCGCACGCTGCGCGGCGATGCCGGCGCGACGTTCGACCGCACGGTGCAACTCGATGCCGCGGCGGTCGAGCCGATGATCACGTTCGGCACCAATCCCGGCATGGTGGCTCCGATCTCCGGCCGCGTGCCCGAGCGCCCGGGCGACGCGGTCTTTGCCCGCTCGCTCGAGTACATGGGCCTCGCGCCGGGCGACAGCCTGCGCGACAAGCCGGTGCAGGTCGTGTTCGTCGGCAGTTGCACCAATGCCCGCCTCTCCGACCTCGAGGTGGCGGCACGCGTGCTGGACGGACGCAAGGTGGCACCGGGCGTGCGCATGCTGGTGGTGCCCGGTTCGCAGCAGATCAAGCGCGCGGCCGAGGCCAGCGGCCTCGCCCGGGTGTTCATCGACGCCGGCGCCGAATGGCGCGAGTCCGGCTGTTCGATGTGCCTCGGCATGAACGGCGACCTGGTGGCCGCGGGGCAGTACTGCGTGAGCACCAGCAACCGCAACTTCGAGGGCCGCCAGGGCACGGGGGCGCGCACGCTGCTGGCCAGCCCGGCCACTGCCGCGGCCACGGCGGTACGCGGCCGCGTCACCGACCCGCGCGAATTCCTCAACTGAGGCCGACATGGACCCGATCTCCAGCATCCGCTCGCGCACGGTGGTCATGCCGTCGAGCAACATCGACACCGACCAGATCATCCCGGCGCGCTTCCTCACCACGACGACCCGGGAAGGCCTCGGCGCGCACCTGTTCGCCGACTGGCGCTACGACGGCGCCGGTGCCTCGCGACCCGAATTCGTGCTGAACCGACCGGAGGCACGCGGCTGCCAGGTGCTGGTGGCCGGTCGCAACATCGGCTGCGGCTCCTCGCGCGAGCACGCGCCGTGGGCGCTGCTCGACTACGGCTTCCGCGCGGTGGTGAGCACCGAGATCGCCGACATCTTCCGCAGCAACAGCCTGAAGAACGGCCTGCTGCCGGTGGTCGTCGACGAGGCAACCCACGCCTGGCTGGTCGAGCATCCCGGCGCCGAGGTCGAGATCGACCTGCCCGCCACGCAGCTGCGCCTTTCCGACGGTCGCGCCGTCACCTTCCCGGTCGAGGCGTTCGCACGCTACTGCCTGATGAACGGCGTCGACGAGCTCGGCTACCTGCTGCAGCAGGCCGATGCCATCGCCGCCTACGAGAGGCGCACAACATGAAGGCGCGCATCGCCGTGCTCGGGGGCGACGGCATCGGCCCCGAGGTGACCGCCGAGGCGGTGCGTGTGCTGCAGGCCGTCGCCGCGCGCCATGGCCACGAATTCGAGTTCGTCGAGGCGCTGGTCGGCGGCGCCGCGATCGACGCCTCCGGCTCGCCGCTGCCGCCCCGCACGATCGACGCCTGCCGCACCAGTGCCGCCGTGCTGCTCGGCGCAGTGGGCGGCCCGCAGTGGTCCGACCCGGCGGCGCGCGTGCGGCCCGAGCAGGGCCTGCTGCGAGCTGCGCCGCACGCTCGGCGTGTTCGCGAACCTGCGCCCGGTGCGCACCCAGCCCTGCCTGCTCGACGCCTCGCCGCTGCGGCCCGAGGTGATCCGCGACGTCGACATCATGGTGGTGCGCGAACTCACCGGCGGCATCTACTTCGGCCGCAAGAGCCGCACCGCGTACGAGGCCGAGGACGTCTGCAGCTACTCCGCGACGGAGATCGAGCGGGTGACGCGCGTCGCCGGCCGCCTCGCCATGGGCCGTCGCCGGCACATCGTGTCGGTGGACAAGGCCAACGTCCTCGAGACGTCGCGACTGTGGCGCTCCGTGGTCGAGCGGGTGCTCGGCGAGGAATTCCCGGAGGTGCGGTTCGAGCACATGCTGGTCGACGCCGCCGCGATGCACCTGCTGCGGCGTCCCGCCAGCTTCGACGTGCTGCTCACCGAGAACATGTTCGGCGACATCCTCACCGACGAAGCGTCGATGCTGGCCGGCTCGCTCGGGCTGCTGCCGTCGGCATCGCTCGGCGAGACGAGCGTCGGCCTGTACGAACCGATCCACGGTTCGGCACCGGACATCGCGGGACGCGGCATCGCCAACCCGCTCGGCACGATCCTCAGCGCGGCGATGCTGCTCAGGCACTCGCTGGGACTCGAGCGCGAGGCGCGCGGCGGTCGAGGCGGCCGTCGGCGATGCGCTGGCGGCCGGACTGCGGACTGCGGACATCGCCCCGGCGGGAGCCGCGAGCGTCGGCAGCCGGGCCGCCGGGGAGGCTGTCATCGAGCGCCTTTCCGGCTGATATTTCTGCATTTAAATCAATGGGTTGCGGCTTTATCAAGCCAACCCACATAAACAAGGCCGCCGGCCGGGCGGACCGTCCCGGCCAGCCTGAAATTGACCTTCCAACCGGCGAAAATCCGGCGCTATACTGCGCGTCCGCGGTCGAGCCCACGGTTCGCCGCCGCCCTGGTTCCAGGGCCAAGATCAGCGTCGAGTGATGAGGACTTGAGTCGGGTTAGTCTATGCCTCACGGATTGAGGCAGCTCGGGTCCCTTCCCGAAAGGCCGGCTTCAACGCCGGCCTTTCTTTTTCCAGATGACGCGACCAGTGACACACCAGGTGCACCTTTGAAACTCCGACGCGGCTCGCTGCGTGCGCGCTGGCGCCTCCCGGCCGCGGCCTGCTTCGCCCTCCTCTGCACCCCGCCGACCCAGGCCGCGACATCGTCTGCGCCAGAGGCGCCGCTGGTCGCAGCCGCCTCCGACCTCCAGTTTGCCCTCGACGAGATCCTGGTGGCTTTCCGCCGCGACACGGGCCTGGAGGCACGTGTCACCTATGGCTCGTCGGGCAACTTCGCACGGCAGATTGAACGCGGCGCGCCGTTCGAGTTGTTCCTCTCGGCCGACGAGGCTTACGTCCAGTCACTCGCCGAGCGTGGCCTGACCCAGGATCGCGGGGTCCTTTACGCGCTGGGCCGCATCGCGCTGTTCGTCCCGCACGGATCCCCGTTGACGGCCGACCCGGCGCTCGAGCATCTCGCGCGTCGCCTGCGGGACGGCAGCTCAGGACGTATCGCGATCGCCAATCCGGAGCATGCGCCGTACGGCCGGGCCGCCGAACAGGCGTTGCGAGCGCTCGGCCTGTGGGAGGTGGCCGCATCGAAGCTGCTGTTCGGCGAGAACGTCGCCCAGGCCGCGCAGTTCGCGGCCAGCGGTAATGCAGACGGCGGCATCGTGGCCTACTCGCTGGTGCTCGCCCCGGCATTGCGCGAGCGCGGCTCTTTCGCATTGCTGCCGGATTCGCTGCACGCCCCGCTGCGCCAGCGCATGGTGCTGCTGACGCGGGCCACGCCAGGCGCAGTGCAGCTCTACGACTACCTGCGCCGCCCCGCCAGCCGGGCGATACTCGCCCGCTACGGCTTCGTGCAGCCGGAGGACTGAGGCGGCGATGGACTGGACGGCGCTCGGCTTGTCGCTGCGGCTCGGGATCATCACAGTGCTGGTGCTGCTGCCGCTCGCGTTCCTGCTCGCGCGCTGGCTCGCCTTCGGTCGCCTGCGCGGGCGCGGCTTCGTCGAGGCACTGGTCGCACTGCCGCTGATCCTGCCGCCCACCGTGGTCGGCTTCTACCTGCTGGCTGCCTTCGGGCGCGGCTCGCCGCTCGGCGTGGCCTTCGAAGCCGTGCTGGGCCATCCGCTGGTATTCAGCTTCGAGGGCCTCGTGCTCGCCTCGCTGCTCGTCAACCTGCCGTTCGCGGTGCAACCGATGCAGAACGCGCTGGCCGCGATCCCGCGCAACGTGCGGGACGCCGCCCGCTGCTGCGGACTGTCGCCGGCCGCTGCGATCCGTCGCGTCGAGTTGCCGCTGGCGCTGCCTGGCATCGCGACCGCCGCCGTGTTGACCTTTGCGCACACGCTTGGCGAGTTCGGCGTCGTGCTCATGATGGGTGGCTCGATCCCGGGTGAGACGCGCACCATCGCCATCGCGATCTACGACCGGGTGCAGGCCTTCGACGAACGCGCGGCAGGCACCATGGCCCTGCTGCTGCTGGTACTGGCGGTCGCCGCACTCGGCATCACCAACACGCTGGCGCGCCGCGCCGCACGACGGGACTGAGCCAGTGCCGGGCACGGCCGCCCTGCGGGTGAAGTTGCGGCAGGCGACGCCGTTCGCACTGGACGTGGCGTTCACCGCACCGGCCGGGGCAATCACCGCGCTGTTCGGTCCGTCGGGCAGCGGCAAGACGACCGTCCTGCGGTCCATTGCGGGGTTGCAGGTCACGGACGAAGCACGGATCGCCTGTGGCGACGAGCAATGGACCGACACGTCGTCCGGCACCTCGTTGCCGGCCCATCGGCGGCCCGTCGGGTTCGTCTTCCAGGATTACGCGCTGTTCCCGCACCTGACGATCCGCGAGCAACTCGAACTGTCGCTCGGGCATCGCCCGGTTGCCGAGCGACCGGCACGCATTGCGACCCTGCTGGAAATGGTGAGCCTGCAGGATCTCGCCGATCGCCGACCGGCGGCGTTGTCCGGTGGGCAGCAACAGCGCGCCGCCCTCGCACGTGCGCTGGCCCGCGACCCGGCGGTCCTGCTGCTCGACGAACCGTTTGCGGCGGTTGACTGGGCGCTGCGCGAATCGCTGCGTCGTGAGCTGGTGGCGTTGCAGCGCACGCTGTCGCTCACCGTCGTGCTGGTCACGCACGACTTCGAGGACGTGGCCAAGCTCGCCTCGCACCTCGTGGTGCTGGAGCAAGGCCAGGTCACGGCGGCAGGGACGGTCGAGTCGCTCACCTCCCGCAACGCCGTACCGGGCATCGCCGGCTGGCACGAGCCTGCGGTGGCAATCGATGCGCGCGTGGTGGCACACGACGAGGAGCGGCAACTGAGCCACATTGCGGCCGGCGCCATGACCCTCGCCGTGCCGACCGTGGTTGCGCCGGTCGGCGCACCGGTGCGCATCAGGCTCGGGGCGCGCGAAGTCATCCTGGCCAGCCGGCGGCCCGAGGGCCTGTCGCTGCACAACGTACTCGAGGCACGCGTGCTGGCCGTGGAACCTGCAGCCCACCCGGGGCTGCGGCTCGTGCACCTGCAGGTCGGGGAGTCGCGCCTGCTGTCGCTGGTCACCGCAGATGCCGTGCGCAGCCTGGGCCTCGTGCCCGGCACACCGATCCTGGCCCTCGTCAAGGCAGTCGCAGTCGAAGCATTCGCCTGACGCCAGTGCCGCGCGGCGTCCTTGCGGTCATTCCCCGCCGAGGCTGCCGAAATGGGCCGGCGTGCGGGCGTAGAACACCGGCAATTTCTCTCGCGTGACGAGCTCGAGCAATTGCCGGGCCTCATCGTCGCTGACGATGAACTCGACTTCGACCGTGACCGTGCCGGCGAGCTCGAAGAACCGCTCCTCGTGCAGCACCCGGTCGCGGCCGAAACCCGCCATGGCACGAAACGCCGAGCCGCCGCGCACGCCCAGGTCGTTGGCCTGCCTGAGCAGCCACTCCCAGGCCAGCTGGCCGTGCACGCGGTCGTTCTCGTGGACATAGAAGCGCAGGTACGATCCGTCCATCCGGGGATTCCTCAGTTGGTGTGGCGCAGCCACGCCATGGTCGCGATGCCCGCGAACGTAGCGAGCACCGAGCCGGCGAGATGCACGCCCGCCGCGGCGACGGCCCACGCCGCCCGACCCTGCTGCAGCAGCGTGACGATCTCCGCCGAGAAGGTCGAGAAGGTGGTGAGCCCGCCGCAGAAGCCGGTGATCAGCAGCAGGCGCCACTCCGGGGCGATGGCGGAATACGTGGCGAAGAACGCGATCGCCAGCCCGACCAGGTAGCCGCCGACGAGGTTCGCCACCAGCGTGCCGGGCGGGATGGTCGGGAACACCCCGTTGAGCGCGAGCCCGAGCCACCAGCGCAGCAGAGCGCCGAGGCTTGCACCGACCGAGATCGCGACGATGGACTTGAGCACCGGCCCGCCGTGCAGGGGTTACCGGACGCTACCTTGCGCGGCGTCGAGCGCCTGCGCAAGGTCCCGCTCCAGGTCGACGCCGTCCTCGATGCCTACGGAGAGCCTCAGCAAGGTCAGCGAAATTCCCGCTCGCGCCCGCGCCGCTTCGTCCATGGCCGCATGCGTCATGCTCGCCGGGTGTGCGACCAGGCTTTCGACGCCGCCCAGTGACTCGGCGAGCGAGTAGAGCTGCAGCGCGCCGAGGCAACGCCCGCACCTGCGGGATGACCGCCGTGCAGTTCGAAGCTGACCATCGCCCCGAAGCCCTGCTGCTGCACCTTCGCCAGCTCATGGCCGGGGTGCGACTCGAGGCCGGGGTAATGGACGCGCGCCACCGCCGGATGGGCGGCCAGCACACGCACGAGCGCCACCGCATTTTCGCCGTGCGCCTGCATGCGGGCATGCAGCGTGCGCAGGCCGCGCAACGTCAGGTAGCTGTCGAACGGCGCACCGGTCACGCCGATGCAGTTCGCCCACCAGGCGAGCCGCTCGTGCAGTTCCTGGTGCGCGGCGACCACGGCGCCACCCACGACGTCGCTGTGGCCGTTCAGGTACTTGGTGGTCGAGTGCAGCACCACGTCCGCACCCAGCGCCAGCGGCTGCTGCCAGACTGGCGACAGGAAAGTATTGTCCGCCACCACCAGCGCGCCGGCCGCATGCGCGGCGCGAGCCACGGCCGCGATGTCGACGATGCGCAGCAGCGGGTTGCTCGGCGTCTCGACCCAGACCAGCGCGGGCTGCGCGGCAAGCGCGGCGCCCAAGGCCGCGGCGTCCTGGAAGTCCACGAACTGCACGTCGAGCGAACCACGCTCGCGCAACGCGTTGAACAGCCGGTAGGTGCCGCCGTAGCAATCGTGCGGCACCACCGCGACCTGCCCCGGCCGGAACAACTGCGTGACGAGGCCCACGGCCGCCATGCCCGAGCCGGTGACCACCGCCCCCGCGCCCCCTTCCAGCTCGGCCAGCGCGCCGGCGAGCGCGTCCCGGGTGGGGTTGCCGGAGCGCGAGTAGTCGTAGGCGCGCTTCTCGCCGAAGCCGGCGAACGAGAACGTCGAGGTGAGGTGGATGGGCGGCACCACTGCGCCGAACTGCGTGTCGGTATCGAGCGCAGCGCGGACCGCGCGGGTCCTGGGTGAGGTTGCGTGGGGTGAGTTTGCGTGGGGCGATGTATCGTGGCTCATGCTCAGTCGAGCGCGCGCGCGAGCAGGTCGCGCAGCACTTCGGTCTCCTTGAGGAAGGCGTCGTGGCCGTAGATGGAACTGATCTCGGTGAGGCTGCAGTTGCCGCCGTGCTGGTCGCGCAGCAGGCGCATGTCGGCGAGCGGCACCAGCTGGTCTTCCTGCACGCCGAGCAGCGTGGTCGGCACGCGGATCGACGCGGGATCGACGCGATGCAGGTCGATGGACTCGGACAGGCAGACGAAGGCCTCGGGCCGGTACACGGCGGCGTAGCTCTCGCCACGCGCCAGCAGGTAGCTCTCGACCGGGAAGCGGAAGCCCTCGGACGTCGCTTCGGCCGGCCCGGCAAAGCGCTCCTCGAACTCGCGGGCGGAACGGTACGTGGCCATGGCGAGCGCGCGCGCCAGCACCAGGCCGCGCGGCCCCTCGCCGTGGCCCAGCGCGTAGCGCACGATGGCACGCTGCACGCTGCGCCAGGCGGTGGACATCGGGTGCGTGCGATGCGCCGCGCTGAGCACCACGACGTGTTCCACCCGCTGCGGGTGCGCCTGCGCAAGCGCCAGGCTGACCATGCCGCCATAGGACGCCCCGAGGCTGGCGCGCAGTCGGTCGATGCCGAGCTGGTCCAGCAGGGCGACGAGCAGCCGCGCCTGGTCGAAGGCGCTGACCGACGGGAACACCTGGCCGACGTCGGGACCGGTGCTGCGGTGACTGCCGCCCAGGAAATCGATGCCCAGCACCCGGTAGCGGTCCGTGTCGAGCGCCCGCCCAGGGCCGATCGCGTCTTCCCACCAGCCCGGCGAGCCGGGCTGCAGGCTGAACACGTTGCGCCCGGCCGAGATTCCACCCAGCACGGCGACGACCGGCGCCCCGCGCGCCCCGGCCAGCCGGTACGCCACCTCGACGCGGTCGAGCCGGCCGCCGAAATGCAGGTCGAGGCCGCCGGGCAGCTCGTGCACGGCTTCCTGCCATTCATAGGCGGCGGGCAGCGATGGATGGGGCAGGCGCAGGCATCGGACGGACGGAGCACTCCACGAGCGGCCGGACTGCGGCTGCGACAGGCCTCGAGACTCCTCGCGAGCGTCGGCTCGTGGTTGCTGCAGCCAACACCCCCGCCTCGCGGCGGGGCAGCCCTGCGGCAACTCATCTGTCGGCGGACCGGCGTCCCCGGGGAGTTGGCACCTTCCCGCGCAGGTTGGGCGCGGCGGTTGCCCCGGCTTCAAAGGGCCTTTCCCTCAGCCGGTCTCGATGAGCGGGCGCAGTGTAGGTGGCGCCGCCGCGCAGCGTCAAGACTCGGCCGGCGCGGCTTGCACCAGGCGCTCAAATGTATTAGCGTGCTATCACGTTATTACATTGGAACCACCCCGTGAAGAGCCACCGCAGCCTGTCCCCGCGCCAGGAGGCCGCCGCCGAGCGCGCCCTGTTCCAGGCCGTGCTGACGCTCCGGTCCGTCGAGGAGTGCCGCGACTTCTTCCGCGACCTGTGCACCCCCGCCGAGCTGCAGGCGCTCGCGGACCGCTGGACCGTGGTCGGGCTGCTGCAGCGCGACCTGCCCTATCGTGAGATCCACGCCCAGACCGGGGTGAGCGTCACCACCATCGGTCGCGTCGCGCGTTACCTGGCGGCCGGCAACGGCGGTTACGCGCTGGCCGCCCGCCGCGTGCAGGAGCGCTGACATGGAACGCCAGCAGCGCCTGCGCATCGCGATCCAGAAGTCCGGCCGGCTCACCGACCACTCGCTCGACCTGCTGGCCCGCTGCGGACTGAAGTACAGCCGCGGCAAGGACCAGCTGATGTGCTACGGCGAGAACATGCCGCTCGACGTGCTGTTCGTGCGCGACGACGACATCCCCGACCTGGTGCAGGAGGACGTCTGCGACCTCGGGCTGGTCGGCCTGAACGTGATCGAGGAAAAGCGCCTCGCCATGGCCGCGCGCGGCGCCCAGGCCCGCTTCGAGCTGATCCAGCGGCTCGACTTCGGTCGCTGCCGGCTGGCGCTCGCGGTGCCGGACGATTTCCCCTACCAGGATCTCGCCAACATCGCCGGCCGGCGCATCGCCACCACCTATCCGCACGTGCTGGCGCGCTTCCTGCGGGAGAATTCACTGCAGGCCGAGATCGTCACGCTGTCGGGCGCCGTCGAGATCGCGCCGCGCCTCGGCCGGGCCGACCTGATCTGCGACCTCGTCTCCACCGGCTCGACCCTGCTCGCCAACCACCTGCGGGAGGTCTGCACGGTGCTGCAGAGCGAAGCGGCGCTGATCCGCACGCCGGTGCCGTTGTCCGACGAGAAGGCCGACTGGGTCCGGCGGCTGCTGCTGCGGATCGACGGCGTGCAGCAGGTGCGCGAGAGCAAGTACATCATGCTGCACGCGCCCCGCTCCGCGCTGCCGCAGATCGCGAAGCTGCTGCCGGGCAGCGAGTCGCCCACGGTCATCCCGCTGGACGGACATGGCGACAAGGTGGCGGTGCACGCCGTCTGCCGCGAGAACGTGTTCTGGGAGACGCTCGAGAGCCTGAAGGCGGCAGGCGCCAGCTCGCTGCTGGTGCTGCCGGTGGAGAAGATGCTGCCATGACCGCCGCGCTCGAAATCCTCGACTGGAGCACGCTCGACGAGTCGCGGCGCACGGCCCTGCTGCGGCGACCGGCGCAACGCGACGCAGCGGGCCTGCTCGAGCGCGCCGGCCGCATCGTGACCGACGTGCGGGCACGCGGCGACGCTGCGCTGCGCGAGTACACCGAGACACTCGACCGCGTGCGGCTCGAGTCGTTCGCAGTCGGCGCCGCGGAGTTCGCAGCGGCGGAGACGGCCCTGACCCGCGAGCAGCTCGCGGCACTGCGGCGTGCCATCGACACCGTGACGCTGTTCCACGAACGACAGGTGCTGCAACCCGTCAGCCTCGAGACATCGCCGGGCGTGACCTGCGAGCGCATGATCGTGCCGCTCGGCGCCGTCGGCCTGTACGTGCCGGCGGGCACCGCCCCGCTGCCGTCCACCGCGATCATGCTGGCGGTGCCGGCGCGGATCGCCGGCTGCCCGGTGCGGGTGTTGTGCACCCCGCCCCGCCCGGACGGCACGGCCGACCCGGCGGTGCTGGTGGCAGCGCGGCTGTGCGGCATCGAGCAGGTCTTCAAGCTCGGCGGAGCCCAGGCGGTCGCCGCGATGGCGTACGGCACGGCGAGCGTGCCGAAGGTGGACAAGATCTTCGGCCCCGGCAATTCGTGGGTGACGGCGGCCAAGCAGATCGTGGCAGCGGACGCGGACGGTGCGGCGCTCGACATGCCCGCCGGTCCGTCCGAGGTGCTGGTGATTGCCGACGAGACTGCGCGGCCCGCGTTCGTCGCGGCCGACCTGCTGGCGCAGGCCGAGCACAGCGAGGACGCGCAGGTGGTGCTGGTCACGACGTCACGCGCGCTCGCCTCGGCCTGCATCGCCGAAGTGGAGCGCCAGCTCGCCGTCCTGCCGCGCCGAGCGATCGCCGCGCGGGCCATTGCCGAAAGCCGTGTGCTGCTGGTCCCCGATCTGGCCACCGCACTCGAGGTCAGCAACCGCTATGCCCCGGAACACCTGATCCTGCAGGTCGCCGCACCGCGCGACTGGCTCGTCCGCGTGCGCAACGCGGGCTCGGTGTTCCTCGGCGAGTGGACGCCCGAGACCATGGGCGACTATTGCAGCGGAACCAATCACGTGTTGCCCACCTATGGTCACGCGCGTGCCTACAGCGGCCTCGGCGTCGCAGACTTCGTCAAGCGCATCACCGTGCAGGAGGTGACGCCGGCGGGCCTCAACGACCTCGGCCGCACGGCACGCACGCTGGCCGAACTCGAGTCGCTCGGCGCACACGCCAACGCGGTCACGGTGCGGCTCGAGGTCATCGCGCGGGAGTCGCTCGCATGAATCCCGTGCTGGCCCTCGCCCGCCCCGACATCCTCGAGCTGCAGCCCTACCAGCACGCGAAGTGGGACCCGTCGCTCGAGCGCATGCATGCCAACGAGATGCCCTGGCGCGCGCAGGGCGACAACACCCAGGCGGGCCTCAACCGCTACCCGGAGCCGCAGCCGCACGCGCTGGTCGAGCGCATGGCGCGCCTGTACTCGGTGCCAGCGGCCAATGTGCTGGTGGGCCGCGGCAGCGACGAGGCCATCGACCTGCTGGTGCGCGCCTTCTGCCGCGCCGGCCAGGACCACGTGGTGATCACGCCGCCCACCTTCGGCTTCTACAAGGTGGCGGCTCGCATCCAGGGTGCGGGCGTAATCGAGGTACCGCTGCTCGGCGACGGGTTCGCGCTCGACCTGCCGGCGGTGCTCGAGGCAGGCCGGCGCGCCAAGATCGTGTTCCTCTGCTCGCCGAATAACCCGACCGGCAACCTGCTCGACGAAGGCGCGCTGCTCGAAACGTGCCGGTCGCTCGCCGGGCGCGCGCTGGTGTGCGTCGACGAGGCCTACATCGAGTTCGCCGGCCGGGCGAGCCTCGCCTCCCGGCTCGCCGAGTTCCCGAACCTCGTGGTGCTGCGCACTCTCTCCAAGGCCTATGCGCTGGCCGGTGCGCGGCTGGGCACGCTGATCGCGAGCGAGGACATCGTTGCGCTGCTGAAGCGCATCATCCCGCCGTATGCCATCCCATCGTCCACGGTCGAGGAAGTGCTTGCACTCACCGAGGCCCCGCAGCGCGCCATGGCGGCTGCTCGCATCCGCATCTTGCTCGACGAGCGTGCGCGCGCCGTGCCGCGGCTGTCTGCCATGCGCAACGTCGTGCGAGTGTTCGCGTCCGACGCCAACTTTGTGCTGGTGCAGTTCCGTGATGCGCGCCGGGCGCTGGAGGCCGGCAAGGCCGTGGGGCTGCTGGTGCGCGACTTCAGCAACGCGCCCGGCCTCGAGGGCTGCCTGCGCATCTCGATCGGCACGCCCGAGCAGAACGAGCGGCTGCTGGCCGCGCTGGAGCAGCCATGAGCGGCGAACGCATCCTGTTCATCGACCGCGACGGCACGATCATCGAGGAGCCGCCCGACGAGCAGGTGGACAGCCTGCAGAAGCTGCGCCTGTTGCCGGGCGTGATCCCCGCGTTGCTCGAGCTGCAGCGTGCGGGCTACCGGCTGGTGCTGGTGAGCAACCAGGACGGGCTCGGCACCGTCATCGTTCCCGGAGCCGGCCTTTCGCGAACCGCAGGACTTCCTGCGCACGCTGCTCGCCTCGCAGGGCATTTCGTTCGATGCCGAGTTCTTCTGCCCGCACGTGCCCGCGGACGACTGCGAGTGCCGCAAGCCGCGCACCGGGCTGCTCACGGAGTTCCTGCAGCAACACGTGCCGGACCCGAGCGACAGCTACGTGATCGGCGACCGCGACACCGACCTGCAGCTCGCCGCCAACCTCGGTCTCGAGGGTTTGCGAGTACGGGCTGACGGGGCCGACGGCGCCACGTGGGACGCGATTGTTGCCCGCCTGTGTCGACCGGACCGCCGGGCGCGCGTCGAACGCCGCACCAGGGAGACACAGATCGACGTGAGCGTAGCGCTCGACCGCACGGCCCCGGTGTCGATTGCGACGGGCATCGGCTTCTTCGATCACATGCTCGAGCAGGTGGCGCGCCACGGCGGGTTTGCGCTGGAACTGACGTGCCAGGGCGACCTCGAGGTGGACGAGCACCACACCGTGGAGGACTGTGCGCTCGCGCTCGGCCAGGCGCTGCGCGAAGCGCTCGGCGACAAGCGCGGCATCGGCCGCTACGGCTTCCTGCTGGCCATGGACGAATCGCAGGCACAGGTCGCGATCGACCTGTCGGGACGGCCGTACGCGGTGTTCGAAGGCACGTTCGGCCGCGAAGCGGTCGGCGGCCTGCCGACCGAACTGGTGCCGCATTTCTTCCGCTCGCTCGCCGACAGCCTCGGCGCGGCGATCCACGTCCAGGTGCGCGGCGAGAACTCGCATCACATGGTCGAGGCGTGCTTCAAGGGCGTGGGTCGTGCGCTGCGCCAGGCGCTGCGCGTCGAAGGCAGCGAGCTGCCGAGCAGCAAGGGCGTGCTGTGAGAACGCACACGTGAGCGACGTCGCGATCATCGACAACGGCGGCGCAAACATCGCGTCGCTGCGCTACGCGCTGGAACGGCTCGGGGCCTCGTCGCACCTGACCGCCGACCCGGCCGAATTGCGCGCCGCGCGACGGGTGATCCTGCCGGGCGTGGGCGCGGCGGCCGACGCAATGGCCCGCTTGCGTGCACTCGACCTCATCGAACTGATCCCGCAGCTCACCCAGCCCGTGCTGGGCATCTGCCTCGGCATGCAGCTGCTGTTCGCAAGCAGCGAGGAAGGCGACGACGGCAACGACACCGAGTGCCTCGGCCTGATTGCCGAGCGCGTGACACGCTTCCCGCGTCGGGACGAGTTCCCCGTGCCGCACATGGGCTGGAACCAGCTGCGCATCCTGGCGCCGCATCCGCTGCTCGCCGGCGTGAGCGACGGCGACCACGTCTACTTCGTGCACAGCTACGCGGCCCCCGTCGGGACCGTGGACGATGGCCACCGCAGACTATGGCGGTGAATTCTCCGCCGCGGTGCGCCACGACAATTTCCTCGGCGTGCAGTTCCACCCGGAGCGCTCGGCCCGACCGGGCGCGCGCGTGCTCGCCAACTTCCTGGAGCTCGGCTGATGCTGCTGATTCCCGCCATCGACCTGCGCGGCGGCCAGTGCGTGCGGCTGCTGCAGGGCCGGTTCGACGCCGAGACCGTGTATGCCAGCGACCCGCTCGAGGTGCTCGACCGCTACCTGGCGTTCGGCGCGCGGCAGGTGCACGTGGTGGACCTCGATGGCGCCCGCGACGGGTCACAGGGCAATCGTGAGGCGATCCGGCGCATCGTCGCTCGCGCCGGCCGCGATGCAATCCAGGTGGGCGGCGGCATCCGCACGCGCGTCGTGGCCGAGGAACTGCTGGCTCTCGGCGTAGCGCGGATCGTGGTCGGCAGCGTCGCCGTCACCGAGCCCGACGAAGTGTCCCGCTGGCTGCGCGAATTCGGCCCGGAGCGCGTGGTGCTCGCGTTCGACGTGCGCCTCGACGAGGGCCACACGCCGCGCCTCGCCACGCACGGCTGGGAACGCCAGACGCAGACCAGCCTGTGGGACGCTGTCGAGCGCTTCCTGCCGGCCGGCCTGCGCCACGTGCTGTGCACCGACGTCGCGCGCGACGGCGCGTTGTCCGGTCCGAACGTGGCGCTGTACGCCGAATGCGTGCGCCGCTACCCGAACATCGCGTGGCAGGCCTCGGGAGGCGTGAGCAACGCCGCCGACCTGCACACGCTCGGCGCCACCGGCGCCGCCGCCGTGATCAGCGGCCGCGCCCTGCTCGAGGGTCGTCTCAACGCAGAGGAGCTCGTGCCATTCTTGCCCGCCGCATAATCCCGTGTCTCGACGTGCGCGACGGCCAGGTCGTGAAGGGCGTGCGCTTTCGCGACCACCGCGTCGTGGGTGACATCCTCGAGCTCGCCACCCGTTATGGCGCAGAGGGTGCCGACGAGCTCGTGTTCTACGACATCACGGCGAGCCCCGAGGGTCGCTCGGTCGACCGCAGCTGGATCGGCCGGATCGCCCGCGTGCTCGATATCCCCTTCTGCGTCGCGGGCGGCATCCGCAGCGTGGCTGACGCCGAGGCGGTGCTCAACGCCGGCGCCGAGAAGGTCTCGGTCAACTCCCCCGCCCTCGCCGACCCGGCGCTGATCGACCGCCTGGCCCACCGCTTCGGCTCGCAGTGCGTGGTGGTCGGCGTGGACAGCCAGACGGTCGGCGATGATTACCTCGTCTACCAGTTCACCGGCGACCCGGAGCGCTCGCGCAGCACGGCGCGCCGCACGCTCGACTGGGTGCGCGAGGCCCAGGACCGCGGTGCCGGCGAGATCGTGCTGAACTGCATGGCCAGCGATGGCGTGCGCACCGGCTACGACGTCGCCCAGTTGCGCCTGGTACGCGAGGCATGTCGCGTGCCCTTGATCGCGTCGGGCGGCGCCGGCGCGCCGGAACACTTCGCGCAGGTCTTCAGCGAGGCGCGCGTCGATGGCGCCCTGGCCGCCAGCGTATTCCATTCCGGGACGATCCCGATTCCCGACCTGAAGCGCTTCCTGCGGGAGCGCGGCATCGAGGTGCGGCTGTGACACTGGACGACGTGGGTTCACTCGACTGGTCGAAGGGCGGCGGACTGGTGCCGGCGATCGTCCAGCATGCGCGCACCGGCCGCGTGCTGATGCTGGGCTACATGAACGATGCGGCGCTGCGCCAGACGCTGGCGAGCGGGCGCGTCGTGTTCTACAGCCGCTCGCGCGAGACACTGTGGATCAAGGGCGAGACCTCGGGTCACTTCCTGAACGTGGTGGACGTCAGCACCGACTGCGATGCGGACGCGCTGCTGGTGCTCGCCGACCCGGTCGGGCCGACCTGCCACAAAGGCACCGAATCGTGCTTCGCCGACGCGGCGCCGCCGGACGCACAACGACTGGCGTTCCTCGCGCTGCTCGAGAACATCATCGCCAACCGCATCGCCGACCAGCCGGACGGCAGCTACACCGCGCAGCTGTTCGCCAAGGGCCCGAGCCGCATCGCGCAGAAGGTCGGCGAGGAAGGCGTCGAGACGGCACTGGCCGCCGTGACCCGCGACGACGCGGGCCTCATCAGCGAGTGCGCCGACCTGCTGTTCCACCTGCTGGTGCTGCTCAGGTCACGTGACCTGGACCTCGAGCAGGTCGTCGAGGAGCTGCAAGCCCGGCATGCGTCGAAGGGCTGAGCCGTTGCTCGACTCAGCGACACATATAGTCATTGCGGCAAAGCTGCGGCCAATCGATCCGTTCTAATTGTTGTTGGGCCGCAGCCTACGCCCACTACCGTATTGACGCGACGTATCCATATGGATACATTAGTGCCGTGTTCCAGATTCAGCGGACTGACACATTTGCAGACTGGCTCGCGCATTTGCGGGACGCCAAAGGCAAGGCAAGAATTCTGTCTCGCCTCGAGTCGATTGCGCAGGGCAGCCTCGGGGACACGAAGAATGTGGGCGACGGGGTCCGCGAGCTTCGAGTGCACGTCGGCCCGGGCTATCGCCTCTACTTCGCACAGACTGGCCGAATTGTGCTGTTGCTTCTGTGTGGCGGAGACAAGTCAACGCAGAAGCGGGATATCGATCGGGCGAAGCGGCTTCTGAGACACAGCAAAGAGGAATGAGAAATGCCGAAGATCAAGCCGTTTGATCCGAGCGAGTTTCTGGACGATGACGAGGTCGTTGCCGAGTACTTGACGGCGGCGCTGGAGGATCCCAATCCGGACGTATTTCTAGCAGCTGTCGGACACGTCGCGAAGGCTCGTGGAATGGGCGCTATAGCTGAGAGCTCGGGGCTTGGCCGTGAGAGTCTCTATAAGGCGCTGACGCCTGGCGCGAAACCAAGGTATGACACCGTGCTTCGAGTGCTCCAAAGTCTCGGCGTGAAGATCACCGTGTCAGCGGCCTGACCCCTCGTATGACCCCCGAAACGCTACGGCAGGGGCTGTAGGGCCGGGCGCGCCAGCCGCAGCAAGATGGCTCCCGCCAGGCTGGTCACCAGGGCTGCGACCGCAAACGCGGCAGCAGACCCGAGCCATTGCCACAGCGCACCGAACATGACTGCCCCGGGCAACACGAGCAACCCGCTCATCAGGTGATAGAGCCCGTAGGCCGTGCCCCGCTCCCGCTGGTCGGCGTGATCCCCGATCAGTGACCGCTCCGCAGGC
Organism: uncultured Gammaproteobacteria bacterium; assembly: GCA_963731105.1. Lineage (GTDB taxonomy): Bacteria > Pseudomonadota > Gammaproteobacteria > Steroidobacterales > Steroidobacteraceae > RPQJ01. The sequence goes on from CAVSUM010000022.1 coordinate 136,422, forward strand.
TCGGTGATTGCGAGCGTCGCCGAATAGGCGATGAACAGCAGCCAGACGCCGACCGCGCCGGGCTGCAGGAATGCGAGCAGCAGCAGCACGACGATGCGCGCCGTCCACCCGCCCAGCAGCAGCGGCAGGCGCCCCACTCGATCGGACAGCATGCCGGCCGGCATCGCGATCGCCATCTTGGCGAGACTGGCGGCGGCCCACACCAGCGGCACCCACGTCACCTGCATGCCGGACTGGGTCGCCCACAGCACGACGAACACTTCCGGCACGCTCGCCAGCGCGAGGAATCCGGCCGCCACGATCATGCCGCGCAGCCGGCCGTGCAGCGCGCTCCATTGGAAGCGCTGCGGCGCAGGCACCGCGGGCCGCTCGTGCGACGGCAAGCCGAACACCAGCAGCAGCAACACGAGCGCGCCCGGCAGCGCCGAGGCGAGGAACACGTGCTCGAGGTCCGCCTGCGCACTGAGCATGGCGAACGCCAGCAGCGGGCCGATCACGGCGCCCGCGTGATCCATCGAGCGGTGGAAGCCGAAGGCACGGCCGCGCTGGTCGGGGTGCGCCGCGGACGCAATGAAAGCGTCGCGTGGCGCGGTGCGCAGCCCTTTGCCGACGCGATCCAGGAAGCGCAACACCAGCACCGCGGACCAGCCGGTGGCGAGCCCGATCAGCGGCCGACAGGCGTTCGACAGGCCGTACCCGCCCACTACCAGGCCCTTGGCAGGCACGCCGCGGTCGGCGAGCCGCCCCGAGACCAGCTTGAGGATGCTCGCGGTGGCTTCGGCGAGACCCTCGATGAAGCCGACGATTGCGGGGCCGGCGCCCAGCGTGGCCGTCAGGAAGATCGGCAGCAGCGGCGTGATCATCTCGCTCGCCGCGTCATTCAGCAGCGACACGAGCCCGAGCACCACCACCGTGCGCGGCAGGGCGCGACTGGCGCGCACAGTCATCGGGCGATTCAGCGCACCAGGATCCTGAGCATGCGCCGCAGCGGTTCTGCGGCACCCCACAGCAGCTGGTCACCGACCGTGAAGGCCGACAGGTACTCGCCGCCCATCGCCAGCTTGCGCAGGCGACCGATCGGGACCTGCAGCGTGCCGCTCACGCGCGCGGGCGACAGCTCGCGAATCGAATCCGCGCGGGTGTTCGGCACCAGCCGCACCCACTCGTTGCCGCCGGCGACCAGTTGCTCGATCTCGGCGAGCGGCAGGTCGCGCTTCAGCTTGATGGTCATCGCCTGGCTGTGGCAGCGCATCGCACCGATGCGCACGCACAGGCCCTCGACCGGGATCGGGTCGGCGCCGCGGCCGAGGATCTTGTTGGTCTCGGCGCTGCCCTTCCACTCCTCGCGGCTCTGGCCGTTGCCGAGGTCCTTGTCGATCCACGGGATCAGGCTGCCGGCGAGCGCCGCGCCGAACTGGGCCTGCGGCAGCGTGTCGCTGCGCAGGCAATCGGTCACGGCACGGTCGATGTCGAGGATGGCACTGCCCGGGTCGCGCAGCAGGGTTGCCGCCGCCGCATGCGCCACGCCCATCTGCTCGAGCAGTTCGCGCATGTTCGGCGCGCCGGCGCCCGAGGCCGCCTGGTAGGTCATCGAGGTGATCCACTCGATCAGCCCGGCGCGGAACAGGCCGCCCAGCGCCATCATCATCAGCGACACCGTGCAGTTGCCGCCGATGTAGTCGCGCACGCCCGCCGCCAGCGCGCGGTCGATCACGTCGCGGTTCACCGGGTCGAGGATGATGACCGCGTCGTCCTTCATGCGCAGCGCGGAGGCGGCGTCGATCCAGTAGCCGTTCCAGCCCGCCGCGCGCAGCTTCGGGTGCACGTCGTTGGTGTAGTCGCCGCCCTGGCAGGTGACGATCACGTCGCAGGCCGCCAGTGCCGCGAGATCGTGCGCGCTCTGCAGCACGCCCGGGCCGCGGCCAACGTCGGGCGCCGCGCCTCCGGCCTGCGAAGTGCTGAAGAACACCGGCTCGATCAGGTCGAAGTCGCGCTCGGCACGCATGCGCTCCATCAGCACCGAGCCCACCATGCCGCGCCAGCCGACGATGCCAGTCTTCACAGGGTTGCTCCCGCCGCGCTAAATCAGGATTTCCCGCGCGGGTTCACGCAGGTTGTACCAGGAACTCATGACGTGCCCGTAGGCCCCGGCGTTGGCGATCAGCAGCGTGTCGCCCTCCGCCGTCGGCGGCAGCAGCCGCTCGTGCCCGAGGTAGTCCGCCGACTCGCAGATCGGGCCGACCACGTTGTAGATCTCGCTGCCGGGCTCGCCGAGGCGCGTGAGGTTCACGATGTCGTGGTGCGCGCCGTACAGCGCCGGGCGGATCAGCGAGTTCATGCCGGTCGCCACACCCACGTACTGCACCGCGCCCTTGCCCTTGAGCTGGGTCACCTGCGCCAGCAACACGCCCGCCTGCGCCACCAGGAACCGGCCGGGCTCGAGCCAGAGCGCGACGTCGGGCCACGTCGCCCGCAGTGTGTCGATCACGCCTTGCAGCTGCGCGAGATCCACCGGCACCTGGCCAGGCTTCTCGGGCACGCCGAGGCCGCCGCCGAGGTCCATGACGCGCGCATCCGGGAAACGCTGCGTGAGGCTGCCGAGCAGCTCACCCACCTGCTGCCAGTTCTTCACGTCGAACACGCCGCTGCCGGTGTGGGCATGCAGTCCCACGACCCGGGTGCCGACGGTCTTCACCAGTCGGCTGAGCTCGTCGAGCTCGAACAGCGGGATGCCGAACTTCGAGTGCACGCCGGCCGTGCGCACGTGGTCGTGGTGGCCGCGCCCGAAGTTGGTATCGACCCGCACCAGCACGTCGCGGCCGCGGAACAGCTCGGGCCAGGCGCGCAGCGGGTAGATGTTGTCGAGCGTGACATGCACGCCGTTCGCCAGGCCCCACTCGTACTCCGAGCGCGGCGCAAAGTTGGGCGTGAACAGGATCCGGTCGCGGTCGATGCCGGGCACCGTCTCGATCACCCGCTCGCACTCGCCCTGCGACACGCACTCGAAGCCGAAGCCGAGCCCGGCCACCAGCCGCAGCACGTCGGGGTGCGGATTCGCCTTGATCGCGTAGAACGTGCGCGCCACGCCCTTGAGCGCGAGCAGCTGCTTCGCCGTCTGCGCGATGGTCGCGCGGTCGTAGACGTAGGCGCAGCCGTGCTCGCGGGCGATGCGCTCGAGCTCGGCGCGCCGGTCCACCCACCACGGCGGTCCGCCCGGCGGCACGGCGGGCGCGAGGCCCTGGATCTGCTCCCAGGTAGGGACCGAGCACGTGGTCGGACGGCGCGTTGCGCACGATCACGTCGTGCAGGCGGCTCACCAGCCGGTCGCCCTGCTCCTCGTCCACGACGAAGGTGATGTTGAGGTCGTTCGCCGCCTGCGTGACCAGGTAGATGCGCTGCTCCTCGAACAGTTCGAGCGCGTCGCCGAGGCGGTGCAGCGTGGCGCGGATGCTGCGGCCGACCAGGCTCACCGCCGAGCACGGACCGATGACCTCGACGCGGCACAGCTTCGCGAGCGACGTCACCAGCGCCTCGAGGGTGCGTGCGTCGAGCGTGTTGGCGGCCGGGTCGAGCGACACGGTGACGGTGGTCTCGGACGTGGACACGAGGTCCACCGACAGGCCGTGCTCCTTGAACACCGCGAAGGCGTCGCCGAGGAAGCCGACCTGGTGCCACATCCCGAGCGTGTCCATCGAGATGAGCGTGATGCCCTTCTTGGTGCACACCGCCTTGACGCGCGCACCGCCGTCGCCGCCGGTGGCGGTGACCACCGTGCCGGCGAGGTCGGGCTGCTGCGTGGCGTGCACCGACAGCGGAATCGAATACTGCTTGACCGGCAGGATGCAGCGCGGGTGCAGCACCTTGGCGCCGCTCGAGGCGATTTCCTGCGCTTCGTCGTAGTCGAGCGACTTCAGCAGCCGCGCGTTCGGCACCGCGCGCGGGTTGGCCGTGAACATGCCCGGCACGTCGGTCCAGATCTCGAGCCGGCGCGCGTGCAGCTTCGCCGCGAAGTAGCTGCCTGAGGTGTCCGAGCCGCCGCGACCGAGCAGCACGGTTTCGCCGCTTGGCTGTCGCTGGCGATGAAGCCCTGCGTGAGCAGCACGCTGCCGCCCTGGGCGAGCCGCTGCTGCAGCGCCGGGTCGGGTTCGAACACACAGGTGGCGGAGAGGTAGTTCGCGCGCGCCGTGGCGCCCGGGCGCTCTTCGGCGTGCAGCACCGTGCGGGCATCGAGCCACTGCACGTCGAGCCCTTCCGCGGCGAGGTAGGCCGCGCCGATGCGCGTCGCCATCAGCTCGCCCGTCGCCATCACGCGCGCGCGCAGCCGGTCGCTGATCTCGCCGATCAGGTGGATGCCGGACGCCATCTTGCGCAGCTCGGCGAACTGGTGCTCCAGCTCGGCGCTGAGCGGCAGCCCGAGGTCGCGCGACAGGTCGACGTGCCGGCGCTCGATCTGCTCCATCACCGGATCCCAGTCGCCGGTGAGCGCCCGGGCGAGCAGTTGCTCGAGGCGGTCGGTGATGCCGGACAGCGCGGAGTGGACGACGACCGGGCGCAGCCCTTCGTCGAGCCGGGCGCGCACCACGCCGGCGACGTTCTTCCAGTTGCTGACGCTCGAGACGCTCGTGCCGCCGAACTTGAGAACGACCCAGTGGGAGTCAGCAGAGGTAGTCATCGAGCGGTCCCCGAGCGGCTCCCGGGGTCTTCAAGAGCCGGGGGCTCTGTACAAAAGCGTCACACGTCGTCGTAGACGTCCTTCAGCGCCTTCGCCAGGCGTTTCTCGGCAAGCACATCCTCGAGCTTGCTCCACGCCGCCTTGCCACGCTTCACGGCCGCTTGCTTGCGCCGGTCCACGCGATCGATGAAGCGGTCGTAGTCCTCTTCCTCGGCACCCGCCACGAATTCTTCGTCGAGGTCGAAATGTTCCTCGTCTCGTTCCATGTCGTGACCTTAGAGAAAACCCTGAATATTCAACGTGCTGCCGGAAAATCCGGACGCAGGGCTGCGAACTATATACGAATCGCGCCGCTTCTCAACTGTTCGTTGTTGCGCCGCAAACGGCGCAGCGGACCGTACCGGACCTCTCCCTTCCCTCTCCCTTCCCCCCCAAGGGTGGGAGAGGGTTAGGGTGAGGGCTTTCTTTTTATATCTTCGAGGTTTACAGCTATCTCGTCACCACCACCACAGGCGCCCCGCGTGCCAAACCGAGCCCTTCGGCCGCACTGCGCTCGGCGCAGGCGATCTCCAGGACCCCGAACGAATTGACCAGCGCCAGGTAGTCCCCGGGACGGACGTCCGAATAGGTTCGCCGCACCGGCAGCTCCCGGCCGGCGACCCGCACCACCGGGTGCGGCAGGCCGTGCAGGTGCCGGGCGTCGATGTCGGTGATCAGGTTGCCGAAGTGGTCGATGGTCACCACGGTGCCGGCCACCTGCCCGGCGGTCACCCGGGGCTGCTCGATCCAGCCCGGGACCAGTTCGTCGGTCGGCGCGCCGAGATCCGACCGGAGCCAGGTGGCCGGCCGCGATCCGCGCCGCGAGCGGCGCGAAGATGTCGCGGCCGTGGAAGGTCGCGCTCGGCGCGTCGATGCCCAGCCTCACCAGCATCGGCACGGCCACGCGGCGCGCCGTGACGGACGCGGCCGTCTCCAGCACCGGGCCGAGCAGGCCGTTGTCCGGCGCCAGGAACAGGTGCCCCTCGGCCTCGACGGCGGCGATCTCGCGCGCGCTGCCGACCCCGGGGTCCACCACCGCCACGTGTACCGTCCCCAACGGGAAATGCCGGAACGAGCGCGCCAGCCAGAAGCCGGCCTCGGCGGGCCAGTGCGCCGGGATCTCGTGGGTGAGGTCGATGATGCGCACACCGGCAAAGTGCGCGACCAGCCGCCCCTTCATGACGCCGACGAACGGGTCCTTCAGGCCGAAATCCGTCGTCAGCGTGACGACGCCACACGCAGTGAACGCTGCAGGCTGCTGCGGCACACCCGCTCCTCCGGCGACGCCCGCCGGACGACGGACGGGTACAGGGTAAACTGCGCGCCCGCCTCGAGCCACGCAGCCGCATGCCCTACCTCTACCTGGTGCGCCACGCCCAGCCCGATTTCACCGGCAACTACGATTCGGTGACCGCGCTCGGCCTGCGGCAATCGGCCTGGCTCGGGGAGCACTTCGCGGCGCGCGGCCTGCGCTTCGCGCGCGTGGCGAGCGGCAGCCTGCAGCGCCAGGTGCACACGCTCGGCACTCTTCTCGAGCACCTGCCGGACGCGCCGGCCCCGGTCGTCGACCCGCGCTTCAATGAGTACGACGCCGCAAGCGTGCTCGCCGCACACCACTGCGGCGACGAACCCGCGATGCGCGCCACCGGCGACCGACGCGGCTACTTCACGGCGGTACGCAGCGCACTGCAGGCATGGTCGCGGCAGGAGGCAGCGCCGACGGGAACCGAATCCTGGCGCGGGTTTGGCGAGCGGGTGGCCGGCGCGGCCGACGCGATCTGCGCGGACCTCGAGCCGACCGCAGCCGTATTGGTCGTGACGTCGGGCGGCGTGATCGGCCGACTGGTGGCCGCGGCACTCGGCGCCGATGCCGAAGCCGCCATCCAGCTGAACCTGCAGACGCGCAACACCGGCATCACCGAGATGGTGCGGGGTCGCTCGGTGTCGCGGCTCGTCGCGTTCAACGCCGTGCCGCACCTCGAGCGCGCCGACCGCGCCCACGCGGTCACGCACTCATAGCTCGGCCGAAATTCGAACCCGGCTTATCCCTGCTTGACCAGTGACACGAGGCTGCGCGTGTCGATGGTCGCCGCCTTCTGCTCGATCTGCTCGCGATAGCGCGGCGCGAGGCCACGCGCTTCGCCCAGCAGGTCGGTGAAGGTCTGCTTCAGCGAGGCCGTGTCGAGCGTGCGGCCACCGGCGTAATAGCGTTGCGCGACGCGCCCGAGCGCGTACGTGGTGGCGAAGGTCATGCCGGAACTGGCCGCCTGGCGACCAACGGTGCGGCCGAGGCCACCGCCCACGCCGCCGAGCAATCCGCCGAGCAACTTGCGCCCGAACTGCTCGAGGTACTGGCCGGTGAGTCCCACGCCGAGCGTCGCGATGAAGTCCTTCGCGTGGCTCGCGTCCATCGGGTAGCCGTAGGACTTGCCGATGCGGTACACGAGCCGCACCTGCAGCGGGATGATCGCCATCGACGCGAGCGGACTCGGGCAGCAACTCGAGCGCCGCGTTGGTGATCGAGGCGTTGAGGATCAGCTTGTCCATCTCGGCGTCGGACATGCTCGCGCGACCGGTCAGCGTGCCGGCCGCCGCACCAGCAGTTGCTGCACCTGCCACTGCACCGGTCACCGCACCGGTCAGCGGCGCCTGCTCGACTTCGACCGCCTCGGCGATGGCATCGGCCTGGGAACTGGTCGCCGCCGCACTGGCACTGCTGATACCGAGCGCCGCCGCGAGCTTCTGCAGGAAGTCGCGCTCGGCCGGGCCCTGCACACCGTCTGCATCGCACACACCGACCGCCATCTCGTAGGCGAGCTGGCGGGCGCCGTCCGACTGCAGCCCGGCGGCGACCTGCGCGAGGTCCGGTTTCGCCAGCAGCACTTCGCGATACAGGCCCGGCAGGTCGAAGCCCGCGTCGGGGCCGAGCGCGTCTGCCACGCGCTTGACGGCGGTCCGCTCGCGCTCGTCCTTCAATCCGTCGGCGAAGGCGGCCATCAACGCGATGGTGAGGACAGAACGGGTTTCCTGTGGATTCATGCTTCGACTCCGGGGAAGGACGGTCAGCCATTGACGACAGCGGTCGACATGTTATTCGACCCGCAAGCGCAGGAGAGTTTCAGGTGAATTCGCTTGAGGTTGCGGCGCAGAAACAGCCGCGGGGGAAACTGGTCGGAGCGCCGAGATTCGAACTCGGGACCCCTTGCACCCCATGCAAGTGCGCTACCAGACTGCGCCACGCTCCGACCGGGCGAGGATTATAGCGGATAGCGGATAGCGGATAGCGGATAGTAGGAAAAAGAACGGGGCCGGTATTGCCGGCCCCGTTCTTCCTATCCGCTATCCGCTATCCGCTTCCTCAGCGACGCATGGTCTTCAACAGCTCTTCCAGTTCCGTGCGCATCTGGCGCACGATCTGCTGCGTCTGCGTGACGTCCTCGCGTGCTTCCTCGCCGTCGAGCCGGTTGCGCGCGCCGCCGATCGTGAAGCCCTGGTCGTAGAGCAGCGCGCGGATCTGGCGGATCACCAGCACGTCCTGGCGCTGGTAGTAGCGGCGGTTGCCGCGGCGCTTCACCGGCTTCAGCTGCGGGAATTCCTGCTCCCAATAGCGCAGCACGTGCGGCTTGACCGCACACAGCTCGCTCACCTCGCCGATCGTGAAGTAGCGCTTGCCGGGGATCGCCGGAAGTTCGTCGTTATTGCTCGGTTCCAGCATACGCTTCCACTCGCGCCTTCAGCTTCTGGCCAGGGCGAAACGTCACCACGCGCCGCGCGCTGATCGGGATCTCCTCGCCGGTCTTCGGATTGCGGCCCGGGCGCTGGTTCTTGCTGCGCAGGTCGAAGTTGCCGAACCCCGAGAGCTTGACCTGCTCGCCCGTCGCGAGCGATGCGCGCAGTTCCTCGAAGAACAGGTCGACGAGCTCGCGGGCCTCACGCTTGTTGAGGCCGAGCTGGTCGAACAGCGCTTCTGCGATTTCTGCCTTGGTCAATGCCATGCTTATTTGTCTCGGATCGTGGCGTCGAGCTCCCGTTCCAGGCCTGCGACGACCTGCGCCACGACGGCATCTGTGTCAACGTCGGTAAGGGTGCGGGAAATATCCTGCAAATTCAAGCCTATCGCCACGCTTTTGAAACCGTCTGCGATGCCCTGGCCGCGGTAAATGTCAAATACCACGACCCCCGTCAGCAGGCCGCCGGCCGCCCTGCGCACCGTGCCGAGCAGCGCCTCGACCGGCACCGATTCGGCGACCAGCACGGCGAGATCGCGGCGTACCGCCGGAAAACGCGAAATCTCCGCCATCCGGGGCACCCGGGCCTCGAGTCCGGACTCAGTCTCGATCTCGAACAGCACGGCGGAATATGTCAACTCGAGCCGTCGCATCACCTCCGGGTGCAGGCGACCCAGCCAGCCGACCGCAACGCCGTTACGCAGGATTCGCGCGCACTGGCCCGGGTGCAGCGCCGGATGGCTGCCCGGCTCGAAGCTGAACTCGCCGACCGCCCCGGTGGCACGCAGCACCGCATCGACGTCGGCCCGCACGTCGAAGAAATCCACGTCCGCCGCCACGATACCCCACTGCTCCGGCAACGCCGGCCAGCGGCGATGCCGGCGAGCACCGGGATCTCGTGCAGCGTGCCGCCCTCGACCTGGAACTTCCGGCCCAGCTCGAACAGGCGCACGCGCGGCTGCTGGCGACGCTGGTTCTCCCCGAGCGCCCGCACCAGCCCGGGCCACAGCGACACGCGCATCTCCGCGAGGTCCGCGGAAATCGGATTGGCGAGCCGCAGCGTGGGCTCGCCCGGGCACAGCACCGCCTGCAACTGCGGGTCGACGAAGCTGTAGGTGATCGCCTCGTGGTAGCCGCGCTGCACTAGCAGGTCGGCAACCGTCTCCGGCGTCACGCGTGTTTCCGCGATGGCGGGAATCGCGAGCGGCGTCGCCGGGTCGGTTTCCGGGATGCGATCGAAGCCGTGCACGCGCGCCACTTCCTCGATCAGGTCCTCCTCGATCGCAATGTCGAAGCGCCACGACGGCGGCGTGACGCGCCACTCGGCCGCACCCTGCTCCACCTGCATGCCGAGCCGGCGCAGGATGTCGCCGATCCCGGTGTCGTCGATCGTCACGCCGATCACGCGACGGGCGCGCTCCGGGCGAAAACGCACCGCCGCACGCGGCGGCAGTTCGCCGCGCAATTCGGTGACCTCGGTCGGCCCCGGCGTGCCGCCGGCGCAGGCCAGCAGCAACTCGGTGGCACGCTCGATGGCGCGCTCCTGCAGCGTCGGGTCCACGCCGCGCTCGAAGCGCTGCGACGCGTCGGTGACGAGTCCGTAGCGACGGCCGCGTCCGGCGATCGCCTGTGGCTGAAAGTAGGCCACTTCGAGCAGCACGTCGGTCGTTGCGGCACCGATGCCCGTGTGCTCGCCGCCCATCACGCCCGCGAGGCCAAGCACTTTGGCGTGATCCGCGATGACGAGCACCGATTCGTCGAGCACCACGTCGCGACCGTCGAGCAGTCGCAACGTCTCGCCGGCGTGCGCACGACGTACGACGATGCCGCCGTCGAGCTCGCGCAGGTCGTACGCGTGCATCGGCTGGCCGAGCTCGAGCATCACGTAGTTGGTGACGTCGACCACCGCACTGATCGAGCGCAGTCCGGAGCGTCGCAGCCGCTCGCGCAGCCACATCGGCGCCTGTGCCTGCGGCTGCACGCCGCGGATCACCCGCGCCGCAAAGCGAGCGCAACCGGCGCCAGGCGCCAGCTCGACCGGGAAACGCTCCGTGGATTGCGCCGGCACGGCATGCAGTGCCGGACCGCCGAGCGTGGTGCCCGTGAGCACCGCCGCCTCGCGCGCCACGCCGAGCACACCCATGCAGTCGCCACGGTTGGGCGTCAGGTTGATCTCGAGCAGCGTGTCGGCAAGGTCGAGCGCCGCCGTGATCGACTGGCCCACCACGCAGTCGGCCGGCAGTTCGAGCAGGCCACTCGAGTCTTCGGCGAGACCGAGCTCGCGTGCCGAACAGAGCATGCCGTGCGACTCGACGCCGCGCAGCTTCGCCTGCTTGATCTCCATGCCGCCCGGCATCTTCGTGCCGACGGTGGCGAGCGGCGCCTTCAGGCCCACGCGCGCGTTGGGCTGCGCCGCACACGATCTGCAGCGGCTCGGAACCGCCCGCCTGCACCTTGCAGACGCTGAGACTGTCGGCATTCGGGTGCTTGCCGCACTCGACGATCTCGCCGACCACGATGCCGGCGAGCGACGGCGCCGCCGGCTCGATGCCCTCGACCTCGAGCCCCGCCATGGTCAGGCGGGTGGCGAGATCGCGCGCCTCCGCCGGCGTGCCGAGCCATTCGTTCAACCAGTTGACGCTGATGCGCATGACGACTCCCCGCGACTCAACCGAACTGGCGCAGGAAGCGCAGGTCGTTCTCGAAGTACAGGCGGATGTCGTTCACGCCGTAGCGCAGCATCGCCAGCCGCTCGATGCCCATGCCGAACGCGTAGCCCGTGTAGCGCTCGGCATCGATGTTGACGTTGCGCAGCACGTTCGGGTGCACCATGCCGCAGCCGGCGATCTCGAGCCAGCCGGTGTTCTTGCACACGCGGCAACCCTGCCCGCTGCAGAACACGCACTCGATGTCGACTTCGGCCGAAGGCTCGGTGAACGGGAAATACGAAGGACGGAAGCGGATGCCGAGCTTGCGCTCGAAGAACTGTTCCACGAAGTGGTGCAGCACCGAGCGCAGGTGCGCGAAGCTCACGCCCTCGTCGACCACGAGGCCCTCGACCTGGTGGAACATCGGCGTGTGGGTGACGTCCGAGTCGCAGCGGTAGACGCGCCCGGGCATGATCATGCGCAGCGGCGGCTGGTCGCGCAGCATGGCGCGCACCTGCACCGGCGAGGTGTGCGTGCGCAGCAGCCGGCCGTCCGGGAAGTAGAACGTGTCGTGCATCGCCCGCGCCGGATGATCGGCCGGGATGTTGAGCGCCTCGAAGTTGTGCCAGTCGTCCTCGACCTCGGGGCCTTCCTCGACCGAGAACCCGGCGTTGCGGAACAGCGCCTCGATGCGGCGCCGCGCCCGGCTCACCGGATGCAGGCCGCCCGGCTGCTGGCCGCGCCCGGGCTGCGTGACGTCGATGCGGCCCGCGGCGAGCTGCTGCTCGAGTGCGTCCTGCTCGAGCGTGGCCTGCCGCGCCGCCAGTTGCGCCGCCAGTTCGTCGCGCGCGGCGTTGATGCGCGCGCCCGCTTCGCGCCGCTCGTCGGGCGCCATGCCGCCGAGCCCCTTGAGCAGCGCGGTGATCGCGCCCTTCTTGCCGAACAGCTCGACCTTGAGCGCCTCGAGCGCGCCGAGGTCGGCACTGGCCGCGATGCGCGAGCGCGCATTGGCGGCGAGCTGGTCGAGGTTGGTGAGTGGCTGGTCGGTCATAGGGGACTGTCCCTGCAGCGAAGCGAGAGGGGACTGTCCCCTCCGGAAGGGACAGTCACCCTGCGGGTGACAGTCCCCAAAAAAGAGGCCGGGCCGCTTGCGCGCCCCGGCCTCGTCTGGTCGTCGGCACGGGCCCCAGGCCCGCGCCACGCGTTCATCAGGTTCCGAGACTCGCCTTGGCCTGTTCGGCGATCTTGCCGAACGCCTCGATGTCGTGGACCGCGAGGTCCGCCAGCATCTTGCGATCGACCTCGAATCCGGCGGCCTTGAGGCCGGCGATCATGCGGCTGTAGCTCAGGTCGTAGCTGCGCGCGGCCGCATTGATGCGCGTGATCCACAGCGCGCGCATGTCGCGCTTCTTGGTGCGGCGGTCACGATAGGCGTACTGGCCGGCCTTGATGACCGCCTGCTTCGCCGTGCGGAACACCTTGCGGCGTGCGTTGTAGTAGCCCTTCGCCTTCGCGAGGATCTTCTTGTGCCGGCGCCCAGCGATGACGCCACGTTTGACTCGTGCCATGGGTCACCTCCTCAGGCGTGGGGCAGCATTTGTGCGAGACGGCCGAGATCCTGCTTGGCGACCTGGGTCGGGCCGCGCAGCTGGCGTTTCCGCTTGCTCGTCTTCTTGGTCAGAATGTGTCGCTTCTGCGACTGGCCGCGCTTGAAGCCGTTCGCCGTTTTGCGAAAGCGCTTCGACGCGGCCCGGTTGGTCTTCAACTTGGGCATGTCGGACTCCTTGGTTAGCCCGTTTCACCGCGGGCGTTCCCGCGGATCGAGGGCGAAGATGCGGCCGCAGCCGCCCTTACTTCTTCTTCGGCCCCATCATCATGACCATCTGCCGGCCTTCCATGAGCGGGTGCTGCTCGACCACCGCGTAGGGCGCGAGGTCGTTCTGCAACCGGATCAGCTTCTGCCTGCCGATGTCGGTGTGGGCCATCTCACGACCACGGAACCTCAGGGTTACCTTGGCCTTGTCCCCTTCCTCGAAAAAGCGGATCAGATTCCTGAGCTTGATCTGATAGTCGCCTTCGTCGGTGCCGGGACGAAACTTCACTTCCTTGACCTGGATCTGCTTCTGCTTCTTCTTCGCCGCGTGGGACTTCTTGTTCGCTTCGAACAGGAACTTCCCGTAGTCGATGACGCGGCAGACCGGTGGGTCCGCCATCGGCGAGACTTCCACCAGGTCCAGCTCTTGCGAAGCAGCAAGCTGCAGCGCGTCGAAGCGGCTCATGACCCCGACCTGCTCGCCGTCTGCGCCGATGATGCGCAGCTGCGGGGCGGTGATCTCTTCATTACGCTTGATGCGCTTGGCCGTCGGAGTAGCGATGCGTCATACCTCCAAAGTAACGCGGCCGCGGCTCGCGATTTCTTCGGCAAGCCTGGCTGCGAGGGCCTCGAGAGGCATCGCACCCAGGTCCTTGCCGTCGCGCGTGCGCACGGCCAGCGTGTTCGATCCCGATTCGCGGTCGCCCGCGACCAGCAGGTACGGTACCCGCTGCAGGGTGTGTTCGCGGATTTTATAGCCGACTTTCTCGTTTCGCAAATCTGTTTCGACCCGAAGCCCCTGATTTTTCAGGAATTCGGCCGCCCGGCGCACAAAATCGGCCTGTGCGTCGGTGATATTCATGACCACCGCCTGCACCGGGGCCAGCCAGGTCGGGAACTTGCCGGCGTGGTTTTCGATCAGGATGCCGAGGAATCGCTCCATGGAGCCGAGCACCGCGCGGTGCAGCATGACCGGCCGATGGACGGCCCCGTCCTCGCCGACGTACTCGGCGCCGAGGCGCTCCGGGAGCACGAAATCGACCTGCAGGGTGCCGCACTGCCAGTCGCGCCCGATGGCGTCGCGCAGCACGAACTCGAGCTTGGGACCGTAGAACGCGCCCTCGCCCGGGTTCATCGTGTATTCGAGCCCCGCGGCCTCGATGGCGTGGCGCAGCGCGCCCTCGGACTTGTCCCAGGTGGCGTCGCTGCCCGCCCGCTTCTCCGGCCGGTCCGAGAACTTGACGCGCACCTCGTCGAAGCCGAAGTCGCGATACACGCTCAGCAGCAGGTCGCAGAAAGCCCGCGTCTCGGAGTCGATCTGGTCCTCGGTGCAGAAGATGTGCGCGTCGTCCTGCGTAAATGCGCGCACGCGCATCAGGCCATGCAGCGCGCCCGAGGGCTCGTTGCGGTGGCAGGCGCCGAACTCGGCCATGCGCAGCGGCAGGTCGCGGTACGACTTGATGCCCTGGCGGTAGATCAGCACGTGGCCCGGGCAGTTCATCGGCTTGACCGCGAGGATGCGCTCCTCGGACTCGGCGATGAACATGTTGGGCCGGTAGTTCTCCCAGTGCCCCGACTTCTCCCACAGCACGCGATCGATCAGCTGCGGCGTCTTGACCTCGACGTAGCCTGACTGCTGCAGGCGGTCGCGCATGTACGCCTCGACCGTGCGCCACAGCGTGTGGCCCTTCGGGTGCCAGAACACGCTGCCCACCGCCTCTTCCTGCGTGTGGAACAGGCCGAGCTCGCGGCCGAGCTTGCGGTGGTCGCGCTTCTCGGCTTCCTCGAGGCGCGTCAGATAGGCCTTGAGGCTCTTCTCGTCCGCCCACGCGGTGCCGTAGATGCGCTGGAGCATCTCGTTCTTCGAGTCGCCGCGCCAGTAGGCGCCCGCGACCTTCATCAGCTTGAACGCGCCGAGCTTGCCGGTGCTCGGCACGTGCGGGCCGCGGCACAGGTCGAACCACTCGCCCTGGCCGTAGAGGCTGATGTCCTCGTTGGCCGGGATCGACGCGATGATCTCGGCCTTGTAGTGCTCGCCGATGCGCTTGAAGGTGGCGACCGCCTCGTCGCGCGGCATCAGCCGCCGCTCGACCTTGAGGTCGGCCTTGGCCAGCTCGTGCATCTTGGCCTCGAACTTCGCGAGGTCCTCCGGCGTGAACGGCCGGCTGAACGCGAAGTCGTAGTAGAAGCCGTCCTCGATCACCGGGCCGATCGTGACCTGCGCCTGCGGATAGATGGCCTGCACGGCCTGCGCGAGCAGGTGCGCCGTGGAGTGGCGGATGATCTCGAGGCCATCGGGATCCCGGCCCGTGACGATCGCCACCTGGGCGTCGCGCTCGATCCGATGCGAGGTATCGACCAGCTTGCCGTCGACACGGCCGGCGAGCGCCGCCCGGGCGAGGCCCGCGCCGATGTTCGCCGCGACTTCCGCCACGGTCACCGGATTGTCGAAGCTGCGTTGGCTGCCGTCAGGCAGGGTGATGACCGGCATCGTCGTTGGTCCCGTCAAAGTTCACGATGACCCAGGTGCCGGGATCGTGGTGGGCGCACGTGGGATCGAACCACGGACCCCTACCATGTCAAGGTAGTGCTCTACCGCTGAGCTATGCGCCCCAAAACGAGCCGCGAAGAATAGCAGAAGAAAGGGGATGGGGGGTAGGGGGTAGGGGGTAGGGGGTAGTGCGAGCGGTGCAGCGGTTGCATCAACGTGTCGCGCACCTCCGACGACCCCTACCCCTACCCCCTACCCCCTACCCCCTTCTTCCTCGGCCTTTCCCCTTCCACCAGGTACAGCACCTGCTCGGCCACGTTCTTCGCGTGGTCGCCGATGCGCTCGAGCCCCTTGAGCGCGAAAATGGTGTCGACGGTCGCGCGCAGGAACTGCTGGTCTTCCATCGCGAACGACATCAGCTGCCGCAGCGCCGAGGCGAATTCCTCGTCGAGTTGCTTGTCGCGGTCGAGCACGTCCCGCGCCAGCACCGGATCGGCCTCGTCGAGCGCCCGGACGGCGTTGCGCAGCATCGAGGTCGACAGCGCCGCCATGTGCCGCAACGAGCGGGCCACCGCCGCCACCGGATCGTGCGGTGCCATGGCCCCCACCTTGGCGGCGAAGCGGGCGATCTTCTTCGACTCGTCGCCGACGCGTTCGAGCTCGAGCGCCGAGCGGGAGATGGCCCGCGCGGACCGCAGGTCGCTTGCCACGGGCTGGTGCAGCGCGATGAACGTCAGGCTCTCCTGGTCGATGCGCGCCTCGTAGTCGTTCACCTGCGGTTCACGGGACAGCACCATCTCGGCGAGGCGCAAGTCGCGCTCGAGCAGCGCCTTGACCGCGCTGCCCACCTGGTCGATCACCAGCCCTCCCATCTCGACGGCGTGGGTGCGCAGCTCGTGCAGCGCCTGGTCCACCGTCTTCGAGGTGTGGCCCTGGTGTGGGTCGGCAACGTGCATGGCGGGTCCGTCAGCCGTAGCGGCCGGTGATGTAGTCCTCGGTGGCCTTCTTCGAGGGGTTGGTGAAGATCTTCGAGGTGGCGTCCACCTCGACGAGCTCGCCCAGGTACATGAACGCGGTGAAGTCGGAGACGCGCGCGGCCTGCTGCATGTTGTGCGTGACGATCAGCACGGTGACGCGCTGGCGCAGCTCGGTGATCAGCTCCTCGATCTTGGCGGTCGCGATCGGGTCGAGCGCCGAGGTGGGCTCGTCGAACAGCAGGATCTCGGGCTCGGTCGCGAGCGCACGCGAAATGCACACGCGCTGCATCTGGCCGCCGGAGAGCGCCAGCGCCGAGTCGTTCAGCCGGTCCTTGACCTCGTCCCAGATCGCCGCGCCACGCAGCGCTTTCTCGACGCGTTCCGCGAGCTCGGTCCGGTTCGAGACGCCGCGCAACCGCAGGCCGTAGGCGACATTCTCGAACACCGACTTCGGAAACGGGTTCGGCTTCTGGAACACCATGCCGATGCGCATGCGCACTTCGATCGGATCCGTCTCCCGCCCGACCAGGTTGACGTTGTCGGGGCGCAGCGTGATCGCGCCCTCGTACCTCGTGTCCGCCTGCAGGTCGTGCATGCGGTTGAAGCAGCGCAGGAACGTGCTCTTGCCGCAGCCGGAGGGACCGATCAGCGCCGTCACCTGGTGCTCCGGTATCACCAGGTTGATGTTCTTCAGCGCCTGGTTGTTGCCGTACCAGAAGTTGAGCTTCTCGGCGGTGGCCTTGGCCGGGTTGGCGCGCGCGGATTTGCGGTCGTCCATCACGATCGACAGCGACGGCGTGTCGGAGCCCTGTGCGCTGGTTTCGCCTTGCATCTTCGCAGCCTGCCTCGGTGTGTTGACGGTCTGGATGTCGACGACAGTGTTCATCGGCCTCACCAGTTGATCTTCTTGCGGAAGCGGTAGCGGATCCAGATGGCCACCGCGTTCATGGCGAGCGTCATGCCGAGCAGGATCGCGCCCGCCGCCGCCGCGTTCGCCTGGAACGCCTGGTCCGGTCGCGATACCCAGTTGAACATCTGGATCGGCATCGCGGTGAACTCGCTCATCAGCCACTCGAAATTCAGGAACGGGAACTCGCCGGTCACCGGCGACGGCGGCAGGAAGGCGATGAACGACAGCGCGCCGATCGTGATGATCGGCGCGGTTTCGCCGATGGCGCGGGACAGGCCGAGGATCAGGCCCGTGAGGATGCCGCCGGTCGAATACGGCAGCACGTGGTCCTTGGTGACTTCCCAGCGGGTCGCGCCCAGCCCGTAGGCCGCTTCGCGGATCGCCTTGGGCACGGCCCGCAGCGACTCACGCGTCGCCACGATCACGATCGGCAGGATCAGCAGCGCGAGCGTGAGCCCTGCCGTGAGCACGCTCTGGCCGAAATTGAACTGGTAGACGAACAGCCCGAGCGCGAGCAGGCCGTAGATGATCGACGGCACGCCCGCGAGGTTGGTCACGTTGATCTCGATGATCCCGGTGAACCAGTTCTTCGGCGCGTACTCCTCGAGATAGATCGCGGCGGCCACGCCGACCGGCAGGGCCACCAGCGCGGTCACGACCATGATCAGCATGGTGCCGACGGCCGCGGACAGGATGCCCGCGTTCGCGGCCTTGCGCGACGGGAACGACGTGAAGAAGTCCCAGCCGAAACGCGAGGAGCCGTCGCGCACCAGGTCGAAGAACAGGATCGCGAGGATCGCGAGGCAGCCGAACAGCAGCGCCATGCCGATCGCGATGAACACCTTGTCGAGCTGCTTGCGCAACGTCAGGCCCTTGCGGATCTCCTCGAGCGTCAGGTGAGGGGTCGCGGCCATGTCAGTAGGCCTCCCTGAACCTGCGAGTGAGGAAGAAGCCGATCACGTTCAGCACCAGCGTCATCAGCATCAGCACCAGGCCGGCAGCGAAAATGCTCTGGTAGCCGATGCTGTCGTGCGGCAGGTCGCCGAGGCTCACCTGCACGATGTAGGCGGTGATGGTCGCCGCGGGCTCCGTCGGGTTGAAGGTGAGGTTCGCCATCATGCCGGCTGCGATCGCCACCACCATGGTCTCGCCCACGGCGCGGGAGATGCCGAGGATGTACGCGGCCGCGAGGCCGGAGAACGCGCCCGGCACCACCACGCGCAGCGCCGTCTGCAACTTGGTGGCGCCCATCGCGTAGGAGCCCTCGCGCATGTACTTGGGCACGGCCCGCATGGCGTCCTCGCTGACCGAGGCCACGTAGGGGACGATCATCAGCCCGATCACCAGGCCCGCGCTCAGCATGTTGAAGCCGGGCAACTCGGGCCAGATCTTCTGCAGCAGTGGCGTGACCATCAGCAGCGCGAAGTAGCCGTACACGACGGTCGGAACGGCGCCCAGCAGCTCGAGCACCGGCTTCACCGACTCGCGCAACTGGTGCGGCGCGAACTCGGACAGGTAAATCGCGATGATCGTGCCGACCGGGATCGCCACCAGGACCGCGACGCCGGTGACCGTGAGCGTGCCCGACACCAGCGGCAGGATGCCGTAGCGGGCGTCCGCGAACAGCGGCGTCCACATCGTGTCGGTGATGAAGTCCTTGATCGAGACGTGCTCGAAAAAGTAACTCGATTCGTAGAACAGGATGAACACGATCGCGATGGTGGTGAACACCGCGACGAGCCCCGCGCACATCAGGATCAGCTCGATGATGCGGTCACGCGTCTTGCGATAACGCAGCGACGCGAACGCGCCCTGCGACAACTGCGCCTTGCCTTGAGTCATGGGGTGATTCCCCTTCCCCTCGTGAGCGGCAGGTAGCTACTTTACCCGCGGCTGCACTTGATTTCGACCCCGCCCGACGGTGGCTCGGGGAGCGGGCCTCTGCGGCCCGCTCCCCGCCGTCTTGATCAATCCAGCCGAAGTCCGGTCAGAGCTTGGCTTCCATCGACAGCAGCTGATCGATGGTGATGCCCACCTTGGGCACGCCACCGAACACCGAGCCGAGCTTCTTGTTGTTGAAGTGCTGGAACGCGAGCTTGTAGGCGGCGTCGCGGCAGCGGCACGTAGCCCACCTCGGTGACCAGCGCGGCGCCCTGGGTCATCATGAACTGCACGAACTCGCGCACTTCCGGGCGGGCGGCCGACGACTCCTTGACGTAGACGAACAGCGGACGCGACAGCGGCTGGTAGGTGCCGTTGATCACGTTCTCGACGCTCGGCAGCACCGGACCCTTGCCGCCGTCGATCGCCACCGCGCGCAGCTTGTCCTTGTGCGCCGCGTAGTAGGCGAAGCCGAAGTAGCCGAGCGCCGACTTGTTGTTCTCGACGCCCTGCACCAGCGTGTTGTCGTCCTCGCTGGCGGTGAAGTCGCCACGGCTCGACTTCGACTTGCCCATCACCGCCTCGGTGAAGTAGTCGAACGTGCCCGAGTCGGCGCCGGGGCCGAACAGCATCAGCTTCTCGGCCGGCCACTCGGCGCGCACCTGCTTCCACTGCGTGATGCGGCCCTGCGCGGCCGGTTCCCACATCTTCTTCAGGTCGGCAATGGTCATCGCATTGCCCTTGACCCAGTTGTTGTTCGGGTTGATGACGACCGTCAGCGCGTCGAAGGCCACCGGCAGCTCGATGTACTTGATGCCGTTCTTGCGGCAGAGCTCCATCTCCTCGGCGAGGATCGGCCGGGAGGCGTTCGACATGTCGGTCTCGCCGCGGCAGAACTTCTTGAAGCCGCCGCCGGTGCCCGACATGCCCACGGTGACGCGGACCTTGCCGCGCTTGGAGATCTGGAACTCCTCGGCGAACGCCTCGGAGACCGGGAACACGGTGCTCGAGCCGTCGATCTTGATCGCGGCCTGCGCCTCGGCGCGGCCCGGCATCGCAACCGTCACGACGCCGATCGCCAGCGCCGGGACCAGGACTTTCTGCCACAACTTCATGGAGTTAACCCTCTGCAGGTGTACGTGGAGGTAAAGGTCGGAACCTGATGGCCGGGAAGTTTGCAGGTCGTCTGTGACAGCCGTGTTACAGGCACCCCCTCTCCCGCCCTGCTGGGAGAGGGTTGGGGTTCGGCACTCCCTCTCCCGCCCCGCGGGAGAGGGTGGGGGTGAGGGCTGGGGTGAGGGCCGCAACCTTGCCGCGACGCCCCCGCTCCGCTATACACGCCGGGCCGATTTCCGACCAGCCGCGCTCCGCCGGGTTACCCTGCGAAAGTTACAACTTCATGTCACCGACCCTCGAACTCACCGCCGAACTCGTCCGCCGTCCCTCGATCTGCCCCGACGACCAGGGTTGCCTGGACGTCATCGGTGCGCGGCTCGCGGCGCTCGGCTTCCGTTGTGAGCGCCTGCCGTACCCGCCCGTGGACAACCTCTGGGCGACCCACGGCAGCGGCCGGCCCCTGCTCTGCTTTGCCGGTCACACCGACGTCGTCCCCACCGGGCCGCGCGAGGACTGGCACACCGACCCCTTCGAGCCGGTGGTCAAGGACGGCCTGTTGTACGGCCGCGGTGCCGCGGACATGAAAAGCGGCTTGGCCGCCATGGTGACCGCCGCCGAGCGTTTCCTCGCCGGCCACCCGCACCACCCGGGCACGCTGGCGTTCCTGCTGACCAGCGACGAGGAAGGGGCGGCCGTCGACGGCACGCGCCGCGTCATGCAGGTGCTCGAAGCCCGCGGCGACAAGATCGACTGGTGCGTGGTCGGCGAGCCGACCAGCCACGAGTCGTTGGGCGACACGATCAAGATCGGGCGGCGCGGCTCGCTGTCGGGCCGGCTCACGGTGCATGGCGTGCAGGGCCACATCGCGTACCCGCACCTGGCCGACAATCCGGTGCACGCGTTCGCGCCGGCGCTGGCCGAGCTGGTGGCCCGGCACTGGGATGCCGGCAATGCGCACTTCCAGCCGACCAGCTTCCAGGTCGCCAACATCGCGGCCGGTACCGGGGCGCCGAACGTGATTCCCGGCGAGCTCAAGGTGCGGTTCAACCTCCGGTTCTCGACGGAACAGACCGTGGAGTCGCTGCAACGGGCCGTGCTCGAGATCCTCGACCGCCACCGCGTGCAGTACTCGATCGACTGGATCATCGCCGGCCTGCCCTTCCTGACCACGCCGGGCGTGCTGACCGAGGCGGTGTCCGCGGCCGTGCACGAGGTCACCGGCCACCGGCCCGCCTTCTCGACGACCGGCGGCACTTCCGATGGCCGGTTCATCGCCCCCACCGGCGCCCAGGTCGTGGAACTCGGCGTCGGCAACGCGACGATTCACAAAGTGAACGAGTGCGCCCGCGTCAGCGACATCGAGCAGCTGTCGGTGGTGTATGAGAGGGTGATGGAGAAGCTGCTGGCGGAGAGGGGGTAATGACTAGGGGGTAGGGGGTAGTGTCGGAAATCAAGACGGGCCGGCATTGTCGGCCCGCTTCTTCACTACCCCCTACCCCCTGATCACGACCCCCTTCTTCCGAGCCAGTTCACCGCCAGCCCCCACGTCCCGACCACGGCCAGCGAGATCAGCACCCACGTCGGCATGTAGAGACCGAGGAACGTCCAGTCGACCTTGGCGCACTCGCCGGAGCCAGACAGCACTTTGGCGAGCACCTCGTGCAGCGGCAGCACTGCCATCATGTAATCCAGGCTGGCGCCGCACTCGGCCACCGCGCCGGGCGGCTGGTTGATGATCCAGATCTGGCGGGCGGCCACCGCGATGCCGGCGACCGCCACCAGGTCGATGAGCGCGCCGTAGATGCGGGCCCCGCGGTCGCCCGGATTCTGCAGCCAGGCGAGCAGGAATAGCACGCCCACGCCGATCACCGCGACGCGCTGCAAGATGCAGAGCGGGCACGGCTCGAGGCCGAGGCCGTACTGGGCGTACAGCGCGTAGCCGATGAGACCGAGGCAGGCGAACATGCCGAGCAGGTTGCCCGTGCGGCGCTTGATCCAGCCTGTCATGTGGTGCTGCATGTCCGGCCTCAGGTAGCCGTGCCCGAGCGCTGGGCGCGCGCGGCCTGCAGTTGCTGCTCCACGTCCTCGATCGCCACGTGGCGCACGTCCTTGCCGAGCACCATGTAGATCACGTACTCGCAGATGTTCTTGGCGTGGTCGCCGATGCGCTCGAGCGCACGCGCCACCCACATCACGTCGATGGCGCGCCGGATCGAGCGCGGGTCTTCCATCATGAACGTGATGCACTGGCGCTGGATGGCGTCGTACTCCTCGTCCACGACACGGTCCCGGCGCGCGACGGCGAGCGCCGCCTCGGGGTCCATGCGCGCGAACGCGTCGAGCGCGCCGTGCACCATGTCGGCCACCGAATCGCCGAGGTGCTTGATCTCGCGGTAACGATCCGCGGGACGCTCCACGCCCGCGAGGCGCGCCGCGATGTTGCCGAGCTTCTCGGTCTCGTCGCCGATGCGCTCGAGGTCGGTGATGGTCTTGATCACGGCCACGATCAGCCGCAGGTCCGAGGCGGTCGGGCTGCGCGTCGCCAGGATGCGACTGCAGTCGTCGTCGATGGACACCTCCATCGCGTTGACCCGGTGGTCGAGGCTCGCCACCTGCTCGCCCAGCCGGCTGTCGCCTTCGTACAGGGCCTTGACCCCGTTCTGCAACTGCTGCTCGACCATGCCGCCCATCTGCAGGACGCCGGCACGGAGGCCTTCGAGCTCGGCGTTGTACCGGCTCAGGATGTGGTGGGAGAGATCAGACGTTTCCATGCGGGCCTCCAGCGATCGCGGCGGTATACAGGAGCGCCGCGCCGGGATCAAGGAAGTCCGCAGCTTTACCCAGCGCTCAGCCCGACGCGGCGCCCTCGGCCCGGGCGCGGGCCCGGCTGGCATGCGCATCCGCCAGCGTGTGCTCGACGTCCTCGATCGAGCGGTGGCGGATGTCCTTGCCGAGCACCAGGTAGACGACGTATTCGCAGATGTTCTTGGCGTGGTCGCCGATACGCTCGAGGGCGCGCGCCACCCACATCACGTCTATGGCGCGGCGGATCGAGCGCGGGTCTTCCATCATGAACGTGATGCACTGGCGCTGGATGGCGTCGTATTCCTCGTCCACGATGCGGTCGCGGCGTGCGACCGCCAGTGCGGCATCGGTGTCGAGCCGGGCGAAGGCATCGAGCGCGCCGTGCACCATGTCGGCCACCAGTCCGCCGAGGTGCTTGATTTCCCGGTAGCGGTCGGCCGGACGTTCGATGGTCGCGAGCCGCGTGGCGATGTTGCCGAGCTTCTCGGCCTCGTCGCCGATGCGCTCGAGGTCGGTGATGGTCTTGATCACCGTGACGATCAGGCGCAGGTCGGAGGCGGTGGGATTGCGCGTGGCGAGGATCCGGCTGCAATCCTCGTCGATCGCGACTTCCTGGGCGTTGACCCGGTAATCGAGCCGGGCGACCTCCTCGCCGAGACGGCTGTCACCCGAGTAGAGGGCCCGGATACCGTCCTGCAACTGCTGCTCGACGAGCCCGCCCATCTGCAGCACGTCCGAGCGCAGCCCCTCGAGGTCCTCGTTGAAGCGGCTCAGGATGTGGTGCGAGAGGTCGGTCGTGTCCATGCGTGCTCCTGGAGACCCTCACCCCAACCCTCTCCCGCAAGCGGGAGAGGGAGGGAGACAGGAACCCTCACCCCTACCCTCTCCCGCAAGGCGGGAGAGGGTGGCCGGAAGGCCGGGTGAGGGTCTGACTCGCAGCGCGATCAGAACTTGTAGTTCACGTCGAGCTGCAGCCGGTTGTAGTCGAGCTCGTACTCCGGGATGCTGCCGCCGCACTGACGGTTGTTCGGCGCGTTGCCGGTGCCGCAGACGGTCCGCGTGTTGATGAACAACGTCCCGTTCAGCGTGACGTTCTTCACCGGCGCATAGCCGGCCTTGAGCACCCAACCCTCGGCGTCGGTCACGCCGTCGCCGAAGTCCGAGTCGATCAACTGCGCAAACAGCGCGTCCTTGTCGATGGACTGGTAGAACAGGCCCGCCTCCCAGGTCTTGGCGTTGCTCGCCTTGCCGAGCGTCACGCCGATGCCATAGGCGGTGTCGGCGTCCACGTCGGAGGCCATGTTCTGCGCATAGTCGGCCCAGATCGTGAACGGATACTTGCCCAGCGTCAGGCCCATCTCGCCGCTCAGCACGGCGACGTTGTAGTCGTACTGCAGCACCTGGGTCGTGGTGGTGCCGATCGTCTCGCCGATGGTGCTGTTGCCGAACGCATTGCCCGAGTAGAACGGGTTGCTGTACTGGCCGCCGCCGAGGTCGTAGTAATGCGCGGCCACCCTGGTCTCGCCGCCGAACAGCGCAAACTTCGCGCCGAGCTGCGCGCCGAGCATGATCGTGTCGGCGTTCTGGCCCGTCGGGCTGGCATTGAACCGCTCTTCGAGCCACCAGCCGTAGCCGCTGCCGAACAGCATGCCGCGGTCGAAGGCGACGGCGACGCCTTCGGGGTTCACGTCGCCGTCGAAGAACAGGCTCTGGCCCGGCCGCCAGAACGGCTGCTTGACCTTGCCCAGCGTCAGGTTGGCACCCTGCATGAACGCCCAGTCGGCATAGGCGAGGTCCACGCCGATGCCCTTGCGGGTGTTCTCGCCGCCGAGCGTCTGGTTCGAGGAGCGCGGGTCGTCGCCACCGGTGGCCAGCTGGAAGACGACCTTCGAGTTGTCGGTCACCTTCGCGTCGAAGCCAACACGGGCCCGGATGCGCGCGCGGTTACGGTCGGCCGCATCGTCCACGACGCCGGCAGACACCACGCGTTCCTGCTGGAAGTGCTCGCTGCGCGCACGCAGGTCGCCCTTGAACTTGATCTTGGTCGCCCAGTCGGCGCCCTTCACCTTGCCGATCTCGGTCGGCCGCCACCGCGCCTTCCTCGCGCAACTCCTTGGTCTGCGACTTCAGGTAGTCGATCTCGGCCTCGCGGCGATCGACGACGGACTTGAGCTGCTCGTTTTCGCTCTGCAGCTGCGTGTTCGAGGTCTCGAGCTTGTTCAGGCGCTCGGCCAGTGCCTTCATCTGCGCCTCGATGGCCTGCACGTCGGCCTTGGTGGCGCTTCCCTTCGCCTGGGCGAAGGCCTGGGGCGCGGCAAGCGCCAGGGTGGCAGCGACCGCGGTCGCAAGCACGGTGTTTCTCACGGTAGTCCCCTCACGATGGTGGTAACTCAACGACAAGGCCTCGCACGGTCGCGCCGTGCGCGTAATCCTTGGGACGGCTTTGTACGCCGCCAGTGTTACAGTGAGGTTTCAGCGCTCGTGGTGATTACGCGACACCACTCGCTCGGGTGGAAAATGACAGGAAAAAGTACTGCCCTGTCCCTCGACGCTCTGCACGTCGAGCCGGCCGCCATGACGCTGTAACGCGTGCTTCACGATCGCCAGCCCGAGCCCAGAGCCGCCCATCTTGCGAGAGCGGCCGGCATCGACCCGGTAGAAGCGCTCCGTCAACCGTGGCAGGTGCTCGGCTGGGATGCCGACGCCGGTATCGCGCACCTCGACGTGGCCACCCGCCGGGTCCGTCCACCAGCGGATATCGACGCGGCCAGTTTCCGGCGTGTACTTCACCGCGTTCGACACGAGGTTCGAGAAGATCGAGTGCAGCTCCGTTTCCGAGCCGAGCAGCAGCGCGTCGCTGTCGAGGTGCAGCTCGACCGAGGACGGATGCTCGGGCCGCGCCAGCGCGTCCTTGCGGATCAGGGCCAGCATGCCCGCCCACGTCCACCGGCGCCAGCTCCGCCGCACCGCCCTGCGCCTCGAGCCGCGAGAGCTCGAGCAGGTCCTGCACGATGCCACGCATGCGGTCGGACTGGCGGCGCATCTCCTGCACCGGCTGCTGCCAGGCCGGATCCAGGCCCGGCTCGTCCGCCAGCGCGTCCAGGTAACCGCCGATCACCGTGAGCGGCGAGCGCAGCTCGTGCGACGCGTTGGCGACGAAGTCCTTGCGCATCGATTCGAGGCGCGCCTCGCTGGTGACGTCGCGGATGATCAGCAGTTGCTGGCCGGTGTCGCTGGCCGTCACGAGACGGAACAGCAGCCAGCGATCGCCTTGCTTCGGCAGGTGGATGCGCGGCGGCGCCATCGCGCCCCGTTTGTCGAGGTACTCGACGAAATCGGGATTCCGCACCAGGTTGTCGATGCGAATGCCGTAGTCGACCTTGCGCCGCAGGTCGAGCCAGTGACCCGCCGTGCGGTTGAACCAGAGAATCTCGCGGTTCGGGCCGAGCAGCACGGCGCCGTCCGGCATGGCCGAGGTCATGCGCCGGAACTCGCGCAGCAGCGACGTGACGCGACGCTTGTGGAACACCTTGCGCCGATAGAGGCGATGGGTGATCGCCAGCACCTCGCCCCACAGGCCGTCCATGTTGGGCGGCGTCTCCTCGGAGCGGTAGCGCAACCAGTGCTCGAACCGGATCAGGTTGCGAACGTGATACGCGACGATGATGGCCAGCGTGACGGCCACGAACAGCAGTGCGAGATCCAGCAAGGCACCGACGGCCGCGGCTGCGAGCAGCGCACCGATGATCCACGCGATGTGTTGCCAGGCGGGCTTCGACACGTCGTGCCGTCCTGGCCTTCGGTCACTCGGACTGGGTGGAGAAACGGTAGCCGGCGCCACGCACGGTCTGGACCAGCGATTCGCGTGCGAACGGCTCGAGCGCCTTGCGCAGGCGGCGGATGTGGACGTCGACCGTGCGCTCCTCGACGTAGACGTTGCCACCCCACACGCGGTCGAGCACCTGGCTGCGCGAGTACACGCGCTCGGGGTTCTCCATGAAGAACCTCAGCAATCGGTATTCCGTGGGGCCCAGCTGCACGGTCTGGCCGTCGGCCGTGACGCGATGGCTGGCCGTATCGAGCAACAGGCCGCCCGCCTCGAGCGTGTCGCCGGCACCCGCGGCGGAGCTGCGCCGGAGCACGGCGTTGATGCGCGCCAGCAGTTCGCGCGGGCTGAACGGCTTGGTCAGGTAATCGTCGGCGCCGCCCTCGAGGCCGGTCACCTTGTCATGCTCCTCCGCACGGGCCGTCAGCATGATGATCGGCAAGTCCTCGGTGTCCTTGTTGCGCTTCACGGCGCGGGTCAGCTCGAGGCCGCTCTGGTCGGGCAGCATCCAGTCGACCAGCAGCAGGTCGGGCCGATGGTCGGCGATGCTGGCGCGCGCCGCCGAGCAGTCCTCGGCCTCGCGCACGTCGAAGCCCGCGCGACGCAGGCCGAACGCGATCATGTCCCGGATCGGCTTCTCGTCTTCGACGATGAGGATCTGCTTGCCAGCCATGACGCCCCTGTAACGGCAGTCTCGTTGCAGCAGAATTACAGACTGCAATTATGACAGGCCCGTGACGGCCGTGCCGGAAGGCCTCGCCACGTTGTCACGGACGTAGACCGGGAGCGCCTGCTCTGCCGGGACGCCGCGCCCGGCCGCGAGCCCGCGCGCGCCCAGTCGCGCGATCGCATCCGCCCGCGGATACAGGCCGTCATGCAACTGCAATCCGGCCGCCCGCAGCCTGTCCGCCAGCGCCGGGTACCGGCCGAGCGCATTGCCGGCCACGCGCTGGGCCCGGATGCCCGCGCCGACCGCGTCCGGCGGCGACACCGCCTCATCGGTCAGGGCCGTCACAGCCCCGTCGGC
>CAVSUM010000023.1:0-99031 GCA_963731105.1 uncultured Gammaproteobacteria bacterium
GCCGCCGGAGGGCGCGATCCAAGCCTGCACCTGGCGCGTCACCGTGAGCAGCGGCGCAAGTTCCGGCAACAGCTGCGCGGCCCACGGGCCAGCGGCGATGATCACCGCCGCCGCTCGCTCGGTGCCGCCGTCAGTCACGACCGACACGCCGTGTTCGTTCTCCGTGACCTGTCGCACGCGCACGTCGGTGCGCAGTTGCGCGCCACGGGCACAGGCGACCTGCAGCGATGCATGCACCGCGGCCTCGGGCCGCACCAGGCCCGCATCGGCTTCGAAGGCACCGATCGCGTCGCCGGTCACGTTGAACCACGGGAATCGCTCGCGTACGGACCGCGCATCGAGGGCGGCGACGTCGAGTTGCCAGCGGGTTGCCGAGTCGAGCGAGCCGCGCACCACCGCCGAGTCATGAGGCCCCATCACCAGCATGCCGCAACGGTGCCGCAGGCTCGTGCCCGACTCGCGCTCGAGCGACGCGAAGCGCGCGCTCGAATGCCTGAGCAGCGGAACGTAGTCGGGATGCTCGAAGTAGGCGTGGCGGTAGATGCGCGACAGGCCGTGGCTCGAGCCGCGCCGGTGGGCGGGGGTAAAACGTTCGAGCCCCAGCACGCGTGCGCCGGCTTCGCTCGCGGCCCGCAGCGCGGCACTGCCGACCGCGCCGGCGCCGATCACGATGAGATCCCACGCGTTCACGACGGCCGCGATCGTACCAACATTGCCCGGTGGCGGTTAGCATGCGCGCCATGATGCGAGCAATCACCATCCGCGGCGGCAAGGGCGCCGCCGACGCACTCGAAGTGCAGTCCGTCCCCGTGCCGGAACTGCGCCCGGGCCACGTGCTGGTCCGCGTTCGCGCCGCCGGCGTCAATCGTCCCGACCTGCTGCAGCGAGCCGGTCGTTATCCGCCGCCGCCGGGCGCCTCGGAAATCCTGGGTCTCGAAGTGGCCGGCGAAATTGCCGCGGTCGGCGAGGGCGTGCAGCGCTGGCACGAGGGCGACCGCGTGACGGCCCTGCTCGCGGGTGGCGGCTATGCCGAGTACGCGCTGGTCGACGCACGGCACGCGCTGCCGCTGCCCGCGAACCTCGATTTTGTGCACGCTGCGGCACTGCCCGAAACGGTGTTCACCGTGTGGGCCAACGTCTTCGAGGGCGGGCGCCTGCAACGCGGCGAGACGCTGCTGGTACACGGCGCCAACAGCGGCATCGGGGTCACGGCGGTTCAGATGGCAAAAGCGGCGGGCGCGCGTGTGTTCGCAACGGCGCGCGGTGCCGACAAGGCGGAGAAGGCGCGCGCGATCGGTGCCGACCTCGCGGTGGATGCGGCGACCGGCGACTGGTCGACGGCGGTGAAGGCTGCCGGCCCCGTCGACGTGGTCCTCGACATGGTCGGCGCCGAGTACTTCGCGCGCAACATCGACGTGCTGGCGCCGGGCGGGCGACTGGTCGTGATCGCGTTCCTGACCGGCGCCGTTGCCGAGCTCAACCTGATGGCGCTGATGATGAAGCGGCTCACCGTGACGGGCTCGACGCTGCGCGCCCGGAATGCCGACGAAAAAGCACGCCTGGCGCGGGCCATCGAGGAACACGTCTGGCCGTGGCTCGCATCCGGCGCGGTACGCATTCCCGTCGACCGGACGTTCCCGCTGGCACGCGCTGGCGAGGCGCACGCGCTGCTGGAGCAGGGCGCCCAGTTCGGCAAGGTGGTGCTGACGCTCGACGACTAGACCTATGGTCAGGCCTTCGGGTAACCGACGGTCTGCGACAACAGCACCTGCTGGTCGTGCTCGAGACCGAGCGCATCGGCAATCGCTGAGCGGTCGATCCAGGCGCGGATCACCGTGACCAGTCCCGCGCTCGCCGCATAGAGGTATACATTCTGCGCGATGGCTCCGGCCGCAGCGGATGCGTAGCTTTCCCGCTGGGCCACCGGGACCATGCGCATGCGCCGGTGGTCGGCGACGTACACGAGATCGAGCGGTGCCAGGTCCACGAAGTCCTGGTAGCCGGTGACGCGGCGCAGGTCGCTCGCTGCGACCAGCCGCAGCGAGTGCGCCTTCGCGTCGTAGCGATAGGCCCCGTCGGGCAGCGCCACGTAGACGTCGATCTCCTGGGCGCCGAGCGCGGATGGCGCCGTGCGCCCGCCGCCGCGTCGATTCACACCGAAGGCCGCCCAGAGCAGGCTGGACAACACTGGCAGCGGCAGCGGCTTGCGCGCGAACTCGCGCGATGAGCGGCGCCTGGCCAGCGCCTGCATCAGCGGTAATCCGCCAGTGCGGTCGGGGGCGGGCAGCTTGATGGCCTTGCGGGCGTCACCCTGCACCGGGCGCGGACGGAGCTGGCCCATCGCACCGAGGGCGAGCTTGGTGAGTGTGCTCATGGCGGCAGTCTACGTCCCGGTGTGTACGACGCGCGTCGCGCGAATCGCTACGGCGCCGTAGGATCCGATCATGGCCATCCCGTCGCCGGACCGACTGCTGCGCGCAGCCTTCCAGGCCGCTGTCGATGCTGCGCGCCCCGAACATTGCGTGCCGCCTGCGTTGCCGCGTCAGCCGGGCGGACGCACGTTGATCCTTGGCGCGGGCAAGGCTGCCGCGGCGATGGCGCGGGCGGTCGAGACGCATTGGGACGGCGAGCTGGGCGGCATGGTGGTGACCGCGCAGGGCCACGCGGTGGCCTGCGAGCGCATCGAGGTGATCGAGGCGGCGCACCCGGTCCCAGCCGAGGCAGGGCAGCGCGCGGCGGAGCGAATGCTCGAGCAGGTGCGTGGCCTGGGTTCCGCAGACCTCGTGTTGTGCCTGCTCTCGGGCGGCGGTTCCGCGCTGCTGCCCCTGCCGGCGGCGGGACTGTCACTTGCTGACAAGCAGTCGGTCACGCGGGCGTTGCTGCGCTCGGGCGCCACCATCGGTGAGATCAATACCGTGCGACGGCACCTGTCGCGCATCAAGGGCGGCCGGCTCGGCGTCGCGTGCCATCCGGCGCGCCTCGTCACGCTGGCCATCTCGGATGTGCCGGGCGACGTTCCGGTGGACATCGCGTCAGGCCCCACCGTGGCCGACCCGACAACCTGTGCCGATGCACTGGCGGTGCTCGCGCGCTACGGCGTCGCGCTGCCCGCAGCGGCCCACGCAGCACTCGAGCGCGGCGAGTGGGAATCCGTGAAGCCCGGTGATCCGCGGCTGCTCGGCGCCGAGTTTCACATCGTCGCTGCCGCTGGAGCCTCGCTGGCAGCGGCGGCGCGTGTGGCAGAGCAGCAGGGCGTGCGCGCGGTTGTCCTGTCGGACCGCGTGGAGGGCGAGGCGAGGGAGGTGGGGCGGCAGCAGGCGGAACTCGTGCGCCAGATCGTTACGTCGGGCGAACCGCACTCACCGCCGTGTCTGTTGTTGTCCGGCGGCGAAACCACGGTGACGGTGCGCGGCGACGGCTGCGGGGGCCGCAACGTCGAGTTCCTGCTCGGGTTCGGCACTGCGCTCGGTCCCTGCGCGCATGTGCACGCGCTCGCGGCCGACACTGACGGCGTGGACGGCATGGCTGCGGTGGCCGGCGCCTTGTGGCGCCCGGACACCCTGGCCCGCGCTGCCGCACTCGGCCTGAACCCCCAGGCTCACCTCGATGCCAACGATGCGCACACGTTCTTCGCGGCACTCGGCGACCAGGTGGTGACCGGGCCGACGCGAACGAACGTCAACGACTTTCGCGCTGTAATGATAGGGGGATAGCGGGGTAGCGGATAGCGGATAGCGGATAGCGGATAGCGGATAGCGGATAGCGGATAGCAAGAAGGCCGGCGAATCGCCGGCCATTCTTGACTACCCCCTACCCACTATCCGCTATCCGCTATCCGCTTCTCCCTCAGGCTCCGCGGCTCCCCCGCAGCTGCTCCAGCGCGATCAGCCGCTGGATGGCGTCGAGCTCGAACTCGTCCTTGCCGAGCTCGCGCAGGGCGGACCACTGCGGCCGCAGCTCGTGCGACAGCGCCTCCGGCAGCGTGCGCAGCCAGCCTTCGATGCGCAGGTCGACGAACTCGCGCTTCTCCTCGATGGTGAGTTCGCGCGCGAGCAGCAGGCGCGTCGCATCCTCGGCGTCCACCATCGACTGCAGCACCGGCCAGCGGTCGCCGGGCCGCTCGGCGCACAGTGCCGCGAATGCCACGCTGGACGTTTCGCGGATCAGTTCCTCCTCGCGCGTGGTCTGGCTCTCGTGCTCCTTGGTCTCGTCCCAGCTCTCGGAGTCCTCGGCCATGTAGCGCAGGTACTGCATCGCGAACAGGCACGTCGGCGCCACGAGATCGGCGCGCGTGCGCGCATCGACCCACAGCGCCGCGGCGGCGCGCAGGCAGCGTCGCGCGGTCGTATCCGCCAGCTTCTTGCCGAACACCAGGCCCGCCGCCTCGCGGACGAAGTGCGGCAGCTCGCTCGCGATGATCTCGCGGTAGCCGGGCACGTGGCGCTCGAGGATCACCGCGGCGCGGCGGTCGAGCACGGCGATGTCGCTGGTGACCGCCGGCAGGCCGAGCGTGGTGCAGGCGAGGTTGTAGACGATGGCGCGCGGCAGGGTCACGCCCTCGGGCCAGGCGTCGCGCAGGTCGCGGTCGTCGGGCAGCGTGGAGCCGCCGCCCCACTCGGGGGGATACGTGGGGATGGAGCGGCCGTAGCTCGCCGAGCCGGTGGCGCGGATGCGCACGCGCGTCTGCGGCACGAGGCTGCCGAACGGTGCGAGCAGCGGCGCGACCCGCAGCAGCGTCTCGGTGTGGGCGCGAATGCCGCCCTCGAGCAACCGCTCGATCGCTTCCGCGTCGCTCGCCGGCACGACGTGGCTGCGGCCCGCCGAGCTGCGCTCGGCGACTTCGGCTCGGAACGCGGCGGCCAGCCGCGCTGCTTCCGCCGGCGCGTCGGCACGGATGCCCTGCATCGTCACGCCGTCGGCGCGCGCGAACTGCGTGACCACCCCGGGGTGCGCAGGATCGAAGCCGCCGCGGAACCCGGCCCGACCCGAGCCGATCAGGAAAGTGACCGACGGTGCGGGCTCGCCGATGCGCGCGGCATGCGCCGCCAGCCGCCGCTCGGCTTCCTCGCGGCCGGCCACTGCCAGCGTGCACGCGGCGTCAGTGGCGATCTTGCCGCTTTGCAGCGCCGTGTCCGACATGGCCACGAACACGCGCATCGTGGCCTCACGGCGCGTGAACGAGGTGCGGAAGGTGTCCGGAGTCGGCACTCCGTCGACACCGATGCCGCGCTCGAGTGCCACGTAGAACTTTTCGGCCAGGTCGGGCAGGTGCGTCAGTGCGCCGACGTTCTCGCACAGCGGCACGAGGCGTACGCGGCACACGCGCTCGATCATCGCCGTGCGCCGCGCCTGCGGCACGCGCGCCGCAAGGAACGCGTCGATGCGCTCGGCGGGGCCCTCGAACAGGTCGATCACGGCCTGCCGGTACAGCGTGCCAATCTTGACCACGGCGCCGATCTCGGCGCTCGAGTTCACCTGCGGGATGCTGATTTCGTAGATCGCGTTCTGCTGTGGCGCGAAGCCGAGCCGCTCGCAGGCGAGGTGGAACAGCACGTTGCTGCGTGCCACCGCGGCGAGGATCTTCGCGATCTTTTCCTCGTCCTGCTCGATGAATGGATTGGGGACGCGGAACAGGATGTGGCGGTCCTCGCCCGGCACCACGCCGTGGCGCAGCAGGCCGAGCACCACCTTCTCCGGCACGTCGAGCCAATCCGGGCTGATCTGCCGGCCCTCGAGGTCGAGCAGCGTCTCGCTGCAGGGCCCGAGCAGGTCGGCGATCGACTCCTCGTATTCGAGGCGCGCCTCCATCAGCGGGTTCCACTCGAGGTGCGTCAAGGCGATGTGTGCACGGTCCGGCGCACCGGCCGGTGCCGCGCGCAAGGCACGGGCGACCTGCTCGGCGCGATGCGCGGTCGAGTCCGGGTGCTTGGTGCCGGTGAGGCGCAGCGACTCGTGGCGTGGCTGCTCGAGGAAGCGCTGGCGGGCGGCATTGAACGCGGCCAGGTCGAGAGCATCGAGGGCGTCATAGCGCCCGGCAGTGCACACGCTCTGCCAAACCTCATCGAGCGCGGTGTCCGCGCGAGGCGGCAACGGCGTGGCAGCCCCGGCGCCAAGCCGCCCCTGCTGCTCGATCCGCGCCTTGACGCGGTCCATGAACACCGCGAGTTCCTTGACGTCCTTCGAGCCGTAGGAGAGGCGCTGCCAGGTGCCGTAGCGCTCCCCGCCCGCGGTGCTGCCCGCGAACGCGACGAACGGGATGCCACCGACGCCGCCCGACAGCAGCAGCTCGAACGCATCCACCGAGTCGCGCACCACGGCCTTCTCGTGCACGCCGTTGCGCAGCCGGTCGAACGGTTCGCCGATCAGGCCGGGGAAGGCGAGCGGTGCGTAGAACGTGCCGCCGAAGTCGGTGCGCTCGATGCCGAGGTGCGCCAGCTCGTCGGCCGCCTGCAGCATGAAATCGCGCCGCTCGCGCATGTACGGCGACGGCCGGCGCAGCGCGGCCAGCGGGCTCTGCAGCGCGGCCAGCGCCCAGTCCTGTGCCAGCGTGGACGGCGTCGCCACCAGCCACGCCGACAGGTTGGCGAGGATCTCGCGGGCGCGCACGCCGTTCGATCGGATCTGGTCGGAGATCACCATCCAGCACGCCCGCGCGCCGGTGGATGCGCCGAACATGTCCATCTTCGACAGGCCCGACAGCGATACCACCCAGTCGCGCCACTCGGGACAGGCGAACGCCGGGTTGACGAACCAGCCGACGTAGTCGAGCCGCTGGTACACCGAGTCGTAGAGCACGTAGCAGCGGTGCTTGACCGCGACGCGCACCAGCTCCTCGACCAGCTCGCGCGGGTAGACGCGCCCGGTCGGGTTGTGCGGGTTGTTGATGATCACCGACGAGATGCCGCCGCGGGCCAGCAGCCGGTCGAGCTCCTTCGGGTCCGGCAGGAACTCCGGCGCCGCCGTCGGCAGCTCCACCACCTTCTTGCCGGCGCGCTCGATGAACCAGTCGTATTCCCAGCTCGGCCGCGGCACCACGACGCCCGAGCCGTCGGCACCGAGCACCTCGAGCACGATGGCGAGTCCGGCGCGGGTGCCGGGCGTGAACAGCACCTCGTCGGGCTGGAAGCGCACCTCGGAGTCCGGATAGTCGAGCAGGCCGTCGCGGTTGAAGAACTCGGCGACCTCGCTGCGCACGTCCATGCGGCCGACCGCCGGGCCGTAGCTGTGGACGGTATTGCGGGTGATCCGCTGCGCGGCACGCACCACTTCCGGGTGCGGCGCGAAGTCGGCGTTCTTGTAGTCACCCTGCGTGAGGTCGAGGGCCCCCTCCTGCTGTACGCGGCGTGCGAACAGGCGGACGAACGGCTCAGGGGTGGCAAGGGCGCGGGCGGAGAGGCCGCCGGCCTGGGGTCTGCGGGATTGGCTGGACATGTGGATCTCGGGGCGAAACGGCGCGACGAATCAACCTGATACCGCACTGCAGCATCGCGTGCAACGTCCGTGCGCGTCCGGCGGGGGCGACCGGCGTCCGCACATGCACTGATTGCCTCTGCCGGCCCCTCGGGATAAATGCCTACCCAGCCAGGGCATATCAATGACTACTAATACACAGACGACCGGCCACGAGATCGTGGCCCGCCAGGACTTTTCCGACGTCACTTTCCTGCTCGAGGTGCGCCACCCGATGCTGGCCAGGGCCGCGCGGGCGGGCCAGTTCGTCATCGTCATGGCGAACGAGCACGGCGAGCGCATTCCGCTCACCATCGCCGATTACGACCGGGACAAGGGCACCATCACGCTGGTCATCCAGGCGGTCGGCAAGACTACGCGCGAGATGCAGCGCGACCTCAAGGTCGGCGACCGGCTGGTCGCGCTGGTGGGGCCGATGGGCATCCCGAGCCACATCGGCAAGGCGAAGAAAGTCCTCTGCGTCGGCGGCGGCCTCGGGGTCGCGCCGGTGTTCCCGCAGGCGCGGGCGTGGAAGGAGAGCGGCGCCTACGTGATCGGCGTGCTCGGCTTCCGCAACAAGGACCTGGTGTTCTGGGACGACAAGTTCGCCGCCTGCTGCGACGAGCTGATCGTGTGCACCGACGACGGTTCGGCCGGCATCAAGGGCCTGGTCACCGAAGGCATCCGGCAGGCGGTCGCGCGGCACCCGGACATCGAGGAGTGCGTGGCGATCGGCCCGCCGGTCATGATGAAGGGCTGTGCGGAGGCGACCCGGCCGCACAAGATCAAGACCATGGTCAGCCTCAACCCGGTCATGGTCGACGGCACCGGCATGTGCGGCGGCTGCCGCGTCAAGATCGGCGAGGTGGTGAAGTTCGCCTGCGTCGACGGCCCGGACTTCGACGGCCACCTGGTGGATTTCGACGACCTGATGTTCCGCCTGCAGCGCTACAAGGAGACCGAGCGCGAGGCCAACGAGAAGTTCAACGAGAACTGCCGCATGCGCACCATTCCGAACGAGGCGGGAGGCGTTGCCTGACCATGGAGAACGCCACCGGGCCGCAGAAGAAGAAAAAGACCATTCGCATGATCCCGCAGGCGCGCACGCCTGCGCACGAGCAGGATCCGCAGGTTCGCGCCCGCAACTTCGAGGAGGTCAACTGCGGTTACCTCGTCGAGGACGCGCATCTCGAGGCCGAGCGCTGCCTGATGTGCCCGGAGCAGCCCTGCGTGAGCGGCTGCCCGGTGAACATCGCCATTCCCGACTTCATCCACCGGCTCGTCGAGCGCGACTACCGCGGCGCCTACGACGTCATCACCGACTCCAACCTGCTGCCCTCGGTCTGCGGCCGCGTCTGCCCGCAGGAAAACCAGTGCGAGGGCGTGTGCACCGTGGGCGAGTCGCTCGAGCCGGTGGCGATCGGCCGGTTGGAGCGCTGGGTCGGCGACCTGGCCATCAAGGAGGGCTGGTCCAACATCCCGTATCATCGAGCCGAGCGGCTTCCGTGTCGGCATCGTGGGCTCGGGTCCCGCCGGCATGGCCTGCGCGGCCGACATGGCCAAGGCCGGCTGCGAGGTCACGGTGTACGAGGCGTTCCACGAGCCCGGCGGCGTGCTCAAGTACGGCATCCCGGATTTCCGCCTGCCGAACTCGATCGTCGACGCGGAGATCCGCAAGCTCGAGCAGCTCGGCGTGCGCTTCGAGTGCAACACGCTGGTCGGGCGCCTGTTCTCGATCGAGCAGATGGTCGAGGAGATGGGTTTCCACGCGGTGTTCATCGGCACCGGCGCCGGGTACCCGAGCTTCTCGGGGATTCCCGGGGAGTCGCTGAACGGCGTGCTGTCCGCCAACGAGCTGCTCACGCGCTGCAACCTGATGCACGCGCGCGACTTCCCCAACTACGACACCCCGCTGCAGCCCGGCAAGCACGTGGTGGTGATCGGCGCCGGCAACACGGCGATGGACGCGTTGCGCGTCTGCCTGCGGCTGGGCGCGGACCCGGTGACCTGCCTGTACCGGCGCAGCCGCGCCGAGGCGCCGGCCCGGGCCGAGGAGCTCCATCACGCCGAGCAGGAAGGCATCCGCTTCAACTGGCTGGCGGCCCCGGTCGAGATCCTCGGCGACGAGGGGCGCAACGTGCGCGGCGTGCGGTGCGTGCGCATGACGCTGGGCGAGCCCGACGACTCCGGGCGCCGCCGCCCGATGCCGGAGCCCGGCAGCGAGTTCGAGATCGAGGCCGACATGGTGGTGTACGCCATCGGCACCAACGCCAACCCGATCATCGGCCAGACCTCGCGGCTCAAGCTCAACAAGCGCGGCTACATCGCCACCGACGAGAACCTTGCGACCTCGATCCCCGGCGTGTTCGCGGGCGGCGACATCGTGACCGGTGCCGCGACGGTGATCGAGGCAATGGGCGCGGGGCGGCGCGCGGCGCGCGGCATGAAGGCCTTTCTGGGCCTGCGCGACACGGATTCCATCTACCAGGAGCGGCCGGACGGCGCCGCGGCCACGCTGTTCGGCATCGATCGCGCCGAGCACGGGTACGCGCGCGTGCGCCTGCCGAAGTGACGGCATGAACGCTGCAGTGGAGACGCGGCCGCGGGCCGCAGCCGCGAAACCCGCGGGCTCGGAGGCGTCGGCGAAGCGCCGGGTGACGCTCGACGAGCACGTCGTCGAGATCATGAGCGACTCGGGCGAAGGCGCGCAGAAATGCGGGCAGTCGTTCGGCTCGATCGCGGCCCGCATGGGCAACGGCGTGTGGACGATGGAGATCATCCCGGCCGAGATCCAGCCGCCGGCGCGCAGCGTGGCGGGCGCGAGCGGCAACCGCATCCGCATCGGCTCGCAGCGCATCACCAACGGCGGCGACGAGGCGGACGTCGTCATCGCCTTCAACGAGCAGGTGCTGCTCGGCCGCGTCAACGCCGGCGAGCTGAAGCCCGACTGCATCATCCTGCTGGAGAGCGTCTGGGCCGAGAATCCCGACCCGAAGATCGTGCTGCAGTACAACGAGACGCGTGAACGGCTGCTGGCCGACGGCTACCGCCTGCACGAGGTGCCGATGGAGAGCGAGTGCCGCAAGCTCGTCTCCGACCCGCGCAAGGGCAAGAACATGTTCGTGCTGGGCATGCTCTGCAACCTCTACGACCTCGACATGGACCTCGCCCGCGACCAGATCGCGTTCATCTTCGGCAAGAAGGCCGACAAGGTCATCAAGTCCAACGTGGCGCTGCTCGAGGCCGGCTACGCCTGGGCCGAGCACAATCTCGAGTTCGGCTTCCGCGTGCCGGCCGTGCGCGCCACCGAGCCGCAGCTGGTGATCAACGGCAACACGGCGATCGCGCTCGGCGTGCTCGCCTCGGGCATGGACGTGTGCGCGATGTACCCGATCACGCCGGCCACGTCCGCTTCGCACTACCTGAGCGACGTGTTCGAGCGCTCCGGCGGCATCGTCCACCAGGCGGAGGACGAGATCGCCGCCTGCGCCTTCGCGATCGGCGCCTCGTACACGGGCAAGGTCGCGGTCACCATCACCTCGGGCCCGGGCTATTCGCTGAAGCAGGAAGGCATCGGCCTCGCGGTCATGGCCGAGATCCCGCTGGTGGTCGTCGACGTGCAGCGCGGCGGTCCCAGCACCGGCCAGCCGACCAAGGCCGAGCAGAGCGACCTGCTGACGGTGATGTTCGGCAGCCACGGCGACGCACCCAAGGTGGTGATGGCGGCGAGCAGCATCGAGGACTGCTTCTACTCGATGATCACCGCGCGGCGCATCGCCGAGACCTTCAACATGGTGGTGGTGGTGCTGTCGGACGCGAGCCTCGCGACCGCGCAGCAGCCGTTCCCGCGGCCGCAGTTCAGCGAGGACTGGCTGGCGCCGCCGGTCGACCAGAACCCGGTGCCCGAAGGCGCCAAGCCCTACGACTGGGACCCGATCACCGGCCTGTCGCGGCGCTTCGTGCCCGGCCAGCCGAACGGCATGCACACGCTGACCGGCCTCGCCCACGACCGTTCGAGCCGCGTCGCCTACGACCCCGAGATCAACGAGCAGGGCATGCACGCGCGCAGCCTGAAGCTCGCGGCGCTGCAGCGCATGCTGGCGCCGCCGCAGGTGTTCGGCGACCCCGAGGGCGACCTGCTGGTGGTGGGCTGGGGCGGCACCCAGGGCGCGATCGAGGAGTCGGTGCAGCGCCTGCGCGCCGAGGGCCACAAGGTGTCGTCGCTGCACCTCAATTTCCTGCAGCCCATGCCGGGCGGCATCAAGGAGATCCTGCAGCGCTTCAAGCAGGTGCTGACGGTGGAGGGCAACTGGTCGGATCGCCCCGAGGACCCGCTCATCGACGACAGCAACCGCCGTTATGCGGCGCTCGCGATGCTGCTCAGGTCGCGCTACCTGGTCGACGTCGACTGCTGGACCGAGGTCCGCGGCCGCTCGATCAAGCCCGGCTCGATCTGTGCCGAGCTCAGAAAACGCCTCGCCCGTGAGGAGTTCCGGCGATGAGCACTGCATCCGTCTGCCTCACCCACCTGCTCGAGGAGAACCGCTCGCTCGAGGACTACCAGGGCGGCGTGCCGCGCTGGTGCAAGGGCTGCGGTGACAACGCCATCCTCGCGGCGCTGCAGCGCCTGTGCCGCGACGAGGGCCTCAAGCCCGAGAAGACCGTGTTCGTGTCGGGCATCGGCTGTTCGAGCCGGCTGCCGCACTACATGCGCACCTACGGCTTCCACAGCATCCACGGCCGTGCGCTGCCGATCGCGGAGGGCATCAAGCTCGCCCGTCCCGACCTGCACGTGTTCGTCAACACCGGCGACGGCGACTGCTGCAGCATCGGCGCCGCGCACTGGATCCACGCGATCCGCTACAACATGAACCTCACCGTGCTGCTGCACGACAACCACATCTACGGCCTCACCAAGAAGCAGGCCTCGCCGACCTCGCCGCTCGGCACCAGGAGCAACACCACGCCGCGCGGCTCGTACCTCGAAGCGATGAGCCCGCTCACGGTGACGCTCGGGGTGCAGAACGCTTCGTTCGTCGCGCAGGCCGTGGACTGGATACCGGAGAGCCTGTTCCAGATCGTCACCGCGGCGTTCCGCCACCGCGGGCTGTCGTTCGTCCGGATCCTGCAGCGCTGTCCGGAGTTCGTGGGCGGCATGTTCGAGCCGTGGGTGCACGACCCGCAGCGCATGCTGATGCTCACGCACGAGAACGGCCTCAAGGTGAGCCCGGCGCTGCAGAAGATCTACCGCAACCAGATCGTGCACGATCCCGCGGACATCAACCGTGCCCGCGAGATCGCCTCGAGCGAGGACCCGATCCCGGTCGGCATCCTGTACCACAACCCGCAGGTGCCTTGTTACGAGGACCTGCGGGGCGCCGGCATGCTGCGCACGACGGACACGATCCGCAGTTCGCTCGAAGCCGAATTCGACAAGTTCACCGTCTGGCCGTGACCGTCATGGACAAGCAACGCAAGGCGCAGGTCGTCTTCCATCTCACCGGGCGCCAGCCGTCGGGCGCGGAGCCGGACGCAACGCTCGCCGGACTGCGGCCGGCGCTGTTCGCCGGGTATCGCCGGCTCGCAGACCTGCGCTACGACTTCCCGCTGGTGCTGGTGCGCGATGGCGGCGAATCCGTGCTGTCGCTCACCGCGGTGGTGGATTTCGCGCTGCGCACGGCGGCGCCGCCCGGCCAGTCGGGCGAGGCGCTGCGCAAGCGTGCATTGATGATCGAGCGCGACGTGCGCCGCCGGGTGGCGGCGGGCGAACAGGGCACGCTGCTCGAGCTGTGGGAGCGGGCGGCCGGGTCGATCGCTCCGACCGGTGATGCCGGTTTCCGGGTCGATGCCGACAAGGCGCGCGACGCGTTGCCGGTGGACGGCGAGGTGGTCGACTGCAATGCGGCCCTGCCGGCGCGGTTCCTGCGCCATGCGTGGTCGGCGGTGCAGCAGCAGAAGGCCCGCACCGCGCAGGAGCGCATCGGCGGGCTGGTGATCCGGCTCGGCAACATCCTGCGGGCGGACTATGCGCGTTCCGAGGCGGCACTGGCGCAGCCGGCGCTGCAGGCTTCGTTCGGGTCCGCCCACCGCGGCATGTTCGATTTCGAGGCGATGTCGCGCCTGCTGTCGCACGGTGGCCCGCGAGGCGGGCTCAGCGAGCGGCGCCGGCAGCGCGTGGAGGATGCGCTGGCGGTGCTGCGGACGCAGCGCTTCTTCCCGCCCGCGCGGGGCGCCGGCGACGGCGATGTGCACGGGTTCGAGTTCGCGACGACCGAGGCGGCGCTGGCAGCGTTCCGCGAGCGGCTGCCGGAACTGGCGCGGCTGCTCAAGGCCCTGCAGGTGGCGACACTGGAGGCCGAGGGCGGCTACGTCGAGGACATCCACGATGCGCTGTTCGGCGCGTACGACGCGCGGTCCGTCACGCCCCAGGACCTCGAGTTCTTCCCTGACTACCTGGTCTGCCTCGAGGCCGGCAACGCCGGCTCGCATGCCCACCTGACCGAGGCGCTGTCCTGCGGCGTGCCGCTCAAGGTCCTGGTGCACGCGGACGACCTGCTCGAGGAGTCGGTGCTCGGCCAGGGCCGCCTCACGTTCGGGCTGCGGTCGGCGCAGCTCGCCAGCGCGGCGATGAGCCTCGATGACGTGTTCGTGCTGCAGTCGGCGGCGTCGAACCTGTTGCAGCTGCGCGCCCGCGTGCAGCGCGGCTTGCTGCATGCGGGCCCGGCCCTGTTCAGCATCTACGCTGCCCCGGATGGCGGCGCGCTGCCCGGGTACCTGCAGGCGGCGGCGGCGATGCAGTCGCGGGCCTTTCCGGCCTTCAGCTACGACCCCGGCGCGGGAGCCGACCTCGCGTCGCGCTTTTCGCTGGAGAACAACCCGCAACCGGGGCAGGACTGGCCGGTCGAGCGTCTTGCGTACGCCGACCCGGACCTGCAGGCGGTGAGCGAGGAGGTCGCGTTCACGTTCGCGGACTTCACGCTGAGCGACGCGCGTTACGCCGGCCACTTCGAGGTGGCGCCGCGTGCCGCGTGGGGCGAGGGCATGCGGCCAGTGCAGGACTGGCTGGCGCAACCGTTGCGCGATTCGGCTGCTCGACGTGCCGTACGTGCTCGCAGTGGACGAGGCCGACCTGCTCTGCCGGCTGGTCGTCGACGAGCGGCTGATGCGTGCCACCGTGCGCTGTCGCGAGGCGTGGCACCGGCTGCAGGAACTGGGCGGCATCCAGGACTCGCGTGTCGAGAAGCTGCTGGCGCGCGAACGCGA
Source organism: uncultured Gammaproteobacteria bacterium (assembly GCA_963731105.1). Taxonomy (GTDB): domain Bacteria; phylum Pseudomonadota; class Gammaproteobacteria; order Steroidobacterales; family Steroidobacteraceae; genus RPQJ01. The sequence goes on from CAVSUM010000023.1 coordinate 14,713, forward strand.
GGCGTGGGAGGAGGCGCACCGGCGCGAAGCTGCCATCGCAGCGCCGGCGGCTGTACCGGCAGTGGCGGCTGCCGCGGCGCCCCCGGCTGCAGCTGCGGTGCCCGTGCCGGCGGCGGCGGTCGAGGCGGAGCCGGCGCGCAATCCCGACGAGCCCTACATCGAGACGATCCGCTGCTCGACCTGCAACGAGTGCACGCAGATCAACCCGCGGATGTTTGCCTACAACGACAACAAGCAGGCCTACATCGCGGACCTGAAGGCCGGCACGTACAAGCAGCTGGTCGAGGCCGCGGAGAGCTGCCAGGTCTCGATCATCCACCCGGGCAAGCCGTGGGATCCGGACGAGCCCGGCATGGCGGAGCTGCTGGAGCGCGCCAAGCCGTTCCTGTGACGCGACCGCTGCTGCCGCCGGCGCTGCGCGGGACTAGCCAGGTCGCGCGCGCCCTCAGCGCGCGGCGATCATCATCGCCACGAACACCAGCAGCGCCGTGAAGACACCGAACACCACCGGGCGCCAGCTGACCGCCGCGCGCGGCTCGAACGGCAGGCGCGGCGGCTCGGCTGCGGGCCGCGTCTCGATCGGATGCGCCGCCTTGCGCCCCTGCATCGCATCGCGCAGGCCGCGCGCGAGCTGGCGGCGGAACTCGGCGGCGTCCATGCGGTGCATGAACAGCCGGTGCGTGCCGCCCAGGCTCAACTTCAGGCCCGGCGTCAGCGTCACGGGGGTGAGCTCGACCGGCACGATGGGCCGGCCGCACTCGAGCGCGAAGTGCACCTCGTCGAGGCAGTAGCGCGAGCTCACCGAGCGCGGGCTGAGGAAGTAGAGGAACGCGGCGCAACCGTCGACCGCCTGCGCCAGGTCCTCGCTCCAGCGGCTGCCCGGTGCGATGGCTTCGTCGTACCAGACCTCGAAGCCCTCGCCGCGCAGCCATTCGATCTGCTCGAGCACGGCCGCCCGCTCGTCGTGCGCATAACAGACGAATACGTACGGTCCAGTGGGGTTCGCGGGCACTGCGGCGAGCTCTGTCACCCGGCCATGGCCTCCGATGGCGCCGGGGACGACTGCTTTGCTCCCCGGTATTACGGCCAGCATAGAATGCGGCGAGCCGAATTCATACCCGGGATAACAATGACCATACCGGCGGCGAGGGAGACGAGGGCGCTCGTCGAGGCCCAGGGACGGGGAGTCGGGCGCGCCACCGGGGCTTACCTGTTTGCGCTGCTGTTACTCGTCGCGATCGCCTGGCTGGTGCGCCCGGAGCTGGCACTGCTCAAGTCCGGCACCCACCTGTTGCTCGCGGCGGGGGGGCTCGCCGCTGCTGCGCTGCTCGCCTGGTTGTTCCCGGTCAAGCGTGACGCTGCCGCAGCGATCCAGCGGTCGCCGGTTGGCGAGCCCGGCACCGTCAGCGCTCCGCCGCTGTCGGACGCCGCACAGGCCTCGCTCGCCGTGCTGCCGCTCGAAAGCCTGTCCGGCGCTGCCGACGATGCGCTGATCGCGCAGGGCTTCTCGGCCGAGATCGTGCGGGCGCTGTCCGGCGTGCCCGACCTGCGCGTGGTGCCATTCCTGCAGTCCGCCGCCCAGGCCGGGCGCAAGCTCGGCGACGTCGCGCGCGAACTGAACGTGCGCTACGTGCTGTCCGGCAGCCTGCAGCGTGCCAACGGCCGGCTGCGGGTGATCGCGATGCTCACCGACGCCAGCACCGGGCAGCAGGCGTGGAGCGAGTCCTACGAGCGCGACGTCGACGACCTGTTCCAGGTGCAGCGCGAGCTGGCCGAGGCGATCGCGATCGAGACGGGCTCGCGCTACCTCAACATCGTGTCGGACGACCTGTGCCGGCAGCCGCCGCAGGGGTTGTCCGCCTGGAGCCTGACCCACAAGGCGCTCACGTTCTGGACCGTGTCCTATACGCGCGAAGCGTCGGCCGATGCGATCCAGTGGCTCGAGCAGGCGCTGGCGCTGGAGCCGGGCAACGCGATGGCCCACGTGGTGCTCGGCTTCGTGCTGAACCAGCGCGTGGTCAATTCGTTCGCCGAGGACCCGCCCGAGGAGAATCGCCGCGCGCTCGCCGAGGTCGAGGCCGCGCTGCGGCTGGCGCCGCGCGACGCGACCGTGATGGAGTACGCGTCGCTGGTGTGGCTCAACTGCGGCATGCGGCAGAAGTCGCTGCAGACGGCGCGCCGCGTGGTCGGCATCGCGCCGTTCAACATGATTGCCTGGGGCTACCTCGGCTGCGGCCTGGCCTGGGCCGGTACCGACGACGAGCGCGCGGAAGGCATCGCCATCCTGCGGCGCCTGCTCAAGGTGGCGCCCAATCACCCGTCCCTGCCGTTCTGGCACTACTTCCTGTCGTTCGCCCACACCGAAGCCGGGGACTACCGCGCGGCGCGCGAGCACGCGCAGTTCGCGATCAACATCCACCCCGGCTTCTCGCTCGGCTGGGTGCAGCTCGCCAACGCGCTCGGCGCCCTGGGCGAAATCGACGCGGCAGGGCATGCCATTGCGCAGGCACAGCAGGCCAACCCGCGCTTCCGGCCGGACGGCTACTGTCGCTACCTGCTGGCGATCGCGCACGAGGTCGGGATGGAGTCCGTGCGCCGCCAGACCGACGGCCTGGTGCGGGCCGGACTGATCCCGCCGTTGTCAGAGGCCAGCGCCGCATGATCCATGACCTGCTGCTGATGCTGCGTCGTGCGGCGCGAACGCTGCTGTCCGCCATCGTCCGCGTGTCGGCTGGTTGCTGTGGCCGTGCGCTGGCTGGCGCGGAGCCTGGTGGCGGCTGCTGCGCCGCGGTGGCTGGGTGCGCCGCTCGTTCCTGTTGCTCGGTACCGCGCTGCTGGCTGCCGTCGTGGTGCTGGCCGTCACCGTGCCGTGGCCCGGTTACCTGTTCACGCCGCCGTTCCGCGCGGTCGAGTACGCGCCGGTCAACGACCGGCAACAGGCCGGAGCAGGGCTGGACCCGCGAGGAGCGGTTGCGCTTCTACTACCACCCGCAGGGCTCGGCGCAGGTGATGCTGGCGCAGATGCGCTACGACTGGTTCGTCAGCCTGGAGCAGCCCGTTCGGCCGGGATCGGTTTGCCGCACCCGCCAACATGAGTCGCTACGGCTTCCTGACGGAGCTGCGCCAGCAGGCAGACCCGCAGTGGAATCCAGGCAACCTGCCGGTCGGCTTCACCAAGTACTACGACGCGAAGCTCGGCGCCGAGCTGCTCGACTTCACCTGCAGCCTGTGCCACACGGGCGAGCTGCACTACCAGGGCACCGCGGTCCGCATCGACGGCGGCCAGGCGATGCACGCGATCACCGACATGAAGCCCGGCCAGTTCCAGGCGGACCTCATGTTGTCGATGCTCGCAACCTACTGGAATCCCTGGAAATTCAATCGCTTCGCGCGCAACGTGATCGAGCCGCGCCTCACCGGCGGCACGACCGGGGGCTTCGACTTCGATGCCGCGCGGCGCGAGCTGCGTGCCGAGTTCGGCGCTTCGATCCGCACGCTGCTCGCCAACGCGTGGACCGACCTCAAGCACGGCAACTACCCGGTGTTCGAGGGCTACGGGCGCACCGACGCCACGCAACGCATCGCCAACACGGTGTTCGGCCGCCACATCTCGCCCGACAACTACCGTCCGGCGACGGCGCCGGTGAGCTATCCGCACCTGTGGGACATCGCCAAGTTCGACTGGGTGCAGTGGGAGGGCTACGCCTCGCAGCCGATGGCACGCAACATCAACGAGTCGCTCGGCGTCGGCGCAAGGCTCGACCTGTTCGACGAATTCGGCGCGCCGCTGCCGCTGCACCTGCGCTACGACACCTCGATCCACCCGGACACGCTGCACGAGATCGAGCGCACGCTGGCGACACTGAAGGCGCCGCGCTGGCCGGAGCACCTGTTCGGCAGGATCGACGAGGCAGAAGGCCCGCGCGGGACGCGTGCTGTTCGACGTGCATTGCCGCCATTGCCACGGCCCGCATCTCACCGCGTACGACACGCCGGGATCGAAGCAGCCGCCGCCGGACCCGAACCTCGACGTCAACATCGAGCACAATGCGGACGGCAGCTGCACGCTCGTGAAGCGGTCGACGAGAAATGGGAGCCGGTCGGCACGGTCAGCGACCGGCAGTGCCTGAACCTGCACAACCCGCAGCGGATCGCCGACGTCGACGGCAAGCCGATGTACCAGCTCGAGCGACCAGGGTCGCGTGATCGGCAAGCTGGGCGATGCGGCGGTGCCGGAGTGGCGGGTGGCGCTGCTGCCGATCACCGACATCGGCACCGACCGCCACGCGGCACTCAATTTCGCCGACCACCGCTACGACGCGAGCCGCCTCGGCTGGACGCCCGACGAGCTGCGCAAGCTGTGCATCGCCGAGGACATCGCCAGTTCCATCGACCCGAAGCAGGTGAGCGCCGTGGTCGGGCTCAACATCCTGAGCACGGCGATCACCAACCGCTACTTCGAGCTCAACCCGCCGGCGTCGAAGGAGGAACTGCTCAAGTACATGGGCTACGGCATCTTCGACTATCCGCGCACCGACCCGGACCGGCTCAGGAACTACAAGTCGCGGCCGCTGCACGGCATCTGGGCGACGCCGCCGTTCCTGCACAACGGCAGCGTGCGCACCATCTACCAGATGATCTCGCCGCGCGAGGAGCGCGACGCGACGTGGTGGTCCGGTACGCGCGAGTACGACCCGGCGGACCTCGGCTTTCCGCGACCTGCAGGTGCCGGGCGCGGTGAAGTTCGACACCAGCGTGACCGGCAACGACAACACCGGCCACGAGTTCCGCGCCGGCTGCCAGGCGAACGGCGTGATCGGCCCGTACCTCGAGCCCGCGCGAGCGGCGGCAGATCCTCGAGTACCTGAAGGTCATGGATTACGTCGACGATCCGCAGCGGGATTACGAGCAGCGGCTGTGCAGGGTGCGACCAGCGTTCCTGATTGCGAGGCCAGCATGGACGCACGGCGCGTCCGAACTGCGGACGAAGTATCCGGAGTGGGGCAGCGCCGCGTTCAACGCCGCGCCGCAGCAGGCGCACTGCAGCAGCGACACGGTCGTCTACGGTGAACACCTGTTGCCCGATCCGCAGCGCGACGCGGAGTGGGAGACCTGGCGGCTGGCGAAGGACTGCAGCCTGTTCGACCTGTACCTCAATCGCCGAGGGCCCGTTCCGTGGCGAGTAAGCTGGCCTCGCACTGCTGGCGGCCGTTGCCGTGGCCGGCTGCGGCCAGCGCAGCGACGCGCCCGGACGTCGCCGAGAAGATCGATCCGTCGGAGATCTACCTCGTGCCGAGCATCGTCGCCTCCGCACGCAGGCTGGTAGACGACGTGCAGCAGCAATCCGGGCCGCTCTATCGCCGCGACGCCCACGCCAAGGCGCACGGCTGCCTGACCGCGACGTTCACCGTGCGCGACGACCTGCCCGAGGCGCTGCGCACGGGCGTGTTCGTGCCCGGGCGGCAGTACCAGGCGTGGATCCGCTTCTCGAACGGCAACGCAGCGCCGCAGCCGGACTACGACAAGGACGCGCGCGGCATGGCGATCAAGCTGATGGGCGTCGCCGGGCCGAAGCTGCTCGATTCGCCGGCCGACCGCGACGCCGGGACGCAGGACTTCCTGATGATCAATTTCCCGGTGTTCTTCAACCGGGACCCGGGGGAGTACGAGCGCTTCATCCGCTACCAGGCCGACGGCAGCCAGTTCGGCTACTTCTTCGCCGGGCGCAATCCGCTCGACTGGCGCTGGCGGGAACTGCGATCGGCGGGCAGCTGCTCGGGCGCATCCGCAATCCGCTCTACGCGCAGTACTACAGCATGACCTCGTACGCGATGGGGGTGGACGCGACGGCCAAGGACTCGCCGAAGCCGTACCGGCACGCGATGAAGTACAGCGCCAGGAGCTGCACGCCGCCCGATGGCCGCCCGACGGACATGACCGACGACGACTACCTGCGCCGCGGCCTGGCCGAGCACCTCGACCAGGCGGACGGCTGCTTCGAATTCCTCGTGCAGCTGCAGGACCCGCAGCGCGAACATGCCGATCGAGGATCCCACGGTGCGCTGGAAGGAGTCGCAGTCGCCGTACGTCCGCGTGGCCGACATCCACATCCCGGCGGCAGGAGTTCGACACGCCCGGCGCGCAACACATTCTGCGAGAACCTGCGTTCACGCCGTGGCACGCGCACGAGGACCACCGCCCACTCGGCGGCCTGAACCGCATCCGCAAGGCCGTGTACGAGGAGATCGCCGTGTACCGTCACGCGATGAACGGAATCACGAGTATCGCGAGCCGACCAGCTGGTGCGTCACGGCGGACGGCAGCCGTGCGACGCGCGCTGAAGTGGGTGGTGGCGGTGGTCGCGGTGGTGGCCGCCTACCTGCTGTTCTGGCCAACGCCACTCGACCCGTACGCGTGGACGCCACCATTGAATCCCGGCACCGGACCGGGTTCGCCGTTTCGTCCGACGCAGTCGTTGCGGCCGGACGCCGAGCTGGCCGGCGACACTGATCGCCACCAAGTTCGCGACAGCCGGCAAGCCGGTCAACTTCGGGCCGGAGGACGTGGCGGTCCGGCCGGGAGAGGGACACGTGTACACCGGCCTCGGGGACGGCAGCATCCTGAGCATCGATCCTGACTCGGGTGAGACCCGGCTGTTTGCCGACACCGGAGGTCGTCCGCTCGGGGTGACCTTCGATGCCGCGGGCGACACGCTGTACGTCGCCGATGCGAAGCTCGGCCTGTTGTCCGTCGATCGGCGACGGCAGGGTCACGGTGCTGGTGAACGAGGCGGAGGGCGAGCCGGCGACGTTCGCCGACAACCTCGACGTCGATGGCGCCGGCACGGTGTGGTTCTCAGCGCCGACCCGCGAGCACACGCTCGAGCCCAGGTCGCAGCTCGACGTCTGGGACAGCCGCCCTAGCGGACGACTGCTGCACTACGATCCACGCACGAAGTCGACGCGGGTCGTGCTCGACAACCTGTTCTACGCCAACGGCGTGGCGGTCGCGCAGGACGACAGCTTCGTGCTGGTGGCGGAGTTCCTCGCGTTCCGCATCACGCGCTACTGGCTGACCGGCCCGCGAGCCGGCACCCACGACGTGTTCGTCGACGGCCTGCCCGGCTATCCCGACAACATCACGCGCACGCCGGACGGCCATTTCCTGGTGGGCCTGTCGCTGCAGCGCGTGCCCGGCCTCGACAAGCAGCGACCGCATCCGTGGGCGGTGAAGATGATCTATCGGTTGCCGTCGTTCCTGAAGCCGAAGGCGCAGTATCCGGGGTACCTGCTCGAGTTCGACGCGACCGGGCGTCTGCTGCGCTTCGCGGCCGACGCGGAGCCGGGCGACGTCGCACAGGTGACGGCGGGCGCGGTCCTGCCCGGCGGCGACCCGCGGCACGGCACGCGCGTCGTGGTCGGCAGCCTGCTGGTGCCGTCGGTCCGCCTGCTCGAATTGCGGCCGAACTAGAATAGCTCCCCATGAAAGCAGTACTCGGCATCATCGGCGGCTCCGGCATCTACGACCTGCCGGGCATCGAGGACGTACGCGAGCAGCGCGTGGCCACGCCGTGGGGCGAGCCGTCCGACGTGTTGCGCACTGGCCGCGTCGGCGGCACACCGGTCGTGTTCCTGCCGCGCCACGGCCGCGGCCACCGCATCCCGCCGTCCGAGATCAATTACCGCGCCAACATCGATGCGTTGAAGCAGCTCGGCGTGACCGACCTCGTGTCGTTCTCCGCCTGCGGCTCGTACAAGGAAGCGCTCAGTCCCGGCACGTTCGTGCTGGTCGACAATTTCGTGGACCGCACGGTGCGGCGCGAGAGCACGTTCTTCGGCACCGGCTGCGTCGCGCACGTGTCGTTCGCGCACCCGGTCGGCCCGGCGCTGCAGGATCTGGTGTGGCGCGCTGCGCAGGCCGAAGGCATCGCCTGCGCGCGCGGCGGCACCGCGGTGTGCATGGAGGGGCCGCAGTTCTCGACGCTGGCCGAGTCGCTCACCTACCAGTCGCTCGGCTACGACATCATCCACATGACCTCGATGCCCGAGGCCAAGCTGGCGCGTGAAGCCGAGATCACCTACGCGACCGTGGCGATGGTCACCGACTACGACTGCTGGCACGAGGTGCACGGGGCGGTGGACGTGGCGAGCCTGCTGCGGGTGATGGCCGAGAATCGCGGCCGGGCGCAGCGGCTGTTCGCACGCCTGGCGCGCGACTTCCCGGCGGAGCACGTGCCCTGTCCGGTCGGCTCCGACCGCGCGCTCGACGGCGCGATCCTGACGCAGCCCGAGGCGCGCGACCCGGCGCTGGTCGCAAAGCTGCGCACGGTCGCCGGGCGCGTGCTCGGCGGCTGAGCAGCGCATCCGCGCCACATGCTCGTCCACGGCCGGCCGTACCGCACCATTTTTCCCGCCGACGATGACGCGGGCGTCGACGTCATCGACCAGACGCAGCTGCCGTTCACGTTCGCGACGCGACGCTTGCGGTCGGTCGAGGATGCCGCGACCGCGATCAGCGACATGATCGTGCGCGGTGCGCCGCTCATCGGCGTCACCGCCGCCTACGGCCTCGCGCTCGCCATGCGCGACGACCCATGCGACGCAAGCCTGTCGCGCGCGTGGCGCTGCTCGCCGCGACCCGCCCGACGGCCGTCAACCTGCGCTGGGCGCTCGAGCGCATGCGCGCGACGCTCGCACCCGAGCCACCGGCCGGCCGCGCCGCGCTCGCCTGGCAGGCGGCAGCGACCATCGCGGACGAGGACGTGGCCGCGTGCGCCGCCATCGGGCAGCACGGCCGCGCGGTGTTCGAGCGACTGGCCGCGCATCGGCCGGGGCAGCCGCTGCGCGTGCTGACCCACTGCAACGCCGGCTGGCTCGCCTGCGTGGACTGGGGCACGGCACTCGCGCCGGTGTACGCGGCACACGCCGCGGGGATGGCGCTGCACGTCTACGTGGACGAGACGCGTCCGCGCAACCAGGGCGCGGCGCTTACCGCGTTCGAGCTGGGGGCGCACGGCATCCCGCACACGGTGATCGTCGACAACGCGGGCGGGCACCTGATGCAGCACGGCGGGATCGACGTCTGCATCGTCGGCAGCGACCGCACGACCGCGACGGGCGACGTCTGCAACAAGATCGGCACCTACCTCAAGGCGCTCGCGGCGCACGACAACGGCGTGCCGTTCTATGCCGCGCTGCCGTCCTCCACGATCGACTGGTCGATCGACGACGGTGTGCGCGACATCCCGATCGAGCAGCGGTCGGCCCGCGAGGTGACGCACCTGCGCGGCCGCGATGCGACAGGGGCGGGTGCCGGAGGTCGAGGTCGTGGCACCCGGCAGTCCGGCGGCGAATCCGGCCTTCGACGTCACGCCGGCGCGGCTGGTCACGGGCATCATCACCGAGCGCGGCGTGGCTCGCTGCGAGCCGCGCCGGGCTGTTGACCCTGTACCCGGAGCGGGCGGGAGGTTGAATGACGACAAGTGAAACGCTGCTGCGCACGGAGATCATCGCGGTGGCGCAGGCGCTCGACGCGGCGGGCATGGTGCCGAACAAGTCGGGCAACGTCTCCTGCCGCTCGGCCGGCGGATTCGTGATCACGCCCGCTGGCACGCCGTACCGCGACCTGCGGCCGTCCGACCTGGTCGAGCTGCCAGTGCACGGTGAGCCGCCGGCGTCGGCCCACGACCGTCGTCGGAGTGGCGCATGCATGCCGCGATCTACGCCGAGCCGGCCGGACGCCCGCGCCGTCGTGCACACCCACAGTCCGCGGGCCACCGCGCTCGCCTGTGCCGGTCGCGGCATTCCGCCGTTCCACTACATGATCGCGCTGGCGGGCGGCGACATCCGCTGCATGCCGTACGCCACGTTCGGCACGCCCGAGCTGGCCGACTCGGCGGTGCGCGGCCTCGAGCGGGCGACGCGCGACGCTGCTCGCCAACCACGGCGTGATCACCTGCGGCAGCTCGCTGCGGGAGGCGCATGCGGTGGCGGTCGAGGTCGAGAACCTGGCCACCGAGTACCTCGCACTGCTGGCGGCCGGGCTCGATCCGATGCTGCTCGACGACGCGGAACTGCAGCGGGTCATCGACAAGTTCGCGGACTACGGGAGACTCGAGCGATGACCGACGCAACACCCCGCCTGACGACGACCGAGGCCCTGCTGGTCGCGCTCGGCCTGCTCGGGCTGGTCGGCACCTGGGCGCAGGGCTTCGGCTACCTGCAGCATGGCCTGCTCGCGGGCAACGTGCTGTTCTGGCAGCAGACCGTCGCGACGCCGGCCAGCACGTTCATCACCGTGGACATCCTGGTGCTCGCGGCCGCCGTGTTCGTGATGATGTTTGCCGAGGGCCGTCGCCTCGGCATCGGTGCCGGCTGGCTGTGGGGCTACTTCGCCGCCAGCCTGTTCGTCGGTATCAGCTTCGCAGTGCCCGTGTTCCTCGCGCACCGGCAGCGCCGCATCCGGCTGCAGCGGCCGGCCGAGGCGGGCGAGCCCGCCGGTGCTGACTGGCTCGGCATCGGCCTTGCGGTGCTGATCGCGGCCGTCGCGGCCGGCTACAGCCTGCGGCATATACCCTGACCCAAGCGCCCGCCACGGGGCGTCGCCCGCTGCAATCGGCCTAGAGCGCGGCACAGCAATCGGGTAAGGTCGCGGCCTTCCGTGCCCCTACGCGAGACCCCGCACATGCAGATCCGATTCCTGGCCGCCGTCATCGGACTCGCTGTGCTCATCGCTGCCGTCGCGGCCGGATACAGCCTGCGGCACATCCCCTGACGGCCGGTACCGCCGCAGGGCGGGATCGGAGCCTGCCGGTCTGGAACGCGAAGCCGCAATTCGGTAAGGTCGCTGGTTTCCATGCCCAGCCGCGAGATCCCACCATGCTGATCCGACTCCTGGCCGCCGCGCTCGCCCTGACCGCGGCCGGCACCGTGGCCGCTGCCGAGCTCGTCCCGTTCAGCGCCGAACGTTCCTGGCAGATCCAGCGCATCGGCCCGCCCACTGTCTCACCGGACGGCAAGTCGGCCGTGGCGGCCGTGACGCGCTACGACATGAAGGAGAACAAGGGACTCTCCGACCTGTGGCTGTGGTCCACCGACGGCAAGGTGGGGCGCGCGCTGACCACGCACCAGGCCAGCGACTCGTCCCCGCTGTACAGCCCGGACGGCCAGTCGCTCGCGTTCATCAGCCAGCGCGAGGGCGATACCGCGCCGCAGTTGTACCTGATGCCGCTCGGCGGCGGCGAGCCGCAGCGCCTGACCAGCGTCCCGACCGGCGTCGCGCAGCCGATGTGGTTCCCCGACGGCAAGCGCATCGCCTTCCTGAGCCGCGTGTGGCCGGACCTCGCCACGATGGCGCAGCAGGGCGAGCGCCAGAAGCAGCGCGCCGAGGCGAAGACCAGCGCGCAGATCTGGGACAGCGGGCCGATCTATTTCTGGGACACCTGGCTCGACGACCGGCAGCTGCACGTGCTCAGCGTCGGCATCGAGGGTGGCGAGCCGGTCAACCTGACGGCCGGCACGGGCCGCGAGTTGCCGCGCAGCGCGGTACAGCTCGAATCGCCGCTGTACGACATCTCCCCGGATGGCGCGGAGCTCGCGTTCGTCGCCGACTCCGACCCGGCCACCAACCTCACCAACCTCGACGTCTACACGGTCGCGATCGGCGGCAAGGATGCCGTGAACCGCACGCCGGCCAACGTGGCGGCCGACGGCGTGCCGCGCTACAGCCCGGATGGCCGCTGGCTCGCCTTCGCGCAGCAACGCACGCGCGGCTTCTACGGCGACCTGCGTCGCCTGATGCTGCTCGACCGCCGCGGCGGCAGCGTGCGTGAAGTCGTGGGCGATGCCTGGGACCGCTCGGCCGACGGCCTGGTGTGGGCGCCCGATTCGAAGCGCCTGTACGGCACGATCGACGACGCAGGCTCGGTGCGCGTCTACGAGATCCCGCTGGACGGCAAGCCGCGCGTGATCACCGGCGACGAGACGTTCTCGTCGCTCGCCATCAGCGGCCAGGGCGGGGTGCTGGTCGGCCTGCGCCAGACGTTCCTCGAGCCGCCGACCGTGGTACGCATCGACCCGAAGTCGAAGCAGGTCACCAGGCTCAGCGCCGTCAACGACGCGCTGCTCGCCGGCACCGCGCTCGGCACCTACGAGAGCGTGACGTACGCCGGCGCAAACGGCGCACCGATCCAGATGTGGGTCAACTATCCGCCCGGCTTCGACAAGACGAAGAAGTACCCGGTGTTCCTGCTGATCCACGGCGGGCCGCACAACGCCATCACCAACGCCATGCAGTTCCGCTGGAACGCGCAGGTGTTCGGCAGCTGGGGCTACGTCACCGCCTGGCCGAATTTCCACGGCTCGTCGGGGTTCGGCAACGCGTTCACCGACTCGATCAATCCGCAGCAGGACGCGCTGCCATATCGCGACGTGATCGCCGCGACGGAGTGGCTGGCCGGCAAAGCCCTGGATCGACGCGGACCGCATGGTCGCCGGTGGCGGCAGCTACGGCGGCTACCTGACGTCGATCATCCTCGGCCGGCCGCATCCGTTCAAGGCACTGGTGGCACACGCCGCGGTCTACAACTGGTACACGCAGGTCGGCGCCGACTACGCGTACGAGATGCCGCGCTTCGGCGGCTTCTGGACGCCCGAGCAGCAGGCCGTGTTCAAGAACGCGTCGCCGCACTATGGCGCCGCCAACTTCAACACCCCGACGCTGGTCGTGCACGGGCAGCGCGACCTGCGCGTGCCGGTGAACCACGGCATCGAGCTGTACCACGCGCTGCTGCAGAAGGGCGTGCCGACGCGGCTGGTCTACTTCAACGACGAGAACCACTGGGTGCTGAAGCCCGGCAACTCGCTGGTCTGGTACCGCGAGGTGAAGGACTGGCTCGACAAGCACATCGGCGGGACGAGCGCCGCGCAGCCCTGAGCGCGGCCGGCCGCTGGCGCAGCCGGTGCGCGGCCTTTCAGCCCGAGGCCGCCGCCGTCTGCGCCGTGCGGTGGACCTCGGCGAGTCGCGCCTCGAGGCCGCGTGCCTCGTCCTCGTCGCGCTGGCCCATGGCCTCGATGTCGCCGTCCGCGAAACCGAGGATGCCCATGTCGGCGTAGGCCTTGCGGATGCGCGGTCCCCACAGGCCGATGTCCTTGATGGTCGGGACGATGCGCGCGAACAGGCTGGTGCGGTAGACGCGCATCAGCTCGGAGCGGTCGACCCACTCGCGGCACTCGGCCATCGGCAGGCCCAGCGCCTCCCAGACCTCGTCGCCGAGGAAGCGGTCGCGCAGCAGGTAGCAGCCCTCGACCACGAACTCCTCGCGCTCGTCGCGCTCCCGGTCGGTGAGCTGCGGGTAGTAGTCGCGCAGCGCGAGCCGCCCGAACGCGACGTGCCGTGCCTCGTCCTGCATCACGTACGCGGTGACCGACTTCGACAACGGGTTGCGTGCGTAGTCGCGGATCAGCCCGAACGCGGCGAGCGCCACGCCCTCGATCAGCACCTGCATGCCGAGGTAGGTCATGTCCCAGCGCGAGTCGCGCAGCGTGTCCTCGATCAGGCTCCTGAGGTGCGGGTTGATCGGGTAGACGAGCGCGTATTTCTCGTGCAGCAGGCGCGAGAACGCCTCGACGTGCCGGGCCTCGTCCATCACCTGCGTCGCGGCGTAGAACTTGGCGTCCATGGACGGCACCTGCTGCACGATCTTCGCCGTGCACACCAGCGCGCCCTGCTCACCGTGCAGGAACTGCGACAGCTGCCAGGCCTGCAGGTGGTGGCGCAGCTGAGTGCGGCCCTTCGCGTCGAGCTTGTGCCAGGTCGGCGAGCCGAAGATGGAAATGACCTCGTCGGGCAACCCGGCGGGGTTCTCGGGATCGAGGTCCTGCGACCAGTCGATGCGGGTGTCGGAGTCCCACTGCTGGCGCTTGCCCTTGCGATACAGCTTGAGCAGCTGGTCGCGGCCGTCCGCATACTCCCAGCGGAAATTGGCCTCGAAGTCCTGCGCGACCTGCCAGTCGAGGCTGTCGAGGTTGCTGACGTAGTGTTCCGTGGTGGACATGGTGGCGGCCCCAGCGTGCGTACGGCCGCGCTTGGGTCCGCGGCGTCAGGTGAGGCGACAGTGCCTGCGACGCAAATCGATGTAAAGTTGCACTGCACACGACCGGAGCACCCTCCATGAAGATCACGCTCAAGGTAAACGGCGTCACGCGCACTCTCGAGGCGGAGCCGGACATGCCGCTGCTGTGGGCGCTGCGCGACTTCCTCAGCCTGAAGGGCGCCAAGTACGGCTGCGGCATCGGCGCCTGCGGCGCGTGCACGGTCCTGGTCAACGGGCGGGCCATGCGCTCCTGCGCAGTGCCGCTCAAGGCGCTCGAGGGGGATGAGGTCCGCACCATCGAGGGACTCGGCGGCAACCACCCGGTGCAGCTCGCCTGGCTCGAGGAGCAGGTGCCGCAGTGCGGTTACTGCCAGTCCGGGCAGATCATGCAGGCCGTGGCGCTGCTCGAGCGGACGCCGCGGCCCACGGCTGACGAGATCCGGGCCGGCATGAACGGCGTGCTGTGCCGCTGCGGCACCTACCCGCGCATCGAGGCGGCGGTGCGGCGCGCGGCCGATGCGCAGGCGACCAGGAAGGAGAGCTGACCATGCTGACGCGACGCGACTTCGTGCTCGGCTCGGGAGCGCTGGCCATCGCGGTGTCGGTGCCGCTGCAGGACGCGGCGGCGGCCGATGCTGCGGGATCGCCGCAGTTCGTCACGGCGTACCTCGAGATCGCGCCGGACGGCCGCGTCACGCTGCATTCGCCGACGACCGAGATGGGGCAGGGCACGCACACCGGGCACGCGGTGATCATCGCCGACGAGCTCGGCGTCGCGCTCGAGCGCGTCAGCGTGGTCACGGCCGAGCCCGCGGATCCATTCCGCCGCAACGGCCAGATGGGCTCGGGTGGCTCGTGGGGCGTGCGGTTCTGGTACCAGCCGCTGCGCAAGGCGGCGGCGCAGGCGCGCGCAGTGCTGGTGGCGGCAGCGGCGGCGCAGTGGGACGTGCCGGCGGCGGAGTGCCGGCTCGAGGACGGCGAGGTCGTGCACGCGGCGTCGCAGCGTCGGCTCGGCATCGGCGCGCTGGCCGGTGCGGCGGCCGCGTTGCCGGTGCCGGCTGACCCGGCGCTGCGACCGAAGTCCGAACTGCGCTACACGGGCCGCAAGGTGCCGCGCGTGGACCTGCCCGCGAAGGTGCGCGGCGAGCCGGTGTTCGCCTCGGACGTCGAGCGTCCCGGCATGGTGTACGCCTGCGCGCGGCTTTCACCCGTGTTCGGCGCCGAGCTCGACGGCTTCGAGCGCGCATCGGTCGCAGCCATCCCGGGCGTGCTCGACGTCGTCGCCATTCCGGGCGGCGCGGCCGTCGTGGCGCAGCACAGCTGGGCGGCGCTGCGCGGCGCCGAGGCGCTCGCCATCCGCTTCAAGGCGACGCCGCACGACGCGCTGGATTCCGCGACGATCTCGCGCCAGATGCGCGCCGGCCTCGGCGACGGCGCCCAGCCGATCAATGCGCGGGCCGACGGTGACTGGGCCGCGGTCGCCGGCAGCGCAGCGCGCGTCGTCGAGGCCGACTACGAGGTGCCTTACCTCTCGCACTCGCCGATGGAACCGTGGAACTGCACCGTCGAGTTCCAGGCCGACGGCACGCTGCACGTGTGGGCGCCGGTGCAGGCCCAGGACCGCAATCGCAACGCCGCGGCCGCCGCGGCCGGCATTGCTGCCGACAAGGTACGCCTGCACACCACGCTGCTCGGCGGCGGCTTCGGCCGGCGCCTCGGCGCGGACGGGATTGCCGCAGCGGTCGTGACGGCGCGCGCGGTGGGCAGCCCGTGAAGTTCTTCTGGCGACGCGAGGACGAGTTCGGCCAGGGCTGGTATCGCCCGGCGCAGGCCGCGCGCCTCAAGGCCGCGCTCGATGCCGACGGCCGCGTGCTCGGCCTGCACGTGCGCACCGCAGGTCCGGCATTGTCCGCCTCGTTCAGCCCGCAAGGCCTGCCGGCGGGGCAGCTCGACGGGTCGTCGGTGCAGACCATTCGCGAGTCGCGCTATCGACCCGGTGCGTTCCACGTCGAGTGGGTGCGCGTCGACCAGCCGGTGCCGATGGCGCCGTGGCGGTCCGTCGGTGCGACCCAGAACGGCTACTTCCTCGAGTGCTTCGTCGACGAGGTGGCGCGTGCGGCCGGGCGCGATCCGTACCAGCTGCGGCGCGAATGGCTGGCACACGACGCGCGCGCCCTGAATGTGCTGGATGCCGCGGCCAAGGCTGCAGGCTGGGGACAATCGCCGGCGAAGGGCCGCGCGCGTGGCATGGCATTCGTCGAGAGCTACGGGTCGCTGTGCGCCGAGGTGGCGGAGGTGTCGCTGCGCGCGGGCCGGCCGTTCGTGCACCGCGTGGTGTGCGCGCTGGACTGCGGCTCGATCGTCCTGCCGGACGGGGTGCGCTCGCAGGTCGAGGGCGGCATCGTGCAGGGTCTGTCGGCGGTGCTCGGCGAGGCGGTCAACATCGCCGCCGGCGGCGCCCAGGAGCGCAACTTCGATACCTATCCGCTGCTACGCATCAGCGACGCGCCAGAACGCATCGAGACCATCATCATCGAGTCGGGCGAGGCGATGGGTGGCGTCGGCGAGCCGCCGCTGCCGCCACTGGCGCCGGCGGTGGTGAACGCGCTCGTCGCGCTCACCGGCAAGCCGATCCGCGAGCTGCCGCTGTCGCGGCACCAGTTCTCCTGACGACGCGGCGTGACCCGCCCAGATATCGGCGGCATCGTACTCGCGGCCGGTGAGGCACGGCGCATGGGCGGCCGGCCCAAGGCGTTGCTCGAACGCGACGGCGTGCCGCTGGTGCGCCGCGTGGCACAGGCGATGCTCGAGGGCGGCCTGCGCGACGTGGTCGTCGTGCTGGGTCACTGCGCCGATCAGGTGGCAGCGGCCGTCGCCGGCCTGCCGATCCGCACCGTCGTCAATGCCGACTACGTGGCAGGTCGCAGCTCGTCACTGCGGTGCGGGCTTGCAGCGCAGTCCCACTGCGTTGCGGTGGCGATCGCGCTCGCCGACATGCCGTTGCTCGGCGCCGACGACGTGCGTGCCGTGTTGCAGGCGTTCGCGCAGCGCGCGACCGGCACCCGTGCACTGGTGCCGCGATACGGCGACGAGCGCGGCCACCCGGTGGTGCTGGCCGGACGATGCCGCGCGGGAGATCCGGGAGCATCAATACGCCTGCGGCGCGCGCGACTGGCTCGACGCCCACCCCGACGAGGTGCAGTGGCTCGACGTCGACCACGCTCGCCACGTCGTCGACGTCGATGCACCCGAGGACGTCGAGCGCATCGCTGGCCGGTACGGCGTGGAACTGCGCTGGCCTGACCCGGCGTGATTCAGTCGTCCACGACCTCGAACGTGATGCCGGCGTGCGCCACGAGCCGTTCGACGAGTCGTTCGCCGAACATCGTGGCGGGCGTCCAGAAGCCGCCCTTGCGGCCCGAGTCCGCGAGGTCGAGCGCCAGGCAGGCGCCGGCCTGGCCGAGCATCTTGGCCGTCGAGCCGTAGCCCGGGTCGCGGTCGCCCGTCACCTTGACGCGCAGCGTGCGACCGTCCGCGGTCTTGCCGAGGAAACGCAGGTCGAAGATAGCCGTTGCGCTGCTGCTCGGCGCTCGGCCCCTCGCCGGGGCCGGGCAGCACGAACCGCTGCAGCGCCCAGCGCGTCGGCGGCAACGCGCTCGCCACCATGAAGCCCGCGAGTCCGGCTGTCAGCCCAACGCCGTGGCGCGGCCCTTGAGTCCCTTGCCCGTGAGCATCGCCTCGTCGTAGCGGAAATCCGCGCCGTACGACTGCTTCGACAGAGCGTTGCTGCGCTGGACGATCCGGGTGTTGACCGCGCTCATCACGAACGGGGCCACCCACGCGCCGAAGTCCGCGTCGAACTCGGCCGATCTTGACGTCCGGCTGGCGGACCTTGGGAGCGTAACCCTCCGGACAGATCGAATAGGGGTTGGCGAGTTCCTTGCGCAGCGCGGGGTTGGTGCTGGCTTCCTCGACCGCGTTGAGCAGGCTCGCGACGGTGCCGCCGGAAAAGCCGCCGCGCACGCCTCGCACCCGCATCTTCACCTCGGTGCAGGGCCGTCCGAAGCGCTCGCGCGACTGCTGCTGCAGGAACCAGACGCCAAGGTCCGAGGGTATCGAGTCGAAGCCGCAGCAGTGCACGATGCGCGCGCCCGACTTGCGGGCAGCGGCCTCGTGCGCGTCGATCATGCGGCGGATCCACTGCACCTCGCCGGTCAGGTCGCAGTAGTCGGTGCCGGTCTCGGCGCAGGCCTCGACCAGCGGACTGCCGTACAGCGCATACGGACCGACGGTCGAGATCACGACTCGCGTGTCGTGGCACATGCGGCGCAGCGCGGCGCCGTCGGCGGCGTCGGCCACGACCAGCGGCAGCTTGCCGGCCTTGAGGCCGAGCGAAGTGCGCAGCGCGGCCAGCCTGGCCTCCGAGCGACCGGCGATGGCCCATTGCAGCGAACCGTGGGTGCCGAACTGCTCGGCGAGGTAGCGGGTGAGGATCTGGCCGACGAAGCTCGTGGCGCCGAAGATGGTCAGGTCACGGGGCGGAGTCTGCATGGGGGCCTCGCGCAGCGGGAACGCCCAGCATCGCATAGAATCGCGCCATCTGCCCCCGACCGCCGGGGGATTCGAGCGAGACTCCCAGCATGAATGCCGACGCGATCTACCAGGACCTGAAGCTCAAGCTCGGGGACGTGATGCCCGAGGCGGAACTGATCCTCAAGGCCGAGGTCGCCGCCGAGGTGCTGCGCCTCAAGGCCGAGCGCAACGCGGTGATCCTCGGCCACAACTACATGGAACCGGCCCTGTTCCACACGGTGCCCGACTTCCAGGGCGACTCGCTCGAGCTGTCGCGACGCGCCGCGGAGACCGACAAGCCGGTGATCGTGTTCTGTGGCGTGCGCTTCATGGCCGAGACCGCCAAGATCCTCAATCCGACCAAGACGGTGCTGCTGCCGACCGAGAAGGGCGGCTGCTCGCTGGCCGAGAGCATCACTGCGGCGGACGTGCGTGCGTTGCGCGCCGCCTACCCGGGCGTGCCGATCGTCACCTACATCAACACGTACGCCGACGTGAAGGCCGAGTGCGACATCTGCTGCACCTCGAGCAACGCGGTGGCGGTGGTCGAGTCGCTCAAGTCCGACACGGTGATCTTCCTGCCGGACGAGTACCTGGCGAAGAACGTGGCGCGCGAGACCGGCTGCCACGTGATCGTGCCGATCGTGCTGCCGAAGCCGGGCGCGGGCAAGGCGGGCACCGACGTCGAGCGCACCATGATCGCCTGGAAGGGCCGCTGCGAGGTGCACGAGCTGTTCACGCCGGAGGACATCGACTCGGTCCGCCAGCAGTTCCCGGACGTGATGATCCTCGCGCACCCGGAGTGCAGCCCCGAGGTGGTCGCCAAGGCCGACTTCTCCGGCAGCACCACGGCGATGATCAAGGCCGTGGAGAAGTCGAAGGCGAAGCGTTACCTGTTGCTCACCGAGTGCTCGATGGGCGACAACATCGTCGCCGCCAACCCGGAGAAGGAAATGCTGCGCATGTGCAGCCACCGCTGCCCGCACATGCACGAGATCACGCTCGAGCAGACGCGCGACTCGCTCAAGTACCTGCGCTAGGTGATCGACGTGCCGGAGGACGTGCGCGTGCGCGCACTGCGTTCCGTCGAGCGCATGCTGGCCGTGGGCCCGAAGGTCGATTGAGCGACCCGCTCCACACCGACGTGCTGGTGCTGGGCTGCGGCATCGCCGGCGGCACGGCCGCGCTCGAGCTGGCGGAGGCCGGCCTCGACGTGCTGATCGTCACGCGTGCAGCGCGAGCCGCAGGAGTCGAACACCTACTGGGCGCAGGGCGGCATCATCTTCAAGGGCGAGGGCGACTCGCCGGAACTGCTGGCCAAGGACATCGAGCACGCGGGCGACGGCCTGTGCCGCGACCAGGCCGTGCAGCTGCTGGCCGAGACCGGGCCCGGCCTGGTGCAGTCGATCCTGCTCGACCGCCTGCGGGTGCCGTTCGACCGCAAGCCCGACGGCCGGCTGGCGCTGGGCCGCGAGGGCGGCCACTCGCTGCCGCGCATCCTGCACGTCACCGACGCCACGGGGCGCGCCATGGAGGACGCGCTCATCGCCGCGCTTGCGAGCCATCCGCGCGTGCGTTTCCTCACCGGCCACACGGCCGTCGACCTGTTGACGCCCGCCCACCACGGCCGTGACCGCCGTGCCATCTACGATCCGCTGTCGTGCGTCGGCGCCTACGTGCTCAACCAGGCGACCGGCGAGACCATCCGCTGCTTCGCGCGCGCCACGGTGCTCGCCACCGGCGGTCTCGGCCAGATTTTCCTGCGCACCACCAACCCGGTCGGCTCGCGCGGCGACGGCCTGGCCATGGCGTACCGCGCCGGCGCGCGCGTCATCAATACCGAGTACGTGCAGTTCCACCCGACTGCGTTCTACCACCGCAACGCGCCCCATTTCCTGATCACCGAGGCGGTGCGGGGCGCGGGCGCGCGGCTGGTGGACGAGCGCGGCACGCCGTTCATGGAGCGCTACGACCCCGAGTGGAAGGACCTCGCGCCGCGCGACGTGGTCGCGCGCAGCATCCACTCCGAGATCCTGAAGCGCGGCGTGTCGAACGTGTACCTCGACCTGCGCTCCTACATCCCGGCCGAGCGCATCCGCGCCGAGTTCCCGGGCATGGTGCAGGGTTGCCTCGAATACGGCATCGACATCACGCGCGACCTGCTGCCGGTGGTCCCTGCCGCGCACTACTCGTGCGGCGGCGTGTGGGTGGACGAGCACGGCCGCAGCACCATGCAGCGCCTGTATGCGGTGGGCGAGGTGTCCTGCACCGGCCTGCACGGCGCCAACCGCCTCGCCAGCACCTCGCTGCTCGAGGGGCTGGTGTGGGGGCATCGCGCGGCCGGGCACATCACCGCCGAGCTGGGTGCGCACGACGGCGTGCGCTTCGACGACATCCCGGCGTGGCTGCCGACGGGCCGCGAGGTGCCGGACCCGGCGCTGGTCGCGCAGGACATGGGCTCGATCAAGCACATCATGTGGAACTACGTGGGCCTGGTGCGCACCACGCCGCGCCTGGCGCGCGCCATCCAGGACCTGCGCAACCTCGAGGTCGAGATCGAGCGCTTCTACCGCGCGGCCGCGCTCACCGACGAGCTGCTCGGCCTGCGCAATGCGGTGCGCGTGGCGCTGATCGTCACGCTCGCGGCGTGGGAAAACCCCGACAGCCGCGGCGCGCACTACCGCGAGTAATGCGGCCCGCCGCCGTGGCGGGCACCGTGGTCACAGTACCCGCGCCAGCTCGCGCGCGGTGATCATCGCCAGCGCCAGCGTGGCCAGCGCGAAAATGCTGAAGCGCACGATCACCCGGTTGATGGTGGCCTGCACCAGCGAGTGCACGACGCGCAGCAGCACGTACGCCCACGCCAGCCGCAGCGACGTGGCGTCGCCGCCGCCCGTGAGTGCTGCGAAGAACATCACCGCGTAGAAGATCGTCGGCTGCTCGTGCAGGTGGTTGTAGTTGTCGGCCACCGAGCGCACGCCGGGCCGCAGCCGGTGCGCCCAGGTGCCCGGGTAGGCAGCGTCCTGCGGGTCGATGCCGGCGGCCTTCATGGCCGGAATGCGCGTGGCGTACATCCACACCCACATCACGAGCGTCCACGCGACCAGCGCGAGGACGGGCATCAGGAATTCAGTCGAAGTCGGCACCTGGCAATCCCCCTGGCTCTTGCGGACCGCGCAAGGTTAGCAGTTCTGCGTCTTGACGCGGCGTGGCCCGGACGGATAACTATCGCCCCTGGCCCATGATCGTCTCGACCACCCTCACTGCCAGCAACGCCGGCATCATCGGCGGCGCGCTCGCCTCGGTCCTCGACCAGGTGGACCGCTGCCTGGTGATCGACACCGGCGCGCGCGACGACACGCTCGAGGTGGCGCGCCGCGTGGCCGGCGACAAGCTGCTGGTGCGCGAATTCCCGTGGCGCAACGACTTCGCGGCGGCACGCAATTTCGCCCTCGAGGCAGCCCACGCCGCTGGCGGACAGTGGGCCGTCACGGTCGACACGGACGAGCGACTGCTGTTCGAGCGGGGATTCGACCTGCGTGCGGCACTGGCGGCTGCGCGCGAGAACGTGTTGCTGGTGAGCGACGAGGGCGGGATCTACGCCAAGGAACGCATCGTGCGCCTGCCGGCGGCCGTGCGCTGGACCGGGCCGACGCACGAGGCCCTCGGCGGCCAGCGGCCGGGAGAATCCGCGCGGCTCGACGGCCTGCGCTTCACCGAACTGCCCAAGGACGCCGACGCGTTGCGCCGCAAGTTCGAGCGCGACGTGGCGATCCTGCGCCGTCACACGAAGCAGCACGCGCGCGAGCCGCGCTGGCACTACTACCTGGGCGCGTCGCACGCCGACCTCGGCCAGCATGCGGCTGCCATCGACGCGTTTCGCACCTGCGCGTCGCTCGGCGGCTGGGCGGAGGAGGGCGCCTGGGCCTGCTTCCGCGCCGCCGAGAGTTGCTGCGCACTCGAGCGCTGGCAGGACGCGATCGACTTCTGCGCACGGGGGCTCGCGATCCGCCCGTCGACCGCGGAGCTCGCCTGGCTGGCGGGGCTGGCGGCGTACCGGGCGAAACGCTACGAGGACGCCATCGCGTGGTCGAACATGGCGATCATCAACGGCCTGTACCAGGGTGCCGGGGCGAGTTTTCCGCGCATCGGCTTCCGCCAGCCGTCCGCGTTGTACGAGGGACCGTACGACGTGCTGCGCTGGACTTTCGCCGCGACCGGCAACGAAGCCGCGGCGGCCGAGGCCGCCCGCGAGGCCGAGGAAGCGAAACACGCTCGCGAGTCACCCGCGCCGCAAGAGCAGCGCCTGAACCGACCGGCTTCCCGGCGGGTGCGCGGCTCAGTGCGTCCCGGCGTCGCGTGGTGCCGAGGCGAGCTGCGCGAACCCGCCGAACTGCTGCGCGATCACGGGATCGACACCGGCCGCGACCTTGTCGAGCTGGTGCGCGTCGTCGCCGCTCAGCCGGTAACTCACCACCGCCTCCGTGCCGCCGTCGCGCGGCGTGAGCCGCACCGTCAGCACGCCGGTCACCGCCATTTCCTGGAACGGACCCAGCGCACCGCGGATGCGCAGCAGGCGTCCCGGCAACGCCATGACCACCCGGCCGTGTTCCGCGCTGCCTTCGGCCCAGCGCTCGCAGAAGCAGCCGCCGGCCTCGGCAACGAGGCTCAGGTGCGTGGCGTCGCCCGACCACGTGTGGTCCTTCGGCCAGTAGCGCTCGGGGTGCACCAGCACTTCCCAGGCGGCCTGCGGCGGCGCACTGATCGTGAAGCGGTGCTCGATCAGCAGCGCTGCGGGCGTGGCCAGCTTCACTTCCGCCTGGCCGACCATCGGCAGCAGCGCGGCTGCGGCCAGCGCGATTGACTTGCGCATCTTCATCTTTCCCCCCTGCAGTGTTGTTGTCGTGTACGTCGATTCAGGTCATGCCGACTGCTTCGAGGTGCCGCTCCTGCTCGGTATCGCTCAGCCGCGGGCAGTGCCGCGACAGCCTGGCCAGCAGCAACAGCAGGTACGGCGCGTGCAGGCCGAGCAGCACCTTGCCGGTCGCGAGCATCGCCACCGCCGTGCCGCGCTCGGGGTCGGCCCAGACGAGATTGTTGGCGAAACCGAGGTGCCCGTACGCCTTCGACGTGTCCGGTCCGAACATGCCGAACGGGCTCGCCCCGAGCATCATGCCCGCCGAGTAGCGCAGCGGCAGCAGCAGGGAGCGGTCGATCTCGGGCTGGCCGACTTCGGCGACCGCGCGTCGGACGGTGAGCGGCTGGAACACGCGCCGGCCGCCGAGCTTGCCGCCGTCGAGCAGGCACTGGAAAAACCGCGAGCACTCGTCGGCGGTCGCCACGCCGTTGCCGGACGGGATCACCGCGCGGTAGAAGCGCGGATCGTTCGACAGCGCCACCGCGTGCTCGAGCGTGGTGCCGATGGCGCGCTTCAGGTAGTGGTCGACGGGCGCATCGATGCGGAAGCCGCAGGAGTAGTTGCGCGCCAGTCGCTGCAGCGTGCGGCCGCGGGCGCCGAAATCGAACGTCGCGAGCTGCATGGGCCCGCTGATGTGTTCGCGGAAGAAGCTGCGGAAGCCCTGTCCCGACACTTTCGCGACCAGGTCGGCAATGACGAAGCCGGCGGTGAGGGCGTGATAGGCGTGATGTTGCCCGGGCTTGTCGGGGGCGGTGCGGTAGATGAGGTCGAGAACCCGCTGCCGGTCGAGCAGCAGCTCGGCGATGTCGTCGCCGTCGGTCGGCACCGTGGGAATGCCGGCCTTGTGGCACAGCAGCTGGTAGATGGTGATGTCGCGCTTGCCGTTCTGGCCGAATGCCGGGACGTAGTGGCTCACCGGGTCGAGCAGGCTCAGCTGCTTGCGCTCGGAGAGCAGGTGCACCGCCATCGCGGCCATGGCCTTGCTCGCCGAGTACACGCACACCGGAGTGTCCGGCGTCATCGGCACCGGGTCCTTGCCGAGGTCGTCCGGTCCGTTGCCACGCGCATGTCCGATCGCGCGCTTCAGGACCACCCTGCCGTGCCGCCGCACCACCAGCGAGATGCCAGGGTGCATGCCGGTGGCGTACATGTTCTCGACGGCACGCCAGATGGCGGCGACCCCGTCGCGGGTCATGCCGGCGGATTCCGGGTCCTGCTCCTCGGCCGTGGCGATGCTGGTGACGCTGCCGAGGTCGCGAGGCACCTCTGCGCCGTCGACCACCAGGCGGCGGAGCGGACCAGGCAGGTGCCGGATGGCCGTCAGCACGAGGTCTTCCCCTGCGCCGATTGCGCCTGGCGGCGGAGAACCGCTTCGCGCACCAGGCCGAGGCGATCGTTGCCGAAGTACATGTCGTCACCGCCGACGAACAGGGTGGGCGAGCCGAAGCCGCCGCGGGCGATCACCTCGTCGGTATTGGCCTTGAGCGCAGCCTTGATCTCAGGCGTGGCGATGCCGGCGAGGAAGCGCCCAGGATCGACGCCGACGCGCTCGCACAGCGCGGCGAGCACGGTCGTCCTGCGAGATGTCCTCCTCGCGCGTCCAGTAGGCCTCGAACACTTCGGTGGCGAATGGCACCAGCTTGCCTTCCGGCTCGAGCAGCAGGCAGCCGCGCATCGCCTTGACGCTGTTGACCGGGAACACCGCCGGCGGAAAGTGGATGGTCAGCCCCGCCTGCCGTGCCCAGTCCTGCAGGTCCTTGATCAGATAGGCCTGCTTGGCCGGCACGCCGCGCTCGCGGAACTCGTATACGCTCGGGTTGACGGCATTGAAGATGCCGCCGACCAGCACCGGGCGCCAGCGCACCTCGACCCCCAGCTCGCGGGCGATCGGCTGCAGGTTGTGGAAGGCGAGCCACGTCCAGGGGCTCGAGCAGTCGAAAAAAAACTCTATCATCCTGGAATGTCCCGTCGTTCCCAGGTCGGATCGCAGCAATGATAGACCTTTACACCGCCGCCACGCCCAACGGCCACAAGATCTCGATTGCGCTCGAGGAGCTGGCGCTGCCGTACACGGTGCACGCGCTCGACCTCGGCAAGGGCGAGCAGAAGCGGCCCGAGTTCCTGCGCATCAGCCCCAACGGCCGCATCCCGGCGATCGTCGACCGCGAGGCCGGCGACTTCGCGGTGTTCGAGTCGGGCGCGATCCTGATCTATCTCGCCGAGAAGACCGGGCGCCTGATGCCGGCGGACGCCCGGGGCCGCTCGCTGGTCATCCAGTGGCTGATGTTCCAGATGGGCGGCATCGGGCCGATGATGGGCCAGGCCAACGTGTTCTTCCGCTACTTCCCCGAGAAGATCCAGCCCGCGATCGATCGCTACCACGGCGAGGTGCGGCGGCTGTTCGGCGTGCTGGACTCGCGGCTCGCGGAGCACGAGTACCTGGCGGGCGACTACTCGATCGCCGACATCGCCAACTGGGCCTGGGTGCGCACGCACAAGTGGTCGGGCGTGGAGCTCGAGGGACTGCCACACCTCGAGCGCTGGGTGCGGCAGCTGGCGAGTCGGCCGGCCTGCCAGCGTGGCATCGACGTGCCGCCGCGGCCGCCGCGCCTCGAGAGCGGCAAGGGCACCGAGAAATTCATCGAGGAAGCACGCAAGATGGTCGAGACCGGCCAGTCGAGCGCTCCCGACTGGCGGCGCCGGGGTTGACCGGTAGCGTATCGCGGGGACTACGGAGCACGAGCGCGCGCGGTTTCGGCTAGCATCCCGGCCCCAGGAGCCGACGCTCGCGGAGGACTTCGACCATGCGTTGCATCACGGCATTCAGGTTGGCTGCGCCGCTCGGCGCGTCGCTGCTCACGCTGGCGCTGGCCGGCTGTGGAGAGCAGGGTCCGCCCCCGGAGCGGCTGAAGCCTCCCGGACCGCCACCCACCCCGACGCTCGAGCAGGTCCGGTCGGCGACGATCAACGGCGTGTTCGAGCAGGCGATCACGCTCGCCAACGGCAAGTACGAGGGCCAGCCCGCCGAGCCCGGCGCGGCTTCGCGCCCGACCGCGGTGCTGTGGGAGCCCACGTTCCACACCGCCGACCTCGACGGCGTCATCGGCAGCGAGGCGCTGGCGATGCTCAGTTCCAACTCGGGCGGCTCCGGCGAGTTCGTGTCGCTGGCGGTGTTCGGGATGCGCGATGGCGCGTTCGCCAACGTTGCCACGGTGCCGGTCGGTGACCGCGTCAGGCTGCAGAGCCTGTGGCTCGAGCGCGGCAAGGTGATCATGGACGTGATCGAGCCCGGTCCGAACGATGCGGCCTGCTGCCCGACCCAGGTGAGCCGCAAGACCTTCGGCTACGCCGACGGCACGTTCAAGCAGGTCTCGAGCGAAGTTCGCGGCATGCTCGCGCTCAGCATGCTGTCGGCCAACGAGTGGACGCTGGTCGAGATCGACGGCCAGCCGCTGGCGGCGGACCTCGACCCGCCGCTGATCCATTTCGCGGACGACAAGCTGCGTGGCTTCGCCGGTTGCAACCGCTTCACGGCTCCTGTCAAGGAAACCAAGCCCGGCGAACTCGACATCGGCGCCCCCGGCGCGGAAAAGAAGGCCTGCCCGTCGCCGCAGATGGAGCTCGAGCAGAAATTCCTGGCGCAGCTCGATGCCGTGAACCGTTACGGCTACGTCGCCGGGCAGTTGGCGCTCACCTGGGCCGACGGTGACCGCGTCGGGACCTTGCTGTTCCGGAAGTAGCCACGGCGCGCTCGAGCGCGTCGAAGGCCTCGGTCGTGTAGCGCGCCATGCTCTCGACCTCGGGCAGCGACGAGCCGTTCGCGGTGTAGCCGAACACCATCTGGTCCGCGTAGGACATGAAGGTGATGTTGAGGCCGAGGCCGGCGATCAGCGTCGACACCGGGAAGAAAGTCTCGAGTCGCGCGCCGTTCAGATAGAGCGGCCGCTCCGGACCGCGCACGTTCGAGATCAGCATGTTGGCGGGCAGCAGGCCGAGCGCCTCCGGCTTGGCGATGGTCAGCGTCTCCGACAGTGCGAAGGCCATCACCGCGTAGGCATACGCCGCATCCTTGCCGAGACCCTTGAGCCGCGCCTTCTCGGCGCGGGTGCTGGCCTTGACCGTCTCGAGGCGGCGGCGGATCGGCGCCGACACCGGACCGAGCGGTGGCCAGATCGCCGAGACGTTGGTCGTCACCTGCTTCGCCTGCGGATCGTGCAGCGACACCGGGCAGATCGCGACCAGCGGGTGGTCCGGCACGCGCCCTGCCGCGCGCAGGTAGCGATGGATGCCCGCATCGAGGATGCACAGTGCGACGTCGTTGAGCGTCGCGTCGGCGGCACGGGCCACGGCCTTCATGCGCCGCAGCGGCAGCCCGGTGTGCGCGATGGCGCGCGCGTTCCAGATCGGCTCGTTCATCGGCGTCTGCGGCGCGGTGAATGCGCGCTTGCGTAGCGGCGAGTAGCCGAGCAGGCCCTCGAGCGCCTCTTCCGCGATCTGGAACGAGCTGCGCCCGACCGTGAGCGTCCTGCGCGCCAGCTTCTGCGCCTCGCGTTCGAGCGTCGCGCGCAGCCCGTGCGGTGCCGGTCGCGGACGCTGCGGGTGCTCGAGGCCGACCGTGGTCCGGATACGGCGGTCGCGCGGCGAATCGGCCAGCGAGCGGCGCAGGATCGCCATGCCGGATTCGCCGTCGACCAGCGCGTGGTGGACCTTGTGGTAGATGGCGAAGCGGCCGCCGGCGAGCCCCTCGATGACGTACATCTTCCAGCCCGGGCGATGGCGCTCGAGCATCGGGGCGTGCAGGTCGGCGATCAGCTCGTGCAGCTGCTGGTCGCTGCCCGGCGCCGGCAGCGCGAGGTGCAGCACGTGGTGGCGGGGGTCGATGTGCTCGACCTCCTGCCAGAGCGGCATCCCGGTCTTGCGGAACACCGGGATGCGGTTGAAGGGCGGCTGCGGTGCGGCGCGCCGATAAGCCTCGACGATTTCGCGCGCGGTATTGGCGCCGCCGCGCCGCGGTGGCTGGAAGATCAGCACCGACCCGACGTGGCGCGGGTTCTCCACGCTCTCCGTCAGGAAGAACATCAGGTCGAGCATCGGGATCGGCGTGGACATGGTTCTCTCCCCGGTGTCCCCGCCGACCCGATCAGGCGACGAGGAGATCCTCGGCGGTCAGCTCGGAGGCGTTGCGGCCCCCGGCGTACTTCGTCAGCCCGACTCTATCGTAATGCGCGCGGATCCGGGGCGAGAAGATGCCGATGTACTCGAGGTTCGGCACCAGCCGCTTGAACATGGTCTGGCGGAACTCGGTCATGAACGGCGAGTCCGACATGATCCTGTCCCAGTCCGAGCGCTTGAGGTGCGCGCCGAACCACTCGTCGTAGATCTCGTGCGCCAGGAAGCGGTTGCGCATCAGGCAGGCGACCTCGAAGGTCCAGTCCTCGCGCTCGCGCAGCTCGGCAGGGGAGAGCTCGGCAAAGTGGCGCTTCAGCGCCAGCACGCCGTAGTGCACGTGGCGCGCCTCGTCCTGGATCACGTAGCGCAGCAGTTCCTTGAGCAGCGGCTCGCGCGTCGCCTGGTACATCATGCTGAACGCACCGAGCGCGAGGCCCTCGATCATGATCTGCATGCCGAGGAACTTCATGTCCCAGCGCGAGTCGCGCATCAGCGCATCCATGATGGTGAACAGGTTGTCGTTCACCTGGTAGAGCTTGCCGAGCTTGCTCTCGAGGTAGCGCAGGAACACTTCGAGGTGGCGCGCCTCGTCCATCACCTGGGTGGCGCCGTAGAACTTGCCGTCCACCCAGCGCACGCTCTCGGTGACCTGCGCCGAGGCGAACAGCGCGCCCTGCTCGCCGTGCATGAACTGCGACAGCAGCCACGACGAGAAGTCGTGCACGAAGCGCATCTGCTCGTCCTGGTCGAGCTTGATGCCGTGCGCGGCGAGGCCCGCCATCGGCACCAGCTCGATCGGGAACACCGGCTTCTCGGGATTGCGCGGGTCGACGTCGGTCGACCAGTCGAGCTGCCGGTCGCCGTCCCACTGGTTCTGCACCGCGCGGCGGTACAGGTCGTACATCTCGGGGAAGTCGCCCTGGTAGCGGAAGTCGAACCACGCGTCGTGGCTCGCGCGCATGCCGACCGGCTGGCCCTGCTTGCCTTCCTTGAGCAGCAGGCCGCGCGCCACCGACGGCGCGAGGTCGACGAGCACCTTCTTGTTCTCGACCCGGGTCGCCACCTTCATGGCGTCGAAGACGTCCTGCACGCGGCGGCGGGCCGGGCTCGGCATCGATTGCATGGCGCGTTCCGGAAGCATGATCGTGTCCCCTTGCGTGTGTGTGGTCGGACGGGTCCGGCTCAGTAGCCGTCGATGACCACGTCGGTCTCGGCGTAGGTGCAGCAGGCCAGCACGTAGCCGGCGTCGCGCTCGTGTTCGCCCAGGCAGTTCGGCTCGCTCATCACGACCGTGCCCGCTCGCTTGTGTACCTTGCAGGCGCCGCAGCCGCCCATGGTGCAGCTCGACGGCAGGTCGACGCCCGCCTCGAGCCCGGCCTGCAGCAGAGTCTGGCCCGCGCGCGCGGTGATGCGGCGGCCGCTGGTGGCGAAGGTGATCGCGGCGGAGTGGTCGGGAATGCGGGTGGTGGCCGCCGAGGCGTAGGCGAAGCGCTCGGTGTGGATGCGGTCGCGCGGCACTCCGGCGGACTCCAGGGCGGCGCACACGCTCTGCATCATCGGTTCCGGGCCGCACACGTAGAACCCGTCGGCGGCCGCGAGGTCGAGCGCTCCCACGACCCGCGCGCCGTCGAGCGCGCCGTGCAGGCCGTTCCAGCCCGGCGGCGCGACGTCCAGCGCATGTCGTACCACCAGCCGCGGCTGGAACTCGGCGGCCAGCGCGTCGAGCCGTGCGCGGAACACGATCTCTTCCTCGCTGCGGTTGCCGGTGAGCAGGGTGACGCGGCTGGCCGGTTCCGCCCGCAGCACCGTCTCGGCGATGCTGACCAGCGGCGTGATGCCGACGCCGCCGGCCACGAGCACCAGGTGCCGCTGCGCGTGCGCGTCGGTGCCGGGGGTGAACTCGCCGGTCGGCTCGAGGGCCGTCAGCGTGTCGCCCACGTGCACCCGCTCGTGCAGGTGACGCGAGACGGTGCCGTCCGCGGCGCGCTTGACGGTGATGGCCGGCAGCGTGCCCGACAGTGGCGAACTGGAGAACGAGTAGCAGCGGCGCTGCGTGGCGCCACCGGCATCGACCAGCAGGGTCAGGTGCTGGCCGGCACGGTAGGCGAGTGCCGGCTTGCCGCCGTCAGGCGCGCTCAGCACGTAGGTGCGCGTCGACGGCGTCTCGTCGATCACCGCGGCGACGCGCAGCACGTGACGCGCGTGGCGCGGCTGGGTCGTGGCCCAGCGGGCGCTCGCAGTGCGCAACTCGAAGGTCGGGGCCGGTTCGGTGAACCAGCCCCGCACGAAGGCGGCGATGCCTGTCATGTCGGTCCCGGATAAATCCAAAGTGTGTATAAACACTACACACAAAACGTCCGGCTGGCAAGGGCCCGGTGGCCGGCTAGCGGTCGGCAGCGTCGTTCTGGCCGACCTCGGCGAGGAATTGCCGCAGGCGCTTGCGGTGCATGGCGCTCAGCAGCCGGCCGATGATCGGCCCGGCCTGCTCGACCACGCCGGAGATTTCCTCCGCGGGGGCGCCCGCATACGCGCGCAGCGCGAGGCGAGCCTCCCGGCGGACCAGCTGCTCCATGGCCTGGTCGTAGAGGCGGAATTCCGCCGGCTCGACGCCGCGGTCGGGGCCCAGGCCCGCCTCCTTGAATTGCGCCCAGCATTCGAGGATGACGGCGTCGTCCTCCGACAGCAGGCCGCGCTCGGTCGTGCCGTGGACCTGCAGCAGCCCGGCACCGACCAGCGCGCGCAGTTCCTGCCGCGGCACCCGCGCCGGCACGAAATCCGCGACCGCAACGGTCGGGCTCTGCTGGGCATGGACCCAGCCACCGAGCGTGGCGCGCACGCGCCGCACGAGGTCTTCCTGCTCGGGCGTGAATCCCTCGTCGACGGTCTCGTCGAGCACGGCGCGGATCGCCTTGAGCGGCAGGAACTGCCGCTCCTGCAACTCACGGATGTGTCGCAGGCGCTCGAGGTGCTCGTGGGTGTACAGCGCGGTATTGCGGCCGGTCTTGATCGGCTCCGGCAGCAGTCCCTGCAGCTTGTAGAAATGAATCGTCTCGCGCGGCAGGCCGCTTTCGCGCACCAGGTCGCGCATGCGCAGCAACCCGTCCGCGGCCGGCGCCGCTGTGCGCGCCGGCCTGCGCTTGGCAGTCTGGGCTGGAACTGGGGCTGGGGCAGGGACAGGGCGGCCGGCGGTGCGGCGGCCCGGGGCGGCGCGTGAGTTCATGTCGAGTAATACTATACACTCGACCCCGACCCGCCTGCCGCCGTCAGCCAGACTGCTCCTTGCCGCGCGACATCACTGCTTCGCGAGTGGCCGCGAAACGCGCGCGGTCCATGCGCTGGGTCGCCGCCTTGCTCAGCCGGCCCTCGAGCGCCAGGCCGGCCTCGAGCGTGGTTTCGAGGCCGCCGTTGATCAGTCGCCGCACGTCGGCGAGCGTCGCGTGGTCGCAACTCGCGATCTCGGCAGCCAGTTTCCAGCAGTAGGGCAGCAGTTCGGCGGGCGGCAGCACGTCCAGTACCAGTCCCCACGCCTTGGCCGTGGCGGCATCGATGAAGTTGCCGGTGAAGCTCATGTAGCGCGCCCGCACCGGGCCGATCAGGCGCGGCAGGATCTGCGACATGCCCCAGCCCGGCACGATGCCGACCCGCGCGTGCGTGTCGGCAAAGCGCGCGCTGGTCGAGGCGACGAGGATGTCGCAGTTGATCGCAAGTTCCATGCCGCCGGTGATGGCGAAGCCGTTCACCGCCGCGATGGTCGGCTTGCCGAGCGCGCGGAACGCCGTGTTGACCGGGCCGTCCGGCCCGAGCTCGTCGGCGGTGAGCGGCGCGGTCTCGAGTTCCTTCAGGTCGACGCCGGCGGTGAAGGCCTTCTCGCCGGCACCGGTGATGATCACCACCTTGACCGAGTCGTCGGCACCCAGTGCCGCGAGCGCCGCGCCGAAGCGGCAGCGCAGTTCGGCCGACAGCGCGTTCATCTGTCGCGGCCGGTTGAGGGTCAGGGTCGCGACGCCGTCGCGGATTTCAGTGAGCAGGATGTCGTCCATAGCAGCTCCGGGGCGGACGGGTCTTGCAGCATAGCGGGCAGGGTCGTAGACTTGTCGCACAAGGCGCCGGCGTTCGGCGCAAGGAGACCGCGATGTCGATCCGTCACACAGTGCTTGCGGCCGCCTGCGCCCTGGTGTTCGCCAACCCCGCCGCGGTCGCGCAGACGGCTGCCCCGGCCACGGACAAGTGGCAGTCAGTCGCCAAGACCGACAACCAGGAGGTCTTCGTCAATGCCCCGTCGATCGTCGTGGTCGGGGGGCAGCTGGAAGCGACGGTGAAGCAGAATTTCGCGCAGCCGCAGCCGGCCGCGAAGCAGGGCAAGAGCTACCTGTCGTCGCGCACCAAGTATCGCTTCGACTGCGCGCAGCGACGCATGGCGATGAAGGATGTCCGCGCCTTCGCCGGCACCGACCTGACGGGCGAGGAGGTGCAGAAGGCCACCTCCAGCGACAAGAACCTGATCTGGATGGACGCGGCGCCGAAGACCGTGTTCGGCGAGCTGCTCGACTACGTCTGCAAGGCGACGCCGGCAGCCCCGGCCGGCTGAGTCAGCGCGCGGCCAGCACCTGCGCGAGCTGCTCGCGCGTCAGCCGCACCACGACCGGTGCGAGCGCGAGCAGCGCGACCAGGTTCGGCACCGCCATCAGCGCGTTGAGCGTGTCGGCCATGGTCCACGCCAGGTCGAGGTGCGTCACCGCGCCGGCGAACACCGCCAGGGTCCACAGCACGCGGAACGGCAGGATCGACTTCGGCCCGAGCAGGTAGTTCCAGCAGCGCTCGCCGTAGAAGCTCCAGCCGAAGATGGTGGTGAGCGCGAAGACCGCGAGCGCGATGGCCACGACCTCGTCGCCGATGCCCGGCATCGCCGACTGGAACGCAAGCTGCGTGAGCACCGCGCCGGTCTCGCCGCTGGTCCACACGCCGGACACCACGATCGCGAGGCCCGTCATCGAGCACACGACGATGGTGTCGAAGAACGTGCCCATCATGCCGATCAGCCCGCTGTGCACCGGGCTGGCGCTGTAGCCGGCCGCCTGCGCGATGCCGGCGGTGCCGAGTCCGGCCTCGTTGGAAAAGATGCCGCGCGCCACGCCGTAGCGGATGCCGGCCATCACCGTCGCCCCGGCGAAGCCGCCCACCGCGGCGGTCGGCGTGAAGGCGTTGTTCAGGATCTTGATGAATGCGCCGGGTACGTCGGCGGCATGCACCACCAGCACGACGAGCGCTGCGACGATGTAGCCGATCGCCATGAACGGCACCAGCCAGTCCGCCACCGCGGCGATGCGCTTGATGCCGCCGAGGATCACGGCGGCGGTCAGCACCAGCAGCACGACGCCGGTCGTGGCGTTACTGATGCCGAACGACGAGTTCATCGCCGCCGCGATGCTGTTGGCCTGCACCATGTTGCCGATGCCGAAGCCCGCCAGCCCGCCGAACACCGCGAACACCGTGCCGAGCCACGCCCAGCGCCGGCCGAGGCCGTTCCTGATCGCGTACATCGGCCCGCCCACCCAGCGACCGTGCGGGTCCTGTTCGCGGTAGTGCACGGCGAGCACCACTTCGGCGTACTTGGTGGCCATGCCCACCAGCGCCGTCATCCACATCCAGAACACGGCTCCCGGGCCGCCGAGCGCGATGGCCGTGGCGACGCCCGCGATGTTGCCGACGCCGATGGTGGCGGCGAGGCAGGTCATCAGCGCCGAGAACGGGCTCACCTCGCCGGGCAGGCTCGGGTCCACGTCGCGCCCGCGCCAGACCATGCGCAGTCCGCTGCCGATGCGGCGGATCGGCATGCCGAACAGCCTCAGCCTGCAGGTACAGCCCGGTGCCGAGGATCAGCACCAGCATGGCCGGCCCCCACACGAGGCCGTTCAGCGTGTTCATCCAGTCGTGGAAGCTCTGCATGGCGGCCCCGGGATTCAGTTGAGCAGGTAGGACTGCATGAAGGCGACGGTCGCGAAGAACTGGAAGTCCTGGTTGCGCTTCTTCGCGAAACCGTGGCCCTCGTCCTCGGCGAGCAGGTACCACACGGGCCCGCCCTTGCCGCGCACGGTCGCCACCATCTGCTCCGCTTCCGTGTACGGCACCCGCGGGTCGTTCCTGCCCTGCACGATGAACAGCGGCTTGCTGATCTCGCGGGCGTGGTTCATCGGCGAGATGCCGAGCAGGAACTCGCGCATCGCCGGGTCGCGCTCGTCGCCGTACTCGACGCGGCGCAGGTCACGGCGATAGTCCTCGGTGTTCTCGAGGAACGTGACGAAGTTCGAGATGCCGACCACCGACAGCGAGGCGCGGATGCGGTTGTCGAACTTCGTGGCCGCGGCCAGCGTCATGTAGCCGCCGTAGCTGCCGCCGGTGACCATGACGCGCGAGGCGTCGAGGTCCGGACGGCCCTTCAGCCAGTCGAGCAGCGCGCCGATGTCCTGCACCGAGTCCTCGCGCAGGCGGCCGTTGTCGAGCTTGGCGAAGGTCTTGCCGAAGCCCGTCGAGCCGCGCACGTTCGGGAACAGGATCGCCACGCCGAGCTGGTCGATCAGGAAGTTGTTGCGGCCGAGGAAGGTCGGCCGCGACTGGCCCTCAGGCCCGCCGTGGATGTTGATCACCACCGGCCGCGGGCCGGTGAAGCGCGCGGGCGGCTTGAACAGCAGGCCGGAGATGGTGCGGCCGTCGAAGCTCTTCCAGCGCACGACCTCGGCCTCGGCGAAGGCGGCGGTGTTGAGGCCGCCGGTCTCGCTCTCGGTCCAGCGCTCGACGCGCTGCTTGGCGAAGTCGACCGAGTAGAGGTCCGACGGGGCGCGTGCCGAGGACAGTGACAGGCCGAGCTCGCCACCGGACTCGTGCCACGCGAGGCTGTTCACGACGCCGACTGGCAGCGCCGGCACCGGCAGTGCCTTGCCGGTCTCGGCATCGATCCGGTGCAGCACGCTCGCGCCGTCCTCGTTGGTCACGAACGCGATGCTACGGCCGTCGGGGGCCACGTCGAAGGCTTCCACGTCCCACGCGAGGTCGGTCGTCAGGTAGCGGTGGGCGCCGGTGGCGAGATCGAGGTAGGCGAGGCGCATGAACTCGTTGTCGCGGTCGGTGGCGACGTACAGGCCCTTGCCGTCGCGGCTGAACTGCGCGCCGTCGTAGGCGACCGGTACGTCGCCGGATTTCGGCGTGAGCGCGCGTCGCTCGCCGCTCGCC
This sequence comes from uncultured Gammaproteobacteria bacterium, assembly GCA_963731105.1. Taxonomy (GTDB): domain Bacteria; phylum Pseudomonadota; class Gammaproteobacteria; order Steroidobacterales; family Steroidobacteraceae; genus RPQJ01. Next base: position 50,691 of record CAVSUM010000023.1, read on the forward strand.
ACGTCCACCAGCCACAGGTAGCTCTCGTTGACCGACACGTACTCGCCGATCACCAGCTTCGAGTCGTCCGGCGACCAGTCGAGCGGTCCCCAGCCGCCGCCCTTCAGTTCCGCCACGCGGCGCGTCGAGGCCGGGTCGCGCGGGTCCATGACATAGATGTCGCGGTCGGCGCCGTTGCGGCGCGTGGAGGCGAACGCGAGCCGGTCGCCCTGGTTGGACCACGGGCCCAGCGAATTCTGCGAGCGGCCGCCGTCGCTGATCATGGTCGTGCGCCCGGAGGCTATGTCGGTGCGGAAGATCTGCCCGAACTCGTCGCCGCCGCGGTCCTTGGTGAACAATAAGTAGTCGGGGCTGTGCCGTGGCCAGCTGGCATTGCCAACGCGGTCCGGGAAGAAGGTGAGCTGGCGGCGTGCCCCGAGCGGCATGCGCACCTCGTGCAGCTGGTTGGTGTCGGCAAAGCGCGTCAGGATCAGGGCCTCGCGGCGGGTCGGGTGCCAGCCCGCGAACTGGGCGCTGCGGAACTCGGTGTACGCGCCGACCGCATCGGCGATGGACGCGGGGATCGGCGGGATGCCGTCGGCTCGCAGGGCGGCGGGCGGCTGGATGGTCGGCGCGGCGGCGGGCGCCGGCGCTGCAGCGCTTGCCGGCTGGGCGGCCTGCGCCAGCGCGAACTGCGATGGAACCCAGGCTGCGCACGCAGCCAGCAGCCAGCCAAGAATCCGTCGGTTCATGCGGTCGTCCCCTTAGCGTCAACGGTCGCACCGTGCGACAGCCTTGCCTTGTACTGGATCGACCGGCCGGCCGCCAGCCGCGCGATTGTAACGGTCGGAAACCCCGGACGACGGCTGCCCGCCGCCTGCGCTAAGGTGGCGACCCGGGATCCACTGCCGTGCGACCACAGTCACTTACCCGCTACGCCTGGCTGTCGATCGCCGCCGCCATCGCCACGATGGCGCTGAAGGGCGTCGCGTACCAGATCACCGGGTCCGTGGGCCTGCTGTCGGACGCGCTCGAGTCGCTCGTCAACCTCGCCGGCGCGCTGATGGCGCTCGCCATGCTGACGGTCGCGGCACGCCCGCCCGACGACGACCACGCCTACGGCCATGGCAAGGCCGAATACTTTTCTGCGGGCGTCGAGGGAGCGCTGATCCTGATCGCGGCGCTGAGCATCGCTTACGCCGCGGTCAATCGGCTGCTGCACCCGAGGCCCATCGAGCAGATCGGCCTCGGCCTCGCCGTCTCGGTGGTGGCGGCGCTGCTCAACCTCGCCGTTGCGCTCGTGTTGCTGCGTGCTTCCAAGGTGCATCGCTCGGCGACCCTGCAGGCCAATTCGCATCACCTGCTCACCGACGTGTGGACGACGGCTGGCGTGCTGGTGGGGGTGGGCGCAGTGGCCGTGACGGGCTGGCTGGTGCTCGATCCGCTGGTGGCGCTGGCAGTGGCGGCGAATATCGTGTGGACCGGCTGACGCGCATCCTGCGCGACTCGGTCGCCGGCCTGATGGACGCGGCGCTGCCGGCGAACGAGCAGGCGGTCCTGCGCCAGCTGCTCGATGGCTATGCCGCGCAGGGCGTCGAGTACCACGCGCTGCTCACGCGCCGCTCGGGCGCGCACCGCTTCGTGTCGGTGCACGTGCTGGTTCCCCCGGAATGGTCGGTGCAGCAGGGCCACGACCTGCTCGAGCGCATCGAGGCCGAGATGCGCCGCGCCTGCCGCCGATCAGCGTGCTCACGCACCTCGAGCCGCTGGGCGATCCGGCCGCGATGGCGGACCAGGACCTGCACCGCAGCGGGTAGCCACCGGCGGTTGTACCGGAGCCGGGCCGCAGGTAGTCTGCCTCCGTCTAACGACGGGGCACGGACACTGATGATCAGGCGACTGCTCGGCCTGTTCGGCCTCGCGCGCGACGAGCCAGCCGCTGCGCGGAAGCGCAAGCGTCCGGCGTCCGGGTCCGCGGCGAAAGCATCGACCGACGACTTACAAGGGCGATCGGCATCATCCCCGGCGCGCACTGCTGCGCCGCGGCGAAGAAGGCGTTCGGCCGCAAGTTCCTCGAGCGCGAGGCGCCGCGCGTGCCGCTGCCCGGCTGCACCTCGCCGCAGACCTGCCGCTGCCGATTCAAGAAGTATGTCGACCGGCGGCAGGATGACCGGCGTCACCCGTTCGGCGGTGCGTTCGGCTGGAACTCCGCCGCCGACGATCGCCGCAAGCGCCGCGGTCGTCGCTCCAGCGACAAATAGTCCACACGGACGAGGACACAACAGCATGACGACGACGATCGAAGCCGTGCGCACGCCGGACGAGCGCTTCGCAGCGCTGCCGGGCTTTCCGTTCGCGCCGCACTACCTGGACGAGTTGCCCGGCTACCCGCGCCTGCGGGTGCACTATCTCGACGAGCCGCCGGCCGCGGCGGCAAGCGGCCGCACCGTGCTGTGCCTGCACGGCCAGCCGACGTGGAGTTACCTGTACCGCAAGATGATCCCGGTGTTCACCGCGGCCGGGCATCGCGTGGTGGCGCCCGACTTCTACGGCTTCGGCCGCTCGGACAAGCCGGTGGCCGACGACGTGTACACCTTCAGCTTCCATCGCACGATGCTGGTGCGCTTCGTGGAGGCGCTCGACCTCGAGCGCGTGACGCTCGTGGTGCAGGACTGGGGCGGTTTGCTCGGCCTGACTCTGCCGATGGAGTTCCCGCAACGCATCGATCGCCTGATCGTGATGAACACCGGCCTCGGCGTGGGTCGCTCGCCGGGCCCTGGTTTCGACGCCTGGAAGGCGTTCGTCGCGTCGCGCCCGGATTTTCCGATCGGCGTGATGATGAAGCGGTCGGTGGCTGGGCTGAGTGACGCCGAAGCCGCCGCGTACGACGCACCGTTCCCGGATGCGACCTATCGTGCCGGAGTGCGGCGTTTCCCGGCGCTGGTGCCGGTGTCGCCGGAGATGGATGGCGTGGACGTGTCGCGCCGCGCGGGCAGTTCTTCCGCGAGCAGTGGAGCGGACAGACCTTCATGGCGATCGGCATGCAGGACCCGGTGCTCGGCCCGCCGGTGATGCAGGCCCTGGCGCAGGTGATCCGTGGCTGCCCGCCGCCGCTCGAGTTGCCCGAGGCCGGGCACTTCGTGCAGGAGCATGGCCAGCGGGTCGCCGAGGCCGCGCTGGCGGCGTTCGGCGACCGATAACCACGATCGCAGCAGGCGACAGGGAGTTCACGTGAAGCACAAGGAAATGCAGGTACCGGGCTGCCAGGACGTGCAGCTGCATGGGCAGGCGTGGTTGCCCGACAGGGAGCCGACGGCCGTGCTCGTCATCTCGCACGGGCTCGCGGAGCACAGCGGGCGCTACGCGCAACTCGCGGAGCGGCTCGTGGAGGAGCGCGGCTACGCGGTCTACGCGCTCGACCATCGGGGCCATGGGCGCTCCGGCGGCGAGCGCGCCAACATCGGGCGCTTCCAGTACGTCGTCTCGGACCTCGGCACGTTCGTCGGGCGCGCGCAGCGGCAGCACCCGGACGCGCCCGCGTTCCTGCTCGGTCACAGCATGGGAGGCGCGATCGCCCTGGCCTGCGTGGTGCGCAACCCGGGCGGCCTGAAAGGGCTGGTGCTGTCGGCGCCGGCGCTGGCGTCCGGCCAGGCCGTGTCGCCGGCCAAGGCCTGGCTGGTGCGCCTGTTGTCGCGCGTGGCGCCGAACACCGGCGCGCTCACGTTGCCGGCGGATGCGATCAGCCGTGATCGCGAGGTGGTGCGCGCCTACGAGTCCGACCCGCTGGTGTTTCGCGGCGCGATTCCCGCGCGCACGCTGGTGGAACTGCTCGACGCGATGGCCGGCTTTGCGGACGCCGTGCCGAAGCTGCGCGTGCCGGTGCTGGTGCAGCACGGCACGGCCGACAGCCTCGTGCCGCTCGCTGCGGTGAAGCCGCTGTACGACCGGCTCGGCAGCCCGAAGCTGCGGACGGTCCGGCTGTACGAGGGCCTGTATCACGAGGTCTACAACGAGCCCGAGCGTGACCGCGTGATCGCCGATCTCGAGGCCTGGCTCGACTCGCTTCGCTGACGCGGTCGCGCGCGACGGTGGCGCGGTACCGCTGGCCGCTCAGCTCGCCGGCCGCAGCGACGCGAGCAGCGCGCGCGTCTCCGCTTCCACCTTGTGCGCGCCCTCGTCGAGCAGGTAGTCGCGGAACGTTGCCGCGGCCGGGGGCAGCCAGCGATTCGGGTGGTACACCACGTACCACGTGCGCTCGATCGGCGTGTGGTCCACGTCGAGCCGCACCAGCGCCCCGGTCTTCAGCTCCAGGAACAGCGTGTGCATCGAGGTGAGGCTGATGCCGAGCTGCGACATGACCGCGTGCTTGGCCATCTCGTTGCCGCTCACGGTGATGCGTTCGCGCGGCACGATGCGGTGCATGGCGAGGAACGCGTCGAGCATGGCGCGCGTGCCCGAGCCTTGCTCGCGCTGCACCACGCTCTCGTGGCGCAGTTCGATCGGCGCGATGCCGCGCGCGGCGGCCAGCGGGTGGCCGGGCCACGCGATGATCACGTGCGGATTGCTCGCGAACGGTTCGCGGACCAGCCGGCCGCCGGCCGCGGCCTCCGCCGTGGCGCTGTCCGCATCGCGGCCCATCAAGGCCAGGTCGACGTCGCCGTCGAGCACGTGCCGCGACAGTTCCTCGCGCGTCGACACCGCCATGTGGACCGCGATGCCGGGTGCGCGCCGCCGGAATTCGGCGAGCAGCGGCGGCAGGATGTGCGTCGCCGTGGCGAGGATGCCGAGGTGCAGGGTGCCGTCGTCGCGCTTGCGCAGCGCGTCCATTTCCTTGGCCAGCGCGCCGAGGCGGGCGTGCACCTCGTTGGCCGCGGCCAGCGCACGCTCGCCGGCCGCGGTGAGCCGCAGGCGGCGGCCGAGCCGGTCGAACACGGGCATGCCGAGGGTCTTTTCCAGCTGCTGCACCTGCTGGGTAATGCCGGGCCCGGTCATGTACAGGCGTCGGCCGGCCTGGGCCATCGAGCCGGTCTCGGCGACGGCCTTCAGAACCTCAAGCTGGCGCAGGCTCAGGTGGCGGGGCTCCATAAGCTGAGCTTATCAAAAAGCCAAAAAACCCTAAGTATCAATTAACCGATAGCCGTCCTAGAGTGGTTCCCACGGCGCCGCTGCTGCGCCGAGGAGGGCGGTTTCATGACGAAGACGGTCACATCCCCGGGCGCCGGGACCGGCCAGCGCACCACTGGCAACACGGCCGCGCGCTACCAGGCCGGCGTGCTCAAGTACAAGGAAATGGGCTACTGGGTGCCCGACTACGAGCCGAAGGACACCGACCTGATCGCGGTGTTCCGCATCACGCCGCAGGAGGGCGTCGACCCCGAGGAGGCCGCGGCGGCCGTCGCCGGCGAGTCCTCCACCGCGACCTGGACCGTGGTGTGGACCGACCGGCTCACCGCCTGCGAGAACTATCGCGCCAAGGCGTACGAGGTGCGGCCGGTGCCCGGCATCGAGGGCCAGTACTTCGCCTGGGTCGCCTACGAGCTCGACCTGTTCGAGGAGGGCTCCATCGCCAACCTCACCGCCTCGATCATCGGCAACGTGTTCAGCTTCAAGCCGCTCAAGGCCGCGCGCCTCGAGGACATGCGGCTGCCCGTGGCGTACCTGAAGACCTTCAAGGGGCCGCCGACCGGGATCGTCGTCGAGCGCGAGCGACTCGACAAGTACGGCCGGCCGCTGCTCGGCGCCACCATCAAGCCGAAGCTCGGCCTGTCGGGCAAGAACTACGGCCGCGTGGTGTACGAGGCGCTGCTCGGCGGGCTCGACTTCACCAAGGACGACGAGAACATCAACTCGCAGCCGTTCATGCACTGGCGCGACCGCTTCCTGTTCTGCATGGAGGCGGTGCAGAAGGCGCAGGCGGCGAGCGGCGAGGTGAAGGGCCACTACCTCAACATCACCGCGGGCACCATGGAGGAGCTGTACAAGCGCGCCGAGTTCGCGCGCGACCTCGGCTCCTGCATCATCATGGTCGACCTGATCATCGGCTGGACCGCGATCCAGTCGATCTCCAACTGGGCGCGCGACAACGACATGATCCTGCACATGCACCGTGCGGGCCACGGCACCTACACGCGCCAGAAGAACCACGGCATCTCGTTCCGGGTGATCGCCAAGTGGCTGCGCCTCGCGGGCGTCGACCACCTGCACACCGGCACCGCGGTCGGCAAGCTCGAGGGCGACCCGATGACCGTGCAGGGCTACTACAACGTCTGCCGCGACAGCTACACGAAGCAGGACCTCCCCCGCGGGCTGTTCTTCGACCAGGACTGGGCGGGGCTGCGCAAGGTGATGCCGGTCGCTTCCGGCGGCATCCATGCCGGGCAGATGCACCAGTTGCTGGATCTGTTCGGCGACGACGTGGTGCTGCAGTTCGGCGGCGGCACGATCGGCCACCCGATGGGCATCCAGGCCGGCGCGCAGGCCAACCGCGTCGCGCTCGAGACCATGGTGCTCGCGCGCAACGAGGGCCGCGACATCCGCAACGAGGGGCCGCAGATCCTCGCCGACGCGGCGAAGACCTGCCGGCCGCTCGAGGCCGCGCTCTCGACCTGGAAGGACGTCACGTTCAACTATGCCTCGACCGACACGTCGGACTTCGTGCCGACCGTGAGCGTCGCCTGAGGAGACCGCCATGCGCATCACACAAGGCACCTTCTCGTTCCTGCCGGACCTGACCGACGAGCAGATCGCCCGCCAGGTGGACTACGCGCTCGCCCAGGGCTGGGCGGTGTCGCTCGAGTACACCGACGACCCGCACCCGCGCAACGTCTACTGGGAGATGTGGGGCCTGCCCATGTTCGACCTCAAGGACCCCGCCGGCGTGCTCGGCGAGCTGCGCGAGTGCCGCAAGGCGCACCCCGACTGCTACATCAAGCTGAACGCGTTCGATTCGACGCGCGGCTTCGAGAGCATGCGGCTGTCGTTCATGGTGCACCGGCCACCGGTCGAGGCGCGCTACAAGCTGCGCCGCGAGGAAGGGCCGGCGCGGCTCATCCGCTACACCATCGAGCGCGTGTAGCGCGCTGCGCGGGGCGGGCACGGCCATGGGCGAGTCGATCGACCTCAAGTCCCTGCTCGCGGAATCGGGCGTCGCCGCGGTGCTCGACGAGCTCGACCGCGAGCTGGTCGGGCTCGCCCCGGTGAAGATGCGCATCCGCGAGATCGCCTCGCTGCTGGTGGTGGACAAGGCGCGCGCGGCGCTCGGCGTCGCGGGTGCCAAGCCCTCGCTGCACATGTGCTTCACCGGCAACCCCGGCACCGGCAAGACCACCGTCGCCATGCGGATGGCGACGATCCTGCACCGGCTCGGCCACGTGCGGAAGGGACACCTGGTGGCCGTGACGCGCGACGACCTCGTCGGCCAGTACATCGGCCACACCGCGCCCAAGACCAAGGACGTGCTGAAACGCGCGATGGGCGGGGTGCTGTTCATCGACGAGGCCTACTACCTGTACCGCCCGGAGAACGAGCGCGACTACGGCCAGGAAGCCATCGAGATCCTGATGCAGGTGATGGAGAACCAGCGCGAGGACCTGGTGGTGATCTTCGCCGGCTACAAGTCGCGCATGGACACCTTCTTCCAGTGCAACCCGGGCCTCGGCTCGCGCGTGGCACACCACATCGACTTCCCCGACTACTCGGTCGAGGAGCTGCAGGCGATCGCCGAGGGCATGGTGGCGGGCCTCGGCCTGCGGCTGTCCGATCCGGCGCGCACGGCACTCGGCCAGTACCTGGACCTGCGCCGCCTGCAGCCCAACTTCGCGAACGCCCGCTCGCTGCGCAATGCGCTCGACCGCGCACGGCTGCGGCAGGCGCGCCGCCTGCTCGAGGCCGGGCGGGTGGACGCCGACATGCTGATGACCATCGAGGCGGCGGACATTCGCGCCAGCCGCGTGTTCGACGCGGCGGCCACTGGCCGCACCGAGGAGGCCCCATGCTGAATCCCGGCTACACGACCATCTCCAAGTTCCTCATCCAGCAGGTGCCCGAGGGGCCGCACGGGCGCGAGCTCGCCGCGCTGCTGGTGGACGTGGCCGCGGTGATCAAGGCGATCTCGGCCGCCGTCGGCAAGGGCCCGCTGGTCGGCCTCGCCGGGCTCGCCGGCACCGAGAACACGCAGGGCGAGCAGCAGAAGCAGCTCGACATCCTCGCCGACGAGCTGTTCGCGCGCGGCGTCGAATGGAGCGAGCTGGTGGGCGCGCTCGCCTCGGAGGAGCGCGAGGACGTGCACTTCGTCGAGGGCAGCGGGCGCCTCGCGCTGGTGTACGACCCGCTCGACGGCTCGAACAACCTCGACGTCAACCTGCCGGTGGGCTCGATCTTCTCGGTGCTCGCGTTGCCCGACACTGCGCGCAACACGGGCGCAGTGCTGCAACCGGGCACGCAGCAGCTCGCGGCGGGGTACGCGATCTACGGGCCATCGACGCAGGTCGTGATCACCGTGGGCCGCGGCACGCACGGCTTCACGCTCGACCGCGAGATCGGCAACTTCGTGCTGACCCACCCCGACATCCGCGTGCCGGAGGAGGGGTCCGACTACCTGATCAACGCGTCGAACCGCCGCTTCTGGGAGCCGCCGGTGACGCGCTACGTCGACGAGTGCAAGGCCGGCAAGGAGGGGCCGCGCGGCCGCGACTTCAACACGCGCTGGGTCGCCTCGATGGTGGCCGACGTGCACCGCATCCTGCTGCGCGGCGGCATCTACATGTACCCGCGCGACCAGAAGGCCGCGAACCGCGAAGGGCGCCTGCGCCTGCTGTACGAGGCCAACCCGATGGCGATGATCGTCGAGCAGGCGGGCGGCCTCGCGTCGACCGGCCGCGGCCGCATCCTCGAGGTGCCGCCCGAGCGCATCCACCAGCGCGTGCCGGTGATCCTCGGCTCGAAGGAAGAGGTGATGCGCGTCGAGCGCTACCACGCGGAGTACGACCGGGGCGAGGACCAGCCCTACAGCTCGCCGCTGTTCGGCGAGCGATCGCTGTTCCGCAACGCCTGAGCGGATCCAACGGAGCACAGACATGTCGGCCAGACATCCCATCATCGCGGTGACCGGTTCCTCGGGCGCCGGCACCTCCACCGTCAAGACCACTTTCGAATGGATCTTCCGCCGCGAGAAGATCGACGCGGCGATCGTCGAAGGCGACGCGTTCCATCGCTTCGACCGCGCCGCGATGCGCCAGCAGATGAAGGAGGCCGAGGCGGCCGGCAACAAGAACTTCAGCCACTTCGGGCCCGAAGCCAACGTGTTCGGCGAGCTCGAGGCGCTGTTCAAGAGCTACTCGCTCTCCGGCCGCGGCCGCTCGCGCACCTACATCCACGATGCCGAGGAGGGCGCGAAGTACGGCGGCGAGCCCGGCACGTTCACCGAGTGGAAGGAGATCGGCGAGGGCTCCGACCTGCTGTTCTACGAGGGACTGCACGGCGCGGTGCAGACCGCCGAGCACGACGTCGCCCGGTACCCGGACCTGCTGATCGGCGTGGCGCCCTCGATCAACCTCGAGTGGATCCAGAAGCTGCACCGCGACCGGCGCACGCGCGGCTACTCGACCGAGGCCGTGGTGGACACGATCATGCGCCGCATGCCCGACTACGTGAACTACATCGTCCCGCAGTTCTCGCGCACGCACATCAACTTCCAGCGCGTGCCGACGGTCGACACGTCGAACCCGTTCATCGCGCAGGACATCCCGACCGCGGACGAGAGCTTCCTGATCGTCCGCTTCGCCAATCCGAAGGGCATCGATTTCCCGTACCTGCTGTCGATGGTGCACGACTCGTTCATGTCGCGGCCGAACACGCTGGTCCTGCCGGGCGGCAAGCTGCCGATCGCGATGCAGATCATCCTGACGCCGCTGATCCTGCGGATGATGGACACGAAGAAGCGGGCCTACTGAGGCGCGGGTCGACGGGGCACCGTGACGGCTGGCGCGGCCGCTAACGTGGCCGCAGCGCCGCCTTCGCCGCGTCCAGCACGGGCAGCACGGTCGCCGCGACGCCCACCACGATTGCCCAGTCCGTGACGGTCAGGGCGAACGTGCGGAAGGGCGCCTGCAGCACCGGCAGGTACAGGACGAGCGCCAGCAGCATCACTTCCCACGCGACTGCCAGGTTCAGCCAGCGGTTGGCGAACGGCCGCCGCAGCACGGAAACCCGGTCCGAGCGATAGCTGTACGCCTTCAGGAACTGGATCAGCACCAGCGACACGAACGTCAGTGCCATCGCCTCCTGCAGTGGCCGGCCCGTGTGCAGCAGCCACGCGAACAGGCCGACGTTGACGATCATCGACCAGGCGCCACCGACGAGCATCAGTGCGACGACCCGCGGTCCGAAGATCCCGCCGCGTGGGTCGCGGGGAGGGCGCTGCATCAGGTCGGCCTCGGGCGGATCCACTGCCAGTGCCAGCGCGGGCAGGCCATCCGTGGCCAGGTTCACGTAGAGGATCTGCACGGCCGTGAGCGGCAATGGCAGGCCGAGCAGGACCGTGCCCGCCATCAGGCCGATCTCGCCGACGTTCGACGACAGCAGGAACATCAGGTACTTCTTGATGTTGCCGAAGATGCCGCGGCCTTCCTCGACCGCGGCCACGATCGACGCGAAGTTGTCGTCGGTCAAGGTCATGGCCGCGGCTTCACGCGCGACGTCCGTGCCGGTCACGCCCATCGCGATGCCGACGTCGGCCTTCTTCAGCGCGGGCGCGTCGTTGACACCGTCGCCGGTCATGGCGACCACGTGGCCGCGCTGCTGCAGCGCCTCGACCACCCGCAGCTTGTCGGCCGGCGACACCCGCGCAAAGACGTCGATCTGCGGCACCTCGCGCGCCAGCGCGGCGTCGTCGAGGGCGCCGAGCTCGGCGCCGGTGACCACCCGACCGTGCTTCAGCACGCCGATCTCGCGGGCAATGGACTCGGCCGTGAGCGGATGGTCGCCGGTGATCATCACCACCCGGATGCCGGCTCGTTCGCAGGTCTCGAGGGCAGCGCGTGCCTCGGGTCGCGGCGGATCGGACATGCCGACCAGGCCGAGCAGCGTCATCTGCGACTCGGCCGTGGCGGGCGTGGCGTCGGGACGGCTGGCGACGGCCAGCACGCGCAGCGCGTCGCGAGCCATCTGCTGCGCGGCCTCGAGGATGCGCGCCCGCGCGGGCGCGTCGAGCGGCACCGGTCCTGCCGCGGCCTGCTCGGCGCTGCACGCGGCGAGAATGACCTCGGGCGCCCCCTTGGCAAAGGCGACGACGCCCTCGCTGCCCGCATGCAGCGTCGTCATGCGCTTCGACTCGGACGAGAACGGGATCTCATGCACGCGGGGCAGCGCGGCGCGCAGGTCCGTCTTGTGCAGCCCGGCCTTGGCGGCTGCCACGACCAGTGCGCCCTCGGTCGGGTCGCCCCGGATCGTCCAGGCATCCTGCGAGGTGTCGCGCACCAGGTGCGCGTCGGAGGCGAGGGCGCCCGCGGTGAGCAGTTCGCGCACCTGTCCGCCCATTGCGTCGGTGGTGCGCTGCGCCACGTCGAGCGCAGCGTCGCCGCAGCGGAATTCGCCGTCCGGTGCGTAACCAGCTCCGGTGACGTCGATGAACTGGCCGGCCACGTACAGGCGACGAACGGTCATCTCGTCGCGCGTCAACGTGCCGGTCTTGTCCGTGCAGATCACCGACGTGCTGCCGAGCGTCTCCACCGCGGCGAGCCGCCGCATCAGGGCGCGGCGCCGCACCAGGCGCTGCACGCCCAGTGCCAGTGAGATCGTGACGACCGCCGGCAGGGCTTCCGGCACCACGGCGACCGCGAGCGCGATGCCGAACACCAGCATCTCGATGAACGGTTGGCCACGCACGAGGCCGAGTGCGACGATCAGTGCCACGACCGCGATCGCGGCCCGCGCCAGCTGGCGCCCCAGCTTGTCGAGGTTCACCTGCAGCGGCGTGCGGCCGACCTCGACGTCGAGCAGCATCTGCGCGATGCGGCCGAATTCCGTACGCGGCCCCGTCGCCGACACCACGGCCAGGCCGCGCCCGTACGTCAGGACGGTCCCCGCAAACACCATGTTGCGTCGTTCGGCGACCGGAGCGTCGGCTGCATAGAGCGTGTCGGCGTGCTTCGGGATCGGCGTCGATTCGCCGGTGAGGGCCGCCTCCTGCGCCTTCAGGTTGACCGCCCGCACCAGCCGGCCGTCGGCGGCGATGCGGTTGCCTGCGTTGAGCACGAGCAGGTCGCCGGGCACCACGTCCCGCGCCGGCAGCTCGACCTCCTCTCCGTCACGGACGACGGTGGCGCGCGGGGCCGCCATCTCCCGCAGCGCATCGATGGCGCGCTCGGCGCGGAACTCCTGCACGAATCCGAGCAGCACGGCGAACAGCACGATCACCGTGATCGCGACGGCTTCGACGACGTGCCCGAGCAGCGCCGACAGTGCGGTCGCCACCAGCAGGATGACGATCAGCACGTTGCTGAACTGCGCGGCGAGCAACCGCCACGGCGAAGTCCGATGCGCGGCCTGCAGCACGTTCGGGCCGACGCTCTCGAGCCGACGTCGAGCTTCGTCCGCCGACAGGCCGCTGCGGCTCGACCCGAGGCAGCGAATGACCTCTTCAGGGGCCTGCGCGTGCCACGATTGTGCGACGTCGGGCATTACGCAGACGCGGGACGGAATATCGCGGCGAGCGCGGGTTCCAGGTCGGGGTAACGGAAGCGGAAGCCGGCATCGAGCAGGCGCCTGGGCAGCATGCGGTCGCTGACCAGCAGCAACTCCGACAGGTCGCCGAACAGCAACTTGAGCGCCGCCTCGGGCATCGGCAGCACGGTCGGGCGACCGAGCGCCCGGCCCAGCGCGCGCGTGAACTCCGCGTTGGTCACCGGGTTCGGCGCACCGGCGTTGTACACGCCGCGGGCCGCCGGGTTCTCGAGCAGCCACTGGCGATCGCGGCCAGGTCCTCGCGGTGGATCCACGGGAACCAGTGGCGGCCCGAGCCGAGCCGTCCGCCTGCGCCCATGCGGAACGCAGGCAGCATCTTCGCGAGCGCACCACCGTCTCGATCGAGCACCACCCCGATGCGCATGCGGCAGACCCGCGCGCCGTGCGCCGTGGCGCGCTCGGCCTCGGCCTCCCATGCCGCGCACAGGTCGTGCGTGAATCCGGGTGTCGGCGGCGTGTCCTCGGTGATCTCGCGGTCGCCCTGCTCGCCGTACCAGCCCACGGCCGAGGCGGAAATCAGCGCGGGTGGCGCGTGGCGTGCGCGACCGATCCACTCGACGACCCCGCGGGTCACGTCGATGCGCGAGTCGAGCAGCAGCTTGCGCCGGCTGTCGGTCCAGCGTGCGTCGCCGATCGGCGCACCGGCCAGGTTGACCACCGCACCGAACTCGCCTGCATCGAGGCCGTCGAGGTTGCGCACGGCGCGTGCCGCGCCCTTCGGCAGCCGGGGGCTCGATTGGCGCGACAGCACGACCACGTCGTGACCGGAGCTGGCGAGTCGCGGGCACAGCGCCTGGCCAACGAAGCCCGTGCCACCGGTGATCAATACCTGCATCAGGATCTCCCGAAAATGCCGCCGGTTCAGCCGAAGATGCGCTTCATCACCGGCGACATGCGGCGCAGCCCGGCCACCGACGTGGCAGCAGTCACTCCGCCCATCATCGCGCCGGTGACGCCGCAGGACATCACGTCCTGGCCGGTGAGCCACAGCCCGGGCACCCGCGTGCGCGGCCGCAGCCAGCCCTGCTGCATGCGCGACGGGTCGTGGTCGAGGCCGTACAGCTCGCCGCGCTCCCAGCCGCAGAACCACTGCATCGACAGCGGTGTGGACACCTCCCAGTAGTCCACCCGGCCGCGCACCTGCGGCACCTTGTCGTACAGCTGTTCGAGCAGGCGCTCGCCGTAGGCGTCCTTGAGCGACTCGTAGTCGTCGCCGCGCTTGCCCCAGGTCTTGCCGGCCCAGGGTGCGAAGATCTCGTACGGCGCGGGTGCCACGATCTCGATGGTGGCTCGGCCTGGATGGCGCCGCTCGAAGTCCGGGTCCTTCGCCGAGGGAAACGACAGGTAGACCACGGGAAAGCGGCCGGTCGGGTCGGCCTCGAACTCGGCCAGCGTGCCGTCGTAGTCGTTGTTCGGGTAGATCCAGAAGTTGGTCCTCGGCAGGCCGAGCTCGGCGGCGGTGGCCTGCAGCCCGATGTACACGCCGAGGTGGCCGATGCTCGGCTTCACCTTCGGCAGCAGCGCATCGTAGCCGTGCGTGCGCGACACGTCCGGCGGCAGCAGCCGTGCAAAGGTGTTGATCGCACCCGCATCCGAGATTACGCAGCGCGCCTCGATCTCGTGGCCGTCCGCCATGCGCACGCCGCGGGCGCGCCCGTCGCGCACCAGGATTTCGGCGACGCGCGCGTAGGTGAACACTTCGCCGCCGCTCGCCCGGATGCGCGGCAGGATCGTCTCCGCGATGCGCCACGCGCCGCCCACCGGGTAGAAACCGCCGTGCAGGTAGTGGCGCGCGATCAGCGCCTGGATCACGAACGACGAGCGCTTCGGCGGCAGGCCCATGTCGCCCCACTGGCCGGTCAGCACCGCGATCAGCTCGGCGTCGTCGGTCAGCTCGGACAGCACGTCCCACGTGGTGCGATCGAAGCTCTTCGGCAGCCGGCGGCGCAGCAGGGGACCCACCACCGCCGCGGCCCACGGCGGCAGCGTGCGGTCGAGCGCGAAAGTGCGCATGCCACGCGACACCTCGCTGAGCAGCTCGAGGTAGCGATCGATGGCCGCCGCCTCGCGCGGGAAGTAGCCGACCAGGTTGTCGCGGAACGCCTCGCGCCCGGCCACGGCGTCGTAGACGTTGTCGCCGATGAAGAAGCGGTCGTAGTGCGCGTCCATCGGCGCCCAGGCGAGGTTGCCCTGGGTCAGGAAGTCCATCATGCGGCGCACGGTGGTCCGCGTGCCCATGTCGCCGATGTAGTGCACGCCGACGTCCCACTCGTAGCCGGCGCGGTCGTAGCTGTGGGTGGCGCCGCCCGCGGTGTAGTGCTGCTCGAGCACGGCGACCCGCCAGCCGACCTCGGCGAGCAGCGCCGCCGTGGTCAGGCCGCCGATGCCGGAGCCGATGACCAGCGCGTCGTAGGGGCCGTTCAGCCGGGAAGGGCGGTAGCGCTGGCCGATGCGAAGGGTGCTGGGCGTGAGGTTGCGCACCTCAGAAGCTTACCCCAACGGTCAGGCGGAACGTGCGCGGCTCGACGGGGTGGAAGTGGATGTCCGCCACGGGCGCCGCCTCGCCCGGCAGCTGCGATTCGTAGAAGTAGCTGATGTCGCTGTCCTCGGCATCGAGCACATTGAAGACCGCTAGCCACGCGCGCCAGTGCTCGTTGAAGCGGTAGCCCGCTTCGAGGTTGACGAGCATGGTCGAGTCGGAGCGCACGCTGTCGTCCTCGACCAGCGGTGCCGGTCCGAAGTAACGCAGCCGCGCGCCGCCGAACCAGCCGTCGGGGCGGTGTACCGCGACGCCGAGCGAGGCGACCGACTCGACCGCACCCGGGATGTAGTCGCCGGCCGGGTCCGGATCCGTGAAGCGCGCGTGCACCCAGGCGTAGTCGGTGTCGACGATCAGCCATTCGAGCGGGGTCCAGAACGCGCCGAGTTCCAGGCCGTAGCGGCGGGTCGCGCGGCTCGGCTCGGTGATGCCGCCGTCGCCCACGAACAGCAGCTCCGAGTCGATGTCGAGGCCCCACAGTGCGGCGTAGACCTGCAGCCCGGCCAACGCGGCCGAGCGCAGGCCGATCTCGGCTCCAGTCGCGGGCACCAGCGGGTCGACGCGATCCACGGGCGTCACGCCGTCCGTTGGGTCGACCCGGATCGTCGTGCCGCGCGCGTCGTTGCTATGGAACCCGCGACCGAAATTGATGAAGTACTCCGTCTCGGCCCAGGGCCCGAGCACGACCGTGAGCTTCGGCTGCGCGAGCGAGTCGCTGGCGCTGCCGGAGTTGGCCGCGAGGTTGCTGTCCACTTCGAAGTCGAAGTAATCGAAGCGCGCGCCGAGCTCGGTGCGCAGCCAGTCGTTCCAGCGCTGCTCGTGCGTGACGTAGGCGGAGTAGCTCGTCTGCGCCACGTCGTCCTCGCGCACGGTCTCGCGCCGCACCGCCGCCGTCGTCAGGTGCAGGCCGACGGGCTCGATGTCGTCGCGGCGCAGTTCGACGCCCACGCGCAGCGTTCCGGGCGCTGCCGTGAGCGAGGCGGGCCAGGCATGATCGAAGCGGCCGCCGAACACGCTGCGATCGTCGTACTGCTCGAACTGGTCGCCGTTCACCTGGTCGAGTGCGTAGGTGAAGTTCGAGACGAGGTCGAGGTGGTAGTCCATGGCGTAGGCGTTCGCCGTCCAGCCGCGGTCATCCGTGTCCTGCGACCAGGCTTCGAACGACACGCTGTAGCGGTGCGACTCGCCACCGTCGGTCGGGTCCACGTAACCGAAGCGGCCGATGCAGAACGGGATCTGCTCGCAGCCGCTGCGCGTCGCGCGCTCGGGGATCTGGTCGGTGCTGTCCCACTGGCCATCGTAGGCCATGCCCGTCACCGCGAAGCCGCGCGCGACGTCGCCGCGCGAGTACTTCGCCAGGCCATTCCACTTGCGAAAGTCCTGAGGCAGGTCCCACGGACCGTCCGCATGCGAGTAGTCGAGGCCCATGAGCAGCGTGCCGCCACCGATCTCGGGCGACGCCGCGAGCAGTGCGCGGTAGTAGGCGTCCTCGCCCACGGTCAGGCTCACCTGCGGGGCGTCGAGCCGGCGGCGGTAGAGGATGTCTGCCGCGCCCGCCGCCGAGAAGTTGCCCCGGTCGGCGAAGTAGGGGCCCTTGCGGTAGTCGCACCTCGTCGACCAGTTCCGGGATCAGGAAGTTGATGTCGGCATAGCCCTGGCCGTGGGCGTGCGTCGGCATGTTCACCGGAATGCCGTCCACGCTCGTGGCGAAGTCAGTGCCATGGTCCAGGTTGAAGCCGCGCAGGAAGTACTGGTTCGCCTTGCCGTCGCCGCTGTGCTGCGTGACGATCAGGCCGGGCACGACCTCGAGGACTTCGCCGGGCCGCAGCACGGGCCGGCCCTCGAGCTGGATGCCGGGCACGATGCCCTCGCTCGCGGCCAGCGACTGGCCGACCAGGCCGATGCGCCGGGCCGTCACCTCGATCTCCTCGAGCGGCGTCGAAGTCGGGATGCCGGAAGCCCAGGCGGAGGCGGGGAGCACCAGTGCGGCCAGTGCCGCCAGTGCCGCCAGTTCGAGAGCGTCCGGATTGCACCGACGCGTGCCGTTGACCATCATGACCTCCCGCTCGTGGCCGCCCGACGGCACGGCACGCCGCGAACTGTAGCCGGTCGTATGATGTTTTTCAAATAAGTGCATACCGCGGCCCGGCCGCGATGGGACGCAACATGCAACGCACCACGATCACGCTCGACGACGACCTGATGGCTCGGCTCGACGAGTTCATGGCCGAGCGCCAGTACGCCAACCGCTCCGAGGCGATCCGCGACCTCGTACGAGCCGGCCTCGAGCAGGCGATGCTCGACTCGTCGCCCCAGGCGCAGTGCCTCGGTGCGGCCATCTATGTCTACGACCACGAGGCGCGCGAACTGGCGAGCCGGCTCACGCGCACGGCCCACGAGCACCACGACCTGTCGCTCGCGACCCTGCATGTGCACCTCGACCACGACAGCTGCATGGAGGTGACGGTGTTGCGCGGTGCCGTGCGCGACGTGCAGCACTTCGCCGACCACGTCATCGCCGAGCGCGGCGTGCGGCACGGCCGGCTGGTGCTGGTGCCGGCCGAGCAGCGCTTCGAGGTGCACACCCACGGCGCCGGCGCGACCCAGCACGCACACCTGCACGTCCGGCGACGTTGACTTGACGTAACGGCGCGCACGGGCGACGATTGCGTCACAGTTGCGCGAGGTCGCGGCGCCGGGCCCGTTGCATCGCCGCTGACCGGCGTATCGTCGGTTCCCATTGGCAAACCCGCCGTGAGGCGGGGACGCAAAGCCTCCGGTCCACGGCAGGCCCTCCAGGGTCGCGCGGACAGCGGGGTTGCCGGACATCAGGCAGGTGCACGATGGACGTTCGTCGCTCGAAGCCCGCGATCCTGGGTTGCTGCCTCGGCCTGCTGCCGTTCGTCGCGGCCGCGGACCCCGTGCCCGTCGATGCCGTTCGCGACGCATGGCAATCCGGCCAGTCCCGCCTGTACGAGATTCTCGCCCGCACGCTCACCGTCGTCCGTCGCGAACGTCCGCAGTGGCTCGTCGAGCAGTCGCACGATGCGCTCGATCCCGACGGTACGACCGGTGACACCGCCGCGCAGCTCGTCATGCAGCAGGATCGTCGCGACGGCGCTGACCTGCTCACGCTCCGTTATCCGCTCGTGGCGCGCGGCGCGCTGCGCACGTATGCCGGCGCCGGCCTCAACCGCGCCGAGTATTTCGCCGACGACGCCGGTGCACCGGTGATGCTCACGCGCCGCAACCGCCAGAGCTCGCTCGGGGTCGCTGCGGAGGTCGGGGCGGAGCTGCAGGTCAGCCGCCGGCTGATGGTGAACGCCGACCTGCGCTGGGTCGACCTCGCGGAGGACGCGGTGCTGTTGCGTGTCGACGAGGGCTACGTCGGCGTCGATCCGCTTTCGGTCGGCGTGTCCGTGGGCTGGCGCTTCCGCTAGGCGCCGGCGCGTCCGGGCACCTGATCCAGCGACGGGTCGGCGCCGGCGGCCGCGCCAACTCGCGTAGACTGGCGGCTCCAATATCGCACGCGCCGTCGCTCCAGCATGCAAGGTTTGCTCGCGTGGGCCAGCGAAGTCTGGCCCTATCTCTTCACCGTCGCCTACGTTGGCGGGGCCGCCTGGGTCACCGTCGACGCCGTGCTGCGCAAGCGACATGCGTACGCGGCGTGGGCTGGATCGGGCTGGCGTGGCTCGCGCCGATCACCGGCGCGCTGGCCTACTACCTGCTCGGCATCAATCGCATCCATCGCCAGGCCACGGCGCTCGAGCGTCGCGCCGCCACGGCCCCGGCCGGCAGCGCGAGCCGCGCGCTGCCCGCGGCGAGCGGCACTTCCGCGTTCGATCCGCGCCACGCGGGCTTCGCGGGACTGGTGCGGCTCGGCGAGCGCGTGACGCGCCGGCCTTGTACGAGGGCAATCACATCGAGCCACTGGTGGACGGCGATGCCGCCTATCCGGCGATGCTGGCGGCGATCGACGCGGCGCAGCGCTCGATCGGGATGGTGAGCTACATCTTCGACAACGATTTCGCGGGGCACGCATTCCGTGACGCGCTGGCGCGCGCGGTGGCACGTGGCGTCGAGGTGCGCGTGCTGATCGATGACGTCGGGTCGCGCTACACGACTCCGACCATGGTGGGCGAGCTGCACCGCGCGGGCGTGCCGGTCGCGACGTTCCTGCCGACACTGGTGCCGCGACTGTTCCAGTACGCGAACCTGCGCAACCACCGCAAGATCATGGTCGTGGACGGACGCCTCGGCTTCACCGGCGGCATGAACATCCGCGCCGGCCACTGGCGCGCGCGGCAGCCCGCGGACGCGCTGCGCTGCGTGCATTTCCGTGTCGAGGGCCCGGTGGTCGCCGACATGCAGCAGGTGTTCACGACCGACTGGGCGTTCACGACCGGCGAACGGCTGGCGGGCGACGCCTGGTTCCCGGCGCTGGCGCGTGCGGCACGGTGGCGGCACGCGGCGTGCCGGACGGGCCCGACGACGACATCGACAACCTGCCGCAGTTGCTGCACGGCGCGCTGTCGGTGGCCACGCGGCGCGTGCGCATCGTGACGCCGTACTTCCTGCCGGACGACGGCCTGCTGCGCGCGCTGCAGGTTGCCGCGCTGCGGGGTGTCGAGGTGGACGTGCTGTTGCCGGAACGCAGCAACGTGCCGCTGATGGACTGGGCGATGACGCCGCAGCTGCCGTGGCTGCTCGAGGCCGGGTGCTGCATCCACCGCGTCCCCGCGCCGTTCGACCACAGCAAGCTGTGCGTGGTGGACGGCGCGTGGTGCCTGGTCGGCTCCACCAACTGGGACGCGCGCAGCCTGCGCCTCAACTTCGAGTACAACCTCGAGTGCTACGACCGCGGGCTCGCCGTGCAGCTCGACGCCATCATCGACGACAAGATCGCCGTCGCGCGCCTGCTGCGTCGCGATGATCTCGAGGGACGATCGCTGCCCGTGCGCCTGCGCGACGGCCTGACGCGGCTCCTGTCACCCTACCTGTAGCAACCCGGCCGCGAGGCCGGCGTACAGCAGCAGCGCGCCGACGCATTCGGCGGCGACGGCGCGGGCGGGTGCCAGCCGACCCTGCATCACCGCACCGATCAGCCACAGCACGCCGAGGACGGCGAGTGCCGCGACGGCGAGCGTCGCGAACGGCAGCTGGTCCGCGTACCAGAGCAGCGCGGTCGCGCCGCACAGCACCGCGACGAAATGCACGATCACGAACGCCTGCGCCGCACGACCCAGCGGCGGGTCGTAGCGCCGCACGCGGCTCACGTCGAAGCGCAGGCTTGTGCCAGGCCTGGCCAGCCGCGAGTGCCGGCTGCCAGCCGGGCGGCATCAGCCACACGGCCAGCTTGTCGCGCCAGCGGGGCAGGGCGCGCGACCTGCGGGCGAGGTCGGCGTACACCTCGAAGTTCGCCCACAGCGGGTCCCACGAGTCGAGCGGGGCGCGCGTGCCGTACACGCAGCGCTCGCCCTCCTCGACGAACGTGCCGAACAGGCGGTCCCAGAGCATGGTGATGCCGCCGTAGTTGCGGTCGATGTAGCGGTCGTTCACTGCGTGGTGCACGCGGTGATTCGACGGCGAGCCGAACCAGCGGTCGAACCAGCCGAGCTGAGCCGACCTGCTCGGTGTGGATCCAGTACTGGTACAGCAGGTTCACGACCGCGGCGACCACGAACACCTCGGGCGGGATGCCGGCGATCGCCATCGGCAGGTAGAAGATCCAGCCGAGCAACGCGCCGGAGCTGGTCTGGCGCAGCGCCGTCGACAGGTTGTACTCCTGGCTCTGGTGGTGCACGACGTGCGCCGCCCAGAACACCGCGCTCTCGTGGCCGAGGCGGTGGTTCCAGTAGTAGCAGAAGTCGTAGGACACGATCGCGAGCACCCACACCCACCACTGCTCGGCCGGCAGCTGCCACAGCGCAGCGACCGAATACACCGCCGCGTAGATGCCGACGACGAGCAGCTTGGTGAAGAGCCCCACCACCTGGCTCATGACACCGAGGCTCAGGCTGTTCACGGCGTCGTTGAGGCGATAGTTGCTGCGGCCACGGGCGCGGCCGAGCAGGTACTCGAGCGCAATCAGCGCAAAGAACACCGGCGTGGCGATGGCGATGATCTTGCCCATGGCCGGCTCAGTCCTCCTGGTGCCAGTCGCGCGAGCGCTCGACGGCACGCTCCCACTGGTGCAGGCGCGCTGCGGCAGCCTCGCGCGGCATCGCGGGTTCGAAGCGCCGGTCCACCTGCCAGTTGGCGGCCACCTCGTCGGTCGAGCCCCAGAACCCGACTGCGAGACCGGCGAGATACGCAGCGCCGAGCGCGGTGGTCTCCGTCACCTTCGGGCGAACGACCGGCACGCCGAGCAGGTCGGCCTGGAACTGCATCAGCAGGTCGTTGCTGGTCGCACCGCCGTCGACGCGCAGTTCGACCAGTGGCTGGTGCGCGTCGCGCTGCATGGCGAGCAGCACCTCGGCGCTCTGGAACGCGATTGCCTCGAGCGCAGCACGCGCGATGTGCGCCCGCGTGGTGCCTCGCGACAGGCCGACCATGGTGCCGCGCGCGTAGGCATCCCAGTGCGGGCTGCCGAGCCCGGTGAAGGCGGGCACGAGATACACGCCACCGGCGTCGGGCACGGTGGCGGCGAGCGCCTCGACGTCTGACGAGCGCTGGATGATGCCGAGGCCGTCGCGCAGCCACTGCACGACTGCACCGCCGACGAACACTGCGCCCTCGAGCGCATAGTGGCGCTCGCCGACGTGCCACGCGATCGTGGAGAGCAGGCGGTTGGCCGAGGCCTGCGGCTCGCGCCCGGTGTTCATCAGCACGAAGCAGCCGGTGCCGTAGGTGTTCTTGGCCATGCCGGGCGTGAAGCACGCCTGGCCGAACAGCGCCGCCTGCTGGTCGCCGGCGATGCCGCCCAGCGGCACCTCGTGGCCGCCGAGCACCGCGAACGCGTCGCCGTGCGCCAGCGAGGATGGCACGACTCGCGGCAGCACGGCACGCGGGATGCCGAGCAGGTCGAGCATGTAGTCGTCCCATGCGCCGGTGCGGAGGTCGAGCAGCAGCGTGCGGCTCGCGTTCGACGCGTCGGTGACGTGTTGCGTGCCGCGCGACAGCTTCCAGGCGAGCCAGCTGTCGATGGTGCCGAAGGCGAGTTCGCCGTGCTCGGCCCGTCGCCGCAGCGACGGTTCGCTGTCGAGCAACCAGGCGAGCTTGGTGCCGGAGAAGTACGGGTCGAGCAGCAGGCCGGTGCGGCGTGCGACCTCCGGCTCGTGGCCCGCGGCCTTGAGCCGCGCGCAAAGGTCTGCCGTGCGCCGGTCCTGCCAGACGATCGCCGGCGCCACGGGCCGGCCGGTGGCGCGGTCCCAGAGCACCGTGGTTTCGCGCTGGTTGGTGATGCCGACCGCCACGACGTCGGCGGTCGTGGCACGCGCACGGGCCAGCACCTCGGTGATCGTCGCGGCCTGCGTCGCCCAGATCTCCTCGGCGTCGTGCTCCACCCAGCCCGAGTGCGGGAAGTGCTGCGTGATCTCGCGCTGCGCCGTTGCGACGATGCTGCCCGCATGGTCGAACAGGATCGAGCGCGAGCTGGTCGTGCCCTGGTCCAGGGCCAGCACGAAGCGCTTCATGGCGCGGCTCCCACGGCCGGCAGCGGGTGTTGCTGCAGCCAGGCGTCGAGTCGTGCGGCGCTGTCCGCCGGCACGTGCAGCGCGAGCTTGCTGCGGCGGTAGAGGATGTCCTCGGCCGTCATGGCCCATTCCTCGCGCCGCAGGTAGTCGATCTCGCGCGCGTGCAGCCCTGGCAGGATCTCTTCGCCGAGGTCGGCCAGCGAGGTCGCGCCGTCGAGGATGCGCCCGGCACGCGAGCCGTAGGCCCGCGCATAACGGCGCAGCAAGGCGGCGGGCATCCACCGGTAGCGCTCGCCCAGCGCGCGCAGGAAAGCGTCGAAATCGGCGTGCGGCAGGTCACCGCCCGGCAGCGGTCGCGCGGCGGTCCAGTGCGGCGCGCGGCACCGCAGTTGCGGCGCAAGCAGGTCGAGCACGTCCTCGGCGAGCTTGCGGTAGGTGGTCAGCTTGCCGCCGTAGATCGACAGCAGCGGCGGGCCGTCCGTGTCGACGTCGAGCACGTAGTCGCGCGTCACGCTGGTCGCGCGGTCCTTCGGGTCGGCGAGCAGCGGTCGCAGCCCGGCGAAGGTCCACTTCACGTCGCTGCGTGCCAGGTCGCGCGAGAAGTAGCGGTTGGCCATCGCCAGCAGGTACTCGATCTCCGGTTCCGCGATCGCCGGCGTGGCGAGATCGCCCGTGTAGTCCATCTCCGTGGTGCCGATCAGCGTGTAGTCGCCCTCGAACGGGATGGCGAACACGATGCGGCCGTCGGCGCCCTGGAAGATGTAGGCGAACTCGTGCGTGAACAGCTTCGGCACCACGATGTGGCTGCCCTTCACCTGGCGCGGGTGGTGGCGGGCGGGCAGCGGCGTGGACTCGTCGAGGAAGCGGTCCACCCATGGGCCCGTGGCGTTGACCACGGCGCGCGCCTCCACCTGGGTGGTGCCGCCGTGGACCGGAGCGAGCGTCGCGAGCCAGCGGTCGCCGCGACGCTCGAGGCGCGTGCAACGCGTGCGCGGCATCACCGTGGCGCCGTGCTCGTGCGCATCCTTCACCGTGAGCACCACCAGGCGGGCGTCGTCCACCCAGCAGTCGGAGTAGACGAAGCCCCACTTGTAGCGCGGATCGAGCGGCTCGCCGGCGGGGTGCCGGTGCAGCCGCACGCCCTGCGAATCCGGCAGCAAGCGGCGGCGGGCGAGGTGGTCGTAGAGGAACAGTCCGGCGCGGATCATCCACGCCGGGCGCAGGTGCGCATCGTGCGGCAGCACGAAGCGCAGCGGCCAGCAGATGTGCGGCGCCGACGTGAGCACGATCTCTCGCTCACGCAACGACTTGCGCACCAGCCGGAAATCGTAGAACTCGAGATAGCGCAGGCCGCCGTGGATCAGCTTGGTGCTGGCCGACGAGGTGTGCGCGCCGAGGTCGTCCTGCTCGCAGAGCAGCGTGCGCAGGCCGCGCCCGGCCGCGTCGCGCGCCACGCCCGCGCCATTGATGCCGCCGCCCACCACCAGCAGGTCGAACGCCGGTGCTGCAGCCGCATCAGTCATAGAGCAGCACGTCCTCGCGTTCGCCACGCCACGCGTCCTCGTCGGGCACCGCCAGCGCATCGAGGTCGGCGGGCGTCGCGGCCGGGTCGTCCACCCACCGGCGCAGCAGCTCGCTGCCGTTGATCAGGTCGATCGCGAGGCGGTCGTGCTCGTACTCGTACGGGAAGTCGCGCCACAGCGGGTAATCGGGCCGCAGCGTGCGCAGCGCCTTGAACGCCAGCGCCTGCAGCCGCCACGGCCGGAACGCCGCGTGGTCGTAGGACGCATCCTCGACGTGCACCTGCACGCCGGCGCAGAGCTGGCCGGAGTGCTTGTGGAACGTGGGCTCGAACCAGCACGGGCGCAGCCGGCAGCCGCGCAGCCATTGCGGCGCCATGCGCTGCATCTCGGCGAGCAGCGCAGCGGCGTCGAGGTCCGGTGCGCCGAACAGCTCGAGCGGACGTGTCGTGCCGCGGCCCTCCGACAGCGTCGTGCCTTCGAGCATCACGGTGCCCGCGTAGCAGCGCGCCATCGACAGGTTGGGCGCGTTCGGGCTCGGGTTCACCCAGGTGCGCTCACCGAGCGGCCAGCCCCAGCCGGGCGCGCGCCCGGGTTGCCAGCCCTGCATCTCGATCACGCGATACTCGAGGTCGAGCCGCAGTCGTCGGGTGAACCAGTGCCCCAGCTCGCCGAGCGTCAGGCCGTGGCGCATCGGCATCGGGCCGGCACCGACGAAACTCTGCCAGCCGTCGCGCAGCGTGAGCCCCTCGACCGGGCGGCCGACGGGGTTCGGGCGATCGAGCACCCACACCGCCTTGCCATGCTGCGCGGCCGCCTCGAGCACGTAGCGCAACGTGGTGATGAACGTGTAGATGCGGCAGCCGAGGTCCTGCAGGTCGACGAGCAGCACGTCGAAGGTGTCGAGCATCCCCGCCGCGGGACGGCGCACCTCGCCGTACAGGCTGAACACCGGGATGCCGTGCACCGGGTCGCGGAAGTCCGGCGACTCCACCATGTTGTCCTGCTTGTCGCCGCGCAGGCCGTGTTGCGGGCCGAACGCCGCAGTGAGCTGCACGTCTCCGAGCGCGGCGATGGCGTCGAGCGCGTGCTCGAGGCGGGCAGTGACCGAGGCCGGATGGGCCAGCAGCGCCACCCGACGGCCGGCCAGCGGTCGCCGCAGCGCCGGATCCGCGAGCAGCCGGTCGAGGCCGAAGCTCACCATGGTGGCGTGCGCTCGATGCGTAGTACGAAACCCGCCGGGTCGTGGAAATCCGGGCGCTCGCCAGGATGGGCCAGCGCCCAGTACGAGTGACCGCCGTCCGCGCGCTCGATCACGGCGGACAAGCCGAGCCGCAGCACCGAGTCGCCCGGCAGCGCGAGCAGCGTCTCGCGCGACACCACCGCCTCGAGTGCGATGCGGTCGTCGGTGATGCTGGTCGCCACCTGCGGTGGCAGGGCGTGCTCGAGCATGGCCATGCCCTCGCGGTAGGAGGTGAAGCCGTAGGCCGCCCATTCGGTCGATGGCGAGAAATTGAACTCGCAGTAAGCGGTGGAGGCCTCGCCGGCGATGAACGCCTCGAAGCACGTGTGGCGCCACAGTCCCTCGACCGGGCGCGACGGTGCAGGCGCAGGCAACGCGATGCGGCGTGTGTCGCCGTCGACGAAATAGCGCAGGCGCAGCCCGCCGTCGTCGCTGGTCGAGATCTCGACGTCGATGCGACGCACTGCGCCCGCCGGCGCCGTGCCGGTGTGGCGCAAGAGCTCGACGCGACGCTGCGGGGCCCGGTTCATGGTTCGATGATAGCCGGTCAGATCGGGGCGAGCAGGCTCGGGTCCGGCCGCTCCAGCCAGCGCAGCACGGCCTCCGCGAAGCGCTCGCATTCGCCAATCGCCCGTTCCCAGTCGCGGATGCGCGCCGCGTGGTCCTGCCCGTAGCGGTAGAAATCCTGCCGGTCCGGCAGCTTGCCGTTCGGCAACCGCGCGAGGAACGCGGGCGAGGGCGACACCAGCAGCATGTCGTCGAGCCAGGGGTGGCCGCGCGGCGCCTTGCGCCACGGCAGGTGCTTGTCGAGCCAGCCCGGCGTCACGTAGTCGTTGAAGTGTGGATAGAAGACGATGCGGTGGCGGTCTCCGGCGCGCGTCAGTTGCGGGTAGGGCAGCAGCAGGTGGTAGTCCACCAGCGCCCCGTCCCAGTAGCAGCCGGCCGGCGCGCCCGCGATGTCGCGCACCGGCGTGCAGACGAGCGGGATGGTGCCCGAGGCGAGCAGTGCATCGGCGGCGTTGTCCGGCTCGATGCGGCACGCGCACCAGCCCGAAGGCGTCGAACGGTTGCTGCATGAAGCCGGGGCGGCCCGCGACGAACAGCACCCGCTCCAGGTGGCTCGCGAGCCGCGTGCGCGACACCGCGTTGGTCAGCGTGGCGCGCGCGAAAGCGAGCTTCGATTCCGTGTTCGCCAGCGGACCGCGGGCATGGGAGGTGACGATCGTGAGCGCCACGCCGTCGCGTACCTCGAGCGGCCGGCCGCCGAGCACCTCGCGCGCGATTTGCGCGATGGCCACGGCCACGTCCTGCGTGCTCGGCCGCTCAGCGTAGTTCTGGTCGCGGACGTACGCACGCACCAGCCGGTCGAGGGCCGCGACCGGGTCGGGCTGGGCCAGCGCTGCCATGCGCCAGGCACCGACCGAAGCGCCGATCAGTTCCAGCTCGAGGCCGGGCCGGCTGAGCCATTCGCGGTAGAACAGCTTGTCGAACGGGATCAGCGCGAGGCCCTTCGGGCCGCCGGCCGCGGCCGGGATGCAGGCGATGTCGGCCGGTGCGAGGCCGTGCTGCCGTACGTGCGCCAGCGCGCCGGGGCCAGCCCGGAAAGAAACCAGTGACGCTGCGCTCACGGACGGTAAGATGGCGCGCGACCCGAGGCGCCCAACTCCATGATCAAAGTACTGCTGCTCATCGTCGTCGTCCTGATCGGCTACGTGCTGTACCTGCGCACGAACAAGCGGCGCTGAGCGCCCGTCGGCTGCCAAGCATAGCGTGCCGCGCCGGGTCGCGGCTCAGAGCAGGTCGCGCAGCCGGTACCACGCCATCGCCAGCACCAGCGCCGGCGTGCGCAGCCAGCGCCCGCCCGGGAACGGGTGGTGCGTCAGCTGGTTGAACAGGTCGAAGCGCTCCGCCTGCCCGGCGACGGCTGCCGCCGCCAGCCGCCCGGCCATGCCGGCGAGCGCGATGCCGTGTCCGGAAAAGCCCTGCAGGTAGTACAGGTTGCCATCGAGGCGACCGAAGTCCGGCGTCCGGTTCATCGTGATGTCCACATAGCCGCCCCAGACGTAGTCGAGCCGGGTGCCGGCCAGCTGCGGGAACACGCGCCGCATGCGCGCACCGGTGGCGCCGCCCGTGTCGCGCGCATCGATGCCCGAGTAGCTCACCCGCCCGCCGAACAGCAGGCGGTGGTCGGCCGAGCGACGGAAGTAGTCGAGCACGAAATTCACGTCGGCCACCGCGATGTTGTCGCGGACCAGCGCCGTGATGCGTTCCTCGCCGAGCGGCTCCGTGGCGACGACGTAGGTGCCCACCGGCATGACGCGCCAGTCGCTCGGTACGTGCAGCCCGGCCACGTAGCCGCCACGGGTCAGCACGGCGTGGCGTGCGGTGACCGTGCCGCGCGGCGTCACGAGGCGCAGCGGGTCGCCGCGCTCGATGCGCGTCACCGGTGAGCCCTCGCAGATGCGGGCGCCAGCGACGGCAGCCGCCTGCGCGAGGCCCAGAGTGTAGTTGAGCGGGTGCAGGTGGCCGCTGCAAGGGTCGAGCAGTCCGGCGCAATAGCGCGTGGTCGCGAGCAGCGCCTCGACGCCTTCGCGCTCGAGGAAGCGCGGCGAGCGATAGTCGTACTGCCCGGCCAGCTCAGCCTGCAGTTCGAGCAGTTCCTCGCGCTGGCGCGGCTTGGTCGCCACGTGCAGGTGGCCCCAGTGCAGGTCGCAATCGATCGCGTGGCGTGCGACCCGTTCGCGCACGAACTCGAGTGCCTCGACCGAGACGTCCCACAGGCGGTGTGCGGTCTCGGGCCCGACCTGCGCGGCGAGGCTGGACATGGCCGTGCTGTAGCCGAAGATCGCCTGTCCGCCGCTGCGGCCGGAAGCGCCCCAGCCGACCCGCTCGGCTTCGAGCAGGATCACGCGGTAGCCCCGCTCGGCGAGCTCGAGCGCCGTCGCGCAGCCGGCGATGCCGGCGCCGATCACGCAGACGTCGCAGGTCGCGTCGCCATCGAGGGGACCGTGCCCCGGTGTAGCATTGGCCGAAGCCGCGTAATACGAACGCACGTGCGGCATGCAGGCGAGGGTAGCACCGTGACGAGTTGGAGTCCGTACCTGTTGTGCGCAGTGGCCGTCGCTGGCCTGCTGTGGGCCGAGCGCCGCGGGTCGTCCACCGGCCTGTGGCTCACCAAGCCGATCGCCTCGCTGGCCTTCATCTGGGTCGGGCTCGCCGCGGGTGCGCTCGAGACGACTTACGGCCAGCTGATCCTGCTCGGACTGGTGCTGTGCCTGCTCGGCGACGTGCTGCTGATCCCGCACGACCGCCCGGCGGTGTTCCGCGCCGGCGTGTTCGCCTTCCTGCTCGGCCACGTCGCCTATTCGGCCGCCTTCGTCACACGACCGCTGGACCTGTTCGGGCTCGCCGCGGGCGCGGTGCTGCTCGTCGTCGTGGTCGGCGGCACGTTGCTCTGGCTCGGCCGCACGCTGCCTCGCGACATGGTGTGGCCGGTGCGCGTGTACATGGTGGTGATCGGCGTGATGGCGACGCTCGCCTGCGGCGTCACCGCGGCGGGCGGTCCGTGGGCCGTGGCAGTCGGCGCGCTGGCATTCACCGCGTCGGACATCTCCGTCGCGCGCGACCGTTTCGTGCAACACGAGTTCCTGAACCGCGCGTGGGGGCTGCCGTTGTACTACGCAGCGCAGCTGCTGCTCGCCGCCACGCTGGCATCGATCTAGCCCGCCATGCTGCAGCCCGACACGGACTTGCCCGACGTACCGCTCGCCCCTGCGCCGTGGGACCTGCGTGGCTCCGGCTGGATGGTGGCACTCAAGTTGCCGCCCGGCTCGCCGGCTCGCGACGCATTCCTGCCAGCGGATCTCACCGGTCGTGGGCGCGGCCTCGCTTCGTACCTGATGTACGTGGACTACGCGCAGTCGGGTTGCGGTCCGTACCGCGAACTGCTGTTCCTGCCGGCGTGCCTTTCCGTTCGACGACGAACGGCGCCACTTCACGATCAGCCGCATCCTGGTGTCGACCTGGGACAGCGTGGTCAACGGCCGCAACAACTGGGGCATCCCGAAGGACCGGGCCGACTTCGCAGTGACGACGGACGCGATGGCGCGCGAGCAGTGCGTGCGGGTCACGAGCGACGGCCGCGAGGTGTGTGAGTTGCGCTTCGGTGACCTGCGATTCGCACCGCGGCTACCGGTCAACGGCGGACTGGTGCCGGCGTCGTTGCGCACGTTGGCGCAATGGTTCCGCGGCCGCACCTATTACTACGCTCCGCAGGCTCGCGGCTGGGTCCGGCCCGGTCGCCTGCTGTCGTGGCGCTTCGACGCGGAGCTATTTCCGGATCTCACCGGCGCGGCCGTGGTCGCCGCCCTGCGCGTCGAGTCTTTCCGGATGACGTTTCCCGCAGCGCGTGTCGACTGAGGAGGCCCGTTCATGAACTATGCGATTCGCCGCCATTGGATGCCCGCGCTGGCCGGCGGCGCGTGCTCGGGCCTGGTGTTGCTCGCCGGGTGCGCTTCTGTGCCGAGCACGAAGCCGCCCGAGTCCGAACTGCAGCTCCAGTCTGCGGATGTTCTTGCCCTGCCGAGCAATTGCGAGCCGACTGATGGCAAGGTGTACCGGACACGTTATGTCGTGCAGTCCGATGGCCACGTGGCTGGTGCAACGCCGGAATCCGGGACCGGATGCGTACAAGACGCCTTGCTGCGCTGGGTCGAGACGTTCCAGTATCGTCCCCTGGCCGGACCGGTCCCGGCCACGCTCGACTGGATGGCGGTGACCGCGCAACGCGGCACCTGAGTCCTCGCCCCGTCAACCGCGGCGGACGAGGCGCGTTGTTACGCGGGGTGCGGGCATTGCAGCCCCTGGAGGATGAGCGATGACGATTACGCGCGGATTGATCCTGGCGGCCGCCGTGGGCGCGCTGCTGGCAGGTGGTGCCGCCGATGCGGCCAAGAAGAAGAAGGGCCCGATGCCGGTGGCGCCGCCGGCGGCGACAGCTGCCCAGGGTGCTGCGCCGGCCGGACAGTGCAACGGTCCGGGCCCAATGGGCGCGGGCCTCGGGTTCGGTTTCATGGAGCGGTTCGACGCGATCGACACCGACCACAACGGACAATTGAGCAAGGCCGAGCTGCAGGCCGCGATCGACCAGGGTCGCGAGCAGTTGCAGGCGCAGGTGAAGGAGCGCTTCACGGCGGCGGACGGTAATGCCGACGGCAAGCTGAGCAAGGACGAAGCCAGGCTGGGTGCGCCCCAGGTATTCGAGCACTTCGAGTTCATCGACGTCGACAACGACGGCTTCGTGACGCTGGCGGAACTCGCCGCGCTGCGCGATCGTGAGCAGATGCGCCTGCGGATCCTCGAGCGCGTCAAGCAAGCCGACAAGGACGGCAACGGCAAGCTCGACCTGGCCGAAGTGCAGGCCGCGTTCCCGGGCGTCAGCCAGCAGCGCTTCACGCAGCTGGACCGCGACGGCGACGGCTACCTGGCGCCGGGCGACTTCATGCGTCCGGGCGGCGGGTTCTAACGGACCCTCTCTCTACCCTCTCCCGCCCTCCGGGCACCCTCTCCCGCCTCGGCGGGAGAGGGTAGGGTGAGGGCCTTCCCCTTTCAGGCAGCCTTGTCGGCCACCACTGCCCCGGCAATGGCCGCGTGCGCGGCGGCGAGCCGCGCGATCGGCACGCGCGGCGCCGAGCACGACACGTAGTCGAGCCCGATCACGTTGCAGAAGTGGATCGAGGCCGGGTGGCCGCCGTGCTCGCCGCAGATGCCGACCTTGAGGTTCTTGCGGCTGGTGCGGCCCCAGTCGACGGCCAGCGCCATCAGCCGGCCGACGCCCTTGACGTCCAGCACCTCGAACGGGTTGTCCTGCAGGATGCCGCGTTCGTTGTACATCGGCAGGAACTTGTTCTCCGCGTCCTCGCGTGAGAACGAGAAGGTGGCCTGGGTCAGGTCGTTGGTGCCGAACGAGAAGAACTCGGCGACCTCGGCCAGGTTCTCGGCGCGCATGCAGGCGCGCACCACCTCGATCATGGTGCCGAACTTGCACGGCACCGGCACGCCGTAGGTCACCTCGACCTCGTTCTGCACGGCGGCCATGTAGTCGCGCACCAGCTTCAGTTCCTGTGCGGTGCACACCTGCGGCACCATGATTTCCGGATGAACCTCGATGCCGGCGCGGATGCAGTTCGCCGCTGCCTCGAGCACCGCGCGGATCTGCATGGTGTAGATCTCGGGGTAGGTGATGCCGAGGCGCACGCCACGATGGCCGAGCATCGGGTTCACCTCGCGCAGCGCGCGGGCCTTGCGCAGGATCGCCTCCTTGCGCGCCACCACGCCGTCGATCAGCCGCGTCTCGGCGAGGTCGCGCAGCGTGGCCGGCAGGTTGCCGCCGGAGACCGAGCGAGCCGCCTCGGTCAGCACCTCCATGCCGCGGGCGGCACCGCGCAGGTCGTTCAGGCGCTCGATGTCCTCCTCGAGCTGCCGCTCGGTCGGCAGGAACTCGTGGATCGGCGGGTCGAGCAGGCGGATCGTGACCGGGTGCGGCGCCATGGCCTTGAAGATCCCGGCGAAGTCGGCGCGCTGGATCGGCAACAGGCGATCGAGCGCAGCGCGCCGCTCCTCCGGAGTGTCGGCGACGATCATGTCGACCACGATCGGCAGGCGGTCGGCGGCGTTGAACATGCGCTCCGTGCGGCACAGGCCGATGCCCTTCGCGCCGTAGCGGATGGCGCGCGCGGCGTCGTCCGGCGTGTCGGCATTGGCGCGTACGCCGAGGCGCGCGTACTCGTCGGCCCAGCCGAGCAGCTTGACCAGCGACGGCGAGAAGTCGGCCTCGACGGTCGGCACCTCGCCGCGGTACACGCGGCCGTTGCTGCCGTCGATGGTGATCACGTCACCTTCCTTGATCACCTGGTCGCCGACGAACGCGTGGCGCGCGGTCACGTCGACGTGGATGCCCTCGGCGCCGGCGACGCACGGCTTGCCCATGCCGCGCGCCACCACCGCCGCGTGCGAGGTCTTGCCGCCGCGGCTGGTGAGGATGCCCTGCGAGGCGAAGAAGCCGTGGATGTCCTCGGGCTTGGTCTCCTCGCGCACCAGGATGACCTTCGCCCCCTGCTTGCCGAGCGTCTCGGCGCGGTCGGCGTCGAACACCGCCTGGCCGCTGGCGGCGCCGGGCGAGGCCGGCAGGCCGGTGGCGAGCGGCTGGCTCTTGTGCTTCGGGTCGAGGCGCGGGAACAGCATCTGCTCGAGGTGCGCCGGGTCGACGCGCGTCACGGCCTGTTCGCGCGTGAGGATGCCTTCCTCGTGCATCTCGACCGAGGTGCGCACCATCGCAGTCGCGTTCATCTTGCCGTTGCGCGTCTGCAGGCAGTAGAGCGTGCCGCGCTCGATGGTGAACTCGAAGTCCTGCACCTCGCGGTAGTGGCGCTCGAGGCGGTTCCGCAGGTCGACGAGCTGGGTGAAGATCACCGGCATCTCGTTGGCGAGGTCGGCGATCGCCTTGGGCGTGCGGATGCCCGCCACCACGTCCTCGCCCTGCGCGTTGGTGAGGAACTCGCCGTACAGCTGGTTCTCGCCGGTCGCCGGGTTGCGCGTGAAGCCCACGCCGGTGGCGCTGTCGTTGCCCATGTTGCCGAACACCATGGTCACCACGTTGACCGCGGTGCCGTTCGCCATGGCCGGCGTGATCTTGAACTCGCGGCGATAGTCGATGGCGCGCTTGCCCATCCAGGAGTTGAACACCGCCTTGATGGCGATCTCGAGCTGCTCGTACGGGTCGGCCGGGAACGCACGGCCGGTGTGCTGCTGCACGACGCGCAGGAAGCGCTCGCCGACATCGCGCAGGTCGTCGGGACCGAGCAGCACGTCCTGCTTGACGCCGACGCGCGTCTTGACGGCCTCGAACTGCTCGTCGAACGCCGCGTCGGGCACGCCGAGCGCGACCTTGCCGAACAGCTGGATGAAGCGCCGCCACGCGTCGTAGCCGAAGCGCTCGTTGCCGGTGCGGCGGATCAGCGCCGCGAGCGTGGTCTCGTTGAGGCCGAGGTTGAGGATGGTGTCCATCATGCCCGGCATCGACATGGCCGACCCGGAGCGCACCGAGACCAGCAGCGGGTCGTCGCCGCCGCCGAACTTCTTGGCCGTCTTCTTCTCGAGCGCGCGCATGTGGGCGCGCACCTCGTCCATCACGCCGTCGGGCAGGCGCCGCTGCGCATCGTCGAGGTAGCTGAGGCAGGCTTCCGTGGTGATCACGAACCCGGGCGGCACGTTCAGCCCGATGCGCGTCATCTCGCACAGGTTGGCGCCCTTGCCGCCCAGCAGCATCTTGTTCTTGCCGTCGCCGCTTCTCGAACGCGTACACCCATTTCCGCTCGCTGGTCGTCATCGTCGGTTCCTGATGCCGGCCCGCGATGCGGGCCCTGAGGCCGTTAGAGATAACGCCGCCGGCGGCCGCGGAAAATACGTGGATTACAGGGGCGCGGCGCGACTTCTCCCACTCGCCCCCGCGCCGGAAACCCGATTCGGGTCAAGCACCTGCGCGATCCTGGTGCGGCGGGCGGCCACGGGGCTTGTGCGGCCGCGGCCCGCGCGCCACCATCGCCCGACTTTTGCTCGTCACGCGGGGAGAGCGCATGGAGCAGCAGATCGGCATGGTCGGCCTCGGCCGCATGGGCGGCAACATGGCCCGGCGCATCGCGCGGGCCGGGCTCGGCGTGGTGGCGTGGGACGCGGCCGCTGGCGCACGGGCCGGCATCGGCGGCGAGGAGCGGGTGCAGGCCGTCGAGTCGCTGG
Source organism: uncultured Gammaproteobacteria bacterium (assembly GCA_963731105.1). Lineage (GTDB taxonomy): Bacteria > Pseudomonadota > Gammaproteobacteria > Steroidobacterales > Steroidobacteraceae > RPQJ01. The sequence goes on from CAVSUM010000023.1 coordinate 85,140, forward strand.
CGGCGCTGGTAGCGGCGCTGCCCCGGCCGCGCGCAGTGTGGCTCATGCTGCCAGCGGGAGCCCCGACCGAGGGCACGGTCGCCCAGTTGCGCGAGCTGCTCGCCAGGGACGACGTGATCGTGGATGGCGCCAACGCCTTCTATCGCGACAGCGTGCGGCGTGCCGAGGCGCTCGCACCGCTCGGCATCCATCTGGTGGATGCGGGCGTGTCCGGCGGCGTGTGGGGTCTGGTGAACGGCTATGGCCTGATGGTCGGCGGCGCGGCCGCGGCCGTGTCGCGCGTCGAGCCCTTCCTGCGGGTGCTGGCGCCGGATCCGGAGCGACGGCTGGCTGCACTGCGGTCCGAGCGGCGCCGGACACTTCACCAAGATGGTGCACAACGGCATCGAGTACGGCCTGATGCAGGCCTACGCCGAGGGCTTCGCCTTGCTGCGTGCCAAGGAAGAATTGCAGCTCGACGTGGCGCAGATCGCGGAGTCGTGGCGGCACGGCACGGTGATCCGCTCGTGGCTGCTCGACCTCGTCGCCGGTTTCCTCGCCGAGGACGCCAAGCTGGAGTCGATCGCGCCGGTGGTCGCCGACTCGGGCGAAGGACGCTGGACCGCGATCGAGTCCGTGGAACTCGGCGTGCCGACGCCGGTGATGACCCTCGCGCTGATGCAGCGCTTTGCGAGCCAGGGCCGCGGCGAATACGCCGACCGGCTGCTGGCGCGCATGCGCCAGTCGTTCGGCGGGCACGCCGTGACCCGCCAGAACTCCGGAGGCTGACGATGCTGCGTCGATTCCAGACCGCCGCCGCGCTCTTCGTGCTGATGTCGTTCGCGGCACCGCTCGGCGCGCAATCCGTGAAGCCGATCGACGCGTCGCAGCCTGCGGCCGATGCCGCGCGCACACCCGTGGCCGAGCCGGAGCCGAAGCAGTCGCGCACCCGGCACGAGGTGCGCATCGCGGGCGAGATCGTCCGCTACACCGCGACCGTCGGCTGGCTGATCATGAAGGACGACGCCGGCAAGCCGGTCGCCCGCTTCGGCTACACCGCGTATACGCGCGACGACAGCAAGGACCCCGCGCGCCGCCCGGTGACGTTCGCCTTCAACGGCGGGCCGGGCTCGTCGTCCATCTGGCTGCACATGGGCATCCTCGGGCCCCGCCGCGTGGTGGTGAACGATCCGGGCTACAGCCCGCCGCCGCCGTCGCAGCGCGTGGACAACGAGTTCAGCGTGCTCGACGTCACCGACCTGGTGATGATCGACCCGGTGGGCACCGGCTTCAGCCGGCCGCTCGGCGACGCGAAGGGCGCCGATTTCTGGGGCGTGGACCAGGACATCAAGTCGGTCGGCGCGTTCATCAAGCGCTGGGTGACCGAGAACGGCCGCTGGGCCTCGCCCAAGTACGTGCTCGGCGAGAGCTACGGCGGCATGCGCTCGGCGGGCCTGGCCGACCACCTGCAGTCGGTGCACGGCATGAGCCTGAACGGCGTGGTGCTGGTGTCGCCGTTCCTGAGCGCGGCGTCCGGCGTGGACGGCGCCGACCTCGACCTGCCGCATGCGCTGTACCTGCCGACGCTCGCGGCCACCGCCTGGTATCACAACCTGCTGCCGAACAAGCCCGCGTCGCTCGAGGCGTTCATGGGCGAGGTCGAGCGCTTCGCCTACGACGAGTACCTGCCCGCACTCACCAAGGGCTTCGTGATCCCGGCCGAGCAGAAGCGCGCCGTGGCTGCGAAGCTCGCTGCCTACACGGGCACCAGCGCCGGCTACTGGGAGCGAGCCGACCTGCGGGTCAGTCACCCGCAGTTCCTGCAGGAACTGCAGCGCGACCAGCGGCTGATCGCCGGGCGCATCGACTCGCGCTTCGTCGGGCCGGCGGTCAACCCGCTGGCGGAGAAGATGGACTACGACCCGTTCTTTCCCGCGATCGCCCCGGCCTACACGGCCGCGTTCCTCGACTACCTGCACAACGAGCTGCAGTTCGGTCGCGACGAGGAGTACCGGGTCTCGGCGTTCGACGTGAAGTGGGACTGGACGCACAAGCCACCGGGCTCGGACGATTGGCTGACGCCGGCGCCAAGCACGGTGCCGGACCTCGCCCGCGCCATGACCATGAACCCCGGTCTGCACGTGCTGGTGCAGCAGGGCTGGTACGACCTCGCGACGCCGCACCTGGTGATGAAGCACGACATCGAGCACCTGCGCATCACGCCCGAGGCGCGCAGCCGCATCCGCATCGAGCACTACGAGGCGGGCCACATGATGTACCTGCACGGGCCGTCGATGAAGAAGTACCGCGACGACCTCGCGGGGTTCATCCGCGACACCGACCGGCTGTAGCCGGCCGCGCAGTCAGCCCGCGGCGGCTTCGTCGCAGATCACCAGCGCTGCAGTGGCGCGGCACCCGCACGGCCGGGATCTCGCCGACCCCGGCGAGCAACTGCTGCAGTCGCGCCGCCTTGGCCGCGCCGCTGACCAGCCACAGGCGGCGGCGCGCCCGGCCGAGCGCGGGCAATGTCAGCGTCATGCGGCGCAGGCCCTGGTACTCGCCCGTCACGGCGACGTCGCGGTCGTCGACCTCGAGCACCGGATCGTCCGGCACCAGGGATGCCGTGTGCCCGTCGCTGCCGAGCCCGAGGTGCACCAGGTCCAGCTGCAGCGGCTGGCCGCCATGCGACTCGAGCAGGCGCTGGTAGTCGCCGGCCGCCCGCGCCGGGTCGGCGTCGTCCACCGGCATCGCGAGCAGGTTGGCGCGGGGCAGCGGACCGCCGGCGACGAGGATCTGCTCGAGCCGCGCCAGGTTGCGGCGCGGGTCGCCGCGCGGTGTGATGCGCTCGTCCACCTGCGCAATGCGGAGTCGATCCCACGGCAGGTCGCGGGTGCACAACTGCTCGAGCATGAGCCACGGCGTCTCGCCACCGCTCACGGCGATCAACGCCGCACCTCGTTCGCTGATCGCCTCGCGACAGGCGGCAGCGATCTCGTCCGCCGCGCGCGCAGCGGACGCAGCGGCATCCGGCGTGCGGATTACCTGCATGCGGTGTCGCCGTTCGCCGGCGGGTCGTACCAGCCGCCGTAGCGCTGCGCCATGCGCTCGGCAGCGGCGGGACCCCAGCTGCCGGGCGCGTAGGGCTCCGCTTGCGGACCGCTCGCCAGCAGGCGATCGACGATGTCCCAGGCGACCTCGACCGCATCCTGCCGCGCGAACAGGGTGGCGTCGCCACGCATCGCGTCGCCGAGCAGGCGCTCGTACGGCGTCATCTCGTCGGCGTGCGAGTTGCAGGCGTACAGCTCGATCTCCTGGCCGGTCATCGCCTCGCCCGGCGACTTGATGCGCGCGCCGAGCGCGATGGCGACGCGGTCCGGGCCGAGGCGGAAGCGCAGGTAATTGGTGCGCGGTGGCAACGGCTCGTCGAACAGGCGCTGCGGCGGACGCTTGAAGGTCGCCATCACCTCGGTGGCGGTCACCGGCAGGCACTTGCCGGTGCGCACGAAGAACGGCACCCCGGCCCAGCGCCAGGAGTCGACGTCGAAGCGCAGCGCGGCGAAGGTCTCCACGTCGGAGCTGGCCGCCACGCCGTCCTCGCTGCGGTAGCCCGCGTACTGTCCGCGCACGATGTCGCGGCGCTCCGGGTGCTGGATGGCGCGCAGCACCTTGAGCTTCTCGTCGCGCAGCGCCTCGGCGCCCGTGCCGACCGGCGGTTCCATGGCGAGGATGGCCAGGATCTCGAGCAGGTGGTTCTGCACCACGTCGCGCACCGCGCCGAGTTCCTCGTACAGGCGGCCGCGGCCCTCGACGCCGAACTTCTCCGCCATGGTGATCTGCACGCTCTCGAGGTGGTCGCGGTTCCACACCGGCTCGATGATCGAGTTGGCGAAGCGGAAGTAGAGCAGGTTCTGCACCGGTTCCTTGCCGAGGAAATGGTCGATGCGGAAGATCGAGTCCTCGTCGACCACCTGGCGCAGCGCGCGGTTGATGGTCTGTGCGCTCGAGAGGTCGCGCCCGAGCGGCTTCTCCACCACCAGCCGCGCGCCCGCCGCGCAGCCGGAACTGCCGAGCCGCGTGGCCACCTCGGCGAACAGGCTCGGCGGAATCGCCAGGTAGTGGCAGGGCCGCGCCGCGCCGTCGAGCGCGCGACGCAGCGCCGCGAACGTCGCGTCGTCGCGGTAGTCGCCGTCGACCATGCGCAACTTGGCCGCCAGGCGGGCGACCGCGGCGTCGTCGGTGCCGTCGCCGTGCTGCGCGAGGCTCTCGCGCATGCGCTCGAGCAGCGCGTCGCGCGTGGTGCCGCCGCGGGCCATGCCGACCACCCGGTCCGGCAGGCGGCCGCGGCGCTCCAGGTTCTCGAGCGCCGGGAAGATCTTCTTGAAGGCGAGGTCGCCGGTGATGCCGAAGATCACCAGTGCGTCGCTGTGGGCCGGGGTCGTCGCCTGCACGATGGGTCGTCCTGCCGCGGGCTCGCGGTTTGCCACGTTGCCATCCGGATACCGGGCGCGTGATAAGTTTGCAAGCTCTACCCGCCCGATTCGTTGCCCAGCACACCCGCGATGCCTGCCAACCTGTCCCCCGAATACAAGGCGGCCGCCGACGCCTTCCGCAAGGCGCGCGATCCCGCCGAGCGCCTCGAGCACCTGCGCGAGATGCTGCGCGTGATCCCGAAGCACAAGGGCACCGATCACCTGCAGGCGGACCTGAAGCGGCGCATCAAGGAACTCGACGAGGAGCTGGCCGGCCCGAAGCGGGGCGGCGCGCGCGGCGGGCCGGCGCTGGTGATCCGCCCGGAAGGCGCGGCGCAGATTGCGCTGCTCGGGGCGCCGAACGCCGGCAAGTCGCTGCTGCACGACCGGCTGACCGGTTCCGGCGCCCGCAGCGGGCCATACCCGTTCACCACGCAGTACCCCGAGCCCGGCATGCTGCGCTGGCAGGACGTGCACTTCCAGCTCGTCGACCTGCCGGCCATCGACGCCGGGCACCCGGTGCCGTGGCTCACCAGCACGCTGCAGTCGGCCGACGCCTGCCTGCTGGTGGTGGATCTCGCCGACCCGGATTGCGTGCAGCAGGTGACGGCGGTGCAGCAGGAACTGGCACGCCGCAAGGTCAGTCTCGTGACCCGCTGGCCAGCCGACGCGGCGGGGCAGGCGGCTGGCAGTCGGCGGGCCGCGCCGACCGACGAAGACGTCTTCGCGTTGCGGCTGCCGACGCTGCTGCTGGCGAACAAGGCCGACCTGCTCGACCACGCCGACACCGACCTCGAGGTGCTGGCCGAGCTCGAGGAGCCGCACTTCCCGGGACTGCTCGTGTCGGCGCAGACGGGCGCCGGGCTCGGCGAGCTCGGTGAGTGGTTGTGGCGGCACCTCGGGCTGGTGCGGGTCTACACCAAGGCGCCCGGCAAGCCGGCCGAGCGCGACCGGCCGTTCACGCTGCGCGCCGGCGAGCACTCGGTGGAGGATGCGGCGCGGCTGGTGCACCGGGACATGGCGCGCACGCTGAAGTTCGCGCGTGTCTGGGGTCGTTCGGTGACGGCCGACGGGCAGCACGTCGGGCGCGAGCATCGCCTCGCCGACGGCGACGTGCTGGAACTGCATGCCTGAGTTCGCCATCCCGCTGTGGTTCAAGGTCGCGTACACGGCGTTCGTGCTGTACGTGATGGCGGTGTGGTGGAAGAACTACGGCTGGAAGAATTTCCTGTGGTTCTCGGACATCGCGTTCATCGGCGCGGTGCCCGCGATGTGGCTCGAGAGTTCGGCGCTCGCCAGCGTGCTGACCGTCGCGGTGCTGCTGCCCGAGCTGCTGTGGAATTTCGACTACGCGCTGCGGCTGCTGCTGCGGCGCGGGATCACCGGGCTCACCGACTACATGTTCGAGCCCGAGCGGCCGCTCAAGCTGCGCGCGCTGTCGCTGTTCCACGTGCCGTTGCCGCTGGTGCTGCTGTGGATGATCGCCGCGTACGGGTACGACGCCGACGCCGGCCTGCCAGGCGCGGTGCTGCTCGCGATGATCGTGCTGCCGTGGAGCCGCCTCGTGAGCGCGCCGGAGAAGAACATCAACTGGACCTACGGCTTCGGCACCCACCGCGCGGGCTGGCCCGGCTGGCTGTACGTCGCCGCTGCTGTTCCTCGGCTTCGTGCTGTTCGTATTCGTACCGACCGACGCGTTCCTGCGCTTGGTCTGGCCCGCGCCCTCTGATAGACTCCGCCCCAGCATCAAGAACGGGGCCCATGCCCCGGCCAACCTGCCTTCCCGGGCAAGGTGGCGCGCGCCGCGAGGCGCGGATGCGGCCGGAAGGCAACGAAGCGGGTGAAGCTCTCGAACCCTCCGGCGCTCGAATCGTGGCGCGGAGGGTTTTTCGTTTCAGCCTCCCGCCCGTCGCGCGCCGTTCGTTGGACCCCCGGTCAGGTCTGCAACGCCCGCAAGGGGCCTGGAGGTTTGACCATGTCGCCGTTGACGCCTGCACTGATCAGCTACTGGCACCGGCTGCCCGCCGAGTCTGCCGCCACCCGTCGCAAGTCCCTCGACGCCATGCGTGAGCGCGTGTGCAGCGGCCGCGAGCCCGCTGCCGCGCTCGTGCCGATCGCGCTCGGGGACGTGGACGAGGGCATCGTTGCCTCGGCCACGCACGCGTACGTCGCAGCCGCGATGGCGGCGACATCCGACGTCGATCCGGTGGAGCCCATCGCCGAGGCCGCGGAGTGGATCCGGCGCGGCCTCGCACTCAATCGCGGCGCGGTGTTCGGTGCGCTGCTCGCGCTCGACGACGAGCGGGCCGTCGAGCGGCTCACAGCGCTGCGCCTGCAGCTGGCGGCGACAGAAGTCGAGGTCGCCTGCCGCGTGCTCGGCAGTTCACCGGGGCTGCATGCGCTCGGCTTCCTGCGCGACTGGGCCGACCTCGTCGCCGACGGCCCCTTGCAGCGCGAACGCCAGGCGCTGCACGCAGCGATCGGCGCTGGCTGCCGCGCCCAGGCGGCGTGAGGGCGGTAGGGGACATGCCTGCTTTCTCGCTGAGACAGCAGGTCTCCTCCGATTGCGACGCTGTTACAGCAGCCTGGTCAGTTCGTTCACGCTGGCTCGTGCTAGCCAACCGTGCCAAGTTGAATATCTCCATCCGGAACATAGGTGCTCATCACAACGCCAGTTGTTGAGACCTTCGAGGCCACGAGCCGCAGTGCGCATGGCCTGGCACCATTCTCAAACAACCGCTTTCCACGCCCAAGCACCACCGGAAACGTCCACACGTTGTATTCGTCAATAAGCGAGGCGGCTTGCAGCGTCTGAATCATGTTGCCACTGCCAATGATCTGCAGGTCGTGTCCGCGCTGGACCTTGAGCGCGTTTATCGCCGAAACGATGTCAACGCCGAGCACCGACGAATTGTTCCATTGCAATGACTGCAAAGTGCGGGACGCGACATGCTTTTTTGCCGCATTCAGCGCTCTCGCAATCGGATGATCGTCGGGTTGGCGAGGCCAATAAGCCGCAAATATCTCGTAGGTCCTGCGGCCGAGCACAAGCTCCCGATCGATGCCATCGAAGCCTGACATTGATTGGCCCATCACCTCGTCCCAATAGGTGAACGTCCATCCGCCCAGCGAGAATCCGTTTGTGGAGTCCTCTTCTGGACCGCCGGGGGCTTGCATGACGCCGTCCAGCGACACGAACGTAGAGGCGATGAGCTTTCTCATGGCAACTCCCCTATTCAGGTCGCACGGTGCCGAGCCAGGCCGACGTGTCGCGCGGCTTGCCTGCCGCGAGCCAGTCGAACACCAGCGAGTGCCAGTGCACCCGCTGCACGTAGGCGCGCGTCTCGTTGAACGGAATGTTCTCCACCCAGACGTCGGTCTCGACCGGCCCGGTCGCCAGCCAGCGCTGCGCGGCACCGGGCCCGGCGTTGTAGCCCGCGATGGCGAGCGGCCACTGGCCGTCGAAGCGGTCGAGCAGGCTGTCGAGGAACGACGAACCGAGCGGCACGTTCACCGGCGGCTGCAACAGGCTCGCGCGCGTCGGCGGCGGCAGCCCGGCCTTGCGGGCGGTGGCTTGCGCCGTGGACGGCAACAACTGCATCAGCCCGAGCGCACCGGCACTCGAGGCCGCATCCGCACGGAACAGGCTTTCCTGCCGGATGATCGCGTAGATCAGCGACGGCGGCAGCCCGGTCTGCTGCGCGGCGCGGGACACCTCCGCATCAAAGGGACGCGGGTAGAGCAGGTCGTAGTCGTTGAACAGCCCGAGCTTCGCCGCGGCCGCGATCGCCTGCAGGTGCCAGCCCCAGCTGGAGGCGAGCCGCACGGCCTGCGTCTGCTGCGCGGGTGTCATCGCCTCGAGGGCCGCGCGCCATTCGGCATTCGCCTCGCTGTCGAGTTTGCTCAGGATCAGCTCGCGCGTGCGGATCATCTCGGGCGACGTGGCGACCCGCTCGTATTCGGCCGTGTCGCGTGGCAACGGCTGCGGCGTCGGCGCAAAGGTCTGGCCGAGGCGCGCCGCGGCCAGCGCCGCGTACCAGTTGTCGGTGGGCAGCACCGCCGTGTAGCTGGCGCGCGCCGCATCGCCGTTCCCGAGCCGCTCCGCGGCGCGTCCTGACCAGTAGCGCCAGCGATTCTGGTTGCGCAGCGCCTCGGGCATCGCGTCGATGGCCTTGGCCGCACGCGCCCAGTCGCCGGCCCAGAGCGCGGCGCGCACGTGCCATTCGTGCGCGCGCTCGTCGAAGTCGGCGGGATCACCGAGCGCGAAGAACGGCAGCGCCCGCGGGTCACGGCTCCATGAGAACGGCAGCGCGACGGCGATGGCGAAGGGGCTGGCCGCTCGGGCATCGAACCCGCGCGCCTGCACCAGCTGCGGGAATTTCGCGGCGGCGCCCTCGGCGTCGGCGCGCGCAAAGCGCGTCCAGCCGTCGACCAGCGCTTCCTTCTCGACGGGTCGCTGCGGACTGGCGATCAGCGCGTCTACCGCCGTGCGCGGCGACTCGATCAGCGACGCCCACTGGTTGATCGGCGCCGCCTGCGTCTCCGGCAGCGAGCGGGCCAGGAAGCGCGCGAGCCCGGCCTCGCCGGCACCGAGCGCGAGGCGGGCGCGACGCTCGATCAACGCCGGCGTGAGCAGGCCCTGCGACCGCAGCCAGTCGAACGCCGGGTCGCAGGCGGGCGGCAGGCTCTTCGGGCTGAGGAATGTCGAGGTTGCCAGCGTCCGCCAGGCCGTCCGTGCGGCCGAGCGCGACCCGTGCCGCAAGCGCGTTGCAGCGTGCCGCGATCGTGTCGTCCACGTCCTCGCGATACGCGGCAAGGAAGGGCTCCCACGCCCGGTCCCCGGCGAGCGACATCAACCAGCTGCGCCGCAGCGCGCGCGCGTACGGCGCGGCGCCGTGCTGCTTCAGGAATGCGTCGATCTCGCCGGCCGCGGCCGGGTCGGCGATGCGCTGCCGCAGGCGCGCAGCCTGCAGGTAGGGATACAGCGGATAGGCGCGCAGGGCGTCGCTGTCGGGTGCGACGGCCGCGCCACCCGTGCCGGCCCCGGCCGCCGCGTAGGCCGCCTGGAACTCGAGACGGGCGCCGGCCATCGGGTCGGTCTGGGCAAGGGCCTGGCCGGCGCCGGCAAGCAGCGCGAGCAGGGGCAGCAGTAACGAATACAGGGGTCGCATGCGCACAGTCTAGCGGCAGACGCAGCGACCGTACCCAATCCGGCGAAAGCGTCGCTAAGTCCATGACAATAAAAGAATTCCGTGGGCAGTCCCGATCCGGCGCCGAGCCGGTGGCCGCACGCCGCCGGATGGCGTCGCCCCCGCGCTGGCAGATTCCCTCGGAAACTCCTGTTAACAACGCTGATGCAGTGCCGCAAACTGCCGCCCACGCCCGCGTGTTTTCAGACGAAGGGAGACTTCCTCATGCTTTATTCCGGACCCGCTTTCAGCGTCCAGGCGCTGGGCGACGGCATCGTCGAGCTGAAATTCGACCTGGCCGGCGACACGGTCAACAAGCTCAACCAGGTGGCGCTGCAGGACTTCGACAAGGCCACGCAGGCCATCGCGAAGGACCCGTCCGTGAAGGGCGTGATCGTCACTTCGGCCAAGCCAGTGTTCATCGTCGGTGCCGACGTCACCGAGTTCACCGGCATGTTCGCGGCCGGCGAGGAAGCCGTCGCCAAGGGCGTGCTCGAGGTGAACCGGATGCTGAGCCGCTTCGAGGACCTGCCGGTCCCGACCGTGGCTGCGATCAACGGCATCTGCCTCGGCGGCGGCCTCGAGCTGGCGCTCGCCTGCGACTACCGCGTGATGTCGACCGCCGCGTCGGCCGGCTTCCCCGAAGTGAAGCTCGGCATCTTCCCGGGCTTCGGCGGCTCCGTGCGCATGCCGCGCGTGATCGGCATCGACAACGCGGTCGAGTGGATCGCGACCGGCGCCGACAAGAAGCCCGACGCCGCGCTGAAGGACGGCGCGGTGGACGCCGTGGTGGCGCCCGAGCAGCTGCGCGACGCCGCGCTCGCGCTCGTCAAGCAAGCGATCGCCGGCAAGCTCGACTGGCAGGCGAAGCGCGCCGAGAAGCTCGCGCCGGTCAAGCTGAACGCGATCGAGCAGATGATGGCGTTCACGAGTTCGATGGCGGTCGTGGGCGGCAAGGCCGGCCCGAACTACCCGGCGCCGATGCTCGCGCTGCGCAGCATGCAGGAGTCGGCCGGCAAGGGCCGCGACGAGGCGCTGGCGATCGAGGCGAAGTACTTCGCCAAGGCCGCGGTGACGCCGCAGGCGACCGCGCTGGTCGGCCTGTTCATGGCCGACCAGGCCGTGAAGAAGGCCTCGGGCGCGTGGGCGAAGAAGGGCACCAAGGAGATCAAGCAGGCCGCCGTGCTCGGCGCCGGCATCATGGGCGGCGGCATCGCCTACCAGAGCGCGGTGAAGGGCACGCCGATCATCATGAAGGACATCCGCTCCGAAGCGCTCGACCTCGGGCTCAACGAGGCGGGCAAGCTGCTGTCGAAGCAGGTGGAGCGGGGCAAGATCACCGCCGAGCAGATGAGCGCCACGCTGTCGCGCATCCGCCCGACGCTCAACTACGGCGACTTCAAGGAAGTCGACATCATCATCGAGGCCGTGGTCGAGAACCCGAAGGTGAAGAAGGCCGTGTTCGCCGAGGTCGAGGGCATGGTGCGCGACGACACGATCATCGCGTCGAACACCTCGACGATCTCGATCAGCTACCTGGCCGAGGGGCTGAAGCGCCCGGCGAACTTCGTCGGCATGCACTTCTTCAACCCGGTGCACATGATGCCGCTGGTGGAAGTGATCCGCGGCAAGCAGTCGTCGGACGAGGCCGTGGCCGCGACCGTCAAGCTGTCGCAGAAGATGGGCAAGACCCCGATCGTCGTCAACGACTGCCCGGGGTTCTTCGTCAACCGCGTGCTGTTCCCGTACTTCGCCGGCTTCCACATGCTGCTGCGCGACGGCGCGGACTACATGGCCGTCGACAAGGTGATGGAGAAGTTCGGCTGGCCGATGGGCCCCGCGTACCTGATGGACGTGGTGGGCATGGACACCGCCGTGCACGCCGCGGGCGTGATGGCCGAGGGCTTCCCGGACCGCATGAAGCCCGAGTTCACCAACACCACGCAGCTGCTGGTCGAGGCGAAGCGCTACGGGCAGAAGAACGGCAAGGGCTACTACACCTACGCGCCCGACAAGAAGGGCAAGCCGAAGAAGAGCCCGGACCCGGAAACCTACGAGCTGGTGAAGGGCGTGGTGGCCGAGCGCAAGGAGTTCACACCGGACGACATCATCGCGCGCTGCATGGTGCCGATGGTGAACGAGGTGGCGCGCTGCCTGGAGGAGAAGATCGTCGCCTCGCCGTACGAGGCCGACATGGCGCTCATCTACGGCATCGGCTTCCCGCCGTTCCGCGGCGGTGCCTGCCGCTACGTCGACCAGATGGGTGTCGCGAACTTCGTCGCGCTCGCCGACAAGTACGCTGCGCTCGGCAAGCTCTACGACGCGCCGAAGCTGCTGCGTGACATGGCGGCTTCGTCCAAGAAGTTCTTCGGCTGACCTCGGCCACGAATTCGGGAGAGATCACAGATGAGTCTCAATCCTCGCGATGTCGTCATCATCGATGGCGTGCGCAGTGCCATGGGCCGCTCCAAGGGCGGCATGTTCCGTAACGTCCGTGCCGAGGTGCTGTCGGCCGAGCTGATCAAGGCGCTGTTCAAGCGCAACCCCGCGGCCGACCCGAACGAGGTCGAGGACGTGATCTGGGGTTGCGTGAACCAGACGCTCGAGCAGGGCATGAACATCGCCCGCAACACGCTGCTGCTCGCGGGGCTGCCGCACACGGTGCCGGGCCAGACCGTCAACCGCCTGTGCGGTTCGTCGATGCAGGCGCTGCACACGGCCGCGGCGCAGATCATGACGGGGCAGGGCGACGTGTTCGTGATCGGCGGCGTGGAGCACATGGGCCACGTCGGCATGATGCACGGCATCGACCTGAACCCGTCGGCGTCGAAGCAGTACGCCAAGGCCTCGAACATGATGGGCCTCACCGCGGAGGTGCTCGGGCGCATGCACGGCATCACCCGCGAGATGCAGGACAAGTTCGCGCTGCGCTCGCACCAGAAGGCGTGGGAGGCCACGCAGCAGGGCCGCTTCAAGAACGAGGTCGTGGGCATCGAGGGCCACGACGGCAACGGCTTCCGCGTGCTGTGCGAGGTGGACGAGGTGATCCGCCCCGAGACGTCGCTCGAAGGCCTGGCCGCGCTCAAGCCCGCGTTCGACCCGAAGAACGGCACCGTGACCGCGGGCTCGTCGTCGGCGATTTCGGACGGTGCGTCGGCGATGCTGGTGATGAGCTACGAGCGTGCCAAGGCGCTGGGACTCAAGCCGCGCGCCAGGATCGTGTCGATGGCCGTGGCGGGCTGCGACCCGGCGATCATGGGCTACGGCCCGGTGCCGGCGTCCAAGAAAGCGCTGAAGCGCGCCGGCATGAAGATCGAGCAGATCGGCGTGGCGGAGCTCAACGAGGCCTTCGCCGCGCAGTCGCTGCCGTGCGTCAAGGATCTCGGCCTGATGGACCGCATGGAAGAGACCGTGAACCTGAACGGCGGCGCCATCGCGCTCGGCCATCCGCTCGGCTGCTCGGGCGCGCGCATCACCACCGCGCTGCTGAACGTGATGGAGCAGAAAAACGCGGAGTTCGGCCTGTCGACGATGTGCATCGGCCTCGGCCAGGGCATCGCCACGATCCTGCAGAAGGTCCAGGACTGAGTGATGAGGGACTGCATGTCGGCCGGAGCCAGTGGCCCGGCCGGCATGCAAGCCTCAAAGGGTGCTCAGCCGAGCAGGCCGCGCGCCTGCTGCACGTACAGGCGCAGTGCGATACCGCGGCTGACCAGCGACAGCGCGCGGGCAGGGCCCACCGCGAGCAGGACACCCGCGCCGGCCACCACCAGTAGTGGCGTCAAGCGACGCACGGTCCCGATCACCCGGTCTACGCGCATCGTTCCCTGCGCGATCTCCGCGTAGGCCTGCGCGGCGTCGTCGCGCTGCAGCGCGCACTCCGCCTGCAGCGCCGCACGCCGGGCCGTGAGCGCGACCAGCCGCGAGCTCATCGCTCGTCCCGCAGCGAGACCACGTCGCGCCGCAGTTCGGTGCGGGTTGCGTCGAGCAGCCGCGGCTTCTCGTGCAGCTTGTCGCGCGCCACCCAGGCCGCAATGGCGGCAACGGCCAGGAACACGAACGTCACCGCCATCGCGGCGCCCATCCGGTGCGTGTCCCAGAAGTGGATGATCAGCGTCACGCCCGCCAGCAGCAGGCCCATGATCCCGGCGAGCAGCGCCACGACTCCCCACAGCAGGATGCGGACGCCGCGCTCGACGTCCTCGCTGATCTCGGTGGTCAGCAGCTCGACGCGCGTCTGCGCGGTCGCGAGCAG
>CAVSUM010000024.1:0-212809 GCA_963731105.1 uncultured Gammaproteobacteria bacterium
TTCTGCACGTCCTCGTCCTGCTCGAGCTTGTCGATCAGCTCGAGCACCTCGGTCGCCTGCTCCTCGGCCAGCTCCGTGGGCACCTGGCAGATGTATTCCTGCTCCGCCGAAATCGGCGCGATGCCGCGGTCCTCGAGCGCCTTCTGCAGCGTGCCGAAGTCCTCGAACAGGCAGCGTGCCACCAGCTGCGGCTCGTCCTTCTCGCCGGTGCTTTCACCGAATTCCTCGAGGCCGTGATCGATCAGGTACAGCTCGAGGTCGTCCTGGTCGATGCCCTCGGGATTGAGGCGGAACACGCCCATGCGCTTGAACTGGAACGCCACGCTGCCGGTGGTGGCGAGGTTGCCGCCGTTCTTGCTGAACGCGTTGCGCACGCTCGCCACGGTGCGGGTCGGGTTGTCGGTCGCGCACTCGACCAGCACCGCGACGCCGTGCGGGGCGTAGCCCTCGTACATCACTTCCTCGAAGTTCGCCGCGTCGCGACCCGAGGCGCGCTTGATCGCCGCCTCGATCTTGTCCTTGGGCATGTTCACCGCGCGGGCGTTCTGGATGCAGCGCCGCAGCGTCGGGTTCGAGTCGGGGTCCGGCCCGCCCTTCTTCACCGCGATGGTGATTTCCTTGCCGATGCGGGCGAACTGCTTCGCCATGCGGTTCCAGCGCGCGAACATCGCGTGCTTGCGAACTTCGAAAATGCGTCCCATCGTGTGCAGACCTGCTGGGCGGGGCGCGCAATCTACCCGAGCGCGCGATCGAGGCCAATGGCGTGAATCCGGGCATTATATGTCTGTACGGAATAATCCGGCTCGCTATAAAACGCTGCTTGCCGGCATTGTGAAATTGACCTGCACGGATCGTTGCGGCCCTGGAGGGCCTCTGAACCATGATCACGAAGTTACTCACCGCGATCCTGCTGGCGTCGCTGCCGGTCCTGTCGTCGGCCGCCGAGGTTGCGCCAGCGCCCGCACCTGACTGGATCGAGCACAGCCGCCAGCTCGCGCTGCAGCTCGGCAGCGAACTCAAGGGCGAACTCGGCAAGGCCATGGCCGCCGGCGGTCCGGTCGCCGCGATCGACGTGTGTCGCCACCGTGCGCCGGCCATCGCCGCGCGACTGTCCAGCGAATCGGGCGCGACGGTGGGGCGCACGGCGTTGCGCGTGCGCAATCCGGCGAACGCGCCGGACGAACTGCAACGCACGCTGCTCGAGCAGTTCAGCAGCGAGCTGGCGTCGGGCAAGTTCACGCCACCGCTCGAGGCAGCATTCGAAATCCGGCGCGGCGAACAGGTGGAGCGACGCTACATGCGCGCCATCCCGACCGAGCCCGCGTGCCTGACCTGCCACGGCAAGACCCTGGCACCGGAACTCGCGGCGGCCATCGCGCGCGACTATCCCAGACGACCAGGCGACCGGCTTCGAGCAGGGCCAGCTGCGCGGCGCGTTCACCGTGACCTGGCCGGCCGCCGCCCCGCCGTCCGGCCACTAGTCACGAATCACGAGTCACCAGTCACTCCCCTTGGGCTTCTACCACCACTACATCTTCCCGCGCGTGCTCGACCTGGCGATGGCGAGCCCGCAACTGCGCAGGCCGCGCGACCGGGCCCTCGCGCCCGCGCGGGGCCGCATCCTCGAGATCGGCTTCGGCACCGGGCGCAACCTGACGCATTACCCGCCGCACGTGCGGCGCATCGAGGCCATCGACCCTGACTTCGACCTCGATCGCCTGTCGTTGCCGCGAATCGCGCACGCTTCGATCGAGGTCGACTTCCACCACCTCGACGCCGAGCACCTGCCGTTCGAGGACCGGACGGTTCGACACGGTGGTGAGCACTTTCACGCTCTGCTCCATCCCGGACGTGGTCCACGCGCTCGCCGAAGTGCGGCGCGTACTCAGGCCCGGCGGACAGTTCCTGTTCCTGGAGCACGGCCGCGCGCCGGATCACGGCGTGGCGCGCTGGCAGGACCGCCTCAATGCCGCCTGGATGCCGCTCGCCGGTGGCTGCCACCTGAATCGGCCGGTGCGCGAGCTGGTCACCGGCGCGGGACTGGAGCTCGGACCGGTGCAGCAGTACTACCTGAAGCGCACTCCGCGCTTCGTCGGCTACCTGACCGAAGGCCGGGCAACGCGGAAGTGAAAAGTGACTGGTGACTCGTGATTCGTGGGCGGAGCTTGTTGCAGCGCATGATGACGGCCACGCGGGACCTGCGTACAACAGCACGCACCCTGGCGTGACCCGCCACACGCGGGGACGGGATTCCGGATGGGGGATGCCTGAAACGGGGGTGGCGGGCAGGTCAGGGAAGGCCATAAATGGGAAGGCCGCGAGCAGCACAGGTTGCTCGCGGCCTTTCTTGCTTAGCGACCGGCTCGCCCGGTCCGCGGGCAGTGCCGTACACTTCTGTCCGATGACCTGCCAATGGTCCCTGCTGCGGCGAGTTTCGGGCGTGGCGCTGGTCGCGCTCGCGCTGGCGACCATTACCACCGGCTGCAGCGTCCAGCACGACGGCGAGGAGTCCGTCGCGCATCGGTTCGGCTCCGACTATTTCGGTGCCGGCGGAATGCTCAACCTCACCGACGCCGTCGAGGGCGATGCCATCCTCGCGGGCGGTCGTGTCTCGACCGCGAATGAAGTGCAGGGCGACCTCGTGGTCGCGGGCGGCGAGCTGTCGATCGGCGGCGCGATCGGCGACGACCTGTACGCTGCCGGCGGCGACGTGCAGCTCGACGCACTGGTGAACGGCAATGCGCGCCTGGCCGGCGGCGACCTTGCGGTCGGCCCGGCCACGGTGATCGCGGGCGAGCTGTCGCTCACCGGCGGCCGTGCGCGCTACGAAGGCAGCACACAGGGTGACCTGCATGCCTCGGGTGGCTCGGTCAGCATCAACGGCGAGGTGCAGGGCGACGCGGAGGTGCGCGCGGAGGACCTCGAGATTGGTCCGGACACGCGCATCGGCGGTCGACTCATCTACCACGGGCCGGCGGAGCCGACCGTACCCGAAGGAGCGGTGATTGCCGGGGGTGTCGAGTTCCACGAGGACAACGCGCGGCGCTTTTTCCACGACGAGCAGGCGCCGGTGCACGACGCCGCGCACGGCGTCGGTTCGTTCCTCTGGTTCCTCGGCGTGTTCGTGGCCGCCGCGTTGTACCTGCTGCTGTTGCCGCGCTTCGCGAGCGAAGCGGCGGCCACGATCAGTCGCCGGCCGCTGGCGGCGCTCGGCCTCGGGCTCGCCATCCTGGTGTGCGTGCCGCTCGTCGCCGTCGCACTGCTGATCACGATCATCGGCATCCCGCTCGCGCTGCTGCTCATGTCGCTGTACCTGCTGGTCATGTTCCTCGGCTGGGTCACGGCGGCGCTGTTCCTCGCGCAACGGGGCCTTGCCGCGCTGCGTCCGGGCCGGCCCGTGACGCGTGGCGGGCAGCTCCTGGCACTGCTGCTCGGGCTCGTGGCGCTGTGGCTGCTGCGGCAAATCCCGATCGCGGGTGCGCTGATCGGGTTCCTCGCGCTGATCGCCGGCATCGGCGCGCTCGCCTGGCGCACGTGGAACCGGCGCGAAGCACTGGCCGCGTGAGCTACTGGCCGCAACTGCTGGCGGTGCTGGTCGGCGCCGGGCTCACCGTGCAGGTCGGCATGAACGCCACCGTGCGCCTGGCCATCGGCTCGCCGGTGCTCGCGGCCATCGTCAATTTCGTGGTCGGCCTCGGCGCGCTGGCGCTGGTGGCGGTCGCCAGCGGTGCGCGCTGGGCGCCGGGTTCGGCGGCCTCGGTGCCGGCCTGGGCGTGGTTCGGTGGCCTGCTCGGCGCAGCCTACGTTGCCGCCACCACGGTGCTCGGGCCACGCCTCGGCGCCGCCGCGGTGCTCGCGCTCACGCTCGCCGGGCAGATGGTGGCTGCGCTGCTCGTCGACCACTACGGCGTGATCGGCTTTCCGCAGTCGCCGGTAACGCCTGTCCGGCTGCTCGGCGCGGCACTGCTGGTGGTCGGCGTGCTGCTGATCATGCGCCGCTGAAGGAGGAGACGGTCATGGCGCGCACACCCTCGACGATGCTCCCGCTCGGTACCCCGGCACCGGACTTCGCGCTGCCGGACTTCGATGGCCGCCGCCACGCGCTCGCCGATTTCAATGCAGCGCCCGCGCTGCTCGTCGTTTTCATCTGCGGCCACTGCCCGTTCGTGCGCCACCTGCGCGCCGGGTTCGCCGCGCTGGCACGCGAGTACCAGCCGCGCGGGCTCGCGGTGGTCGCGATCAACTCGAACGACGTCGCGGCCTATCCGCAGGACGGGCCGGACGGCATGCGTAGCGAGGCTGCGGAACTCGGCTACGTCTTCCCGTACCTGCTCGACGCGACGCAGTCGGTGGCCAAGGCCTACCGCGCGGCGTGCACGCCCGACTTCTTCCTGTTCGATGCGGACCGACGACTGGTCTATCGCGGGCAGTTCGACGACAGCCGGCCGGGTAACGGGCGGCCGGTCACGGGCGCCGACCTGCGGGCCGCCATCGACGCGACGCTCGCGGGCCACGCGCCGGGCGCGGACCAGCTGCCGAGCCTCGGCTGCAACATCAAGTGGCGCAAGGGGAACGAGCCGGACTACGCACGCGGCTGAGCGTGCCGGCCTGCGGCTACTTCGCGGCGCGGCGCGCCGGGAACTGCTCCATGATGTGCCGCGTCATGTCGGTGACCTGGCGCACGACGCCGTCCAGCGAATTGGTGCGCAACTCCGCGTTCACCAGCCCGCGCCAGACCAGCGTGCCGGTGGCCGGATCCTCCACGAACACGACCATCGAGACCTCGCGCACGGACATCTCGGGCGGCAGTTCCGACGCGGGCCGCTGCGGCATCGAGCCGGGCGTCAGCACCTGGTTCGGCGAAGGCGCGCCGATGCGCTGCTGGTCCGACTCCACGAAGCGGCGCGTGCCGGAGGCCTGGTAGGTGACGACCATGTCGGCGCCGACCGTGCCGCTCGCCTCGACGTAGCCCTTGCGCTGCAACTCGCCGACGATCACCGCGCGCACCTGCGCCTCGGTGCGGGCGGCGAGCTCGGGCCGTCGCGCCAGCGGCGCGGCCACCTCACCGGGCTTGTAGAGAAAGGTGCTCTTGCCGGCCACGTCGGCCTCGGGTGCCTCGAAGCGTTCCACCGTCCATGGATTGCCGGCGCAGGCGGCGAGCAGCGCGAGGGCAGCGAGGGCGAGCGTGCGGTGATGGATCATTCAGACCTCCGGCGCAGGCGGCGCAGCCCCTGCTCGACGAGCGAGTATACGGCGGGCACCACGACCAGCGTGAGCAAGGTTGAGCTGATCATGCCGCCGATCACGGCAATCGCCATCGGGCCGTTGGTGTCGGCGCCGGCACCGAGGCCGAGCGCGGCCGGCAGCAGCGCCAGGATGACCGTGAGCGAGGTCATCAGCACCGGGCGCAGGCGCAACGGGCAGGCCTCGCGCAGTGCGTCCTCGACCCCGCGTCCCGCGTCGCGCAGCTGGTTGGTGAGGTCCACCAGCAGGATCGAGTTCTTCGCGACCAGGCCCATCAGCAGGATCAGCCCGATCATCGAGATCATGTTGAGCGTGGTGCCGGTGATCCACAGCGCGAACAGTCCGCCCACCACCGCGAGCGGCTGCGCCGTCATGACGATCAGCGGCTGCAGGAACGAGTTGAACTGGCTCGCGAGCACGATGTACACGAGCACCAGCGCCAGCATCAGCGCGAGGCGCACGTAGCCCGACGGTCTTGGCGAACTCGCGGGCGCGCGCCTGCAGTTCCATCGAGTAGCCCGGCGGCAGCAGCTCGGCGGTCTCGGCACGCACGCGCTCGACCGCGGCGCCGAGCGGCATGGTGGGGTTGCTGTAGAAATTGGCCGAGTACTGCAGGCCGAAGCGGTTGATGACCGCGGGCCCGACGATGTCCACGGCCGTGGCGACCGTGTCGAGCCGCACCATCTGGCCCTTGGGCGTGCGCAGGAAGATGCGCTGCAGGTCGTCGGCCGAGACGATCTCGCCGTCGGCGGCCTTGACGCGGATGTCGTAGCGGTCGCCGTCGCCCGGGTCGTCGTTGTACTTGGCGATGTCGACGCCGCCTGCCAGCATGTTCACCGCGTAGGCGACGTCGGCGCTCGACAGCCCCACGTCGGCGGCGCGCACGCGGTCCACCTCGAGGCGGATCTGCGGCAGGTCGAGCTGCAGGTCGAGGTCGATGCGGCCGAGCGCGGGCTCCTGGCCGAGCCGTCGTGCCAGCTCGCGCGACAGCGAGGCGACGTTGTCGAGGTCCGGGCCGACGATCGCGAACTGCAGCTGCTCGCCGCGCATGCCGCCGATCGGCGAGGGGACGGAGGCGAAGGCGAGCACGCCGGGGATCTGCGACAGCTCCGCCTGCAGGCGCTGGATGAACTCGCGCTGGGTGACGTCGCGCTCGTTGCGCGGCACGAGGTTCACGAACGCCATGCCGCTGTTGACCTGCGAGACGCCGCCGAAGCCGACGCCGATGAACACCGAGGTCACCTCGGGGTGGCGCCGGATGGTCTCGTCGATCTCGGTGAGCAGGTCGTCCATCCCGGCCCGGCTGGTGCCGAGCGGCGCGCGGAAGCTGACGTTGAATCGCCCGTCGTCCTCCTCGGGGATGAAGTCCTTGCCGACGTTCGTGAAGAAGCAGCCGCTCGACAGCACGACGACGAGCGTGGCCAGCAGCACCTGACGCGATGGGCGAGCGCCCAGCCGAGCACGCGACGGTAGAACGCGTCGAGCCCGTCGAGCAGCCGGTCGAAGAAGCGGTACACGGGCCCGTGCTTCTGCGAGGGCTCGAGGAAGCGCGAGCACAGCATCGGCGTGAGCGTGAGCGAGACGAACAGCGACACCAGCACGCCCACCGTGACGACCACCGCGAACGACTGGAAGAACCGCGCCACGATGCCCTCGAGGAACAGCACCGAGCCGAAGATCGACACCAGCGTGAGGCTCGCCGCCACCACCGCGAAGCCGACCTGCTCCGTGCCCTCGATCGCGGCGGTGTGGCGGTCGAGCGACGGATCCTCCTCGAGCCGCCGGTACACGTTCTCGAGCACCACGATCGCGTCGTCCACCACCACGCCGATCAGCAGCAGCAGGCCGAGCAGCGACATCTGGTTGAAGGTGTAGCCGAGGAAATACATGGCCGCGATCGCGCCGAGCAGCGAGACCGGGATGGCGGTCGAAATGATCAGCGTCGAGCGGAAGCTGCGCAGGAAGAACCACACCACGAGGCCGGCGAGGATCGTGCCCTCGAGCAGGTGGTCCTCGAGCGCCGCGACGATCTTGCGGATCGGCGCGGAATCGTCGATCGACACCGTGAGCGTGAGCCCGGCCGGAAGCTGCGGAATGATCTCCGAGTCGAGCCGCGCGCGGATGTCGTCCACCAGCCGGACGGTGTTGTAGTTGCTGACCTTGACGATGCCGATGCCCACGGTCGGCTCGCCGTTGAAGCGGATGATCTGCCGGTCGTCGGCGAGGCCGTCCTCGATGTCGCCGACGTCGCGCAGGCGCACCGGCGCACCGTCCTCGTAGCGGACGATCAGCTCGCCGAGCGCCTCCGGGCTGTGGTACTCGAGGTCGAGCTTGATGAGCCGCTCGCCGGTGCCGCTCACGAGGAAGCCGCCGGGCAGCTGCACGTGCTCGGTGCGGAACGCGTCGCGCACGTCCTGCGCCGTCACGCCGAGCCCCGCCATGCGGTCGAGGTCGAGGTTGACGCGGATGTTGCGTCGCCGCTCGCCGCCGATGATCACCTGGCCGACGCCCTCGACCGTCTCGAGGCGCTTCTTCACCACCTGCCGCGCGTACTGGTTGAGTTGCTGGGTGGTGCGGTCGCCCTGCAGCGCGAGCCAGATCACGGCGGCGGCGCCCACCTCGACCTTGAGCACCACCGGCGGGTCGGCCTCGTCCGGCAGCTGGCGCAGCACCTGGTTGACCTTGGCCTGCACCTCGGAGAACGCGACGTCGATGTCCTTCGACAGGTTGAAGGTGATCGCGACGTTCGAGACGCTCGGGCTCGAGCGCGACTGGATGAAGTCGATGCCCGGCACGCTGTTGACGGCCGTCTCGATGATGTTCGTGACGCTCGCGTCGATGACGTCCGGGTTGGCGCCCGGCAGCACGGTGGTGATCGAGATCACCGGGAACTCGACGCGCGGGAAGCGATCGACGCCGATGCGCTGGTAGGCGACGATGCCGAACAGCACGAACACCGCGCTCGCCATGAAGGCGAGCACGTGCCGGCGGACGGACAGCTCGGCGAGCTTCATGGCTGCGCCGGCGCCTCGCCGGTGTCGCGCACGCTCACCAGTGCGCCGTCGGTGAGGAACCCGGCGCCGGCGAGCGCCACCGTCTCGCCGGGCTCGACGCCGGTCAGTACCTCGGCTCGCTCGCTGGTGCGCACGCCGACCGTGACCTTGCGCTCGGCCGCCTTGCCGTCCTGCACCACGTACACCACGTCACCGGCGGGGCGACGCACCACGCTGGCGGCCGGCACCACCACGCCGTCGCGGGAGGCGAGCACCAGGCGCGCCGTCACGCTGCCGCCGGGCGGCCAGTCGGTGCCGGCCGGCAGGTCCACCAGCGCCTCGACCGCGCGATTGTTGGTGCCGACCATGGGCCGCACCTCCGTGACCGTGCCGGTGATCGGCCCCTCCGGTCGCGCCGGCTGGTCCAGCGTGACCGCGAGCCCGGGCCGGATCTGCCCGGACAGGCGCTCCGGGAACGGCAGCACCACGCGCAGTTGATCCCGGCCGACGATGGTCACCACGGGCGTGCCGGGCGACACGAAGTCGCCGACCGAGATCAGCCGCCGCTCGACGATCGCGTCCACCGGGCTCTTGATGCGCGTGCGGTCGAGGCGGTACTGGGCCTCGGCGAGCCGCGCCCGTGCGTCGTTGAGCTCGGCCTGCCGGGCGCTCTGCTGCGCGACGGCCTCTTCCAGCATGCTCTCGGAGACCGCCTTCGAGCGCAGTTCCTGGTAGCGCTTGACGGTGCGCTGCTGGTTGGCGAGCAGTGCCTCGAGGCGCTCGACGCTGGCCCGCGCCGAGGCGACGGCCAGCCGCTGCGGCTCGCCGTCGAGCTCGGCGAGCACCTGGCCCTTCTTGACCACGCTGCCGCCGTCCACCAGCAGGCGTACCACCCGCCCGGATGTCTCGGCGGCGAGCGCCGGAGAGGAGGTCGACTCCAGCCGACCGACCGTCGTCTCGATCGCTTCCACCCGCTCGCGCGTCGCCTGTGCCACGGTGACCGGCGTCTTGCGCACGGGCGGGCCGGCGGCTCCCTCGTCCTTGCCGCCGCATCCGGCGGCCAGCACGGCAACGAGGAGCAGGGCGACGGCAACTGGTGACGACGGGCGGGTCATGGCGAATCCTCGGGGGCGGTCGGCGCGAGGCCGTGGGCCAGCAGCCGGGCGAGCTCGGCGGCGTAGGCGTCAGTGGAGTTGATGACGGCGAGATCCGGGTGGCGCTGCAGCCGCGCCGCGTTCTGCACCAGGAACCAGTTGGCGGCGAGCAGCATGAAGACCGCGAGCCCGGGATCGACGTCGCTGCGCACCGTGCCCCGCGACTGGCCACGGCGCAGCGCATCGACGAGCAACGCGAAATTGCGGCCCATCTCGCCTTCGGCAAACAGGCTGGTCGCGGCGGAGGAGCCGCTCAGCATCTCGCGCGCGATCAGGCGCGTGGTGGCCTGCATGCCGGTCAGGCGGGCAACGTGCGCGGCGGCGAACTCCTGCAGGCTGCCGCGCAGGTCGTGCACCGGGTCCAGCAGCGGAATGAGCTGCTCGCGGAAGCCGGTCACGGCCTCGCTCACCAGCGCCTCGTACAGCGCCTGCTTGCTGCGGTAATGATGGAAAACCGTGGCCTTGCTGACCCCGGCCGCCGCGGCGATGTCCGCCATCGACGTGCCGGCGAAGCCACGGGCGGCGAACAGCCGCCGGGCAGCGGATTCGATGCGCCGCGCCCCGGGGGCAGGGGAGCGCCTGCGGCTGGTAGGGCGTGCCATCGGCGGATGCTAGCACTGACCGATCGGTCGGTCAGCCGGGGATTGCCGGTTTCCCGGATTGCGGCGGGAGCCTGCGCGGCGGACGCTAGCGATAGGCCCCATACGAGGGGAGGTCACCATGAGCAGGATCCGGATCATCGTCGCCGACCAGGCGGAGGCCATCTTCTACGACACGGCCTCGTTGCGGGCGCGGCCGAAGGAGGTCGCCCGCATCAGCGACCCGCTGGCACACCAGCACAACCGCGACTTCTCGAGCGATCGGCCCGGCCGCAGCTACGAGAGCTTCGGCGGCGCGCGCCATGCCATCACGCGCGAGAACGACCCGCGGCAGCAGGAAGCGGTGCGATTTGCGAAGCGCATCTCGCGGCGGCTCGACACGGCCCGGCGCAGCGGCGAGTTCGACGAGTTGATCGTCGTCGCCGGCCCGGCGTTCCTGGGCCTGATGCGGGCCGAGTTGTCGAAACCGACGCGCGCCAAGGTGGTCCACGAGATCCGCAAGGACCTCGTGCACGGCACGGTCGAGGCCCTGCGGCGCCACCTGCCGGAGTCGGAGGAAGCGCTGCATCCGGCCTGAGGTTACGCCCCATGACGGTCGCGGGGCCGGGCGCGGGCGAACTGTGACGGATCTCGCGCGGTCCGCGGGCGCGTTGGTGCATGCTGCAGGTGGGCGCATACTTGGCGCCCGCCAGGCAACGTGATCCCGTGGCGATGAAGACCGTCCTGCTGGCCTACGAACGCGACCAGGATCTCGCGGCGCTCGAAACGCTGCTGGAGGCGCGTGGCCACCGGGTCATCAAGTCGCGCTCCGGCGTCGAGGCACTCGAGATCGCGCGGCGCGAGGCCCCCCAGGTGGTGGTGAGCGACGTCCTGCTGCCCAAGCTCGACGGCTTCGCGCTGTGTCGCCGCGTCAAGGAAGACCCGGTCCTGCACCACCTGCCGGTGGTGCTGCTGTCGTTCCGCGTCGAGGGTGCGAAGTACGAGGCGTTCGCCGCGGAGGTGGGCGCCGAGCGATTCTTCCCACGCGGCACGACGCTCGAGGAACTCGCCACCGCCCTCGACGAGCTGTCGCCGGGCTCCGGCACCATGCGCATGCCGGCGCTGGTCCCGGAGTTGCTCGAGAAGCGTGAGCAGGACCGCCGGCGCGTCGTCGAGCTCGAGCGGCACGTGCGCGACCTCGAGGCCGTGCAACAGCGGTTGGCGGTCGCGGAGCGCGTCGCCCGCGAGAGTGCCGAGCGTGGTGCCCGCGAACGCGCCGACCTTGCGGCTGCCGACGCGACCCGAATTCGTGAACTGCAGGCGCAGCTGCACGAACTGGAATCCCGCGAACGGCAACTGACGCAGGCCGAGAGCGACGCGCGCGGCGCCGCCCAGCAGTCCCAGGCCGAGCTGGCCCGCATCGGCGTGCTCGAGTCACGGCTGGCCGAACTGCAGACGGCCCGTGCCCGTGCGCACGCCGCGGCGGTGGACGCCGAGCGAGCCTTCGCGGCACAGCCGCTGCCCACGTGGCTGTCGGACATGGAAACGCACGAGATCCGCGACGTGAGCGACTCGGCCGCGGCCCTGTTCGGCCTCGCGGCCGAAGCGCTGCGCGGCCGGTCCATCGCCGAACTGCTGCCGGGCTACGTGCCGGACGCCGAGTCGGCCCAGCCGATCGACGTGACGTGGACCCGCGAAGACGGCAACTCGCGCAGTGCTCGAACTGCGGCGCCAGTCGGTGTCCTACGCCGGGCGTGCCTGCTGGCTGACCCTTGCGCGCGACGTCACCGACGAGCGTGCGCAGCGCGCGAGCGACGATCGGGCACGGCAGCACGCGCTCGCCCTGGAGCATGCGCCGTTCGCCGCCTGTCTCGTCGATGCCGAGAGTCGCCTGCGCTACGCCAACCGGGCGTTCCTCGCGCTGGTCGACCGCGACGCCGCCGCTGTGGTGGGCGCGGGGTTGCAGCAGTTTGCGGATGAGGACGGGGACGGCACCGTGCGCAGCCTGGCGGTGTCCGGCGGCGGCGCGGTGGTGCACGAAGGCCGCTGGCGCCGTGGCGATGGCACGACCATCGAGGTCCAGGTGGCCGCCGCCGCCATCGATGGCGCGCCGGGCGTCCGCATCGTCATGGTGCGCGACCTGAGCGGGCAACGCCGCGCCGGACAGCGCGCGGAGCGCGAACAGCGCCGCGCGGCAGCACTGCTCGAGTTGACGCAGCGGGCGCATTCACTGACCGAGAGCGAGATCCTGACGCAGGCGCTCGAGGTCACGAGCCAGCTGACGGGCAGTCCGACGGCCTATCTGTTCCTGGCGTTGCCGGACGCCGCGCAGCTCGAGCTCGCGGCGTGCTGCGGCAGCGACGCGGCTGGCAAGGACCTGTCCGTGCTGACGCGCTGGCGCGGCTCGCCGGGCCCGGACACGGCCCTGCACCAGTGCCTCGCCTCGTTGCAGCCGGTGGCGCGCGATGCGATGGAGGGCACGGGCCCGCTGCGCGACGCCGGCCTGCCGGGAGCGCTGCGCCGCCAGGCCTGCGTGCCGATGCTGGACGGCGCTCGACTGGCCGGCGTGCTGCTGCTCGCGGAGAAGCCGCAGCCCTACGATGACGAGGACCTGCAGCACGCCGTGCAGGTCGCCGAGGGCCTGTGGCAAGGTGCTGCGCCGCCGCCGCTCCGACGCCGAGATCGTGAGCGCCATGGACCACATGGAACGCGTGATGCTCGGCGTGGTCGAGTCGCTCGCGACGCTGGCGGAGTCGCAGGATTCGGGCAAGACCGGTCGCGCGCGCCGCGTGGGCGACCTCGCCGCCGCCATCGGCACGTCGCTCGGGCTGCCGGGGCACACCGTGCGCGGCCTGCGGGTGATGGGCCAGCTGATCGACGTCGGCATGCTGCAGATCCCGCGCGAGGTGCTGTGGCGGCCGGGACAACTGCCGCCGGCGGAGTACGAGCTGGTCAAGACGCACGTCGAGCGCGGCCACGAGTGCCTGCGCCGCATCGAGTTCCCGTGGCCGGTCGCCGAGGTCGTGCGCCAGCACCACGAGCGGCTCGACGGCTCGGGCTACCCGCGCGGCCTGCAGGGCGAGGAGATCCTGCTCGAGGCGCGCATCGTCGCCGTGGCGGACGCCGCCGAGGCGATGCTGGCGCCGCGACCGCAACGCGCCGCGCTGTCGCTCGCCGCCTGCATCGAGGAGCTTCAATCCCAGGCTGGGCGCCGCTACGATGCACGGGTCGTGAAGGCCTGCGTCAAGCTGTTGCGCGAACGCGAGTCACGACCCGAGCACAACGAGGCGACCGTCGGCCAGCGGATCGCCTGAGGCGATCCACATGCAGCTCGAGTTCTACGGCGCAGCCGGCGAGGTGACGGGCAGCTGTCACATCCTCGTCGTGGGCGGCCGCCGCCTGCTGCTCGACTGCGGGATGATCCAGGGCGGCGCGGCCCCCGACGCCAGGAATCGTGCCGCATTCCCGTTCGACGCCGCGCAGGTCGACGCCGTGGTGCTGAGCCACGCGCACATCGACCACAGCGGCCGGCTGCCGCTGCTGCGCAAGCGCGGCTTCCGTGGTCCGATCTACACCAACCCCGCGTGCCGCGACCTGGTGCGCATCCTGCTCGCCGACTCGGCGAACATGCAGCAGCGTGACGCCGAGCGTGAGAACCGCAAGCACCGCAGGCCGGGTGCGCCGGCGGCGGAGCCGCTCTACACGCTCGACGACGCCCTCGACGTGCAGCAGCAGGTGCGCGTGGTGCCCTACGGGCAGCCGGTCGAGGTGCTGCCCGGCGTCGACCTCGTCTTCCGCGACGCCGGCCACATCCTCGGTTCCGCGAGCGTGTGGCTGCGGCTGCGCGAGGGCGCGCTCGAGCGGCGCGTCACCTTCAGCGGCGATCTCGGCCAGTACGACACGCCGATCCTGCGCGATCCGGAGCCGGGCCCGGCCTGCGACCTGGTGTTGATGGAGAGCACCTACGGCGCGCGCCTGCACCGCGAGCGCGCGGCCACGCTCGAGGAATTCGGCGCGATCCTGCGCGGGGCGCGGCGCGATGGCGGCAACGTGCTGATTCCGGCGTTCGCAGTCGGCCGCACCCAGGAAATCCTCTACGAGCTGGCGACGCACTTCGACGCGTGGCATCTCGGCGACTGGCAGGTGTTCCTCGACAGCCCGATGGCGATCGAGGCCACCGGCGTCTACTGGCAGCACGCCGACCTGTTCGACGAGGAGGCGCGGCGCTGGATAGCGCGCGAGCGCGCGCTGCCGTCGCTGCCAAACCTCAAGCTCTGTCGCACGGCAGACGAATCGATGGCGATCAATCGCCTGCCGAACGGGGCCATCATCATCGCCGGCAGCGGCATGTGCACGGGCGGCCGCATCGTCCACCACCTCAAGCACAACCTGTCGCGGCCCGAGTGCGACGTGGTGTTCAGCGGCTTCCAGGCCGAGGGCACGCTCGGCCGCGCGATCGTCGATGGCCGCGAGTTGGTGCGCATCCACGGCTCGCCTATCAAGGTCGCGGCCCGCGTGCACACGCTCGGCGGGTTCTCCGCGCACGGCGACCAGCAGGACCTGCTGCGCTGGTACGGCGCGATCCCGGGCCGCCCGCCGGTCTGGCTGGTGCATGGCGAAGCGTCGGCCGCGGAGGGCCTGCGCGACGCGTTGCGGGCAGGGGGCACGCGCGCCGAAGTCGCGCAACCGGGCATGGTGCTCGACCTGCAGGCCGCCGCGTGACGCGCGCGCTCGCCCGCGCGATCAACGCGCAGCCACACGAGCTCGGCGGCGCGCTCGCTGCGTTCGCCACCGCCTTCCTGATGTTCGCCGCCTACGCGATCCTGCGTCCGATCCGCGAGACCATGGGCATCACCTCCGGCGTGCAGACGCTGCCGGCGCTGTTCTGGGGTACGTTCGCCGGCATGCTGCTGGTGCAGCCCGTGTACGGCTGGCTCATTTCACGCTACCGCCGCTCGGCCTTCCTGCCGTGGGTGTACCTGTTCTTCGTGCTCAACATCCTCGGCTTCCACGCCTGGTTCAACGCCCAGGCGGACCACACCTGGATCGCGCGCGCCTATTTCGTCTGGGTGAGCATCTTCGTGCTGTTCGTGGTGGCCGTGTTCTGGAGCCTGATGGCCGACGT
Source organism: uncultured Gammaproteobacteria bacterium (assembly GCA_963731105.1). Classification (GTDB taxonomy): domain Bacteria; phylum Pseudomonadota; class Gammaproteobacteria; order Steroidobacterales; family Steroidobacteraceae; genus RPQJ01. The sequence goes on from CAVSUM010000024.1 coordinate 15,095, forward strand.
GTTCAGCCGCGAGCAGGCGGGGCGGCTGTTCGGGTTCATCGCCGCGGGGATCAGCAGCGGCGGCCTGTTCGGCCCGTTCCTCGGTTCGCAGCTCGCCGAGCCGATCGGCACCATCAACCTGCTGCTGGTGTCGGCGGCGCTGCTCGCGGCCTCGCTCGGCACGATGCTGCTGGTGCTGCGCTGGCACCGTCGCTCCGGCGAGAACACCGCGCCCGGCACCGACCGTGACGCACAGCTTGGCGGGTCCGCGTGGGCCGCCTTCCAGCAGGTGGCGCGCTCGCCCTACCTCGCGCTCATCGCGCTGTTCGTGTTCCTGCTCACCTGGGTGTCCACGTTCCTGTACCTCGAGCAGCAGGCGCTGGTGGCCGAGGTGTTTGCGGATCGCGACGCGCGCACGGCCTTCTTCAGCCGGCTCGATTTCTGGGTGCAGGCGGGCTCGCTCGCGATGCAGCTGTTCGTGTTCGGCCGGCTGTACCGCTGGTTCGGCTTCCGCGCGCTGATCGTCTCGGTGCCGGTGCTGATGGCGCTCGGCTTCGCCACGCTGGCGTTGTTCCCGACCTTTGCCGTGCTGGTCGGTGTGATGGTGGTGCGACGCGTCGGCGAGTACTCGATCACCCGGCCGTCGCGCGACACGCTGTACACGTCGGTGACGCGCGAGGAACGCTACAAGGCGAAGAGCCTGATCGACACGTTCGTGTACCGCGGCGGCGACGCTACGGCCGCCTCGGTGCACGCGCTGGTGAAGTCGACGTTCGGCCTCGGCCTGGCCGGGATCGCGTGGTGCGGCGCGGCGCTCGCGGCGCTGTGGGCGATCGTGGCGTGGGTGCTCGGCACCCGCCACGCCGCGCTCAATCCGCGACGTTGAAGCTCAGCGTCACCGACGAGCGCTGCATGACCGGCCGGCCGTTCACGACGCGCGGCCGGTAGCGCCAGGCCGCCACGGCCGCCACGGCGGCGGCGTCGAACACCCCGCCCGGCTCGGCGCTGACCACCTCGATGTCGCGCACCGCGCCCTGCTCGGTCACGGTGAAGTCCACTTCCACCCAGCCCTCGACGCCGTTGCGATACGCGGCCGGCGGATAGGTCGGATCGGGCGTCGACACCGGCTCGAGGTCGCTGTCCGGCAGCGGCGCGGTCACCACGACCAGGTTGGGCGCGCGCTGCACGTAGCCGGCGATCGGGTGCCCGGAGCTGGCAGGCGCACCGAACTGTCGCGACGATCCAGCCGAGGTGCGGCGGCCCGGCGAGGTGGGCAGGGTGCCGTTGCCGACGACGACCGGCGTGAGCGGGTCTTTCTGCACGCGCGGTATCGCGGCGCGCCTGGGCGGCGCGGGCACGGTGGCAGCTTCGGTCCGCGGCTTGGTCACTGCGACGGCGCCAGATGTGGCGCTCGGCAGAGCGTCAGGTACGGCGAGTGGGCGCGGTGGCGACTCGAGGCCGGCGAGCAACGATCGTGCGCCGGGGTGACCGTCCTGCACGCCGAGCACGCGTTCGGCGATGCGCCGGGCCTCGTCAGGGTTGCCGGCCGCCGCCGCCCGTTCCGCCTGCCGCAGCAGCCGGGTGATCGTGGTTGCGAGTCCGGCCTGCGCCTCGACGTCATTCGGGCGCGACAGCAGCGCGGCCGCAAAGAGGTCGAGTGCATTGCGCCCGGGCGGGGATTCGTACCGCCCGGCGGCCAGCGCCGCGCGGGCCCGCGACAGCACCGGGTCGGCCAGCGGCACGGCGGGGGCGGGCTTCGCGGGCCGCGCGGCCGGGGACCCGGAAGGCTCCGCCGTGCCCGGAGGTTGGCCATAGCGCGCGATGAGCAGCCCGGCGAGCAGCGCCACGAACAGCGCCAGCCCGGAGCCCACGAACAGCCATTTGCGCGGATCGACGCGCGAGCGCAGCTCGCGCACCAGCGGCATCAGGTAGTCGCCGGCCCGGCCCTCGCGGCGCTCGAGGTGGGCGCGCATGGCCGCCTGCAGGAACATGCCGGCGCGCCTTGGCGACAGCGGCTTGTGCATGAACCGGTAGACGAGGCCGTCGCTGATCAGGCCGGCGAGCACCGGCTCGTCCTCGCGCTGCCCGGCCACCACCACCACCACGTCCGGGAACTGGTCCACGATCTGCTTGACCAGCGTCGACGGCTGGGACGACACCGACGCGAGATCGACCAGCAGCACGCCGCTCCGGCCGGTCAGCAGCAGGTCGACGGCCTCCGCGGCCGAGCGTGCCCGCCAGACGGGGTTACGCTCGCCGACCGAGTCACGGATTGCGTCGTACAGCGCGAGGTCGCCGGACAGCACGACCACGTCCACCATGACCACGTCGGCCGGGTCCAGGGCGGGAATCGTCGCGGTGGTGTCGAGGGTCGGCTGGGGGGCGTTCGAGTGCACTGGTGGATTGCGCCCGACGGCGGCCCGCCGGTCCACCGCCGGAGTGCAAAAACCTGAGGCAGATCAAAGTTCCGGCGACTGAGGCTCCGGCCCCGGGCGGGCGCCGCCGCCGCTCCTGCCGGCGCCCGGCCGGTTGGCTCGACATAAACGATGGCCGCGAGCATGATCGGCCCTCGATTCACAGAAGGCCGGCCTACCGGCCCCGGGGCAACGGGACTCATGAGGGCAACGGTGACGTTCGCCTCGAAGGTCGGCGTCGAGCATCGCGACACGCTCGAGCGACTGCTGTTCTTCAATGGCTGCCAGGCCCGCGTGGCCAGTGGCATCGTCGACGTCATCGACCGTTACGGTCCGCCGGAAATACGCGTCGAGGGCGACTGGATGCGGGTCAAGGTCGCAGGCCTGTCGGACGTGCAGTCGCTGTTCGCGGTAGAAGCGGGGACCGGCCGTCCGCTCGGCGTGGCGGTGTACATGCGAGCCGACCTCGAGCACGTCAGCGTGCTGCACCTGGGCCTGAGCGAGGAGTACTGCGCCGGCGGCGAGCGCGAGCAGCTCAACCTGCTGCTGCGGCTCATGAAGGAGATCCGTCGCTCGTCGCGTCGCGTGAAGGGCGTGCGGCGGCTGAACGTCCTCTACGGCGAGCAGCGCACCCGCACTGACGCCTGATCAGCGCGCGGGCGCGGCCTCGCCGAGCAGGTCGGCGATCATCGCCCGCACCGCACGCACTTGCCGCCCGCTGCGGGTCGCGTAGTCCTCGCCCTCGTAGCCCCACCAGTCCCAGCAGCCGTAGGCGTTGAGCGGCTGCAGGCTCTTCTCGACCTGCGGGAACAGCAGCACCATGCGGTTGGCCTCGGCGACTTCGAGGTAGCCGCCACGGCGCACGAAGGCATCACCGACGAACGAAGCGCCCTGCTGGCAGCCGTGGAACACGACGTGCAGCGAACAGCTGGCCGCCTGGCCGGCGCGGCACGCCTGCGGCACGAACAGCCAGCCACGGTCGCCGAGCCCGACGCTGCCGGACTGCTCCGCATAGGGACGCTGGTCGAACTCGACCAGCCCATCGGTCGACGGCGCAGTGCCCGCGGACGAGATCGCCGTGCAGCTGGGCAAGCAGGGTCGCGGCGCCGTCAAGCCCGCAGTTGCCGACGAACGGCGACTCGGTCACGTCGCAGGCCGGCGCGGTGCCGTCCGCGGTCGGAAAAGTGTGGCCGGCACCCGGCAGTTCGACGCGCGCGACGCGCTCCGGCCGGACCAGCGCCTGGTAGTAGGCTTCGAGAGAATCAGCGACTGATTTGCCGACGTACGGATCCTGCGCGCCGCGGAACAGCCAGACGCGATCGTCGGCGAGGTCCGCCACCGGGTCGATCGCCCCGTCGCGCGCGAGCTGGCGGGTGCGCTCGACCAGCTGCGCGGTGGGGATTTCGGTGCCGTCCTTCATGCAGCGGCCGAGCGCATGGCGCACCGAGCCTTCCGCGCACAGGTACGGCGGCGCGGCCAGCACGCCGACACCGCGCACGAGGCTCGAGTGCGCGACGTGGAACTGCACCGCCATGGCGCCGCCCGACGAGATGCCGGACACCGTCACCGCGCCCGGGTCGATCGGCAGCTGCGGCAGCCGCGCGACCTGCGGCCCTGCAGCGTCGTCGTTGCCGCCGCCTGCACGCCCACCGCCACATCCCGCTAGCGCCAGCAGCGCGCCAACGACCATCCACCTCGCCATGTCCCGCCACCTCGCCATCATCTGCCACCGTCCTTCTTCCACTATCCGCCGATCCGCTATCCGCTTCCTCACTGGCACGTCCACCCGCCGTCCACCGCGATCCATTGCCCGGTGACGTTGCGCGCCACGTCGCTCGCCAGGAACTCGACGATGCCGCCGAGCTCGTCGAGGCCGATGAAGGCGCGCTTGGGCATCGGCTTGAGCATGACCTGGTCGATGACCTGCTGCTCGGGTATGCCGTGCGCGCGCGCCTGCGCCGCGATCTGCGCGTCCACCAGCGGCGTGCGCACGTAGCTCGGGCACACTGTGTTGATGGTGATGTCGGTGTCGGCGGTCTCGAGCGCCACCGTCTTCGCGAAGCCGATCAGGCCGTGCTTGGCCGCCACGTAGGCGCTCTTGTAGGGCGACGCCACCAGCGAATGGATCGAGCCCACGTTGACGATGCGGCCGAAGCCGCGCCGCCGCATGCCCGGCAGCACGGCGCGCGTCAGCATCGCGGAGCCGGTCAGCATCACGGCAACCAGCAACTCCCAGCGTTCGCGCGGGAACTCCTCGAGCGGTGCCACGTGCTGCAGGCCGGCGTTGTTGACGAGCAGGTCGGGGCCGTCCGGATCGAGATGCGCCACTGCCGCGTCGATGTCCGCGGTGCTGGTGACGTCGAGGGACAGGGCGGTAGCGGCAAGGCCGCGCTCGCTCAGCTGCGCGGCCGCCCTGGTTGCTGCCGGTCCGTCGCGGTCGGTCAGGCACACGGCATGGCCGCGCGTCGCGAAGTGTTCGGCGATGCCGAAGCCGATGCCGCTCGCGGCCCCGGTGACGAGGACCTGCAGCCGGCGGCCGGTCATCGTGCCGCCTTGCGGCGCGGCCGTGCCTTGCGCTTTGCCACGCCCGCGCCCTTGCCGCAGACGGCACGGAATCCCGCCGCGCAGAACGGCACCAGCCGCTGGTGCACGCTGTCGAGGTCGCTCGACTTGCACACTCCACCGGACAGCTTGTCGATGCGCCCGGTCTCGGCGAAGGTGAGCGTCAGCGCGCCGGACAGGAAGTGATAGGCCCAGTACAGGTCGCGCTCGTCGCAGCCGGGCAAGGCGCGCCGGATCGCCTCGACGAAGCGCTGCACCACCGGGTCGAAGTGCCGGGTCATCAGCAACCCGCCGAACTCCGGCGAGTTGTTGACCTCGGCGACCAGTGCGAAGTAGCTCTTCCAGCCGCTGCTGCCGCGCGCGGACCGGTCGAGCAGCGGGTGCGTGAAGGCGTCGATGATCGCCTCGAGCGAGGGCGGCTTGACGCCGGCGCCATCGAGCAGCGCGTCGAGGCGCGCGAGTCGCTCCGCGTTCAGGTCCGCGGCGCGGCGCAGGAACACGGCCTCGAGCAGGCCCAGCTTGCTGCCGAAATGATAGTTGGCGAGCGCCACGTCGACGTCGGCGGCGCCGGTGACGTCGCGGATCGACACGCCGTGGAAGCCACGCCGGGCGAACAGGCGCTCGGCCGCGTCGAGGATGCGCTCGCGCGTCGGCTGCGAGCGAACCCCGGTGCGTCGCGCCGGAGTCGCCTTGCTGCGTCGTCGTGGTCCGGTCGTGGCCATGATTCCGCTGCCCGTCGCTTCTTTTTGCGTTGCGAAAGGAAACGCCCGCGCGGGGCGCCGCCGCCCGGGCGATTCTGGCCAAGCCGGCGCTGTTGTGCAACGACCGTTGAAATTCAACGAGCGTTCAACTAGATTTCAGCACTCGTTGAAACAACGCGCCGTAACGGCGCCCGCCAGGGGGACGACAATGAACAGGCTCACCATCCGCTCGGTGCGGGCGTGCGCGGCTGCGGCCGCGGCGCTCTGCACCGTTCCCGCCGCGCTCGCCCAGACGGCGCCCGCCACGCGCCCGGCCGCGAGCAGCGGCCTCGAGGAGATCACCGTCACCGCGCGCCGCCGCGACGAGGCGCTGCAGGACGTGCCGGTGGCGATCTCGGCGTTCTCCAGCGACGACCTGCGCGAGCTGCAGGCCGAGGACCTCGGCGGACTGCAGGGCAGCGTGCCGAACCTGAACCTGGTGCAGGGCCGCGGCTCGGCGACCAGCGCCAACGTCTACATCCGCGGCATCGGCCAGCCCGACGCGCTGCAGACCTTCGACCCGGCGATCGGCATCTACCTCGACGACGTGTTCATCTCGCGCATCCAGGGCGCGTTGTTCAACCTGTACGACGTGGAGCGCGTCGAGGTGCTGCGCGGCCCGCAGGGCACGCTGTACGGCAAGAACACCATCGGCGGCGCGATCCGCCTGGTCTCGAAGAAGCCGCCCGAGCAGCTGCGCGGCGACTTCGACCTGGGCTACGGCGACTACAGCCGCATCGACGCCAAGGGCTATCTCGGCGGGCCGATCACCGACACGTTCGGCGCGAGCATCGCCGGCCTGTACTCGACGCGCGACGGAATCGTCGAGGACCCGTCCACCGGGCGCGACTACAACGACGTCGACACGGCTGCGGGCCGCGTGATCCTGTCGTTCAACCCGAACGACGCCCTCGAGGCGACCCTGGCGGTCGACTACACGCGCCAGCGCAACGCGCTCAACCTCGGCCGCGCCGAGGCCCCGCTCGATCCAGGTGAACCTGCTCGGCGGCGTGAAGGTGCTGCAGCCGGCGCCGACCGGCGAATGGGAGTTCGAGTCGACCACGTCGTTCAAGGGCAACGAGGGGCAGTCGCTCGACCATGCCGGTGTCGCGCTGACGCTCGGCTGGCAGGTGAGCGACGCCTGGCGCTTCAAGTCCATCACCGCGTACCGCGATCTCGACATCGACAACTACGTCGACATCGACGCGAGCCGCTGGGAGCTCGGCGACGTGTTCGTCGGCGTCGACCAGAACCAGTTCTCGCAGGAGTTCCAGCTGCTGTTCGACGGCGGCGGGCCGCTCACGGCCGTGGTCGGCGCGTACTACATGTCCGAGGAGATCACCTCGCACCAGGAAGCCTACGCGGACGACTTCCTGACGCTGGGCGCGCTGCCGCTCACGTTCCTGCGCACCGTCGACGACGACCTGCAGACCGACAGCTACGCGCTGTTCGGCCAGGCGATCTATGCGATCAATGACCTCGTCAACGTCACGGTCGGCCTGCGCTACACCAAGGACGACAAGGACTACTTCCGCACCACCTCCACGTTCTCGAACCTCGCGGCGCTGCGCGGCACGTTCGAGTACCCGGACGACGACAGCTGGGCTGCGTGGACGCCGAGCGTCTCCGTCGATTACAAGGTCACGGACGACTCGCTGCTGTACGCGAGCGCCGGTCGCGGCTTCAAGAGCGGCGGCTTCAACGGCCGCGCCAACTCGCCCGGCGAGACCGGCGCCTACGATCCCGAGTACGTCTGGACCTACGAGCTCGGCAGCAAGAACACGTTCGCGGGCGGCAACGTGCGGCTGAACGGCGCGGTGTTCTACAGCGACTACACCGATTTCCAGGCGCGCGTTTCCGACGTGGTGAACCCCGATGCGCCGCTCCCGACCTTCAGCTTCCCGGTACTCAATGCCGGCTCGCTCGGCATCTACGGTGCCGAGCTCGAGGCTTTCTGGCTGCCGGTGACCGGCCTGACCCTGCAGGCGCAGGTCGGTTACCTGAACGCCTACTACGGCGAGTTCACGGAGCTGGTGCGGGGCCCGACCGGCCTGCCGGTCGTGCGCGACCGCTCGGACGACGAGCCGCCGTTCGCGCCGAACTGGACTTCGCGCGTCGGTGCGAGCTACGAGTTCGGCCTGGGCGACCGGGGTTCGTTGACGCTGGCCGCGGACTGGCAGTACCGCAGCGAGTCCTGGCTGTCGGTCGACAACCGCGACGTGCTGACGCAGGGCGGCTTCTCGCTGTTCAACGCGCTGGCCACCTGGCAGTCGCCGTCGCAGACCTGGCGTGCGTCGGCCGGCATCCGGAACCTGACGGACGAGGTCTACAAGACCGACGCCCAGGAGTTCTCGAGCGTGGGCAACATCCAGACCGCCTATTACGGCGACCCGCGCACCTGGCAGCTGACCATCGGCTACTCGTTCTGACGATCGCGTGACGCGCGGCGCTGCAGCCCCAGTGGCTGCAGCGCCGCAGCGTGACACTGCCCATCGCGGTGCCGCCATGAACTGGTTCGACGCGCAAGCACCCCTGTTCCCCGAAATCATCGCGCTGCACGGCAAGTGGCAGGGCGCCAAGCCTGCCGTCGTGGACGGCGACCGCGTGCTGTCGTGGCGCGAGTTCGACCGGCGCACCAACCGCGTCGCCAACGGCCTGCATGGCCTCGGCGTCGCGCGCGGCGACCGCGTCGTGGTGCTGATGCACAACAGCGCGGAGATGCTCGAGGCGATCTGGGGCATCCTGAAGGCCGGCGCGGTGGTGGTGCCGCTCAACCTGTCGATCACCGACGACGCGGTCGCGGCCATGACCACCGATTCCGCGGCGGTGGCGCTGGTTGCGTCCGGCGACCAGTGCGCGCGCGTCGAGGCGCTGCGGGCGCGGCTCGCTGGCGTGGGCGCCCACGCCTTCATCGGCCACGAGGCCGGACTGCCGGGATGGCACGACTTCTCCGCCTGGCGCGACGCGCAGCCGTCCGATCCGCCGGCGACGCCGCTCGCCGACGACGACGAGTGCAACATCATCTACAGCTCGGGCACCACCGGCCTGCCGAAGGGCATCGTGCACACGCATCGGCGCCGCCTCGACTGGGCCTACGACCTCGCGCTCGCACTGCGCTACCACTGCGGCGCGCGCACGCTGTGCTCGCTCGGCCTGTACTCGAACATCAGCTGGGCGGGCTTCCTGTGCACGCTGCTCGCGGGCGGCACCGTGGTGATCATGCGCGCCTTCGAGCCGCGCGCATTGCTCGAGATAGTGAGCCGTGAGCGCATCACCCACGGCGCGATGGTGCCGCTGCAGTTCCAGCGCATCCTGGAGTTGCCCGACTTCGACCGCTACGACGTGAGCTCGCTCAGGAGCCTGATGTGCTGCGGCTCGCCGCTGCCGCCGGCGCTCAAGGCCGCCACCATCCGCCGCCTCGGCTGCGAGCTGATCGAGCTGTACGGCCTGACCGAGGGGCTGATCACCACGCTGGCGCCCGAGGACGTCGAGCGCAAGCTCGCCTCGGTCGGCAAGCCGCTGCCCGGCACCGACCTCCGGATCCTCGGCGCGGACGACCGCGAGGTCGCGCCCGGCGAGTCCGGCGAGATCGTCGGCCGCGGCCGCATCGTCATGGCGGGCTACCACGGGCGGCCGGAGGCCAGCGCCGAGGCCACCTGGACCGACGAGCAGGGGCGGCGCTGGCTGCGCACCGGCGACATCGGCCGTCTCGACGACGAAGGCTTCCTGTACATCGTCGACCGCAAGAAGGACATGATCCTGTCGGGCGGGCAGAACGTTTACCCGGCCGATATCGAGCTGGTGATGATCCGGCATCCGCAAGTGGCCGAGGTGGCCGTGATCGCGCTGCCGAGCGAGCGCTGGGGCGAAACGCCGCTGGCCGTGGTGGTGCCGGCCGCGGGTGCCCAGGTCGATGCCGCCGCGCTGGCCGCCTGGACCAACGAGCGCGTCGGCCGGCAGCAGCGCATCAGCGGCGTGGTGCTCAGGGACTCGCTGCCGCGCAATCCTAATGGCAAGATCCTGAAGCGCGAGTTGCGCGCCGAGTTCGTGCGCGCCCCGGGGCCCGAGGAAACCACTTGAACGCCACCGCCTGGCAGGACTGCTACTTCACGTCGGCCGACGGCCTGCGCCTGTACTACCGCGACTACCCGTGCGCAGTGCCCGGCCGCCTGCCGGTGCTGTGCCTGCCGGGACTGACGCGCAACTGCCGCGACTTCGAGTCGACCGCGCTGCGCCTGCAGCGCAGCCGCCGCGTGCTGAGCCCGGACCTGCGCGGCCGCGGCCGCTCGCAGCACGACCCGGATTTCAGGAACTATCACCCCGGCACCTACGTGGCCGACCTCGCGCTGCTGCTCCGCCACGCGGGCGTGGAGCGAGTCGTGCTGATCGGCACGTCGCTGGGCGGCATCCTCTCGATGCTGATCGCGGCGACTTCGCCGCAGGTGGCGGCGGGCGCCATCCTGAACGACGTCGGTCCGGAGGTGGCGCAGGCAGGGCTGCAGCGCATCTCGAGCTACGTCGGGCGGCACGCCCCGGTCGCGAGCTGGGACGAGGCGGCGGCGCAGATGCGCTCGATGTACGGCGTGGCGATGCCCGATGCCACGGCTGCGGACTGGATGGCGTTCGCGCGCCGCAGCTACAGCGAAGTGGACGGCGTGCCGCGCCTCGCCGTCGATCCCGGCGTCGGCGAGGCGGTGCGTGCCGCGCCTTCGGGCGCCGCGCCCGACCTGTGGCCGGTCTACGCGGCGCTCGCGCGCGTGCCGACCCTGGCGATCCGCGGCGAGTTGTCCGACGTGCTGTCCGAGGCGACGTTCGAGCGCATGGCCCGCGAGAAGCCCGACCTGGAGCGCCTCACCGTGGCCCGCCGCGGCCACCCGCCGCTGCTCGACGAACCCGAGTGCGTCGCGGCGATCGACGACTTCCTCGCGCGCCTGCCCTGAGGGCCGGCGCGCCGCCATCGTGCGTCGGCTGGACCAGACGTTGCAGTGGCTGCTGGGCGGGCTGGCGCTCGCCTCGGTCTGTTCCCTGCTCGCGCCGTTCGGCTGGCCCTTCGAGCTGTTCGCGCATTTCCGCGCCCAGTACCTCGTGGCGGCGGTGGCGCTGGCAGCGCTGCTCGCGTGGCGCCGCCGGGCGGCACCCGCGTTGCTGGCGCTGGTCCTGGCCGGCTGGCATGCCTGGCCCACCGCGCAAGACCTGATGGCCGCACCGTCGGCCGCCGGCTGCACCGGGCCGACGCTGACCGTCGCGACCGCCAACGTCCGCTACTCCAACGAGGATCACGGCAGGTTCCTGGCATGGCTCGATGCCGAGCCCGCCGACCTCGTGGTCGTGCAGGAGGTGACCGCCGCCTGGGCACTCGACCTCGCCGCCCGGCGCGGCTATCCGTACCGGCACGTGCTCACCCGCGAGGACCCTTACGGGATCGCGATCCTGAGCCGCTGGCCGCTCGAAGCAGTGAGCCTGGTCGACCTCGCTGGCGACGGGTTGCCGTCGCTCGGAGCCGTCGTTGCAGTCGACGGACGGCGCATCCAGGTCTACGGCCTGCACACCCACTGGCCGATCACGCCGTCGCTCGCCCGTGCCCGCGATGCAGGCCCTGCACGCGGCCGCTGCCCTGGCGCGCGATGCCACGCTACCGGTGGTGCTGCTCGGCGACTCTGAACCTCACGCCCTATTCGCCACCCTTCGAGCCGCCTGCTGGGCGACGGCCGGCTGCACGACGTGATGCAGGGCCAGGGCTGGCAGCCGACCTGGCGGGCGGGCTTCTGGCCGCTCGCGCTGCGCATCGACCACGTGCTGGTGTCGTCGGGCCTGTGCGTGGAGGACGCGACCGTCGGGCCGGCGGTCGGCTCGGACCACCGCCCGGTGCTGGCGCGGCTGCGCCTGTAGCAGACTACTCGGGGGCGAGCGTCTCGCCGGTGGGCGGCGCGAACTCGCGGCAGCAGTCGAGCAGCCAGGCACGGAACCGCACGACCTTGGGCAGCGAGAAGTGCTCCGGCGGCGCAATCAGGAACCACGCGTTGTGCTGCTGCACGCTCGGCATCATCGGCCGTACCAGCCGGCCGGCCGCCAGCTCCGCCGCCACCAGCGACCAGCGCGCCAGCGCGACGCCCTTGCCCTGTTCGACGGCCGCGAGCGTGGCCGAGGCATCCTCGGGCATCGGCACCGTCTCGGCGCGGGAGGTGTCGCCGCCGACACGCCTCAGCCAGTGCACCCACGGTTCGGAGACGCTGTGCAATAGCGGGTAGCGTGCGAAGTCGGCCAGCGTCTCGATCGGCCCGAGCTTCGCCAGCAGCGCCGGGCTGCACACCGGGAACACCCATTCGTCGAGCAGCCGTTCGGTCTTGAGACCCGGCCACTGGCCATTGCCGTAGCGGATCGCCGCGTGGAAGTCGTCGCGGCTGAAGTCGAGCGCCGCGCGGGCCGGCCCGAAGCGCACCTCGATCTCCGGGTGCTGGCGCGTGAATTCGCCGGAGCGCGGCAGCAGCCAGCGCTGCAGGAACTCGCTCGGCACGCTCAGGTTCAGCATGCCGCCGACGCGTTCACGGCGGATGCGATCGACTGCGCGCCGCAGCTCGTCGAGGCCACGGCGCACGCCGGGCAGCAGCTCGGCGCCTTCCTGGGTGAGGGCCACGGCGCGGGTGTGGCGGCGGAACAGCGCCACGCCGATGTCGGCCTCGAGCGACTTCACCTGCGCGCTGACGGCAGCCGTGGTGACGCCGAGTTCGCGGGCGGCCGCCGTGAAACTCAAGTGCGTGGCCACTGCCTCGAACACGCGCAGGGCGTTGAGCGGCAGGCGATCGGGCGTGTCGGACATCGGTCGTTCCATGTCAAGCAAGGCTTGACAATACGTTCCGCGGTTGCTTGAATGCAAGCCGCCTCTGGCGTCGCTGTCGAGGGAATCTGAAAGAATGGCCGACCTCCGGTAAGCTGTCTGCAATGCCCACGCGAGCCCTGTTCCCGACGCTGGTGTACGAGGCCCGGCTGCCGCCCGCGGGCTGGCGCGCCTTCAACCGGCGCCTGCGGCACGAGTGCCTGCAGACGCGGGAGGACGACGTCGCGGGGCAGGCGTGGTCTGCGACTCGCTATCCCGGCGGCTACACCTCGTACGGGTCGCTGTGCCGCATGCACACGCTGTCGCCGACTTTTGCCGCGCTCGAACGCAAGCTGCGCCGCCACGTCCGCGTCTTCGCCCGCACGCTCGAGTTCGACCTCGACGGCCGCGAGCTGGCGATGACCGACTGCTGGATCAACATCATGCCGCGGCTGGTGGTGCACAGCCTGCACCTGCACCCGCTGTCGACGATCAGCGGCACCTACTATGTGCAGACCCCGCGGGGCGTGCCCGGCATCAAGTTCGAGGACCCGCGCCTCGACCGCTTCATGGCGGCTCCGCCGCGCAAGCCCGATTGCCGCCCCGAGCAGCAGGCCTGGGTCACGGTGCCGGCGTCCGCCGGCAAGCTGGTGCTGTTCGAGAGCTGGCTGCGCCACGAGGTGCCGCCGAACCCGGTCACGGCCGAGCGCATCAGCATCAGTTTCAACTACGGCTGGTTCTGAGCGGCCGCGCGCCGCCGGGATCCGCGTTCTGCCGCCGGGCGAAACCGGGCGTCGCGCCGGCGCGAATTATCTGATAACCACGGAGACACCCATGACCATAGCCCGCCTGGTGGGGCTGGGCCCCCTGATCCTGATGCTGTCCGCCTGTTCTTCCAGCCCCGCCATCCCAGTCGCCGAGAGCGTCGAGCTCGATCGGTTCATGGGCGACTGGTACGTGATCGCCAACATCCCGACTTCCATGGAGAAAGGCGCCCACAACGCGGTCGAGTCCTACCGGCTGGACGCCGACGGCAGCATCGCCACCACCTTCACCTTTCGTGACGGCGCGTTCGACGGCCCGGAGAAGGTGATGCGCCCGCGCGGCTTCGTGCGTGACCGCGAGTCGAACGCGGTCTGGGGCATGCAGTTCATCTGGCCGATCAAGGCCGAGTACCTGATCGCGCATGTCGACGCCGACTACTCCGAGACCATCGTCGCCCGCAGCCGCCGCGACTACGTGTGGATCATGGCGCGCACGCCGCAGATCCCGGAGGCCGACTACGCGCGTCTGGAGCGCAAGGTGGCGGATCTGGGCTACGATGTCGGCAAGCTCGAGCGTGTCCCGCAGCGCTGGTAAAACCGGCGCGATTCCACCGTCCAGCAGGAGAACGCAATGTCCGTAGCCAAGATCACCGAGATCACCGCAACCTCGAAGAAGAGCCTCAGCGACGCCATCGAGTCGGGCATCAAGCGCGCCAGCAAGACCATCCGCGGCATCAGCGGCGCCTGGGTTGCCGACCAGGAGGTCGTGGTCAAGAACGGCAAGGTCACCGAGTACAAGGTGCGCCTGAAGCTGACGTTCGTGCTCGACAGTGAGTAACGCCGCCGTGGTGCGTCGCACCGGGCTGGCCCTTGTCGCGCTGCTGGTCGCCGCAGTGGCCGTGGCCGGGGATCCGGCCCCGGCACCGGTGACGGCCGACCAGGTGCACGAGCGCCAGCAACAGAAAGACGCATCGCTGTACGTGCTCGACGTGCGTGCGCCCGAGGAGTACGCGGCAGGCCACGTGCCGGGCGCAGTGAATATTCCGCACGACCAGATCGCCAGCCGGCTGGCCGAAGTACCGAAGGACAAGGACGTGGTGCTCTATTGCCGCAGCGGCCGCCGCTCGGCGCTGGCCAGCGAGGTGCTGGCCGACAACGGCTACACCCGCCTGCAGCTGATGCAGGGCGACATGCCGGGCTGGATGGCAAAGGACAGGCCGGTGGAAGCGCCACGCGATCCGGCCGCCTGCGTCGCGGCGCTCAAGTCGGGCACCAAGGCGCCGCCGGAGTGCTCCGGCAACTGAGCCCAGGTCAGTCGCCGAGGGCCTGGTCCAGGTCCGCGATCAGGTCGGCTTCGTGCTCGAGTCCGATCGACATGCGCAGCAGGTTGGGCGGCGTACGGGACAGCGGGCCTTCCACCGAGGCGCGATGTTCGATGAGGCTCTCCACGCCGCCGAGGCTGGTCGCCCGAGTGAACAACTTCGTACGAGCCGCGACGGCGAGCGCCTGTGGGGCTTCGCCGGGCACCTGCAACGACACCACCGCACCGTAGCCGCCGAGCATCTGCCGGCCCGCCAGCGCGTGCCCGGGATGGTTCTCGAGGCCCGGGTAATGCACGCGCTCGACGCGCTGGTCGGCGGCGAGGAAGCGCGCTACGGCCAAGCGCATTCGCTGCCTGCTGTCGCACGCGCAGCGGCAGCGTCGGCAAGCTGCGCAGCAGCAACCAGCAGTCGAACGGCGACGGCACGCCGCCGCCGGTGCCCTGGAAGTCGCGCAGCCGCTCGAGCAACGAGCCGGCCTCGCGTGCGACCACGATGCCGCCGAGCACGTCGCTGTGCCCGCCGAGGTACTTGGTCGTGCTGTGCATCACGAGGTCTGCGCCGAGCGCGAGCGGTTGCTGCAGCACGGGGCTCGCAAATGTGTTGTCGCAGCCGAGCAGGGCACCGCGCGCCTGCGCGAGCGCGGCGAGCGCCGCGAGATCGCTCACGCGCAGCAACGGGTTCGACGGTGTCTCGACCCACAAGCAGCGTCGCGCCTGGTTCCAGCGCTTGCCGCGTCGCGTCGAGGTCGGTGGTGTCGACGAACTCGACGCTGCCGCCCCAGCGCGGCAGGATCTCGCGCAACTGCCTGGCGGTGCCGTGGTAGCAGTCCGACGAGCACACCACGCGACCGCCCGACGCTGCGAGCGTGAAAACGGCGAGCGTTGCGGCCGAGCCCGAGGCGAACGCGACGGCCTCGTGCCCGCCCTCCAGCGCCGCGACGGCCTGCTCGAGCGCGCTGCGGTTCGGGTTGCCGCTGCGCGAGTAGGAGTAGCCGAGCGGATAGTTGCCGTCGGCGCCGCGCTCGAAGGTCGTCGCGAGGTGGATCGGCTCGCGCAGCGCACCGGTGGCGGGATCGGGCTCGCGGCCCGCGTGCACGGCCAGGGTCTCCAGCTTCATGGTGGTCGCTCGTATTCCTGGATGGCGACCACCAGCAGGCCCGGGCCGCCGTGGACGCCGAATGCGGTGCCGCAGGGCAGCAGCCGCCGGTAGACCACGTTGTCGGTGGTCAATTCGTCGAGCAGCCATTGCCCGTCGGCCTCGCAGTTCGCGTGGCCCACGAGCAGGCGGCAGGGCACGTCGTCGCGCATGCGCCGGCGCACGTAGCGCGCGAACTTCTCCTTGAGGTGCTTGCGGCCGAACAGCACGCCACCGGCGGTGACCCGCCCCTTGCGGTCGTTCTGCAGCACCGGCATCAGCTGCAGCGAATCGGCCACGTTCTTCACCCAGCGCGGCACGCGGCCGCCGCGTACCGCGTATTCGAGCGAGCCGATCAGGCCGAACGTGTGGGTGCGCGGAATGATGGCGCGTGTCGCCTCGAGCACGCGCGCGGCGTCGTAGCCGGCCTGCGCGCACTCGGCGGCATACATCGCCACGAGCCCCAGGCCGAGCGAGGCATTCATGCTGTCGATCACCGCCACCTTGCCGTGGGTGGTGACGCGCGCGGCGGCCGCCTCGGCCGAGGCGCAGGTGCCGCTCACCTGCCGCGACAGGTTGACCGACACCACCGAGTCGAAATGCGAGCCGAGGAACTCGAACTGGCGGCGGAAGTCGCCCGGTGGCGGCTGCGAGGTCGTCGGGTGCAGCGGGTTGCGGGCGAGCTCGGCGTAGAACTCCTCGGCGGTCATGCCGACCTTGTCGAGGTAGCTGTGGTCGCCGAAGTGCACGCGCAACGGCACCACGTGGATGTCGAGCCGGTCGAGCTCGTCGAACGGGATGTCGGCCGCCGAGTCCGTCAACACGGCGACGCGGCGACCGGTGGCGTGCGCCGAGTGCTGCTGCCGCTGCATGTCGTCGGCCTTCTCGCCGCTCACCGTGCCGAAGCGCGCTGCGACGCGGAACACCTCGGCCGGGTCGTTGACGTGGATGTGCACGCGCACCTTGTCGTGCAGGCCGGCCACCACGAGGCTGCTGCCGAGCGCCGAGAGCTGCTCGCGCAGGTGCCGGCGGTCGACGCGCTCCCCGACGATCACGCACTCGGTGCAGTAACGGTGCGCGAGGTCTTCCGCCACGCCCGCCGTCACTTCGGCGAGCTCCGACTCGTCCAGCGTCGCCACCAGCACCGCGGGGTCGTCCTGCGAGCCGCTGGCGATGTAGTCGGTCATGCCCTCGATCAGCTCGACGAAGCCCTGCGCGCCCGCGTCCACCACGTTCGCCTTGCGCAGCGCCTCGAGCTGGAAGGTGGTGCGCGCGAGCGATGCGCGCGCCGCGACCACGCCCCGGCGCAGCAACGCCGAGAAATCGCGCACGCCCTCGCGCTGCACGGTGTGCAACTCGCGCGCGAAGTCGCTGACCACGGTCAGGATGGTGCCCTCGCGCGGCTCGCCGAGGCTTTCGCGGGCGTAGTCGGCGCCACCGCGCACGCCGTCCGCGAACTCTTCCGGGCCGACCTGCCCGAGGTGGCCGAGCCGGTCGCCGAGCCCGAGGAAGAACTGCGCGAGGATCGCACCGGAGTTGCCGCGCGCACCGTCGAGCGCCGCATCGGCGATGCGCGTCAGCGTCTTGCCGGCGTGGTGGTCCGGCGAGCGCTGCAGCGTGCCGAGCACCGCGCGCATGGTGAGCGCGAGGTTGGTGCCGGTGTCGCCGTCCGGCACCGGGAAGACGTTGATCTTGTTGAGGTGTTCCTGTCGCGACAGCAACCGCGCGATGCCCGCCTTCAGCGCGCGGTTGAGGCGCAGCCCGTCGAGGCGCTCGGCAATCACGGCGGCTGAGTTCACCGGCGCACCTTATCCGGGGTCAGTCGCGGGTCAGCAGGAACCGGTTGCCGCCCGCCGTCATGATCGCGCCGTCGGGCGTGATCTGGACGACCGTCGCGCCCTCCGCGGTCGTGTCGCCCTCGCGGTAGCGTCGGCCGTTGACGAATACGATGCGGTCCTGCGCGCGGGTCGAGTAGACGTGCAGCTCGAGACGCATCTCGGCCAGGCCGCCGCGGGCGGTCAATTCGTCGGCGGTCGGCAGGTTCGCGGGGGCCGAGTGCTGGGGCGCCGCCGGGGGTGGGGTGTAGGTGGCGCCAGGGGCTGCTTCGGGCAGCGACTCGTACACCACGGAACCGCGCCGCGCCGGTGCCACGGCGGACGGACCGGCCGGCGGCCTGGCGGCGGCCTGCGCGGCCTCGTATTCCATCGGCGGCACGTCGGCGGACATCTCCTGCTCGAGTGAGCCGCGGCGGCCGGTGGCCGGCGGCGGCTCTGCCGGACGCAGCACGGGTGCCGGCGCAACCGCCGGCTCGGGCAGCGTGCGGGTGATGGTCGCTTGCTGCGCAGCCGCCGGCGCCGTCACGGGCGGCGGCGCAACGGGCGGGGCGGTCTGCTGGTTCGGAGCGGCCGCCGCTGCGGGCGGCGACGCGGCCACCGCCGCAGGCTCGTCGCGCGATTTCCAGAGCAGCACCACGCCGACGGCAACGAGGTTCAGCACCAGCAGCGCGATGGCGGCCGTGGCCCAGCGGTTCGACTGCGGCTTCTTCGGCGGGGCGACGGCCGCTTCGACCATGGCCGGCCCCGTCTGGCGCTGGCGCTCGTGCTCGGACTTGCGCAGGGCATCGAGGATGAACGACATCGCTCAGCCCTCCGCCGCGGGCGCGAGGATCGTCGGCGAATCCGTCGCGTTGAGCGCCGTGTCGAGCGCGATCTGCGTCTGCACGCCCGCGATACCGTCGACGGCCAGCCGGTGCTGCCGCTGGAAGTCCTGCACCAGCCGGGTCAGCTCGTCGTCGTACACGTCGTTGCCGGGCGGTGCGGCGGGCAGCCCCTGCGTGGCGCGCAGGCTGTCGCGCAGCCAGCGCACGTCGGCGCCGCGCATGCCGGGGGTGAGCGCCTTCACCACCGCGAGCGGCGGGCGCCACAGCAGCAGGAAGTCGCCGAACCAGTAGCGCGACACGGCCGTGACCGGCACGTCGCGTGACGCGCCGCCGAGGTCGAGCGTGGCGTGCTCGTCGTCGAGCCGGCTGAGCACGACCTGGTGGCTGCGGCCGAGGTCGTCGGTGAGCGTGAGGATGGCGGGACGATTGAGCGCCCGCAGCTGCGCCCAGGAGCCCTTCTGGAACATGCACTCGAGGCCCTGCTTTGCGGCCTGGTCGCAGCCCCGGCCGCGGCCCGGGTCGTAGGCGGCGCCCCACAGCGCGAACAGCTTGCCGAGCGCCGCCTCGGTGGTGGTGTCGTTGCCGTGCCGCACCAGCAGCTCGTCGAGCGACACGACGGGCGCGGGTGGCGAGGCTGGCGCTGCCGCGGCTTCGGCCGCGACTGCGGACGCCGGCTGCACGTCCGGCACCGTGACCGGAGGCGGGGCGGCAGTGCTCACCGCTGCCGCCGGCGCATCCTGTGCAGGCGACGATTGCGCCACGGCGTCGCTGCGCGCATCGAGGTAACTCCAGATGCCGAAGCCCACGAGGCCGACCGCGGCGGCCACCGCGGCCGTCGTCGTCCACTTGAGCCACGGCGCCGGCACCGGCCGTCCATAGACCTCCGAGGCCGCCTGCCGCACCAGCGCCGCGCCGGCACGATGGTCTTCCTGCGTGAAGGCGCCGAGCAGCGCGCGATCGCAGATCACGTTGATCACGCGCGGGATGCCGCCGCTCAGGCGGTGGATTTCGCGCAGCGCCGACGGCGTGAACACTTCGGCCGTCGCCCCCGCAACGCGCATGCGGTGCTTGACGTAGCCGGAGCTCTCCTCGGCCGACAGCGGGTCGAGGTGGTAGCGGCCGGTGATGCGTTGCGCGAGCTGGCGCAGCTCGGGCTGGTCGAGCAGCGCGCGCAGCTCGGGCTGGCCGATCAGGATGATCTGCAGCAGCTTGGTGGTGGCGGTCTCGAGGTTGGTGAGCAGCCGCACCTGCTCGAGCGTCTGCGTGCTGAGGTTCTGCGCCTCGTCGACGATCAGCACCACGCGCCGGCCGCGGGCGTGGGTGTCGAGCAGTTGCCGCCCGATCAGGTCCATCTGCGTCTTGGTGCTGCTGCGCCCGGCCTCGGGCACGGGGATGTGCAGCTCTTCGCAGATGGTGAGCAGGAACTCCGCCGGCGTGACGCGCGGGTTGAGGATCAACGCGACGTCGGCGTGGCCCGGCAGCTGCTCGAGCAGGCTGCGGATCACGGTGGTCTTGCCGGTGCCCACCTCGCCGGTCAGCTGGATGAAGCCGCCCGCCTCGTTGATGCCGTACAGCAGGTGCGCGAGCGCTTCCGCGTGCCGCTCGCTGAGGTACAGGTAGCGGGGATCGGGGGTGATCGCGAACGGCTTTTCCCGGAGTCCGAAAAAGCTCGTGTACATGCGGGGTTAGGTCGATCTCGGTGCGCGGTGGCCGGTCGCCAATGATGCCTGCCCGGGACGGGCGTGGCTAGCGTTCGCGCTCTTCACCTCTCCCGCTTGCGGGAGAGGTCGCCCGCACGGGCGGGTGAGGGCTACCCTGTCCGTCCGCGTCGCCTGGCGGGGGGGAACTGATGCTGAAGCGCGTACTGCTCTGCGTCCTGGCCGTCGGCCCGGTGGCGTCTGCCTGTCGCTGCGGACCCGTCGCTGCCGCGCCAGCGTCCGCTGACCGACCGCAGGTTCGAGGTCACCGACGAGCGCCGCGAGCGCGGCCGGTACCTCGCCGAGCACCTGCTGCAGTGCTTCATCTGCCACTCCGAGCGCAACTGGGACCAGTCTGGCGCACCGCCCATCGAGTCGCGCAAGGGTGCCGGGGTGGTGCTGGGCGAGAACGGCGAGCGACGGATCGTCGCACCGAACATCACGCCGGATGTTGCGACCGGTGCCGGTGCCTGGTCGGACGACATGCTCGCGCGCGCCATCCGCGAAGGTATCGGGCACGACGGTCGCGCCCTCTACTGGGGCATGTGGTACCAGTCCTTTGCAGCGTTGTCGGATGAGGATCTCGCCGCCGTCGTCGTGTATGTGAGATCGATTCCCGCGGTGCGCAACGAACTGCCGGCGACACGACTTCCGGCCGACGAACAGCTCGAGAACGCTGCCAATCCAAAGCCGATCACCGCGCCCGTGCCCGGTCCGCCACCCGGCGACCCGCTTGCTCGCGGAAAGTACCTTGTGGGCCTCGCCGACTGCGCGGGTTGCCACACGTCCTGGTATGGGCCGCGCAATCCGGGCCTGTTCGCGGGAGGCAACCACATCACGCGCGGCACGCCTCGCCGCCTTCAGCACCAACATCACGCGGCACGCGTCGGGCACCGGCTACCCGACGGAGACGTTCATCATGGTCATGCGTACCGGCAAGGGCGAGTCCCTGAGCCCGGTCATGCCCTGGGCCGCATTCAGGGGCCTGCACGACGACGATCTCGCGGCCATTCACGCAGCGCTCGGCAGCGTGCAGCGGTTGCGCATTACATCGGCAATGTCGGCGAGCCGCAGCACTGCGCCGTCTGCGGCCAGCAGCATCCGCTCGGCAGCTACAACCGCCTCGAGACGCCGGTCGGTGTACGGTGACGGCGAAGCAGCTCGAGCGGCTGGCCGCCCGGTACCACTCGAGCGATTTCGGCGTCACGCTGGCGATTCGTCGCGATGACGGCCGGCTCTACGGGCGCGAGGACGACGGTCCGGAGATCGAGCTGGTGCCGCTGTCGGCAACGCATTTCCTCGCGCCGGGCTGGGTCGCACCTGTCGAGTTCGTCGTCGACGGCGACGGGCGCGTCACGCACGCCGCCTCGCTCGGGATCGAACGGGTGCTGTTCGAGCGGCTGCCTTGAATCTCAGTTCTCCCGCTTGCGGGTGAGGGTACTCGCCGGTGCCACCGCCACCTTGCCGAACCGCTCACGGATCCTGTCCACCGCCGCATCGAGCTCGCGGTTGCGCGCCGACTGCGGCGCGGTGAACAGGTCGAGCTGCGTGGCCTGGGCGAGATCGCTCAACCCAACGCCGAGCAGCCGCAGCGCGGCCCGCGGCTGGGTGGCGAGCCAGCCGTCGAGCAGCCCGGTCGCGACCGCGGTGATGACGCGCGTCTCCTGCGTCGGCGGCTCGAAGTGCCGCTGCCGGGTGAAGGTCGTGAAGTCCCGGCGCCGGATCTTGACCGTGACGCACGAAGCCGTGAGCTTGCGCGACCGCAACCGTGCCGCCACCTTGTCGGCGAGGCGCACGATCTCGGCCCGCAGGCGCGCGTGATCGGCGATGTCGACGTCGAAGGTCTCCTCGGCACTGACCTGCTTCTCGTCCTGGTCGGGCACCACCGGGCGGCCGTCGATGCCCGCGGCCCGCTCGATCACTCGCTCGGCATAGCGTCCGAATATCGGCCGCAGCTGCGCGGCACTCGCCCGGCGCAATTCACCGAGCGTATGGATGCCGAGCGCCTCCACCTTGGGCGCGGTCCTGGCGCCCAGGCCGAACAGCTTGCGGATCGGCAGCGGGTCGAGCAGCGCGTTGATCTCCGCCTGCCGCACGACCACGAGACCGTCCGGCTTGCGCAGGTCGGAGGCGATCTTGGCGACGAGCTTGTTGGGCGCCACGCCCACCGACGCGGTCAGTCCGGTGCGCTCGCGGATCAGCCGCTTGATCTCGCGCCCGACCTGCTCACCGTCGCCGAGGGCGCACGTACCGGCGCTGACGTCGAGAAACGCCTCGTCGAGCGACAGGCCCTGCACCAGCGGCGTGAACTCGTGGAACACCGCGAAGACCTGCCGGGAGACGTCCGCGTAGTGGCCGATGCGCGGCTGGAACGCAGATCGCGTCCGGGCAGCGGCGCAGCGCTTCCCGCACCGGCATCGCCGAGTGCACGCCGTAGCGGCGCACCTCGTAGCTGGCGGCGGCCACCACGCCGCGCCCGCCGGTGCCGCCCACGATCACGGGTCGGCCGCGCAGCGACGGGTCGTCGCGCTGTTCGACCGACGCGTAGAAGGCGTCCATGTCCACGTGCAGGATGGTGCGGTCGTCCACGCGACAAGCATACGGCCGCAGGACCCGCCGCCGTGCCAATCCATTCGCCGCGGGCCTGCGAAAGAGGGACAATCACGGTTTGTCGCGGCCGCGCGCGGCCGGTCCCCAAGGAGTCATGTCATGAGCCACCACATCGAACTGCCCCCGCTGCCCTACGCCCAGGACGCGCTCGCACCCGTGATCTCCGCGGAGACGCTGTCGTTCCACTACGGCAAGCACCACAAGGCCTACGTCGACAACCTCAACAAGCTGGTGGCGGGCACCGACCTCGCCGACACGCCGCTCGAGAAGGTCATCACCGCGACGGCGGGCAAGCCGGACAAGGCCGGCGTGTTCAACAACGCCGCGCAGATCTGGAACCACACGTTCTTCTGGAACAGCCTCAAGCCGAACGGCGGTGGCGCACCCACCGGTGCGGTCGCCAGCGGCATCGAGACCGCCTTCGGCAGCTTCGACAACTTCAAGAAGGAGTTCGCCAACGCCGCGATGACGCAGTTCGGCAGCGGCTGGGCGTGGCTGGTGGCCGACAAGGGCACGCTCAAGGTCGTCAAGACGCCGAACGCCGAGACGCCGCTGACGTCGGGGCTGACGCCGCTCGTCACGATCGACGTCTGGGAGCACGCCTACTACCTCGACTACCAGAACCGGCGTGCCGACTTCGTGTCGGCGGTGATCGACAAGCTGCTCAACTGGGAGTTCGCCAACGCGAACCTGGCGCGCGCCGGCTGCAGGCCGGTGCCGGGCGCTACAGCGTGAGTGCCGTGTAGGCCAGCAGGCCAAGCGCGGTGAACACCAGGCTCAGCAGGTAGGCGAGTCCGAGCAGGGCGAACCGGGGCACGGTCTTCCACCAGCCCTGCTCGTAGACGCGGCGCATGGCCCGGAACAGGTACCACGGCACGTAGATGGCCAACGCCGCACCGAGCAATCCCTCGGCCGCGGCGAACCCCTTGGCGAATGGGCCGGCGGAGAGGCGCGACAGCTGTTGCAGCAGCAGCACCGCGATGCCGCCCAGGAAGAAGAACGCGTGGAAGTGCACCACGAACAGCAGGTGCTCCACGTAGTAGCGACCGGAGCCCAGGTAGAGCACGGCCAGCGCCGCGGCGATCAGCGGCAGGAAGATGAACATCATCTTCGGCACGTTGTCCCACAGCGCGCGGCCGAAACTCTGCTGGTCGGCGACGATCTTGCGGCAGGCGTCGCGCAGCTTCGGCTCGAACTGCTGGATGGGCCCGCCCAGCGTCGAACTTCAGGGTCTCATTGCCGCACGGATCGGCCGCCAGCTGCAACGCCGCGGCGCGCTCCTCCGGCGTGGCCGCGCCAGCGTGGTCTGGAGCTCACGGCGCAGGTCGCCACGCGCCTCGGCCGGCACGCGCTTCACCACCTCGTCCACCAGCCGCTGGGTCTCGGCGTCGAGCGGCGGCTGCGGTGCTCGTGCAGCAGTTGTCACTGTCGCTACCGGCGCTTGCGATTCCGCTGCAGGCGGCACTGTCGGCGGGCCATCACGGGGCCCGAGCTGGATGTTTGCGCTGTCACCGTCGACCTTCACGCCGACCGCACCGCCCGGGTCGTCGAACGACGCGATCACGAAGAACACCACGCTCAGCACCAGGTACATGCGGAACGGCGGTGTGTAGTTCGCGCGGCGGCCGCGCAGGAACTCCTGCGTCAGCAGGCCCGGACGAAACGCCAACGGCCAGATCGTGCGCCACACGCGCGAGTCGGCGTTGAGCAGGTCACCGAGCACATCCTTGAGCAGGGCCCACAACGACAGCACGCGCACGGTCGCGTGCTGGCCGCAGTGCGAGCAGTGCTGGCCGGTCAGTACCTCGCCGCAGTTGAGGCAGTTGTCGGTCGACACCGCGCCGCGCACCAGCTCCTCGCGGTGCGGCAGCACGCGGCGCTGCGCCGTGTAGCGGTCGCCGAACCGGGCCGCACCTTGCGCGCGCATCGCGGGGGCATGGTTGGCGAGGTAGTCGTCGAGCGCGGCCCGGTCCCGCAGCCGGTACTGCACGATACGCCGGATGCGCCCGGCGGGAGCGGACGGATCGTCGAGGATCTCGGCGGAGCGGAACCCGTCGAACTGCAGCATGTCGGCGATGTGATCGCGCAGCCACGTGTCGAACGGCGCGACGATGTCGACGTCGGCCTCGAGGTTGACCTCGTAGAGGACGCTCTGGCTGTCGGGGAGCTGCGGCACGCGCGCAAGGGTAGCAAAAGCAGGGCGCCCTCAGCCGCTCAGGGCGACAACAGCCGATCAACGACGTCGTCGATCGAGTCCTTTATCGTCCGGGTATCCATGTCGGGCTGGCGGACCGCGGTGACGGCGAGGCCGCGGATGAAGCACTCCAGCAGGAACGCGCGGGTCGCGACGGTTTCGGGCGGCAGCCCGAGGCCGCCGTCGATCCCTGTCGCGGTTCATCCAGGCGGCCAGGTCAGACAGTATCAACGCGTCCGACCGGCGCAGTGCTGCGGCGATCTGCGGATCGCGCGAGGCTTCGGCACTCATCTCGAGGAACAGTGCCGCGTTCACCACGCCCGGGTCGCGAGCCTGCCAGCGCGTGAATACGTCCAGCAGCGCGGCGGCGAGTTCGCTCGACGAACGCAACTGCGCGATCTGGGTACGGCCCTCCTGCAGCTGGCGCTCGATGATCGCGAGCACGATGGCGCTCTTGTTCTCGAAATAGCGGTACATCAACCCGGCGCTCATCTGCGCGGTGTCGGCGATGCTCGCCATGCTGGCGGCGTGAAAGCCGCTGTCGATGAAGCACCGCTGCGCCGCGCACAGGATCCGCTCGCGCTGCGCTCCGGCGCGCGGGGTGTCCTTCGCTGGACGGGTCGCGGCGCCGTTCATGGGCCGCCCTGCTGCCAGCCGCCGCCGAGCACCTTGTAGAGCGTCACGCGGTTTGCCTGCTCGGCGAGCTGCGTAGCGACCAGGCTCTGCTGCGCCAGGTACAGCGCCCGCTGCGCCTCGAGCAGCACCAGGTAGTTGTCGCGGCCGGCGCGGTAGCGTGCGCGCGAAAGGCGATCGCCTTCGACCGCGGCGTCGACGGCGGCTTGCCGGGCCGCCCGCTGCTCGGCGAGCGTGCCGGTCAGCTCGAGTGCGTCGGCAACCTCGCGGAAGCCGGCCTG
Source organism: uncultured Gammaproteobacteria bacterium (assembly GCA_963731105.1). Lineage (GTDB taxonomy): Bacteria > Pseudomonadota > Gammaproteobacteria > Steroidobacterales > Steroidobacteraceae > RPQJ01. Next base: position 40,898 of record CAVSUM010000024.1, read on the forward strand.
GATGGCCTTCTCGTATTGCGCGAGCGCGATGTCGCGATCGGCGGTGGCCACGCCGAGATTCGACCGCAGGCGGCCGCCCTCGAAGATCGGCACCTCGACCTTCGGCAGGAAGCTCCAGATCCCGGTGCCGGAATCGAACAGGCCGGACAACTCGTCGCTCGTCGTGCCGACGGCGCCCGTCAACGTGATCTTCGGAAAAAAGGCCGCGCGCGCAGCGCCGATGTTGGCGTTTGCAGCCAGCAGCTGATGCTCGGCGGCCAGCACGTCCGGGCGGCGCAGCAGCACCTCGGAGGGCAGGCCCGCCGGCAGCGGGCCAAGACCGGTGACCGACTCGTCGAAGGCCTCCGGCAGCAGTTCGGGTTCCAGAGGCGCGCCGACCAGCAGGTTGAGCGCGTTCCTGTCCTGCGCGACCAGTCCGGCATAGCGCGCGGTCTCGGCGCGCGCGGTCTCGACCTGGGTGCGCGCGAGGCTGAGCTCGAGCGCAGACTCGGCGCCGAGCTCGTAGCGCTTCGCCGTCAACGCGTAGTACTCCTCGCGCGTCCGCAGCGTTTCCTGCGCGATCCGCACCTGTTCCTGGTTCGCGGCCAGGGTCAGGTAGGTGCTGGCGACTTCGGCGATCAATGCGAGCTGCGCACTGCGCCGCGTTTCTTCCTGGGCGAAGTAGCGCTGCAGCGCAGATTCGCTCAGGTTGCGCACGCGGCCGAACAGGTCGAGCTCGAACTCGGTGACGGCCAGGTCGGCGGTGTAGATTTCGGTCACCGGCCGGTCGCTGCCGCCGGTGCGCGCCAGCGCTGCGTTCGCGCCGAGCGAGGGCAGCCGGTCGGCGCGCTGGATGCCGTACTGCGCGCGTGCCTTTTCGATGTTGAGCACGGCCACGCGCAGGTCGCGGTTGTTCGCCAGCGCGCGCTCGATCACCGCCTCGAGCTTCGGGTCCGTGAAGAAATCCCGCCAGCCGATGTCGGCCGTCGCCGTAGCCGTGGGTGTCTCGGCCGTGGTGGGTGGCAGCGGCCACTCGGCGGGGATCGACGGCTCGGCCGCCGGCAGCGACGGCTCCAGCACCGCACAACCGCTCGCAAGCACGGTCGCCGCGAGCAGCAGGGACTTCAAGCCGGGCTTAGCCATGAGCCTTGCCTCGGACGAGCAGGCGCTCGACGACTACGAAGAACAGCGGGATGAAGAAGATGCCGATCGCGACGCCCGCGATCATCCCGCCGAGCACGCCAGTGCCGATCGCACGCTGGGCGCCGGAGCCGGCGCCACTGGCGATCGCGAGTGGCAGCACGCCGAAGCCGAACGCGAGCGAGGTCATCAGGATCGGGCGCAACCGGACGCGAACCGCCTGCATCGTGGCGTCGATCAGGTCCATGCCGCTCTCGAAGTTGGACTTCGCGAACTCGATGATCAGGATCGCATTCTTGCTGGTCAGGCCTACCGTGGTGAGCATGGCCACCTGGAAGTAGACGTCGCGGTCGAGGCCGAACAGCGTATTGGCCAGCGTTGCGCCGAGGATGCCGATCGGCGCGACCAGCAATACCGCAGTCGGGATGCTCCAGCTCTCGTACAGCGCCGCGAGGCACAGGAACACGATCAGCAGCGACAGCGAATAGAGCAGCGGCGTCTGCGTGCCCGCCTCGCGCTCCTGGTACGAGACTCCGGTCCAATCGATGCCGAAGCCCGCCGGCAGTTCGCCGACCAGCCGCTCGACCTCGTCCATGGCGGCGCCGGTGCTGACGCCGGGCGCGCCTTCGCCGTTGATCTCCATGGCCGGCATGCCGTTGAAGCGCTCGAGGCGCGGCGAACCGTAGTCCCAGCGCGACGTCGCGAAGGCCGGAAACGGCACCATCTGCCCGGCGTCGTTGCGCACCGACCAGACCTTGAGGTCCTCCGGCGTCATCCGGAACGGCGCATCCGCCTGGACGTAGACGCGCTTGACGCGGCCGCGATCCACGAAGTCGTCGATGTAGCGGCCGCCCCACGCCGCCGAGAGCGTGTCGTTGATGTCGGCGATCGACAGCCCGAGCGCGGCCGCCTTCTCCTTGTCGACCTCGATGCGGAACTGCGGCGTGTCCTCCTGCCCGTTCGGCCGGACGTTTGCCAGCAGCTTGCTCTGGGCCGCCGCGCCGAGGAACTGGTTGCGGGCGGCCACCAGTGCATCGTGGCCGAGTCCCGCGTTGTCTTTCAGGTAGAACGCGAACCCGGTCGCGATGCCGAGCTCGGGCATCGCCGGTGGCGCGAACGCGAACGCGAACGCGTCCTTGATCTGGCCGAGCGCGCCCATCGCACGGCCTGCGACCGCATTCGCGTGCAGCTCGGGGGACTCGCGCTCGCTCCAGTCCTTGAGGTTGACGAAGGCGAGGCCGCTGTTCTGGCCGCTGCCGCCGAAGCTGAAGCCCTGCACGCTGAAGACCGCCTTCACGGCGTCCTGCTCGTTCTCGAGGAAGTGACGCTCGAGCTTCTCGATCGACTGCATCGTGCGTTCCTGCGTCGCGCCCACCGGCGCGATCACCTGGCTCAGCAGGTATCCCTGGTCCTCTGCCGGCAGGAACGAACTCGGCAGGCGCGTGAACAACACGGCCATGACCACGACCAGCGCGGCGAAGATCGCCATGAAGCGGCCGCTGCGCGCCAGGATGCCCCGTACGCCGGACCGGTACGCGGAGCTGCCCTTCTCGAACGTGCGATTGAACCAGCCGAAGAAGCCCCGCTCGGCGTGGTGCTCGCCCTTGCTGCAGCGGCTTCAGCATCGTCGCGCACAGGGCCGGGGTCAGCACGATCGCGACCAGCACCGACAGGGCCATCGCCGACACGATCGTGGCCGAGAACTGCCGGTAGATGACGCCGATCGAGCCGCCGAGGAACGCCATCGGCACGAACACCGCCGAGAGCACCAGCCCGATGCCGACCAGTGCGCCGGTGATCTGGTCCATCGACTTGCGCGTGGCCTCGACCGGCGACAGGCCTTCCTCGCGCATCAGCCGCTCGACGTTCTCGACGACGACGATCGCGTCGTCCACCAGCAGCCCGATGGCCAGCACCATCGCGAACATGGTCAGCATGTTGACCGAGTAGCCGAGCACCGCGAGCACGCCGAACGTGCCGAGCAGCACGATCGGCACCGCGATCGTCGGGATCAATGTCGCGCGGAAGTTCTGCAGGAACAGGTACATCACCAGGAACACGAGCACGACCGCCTCGACCAGCGTCGTCACGACGCCCTGGATCGACACCCGGACGAATGGCGTGGTGTCGAACGGCACGATGGCGTTCATCCCGGCCGGGAAGAACGGCCGCAGCTCGTCGAGCGCTTCCTGGACCGCGACCGACGTCTGCAGCGCATTGGCGCCAGTGGCGAGCGAGATGGCCATGCCGCTCGCCGGCTGCCCGTTGAAGCGGCTGACGAACTCGTAGGTCTGCGCGCCGAGCTCGACCCGGGCGACGTCGCCGAGCCTGAGGATCGACCCGTCGGGGTTGCTGCGCACGACGATGTCCCGGAACTGCTGCGGCGTCTGCAGCCGCTCCTGGGCGCTGATCGTGGCATTCAGCTGCTGGCCCGCGACGGCCGGCGCGCCGCCGAGCTGCCCGATCGTCACCTGCGCATTCTGTGCCTGCACCGCGGCGACGAGGTCGTTGATGGCGAGGCCGTAGGTGTCGAGCTTGTGCGGGTCGAGCCAGATCCGCATCGCATACGGGGCACCGAACACCTGCACGCTGCCCACGCCCGGGACGCGGGCCAGCGGGTCGACCAGGTTGGCGCTGACGTAATCCGAGATGTCGTCCCGGTTCATGCTGCCGTCTTCGGAGACGAAGGCGATCACCATCAGGAAGCCGCTGCTGGGACTTGCTGACGTTGACGCCCTGCCGCTGGACCTCCTGCGGCAGCAGCGGCATCGCGAGCTGCAGCTTGTTCTGTACCTGCACCTGCGCGATGTCGGGGTCGGTGCCGGACTCGAACGTCAGCGTGATCGAGGCGCTGCCGGAGGCCTCGCTGGTCGCCGAGATGTAGATCAGGCCGTCGAGGCCCTTCATGTTCTGCTCGATGATCTGCGTCACCGAGTCCTCGACGACCTGCGCCGAGGCGCCGGGATAGTTCGCGTTGATCGTCACCGAGGGTGGCGCGATGTCCGGGTACATCGAGATCGGCAGTTGCGTGATCGCGAGTCCGCCCGCGAGCATGATGATGATCGCGATGACCCAGGCGAAGATCGGCCGATCGATGAAAAAGCGTGCCATGCGCGTGCCGGCTTACGGGATCGGTGCCGGGGCGGCCGCGGGTTTTGTGTCGGGCGGCGCGGCGCCGGCCTCGGTGGCGTCGACGGGCGCACCCGGCTGGATCTTCTGCAGGCCTTCCACGATCACCTTGTCGCCGGCCGCGAGACCGTCCTCGACCAGCCACTTGTCGTCGATCGCCCAGCTCACCCTGACCGGGCGCAGCTCGGCGGTGCCGTCCTGGGCCACCACCATCGCCGTGGTGTTGCCCTTGGGATCCCGGGCGATGCCCTGCTGCGGCACGAGCAGTGCGTTCTCGCGCACGCCGCTGCCGACCAGCGCACGGACGTACATGCCGGGCAGCAGCACGTTCTGCGGGTTCGGCACCACGACGCGCAGCGCGACGCTGCCGGTGCCCGGATCCACCGTGACGTCGGAGAATGCGAGCTTGCCGTCCTCGGCGTGCTGCGTGCCGTCCTCGAGCACGATCTTCACCGGCAGGTCGCTCGCGCCCTCGATGCGGCCGGCCGAGATGCCCTTGCGCAGTTCCAGGAACTCCGCGCTCGACTGCGCGAGGTCGACGTAGACCGGATCGAGCTGCTGGACCGTGGCGAGCGGAGCGGCCTGGTTCGCGGTCACGAGTGCGCCCTGAGTGACCGACGACTTGCCGATGCGCCCGGTGATGGGCGAGGTGATGCGCGCGTAGCCGAGGATCACGCCAGCCCGCTGCAATGCCGCCTCCGCAGCCGCGACGTCGGCCTCGGCCTGCTTCAGCGCAGCGTTGGCACTTTCGTCTTCCTGCTTGCTCACCGCATTGATCGCGACGAGGTCCGCAGACCGGCGTGCAGTGAGCCGCGCCGTGTTCAGCGTCGCCTCCGCGCGCGCGAGTGCCGCCTTGGCGCTCGCGTACTCCGCCCGATAGGTCGCATCATCGAGCTGGTACAGCGGCTGGCCGGCCCGGACCGTGGCGCCCTCCGTGTAGAGACGCTGCTTGACGATGCCGTCGACCTGCGGACGTACTTCGGCGACCAGAAACGCGTGGGTGCGGCCCGGCAGCTCCCGGGTCAGCGTGACGGTCTGCGGCGCGAGCGTCACCACGCTGACCGGGACGGCGCCGGGACCCTGCGGCGGCACCTGATCGCCGCCGCAGGCTGCGACGAGGCTCGCCGTTGCCAACAGGCCGAGGACCGCTCGGCGACTTGCGGGATCAAGCAATGACATGGGGCCTCGACGGGTGTTGCGCAGGCGTGGGGCCCGCACTGGGAAGGGAAGGGGCTCAGAAAAGAATGAATGATCATTCTACTATAGTCAACAGCGATTCCTGCCGCCAAACGAAGACGGCGGCCCGAGGGCCGCCGTCCGCAGTCGCTTGAACCGCCGGGAATGCTGCTACAGCAGGTCCTTCACGCCGTCGCGTTCCTCGAGCAGTTCCTTGTGCGTGGCGTCCATCTTGCCGCGGCTGTAGTCGTTCACCGCGAGCCCCTGCACGATCTGGTAGTCGCCGCCCTTGCACGTGACCGGGTAGCCGTAGATCACGCCTGCGGGGATGCCGTAACTTCCATCTGACGGCACCGCCATGCTGACCCAGTCGCCCTCCGGCGTGCCGTGCACCCAGGTGTGGATGTGGTCGATCGCCGCCGAGGCCGCCGAGGCCGCCGACGATGCGCCGCGCGCCTTGATGATGGCCGCGCCGCGCTGCTGCACGATCGGGATGAACTGCTCCTTGTACCAGGCGTCGTCCACCAGCGACAGCGCCGGGCGGCCGCTCACCGTGGCGTGGTGCAGGTCGGGGTACTGCGTGGCCGAGTGGTTGCCCCAGATGATCAGCTTGCGCAGGTCGGTGGTGTGCGTGCCCGTCTTCTCCGCGAGCTGCGACAACGCGCGGTTGTGGTCGAGGCGCACCATCGCGGTGAAGTTGCGGGGATTCAGGCTCGGCGCGTTCTTCATCGCGATCAGCGAATTGGTGTTGGCCGGATTGCCGACGACCAGCACGCGCACGTTGCGGTCTGCCACCGCGTCGAGCGCCTTGCCCTGCGCCGAGAAGATCTGCGCGTTGGCGAGCAGCAGGTCCTTGCGCTCCATGCCGGGTCCGCGCGGCCGCGCGCCGACCAGCAGCGCGACGTGGCAGTCCTTGAACGCGACCCTGGCGTCGTCGGAAGCGACGATCTTGTTGAGCGTCGGGAAGGCGCAGTCGTTGAGTTCCATGACCACGCCCTGCAGGGCGCCCAGCGCCGGCGTGATCTCGAGCAGGTGCAGGTTGACGGGCTGGTCGGCGCCGAGCATCTGGCCCGAGGCCACCCGGAAGGCGAGGGCGTAGCCGATCTGGCCCGCGGCACCGGTGATCGCGACGTTGACAGGGGTCTTCATGGAATCTCTCCGCTGCTGTTCTGTTCTGGCCGCGACAGGCAGCGAACCCGGTTGCAAGGGGCCGGCGCCGGCGGTCGGCCGATGGTAGCAGCGGACCTCAGGGCGCCCTGTAGGGATCTGCCGAGGGTCGCGCCGCATCAGGCCCTTGCGTTCGTGCTGGTGTTGTAGTTAACTAATACACCATACAGTCAGTGACAAGGTCGACCGGGGAGCAGGACGATGCGCGCAGGTAGCAGGGTGGTCGCGGTTCTGCTGGCCGCAGCAGTGTGGATCTACGCCGGAATGTCGGTCGCATCGAGGCCGGTGGCGCAACAGGCCACCACGCCATCGGTCCTCGATGCAGACCGCGTCCTGTGTGCTGTCCGTCGTCGACTGACGGCCCGATGCAGCCGGGTGCTCTGCTAGAGTAGTGGAGCAGCACAGCACCTCGCCGGGCCCGCATGGACTCACACTGGAACGACAATCAGCCGATCTACCGCCAGCTTCGTGACAAGGTGGTGGAGATGATCCTCGAGGGCACGCTCGCCGACGGCGACGCGTTGCCTTCCGTGCGCAACGTCGCCGCCGAATTCACGCTCAATCCGCTCACCGTGCTCAAGGGCTACCAGCAGCTGGTCGACGAGGGTCTCGTCGAGAAGCGCCGCGGCCGAGGCATGTTCGTCACGCTCGGCGCGCGCGCGCAGTTGCTCACCGACGAGCGGCAGCGATTCCTGGAGCAGGAGTGGCCGCGCGTGCGGGCTACGATTGAGCGGCTGGGACTGGATGCGGCCGCGCTGCTGAAGAAAGGGGGTAATGACTAGGGGGTAGGGGGTAGTGAGGATGGCAGCGGCTGCTGACGTTGCTACCGTCCTCCGACACTACCCCTACCCCCTGATCATTACCCCCTCTCCTCACGCGAGCGAAGCGTCCGCCTGTTCCGGCGCCTTCGGCTCGATCTTCGGCGGCAGCAGCCGGTACATCACCGGCGTGACGATGCCGCCGAGCAGCGTCGACGAAATCAACCCACCGATGATCACGACCGCCAGCGGCGAATAGAGTCCCGAGCCCTGCACCGCGAGCGGCAGCAGGCCGCCGATCGCAGTGGCGGACGTGAGCAGGATCGGCAGGAAGCGGATCTCGCCGGCGCGCGCCACGGCCTCGGCGAGCGGCACGCCCTGCTCGCGCAGCTGGTTGCTGAAATCGACGAGCAGGATCGAGTTCTTGATCTGGATGCCGATCAGCGCCACCAGGCCGATGGTCGCGGTGAACGACAGCGTGTAGCCGGTGACCAGCAGCGCGACGAGGCCGCCGGCCACGCCGAGCGGAATCACGCCGGCGACGATCAGCATCGAGCGGAAGCTGCCGAACTCGAGCACCAGCACCGCGAGGATGCCGAACACGGCGACCAGCACGGCGGTGCCGATGCCGCCGAAGCTCTCCTGCCGCGCCTCGACCTCGCCGCCCGCGCGCAGCGCGTAGCCCGCCGGCAAGTCCAGCGCCTCGAGCCCCTTGAACACGTCACGCGTCACCTTGCCGGTGTTGAAGCCCGCCTCCGGAGAGGCGGTAAGCAGCACTTCGCGCTCGCGGTCGTGGCGGCGGATCAGGCTCGTGGCGGCCGAGAATTCCGGCGCAGCCAGCTGTCGCAACGGCACCGGCCGCCCGGTGAGTGACGCGACCTCGATACGGTCCAGCATCTCGAGCGTCGGCCGGCCCTGCATCGGCAGGCGTACGGTGATGTCGTATTCGTCGCCGTCGCCCTCGCGGAACTTGCCGGCGCTCGTTCCCGCCACGGCGGCACGTACCGTGCGGTCGATGTCCACGGGCGCGACGCCGAGCAGCGCCGCCTTCTGCGGATCGACGCGCAGGTCGAGGTCGGTGCGCAGCCGTTGCACCGGGTTGTCGACGTCGCGGGTGCCGGGCGTCGCCTCGATGATCTGTTCCGCCCGTGCCGCCAGCGAGCGCAGCTCGTCGAGGTCCGGTCCCGAGATCGCAACCTCGATCGGCGCGTTGATCGGCGGGCCATTGATGTATGACTCGACCATGATGCGCGCGCCCGGATACTCCGCGAACGCGGCACGCAGCTCCTCGTACAGCAGCGGGCTGCGCTGCGGGTCGAAGTCGTGGAGCTCGGCGAACACCTCGGCGACGTTGGCGTTGGTCTCCTCCGGATAGATGTTGTAGTAGACGCGCGGATTGCCGCGGCCCAGGTTGGCGAACCAGTGCTTCACCTCGGGGTGGCGCCCGAGTTCCTCCTCGACGAAGCGCAGCGCACGGTCCGTGTCGGCGAGGCTCGCACCGTCCGGCGTCTCGACCGTGATGCGGAACTGCGGGATGTCGGCTGCAGGAAACAGGCTGAAGCCGATCAGCGGCACGAGCGCGAACGACCCGAGCACCAATCCCGTTGCCACCACCATCGTGCGCACCGGCTTCGCGAGCGCGCGCTGCAGTGTCGGCACGTACCAGCGGCGGATCGCCCCGGTGACCAGCTTGAAGGCGCGCCCGCCCTCGTCGGCCTCGCCCCCGGCCTTGAGCACGCGGCTCGCCAGGAACGGAATCACCGTGTACGCCACCACCAGCGAGGCGAGCACGGTGTACAGCACCGCCGCCGGCAGCGAGCGGATGAACAGGCCGGCGCCCTCGGGCAGGAACAGCAGCGGCAGGAACGCGAACAGCAGCGTCACCGTGCAGCCGAGCACGGCGAGCGCGATCTGGTCGGTGGCGGCGATCGCCGCTTCGACGCGCGAGTAGCCGGCGCGCAGGTAGCGGGCGATGTTCTCCACGACGACGATCGAGTCGTCCACCAGCAGCCCGAGCGCCAGCACGAAACCCGCGATCGACAGCTGGTTGAGCGAAAAGCCGGTGAAGTACAGCGCCGACAGGCCGATCGCGAGCGACAGCGGGATCGAGATCATCACCACCAGCGACGCGCGCCAGCCGAGCGGCAGCAGCGTCAGCAGCACCAGGCCGATGGCGATCGCGAAGTCGATGCCGAGGCGCGTCAGCCGGTGCTGGACGTTGCGCGTCTGGTCGAAGCCGCGCTCGAGCCGCACGTTCCCGGGCAGGCTGGCCTCGAAGCGGTCGAGGCGCTGGTAAATGCCGTCGCGCACTGCGAACACGTCGACGCGGTCCTTCGCATTGGCCGTGACGAACACGGCGCGCTCGCCCTTGAAGCGCCCGGTGTAGCGCTCCTCCGCCGTGTCCCAGCTCACCGTGGCCACGTCGCGCAGCTCGACGATGCGGCCGTCGCGGCTCGCGACGACGGTGCGCGCGATCTCCTCGAGCGAGTCATAGCTGCCCGAGGTCTTGAGGTTGTACTTGCGCAGTCCGACGTCCACCGAGCCGCCGGGGATCGAGGCGTTCTCGCCACGCAACGCCATCTCGATCTGCCCGAGCGTGACGCCGGACCGGCCCATGCGCTCGAGATCCACCGCGACGCGCACCTCGGGCTGCGGGAATGCCCAGGACTCGCTGCGCCGCACGCCGGGCACCGTCTCGATCGTGTCGCGCAGGTCCTCGGCGAGGTTCTTCAGCTCCCGGTAGCTCGCGTCCCGCTGACCAGCGCCAGCTGCGCGATGTTGACCAGGCCCGGAGCCGGCCTTGCGCACCTCGAGTGCGGCGAGGTCCGGCGGCAACTGGCTGCGGATGCGATTGATCTCGCGCACCACGTCGTTGTAGACGTCGTCCGCGTCGGTGTGCCACTGGAACTCGACCTGTACCACGCCCACGCCGTCCATCGAGCGGCTGTCGATGCGCTTGATGTCGTCGAGCTCGTTGATGGCGTCCTCGATCGGGTCCACCACCAGCCGCTCGATGTCCTGCGGGTCGGCGCCCGGGTAGACCGCGACCACGGTCGGGATCGGCACGTGGAACTCGGGGTCCTCGGAGCGCGGGATGTTCACCAGCGAGTTGAGGCCCACGGCGATCAGCAGGCCGAACAGCACCAGCGTGAACTGCCAGCGCTCGACGCTGAACTTCCAGATGCGCATCGGGTGTGCTCAGCCCGGGTCCACGACCACGCGCACGGCGCGACCGTCGCTGAGCCAGGCGGCCCCGTCGGTGATCACCTGCTCGCCGGGCGCCAGGCCCGCGACGACCACGACGCGCTCGCCGACGATCGATCCGAGCGTGACCTGCCGGCGCCGCGCGACGTCGCTGCCGGCTTCGACCACGTAGATCGTGCCGGCCGATCCGTTCGCCTCGACCAGGGCCGTGACCGGGACGACGGTGCTGGCCGTCGAATCGCCCGGTCCCTGCAGTGCGATCCTCACCTTGGCGACCAGGCCGCGCGCGAAACGCGCGTCACCCGGCACTACGTCGATCTCGACGTCGAACGTGCCGGTGAACGGGTCGGCGCTCGAGCCGACGCGGGTCACGCGGCCTTCGAACTCGCGGCCGGGGAATGCATCGAATGCGAGCGTCGCGCCGTCCCCGATGTCGACGCGCACGGCGTCGCGGTCGGCGAGCGCGGTGCGCACGATCCAGCCCCGGCCGGTCGCGCCGAGCACCAGCACCGGCTGACCTCCCTGCACCAGTTCGCTGGCGCGCGCCAGGCGCTGCAGCACGACGCCGTCGGCGGGCGCCTCGATGCGGGCGAAGCGCGCGTTGAACTCAGCCGATTGCAGGCCGGAGCGCGCGACGTTGTAGGCCGTGGTGAGGTCCTCGACCTGCTCCCGCGTGGCGACCTCGTCAGCCAGCAGCTGCCGGGCGCGCTCGAGGTCGCGGCGGGCCTTGGCCACGCCTTCGGCGGCCTGCGCCACCGCGGTATCAACCTCGGTGCTGCGCAGCACGGCCAGTACCTGGCCGGCCTGCACAAGGTCGCCGACGTCCACGTCCACGCGCTCGACGACGCCGCCGACCTTGAACGACAGCCGCAGCTCGTCGCGCGGCACCAGCAGCCCGACCGCGCGCACCTCGTCGTCGAGCGCGACGCTTTCCGCCGGCGCGGTGCGCACCGGTGCCGCCGTGGCCTGGGTGCAATCTCGGCGGGTGCGGGCGCTTCGCCACAGGCGGCGAGCAGCACGGCGGCGGCAAGGCCCGGGACCAGGGATGACCGTCTCATCGAGGCAACTCCTTGTCCGCGGCGCGCGGGTCGCCGACCGCGTATTCCAGCTCGGCGATGCGCGACAGGTATTCGGCGCGCACGCGGTTGAGGTTGAGGCGGGCGTCGGTCATGGTGCGGCGCGCGTCGACGAACTCCGCCTGGTTGACCTGCCCGAGGTCGCGCTTGCGGGTGGTGATGCGCAGCGCACCGTCGGCCGCTTCGGCGCGCTTCAGCGCCGTGTCGAGCGAGGCGTCCGCGACCCCGAGATCCTCGACCGCCTGCTGCACCTCGAGGCGCACTCGTTGCGCGGCGAGGTCGCGCGTGGCGCGCAGCTCGTCGGTGAAGGCGCGCGCCTCGGCAAGTGCCGCGCGATCTGCGCCGCCGCGGAACACGTTCCAGCGCAGGATCACCGAGGCGAGCGCGTACCGCTCGTCCTCGCTGAAGCCGTAGTCGTCGCCCTGGATGCCGGTCTCGGCGCCGAGCAGCAGGCGCGGCCGGAACGCGGCGCGGGCGAGGTCCTGGCGCGCCTGTCCGCCGGCGATGGCGGCGTCGAGGCTGCGCAGCTCGGCGCGGCGGCCGGTGGCGAGCTGCTGCAGCAGCGCCGGATCGAGCTCTCGCCCGGCGAGGCGGCGCAGCAGCCGTTCGCGGGATCGCTCCACGGCAGACGCATCGATCTCCGCGTCCGGCAACCGTGCCGCGAGCGGGGCGTTGCGCAGCAGGTTCACGTAGCCCTGCGCGATGCGCACCCGGCTCGCCGCGGCGATGCGCTGCTGCTCGACCTCGAGCAGGTCGGCCTCGGCGCGCAGCACGAAGTCGCGGGTGATCTTGCCGTTGCGGTACAGGCTCGCGTTGGCGTCGAGGTTGGCCTGCGCCAGCTCGCGGGTGGCGTCGAGCACCAGCACCGCCTGCTGCCCCGCGATCCACAGGAAGTAGGCCTGCTGCGTGTCGCGGATCACGCGTGCGCGCAGGGCGTCGAGGTTGGCGCTGGCGCGGTCCACCTCGGCGCGGTTCGCGTCGACCGACGGGCGCAGGCGCGGCTCGTACAGCGGCTGCTCCACGACCAGCTTGGTCTCCTGCTCGTTGCCGCGCAGGAAGGTGATGCTCTGGTTGTCGATGCGCGGAAAGCGCGGCGGCTGGCCCGACGCGACCAGCAGCTCGTCGAGCGTGGCGTACACCGGATTCAGCAGGTCGCCGACCGGGAACTCGATGGTACGGCCGCCGTCCGCGACGCTGTAGCGGGCCGCGAGGTCGAGCGCCGGCAGGTAGCGGGCGCGGGCCTGGTCGAGTCCGGCCAGGCGCTGCCGGATGGCGGCCGCGCCGGCCTCGAGCTCGAGGTTGGCGGCGAGGGCGTCGTCGAGCACTTCGCGCAGCCCGGCCTCGACCGTGCCGAGGTCCTGCGCTGGCGGCGCGGTTGCCACCTGGGCAGGCGCCGCGACCGGCCACGCGAGGACGCCCGCCACCGCGAGCACCGCACGCCATTTGCGGCATCCTTCGGACCTGCTGGCAGGGGTGGATCGCATGACCGCCGCCTGCTCAGGGCCGCAAGGTGCGCAGCGCCATGGCGATGGCATGATCGACGAACTGCTGCACCGGGATGCCCTCGACCTCGAACTGGCCCGCCTTGGTCGCGGCGATCTGGATGATGCCGTGCGAGAACGCCCACAGCGTCAGCGAGGTGACGTAGGGGTTGCCGATGTCGGCACGGATCGAGCCGTCGGCGACGCCGCGGTCGAGCGAGGCGACGAACGTCTCGTGCACGCGGTGCCCGGCGGCCATGCAGGCGGCCTCGCCTGGCTGCACGCCGTCGCTGCTGGTGCGTGCCTCGAAGCGCGCGCACGCGTCGAAGTAATGGGGCAATTCGCGCGCGAACCCCAGGTACGCCTGGCCGATCGCCTCGACTTCGTCGATGCCCCGCGGCCTGCCGACCACGGCGGCGGCAAAGCGCTGGCGCAGCATGTCGAGCGCCCGCTCGACGAGCGCCAGGTGGAGGTCGGCCTTGTCGCGGAAATAGACGTAGACCAGCGCCCGGCTCAACCGGGCGCGCCGCGCCACCTGGTCCATGGTGATGGCGTCCCAGCCGGACTCGGCGTACAGCGCCTCCGCCGCGTCGACGATCTCGGCGCGCCGCCGATCCCGCTCTTCCTGCCTGCGCTCGGTGATGTGCGACATGGCGCGGATTGTCGACCCGCGTCTGACACCATGTCAATAAATAGATGATTGTTTATTTGTTATTTAAAAAATCCATATATTCAATAGGTTACCTGTATTTCAGGCCCGGCCCCGAGCCGCGGCCTCGACTGTCAGCGGAGTTCGGCGCCCCCGACGATGGCCGCCGCGGCGCGGCGTGCCTTGTCGCGCGCCTGCTCGAGACTGTCGCCGCGCGCCAGCGTGACGCCCATGCGCCGCTTGCCGTGCACCTCGGGCTTGCCGAACAGGCGCAGCTGCGTATCGGGCTCGGCCAGTGCCTGCTCGACCGCGTGGAACACGACGTCGCGCGACTCGCCCTCGAGCAACACCGCGCAGGAGGCGGACGGCCCGGCCTGGCGGATCACCGGCACCGGCAGCCCGAGGATCGCGCGGGCGTGCAACGCGAACTGCGACAGGTCCTGCGACACCAGCGTCACGAGGCCGGTGTCGTGCGGCCGTGGCGAGACCTCGCTGAACCAGACGTCGTCGCCGCGGACGAACAGCTCCACGCCGAACAGGCCAGAGCCGCCAAGGTTGTCGGTCACGGTGCGCGCGATGCGCTCGGCCGCCTCCAGCGCAGCCGAGCTCATCGGTTGCGGTTGCCACGACTCGCGGTAGTCGCCGTCGACCTGCAGGTGGCCGATCGGCGCGCAGAAACTCGTGCCGCCGGCGTGACGCACCGTGAGCAACGTGATCTCGTAGTCGAAGCGGATGAACCCCTCGACGATGACGCGACCCGCGCCGGCGCGCCCGCCGCCCTGCGCGTACTGCCAGGCGGGCAGGACGTCTTGCGTCGAGCGCAGCACGCTCTGGCCCTTGCCGGACGAGCTCATCACGGGCTTGACCACGCACGGGAAGCCGATGGCGGCGACGGCGGCGCGATAGTCCTCGAGCGAATCGGCGAAGCGGTACGGCGAAGTCGCGAGCCCGAGTTCCTCCGCAGCCAGGCGGCGAATGCCCTCGCGGTCCATGGTGAGGCGCGCCGCACGCGCGGTGGGAATCACGCGGAAGCCCTCGGACTCCAGCTCGAGCAGTGCGGGGGTGGCGATCGCCTCGATCTCGGGCACGATCAGTGCCGGCCGTTCGCGCAGCACCAGCTCGCGCAGCGCCGTGGCGTCGAGCATGTTCAGAACGTGCGACCGGTGCGCGACCTGCATGGCGGGCGCGTTCGGGTAGCGATCCGCCGCGATCACCTCGACGCCGAGCCGCTGCGCCTCGATCGCGACTTCCTTGCCGAGTTCCCCGGCACCGAGCAGCAGCACGCGCGTGCCGGAGGGGGAGAGGGGGTACCGATGGAAGTCATGGGGTAGCGGGAAGCGGATAGCGGATAGCGGATAGCGGATAGTTTAGGAGGTGCAGCGGCAGCCTGGAGCAACATCTCCGGCACGATCCGCTATCCGCTATCCGCTATCCGCTTCTTCCGGCCTGCCAGCAGCCGATTCTCCCCCCGCTCGAGGTCCTCGGACGTGCCCCACAGCACCAGCACGTCTCCTTCGCGCAACTGGGTGCCGGGGTCCGGGTCGCGGCCGAGGATGCCGTCGCGGCGCAGCGCGGTGACCCTGACCTTGCCGTGATCCAGGCCGAGTTCGCCGATGGAGCGCCCGACTGCGACGGCACCGGGCGGCAGCACGACGGTGCGCAACTGCTGGTGCAGCGCGTGCTCGCCGTCCTCCAGCGCGACGGCATCGTGCCGGCGGAACACGCTGCGCAGCAGCGCGTAGCGGTCGTGCCGGATGTCCTCGGTCGTCTCGAGCACCTCGCGGGCCGGGACATCGAGGAACAGCAGCACGTGCGACACCAGCGCCAGGCTGGTCTCGAAGATCTCCGGCACCACCTCGGTGGCGCCGGCGTCCTGCAGCGCCTCGAGGCGCGAGTCGTCCTCAGTCCGCACCAGCACCGGCAGGTCGCTGCGCAGGCGACGGACCGAGCGCACGATCCTGAGCGCAGTGTCCGCGCCGTCGAACGATACCACCAGCACGCTGGCGTGCTCGAGGCCGAGCGCCCGCAGCACTTCCTGTTGCGACGCATCGCCGTACACCACCGGGTCGCCGGCCTGGCGCGCATCGCGCACGCGGAACGGGTCGAGGTCGAGCGCGATGTACTCGAAGCCGCGCTTCTCGAGCACCCGCGCCAGGTTCTGCCCGACGCGGCCGAAGCCGCAGATGATCACGTGCTCGCGCCGCGCCAGCTCGCGCGTGGCGGCCGTCTCGAGCGCCACCTCGGTCGGGATCGACCGTGCGCCGGCGCAGGATGAAGTCGGCGATGCGGCCGTTGTAGCGCACCAGCAGCGGCCCGAGCAGCATGCTGAGCGCGACCGTGGTGAGCAGCGCCTGCACGATGCCGTCGTCGGCCCGGTCGCCTTTCAGCAGCAGCGTCAGCAGCGCGAAGCCGAACTCGCCGCCCATGCAGACGACGAGGCCGGCGCGCAGCGCCTTGCGCGTGTTGGGCACGAACTGCCGCACGATCACGAGCATGATCAGCGTCTTCACCACCAGCAGCGCGGCCAGCAGCAGCAGCACCAGCGGCAGCTGCGCGAGCAGCAGGTGCAGGTCGAGCAGCATGCCGACCGAGACGAAGAACAGGCCGAGCAGGATGTCCTGGAACGGCTTGATCACCGCCTCGGTCTGGTGGCGGAACTCGGTCTCCGACAGCAGCATGCCGGCGAGGAATCCGCCCAGCGCCATGGACAACCCGAGCGCGTGCGTCGCCCAGGCCGACGACAGCGCCACGAACAGCACCGTGAGCGTGAAGGTCTCGGTGCTGCGGTGGCGGGCGATCTCGCGGAACAGCGGCCGGAACAGCCAGCGCCCCAGCATCAGCACGAGCAGCAGCGCTGCGATCGCGCGGCCGACCATGCCGAGCAGCCAGGCGGGGCCGAGCTGGTCGCCCGCGGCGTCGAGCGAAATCGCCAGCGCGAGCAGCGGGGCGAACGCGAGGTCCTGGAACAGCAGCACGCCGACCGCCACGCGCGAGTGGGTGCGGTTGATCTCGAGCTGTTCGCCGAGCTGGCGCACGACGATCGCCGTCGACGACATGGCGAGCGCGCCGCCGAGCACGATGGCGACCGCCGGCTCGGCGCCGAGCGCCCAGGCCGCCAGGCCGATCGCCGTCGTGGTGAGCACCATCTGCAGGCCGCCCACGCCGACGACCTCCGCCTTCATCGCCACCATGCGGGCGAGCGAGAACTCGAGGCCGAGCGTGAACACCAGGAACACGATGCCGATCTCGGCCAGCAGCCGCACCGCCGAGGCATCCGCGACCAGGCCGAGCGCGTGCGGGCCGAGGACCATACCGACGACGAGGTAGCCGAGGATGGGTGGCAGCGCGAACCGGCGCACGAGGGTCAGGACGGCCACCGAGCCGGCCAGCAGGATCAGGATCTGCGAGAGAATGTCGCCGGCCATTGGCCCTCACCACGTGCCCGACCCGATGCTAGCATCGCAGCGGTGACATTTTCCGCGCACTTCGACGCTGCCACGGCGAGGCTCGCCCTCGCCGGCGATTGCCGCATGACCGACGCACAGGTCCTCGAGCAGGCACTCGAGGCGGTGCGTGCCGCCATGCCTCGCACGCTGCGGGTCGAGGTCGGGGGGCGGCTCGACATCGGCCCGTCCTGGCTGCTGCACGGGCTGGTCGCCGACCTGCGGGCGGCGGGCGCGCAGGTCGAGCTGACCGGCCGCGCGCCGGAGCATCTCGCCTACCTCGATGAACTCGCGGCCCGCGAGGCGGGCACGATGCCCGTGCCGCCACGGGAGACCCTGGAAACGCGGCTCGCCGCCCTGGGTGCGAAGCCTGCGCCTGCGCTTGCGCAGCTGGTACGAGGAACTGGTGTTCGGCGGGATGGTGCTCGCCTCCGCCGCGGCGGCGTGGCACAGCCTGAAGCGGTTGCGCGTGCCGTCCATCGTGCGCCACATGTACGAGACGGGCGTGCAGGCGATCCCGGTGGTGGCGGTGATCGCGTTGCTGATCAGCATCATCTCGGCCTACATCGGCGCGCAGCAACTCAGGCCGTTCGGCGCCGAGATCTACACCGTCGACCTCGTCACCATCGGCGTGCTGCGCGAGCTGGGGGTGCTGCTCACGGCCATCATGGTCGCCGGCCGCACCGGCAGCGCCTATGCCGCGGAGCTCGGCGTGATGAAGCTCAACGACGAGGTGGACGCGCTCGAGTCGATGGGCCTCAACCCCTACGAGGTGCTGGTGCTGCCGCGCATCGTGGCATTGGTGCTGGTCATGCCGTTGCTCACCATTGTTGCCAACGCCATGGGCCTCGCCGGCGGTGCGCTGCTCACCAGCTACCTGCTCGACCTGCCATGGTCGCAGTTCGTGATGCGCCTCGACTCGTCGATCGCCGACACGACGCTGTGGGCGGGGCTGGTCAAGGCGCCGGTGTTCGGCCTGCTGATCGGGCTGACCGGCACGCTGCGCGGGCTGCAGGTGCGCGGCTCGTCGCGCGAGCTCGGCCGGCTGACCACGGTGGCGGTGGTGCAGTCGATCTTCCTGGTGATCTTCGCCGACGCGCTGTTCGCCATCTTCTTCCTGGAGATCGATTTCTGATGGCCGCCCGGCCCCCGGTCATCGTCGTGCATGACGTCGTCACCCGTTTCGGCACGCAGGTGGTGCACGACGGAGTGGGCTTCGAGGTCCACGCCGGCGAGATCTTCGGCATCGTCGGCGGCTCGGGCAGCGGCAAGAGCGTGCTGCTCAAGACGCTGCTCGGCCTGCGGCGCCCCGACTCCGGCAGCGTTGCGATCGAGGGCCGCGAGGTGACGACGATGGACGACCGCGAGCTGCGCGACTTCAAGCGCCGCTACGGCGTCACTTTCCAGGCGGGCGCGCTGTTCACCTCGCTCAGCGTGGCGGAGAACATCACGCTGCCGGTGGCCGAGGCGCTCGATCTCGACGAGGGCTCGCTCGCGCGGCTCGTCGAGTTGCGACTGCGCATGGTGGGATTGCCGCTCGACACGGCGGCGAAGACCCCGGCGCAGCTGTCCGGCGGCATGGTCAAGCGCGTGGCGCTGGCGCGTGCGCTGGCACTCGACCCGTCGATCCTGTTCCTCGACGAGCCGACGGCCGGCCTCGATCCGATCGCGGCGTCGGAGTTCGACGCGCTGGTGCTGTACCTGCGCGACACGCTGCACCTCACCATCGTGATGGTCACCCACGATCTGGACACCCTCGCGAGGACGTGCGACCGTGTCGCCGTGCTGGTGGGCGGCAAGGTCATCGTGGACACGTTCGAGGGCATCGTCGGCAACGAGCACCCGTGGATCCGCCATTATTTCCACGGCGAGCGAGGCCGCGCCGCTCGCGCCAGCCGGGAGCACAGCGATGGAGCGTGACGCGCGCTATGCCGCCGTGGCGATCTTCGCGCTGCTGGCGATCGCGGCCGCCTTCGCCTTCGTCTGGTGGTACTCGGGCCAGGGCGACCGCCGCAGCTACGAAAACTACGAGATCTACTTCGACGGCACGGTGAGCGGCCTGTCGCAGGGCAGTCCGGTGCGCTACCTCGGCGTGGACATCGGCCGCGTGCGCAGCCTGGCCGTCAGTCGCAGCGATCCTGGCCGCGTAAAGATCCTCGTCGAGGTGGATTCGGAAGCACCGCTGTCGGGCGCGACGCGCGCGCGGCTCGGCCTGCTCGGGCTCACCGGCCTGCTGTACATCGACCTGCAGCTCGACCCGGAAGCCGACCCGGCCCGGCCGCTGGTGCAGGGCCAGCGTTTTCCGGTGATCCAGTCGCGCAAGGGCGACATCGAGGCGTTCCTCGAGCAGCTGCCGGACCTCATCGGCCGCGCCGGCGAGGTCATGGCCCGTACCGAGAAGCTGCTGGCCGACGAGAATCTCGCAGCGGTGGGCGAGGCGCTGGGCAACCTGCGCACAGCCTCTGCCGAGTTGCCGGCGCTGTCGCGCAATGCAGCCGCGCTCGCCGCCGACCTGCGCAGCACGGCCGCGGAGGCTACCGCGCTGACGCAAAGCATGGGCAACCTCGCCGGCAGGTCCCAGGCCGGCCTCGAGAGCACACTGCGCAGCGCGCAGGCCACTGCGGAGACGCTGTCGCGCACGGCGGCGAGCCTCGAGCGCATCGTCGCCGGCAACGAGGCCTCGCTGAGCGGACTGGCCGGGCCCGGCGCCGCCGACCTGCAGCAGCTGGTGATCGACGTGCGCGACGCCAGCGCCGAGGTGCGCGAGCTGGCGCGCGTGTTGCGCGAGCGGCCGTCGAGCCTGGTGCGCGAACCGAAGGAGCAAGGCGTGGAGATCGGCAAGTGATCGCGCGGGCCGGCATGCTGCTCGCCATGGCGCTCGCGCTCGCGGGCTGCACGGGCTCGCTGCTGGAGTCGAACGTGGAGGCGCCGGCAACCTACCGTCTGGTGGGCGAGGCGCTGGCCGACCGCGGCGGTCGCCAGCCGCTGGCGCTCGCCGTGGCAGGCCGCGCGCTGCTCCGGCCCTGGACACCAACCGCATCGCGGTCGTGCAGCCGGACAGTCGCTTCGACTACTTCGCCGGCCTGCGCTGGTCGGAAGCGGCGCCGCAGATGGTGCAGCAGCAGCTGGTGCGGGCGCTCACGGCCGATGGCCGCTTCGAGGCCGTGGTGGCCGCGCCGAGCCGCGTGCCGACCGACCTGCGGCTCGACGTGGAGCTGCGCCGCTTCGAAGCCGTGTATGCGGCAGCGGGTGCACCGCCCGAGGTGCGGGTGGAGCTGCAGGTATCGCTGGTCGACACGAGGCAGGTGCGACGCCTGGTGAGTTTCACTGCCACGGGTGCGGCACCCGCCGGCGCCAATGGCCGCGCGTCGTGGTGGCGGCGTTCGAGCGCGCCACGAACGAGGCGGTGCGCGGCGTGGTGGACCAGGTGCGGAGCGCGACCCCGGCGGTCACGCGCTGAACCCGCGTCCCGCCGGTCAGGCGGGCAGCATTTCCAGGCGCTGCTCGAGTTCCGCGCCGTCCTGCAGGACCACGCAGCGCTCCGGCAACGGGCCGCGCGGCAACGCGCGCGCCGCTGCGCCGCCCAGCCAGATGACCGTTTCCGGTGGCAGCCCGGCCGCCAGTTCCTCGAGCTGTGCCGGCACCGTCGTCCAGCTGCTCGAGCAGGACGACGCTGATTGCGACGACGGTGGCCGCCGTCTCGCGCGCGAATCGCGCGATCTCGGCCGCAGGCAGGTCGGGCCCGAGGTAATGCACCTTGAAGCCGCGGCTCGCGCAGAGCATGGCGGAGGTGAGCAGGCCCAGCTCGTGGCGCTCGCCCGGCAGCGTGGCGAACACGATGGGCGCTCGACGTGCGCTGCGATCGTAGCTGTCGAGCATCAGCGCGACGTGGCGGCGCACGGTCGAGGAGACCAGCCGCTCCTGCGAGATGGCGAACTCGCCGCGATGCCAGCGCTCGCCTACTTCGCGCAGCAACGGCTGCAGCACATCGCGCACCAGCTGTTGCGGCGGCAGCATGGCGATCGCGAGCGTCAGGGTCTGCTCGCATTCGGCCGATTGAAAGCGCCGCGCCGCCTCCAGGATCCGCTCGACGAAGGCATTCGACGACGCGCGGCTGCCCTGGTCGGACGGTTCGTTCAGCAGGCCGACCAGTGCATCGTCGCTGAGCGTGGCGAGCCGGCTGATCGGATGCCCGCGCTCGGTTGCCTCGCGCAGCCGCCGCAGGCGCAGCACGTCGTCCGGACGGTAGACGCGTCGTCCGCTGGCGTCCCGGTTCGGGGCCACGATGCCGTGGCGCCGCTCCCAGGCGCGCAGGGTCTCGACGGTGAGGCCGGTGGCCTGTGCGACAGCCTTGATCGAGTACATCGGGGGATATTAGACGGCCGGACAGATGTGTAAAGGATTTTTACAGCAATAACTTAGACACAGTCTTGACATTCGGGCGGGCCGCTCGCTAGGATTCGGGCCGTCAACGATGACCCCCGTTTGGGCGGGACCCTTCCCGCCCATCTTTTTTCAGCCGGGGCCGCCGACCAGATTCAGGCAGGCACGCGCAGGATCGGGTGCTTGCCCGTGGCCTGCCGCAGCACCATCTCCAGGAACTCGTCGGCCGAGACCGGATCGCCGAACAGGCGACCCTGGCCGAACTGGCAGCCGCTCTTGAGCAGGAAGCTGCGCTGCTCCTCGGTCTCGATCCCTTCCGCCAGCACCTGCAGGCCGAGGCTGCGGCCCATCTCGATGATGGTGCGCACGATGGTCGCGTCGTCCGGGTCGCCCGCCGCATTGCGCACGAACGACTGGTCGATCTTCAGCGTGCCGATCGGGAACTGCTGCAATGCGCTCAGGCTCGAGTAGCCGGTGCCGAAGTCGTCGATCGACAGGTGCACGCCCATGGCCCGCAGCTCGTCGAGCAGCGGCAGCGTGCGCTCGGCATCGAGCATCAGCGTGGTCTCGGTGATCTCGAGCTCGACGCGGCTGGGCGACACGCCGTGCCGCTCGAACACGCTGCGGCAGCGCGGGATGAAGCTCGCCTGGCTCAGCTCCTTGAGCGACAGGTTGATCGCGACCAGCCCGGGGTCGGCGATCTGCCGCTGCCAGGCCGCATAGTCGCTGCACACCTGGTCGAGCACCCAGGCGCCGATGTCGCGGATCAGGTGCGACTCCTCGGCGAGCGGGATGAACTGCGCCGGCGCGATGTCGCCGTGGCCCGGCAGGCGCCAGCGCAGCAACGCCTCGGCGCCCACCACCTTGCCGCTCGCGAGTTCCACCTTGGGCTGGTAGCGCAGCAGGAACTCACGTCGCTCGAGCGCGCGGCGCAGCTTGCTCTTGAGCAGCAGGCGCTCGACCGCCGCGGCGTTCATCTCCCGCGCGTAGAACACGTGGCAGTTACGGCCCGCGCGCTTGGCGTGATACATCGCGGCGTCCGCGTTGCGGATCAGGTCGATGACGTTGTCCGCGTCGCCCGGGCAGGATGCGACGCCGATGCTGATCGTGATGCCGATCTCGTGCTCGCCCACGTGCAGCGGCCGCGACACGGCTTCGAGCAGCAGCCGCGACAACGCGCCCGCCTGCTCGTGCTCCTCGATCGGATCGGAGGTGGCCTCGATGAACACGGCGAACTCGTCGCCGGCGAGCCGGCCGACCACCGATTCCTTCGGCAGCGTGCGCGCCAGCCGCTCGCTCAGCGTCTCGAGCACGCGGTCGCCGGCGGCGTGGCCGAAGGTGTCGTTGACCTCCTTGAAATTGTCGACGTCGAGGTACAGCAGCACCAGGCCGCGCGACTGGCGCAGGCTGCGCGTGATCGCCTGGTGCAGCAGGTGCTGGAACTGCATGCGATTCGGCATCTTGGTGAGCATGTCGAAGCGCGCCAGGTAGCGGATGCGGCGCTCGGCGCGCTTGCGCTCGGTGACGTCGCGCAGCACGAAGATGTTGCCCTGGAAGCCCGGGTCGGCACTGTCGATCGCAGAGGCATGCACCGAGACGGGAATGGTCTGGCCGCGTCCGGTGCTGACCACGGTCTCGCCGGGCCCCTGCAGCAGGCGTTGCATGTCGAACGCCTGCCGGTGTGCATCTGCCACCAGCGCATCGAGCTCGACGCCGACCAGCTCGCCGGCGGCCCTGCCCAGCAGTTCGCTCGCCGCCGCGTTCACGGTGCGCACCCGTCCGTCGGGCGTCGTCACCAGCACCGCGTCGCTCATGCTGTTGAGCACGGCGTCCAGGTAATCGCGCGAGATCGCGGTGCCCGCGAGTTGCTGCCGCATGCGCTCGAGCGACGACTCGAGCGCTGCCATCTCCCCAACCCCGCTCGCACGCACCGGCTCGGTGTAGTGGCCGCGGCCAATGCGCTCGGCGCTGTTCATCAGCGCGGTCATGCCGCGGTCCACCCGGTTGACGAGCAGGAACGTCAGCCACGCCGCCAGCAGCGACAGCGTCATGCCGATACCGACGACCAGCTCGATCCGATGCTCGACCGTTACGCCGAGCAGAATTGCCGCCACTTCGGCCGCGGTCAGCAGCAGGCCCGCGGCCAGCACCGTGACCACGTAGCGCGTCTTGAGGCGAATGCGGTTCATGCCCGGCCAGCCCGCCTGCGCGGAATCCTGGTGCGTACCCTTGTTGTTCTGAGGCCTTCGACCGAGGTGCCATCATAGTCCCCGGTCTCCGCCGCGGCGAGCGCTGAATGTGCCGCTTGCGCCTGAATTTGTGACAAATTTTCCGACACTGGAGCCGTCGCCGCGTGCCGGGCCCGGCGTCGAGTCCGGTATGCTGGTGCTCGAGGCCAGCCGCGCATGAACGAACTCGAGCTGACCGGGCAAGCCCGGACGCACATCGTCGAACTCGACCAGCCGCGGTGCGCGCTGCACTTCGCGGCCGCCACGTCGTTCCTTGCGATGCGCGACGCCGCGGCGCGGGACGGCATCGATCTCGTCGCGGCGTCGAGCTTCCGCGACTTCGACCGCCAGCTGCACATCTGGAACGCCAAGTGGCGCGGCGAGCGGGCGCTGCTCGACCGCGACGGCCGGCCGCTCGATGCCGCGGCGCTCGATGCCGGCGAGCGCATCGACGCGATCCTCTGCTGGTCGGCGCTGCCCGGCGGCAGTCGCCACCACTGGGGCACCGATTGCGACGTGATCGACGCCGCGGCCATGCCCGCGGGCTACCGCGTGCAGCTGGTGCCCCAGGAGTACGAACCGGGCGGGGTGTTCGAGCGGCTGACGCCGTGGCTCGACGCGCACATGGGGCGCTTCGGCTTCTACCGCCCGTACGCCTCGACGCTTTGCGGCGCCGGCATCGAGCCCTGGCACCTGAGCTACTGGCCCGTCGCCGACGAGGCGCTCGAGGGACTGACGCTGCCGGTGTTGCGCCGCGCGCTCGACGGCAGCGCGATCGAGGGCAAGGCGCAACTGCTCGAGCGCCTGCCGGAGGTCTACACGCGCTTCATCCTCGCGGTGGATCACCACGCGCCAGGCGCGAGTCGGCCAGCCGCCCGACCCGCCTGACGAACCAGGCCGGGAACAGCCGCTTCAGTCGCCACGCCAGCCGGTACTCGCGCGGCCAGACGATGTGCAGGTCGCCGCGGGCGGCGCGGCCGAGGATCGCGCGGGCCGCCGCCGTGGCGTCCTTGGCCGAAGCGGACATGACGCGGCGTGCCATGGCCCGCTCCTCTGCGGGTGCGCGCATCGTCTCGAGCAGGTGCGTGCTGAAGAAGCCCGGCATGGCGACCGATACCTGGATGCCGGTGCCGGCGAGCTCCGCCGCGGCGGTCTCACTCAGCGAGATCACGGCAGCCTTGGTGGCGTTGTAGGCCGACATGCGCGGCGCGGCGGCAAAGCCCGCGGAACTCGCGGTGTTGAGCAACAGTCCGGCGCCGGCTGGGCGCATGTGCGCGAGCGCGGCCTGGCACCCCCACACCACCCCGAACAGGTTGATGTCCGTGATCCAGCGCCAGTCCGCGGCCGGCGTGGCCTCGACCGCGCCCGCCACCGCGACGCCCGCGTTGTTGACCATCACGTCGAGACCGCCAGTGCGCTGCGCGAAGTCCGCGACCGACGCCGCGACGAACTCCTCGCGCGAGACGTCGCCGGCGTAGGCGAACGTGAGCGCGCCGGCACCGTGTAATGCGGCCTCCGCCTCGGCGAGGCGGGTGGCCGACAGGTCCAGCAGCCCGAGCTGCCAGCCGTCGCTCGCCAGCTCTGCGGCGATCGCGCGCCCGAGGCCGCTTGCGGCACCGGTGATGAAGGCGCGCTTTGCGGGAAAGCGCCGGGACAGTATCGTGGTGGCCTGTGCTTCGCTCATTGCGCCATGCTAACCGCGACCTGCCCGCCATGCGCAAGGTCCACACTGCCGAATCGATCATCGAGATCGCTCACCTGCGCAACGTGCTCGAATCCTCGGGCATCGCCTGCGAGGTGCGCAATGACCGCCTCGGCAGCGTGCTGGGCGAGATCCCGTTCCTCGAATGCTGGCCGCAGCTGTGGGTGCGCCACCCGGGCGACGTGCTGCGCGCCCGCGGGCTGATCGACGAGGCGCTGCGACCCGCGCCCGACGCCATGGCACTGGCAGTGCCCGGCCTGCGGTGAGCGCATCGAGGCACAGTTCGCGCAGTGCTGGCGCTGCGCCGCGGATCCGGAGCCGATCGTCTTGACCACGTTGACCATCGCCGCCCGCTACAACGGACCGCCGGACTCCGGCAATGGCGGTTACGTGTGCGGACTGGTCGCCGTGACCGCGCGCGAGGACGTGACGGTGCGCCTGATTGCGCCGCCGCCACTGGACACGCCGCTCGAACTCGAAGCGACCGGCGCGGGCGAATGGCTGCTGTCGTCCGCAGGTCGGCCGATCGCCCGCGCTGCGAGGGGCCGCCTCGACCTCGACGTGCCGAGTCCGCCGCGCTACGTGCAGGCGGTGTGGGCGTCGCAGCACTATCCAGGCTTTCGCGAGCACGCGTTTCCCGGGTGCTTCGTCTGCGGTCCACACCGCCGCCGCGGCGACGGGCTGCGCATCTTTCCCGGCATGCTCGACAGCGGCATCGTCGCCGCGCCGTGGCTGCCCGCCGATGCGCTCGACGCAGGCGACGGCAAGGTCGCGGTCGAGTTCCACTGGGCCGCGCTCGATTGCCCCGGCTATTTCGCGGTGTCGGGCGGCCGCCGGGTCATGGTGCTCGGCGAACTGCAGGCCCATGTGGACCGCCGCGTGCACGTCGGCGAGCCGTGCACCGTGATCGGCTGGCGGCTTGGCGCCGAGGGCCGCAAGCACTACGCCGGGACGGCCATCTTCGATGAGGACGGGGAGCTGGTGGCCAGGGCGCGGGCGACGTGGATTGAGTTGAAGAGAGGGGGTAATGACTAGGGGGTAGGGGGTAGTGCAGAAGTGAGCGGCCGCAACTTCGGCGACAGTCGTCTCTTCACTACCCCCTACCCCCTAGTCATTACCCCCTTTCCTCGCGAGCCCAATCGCGAGCGCTCCGCCGGCCGCCAGCACCACCCCCGGCCACGGATTGAAGCTGACCGCCAGCCAGACGATGCCGCCGAGCAGCGTCACCGCGCCGACCAGCGTCAGGTCGCGACGGCGGGCGCTGGCGCGCAACTCGGCCCGCAGCTGCTCGATGCCGGGTTGCTCGACGCGCAGGCGGAAGTTGCCGTCGGAGGCCGCCTGCACGGCCTGCTGCAGGACCTGCGGCAGCATGCGCAGCGCCTCGTTGAGATCGGGCAACTGTCGGCGTAGCTGCTGCGCGAGGTTGCGGCCGCTCAGGCGGTCGGCCGCCCACTCGCGCAGGATCGGCTGCGCGGTCTGCCACAGGTCGAGGTCTGGGTAGAGCTGCCGGCCGAGGCCCTCGATCTGCAGCAGCGTCTTCTGCAGCAGGATCAGCTGCGGCTGCACCGTCATCTGGAAGCGGCGCGCGACCTCGAACAGCCTGAGCAGCACCTGGCCGAAGGAGATCTCCGACAGCGGCTTGTTGAAGATCGGCTCGCACACCGTGCGCACGGCGGTCTCGAGCTCGTCGACGCGCGTGTCGGCCGGCACCCAGCCCGAGTCGACGTGCAGCTGTGCAACGCGCCGCCAGTCGCGCTCGAAGAATGCGAGGAAATTCTCGGCCAGGTAGTGCTGGTCGCGCGCGGTGAGCGTGCCCATGATGCCGAAGTCGACCGCGCAGTACTTCGGCCGCTCGGGATCGTCGAGCTGCACGAAGATGTTGCCGGGGTGCATGTCGGCATGGAAGAAGTTGTGCCGCAGCACCTGCGTGAAGAAGATCGTGACGCCGTTCTCCGCCAGGCGCTGGATGTTGGTGCCGCGCCGGCGCAGCTCGTCGAGGTCGTTGATGATCACGCCGCGGATGCGCTCCATCACCATCGCCCCGGGGCGGCAGTAGTCCCAGTACACCGCCGGGACGTGCAGCAGCTCGTTGCCCTCGAAGTTGCGCTTCAGCTGCGCGGCGTTGGCCGCCTCGCGCATCAGGTCGAGCTCGTCGAGGATGGTCTTCTCGTACTCCTGCACCACTTCCACGGGCCGCAGCCGGCGGCCCTCGCTCGCGTAGTCGCGGGCCAGGCGCGCGAACACGTGCATCACCTCGAGGTCGCGCACGATCTTCTCGCGCACCCCGGGGCGGATGACCTTGACCACCACGTCCTCGCCGGAGCGCAGCTTCGCGACGTGCACCTGCGCGATGGAGGCCGCGGCCAGCGGCGTCTCGTCGAACTCCGCGAACACCTCGGTGACCGACCGCCCGTAGGCCTCCTCGACGATGGCGCGCGCCTCGGCGCCCGGGAACGGCGGCACGCGGTCCTGCAGCTTCTCGAGTTCGTCGGCGATGTCGGACGGCAGCAGGTCGCGGCGCGTGGAGAGCGCCTGGCCGAACTTCACCCAGATCGGGCCGAGCTCCTCGAGCGCGAGGCGGATGCGCTCGCCGCGGCTGCCGCCCTTGCGCCGCTCGAACCACGTGGCGGGCGAGAGGTAGAACGCATAGCGCAGCGGCCGGAACAGGTGCGTGGCGAGGATGATCTCGTCGAGCCCGTGGCGCACGAGGACGCGCTGGATCTGCAGGAGGCGGCTGATGACGCGCAGGCGCATGGGGAAGCGGATAGTGAATAGCGGATAGCGGATAGGGGGCGGAGCGAGCGATGCTCGCGCTAGCTCCCCGTCGATTTCGAGCGCGACGCAGGGGCGCGGCGGGCTTCGAGGCGGGCGAGGCGTGCTTCGAGGCGCTCGGTGTCGTCGCGCAGGCGGTCGACGTCCTCGAGGAACTCGTCGACCTCGATGCGCGTCGGCACGTCGCGGCCTTCCTCCTGCAGGTACTCGACCACGCTGCCGGTGAACGAGCCGGCCGCCTTGCGGCCCCAGCCGAGCAGGTCGCGCGCGACGTTGGCGACGCGGCGCGCGGCGACGTCGCCGATGGTGCGGGCGAGTTCCTCCTCGAAGTCCGGCTGCGCCTCGGACAGCAGGTCGCGGAATTTCTGCGCCACCTCCGCATCGCCTTCGATGCGCACGCCGCCACCGCGCAGCGCGCCTTCGCCCGTGGGGCCGGCGAGCGACAGCAGCGCGAGCGGCGTGCCCGACAGGCTCGCGTCCGCGGCGCCGTCGTGGCGCGAGGTGATCGCGAGGCGTCCGCCGTCGGCGCGGAAGAAGAACGCGAGCGGCGTGCCCTCGACGGTCAGCGACATCACGCGGCCGTCGAGCTGGCGCACGAGCGCCTGGGCGCGGCGTGAGTCGCCGACATTGCGGTTGAGGATCTCGGCGAGGTGCTCGAGCAGCATGTCAGTAGCGGAAGCCCTTGTGCATCGCGACGATGCCGCCGCTCAGGTTGTGGTAGCTGCAGTCCTCGAGGCCGGCCTCCTGCATCATGCCCTTGAGGGTTTCCTGGTCGGGGAACTTGCGGATCGATTCGGCGAGGTACTGGTAGCTGTCGGAATCGCCGGCCACGCGCTTGCCGAGCCACGGCAGCACGCTGAACGAATAGACGTCGTAGATCGGCTTCAGGCCCGGGCACGACGGGCTTCGAGAACTCGAGCACCAGCAGCCGCCCGCCCGGACGCAGCACGCGACGCATCGAGGCGAGCGCCGCCGGCTTGTCGGTCACGTTGCGCAGGCCGAACGCGATCGTCACGCAGTCGAAGCTCTCGTCGGCGAACGGCAGGCATTCGGCGTTCGCGAGCGAGAAGCGCACGTTGCGCATCAGCCCGCGGTCGAGCAGGCGGTTGCGCCCCACGCCGAGCATCGCCTCGTTGATGTCCGACAGCACCACCAGTCCGCGCTCGCCGACCTGCCGCGCCATGCCGGCGGCGATGTCGCCGGTGCCGCCCGCCACGTCGAGCGCCATCTGGCCGGGCCGCAGTCCGGTCTGCGACAGCGTGTAGCGCTTCCACAGCCGGTGCACGCCCGCCGACATCAGGTCGTTCATCAGGTCGTACTTGTCGGCCACGGAGTCGAAGACCGCACGGACGTGCTTCGCCTTCTCGGCCGCCGGCACTTCCTTGTAACCGAAGTCCGCCGTGCCCGGCCGGGAGGCGCGGGGCGTTTCTGGGGATTTCTCGCTCATGAGGCCCGACATTCTACGCGGTTGCCCGCCAGCCTGTTCGCAAGCAGCCGCTGCGGGATTTGGCAGTCGGGGCTCCGGGTTCGGGGGAGTTGCCTCCCAGGGCGTCGCGCCGCAGGGACGCGGCGCGCGAGCCGCCAGGGATGGCTTTACGGCGTCCCTGGGAGGCAACTCCCCCGAACCCGGAACCCGCGAAGCCCGAACCCCTAGCGCTGCTGCACCCGTCCCTTCGGCGGCACCGGCGTCGGGTAGGGAAGTCCGAGCTTGGCGAGCCGTTCGAGGTAGGCGAACCACTTCTCGCCGAACGTCGCCCCGAGTTCGTGCAGGTAGTCCCAGGTGTAGAGGCCCGTGTCGTGGCCGTCGTCGAACACCAGGCGCACCGCGTAGTTGCCGATCGGGTCGATGGCCTTGATCCCGACCTCGTGCTTGCCGAGCTGCAGCGTCTCCTGGCCCGGGCCATGGCCGCGAACCTCGGCGGACGGGGAGAAGACTCGCAGGTACTCGAACGGCAGCTCGAAGCGCGAGCCGTCGTCGAAGGCGACCTCGAGCACCCGGGACTTCGTGCGCAGCTTCAGTTCGGTCGGGTTCACGGCTGGCTCTCCGTCGTCAGAGGATGTAGCGCGCGAGGTCCTGGTCGCGGGCCAGCTCGCCGAGATGGCGATCGACGTAGGCCGCGTCCACCACCAGCGTGCTGCCCGCCTTGTCGGACGCCTCGTAGGAGATCGTCTCGAGCAGCCGCTCCATCACGGTGTGCAGGCGGCGAGCGCCGATGTTCTCGGTGCGCTGATTGACGTCGAAGGCGACCTCCGCGAGCCGTCGCACGCCGCTCGCATCAAACTGGAGCGTGACGCCCTCGGTGGCGAGCAGCGCCGAGTACTGGGTGCAGAGCGAGGCATCGGGCTCGGTGAGGATGCGCACGAAGTCCTCGACGACCAGCGCCTCGAGCTCGACGCGGATCGGCAGCCGGCCCTGCAACTCGGGGATCAGGTCGGAGGGCTTCGACATGTGGAACGCGCCCGACGCAATGAACAGGATGTGATCGGTGCGCACCATGCCGTAGCGCGTGCTGACCGTGCAGCCCTCCACCAGCGGCAGCAGGTCGCGCTGCACGCCCTCGCGCGACACGTCGGCGCCCATCGTCTCCTGGCGCCGAGCGATCTTGTCGATCTCGTCGATGAACACGATGCCGTTCTGCTCGGCGTTGCGCACCGCCTGCGCCTTGAGCTCGTCCTCGTTGACGAGGCGGGCGGCTTCCTCGTCGGTCAGCAGCTTGAATGCCTCGGCCACTTTCAGCTTGCGCGGTCGTGAGCGCTGCCCGCCGAGGTTCTGGAACAGGCCCGCCAGCTGCTGCGACATTTCCTCCATGCCCGGCGGCGCCATGATCTCGACGCCCGCCGGGGCGGTGCGCACCTCGATCTCGATCTCGCGCTCGTCGAGCTGGCCCTCGCGCAGCATCTTGCGGAAGCGCTGCCGCGTGTCGCCGTCGCGCGGCGGCTCGGGTTCGGCAGCAAAGCCGACGGCGCGCGGACGCGGCAGCAGCGCGTCGAGCACGCGCTCCTCGGCGGCGTCCATGGCGCGGTGACGCACCTTGGCCATCTCCGACTCGCGGGTCTGCTTGACCGCGATGTCGACGAGATCCTTGATGATCGAGTCCACCTCGCGGCCGACGTAGCCCACCTCGGTGAACTTGGTCGCCTCGACCTTGATGAACGGCGCGCCGGCCAGCCTCGCGAGCCGCCGCGCGATCTCGGTCTTGCCGACGCCGGTCGGGCCGATCATCAGGATGTTCTTCGGCGTGATCTCGGCGCGCAGCGATTCGTCGACCTGCATGCGCCGCCAGCGGTTGCGCAGCGCAATGGCCACGGCGCGCTTGGCCGCACCCTGGCCGACGATGTGCTTGTCGAGTTCCTGGACGATTTCGCGGGGAGTCATGGAGGACATAGGAAGCGGATAGCGGATAGCGGATAGGGGGAGAAGGGGGGCGGTGGTGGAATGGCGGTCGGCGGTTGGTCCGAACCAGCGGCGTCGAGCACCTCCGGCTCCTACTATCCGCTATCCGCCATCCGCTATCCGCTTGTCCAGCTCTTCAATCGTCACGTTGCGGTTGGTGTAAATGCAGATGTCCGCCGCGATGCCGAGCGCCTGCTCGACGATGGCGCGGGCGTCGAGGTCGGTGTTGCGCAGCAGGGCGAGCGCGGCGGCCTGGGCGAACGGGCCGCCGGAGCCCACCGCCATCAGGTCGTGCTCGGGCTCGATCACGTCACCGTTGCCGGACACGATGAACGAGTGGCTGGCGTCGGCGACGGTGAGCAGCGCCTCGAGCCGGCGCAGGCTGCGGTCAGAGCGCCAGTCCTTGGCCAGCTCGATCGCGGCGCGGGTCAGGTTGCCGAACTGCTGCAGCTTGGTCTCGAAGCGCTCGAACAGCGTGAACGCATCGGCCGTGCCGCCGGCGAAACCGGCGATCACCTTGCCCTCGTGCAGGCGGCGCACCTTGCGGGCGTTGCCCTTCATCACCGTGTTGCCGAGCGTGACCTGGCCGTCGCCGCCCATGGCGACGCGGCCGTTGCGGCGCACGCACAGGATCGTGGTGCCGTGGGGATCGAAGCTGGACATGCTAGGTCCTCTTGCGCCGCGCCCGGGGGTGGGAAGCGTCGTAGATGCGGGCCAGGTGCTGGAAATCAAGGTGTGTGTACACCTGGGTGGTGCTGATGTTGGCATGGCCCAGCAGTTCCTGCACCGCGCGCAGGTCGCCCGACGATTCCAGCAGGTGCGAGGCGAACGAGTGGCGGAACAGGTGGGGGTGCACGTGCTCGGGCAGGCCCTGCAGGCGGGCCCAGCGGGCGATGCGACGCTGCACGATGCGCGGCCCGAGCCGCCGGCCGTTGACCCCGACGAAAACCGCGGTCTCGTCCACCGCTGCTAGCGCGGAGCGTTCCTTCAGCCACTGCGTCAGCGCCGTGACCGCGTGGCGGCCGACCGGCACGATCCGCACCTTGCGGCCCTTGCCGAGCACCCGCACGGTGCGATCGCGCAGGTCGAGGTCGACGAGATCGAGGCCGAGCAGCTCGGCGAGGCGCAGCCCGGACGAGTAGAACAGCTCCATGATGGCCTTGTCGCGCACGCCGAGGCGATCGTCGGAACGGAACTCGAGCAGGCGCGCCATGGCATCGGCGTCGAGCGTGGTGGGCAGCCGCTTGCGCGCCTTGGGCGCCTGCACGTCGGCGGCGGGATCGGACTTCAGCTCGCCTTCACGGATCAGGAACCGGCACAGGCTGCGCACGGCCGACAGACGGCGCTGGATGCTGCGCGGGGCGAGGCCACGGCGATGGCACTGCGCCGCGAAGCTGCGCACGTGCTGCGGATCGAGCGCGTCCCAGCAGGTGATGCCCTGCGCCTCGCAGTAATCGAGCAGCGCGGCGAGGTCGCGCGCGTACGCGTTCGAGGTGTGCGGCGACAGCCGCCGCTCGGTGCGCAACCCCTGCAGGAACTGGTCGACGCCCCGCTGGAGCGCGTCGCTCATGCGCTGCGCGCGACGATGGCCTCGCTGACGATCTCGCCGATGCGCACCAGGAAGTCCGTGCTCATCGTGGGCAGGTAGCGCTCGGTGTCGTGGCTCGCGATCGCGAGCAGGCCGAGGGCTGCGCGTTCACCCAGCGGGATCAGCACCGTCGAGCCCACCTGGCCGCCGTCGGCGCCGAACAGGTAGTCACGCTGCGTGTCACGGATCTGGCCACTGCGCGGCCGGCCGGAGTCGAAGAAGGTCTCGAAGATCTTCAGTTCAGGGCTGCCGCGCGGTACCACCCGCAGGTGCGCGGTTGCCGCGCTGCTGAGCGATGCCATCGCCGGATCGGTGATCAGGATCACCCAGCGCGATGCGCCGAAATCTTCGCGCAGCGAGGTCTCGAGCCCGGCGATCACGGCGTTGCAGTCTCGGCCGCGGAGCAGGCGACGGGTGAGGCGATGCATGCGGTCGGCGATCGCGTCGTTGGTGCGGCCGTTCTCGATCAGCTCGCGCAGCTTCTGCTCGAGTGTCGCGTGCTTTTCGCGCAGCACCAGCACCTGCCGCTCCACCAGCGAGATCGCGGCGCTGCCCCGCTGGTGCGGCAGCTTGAGCCGTGCCAGCACGCCGGGGTGGCGCTCGAAGAACTCCGGGTGCGTGATCAGGTGCTCGGCGATCTGTTCCTCGGCTGCGCTGCCCGGTTCGACGCCGCGGATCGGTTGCTTGTTCATGCTGGTCTCCCCGGAGCGTCCGGTATCTCGACGTGGCCTTCGAAGGCCGTTTCGGCCGGGCCGGTGAGCCAGATCGGCTCGCCCGGGCCGGGCCACTGCACGATGAGCCTGCCGCCGGGCACGTCCACGCGGACTTCCTCGGCGAGCGGCCCGTGGCGGCGGCCGACCGCGACCGCGGCGCAGGCGCCGGTGCCGCAGGCCTGCGTCTCGCCGACGCCACGCTCGAACACGCGCAGCCGCACGTGGTCGGGCGCTACGATCTCGAGGAAGCCGACGTTCACCCGGCGCGGAAAACGGGCGTGATTCTCCATCGCGGGTCCGACAGTGTCCACCGGCGCGTCGCGCACCGAGCGCACGCGGATCACCGCATGCGGATTGCCGATAGCCACCGCGCCGAACTCGACCGGGCCTGATGGCAGCTCGATGCGGTAGCTCGGCGCTTCCTGCTCGGCGTCGAACGGCAGTGAGCGCGGCGCGAAGTCCGGCACGCCCATCGCAACCGAGACCAGGCCGTCCGGCCGCAGGCGCGCGCTCACCTGTCCGCCCGGGCTGTCCATGTTCAGCGCACGATCGCGCACGGCCGCTCGGCTCGCCACCAGTCGCGCGATGCAGCGCGCACCATTGCCGCACTGCTCAACCTCGGAGCCGTCGGCGTTGAAGATGCGGTAGTAGACGTCGCTGCCGGCGCGGCGCGGCGGCTCGAGCACCAGCGCCTGGTCGAAGCCGATGCCGGTGCGGCGGTCGGCGAGGCGGCGCAGCGTCGTGGCGGAGGGCACCTGTTCGGGCCGCTGCACGTCGAAGACGATGAAATCGTTGCCGAGTCCATGCATCTTCGTGAAGGCCAGCTGCATGGCACCAAGGATAGCCGAATCCGCGCCTCAGCCCTGCGTTTCCTGATCCTCGGCGAGGCTCGCGGCGATGCCGGCGTCGAGATTTGCGTAACGCGGCTCGATTCCCAGCTCCTCGCGCATGCGGCGGTTGTCCACGCGGCGCGACTCGCGCAGGAAGGCAAGCATCCCCGGGCTGATGCGGCCGGCCGCGTCCGCGAACGCGACCAGCGGCGGGGCAGGCAGGCCGGCCAGCGCCGCGGTGCGCTGCAGGAACTCGGTGGTGGTGGCCGGGTTGCCGTCGCTGACGTTGAACACGCCCTGCACCGGCTGCTCCAGTGCCGCCACGCAGGCCGTGACGAGGTCGTCGACGTGGATGCGGTTGCCGGGCCCGGCGTCCTCCGGACGCAGCGTCGGCTCGCCGCGTCGCAAGCGCTCGAGCGGCAGGCGGCCGGGGCCGTAGATGCCGGGCACGCGCAACACGACGCAGCGCACGCCGCGAGCCTCGCACCAGCCACGAGCGATCGACTCCGCAGCCACGCGGCGTTGTGAGCGATCGTTGCCGGGCGCGACCGGCGAGTCCTCGGTGACCGCGGCACCGCCCGTGTCGCCGTAGACCCCGGTCGTGCTCATGTAGAGCAGCACGGTCGGCCGCGCGGGACCGACGCCTGCGAGGAACCGCTCGAGTCGTGGATCGCTGCTGCCGCTGTCGGGCGGCGGCACGAGGTAGGCGATCGCAGCACCGTCCGTTACTTTGGCCAGCGCGCCGGGTGCTGCGGTCGCATCGAGGTCGAGTTGCACGGTGCCGATGCCCGCGCTTGCAGACGCGCTGCCGCGTCCGCCGAACGCGCCAGGGCGGCCACCTGCCAGTGCTGCTGCAGGCGCTGCGCGAGCCGCAATCCCGTGTAGCCGCAGCCGGCGATGAGGCAGCGTTGATCCATGGGTGCAGCATACGCGAACAGGCCGGGCATCCTCGCCAGCCGCGACTTCGTGGCATCCTTCCCGCCATGCCGCAGATCACCCTCGTCCCGACCGGGCAATCATTCCTCGCCGAGGCGGACGAGCCCGTGCTCGCCGCGGCGCTGCGTGCCGGGCTCAACCTGCCGCACAGCTGCAAGGGCGGGCACTGCGCGTCCTGTCGGGCGCGGATCCTCGCGGGCGAGGTCGCTTACCCGCGCGGCCGCCCGGCGGGCATCACCGAGGCGGAGGCGGGCGAGGGATTCGCGCTGCTGTGCCAGGCGCGCGCGGTGACGGACCTTCGCGTCGAGACCCGCGAGGTGCGGCCGGCGCCTGACGTGGAGGTGAAGAGCCTGCCGTGCCGCATCGAACGCATGGAGAGGCTGGCCGACGACGTCATGGCCTTGTTCCTGCGCCTGCCCGCGGTCGAGGAGTTCCACTATCGGCCCGGCCAGTACCTCGACGTGATGCTGTCGGAAGGACGGCGGCGCAGCTTCTCCATCGCCGGCGCGCCGGGCGACGGTCGCTGGATCGAACTGCACGTGCGCCGCGCGTCGAAGAGCGGCTTCACGGGCCAGCTGTTCGACACCATGCACGCCGGCACGCTGCTGCGCATCGAGGGTCCGCTCGGGCAGTTCTGGCTGCGCACGGAATCGCCGCGGCCGCCGCTGATGATCGGTGGCGGCACGGGCTACGCTCCGTTGCGCGCAATGCTGCGGCAACTGGTAGCGAGCGGCGACCGGCGGCCGGTGCAGCTGTACTGGGGCGGCCGCGACGTGCCCGACCTCTACGAACATGAGTGGCTGCAGCGGCTGGCCGGGGAGAGGCCCGGGTTCAGTTATCGCCCGGTGCTGTCGGGGCCGCCCGGTGGCAGCGCCGATGATTGGTCAGGGCGCCGTGGCCTGGTGCACGAGTCGGTGCTCGCGGATCATCCGGATCTCGCCGGCTTCGACGTCTACGCCAGCGGGCCGCCGGCGATGATCGAGGCGATCCGCGAGCAGTTCCTGAAGCATGGACTGCCGCGCGAGCAGTTGTTTTTCGACTCGTTCGATTACGCGCCCGACACGATGGCGAAGCTGCAGGACGCGGCGCGCTGACCCGGCGCCGCTCGGCTAGAGCCGCCGCAACCGCACGCGCGGCACGTTGAGACGCCGTCCCACCGCCTGTCCCGCGGCTTGTCGCAGCCAGCCGCTCGCCACTTCGTGCTCGCCCATCTGTTCAAGCAGCTCGGCGAGCAGCAGGCTGTTCTCGGCGCTCGGCCGCCGCGCGAGGCTCGCCTCGAGATAGCTGCGCGCTTTGCCAAACAACTCGGCGCGCAGGCACAGGCGCGCGCAGGTGGAGAGCAGGTCGGGATCGTCCGGTCGCTTGCGCAGCCAGCCCTCGGCGCGCTCGAGCGGCTGCAGCGGATCGGGCAGTACGAGGTCGCCGTAGAGGCGAATGGCCGCGGCATCGCTCGTGTCGTCGATCAGTTCGCGCAGCACACGCTCGGCGCTCGGGTGATCCTTGCAGGCCATGGCGGCGCGCGCGTAGGTGACGATCGACTGCGGCAGCTTGCGCACGGCGCGCGGCAGGTCGGACCAGGTCTTTTCCAGCGCCGACTGGTTGGCGCGCTCACCGGACGCACGGATTTCCGCGAGCTGCGCGTGCGCGAGCAGTTCGTGCACCTGCTGCTCGGGCAGTTCCTTGGCGCTGAGCAGGCGGGGCCCGAGTTCCCGCAGGCGGTCGTTGCGGCCGAGCAGCTGGCACACGCGCGCCATCAGCTCGAGCCCGCGCGAGTTGAGGTCGCCGGACGCGTCGAGCTGCTCCAGCGTCTGCAGCGCAGCCTCGTCCTGGCCGCGGCGCATCTGCATTTCAGCAAGCGTGACCAGCGCCGCGGCGCGCGCTTCCGGTGCGTCTTCCTGCGCGCGCGACAGCCATTCGTCGCGTCGATCGGTCGCGTCGAGCAGGTCGGCGGCACGCGCGGCGGCGAGGTAGTTGGCCGACGGCGAATCGGCGTCCGGTGCCGCGCGGCTCAGCAGTTCCTCGGCGCTCTTCCACTGGCCGGCAGCGAGCTCGAGCAGACCGCGTGAAGTGTCGTCGCGGGCCTTGCGCAGGCGCCGCTCCGCGCGCAGCTGGGCCAAGCGGCGCCGCGACGCGAATGCACGGGCGAGCGATATCGCGGCCACGTGCCCGCCGGCCAGCAGCAGCACGAAGATCGGCAGCGTGGTCTCGAACAACGTGCGGCCGAGGCGGATCGCCACGTAGCCGGGGTCTATAAGCAGCAGGTGCGCCAGCAGGCTGCCGACGACCAGGACCAGCGCGACGACTGCCGCCGCCTTCATGGCGCAGGAGTGCTGCCGCGGATGATGCCTTGCAGCAGGCGCCTCGCCTCGCCGACCGGCGGCAGCGGCGGCTCGATGTTGGTGACTTCCAGCGCGACGAGCTCGCTGACGGCGGCCTCGACCGGCGGGCTCGCGGGATCAAAAAACTGCGTCAGCCAGAGGTTCGCGGCCCGCAACGACTGCGCATAGGCCACGCCGTCGGGCTGCATGGCGGCCACGCGCGCGCCGAACAGCAGCAGCTCGAGGTGCTGGCGGCGCAGCGACTCTTCTTCCTGCGTGACCAGCCGCGCGGTGGCCGGCTCGATGCGCCGCAGCGACACGAGGTCGCGCAGCGCCAGGCGGATGCGTTGCCAGGCGCGCGCCAGCCGGCTGGGCTTGTCGGCCTCGGGCTCGTTGCGCTTCACCTCCGAGACCGGCATGCCGATCACCGGCAGCGACGGCACCGCGTCCTCGAGCTGGCCGATGCGGGCGAGCACGTCGGCGATGTCTGGCAGCTGCACCGTGCGCAGCGCGTTCATCTCCTGCCCGAGTCGGGCGCGCACGTCGCGCAGGGCCGGGTCATTGAGGGAGGCGAGGCGCGCATCGGCCGTCTCCATCGCGACCAGCGCGGTCGGTACGTCGCGCTCGAACTCCAGCCGTCGCTCGCCGAGCTGCAGCAGGTACAGCGCTTCGGCTCGAACCCAGGCGCGCTGCGGCGACTCGCTGCGGGCCCGCAGTTCCTCGACGCTCGCGCCGAGTTCGGCCACCTGTGCCGGTACCTCGCGCAGGCCACGCAACTCGCTGCGCCAGGTAGCACGGCTGGATTCGAGGTCGGTGGCCAGCGTCGCGGTCCGCGCGTCGATCTGGCCCTGCACCTCGCGCAACTCGGTGATCTGCTGGCGCAGCCGGTCGTAGCGCTTGTCGACCTGGCCGAAGCGCCAGTGAGCGTAGAGGGCGAGCAGCAGGCCGAGCACGGCCAGCGCCACGAGCATCGGGCTGACGCCGCGGCCCGGGCGACGGGACTGGAGGTCGGTAGAGAGCGATTCGATTTCGGCAGACATCGGCGTCGGGGCGTGCATTAATGGCACGCGGCCGGATCGTATCACGCGGCGTCGGGGTGGCTCCCGTGGCCAGAGGAATCCCGCAGTGCCTCCGCCATGGCCGCGTCTTCGGCGCTGGCTGCCGCGACGATGCGGCCGCGCCAGCCCTGTTCACGCGCAGCTGCCGCAACCCTCGGTCCCGGCACCAGTAGCGGAGCATCACGCAGTCGCGGGTACGCGTCATCCGGCGCCAGTTGCAGCAAACCGGCGAGCACCTCGGCGCTGGTCGCGGTGATCACAGCGGTGCCGGCGGCGCAAGCGGTACGCAGGGCCTGCATTGCTGACGGATCGACCGTCGCCGGCCGGCGAAGGTAGACGTCGCCCGTGACTACCTCAGCGCCGCGCCGCGCCAGTTCCTCACGCAGCAGCGGGCGGCCGCCGCGCCCCTT
Organism: uncultured Gammaproteobacteria bacterium; assembly: GCA_963731105.1. Classification (GTDB taxonomy): domain Bacteria; phylum Pseudomonadota; class Gammaproteobacteria; order Steroidobacterales; family Steroidobacteraceae; genus RPQJ01. Next base: position 80,432 of record CAVSUM010000024.1, read on the forward strand.
GAGGATCAGTACCCGTTGGCCGCGCAGGTCGGCGAAGCTGTCGAGCGCCAGCAGTCCTTCGGAGTCCGCGGTCGTCGTTGGGACTGCCTCGACCGCGAGTCCGTGCGCGGCGAGTGCTCGTGCCGTGCCGCGCCCGACCGCGGCGATCTTCGAGCGCGTCGGGCGGGGCAGCTGCCGCAACGACGACTCGACCGCGTTGGCACTGGTGTATAGGGTCCAGTCGAAGGTGTCGGGGGCGAGTGCGGCGCGGGCGGCTGGATCGAGTTCGATCGGCTCGATCTCGATCGTGGGCAACATCAGAGGCGTGGCGCCGTCGGCCTCGACCATTGCAGCGAACCGCACGGCCTGGGCCGCGGGTCGCGTCACGACCACGACCCGCCCGTCGAGCGGCGCGGTCACGACGTGGCGGCCGCCTCTTGCCGCAGGCGTTCGAGCAGCGCACCGGCACCGGCGGCTTTCATGCGCTCCGCGAGGCGACGGCCGAGCAGTTCGGTGTCCGCCGCCGGCCCTCGTTCGAGGTCGCGGTACACTTCGCCGCCATCGGGCGATCCGACGAAGCCGCGCACCGTGACCGTGCCGCCGTCGAGCACCGCATGTGCCGCGATCGGCGAGTGGCAGCTGCCTTCGAGCGCCTGGGCGAAAGCGCGCTCGGCGCGCAGCCGCACGAACGACTCCTCGTGATGCAGCGCGACCAGTGCGGCGCGGCTGTCGGCGTCGTCCGCGCGACACTCGATGCCGATCACGCCCTGGCCCACGGCCGGCAGCGTCAGGTCGAGGTCCAGCACCTCCGTGATGCGCGCGCCGAGGCCCAGGCGTTCGAGCCCGGCACAAGCAAGCAGAATCGCGTCGAGGTGGCCCTCTTCGAGGCGGCGCAGGCGAGTGTCGACGTTGCCGCGCAACAGCTCGAGCTTGAGGTCCGGCCGGGCATGTCGCAGCTGGGCCTGGCGACGCGGGCTCGACGTGCCAACGCGTGCCCCGGCCGGCAGGTCCGCGAAGCTCTGGTGCCGCAGCGACAGGAACGCATCGTGCGGATTGGCGCGCGGCAGCACGGCGGTGATGCAGAAGCCCGGCGGCAGTTCGCTCGGCACGTCTTTCATCGAGTGCACGGCGATCTCGGCGCGGCCTTCATGCATCGCCACTTCGAGTTCCTTGACGAACAGCCCCTTGCCGCCGACCTCGGCGAGCGCTCGGTCCTGCACGCGGTCGCCCTGTGTGCTCATCGGCACCAGCTCGACGGGCAGCTGCGGGTGGGCGGCGCGCAGCAGCGCGGCGACGTGCTCGGCCTGCCAGAGCGCGAGCTGGCTGCGGCGGGTGGCGATGCGTAGCGGCTTGGACAAGACAAGTCTCCAGCAGGTTTGGGTCAGTCGTGGCGCCGCGCTGCGTCGAGCCGCTCGCTCTCGAAGCGGAACAGCGCGACCAGCAGCCCGAGCACGATCGGGCCGACGAACAGGCCGATGAAACCGAAGGCGGCGAGGCCGCCCATCACGCCCACGAACACCGCGAGCGTCGGCACGTCGGCACGGCCCGAGATCAGCATCGGGCGCAGGAAATTGTCCACCATGCCGACTACGATCGCACCCCAGGCTGTGAGGAAGATCGCGTGCCCGTAGTCGCCCTGGGCGGCGAGGAACAGCGCGCCCGGCGCCCAGACCAGCCCGGCGCCCACCATCGGGATCAGGGCGACCAGCGCCGCGATCACGCCGAACACCAGCGGCGAGGGCAGTCCGGCGATCCAGAAGCCGACGCCGACCAGCATGCCCTGCACGATCGCCGTGAGACCGATGCCGAGGAACACCGCGCGCGTGACGTCGGTGAGGTGCTGCCAAAGGCGTGCGCGGCGCCGGCCTTCGATCGGCAGCATCTGCACCACCTTCTGCGCCAGCGCCGGGCCGTCGCGCAGCACGAAGAACAGCACGAACAGCATCAGCATGAAGCTCACCGCCGTGCCGAGCGCCCCCATGACAAACGTACCGCCGGACGACATCAGAGACTGCAGCAGGCGCTGCGAGCCCTCGAGCAGCCAGCCTTGCATCTGGGCAAGCGAGATCGTCGTATTGGCGTCGATCCAGGCCAGCGGCCTCTCGAGCCACGGCAGGTGCCCGAGGTCGATCGACAGCCCCTGCTGGCCCATGCCCTGCAACTGCGGCTCGAGCTTGCGCAGCAGCTGCGCGGCCTGGGCGGCCACCGCGCCGGCGATCGCGGCGACCGGCAGGATGAACAGCAACACCGTGAGCAACAGCGTGATGGAGCTCGCGAGCCGCGTGCGCCCGCCGAGGCGGTTGGCGAGGCGCAGGTTGAACGGCGCGAGCAGCGACCCGAGCAGCAGCGCCCAGGCGAGCGGTTGCCACAGCGGCGTGACGATGCGCCAGACGACGTAGCCGAGCGCCGCGAGCAGCAGCACGGCGCCGAGCCGCGTGTAGAAGTGCTTGTCCGCCCGGCCCTCGTCGGTCGGGAGGGTGATGGTCGATTCGCCGATGTCGTCCGTTGGCCTGGCCACTCAGTGTCCGCCTCGAAGTTGCCGCAGCGCGGTGGCCGCGCACGCAAGCGTGCGCGCCGCGGCAGCATTGTCCGCTGGACCACTCTGGACTGTCACCCTCGGGAGATCACCGACCTCGCGACGCAGTGGGCCGGTCAGGTCTTGTCGGCCGGCGGCTGCGACGCGAACAACGCGTCCTTGAGCCGGAAGATCGTCGAGATGTCCTCGTCTCCGTGGCCCTGTTCGATGAGTTTCTTGTAGTGCAGCAGAGTCGTCTCGACCACGGGCAGCTGCACGCCGTGGCGCGCGGCCATGTCGTGGCAGATCCGCAGGTCCTTGTCGTGCAACCGGACGCGGAAGCCCGGCGGATAGGCATTGCGCACCATGTTCGGCGCGCGGTGCACGAAGTACCAGCTCGAGCCCGCGCCCTTGCCGAGCGTCTCGATCAGGGCTTCGAGCGGCAGGCCCTCGGCCTTGGCGAAGGCCATGGCCTCGGCCACCGCCTGGATGATGCCGGCGCACATGATCTGGTTGGTGGCCTTGGCCGCCTGCCCGGCGCCGCTCGGGCCGAAATGCGTGACGGTGCGGCCCATGGCACCGAGCACGGGTCCGGCTCGCTCGAACGCCGGCTGCGGGCCGCCGACCATGATCGCGAGCGTGCCGTCGCGCGCGCCTTCCACGCCACCGCTGACCGGCGCATCGAGAAAATCCACGCTGCACTCCGCAAGGCGGGTCGCAGCCGTGCGAGCGGTATCGGCACTCACGGTGGAGCAGTCGATGACGATCGAGCCGGGGCGCAGCCCGGGCAGCATGGCGTCCACGACCTCAAGAACGTCTGCGTCGGCGGACACGCAGAGCACCACTACGTCACACAGGTCTGCGAGCTCGGCGGGGGTCCGGGGCGCCGTGCAGCCAAGTTCACCTGCAAGCAGCGCCGCTCGGTCGGTGGTTCGGTTCCACACGCCGCGCAGCAGGCCCGCGTGATGCAGGTTGCGCGCCATGCCGCGGCCCATGGCACCGAGGCCGGCGAAGCCGACGGCCAGCGTCACGTCACTGACCGCCGCAGAAATCGTCCATCATCTTCTTCGCGTTGGCGCGCGCGGTGTCGATCTCCTCAGCGGAGAGGTAGCGCCGCTCACCGCCGGAATCGTCCGTCACGTAGAGCTTTTGCGCGGTCATGTAGGACTGGTAACGATCGCGTGCGTCCTGGCAGCGTTTGGCGCGGTCCCCGGCGGACGTCTCCGCCGCGCTGCGCTCGTCGGCGGCCTGTGCCGCCTTGTCCGAGTCCGCCCGATCCGACTCGGCGAGGCGCTTCATCTGCTCGTCGTAGCGCTGCTTTGCCTCGACGACGTCGGTGGTCGAGGACTCCACGTGCATTCGTTGCGCCGGCAGCGTCGGAGGCTTGTCCGTGTACACGGGACGGCCCTGCTGGTCGGTGGTCCTGTAGACATCACCCGCCGAGGCAGCTGCGGCCAGCATCAGCGTGACGAGAATGAATGGCAGTTTCATGCGGACGCGCTCCAAAGCCATGCGCCGGAGTCTAGCAGGCGCGGCCGTCCTGGCCGTGGATCGCGCTCCAGCCGGCCGTCGAACTGAGACGGATTCCGCATCCGGCCGGGTGCCGGGAAAAAAAAGCGGGCGCCGAAGCGCCCGCAAGCGGGGGAGAAGGCGACCGAACCAGGAACCGGCCGCCTTCCACAGACTCGGTCAGCTATAGGCGCGCTCGCCGTGCGAGGCGGTGTCGAGGCCCTGGCGTTCGTCGTCCTCGGCCACGCGGAGGCCGATCACCATGTCGACGATCTTGAACGAGACCGCGGCGACCACGGCCGACCAGACCAGGCTCACGACCACGCCCCACAGCTGCGCCTTGAACTGGGCGCCCATCGAGTACTCGCCGACGGCGTTGGCCACGTAGTCGTAGACGCCGGTGCCGCCGAGCGAGGGCGAGCAGAACACCGCGGTGAGCAGGGCGCCGATGATGCCGCCCACGCAGTGCACGCCGAACACGTCGAGCGAGTCGTCGTAGCCGAGCTTGCGCTTGAGGCTGGACACCGCCCAGAGGCAGACCAGGCCGGCGATCAGGCCGATCGCGATGGCGCCCATCGGGCCCACCCAGCCGCAGGCCGGGGTGATGGCGACGAGGCCCGCGACCGCACCGGAGGCGGCGCCCAGCATGGTGGGCGTGCCGCGGTGGATCCACTCGGCGAACGACCAGGCGAGGGCGGCGGCGGCCGTGGCGAGGATCGTGTTGGCGAACACCATGCCCGCGAAACCGTTGGCCTCGAGACCCGAGCCGACGTTGAAGCCGAACCAGCCCACCCACAGCAGCGAGGCGCCGACCATCACCAGCGGCAGGTTATGGGGCGCCATCGAGGCGGAGCCGTAGCCGATGCGCTTGCCGAGCATCAGCGCACCGACCAGGCCCGCGATGCCGGCGTTGATGTGCACCACGGTGCCGCCGGCGAAGTCGAGCGCGCCCTTCTGGAACAGGAAGCCCGCAGTCGAGCCAGCAGCAGCGCCCGCGGCGGCGTCGGTGTACGCGTCCGGGCCAGCCCAGAACCAGACCATGTGCGCGATCGGCAGGTACGAGAACGTGAACCACAGCACCGTGAACATCAGTACCGCGCCGAACTTGATGCGCTCGGCGAACGCGCCGACGATCAGCGCCGGCGTGATGGCCGCGAAGGTGAGCTGGAACACGAAGTACACGAATTCGGGGATGTACACGCCCTTGCTGAACGTGGCGGCCACCGAACTCGGTGGTCATGCCCTGCATGAACAGCCGGTCGAAGCCGCCGATGAAGGCGTTGCCCCCGGTGAACGCGAGGCTGTAGCCGTAGATGGCCCACAGCAGCGACACCAGGCAGAAGATCATGAACACCTGCATCAGCAGCGACAGCACGTTCTTCGAGCGGGACATGCCGCCGTAGAACAGCGCGAGCCCCGGGATGGTCATCAGGATGACCAGCACCGTGGAGGTGAGCATCCAGGCGGTGTCGCCCTTGTCGGGCACGGGGGCGTCCTGGGCGAACCCCAGGGCAGGGGCGAGCAGTGCAAGCAGGGCCGGCGCGTAGCGCAGGATGCCGGGAATTCTCGGTCGGGTCACGGTGGGTCTCTCCTGGTGCTCTCGGAACAAACGGGGAATGGCGCGGCCGCGGCTACAGGGCCTCGGCGCCGGCCTCGCCGGTGCGGATGCGCACGGCCTGGGCAATCTGGGTGACGAAAATCTTGCCGTCGCCGATCTTGCCGGTGCGTGCGACGTTGGTGATCGCCTCGATCACCTGGTCGACGATGGTGTCGTCCACGGCGATCTCGACCTTGGTCTTCGGCAGGAAGTCGACGCGGTACTCCGCGCCCCGGTAGATCTCGGTGTGGCCGCGCTGGCGGCCGAAGCCCTGCACCTCGGTGACGGTCACGCCCTGCACGCCGATGTCGGCGATGGCCTGCCGCACGTCATCGACCTTGAACGGCTTGATGATGGCGGTGATCAGCTTCATCGGGCGGTCTCCCTGCGGGTTGGCGCGGCTTGCGAACCCTCAATGCAGGAACCGTGCCACGCCCTGAAAACCCCGCAGTGCCTCGCCGCGGCCGCCCGACTGGCTGCCGCCGCACCATTGCAGCGCACCAAGATGGAGCGCCCCGCCCCCCTGTGCGCCTCACCGCGGAGCGCCCGGTGGCCGCCTCTTCTCTTACACTATCCCCTATCCCCTATCCGCTATCCGCTTCCCCATGCCCTTCGATCCCCGCCTCATCGACGACCTCGCCCGCCGCCTCGCCGGCTCCGTGCCCGAGGGCATGCTGGCCCTGCGCCGCGATCTCGAGCAGAACTTCAAGGGTGTGCTGCAGTCGCAGCTCGCGAGCCTCGACCTCGTCACGCGCGAGGAGTTCGACGTGCAGGCGAACGTGCTGAAGCGCACGCGCGAGAAGCTCGCCGCACTCGAGCAGCGGCTCGCCGGGCTCGAGAACAAAGGCTAGGAAGGACCCTCACCCCCGGCTGCGCCGGGACCTCTCCCGCCAACGGGAGAGGTGGGCTCATCCCGCAAACGGGAGAGGTGGGGTCAGTGCAGCAGCCGTGGCCCCGCGTCCACGGCAATGAACAGCCCCATCACCACCAGGAACACGCCGAACAGGCGGCGCAGCGTGGCCTGCGGCAACCGTCGGCCGAGGCGGTGACCGGCGAAGCTGCCGAGCACGCCGACGCCGGCCACGGTGAGCAACACGCGCCAGTCGAGTTCGAGCGACTGCTGCTGCAGCACGCCGAGGTGCTTGAGGAAGCCGGTGAAGGAATTGAGCGCGATCACCGCGAGGCTGGTGCCGACCGCGCTCGCCATCGGCACGCCGGCCAGCAGCACCAGTGCCGGCACGATCAGGAAGCCGCCGCCCACCCCGACGAGTCCGCTCAGGGCGCCCACCCCGAGGCCGCCGGCCACGACGGCCAGGCGTCGCGGCTCGTGATCGGATCGCTGCATGACGCCGCCGCGCAGCATGCGCCACGCCGCGACCAGCATCACCAGCGCAAACAACGCGAGTTGCACCGGACCCGGCACCCAACGCGCGAGGGTCGCCCCGAGCCAGGCGCCGGCCATGCCGGGGAGGCCGAACCAGGCGACGTTGCGCCAGTCGACCTGCCGGCTGAGCGCATACGGCACCGCGGCGGCCACCGCGATCAGGCCCACGACCAGCAGTGACCCGCCGATCGCGAGCTTCTCGGGCTGGCCGACGAGGTAATGCAGCACCGGCACGGTGAGGATCGAGCCACCCGAGCCCAGCAGGCCGAGGCTGAGCCCGATCGCCAGTGCGCCGAGCAGGGTGAGCAGCATCGCGGTCGGGGTGGGGTCAGTCGTCGCAGAGCGCGCGGGGCGCCGGCGACTCGGCCGTGGCTGCCGGGTCGCTCCCGCAGTAAAGGTCCTGCAGCAGTGCCATGACGCGCACCACGGGCCCGTTGGGCAGCGAGTAATAGATCGTCTGCGCCTCGCGCCGCGTGTCCACGAGCTCCATTTCCCGCAATAGCGCCAGGTGCTGCGACAGCGCAGACTGGCTCAGTTCGAGGCGCTGGTTCAGCTCGCCGACCGACAGCGGCCCGTCGAGCAGGTGACAGAGGATGTGCAGTCGCTGCTCGTTGGCCAGTGCCTTGAGCAGCCGGGCCGCGTCCGCGGCGTGCGCCTGCATCAGCTCCGGGGCGAGCGCGACCGTGTCCGGCAGGCTGGACCGGCGGGGTGCGTCGGGCGACATGCTATGCGGACCTCCGTTGGCCTGGTGTGATCATAGTTCAAGCTTGACTAAATTAGCAACAGCTAATATTGTCAAACCTGCAACTGTCACCGGGCAAACCGATGCAGCCAACCGTCACCCCGTTCTTCCACCAGCCAACCGGCACGTGGAGCTATGTCGTGAGCGACCCGGTCGCGCGCGAGGCGGCGGTGATCGACCCGGTGCTCGACTACGACTGGCGCTCCGGCCGCACCGGCACGGCTGCAACCGACGCCATCCTCGCGCACCTCGCGGCCGGGGACTTGCGGCTTGCGCTGGATCCTCGAGACCCACGCCCACGCCGACCACCTGTCGTCGGCCCCGTACCTGCAGTCGCAGGCGGGCGGGCAGATCGCCATCGGCGTCGGCATCCGCCAGGTGCAGGCCACGTTCAAGCGCATCTTCGGCTTCGGCGACGAGTTCGTGCCGGACGGCCGCCAGTTCGACCGCCTGCTCGCGGATGGCGATGCGGTGCAGGTCGGGGCCATCGACGGTCGCGTGATCGCCACGCCCGGCCACACCAGCGACAGCGTGTCCTACCTGTTCGGCGACGCACTTGTTCGTCGGCGACACCGTCTTCATGCCCGACGGCGGCTCGGCGCGCTGCGACTTCCCGGGCGGCGATGCGGCGCAGTTGTTCCGCTCGGTGCAGGGCCTGTACCAGTTGCCCGCGACCACCCGCGTGTTCGTCTGCCACGACTACTCCCCGGGCGGCCGCGCGCCGCTGTGCGAGACGACGATCGCCGCACAGCGCGAGTCGAACATCCACCTCAAGGCCGACACCGCCGAGGCCGAGTACGTGGCGATGCGCCGCGCACGCGATGCGACGCTCGACGTGCCGAACCTGATCATCCCGTCGGTGCAGGTCAACATCCGCGCCGGCCACCTGCCGCCCGCGGAGTCCGACGGCGTGAGCTACCTGCGTGTACCGCTCAACGTGCTCGGCCGTCCTCTCTGACTATCCGCCATCCGCTATCCGCTATCCGCTTCTTTCGAGGGTTTGCCATGCATCAAGTGACCGACGCCACTCCCGAACAAGTCCGCGCCTGGCTGGCCGCCGGCGAGATCCTGCTCGTCGACGTCCGCGAGGCCAACGAGTACGCCTTCGAGCGCATCCACGGCGCGTTGCTGTACCCGCTGTCCACGTTCGATCCGCAGGCCCTGCCCACCGAGGGCCGCCGGCTGGTCCTGCAGTGCGGCTCGGGCAAGCGCTCGCTGATGGCGGCGCACAAGTTGCAGGCGGCCGGCCACGGCAACCTGACGCACCTCGCGGGCGGCATCCAGGCCTGGAAAGCGGCGGGACTGCCGGTGATCCGCATCGACGTCCAGACCGGCCGCGTCGTCGACGACGGCCGCCGCTAAGCGGCGCAGCAGTCTGCTGATCGCGAGGAGAAGTCGATGAGGCGACCGTTACGCTCGACCATGCTGGTGGCCTCGGCCGCCGGCGCTGCCCTGCTGGCGTCGGCCACATTGACCGGCCGCGCCGCCGAGGCGCCGGCCGCAAAGGACGGGCTCGCGACGCTGGTCGTGGCCCAGGAAGCCGCGCCCACCGAGCGCCTGCTCGACGGCACGGTCGAGGCCGTCAACCAGTCCACGGTCTCCGCGCAGACCGCCGGCCGCGTCACCGGCATCTATTTCGACGTCAACGACGTGGTGCCGGCCGGCGCGCTGATCATGAGCATCCGCAGCACCGAGCAGGTGGCGGGCCTCACGCAGGCACAGGCAGCGCTCAATGAGGCCACGGCGCGTGAGGCCGAAGCGCAGACGCGCTACGAGCGCATCCGCGACATGTACCAGCGCCGCGTCGTCGCCAAGGCGACGCTCGACGAGGCCAGCGCCGGGCGCGACGCCGCGGTGGCGCGACTGATTGCCGCGAAGGCCGGCCTCGATGCCGCCCGCGAAGGCGTGTCGTACACGGAAATCCGCGCGCCGTACTCCGGCGTGGTCACGCAGAAGCTGGTGCAGGTGGGCGAATCGGTCGCGCCGGGCACGCCGCTCATGACCGGCGCGTCGCTCGACGCACTGCGCGTGGCGGCCGAAATTCCACAGAGCGTGATCGAGCAGGTGCGCTCGGCGCGCAAGGCCGTGGTCTACGTCGACGACCGGCGCATCGAGTCCACCGGGCTCACGATCTTCCCCGCGGCACAGGCCGAGTCCAACACCTTCCGCGCGCGGATCGAGCTGCCGAAGGGCGTGCAGGGCCTCGCGCCGGGGATGTTCGTCAAGGTCGGGCTGCTGGTCGGCGAGGCGGATCGCCTGCTGGTGCCGCGCTCGGCCGTGGTCGAGCGCAGCGAAATGCGCGGCGTGTACGTGGTGGCGCCCGACGGCCGCGTGTCGCTGCGCCAGGTGCGACTCGGCCACGCGCGCGGCGACCGGGTCGAGATCCTCGCCGGGATCGCCAGCGGCGAGCGCGTCGCGCTCGACCCGGCGGCGGCCGGCCTGAAGGCGCGCCAGCCGGCTGCGAAGCATGACTGAGAAGCTCGGCATCAGCGGGCGCATCGCGCGCCTGTTCCTCGACAGCGAACTCACGCCGCTGCTCGGGATCACGGCGCTGCTGCTCGGGCTGTTTGCCGTGTTCGTCACGCCGCGCGAGGAAGAGCCGCAGATCAACGTCACCATGGCGAACGTCATCGTGCCGTTCCCGGGCGCGTCGGCGGAGCACGTCGAGAGCCTGGTGACCACGCCGATGGAGAAGGTGCTGGCCGAGATCTCCGGCGTGAAGCACATCTACTCGGTGTCGCGGCCCGGCGTGGCGGTCATCACGGTGCAGTTCGAGGTGGGCCAGGAGCGCACCGACGCCATCGTGCGCCTCTACAACGCGATCTATTCCAACCAGGACTGGCGCCCGGCCGGCGTCGGCATCCTGCCGCCGCTGGTGAAGCCGAAGGGCATCGACGACGTGCCGGTGCTGTCGCTCACGTTGTGGACCCGGGATCCGCAGCGCGGTGCGCACGAGCTGCGCCAGGTGGCGCACGCCATCGAGGCGGAGATCCAGCGGGTGCCCGGCACGCGCAACGTCTACACCATCGGCGGCCCCGACGAGACCGTGCACGTGGCGCTCGATCCGCAGCGCCTCGCGGGCTACGGCCTCACCGTCACCGAGCTGATCGGGTCGCTGCAGGCGGCCAACATCGTGCAGCACGCCGGCACCACGGTCGGCGCGGGTGCGGCCGTGCCGGTGCAGGCGGGTGAGTTCCTCGCCGACCGCGACGAGGTCGCAGGCCTCGTGGTCGCGGTGCACGAAGGCCGCCCGGTGTACCTGCAGGACGTGGCCGAGGTGCGCGCGGGCCCCGACCAGCCGGAGCAGTACGTCACGTTCGGCGCGGGACCTGCGGCCGCGACCAAGGGCGTCGAGCTGGCCGGCACCGCGCCGGCAGTGACCATCGCCGTGTCGAAGAAGCCCGGCGAGAACGCGGTCGACGTGACCCGCGCCGTGCATGAGCGGGTCGAGCTGCTGCGCGGCACGTACATTCCCGACGGCGTCGAAGTGACGATCACCCGCGACTACGGCGAGACCGCCAACGACAAGGCGCAGAAGCTGATCCAGAAGCTGATGTTCGCCACCGCGTCCGTGGTGCTGCTGGTGTGGTTGACGGTCGGCTGGCGCGAGGCGGTGGTGGTCGGCGCAGCAGTGATTATCACGCTCGCCGCCACGCTGTTCGCGTCGTGGGCGTGGGGCTTCACGATCAACCGCGTTTCGCTGTTCGCGCTGATCTTCGCCATCGGCATCCTGGTCGACGACGCGATCGTGGTGGTCGAGAACATCAACCGGCACCTCGGACTGCACCCCGGCGTGAGCCTGTCCGAGCTGATCCCGCGCGCGGTCGACGAGGTCGGCGGGCCGACCATCCTCGCCACCTTCACCGTAATCGCCGCGCTGCTGCCGATGGCGTTCGTGTCGGGACTGATGGGCCCGTACATGAGCCCCATCCCGATCAACGCCAGCATGGGCATGCTGATCTCGCTCGCCATCGCGCTGGTGTTCACGCCGTGGTTGTCGAAGCGCCTGCTGTCCCATGCGCACGCTGCCCACCATGGCGAGGGCGGCGATTCACGGCTGCAGCGCTTCTTCGAGCGCGTCATGGCGCCGTTCCTGCGCGGCGAGAACGCGAAGGCGCAGCGCCACAAGCTGTACCTCGGCACGCTGGTGGCGATCCTGCTGGCGGTGTCGCTGGTGGTCGTGCAGTGGGTCGTGATGAAGATGCTGCCCTTCGACAACAAGTCGGAGTTCCAGGTCGTCGTCGACATGCCGGAAGGCGCGGCGCTCGAGGAAACGGGCCGCGTGCTCGACGAGCTGGCGGCCGCGATCGCCGTGCTGCCCGAGGTCACCGACTACCAGGTCTACGCGGGCACCTCCGCGCCGATCAATTTCAACGGCCTGGTGCGCCAGTACTACCTGCGCTCGGGGCCGGAGCTCGGCGACATCCAGGTCAACCTGGTCGACAAGCACCACCGCGACCGCAAGAGCCACGAGATCGCCGTGGCCGTGCGACCGGTGCTGGCGGAGATCGGCCGCCGGCACGGTGCGTCGGTGAAGATCGTGGAAGTGCCGCCCGGCCCGCCGGTGCAGGCGCCGCTGGTGGCCGAGGTGTACGGCCCGTTCCCGGCGGCGCAGCGGGAGCTGACCGCAGCGGTGCGCAAGGTGTTCGATGCCACGCCCGACGTCGTCGACGTGGACGACAGCCTCGAGAGCCAGCGTCCGCGCCAGGTGGTGCGGATCGACCGGCAGAAGGCGGCGCTGCTCGGCGTGAGCCAGGCGGACGCCGTGCAGGTGCTGGCCACCGGCCTCGGCGGCCACGACGCAACCTACCTGCACGCCGGCCGCGAGACCTACCCGATCCCGGTGCGCCTCGAGCTCGACGTGCCCGACAAGGCCGACCTCGCCGGCGCACTGGCGCTGCAGGTGCGTTCGAGCAGTGGCGCGCGCGTGCCGCTGTCGGAGATCGCCGTGGTCGAGGAGCGGCCGTGGGACAACTCGATCTACCACAAGGACCTGCTGCCGCTGCATTGGGTCACCGCGGATGCGGTCGGCGAACTCGACAGCCCGTTGTACGGCATGTTCGAAATCGTCAGCAGCCTCAAGACCGACCTGCCGGCCGGCACCGAGCTCGAGCAGCGCTTCTTCACGCCGCCCGAGGACCCGTACCGCTTCACGCTCAAGTGGGACGGCGAGTGGCAGATCACCTTCGAGACGTTCCGCGACATGGGGCTCGCGTACTCGGTCGGCCTGGTGCTGATCTACCTGCTGGTGGTGGCGCAGTTCCGCAGCTACGCGGTGCCGCTGGTGATCATGGCGCCGATCCCGCTCACCGTGATCGGCGTGATGCCGGGCCATGCGCTGCTCGGCGCGCAGTTCACCGCCACGTCGATGATCGGCATGATCGCGCTCGCCGGCATCATCGTGCGCAACTCGATCCTGCTGGTCGACTTCATCAACGTCGAGATCGAGTCGGGACGCAACCTCGCGGACGCCGTGATCAGCGCTGCCGCGGTGCGCGCGCGGCCGATCGCGCTCACCGGCGTGGCGGCGATGACCGGTGCGTTCTTCATCCTCGACGACCCGATCTTCAACGGGCTCGCCGTATCGCTGATCTTCGGGATCCTGGTGTCGACCGCGCTGACCCTGGTCCTGATCCCGATCCTGTATTTCAGTTACCGCAGCAGACAACAGCGCGCCTGACGCGCCAAGGGGGACGAGATGGCACGAGTGATCGTGATGGGTGCTGGCCTCGGCGGCGTCGCCTGCGCCTACGAGATGAAGAAGAAGCTCGGCAAGGCGCACGAGGTGACGCTGGTGGGCAGCAGCGCCTATTTCGAGTTCACGCCGTCCAATCCGTGGATCATGGTGGGCTGGCGCACGGCGCCGCAGACGCGCGTCGACCTCGAGCAGCCGCTCGCCGACAAGGAAGTCCGCTGGGTGCCGAAGATGGTCGACGCGATCGACGCGCCGGGCTCGACGCTCAAGCTCGCCGACGGCTCGACGCTCGCCTACGACTACCTGGTGATCAGCACCGGCCCGAAGCTCGCCTTCGAGGAAGTGCCCGGGCTCGGGCCGAAGGGCCACACGCAGTCGGTGTGCACGCACCAGCACGCGCTGGCCGCGTGGGACCGCTACCAGGAGTTCGTCAAGGATCCCGGCCCGATCGTGGTGGGCGCGGCGCAAGGCGCGAGCTGCTTCGGCCCGGCCTACGAGACGGCGATGATCCTCGACACCGACCTGCGCCGGCGCAAGATCCGCGACCGCGTGCCGATGACCTACATCACCGCCGAGCCGTACATCGGCCACATGGGCCTGGGCGGCGTCGGCGACAGCAAGGGGCTGATGGAATCGGTGCTGCGGCAGCGGCACATCAACTGGATCACCAACGCGAAGATCGTCGGCGTCGAGGCGGGCGTGATGACCGTCGCCGAGCACGCCGAGGACGGCTCGGTGAAGAAGGAGCACAAGCTGCCGTTCAAGTACTCGATGGTGATCCCGGCCTTCAAGGGCGTGGACGCGGTGGCCGCGGTGCCCGAGCTCTGCAACCCGCGCGGCTTCGTGCTGATCGACGAGCACCAGCGCTCGAAGAAGTACCCGAACATCTACTCGGCCGGCGTCTGCGTGGCGATTCCGCCGGTGGAGGTGACACCGGTACCGACGGGCGCGCCGAAGACCGGCTACATGATCGAGTCGATGGTGAGCGCGATCTGCGAGAACGTGGCCGCCGACATCGCCGGCACGCCGGCGCAGGCGCGCGGCACGTGGAACGCGATCTGCCTCGCCGACTTCGGCGACACCGGCGCGGCGTTCGTGGCGCTGCCGCAGATCCCGCCGCGCAACGTCACCTGGGCGAAGGAAGGCAAGTGGGTGCACCTCGCCAAGGTCGCCTTCGAGAAGTACTTCCTGCGCAAGGTGAAGACGGGCTCGGTGGCGCCGCTGTACGAGAAGTACGTGCTGAGCACGCTCGGCATCGAGTCACTGAAGCAGTGACGGGAGTGCGGGGATGAAGGAAGGCGCTGGGCGGCGGATCATCGTGGCGGCGGCCGTCGCGTGGGCGGTCGCCGCACCCGCGACCTCGGCGGAGACGCTGACGGAGGCGTGGACGCGGGCCTCGCAGCAGGATCGCGGCCTCGCCGCCGTGCACAGCCAGGCGGAAGCCGCCGAGCTCGACGCGGCGGCCGCCCGCGCACAACGCTGGCCGACGCTCGCGGTCGGCGGCGGCTACACCTGGCTCGACGACTCGCCGGCCTTCGACTTTGCGTTCACCGGCCTGCCCATCATGCCGCCGGAGCTGTTCGGCGGCGACGACTTCGCGATGGGTGCCGCGACGCTCAGCGTGCCGGTGTTCACCGGCGGACGGATCTCCTCGAGCATCGCTGCGGCGGAAGCGCGCGGCCGCGGCGTGGGTGCGCAGGCGCGTGGCGCGGAGCAGGACCTGCGACTCACGGTGGCGGAGTCGTACGTCGACGTGCTGCGGGCGCGCAAGGCGCTGGCCGTGGCGGACAGCAACGTCCGCACGCTCGAGGCACTGGTCGGCGACATCGGTGCCATGTACGAGCGCGAGCTGGTGCCGAAGAACGAGTTGCTGGCGGTGCAGGTGGCGCTGGCCGACGCGCGGCAGAACCGCCTGCGTGCCGCCAATGCTGCCGAGGTGGCGCAAGCCGCCTACAACCGCCGCGTCGGCGAGCCGCTCGACCGTGCGGTCGAGCTCGACGAGGCCCTGCCGGCGCCTGAGGCGCTGCCGACGGACCTGGCGGCGCTGGTGCAGCTGGCGGTCGAGCAGCGCACGGAACTCGATGCGCTCGGCGAGCAAGCGAAGGCGTACGGCCAGATGGCCAAGGTCGAACGTGCCCGCGTGCTGCCGCAGGTCAGCGTCACCGGAGGCTACAACTACCTCGAGAACCAGTTCCTCGACGACGAGACCGTGGCGATGGCGGGCGTCGGCGTGCAATGGGCGCTGTTCGATGGCGGCCAGTCACGCAAGCGGGCGGCATCGCTCGAGCGCAATCGCCGTGCGACGGAGGAGCAACGGGCCGACGTCGAGTCGCTGATCGTGCTGCAGGTGCGGCAGGCCTGGCTCGGCGTCGACGAAACGCAGCAGCGGCTGCTCGTCACTGCCGGGGCGGTGGAACAGGCCGAGGAGAACCTGCGCATCGCGCGCGAGCGCTACGGTGCCGGGCTCGGCACGCAGACGCAGCTGCTCGAGGCGGAGACCCTGCGCGTGCAGGCGCTGACCAATCGCGACACTGCGGCGCTCGATGTGGGGTTCGCGCGGTTGCGGCTCGCGCGGGCGGTGGGGTCGCTCTAGTCGCTCTGCCGGGCGGCGCGTCTGCGGTGGTTGTCGGCGGGGTTTCCGGGTCTGTCCGCCCTCGCGAAGACAAAATGCTCGGTTGGACAGACCCGGAAACCCCGCTTGAACGCAGGCGCCTGAGCGACGCAGGAAAGGGATCCACCTTTCCTGCGTCGCACGGCGCACGCAACGCCCACCGGATCCTGCCGCGGCACTTCGTTGCTGCCTGGAGACGTTACCTGGCCGTGCGAGGCCGCCGCAAGCGCCCGCATGCTCAGGCCACCATCGCCGCCGACTGCGAACCGGCGCTCAGCGGTCGCCCAAGCTTGCGTGTACCGAGCGCCGCCGAGAATTCGCGCCCGTCCCACACCTGCTCGCCGGCGATGAATACCGCCGTCACAACGCCGTCCGAGCGATTGACGAGTTGCTCGTGCTCGAAGATCTCCCGGTACACCATGCGGCGGTTCGCGTCGGTGTCGTAGCTGCGCAGCGCCTCCGGGTCGATCAGCACGAGGTCGGCCTGCGCGCCGACGTCGAGCCGTCCGGCGTCGATGCCGAAGAACTCTGCTGGCTCGCGCGTCAGTCGCTTCACGGCTTCGGCGACACGTTCCAGTGACCGGCGCTGCGCAATCTGCAGCGTAAGCAGGTTGCCGTCGAAGAACGCGAGGTTGATCAGGTGCGCGCCGCTGTCGTTGAATCCGGGCAGCATGTGCTGGTGGAACAGCAGCTGCTCGAGCACCTCGGGCCGATCGTTCGCGATCGTGAACCACCAGCGCAGGTCGCGGTCGTAGCGGCGCACGAGATGCAGCAGGAACGCGCCCTCGCGACTGATCGGGTTCGGGAACGAGGCGAACGCCGCGGACTCGTCGGCACTGCGCGCCGCGTCCAGCGCGACCCGCCTGGAAGTCCTGCAGGCGCCGGTAGATCGCGCCGAACGTCTCGCCCTGCCACTCGGCGACCGGGCAGCGCTCGACCGTCAGCGCGTCGAGGTCGCGATTGAAGGTCGAGACTGCGCCGGCGTCGTGCCACTCGCGCACGAAGGTCGTGCCGAATTCCTCGCTCGCCATGATGCGGCGCCGTGCCGCGGCGTCCTCGATGTCGCAGGCCATCAGCTGCCGCGACGACTCGAACTCCTCGAAGATCGGGCAGATGGCGCCCTCCGCGAACATGCGGAACGGCGTGGCCAGCACCTGGAAATGGAAGCGTCCCTGCAGCAGCGGTGAATTGAGCAGGTTCGCGATCAGCGGGAAGAGCTTCCAGGTGCGTCGCTCGTGGGTGAGGTCCACCGCCGTGAGCGCCGAGGTCTTGAGCGGGCGACCGAACAGCCGGCCGCTGGTGAGGAAGAAGCGCAGGAACGTGGCGACGCGGTGCGAGGCGTCCGGCGTGCACTGCCAGACGCGGTCGTGACCACGCACCACTGCGAGCAGCGAACGCAGCTCGCCGAAGGTCGCGTGCTGCGCGGGAATGCGCTGGTCGGTGTGCGGCGCGTTGGCCAGGTAGTGGAACGGGATCGCGTCGGTCGAGAAGCCCGCGTAGCCCTGGCGCATCGCGTCCTCGAGCAGGCGCGCCATGCGCAGCAGCTCGTCGTCGGTGGGCTCGCGCGACACGGCGGCCGCGGTGCCCATCACCTCGATGCGCAGCATCGAATGCGGGATCAGCGGCACGACGTTCGGACCGAGCGGCAGCCGGCGGAGGTGCTCGAGGTAGCCCGCCGTCGTGTCCCAGTCGATGCGGTCCACGACCTTGCGCAGCACCGGCTTCGGG
This sequence comes from uncultured Gammaproteobacteria bacterium, assembly GCA_963731105.1. Lineage (GTDB taxonomy): Bacteria > Pseudomonadota > Gammaproteobacteria > Steroidobacterales > Steroidobacteraceae > RPQJ01. Next base: position 98,192 of record CAVSUM010000024.1, read on the forward strand.
ATGTTCTCCACGCGCGTGAAGCAGTCGAGGATCGGATCCTCGCCGTTGCGCCGCTGCGCGCCGAAGGCGGTGCCGAGGCTGCAGTTGCCGACCACCACGGTGGTGGTGCCGTGCCGCACGGATTCGGGCAGCCCAGGGGCGAGTTCGACCTCGAGGTCGAGGTGGGTGTGGATGTCGAGCAGGCCTGGCATGCAGCCAGCGGCCGGTGGCGTCGATGACGCGCTCGGCGCGGGCCGGGTCGAGGGCCGGGCCGCGCGCGGCGATGCGGCCGTCGGCCACGGCCACGTCTTCCTGGCGCGGCGGTGAGCCAGTGCCGTCGAAAACCAGGGCGTTGCGGAGAGGGATTTGCCAGCGGCTAGTTCATACTCAGAGGGTAGCGAAACCAGTTCAGCCAGGTGACAGTTGAAAATACACGAGACTCGTGTAAAATCGTGCTCGAATGCAAATGCCAGGGGATGCTACCCGTGAAAAACGTAACGATCACGCTCGACGAGTCCACGGCCCAGTGGGCACGCCAGACTGTCAGCGGAACGCGGCGTGCAGCGTGTCGAGGTTCGTCGGCGAACTTGCTGCGTCAACAGATGCAGCAGGAGGGTAGCTATGAACTGGCCATGAAACGGTACTTACGCTCTCAAGCCTCGACCGTTGAAAGGTCCCGGCGAGAAGTATCCCGAGTCGGGAGGAGTTCTATGACCGGCCTCGTCTTCGTTGACACGAACGTACTGCTGTATGCGGTCGATACCCAGGGGAAGGCGCGAAGCATCAAGCCGCACGCCAGTGGATGGACAACTGTGGAAGGACCGCATCGGGCGCACGAGCGTGCAGGTGCTGAGCGAGTTCTACTTCAATGCGACACGCAAATTGTCGCCCGGATTGCCGCGGGAACAGGCGTGGGAGTTCGTCGTCGCCCTGTCGGACTGGCGCCCGCAGACCATCGACTTCCGAATCCTGGAAAGCGGCGAGAAGGTACAGGCGCAGTACGGCCTGAGCTGGTGGGACAGTCTGATCATTGCGGCTGCCCATCGGCAAGAATGTGGCACTTTGTTGACCGAGGACCTGCAACATGCAGCCGTGTATGCCGGTGTCACCGTCATGAACCCATTCCGCGTGGGCGTGCAGGAGTCAAGAAGCGAGTACGCGCCGCGGCTGGTCGCACCACCGCTGCGCGGTCGGGGACGACCAAGGAAGGCGGCCCCGTGGACGTCTTCTTACTGCCAGCTCTCCAGGTCCAGCGCCAGGCTGGCGGTCACCGACTCGAACGCGTCGCACAGCGTCGCCACCTGCGCCGCGGTCGTCGCCGGCGACACCAGCATCATGTTGTGGAACGGCGCGATCAGGCAGCCGCGGTTGAGCAGCGCCAGGTGGATCGCCTGCTCGAGCGCGGGGGCGTGTGCGGCCTCGGCCTCGGTGCCGTTGCGCAGCGGACCTGGCGCGCAGATGAATTCGACCCGCGCGCCAACGCGCACCACGTGCCACGGCACCTCGTACTGGTCGATCACGCGCTGCAGCCCCACCGCCAGGCGCGCCGCGAGCCCGTCCATGTGCGCGTACGCCTGCGGCGTCATCACCTGCTCGAGCGTGGCGCGTATCGCCGCCAGCGACAGCGCGTTGGCCGACAACGTGGTGCCCATGCCCGAGTGACCGGGCGGTGCCTGCGCGCGGGCCGTGTCGAGACGCTGCGCCACTTCCTCGGTGAAGCCCCACACGCTCGCCGGCACACCGCCCGCCACCGGCTTGCCGAGCACGAACAGGTCGGGCTCCAGGCCGTGGGCGCCCGTGTAGCCGCTCGGGCCGGTCGAGATGGTGTGGGTTTCGTCGATCAGCAGCAGCGTGCCGGCCGCGCGCGTCAGGCGCCGCAGCTCCGCGTGGAACCCCGGCTCGGGCAACACCATGCAGGAGTTGGTCATCACCGGCTCGGCGATCACGCAGGCCACGTCGCCGTGTGCCAGCGCGGCTTCGAGCGCCGGCAGGTCGTTGAACTCGACGACCCGCGCCAGCCCGGTCAGGTCGGCCACCTGCCCGAGCAGCCCCGGGCGGTTCACGGCACGGCCGTCCATCAGCCGCACGAACGTCTCGTCCACCGTGCCGTGGTAGCAGCCGTTGAAGACCAGGATCTTCGGTCGCCCGGTGACGGCACGCGCGACGCGCAGCGCGAAGCGGTTGGCGTCGGTGGCCGTGGTCGCCACCTGCCAGTGCGGCAGGCCGAAGCGCTCGGCCAGCAGCCGCCCGACCTCGATCGCGTCCCGCGTGGGCAGCATGTAAGTGAGGCCGCGCGTGGCTTGCCGCGCGATCGCCTCGGCCACCGGCGGTGGCGAGTGCCCGAACATCGAGCCGGTGTCGCCGAGGCAGAAGTCGGCGTACTCGTTGCCTTCGATGTCGGTCAGCAGCGCGCCGCGCGCCGACTCGACCACGAACGGGAAGGGCATGGACCAGTCGCGCATCCAGTGCATCGGCACGCCCTGGTAGAAGCCGGCGATGCCGTGGCCGGTGAGCGCCAGCGAGCGCGGGTGCAGCGAGACGTAACTCTCGCGCTCGGCTTCGAAGATCGCGGCGATGCGCTCGAGCGGGATGCCGCCGGGGGTGTCAGCATTCACGAGGTGGCGTCCGGTCGGTCGGGAAAGGACTCGCATTGTAGGCTGCAGCGCAATGGCGGCGAAGCAGCCCGGGCCCGCGGTTGACGCTCCCCGGTCGCCCGTGGATACTGCGGTGCACGATGAACTCGCGCACCGCAATCACCCTCGATCGCCGCTGGTGGTGGCGCCACTCCTGAGGAGTGGGCCCGGACGCGCACGTCTCGTACGCAGGATTCTTGGGACCCATCTCCGCGAACCACCGGGGATGGGTTTTTTGTTTTGCGTCCCCGGAACCTCGCGATAGAGGAACCGTCAGTGACGACCAGCCTGTTCGACATCTCGGCCGACCTCGACACCCCGGTGTCGGCCTACCTCAAGCTGAAGCCGTTCCGGCCGCGCTTCCTGCTGGAAAGCGTGGAGGGGGGCGAGCGGCTCGCGCGCTATTCCTTCATCGGCTTCGGCGACAGCCTCGAGCTGCGGCTGGATGCGGCGGGCCTGCGCCTCGGCAGCGAACGGCTGCCGCGACCGGCTGACCAGGCCGAACTGCTCGCCACCCTGCGTCGCGCGCTCGCCGCAGCACCCCGGCCGGAAATAGCCGACACCAGTTTTCCCTTGCATGGCGGCCTCGTCGGCGTCGCCAGCTACGACCTGGTGCGCTATTTCGAGCGGCTGCCGTCGCACGCGCGGGTCGACGACGACTGCCCGGAGGCCCATTACATCGCGCCACGTTCGCTGCTGGTGTTCGACCACCTGACGCGCCGCGCCGCGCTGCTGCATGCCGGTCCCGAGTCCGAGCGCCAGTCCCTGCGCCGCGAGATCATCCGCGCGCTGCGCGGCGGCCTGCCCGGGCCGGCCTGGGCGGCGAGTTTCAGTCCGCCCGTGGCGAGCCTGTCGGAGGCGCAGTTCCTGCAGGGGGTCGAGCGCACGCAACAGTACATTGCAGCCGGCGATGTCTACCAGCTGGTGCTGTCGGTGCGCTTCTCGGGCCGCTGCGACCTCGACCCGTTCGAGACGTACCGCGCGCTGCGACTGCTCAACCCGTCGCCGTACATGTACTTCTGCGACCTCGGCGACCGCGTGGTCGTGGGCTCTTCGCCCGAGGCGCTGGTGAAACTGAACGGCACGCGGGCGACCATGCGGCCGATCGCAGGCACCCGGCCGCGCGGTGCCGATGCCGCCGAGGACGCGGCGCTCGAAGCCGAGCTGCTCGCCGACCCGAAGGAGAACTCCGAGCACGTGATGCTGGTGGACCTCGCGCGCAACGACCTCGGCCGCGTCGCCACCGCGGGCTCGGTGCACGTCGCAGCCTTACCGCTCGATCGAGCGCTACAGCCACGTCATGCACATCGTGAGCGGCGTGAACGGCATGCTCGCCCCGGGCCGCGATGCGTTCGACCTGTTCGCGGCGGCGTTCCCGGCCGGCACGCTGGTAGGCGCGCCGAAGGTGCGCGCCATGGAGATCATCGACGAGCTCGAGCCGGTGCGGCGCGGCTTCTACGGCGGCACGGTCGGCTATTTCGGGCACGGCGGCGACATGGACCAGGCGATCACCATCCGCACCATGGTGTTTCACGGCGACACCTACAGCTTTCAGGCCGGCGCGGGCATCGTCGCCGACAGCGTGCCGGTCAGCGAGTACCGCGAGGTACTGGCCAAGAGTGCTGTGCTGCGCCGCGCGCTCGAACTGGCGCGGGAGGGGCTGTGATGAGCACGACGCCGCGCCTGCTGCTCGTCGACAACTACGACAGCTTCACCTACAACCTGGTGCAGGCCTTCCTGGTGCTCGGCGCGGACGTGCTGGTGCATCGCAACGACCGGATCACGGTCGACGAGGCACGGGCGCTGGCGCCCACGCACCTGTGCATCTCGCCGGGCCCCGGCACGCCGCACGACGCCGGCGTGTCCATGCAGATGATCGAGGCGTTCGCCGGGCAGCTGCCGGTGCTCGGCGTCTGCCTCGGCCACCAGTCGATCGTCGAGGTGTTCGGCGGCGAGGTGGTGCGCGCCGGGCGGTTGATGCACGGCAAGGTCTCGCCAGTGCACCACGATGGCCGCGGCATCCTTGCCGGCATGCCGCAACCGTTCGATGCCGGCCGCTACCACTCGTTGATCGCGCGCCCAGAGTCGCTGCCGGCCGTGCTCGAGGTGACGGCGCGCACCGCCGAAGGCGAGATCATGGGCGTGCGGCACAAGGAGCTGATGGTCGAAGGCGTGCAGTTCCATCCCGAGAGCGTGCTCACGCCCGACGGGCCGGTGCTGCTCGGCAACTTCCTGCAACTCAGCGGCGGCCGGCGCGCAACCTGAGGGCTGCATGATCGAACTGCGCGACATCCTCGAGCGACTGCTGCAGCGTCGCGACCTCGGCGAAGCGGAGGCCGGCGAATTGCTGGTGGCGTTGACCGACGCATCGGTGGCGCCGGCGATGTCGGGCGCGCTGCTCGCCGCGCTGCGCTCCAAGGGCATCACGCCGGACGAAGTGCGCGGCTTCGCGAGCGCGATGCGGTCGCTGGCACGCCGGCCGCAACTGCCGCCCGGGCCGCCCGCGATTGACATCGTCGGCACCGGCGGCGATGCCTCGGGAAGCTTCAACCTGTCGACCGGCGCGGCATTGCTGGTCGCCGCGATGGGCGTGCGCGTCGTCAAGCACGGCAACCGCTCGGTGTCGAGCCGCTCCGGCAGCGCCGACCTGCTCGAGGCGCTCGGCCTGCCGCTACCGCTCGACGAGCGCGCCGCGGGCGACTGCCTTGCCGCAACCGGCTTCACGTTCCTGTTCGCGCCGCACTACCACCCGGCAATGAAGGAAGTGGCGCCCGTGCGCCGGGCGCTCGGCGTGCGTACCGTGTTCAACCTGCTAGGTCCGCTCACCAACCCGGCCGAGCCACCGTTCAGCCTGATCGGCGCCTACAGCACCGACGCCGCGAAGTTGATGGCGGAAACGCTCGCTGGCATGCCGATCGAGCGGGTGTTCGTGATCCACGGCGAGCCTGGTTGGGACGAGGCGACGCCGGTCGGGCCGTTCGAGCTGTACGACGTGCGCCCCGGCCGGGTGCAGCGCGAAGTGCGCGACCCACAGCAACTCGGACTGCAGCGCTGCACGCCGGCCGACCTCGCCGGCGGCGATGCCGCGCACAATGCCGTCGGCCTGCGCGCGGTCTTTGATGGACACGATACCGGCCCGCACTGCGACGCCCTCGTGCTTAATGCCGCGCTCGCGCTTGAAGTCACTGGGGCCGTGCCCGACGCCGCGGCGGGCGTGGCGGCGGCCCGGGAGTGCGTTCGCAGCGGTGGAGCGATGCGGTTGCTGGAGCGACTGGCAGCGTTCGGAAGCGGATCGCGGATAGCGGATCGCGGATAGTGAAAGACGCTTCGCGAATGCCGTGCTCACTTCCTGCGGCCGCCGCCTGGCGTGCCGCTCCGACTATCCGCTATCCGCTATCCGCTATCCGCTAGCCATGGGTCTCCTCTCCGACATGCTCCACTCCGGCCTGCAGCGCGTCGCCGAGGCGCGCGAGCGCGTGCCGGACGCGGCGTTGCGTGCGGCAATCCTCGGCACACCCGCGCCGCCGCCGCTGCGGCTCCAGGCGCACGGGTTCGACGTGATCGCGGAGCTGAAGCTGCGCTCGCCGTCGCTCGGCGACCTGTCGGCGGCGACGCTCGACCCGGTGGCACGCCTCGAGGCCTATGCCGAGGGCGGCGCGGCAGTGTGCTCGATCCTCACGGAACCCACGCGCTTCGATGGCGACCTCGAGCACCTGCGCCTCGCCGTGGACACGCTGCAGCCGTTCGGGGTGCCGGCCATGCGCAAGGACTTCCTGGTCGACCCGTACCAGGTGCTCGAGGCGCGGGCCTACGGCGCGTCGGGCGTGCTGCTGATCGTGCGCATGGTGCCCCGCGAGCGCCTGGTGGAGATGCTCGATTGCGCCGCACAGCACGGCCTGTTCGTGCTGCTCGAGGCCTTTGACGCCGACGACCTGCAGGTCGCCGAGTCGATTGCCCGCGAGCGCGAGGGTCGCGACGAGCAGGTGCTGATGGGACTCAACTGCCGCGACCTCGAGACGCTCGCGATCGACACTGGCCGCTTCGCCGCCCTGCGCGGCCGTATGCCGTTCGCGTGGCCCGCAGTCGCGGAAAGCGGTGTGCAGACACCGGACGATGCAGCACGCGTGGCGCGGCTCGGCTATCGCCTGGCGCTGGTCGGCACGAGCCTGATGCGCCGCCACGATGCGGCGGATGCGGTGCGGGAGTTGCTGGAGGCGGGCCGCGCGGCCCGGCCGTGACGCGTGGTGCCGCCGCTGTGGATCAAGATCTGCGGGCTGCGCACCCCGGGCGCCATCGAAGCGGCGGCGCAGGGTGGCGCCGATGCCGTAGGGTTCGTGTTCCACGCGGGATCGCCGCGCAACCTCGAGCCCGCAGCGGCTGGCGAGTTGCAGCGCGCGGTGCCGGCGGGCGTCGAGCGCGTCGCGGTTTTCCTGCGCCCGTCGCAGGCATTGGTGGATGCCGTGCTCGAGGCAATCGCGCCCGACTGGCTGCAGGCTGATGTGGCCGACCTGGAGATGCTGCGCCTGCCACCCGGACAGCGGTTGCTGCCGGTGCTCCGTAGCGGCGCAGCGACGTCGGCGCCACTGCCAGCTCGTTGCCTGTTCGAAAGTGCGCGCAGCGGCGCGGGCGAGCAGGCCGACTGGACCGTGGCGGCGCGCATGGCGCGCACGGCGCAGGTCGTGCTCGCGGGTGGACTGAATCCCGCCAACGTGGCACAGGCGGTGCGCGCGGTGCGACCGTTCGGCGTGGACGTGAGTTCGGGCGTCGAGCGCGAGCGCGGCGTGAAGGATGAGCAGTTGATTCGTGAATTTATCCGGGCCGCCCGCGAGGCGGAACGCGGCCCGGCGATCCAGGAGAACCGTTGATGAGGACCGACGCCCTGAAGATCGACCGGGACGCGCTGCTGGCGCAGGCGCTGCGCGGCGCTTTTCCCGATGCGCGCGGCCGCTACGGTCCGTTCGGCGGCCGCTACGTGCCGGAGACGCTGGTCCCCGCACTCGACCGGCTGGAGGAGGGAGTGCGAACCCACCTGCACGAGCCGGGCTTCCGCGCCGAGCTCGAGGCGGAATTGCGCACCTGGGTCGGTCGGCCGACGCCGCTCACTCATGCGCGCGAACTGTCGCGGCGCTGGGGCGCGCAAGTGTGGCTCAAGCGCGAGGACCTGGCGCACACCGGGGCGCACAAGATCAACAACGCGATCGGCCAGGCACTGCTGGCCAAACGGCTCGGCGCAAAGCGCATCGTCGCGGAGACCGGTGCGGGCCAGCACGGCGTTGCCTCCGCCGCCGCCTGTGCGCGACTCGGCATGCCCTGCGTCGTGTACATGGGTGCGATCGACATGGAGCGCCAGGCGCCGAATGTCGGCCGCATGAAACTGCTGGGTGCCGAGGTCGTGCCGGTGAAGAGCGGCGACCAGACGCTGCGCGCCGCGATCGACGAAGCGCTGCGCGACTGGGTGTCCGACCCGAACGGCACCTACTACCTGCTGGGCTCCGCGGTCGGCCCGCACCCGTACCCGTACCTGGTGCGCGAGTTCCAGTCGGTGATCGGCCTCGAGGCACGTGCGCAGATGCTCGAGCAGGCGGGCGCGCTGCCGGACGTCGCCGTGGCCTGCGTCGGCGGCGGCTCGAACGCGATCGGGCTGTTCCACCCGTTCGTGCGCGACCTCGGCGTACAGCTGCTGGGCCTGGAGGCCGGCGGCACCGGCACCGGGCTCGGGCAGAACGCAGCCTCGCTCGCGTACGGGACGCCGGGCGTGCTGCAGGGCTGCTACTCGCTGCTGCTGCAGGATGAGCATGGCCAGATCCAGGAGACACACTCGGTGTCGGCGGGACTCGATTATCCCGGCGTCGGTCCAGAGCACGCATTGCTCGCGACCATCGGTCGCGTGCAATACGAAGCGGCCGAGGACGAAGAGTCGCTCGAGGCGCTGGCCGAATGCTGCCAGGCCGAGGGCATCCTGCCTGCGATCGAGACGGCGCACGCGTTCGCTGGCGCGAAGCGCTTCGCGCGCGCCCATCCCGGCAGCCGCATCCTGATCGGCCTCTCGGGCCGCGGCGACAAGGACATGCCGACGCTGCAGCGCACGCTGCTCAAGGGGAAGCTGTGATGGGCGCGCCACGCGACACGATCAGCGCCGCGATCCGCGCCGCGGCAACCGAGGGCCGGCCGGCGGTCGTCGGCTTCATGACCGCAGGATTCCCCGACCAGGCGGGCTTCAGCGCCAGCCTGCGCGCGATCGCCTCGGCCGCCGACGTGGTCGAGATCGGCGTGCCGTTCAGCGACCCGATGGCGGACGGCATGACCATCCAGCGCGCCAGCCAGGTCTCGCTCGCGGGCGGCTTCACGCTGCCGTGGCTGCTCGCGGAACTCGAGCAGATGCAGCCGCGACCGCAGGCGCCGCTGCTGCTCATGAGCTACCTCAACCCGCTGCTGGCGTTCGGCCTCGACCGGCTGCCGGCCGCGGCGGCGCGGGCGGGCGTGGCGGGCTTCATCATTCCCGACCTGCCGTACGAGGAAAGCGCCGAGGTCCGGGCCGCGCTCGACGGGCAGGGACTGGCGCTGGTGCAGATGGTCACCCCCGTGACGCCAGACGAGCGACTGCAGATGCTGTGCAGGGCGAGCCAGGGCTTCGTGTACGCCGTGACCATGACCGGCACGACCGGCAAGAACGTGGCCGTGCCCGACGACGTGCTCGCCTACATGGACCGGGTCCGCGCCGTGTCGCCGGTGCCGGTCTGCGCCGGGTTCGGCATCCGCAGCGTCGAGCAGGTGGCGCGCATGAGGGGGCACGTGGACGGCGTGGTGGTTGGCTCGGCGCTGGTCGAGGTCCTCGAGCGGCGCGAAGATCCCGCGGCCTTCATTCGTTCCCTCAACAAGCCCTCTCCCGCCACAGGCGGGAGAGGGTTGGGGTGAGGGTTCGCATGACGTTCTCCGTCTGCGTCTTCTGCGGCTCGTCGTCCGGCGACAACCCGCGCTTCGGCGATGCCGCGCGCGACACCGGTCGCGCCATCGCCCGTCGCGGCTGGACGCTGGTGTACGGCGGCGGTCGCGTCGGCCTGATGGGCGTGCTCGCCAACGCGGCGCTCGAGGCCGGCGGCGAGGTGGTGGGGGTCATCCCGCGCTTCCTCTACGAGTGGGAAGTGGGCCACGACGGATTGACGCGCCTCGAGATCGTCGAGACGCTCACCGAGCGCAAGCAACGCATGGGCGAACTGTCCGGCGCGTTCCTGTCGCTGCCGGGCGGCATCGGCACGCTCGACGAGCTGTTCGAGGCGTGGAGCTGGGCGCAACTCGGGCTGCAGCCCAAGCGGAGCGCGCTGCTGAACGTCGCGGGCTACTACGACGGGCTGGTCGCATTCCTCGACCGGGCGACCGCGAGCGGATTCATGAAGCCGCAGCACCGGGCGCTGCTGGCCGTCGGCACGGACCCGGAGCGGCTGCTCGATGCGCTCAACCCGGCAGCGAGTTGAAGCCCGTCACGGTAACCATGAGCTTGCGGCCGCAATCGAGCCGCGATGGCGGTCTCAGGCGGCGGCGACCGCGGCCCTGAGGTGGTCGATGACCAGCGTGCGCATGTTCTGCAGCGGGTTCTTTTCCCAGGTGAAGCACGGCGGTTCACGGCGCAGCATGGACCAGCGCTTCGAGTGCAGCACCTGCCGCAGGTAGTCGAGGTTGCGATCGATGGCTTCCATGTACGGATTGCGGCCGCCGAACACCGGCTCGTAATAGCGGTACGCGCCGCCGAACTCGCCGTCGAGGCGCGTGCGCATCGTCTCCGCGACGAACTCCGGCGTCTGCCGCAGCACGTCGAGTCCCGATCCGTACACCACCTTGAGCCCGGCGTCGCCCTGGCTCACGGCGACGCCGCCGAGCACGAACTCCGGGTAGAGGCGGTCGCGGCATTTCTCGAGGTAGCAGCGATCGGCCATCTGCGCCGTCATGTCGGCCGTGCCGAGCAGGTGCCCGACCTTGCGGTCACGGGCGTCGTCGAGGCGGATCTGGTCGAAGCGCAGTTCGTAGCCGGTGAAGTGCACGATCTGCGTGGCCACCGGCACCCATTCGGCGATGCCGATCGACGGCAGGTAGCGCGCGAGAAACTGCGCGCTGCGGCCGACGTGGGTGCGCGTGAACTCGGCGCCGTTGCGATGCGTGGTGTCGTCGGTCTGGCGGATGTAGCCGGCGTCGTGGAACAGGGCCACGACGATGCCGAGCAGCGCACGCTCCGCGCCGAGCCGCTGCTCGGGTGCGTGCGAGCGCTCGTAGCCCACCAGCAAGCGCGCCATCGCCAGCGTGTCGTCGAGCGTGTGCTGCACGTCGTGATAGACGGTGTCGCAGCCGAGATAGCCGGGAAACTGGCCGTTGAAGAGCCGTTCGAAGTCGGCGAACGCGGCGCCGAGCTTGTCGGCCTGGCCGCCGGGCCAGGTGCGCGTGAACAGTTCCTCGACGGCGCGACGCACGGCGACGACCGAACTCACCTGCACGGTGTTGGTGACGTCGTAATCGCTGCGCCGATACTGCATGGCGTTGTTGTTGTCTCGAGCAGCGCGGGTGCCAACGCGCTGAGCGGCAGTGTACTGCCGCGCCGTTCAAACACCAGAGTAAAGAATTTCGACAGTGGCCCGGATCGGCGCCGCCGCGACCTATATGTCAAACCTCGCGGCCACCGGCGCGTGGTCGGAAGGCCGCTCCAGCTTGCGGGGCGCCTTGTCGATGTGACACGCGCCGCATTTCTGCGCGAGCGCCGCGCTGGCGAGGATCAGGTCGATGCGCAGGCCGGCGTTGCGGCGGAAAGCCATCATCCGGTAGTCCCACCAGGAGTAGGACTTCTCCGGTTGCTCGAAGCGCCGGAAGCAGTCCTCTAGCCCGGTGGCGAGCAGCGCGCGCAGCGCGGCACGCTCCGGCTCGCTGACGTGCACCGAGCCTTCCCAGGCCTTCGGATCGTGCACGTCGCGGTCCTCGGGGGCGATGTTGTAGTCGCCGAGGATCACCAGCTGCGGATGCCGCGCCAGCTCGGCGGCCACGTAGTCGCGCAGTGCCGCGAGCCAGCGCAGCTTGTACTCGTACTTGTCGGAACCGACCGCCTGCCCGTTCGGCACGTATACGTCGATGACCCGCACGCCGCCGATGGTCGCGGCCAGCACGCGCTTCTGCTCGTCCGCGAAGCCCGGGATCCCCGGGACCACGTCCTCGAGCGTGTCGCGTGACAGCAGTGCCACCCCGTTGTAGGTGCGTTGCCCGCTGAACGCCACCTGCAGCCCCAGCGCCTCGATCTCCTCGCGCGGGAAGTTCGGGTCGTCGATCTTGGTCTCCTGCAGCGCCAGCACGTCCACCGGGTTGGTGGCGAGCCAGTCCTTGAGGTGCGGCAGGCGCACGCGCAGCGAGTTGACGTTCCAGGTGGCGATGAGCATGAAGAAGGGGGTGGTGATCAGGGGGTAGGGGGTAGTGCCCAATGTCAGATAGCAGTGGCACGCTGGAGATAGTAAGTATTTCAGGCGGCCGGCGCGCCGGCTTTCTCACTACCCCCTACCCCCTGATCATTACCCCCTCTCCTACGCCGCAAGTCCCATCTGCCTCAGCAACGGCTCGATCTCGGGCTTGCGGCCGCGGAACTCGACGAACGCCTCCATCGCGTCGCGGCTGCCGCCGCGCTCGAGGATCGAGTGCAGGAAGCGGCGCGACGTCGCGAGGTCGAACACGCCGTGCTCCTCGAACGCGCCGAACGCATCCGCGGACAGCACTTCGGCCCACTTGTAGCTGTAGTAGCCGGCCGCGTAGCCGCCCGAGAACACGTGCTGGAAGCTGTGCGGGAAGCGGTTGAACTCGGGTGGTCGCACCACGGCGACCGTGGCGCGCACCTCGGCCAGCGTGTCGGCGATGCGCGGCGGCCGGCCGGGCGCGTACTCGGCGTGCAGGCGGAAGTCGAACAGCGCGAACTCGAGCTGGCGCACGGTCTGCATGCCGGCCTGGAAGGTACGGCTCGCCTGCAGGCGAGCGAGCATCTCGCGCGGCAACGGCTCGCCGGTCGCGACGTGTGCGGAGATGAGTGGCAGCACCTCGTCGCGCCAGGCGAAGTTCTCCAGGAACTGGCTCGGCAGCTCGACCGCGTCCCATGGCACGCCGTTGATGCCGGCGACGCTCGGCACGTTGACCCGCGTCAGCAGGTGGTGGAAGCCGTGGCCGAACTCGTGGAACAGGGTGAGCACGTCGTGGTGGGTGAGCAGCGACGGCTGCTCGCCGACGGGCGGTGCGAAGTTGCACACCAGGTAGGCGACCGGCAGGGCGCTCGCACCGGCGAGCTGGATGCGGCCCACGCACTGGTCCATCCACGCGCCGCCGCGCTTCTTCGGCCGCGCGTACAGGTCGAGGAAGAAGCCGCCGCGCGGCGTGCCGTTGCGGTCGAGGACATCGAAGAACTTCACGTCGGGGTGGTACACCTCGACGCCGGCATTGGCCACGATGCGCACGCCGTACAGCCGGCCGAGCACCGTGAACAGCCCCGCCAGCACGCGCGGCAGCGGGAAGTACGGCCGCAGCGCCTCCTCGGAGACCTGCAGCTGCTCGTTCTTCAGGCGTTCGGACCAGTAACCCACGTCCCAGGCGTTGAGCGAGCGGCCGGCAAAGCGCTCCAGTTCGGCAAACTCGCGCTGGGCTGCAGGGCGGCTCACCTGCGCGAGGCGTTGCAGGAACGCGATGACCTCGGCCGGGTCGTGCGCCATCTTGGTCGCGAGCGAGTACTCGGCGAAGTTCGCGAAACCCACCAGCTCGGCGGCTTCATGGCGCAACGCGAGGATCTCGGCCATCAACGGCCCGTTGTCCCATTGCCCGGCTTGCGGCCCGCGATCCGAGGCGCGCGTCACCCACGCCTCGTAGAAGTCGCGACGCAGCGCGTCGCTGGCGGCGTGCGTCAGCACGGCCTGGTAGGTCGGCGCGTCGAGTGAAAACAGCCAGCCGTCCTTGCCGTCGGCCACCGCCGCATCGCGTGCCCGGCGCACGGTGTTGGCGGGCAGGCCTTCGAGATCGCGTTCGTCGGTCACCTGGCGTGACCATGCCGTGGTGGCGTCGAGCACGTTCTCGTCGAATTTCGCCTGTGCGGTGGCCAGTCGCTCCATGACTTCGCCGAAGCGCTGCTTGCGTTCCGGCGGCAGCGAGACACCGGCGAGGCGGAAGTCGCGCAGCGCGTTCTCCACCACCTTGCGCTGCTCGGCATCCAGTGCGGCGCCTTCGCGGTCGGCGACGCCCTGATAGGCGGCGCACAACTCGGCGTTCTGGCCCAGCTCGGTGTGGTACGCCGTAAGCAGCGGCAGGCAGGCGTTGTAGGCGGCGCGCAGCTCGTCGCCGTTCATCACGCCGTTGAGGTGCCCCACGGGCGACCACGCCGTGGCGAGGCGGTGGTGCATGCGCTCGAACGGCACCACCAGCGTGTCCCAGCGGTCGGCGCCGGTGGCGAGCAGGCCGGCGATCTCGGCGCGGTTCTCGTCGAGCAGTTGCCGGATGGCGGGCTCGACGTGGCGGGCCTCGATGGCACCGAAGGCCGGCAGCGGCTGGTCCGTGAGCAGCGGGTTGGTCATCGCGAGCGTCCGTCCCGGCGGGAAAGGCCGCTATTCTAGGCACAGTCCGCGGCTCAGCCGAGCACTCCCTGCAGCAGCCAGGCCAGCGCGTAGGTGGCGACCGCGAAACCGGCGAACGCGACCATGGCCTTGCGACGGTAGCGCTTCGCGAGCTCCTTCTGCGGGTAGGCCGCGACCAGGAACAGCTGGCCTTCGTCGGGCCGGCTGACCACGTGCAGCGCCGGCGGGACAGGCCGTTCGAGGTGCCGCTGCGCCACTGCCTGCCTGGCAGTCTCCCGCGCGCGCTCCCACTCCTCGAGGCTCACCTTGCCGTCGCGGTCGGCATCGAAGCGCTCAGCCAGCGCCGCCTGGTCCTGCTTCCATTCGGCCAGTAGCGCCCCCACGTCGGCGTCCTGCGTCGTGTGCGCGGTGCCCGTCAACGTGCGGAACTGCCCGAGCAGGTGCACCTGCTCGTGTTCGTAGATGCGTTCCTCGTAATAGCGGTACTCGCGCTCGCCGAACGTCGCGCCCTGCCCGGGAGCGTGCGTCGGCCACGGCGTGTCGCCGTACCAGGTGGTGTTCTCGGCGGTGAGCACCTCCGCCCCCGCCGGCTGCACGAGGCACACGCCCGTGCCGTCATCCAGCCGGAACGGCTGCTCCGACCGGCCGGAGTTCACCGTCGCCCACTCGGTGCGCCGCTTGCCCTTCGATTGAGTGCTGGTGCGGCGCTGGACCCGGTAGCGCCACCATACGCAGGGCCGCTGCGTCAGCGGGGCAAGATTGGGCGCGCCTGCGAGCGACTGGCTGCGGCCCACCAGCTCGACGTAGCCCTGCGCGGCGGAGCGGATGCGCGAGGTCGGCGTGTCCTCGAGCATGCGGGCGATGTGCAGCCAGCGGAACGCGAAGCGGCCGCCGCCGACCACGGCGACCCCCAGCGCCAGCAACCAGAACCAGAACTCCGATGGGTCAGCCAAACAGCTTCCCGAGGTCAACGTCGCGCTTCTGCTCCTCCGTGAACTCGAGCAGCGGGGCCGGCCGGAACTCGAACAGCCGCGCCACGATCAGGTCCGGGAAGGTCTGGATGCGGATGTTGTTGAGGTTCACGGCCTCGTTGTAGAGCTCGCGGCGGTCGGCAATGGTGTCCTCGAGCTGCGTGATGCGCGTCTGCAGGTGCTGGAAGCTCTGGTCCGCCTTCAGGTCGGGGTAGTTCTCGACGACCGCGAACAGCCGGCCGAGGCCCTCGCGCAGCTGCTGCTCGGCGGCGCCGACCGCCGGCACGTCGCCGCTGCCCTGCGCCTTGAACACCGCCGAGCGCGCCTGCATGACCCGCTCCAGCGTATCGCGCTCGTGCGCCATGTAGCGCTTGCAGGTTTCCACCAGCTTGGGCAGCTCGTCGTGCCGCTGCGTGAGCAGCACGTCGATGTTGGACCAGGCCTTGCGCACGTTCTCGCGCAGGGCCACGAGGCCGTTGTAGATGCGCACGGCGTAGATCGCCGCCACCACGAGCAGCGCCAGGAACAGGATGGTCACGACGGCCACGGCAGGCACTCCTTGGGCGGGATGTCCGCCGATGTGCAAGATTGCAGCCTGCCGGCCCCGAACGTCTAGACTATTCGTCGCAATTCACGGGAAAAGTGCCATGCGGACCCGGCCCTACCGCGGTATCCACCCGACGCTCGACGAGGGCGTCTACATCGACCCGACCGCCGTCGTGATCGGCGACGTGGTGCTCGGCCGGGACGTGTCGATCTGGCCGATGGCGGTCGTGCGCGGCGACGTGAACTACATCCGCATCGGCGCGCGCAGCAACGTGCAGGACGGCAGCGTGCTGCACGTGACGCGGCCCTATCCGGGCAGCGACGCCGGCTGGCCGCTGCTGATCGGCGAGGACGTGGTGATCGCCCACAAGGTGACGGTGCATGGGTGCTCGATCGGCAACTGCGTGCTGGTCGGCATCGGCGCGATCGTGCTCGACGGCGTGGTGGTGGAGGACGAGGTGATGATCGGCGCGGGCAGCGTGGTCACGCCCGGCAAGCGCCTCACGTCCGGCGGGCTCTACCTCGGCAACCCGGCGCGGCGCGCACGCGACCTGACCGACGCCGAGCGTGCACGAATTCCGGTCATGGCCGGTTTCTACGTCGACCTCAAGAACGAGTTCCAGTCGCCGTAGCCGCTCGCTGCTTGAGCGCCCGTAACACCGGCGCGGTGTCGGGACGCACGCCGCGCCACAGCTCGAATGCCTCCGCGGCCTGTTCGACCAGCATGCCCCACCCCTGCTCGGCACGCCCTGCCCCGAGGCGCTTCGCCCAGGCCACGAACGCGGTGTCGCCGACGCCATAGGCCATGTCGTAGCAGGTGGTGAGGCCGTCCACCACGGCGATCGGGATCAAAGGCACCTCGCCGCGCAGGCTGGCCGAGGTGGCGTTCACGATCAGGTCGAAGCGCTGGTGCTCCAGCCGACCGAACTCGCAGCCCGCGACCGGGCCCAGTTCAGCGAACTCCGCGGCCAGCTGCTTGGCGCGTTCGGCCGTGCGGTTGGCGATCACCAGCAGCCGCGGCTGCAGCGAGAGCAGCGGCTCGAGGGCGCCGCGCGCGGCTCCGCCGGCGCCGAGCAACAGGATGCGCGGCGAATTCCAGCGCAGCCCGAGGTTGCGCGTCAGGTCGATGAGCAGTCCGGCGCCGTCGGTGTTGTCGCCGATCAGCTCTTCGTCGCGCCGCACCACCGTGTTGATCGCATCCGCGAGCTGCGCGCGCGGCGTCAGTTCGTTGACCAGGTCGGTGGCGGCGCGCTTGTGCGGCAGCGTGACGTTGATGCCTCGCCCGCCGCTGCTGAAGAACCCGATGACGTCGCTGCGAAAGCGTTCCGGCGGCGATTCGTGCAGGCGGTAGACCATGTCCTGCCCGGTCTGGCGCGCGAACATGCCGTGGATGAACGGCGACCAGCTGTGCTGGACGGGGAAGCCGAAGAGGGCGTACTGGTCGGGCATGGCGCAGAGTATTGGAAGGGGGCGGAGAAGAGAGGGGGTAATGATCAGGGGGTAGGGGGTAGTGCCGGAGGTACAGCGGCGCTATCGGCGACCACCTCTTCCCTACCCCCTACCCCCTAGTCATTACCCCCTCTCCCCCAGCCACTCAGCCGCCCGCCGCGCAAAATACGTCAGGATGCCGTCGGCGCCCGCGCGCTTGATCGAGGTGAGCGACTCCAGCACCACGGCCCGCTCGTCGAGCCAGCCGTTGCGCGCGGCGGCCATCAGCATCGCGTACTCGCCGCTCACCTGGTAGACGAAGGTGGGCGCGCCGAAGCGGTCCTTCACGCGCCGCACGATGTCGAGGTACGGCAGCCCCGGCTTGATCATCACCATGTCCGCGCCCTCGGCGAGGTCGAGCTCGACCTCGCGCAGCGCCTCGTCGGAGTTCGCCGGGTCCATCTGGTAGGTGTACTTGTTGCCCTTGCCGAGGTTGCCGGCCGAGCCCACGGCGTCGCGGAACGGGCCGTAGAAGCTCGAGGCGTACTTGGCCGAGTAGGCCAGGATGCGCGTATGGATGTGGCCGCCAGCCTCGAGCGCGTCGCGCACGGCGCCGATGCGGCCGTCCATCATGTCCGAGGGGGCGACCACGTTCGCACCCGCCTCCGCGTGCGACACGGCCTGCTTCACCAGCGCGTCGACCGTGACGTCGTTCACGACGTAGCCGTCGTCGTCGATGATGCCGTCCTGCCCGTGGGTGGTGAACGGGTCGAGCGCCACGTCGGTGATCACGCCCAGTTCCGGCACGGCCTTCTTCAGCGCCCGCACCGCGCGCTGCGCAAGCCCCTCCGGGTTCCAGGCCTCGCGGCCGTCCAGCGACTTGGCCTCGGGCGGCGTCACCGGGAACAGCGCCATCGCGGGCACGCCGAGCTTCGCTACGTCTGCCGCCTCGCGCACCAGCTCGTCCACCGACATGCGTTCGACGCCCGGCATCGATGGCACGGCCACGCGCTGCTTCGAGCCCTCCATCACGAACACCGGGTAGATGAAGTCCGAGGCGGTCAACGTCGTTTCGCGCATCAGGCGGCGGGAAAAGTCGTCGCGCCGCATGCGCCGCATGCGCACCCGCGGGTACTGCGAGGGGGTGTGGTGGTGGCTCATAGGCGACTCCAGTCGGGCCGGAACGCGATTGCGCCGGCGCGGCACGGCGGGCTAAGGTTCGGACCCGGCGGCACCCGGCAGGGGAGCGGTGTCCCGCCATTCCGCCGGGCGGTAATACCGCCGCACTTTCCCCGGTCTTTATACATGAACGCGCCGTTGGCCGGAAAGCGCGGGGAAGCCGCATTCGCGACGCTCTGCAACAAGCTGCGGCCGGACCTGTTCCGCTTCGCATTCTGGCTCGCGCGTGACCGGTCGGTGGCGGAGGACGTGGTGCAGGAAGCGTTGCTCAGGGCGTGGCGCTCGCGGGACAGCCTCACCGAGGTCGATGCCGCCAAAGGTTGGCTGCTGACCATCATCCGCCGCGAGCATGCCCGCCTGTACGAGCGCAAGAGGCACCAGACGGTGTCGGTGGACGAACTGGTGGGCAGCGAATCACCGGAACTGGCTGCCGTGGAAGAGCAGGAGACGCTGGACGTGCGCCGCGCGATTCTTGCCCTCGAGGACGACTATCGGGAGCCGCTGGTGATGCAGGTGCTGCTGGGCCTGTCGACCCAGGAGATTGCAGACCAGCTCGGACTGACGCAGTCGGCCGTCCTGACGCGGTTGTTCCGCGCGCGGCAAAAGCTGCGTCGGGCGCTCGGTGGCACGACCGACGGGGAGGGCGAATGATGGAGTGCCTGGAGTTCCGCCGGCAGGCTGGCGCCGATCCGCAGCACCTGGGGCTCGAGGCCCGGCAGCACGCCGCCGCCTGCTCGCGGTGCACCGGGCACCTGGCGGCCCTGTTGGCGCTGGACGAACGCATCCTTACGGCCCTGCAAGTGCCAGTGCAGGTGCCGGGCGCGGCTGCGGCCCCGCGGCGCGGTGGCGCCGCTGTAGCTGGCCTCGACCGCCGGCGCTGGATGGCGCTCGCAGCCAGTATCATCGGCGGCGTGCTCGTTGGGACGCTGCTCTGGGTCGGCGGGCCGCGGAACTCACTGGCCCAGGACCTGATCGAACACCTCGACCACGAACCCGGGGCACTGGTCGCCACGAAGCGGCCGGAGGAGGACGCGGTGCTCGGCAAGGTGCTGGAGCGCGGAGGGATTCGCCTGCGCCCGGATGCGCCGCTGGTGTCCTACGCCAGCAGCTGCCGATTCCGGCGTCACACGGTGCCGCACCTCGTCGTGCAGACGATCGGCGGTCCGGTGACCGTGATGGTGTTGCGCAATGAAAAGCCCGCGTCCCCGGTCCATTTCGATGAACAGGGCTTCGTGGGCCAGATCGTGCCGGCCGGGCCCGGCAGTATCGCGGTGATCGGCGCCGACGGTGCCGATCTCGAGGAGATCGCCGCGCGAGTGCTAGCCGCGGTGGAATGGCTGGAAGACTGACGAACCAAGAAATCACGCAAGGAGACGACCGATGAACACGAAGAACCTGAAGACCCTCGCCCTCGGTGCCGCCGTCGCCGGTTCGCTGGCTGCGATGTCGACCGCGCAGGCCAACCCGTTTGCGGTGACTGCGCTCGCCAGCGCCTACATGGCCGGCGACGGCGATACCAAGGGCACGGAAGGCAAGTGCGGCGAGGGCAAGTGTGGCGCCGGCATGAAGGACGGCGACAAGGCCAAGGGCGAGGGCAAGTGCGGCGCCGACAAGGCCAAGGGTGAAGGCAAGTGCGGCGAGGGCAAGTGCGGCGCCAACATGAAGGACGGCGAGAAGAAGCCCGAAGAGAAGAAGCCGGAAGCAGCCTGAGTTCCGGGCCCTCTCCCACCTCGGGTGGGAGAGGGTGCCCGCAGGGCGGGTGAGGGTTTCGTTTGCCTAAGTCAGAGCAATCTCCGACACGCTGCCCATGGTCCTACGCGGCCATGTCCGACGCGTACGTCCGCTACCACGACGAAGAGTGGGGCGTGCCGGTCCACGACGACCGCAGGCAGTTCGAGTTCCTGATCCTCGAAGGCGCGCAGGCGGGGCTCAGCTGGTCGACGATCCTCAACAAGCGCGACGGCTATCGCGAAGCGTTTGCCGACTTCGACATCGAGCGCGTGGCGCGATTCGACAAGCGCAAGGTCGAGAAGCTGATGCTGTTCCCCGGCATCATTCGCAACCGGCTCAAGATTGAGTCCGCGATCGGCAACGCGAAGGCGGTGCTGAAGCTGCAGGACGAGCTTGGCGGCCTCGCTCGCCACCTGTGGTCGTTCGTCGGCGGCAAGCCGATCGTCAACCGCTGGACCGAAATGAAGCAGGTGCCGGCGACCAGTGCCGAGTCCGATGCGCTAGCCAAGGACCTCAAGCAGCGCGGCTTCAAGTTCGTGGGATCGACCATCATCTACGCCCATATGCAGGCGACCGGGATGGTCAACGATCACATGGTGAGCTGCTTCCGCTACCAGCAGTGCGCGAAGCTGCGCTGACCACCTCTCCCCTTTGTGACCTCTCCCGCCTGCGGGAGAGGTCGGCCGCAGGCCGGGTGAGGGCCTTTCTGTCGATTCACGCGCAATTTGTCCCTGCATCCATGCGCTCGTGCTGCTAGCATCAGTCGTATTACGAATACTTGATCGATCAGCCAATCGTATGACAACCATCACCGTTTCGCCGAAGTACCAGGTCGTCATCCCGCTCGAGATACGCGAGGCGCTGGGCATCCGGCCCGGGCAGAAGGTCCAGGCGATCCAGTACCAGGATCGCATCGAGCTGATCCCGGTGCGGCCGATGCGCAAGGCTCGAGGCTTCCTCAAGGGCATCGATACCTCGGTGCCGCGCGATGACGATCGCCTGTGAACGTGGTCGACTCGTCTGGATGGCTGGAGTTCCTGGCCGACGGGCCCAATGCCGGGTTCTTTGCGTCCGCCATAGAGCGAACGGCAGACCTCGTGGTGCCCACGCTGTCGATCTTCGAGGTATTCAAGCGTGTTCTGCAGCAGCGCGATGAATCTCACGCGTTGCAGGCTGTGGCCTTGATGCACCAGGGCCGGCTCGTCGACCTGACAGCGCCGCTGGCAATCGACGCTGCCCGTCTGTCGCGCAGCGCAAAATTACCGATGGCCGACAGCATCATGCTGGCCACTGCCCGTGCGTACGGGGCGACGCTCTGGACTCAGGACGGGGACTTCGAAGGAATGCCTGGAGTCCGGTTCCGGGCAACCAGGTCGCAAGGGTAGCGAGCCCTACTCCGGGACGAGCCACTCCACGCTCGTGCCGCCCAGCCCCTCCGGCGACAGCAACTTGTGCAGCTGCGGCAGCAACTCCTTGAGTCGCTCGTCCAGCAGCCACGGCGGGTTGACGATCACGAGTCCCGCTCCCGCCATGCCGACCTGCGCATCCGCCGGCAGCACGCCGAGCCGCACGTCGAGCACCTTGCGGATCCCGGAGCGCTCGAGATTATTCTGGAAACGCAACGGGCCGGCGCGGTCGGTGAGCGGATACCAGATGCAGAACGTGCCGGTGGGCCACCGCTCGTGCGCGACCTCCAGGCCCGCCAGCACGCGGTCGAACTCGAGGTCGGATTCGTAGGGCGGGTCGATCAACACCAGGCCACGACCCTCGCGGGGTGGCAGGTGCGCCTTGAGTGCCGCGTAGCCGTCGCTTTCGATCACCGACACGAGGCGCTGGCCGCCCAGCGAAGCCCGCAACGTGTCGGCTTCCTTCGCCAGGGTTTCCATCAGCACCAGCCGGTCGGTGGGCCGGCGCATGCGCGCCACGATCACCGGCGAACCCGGGTAGGAGGTGATCGCACTGTGACCCTTGCCGGCCGACTCACGGACCAGCTTCACATACGTCGCCACCTCGGCGGGCAGCGCCGAGGCGGGCAGGTCCAGCAGCCGTCCGATGCCGCCCTTGTATTCGCCGCTGCGCTGCGCCTGCGCGTCGCTCAGGTCGTAGACGCCGCGCCCGGCATGCGTGTCGAGGTAGAAGAACGGCGTGGGCTTCTTCTTCAGGTGCTCGACCAGCATGATCAGCACCACGTGCTTGAGCACGTCCGCGAAGTTGCCGGCGTGGAAAGCGTGGCGGTAGTTCATGGCGCACAGGGTACTACTGCGCGGGTGGGCGGCGTCACATAAGGCAATCAACGTCGGCCGGTCTCGAGGCGACGCACCGGGGACTCAGGTACCGGAAGTTCACCGGCCAGACCCACAAGAGGGACCGGTGACGGTAGCCCTCAGCCTTGCCGTTGCTTCAGCCAGTCCCGGGGCCGCAAGAAATCGCGGTAAAGTCGCTCCTCCGGAGTGCCCGCTTCGGGCCGATAGTCGTACTCCCAGCGCACCAGCGGCGGCAGCGACATCAGGATCGACTCGATCCGCCCGCCGGTCTGCAGCCCGAAGATCGTGCCGCGGTCGTAGACAAGGTTGAATTCCACGTAGCGCCCGCGCCGGTACAGCTGGAAGTTCCGCTCCCGCTCGCCGTACGGCGTGTCCTTGCGCCGCTCGACGATCGGCAGGTAGGCGGGCACGTAGTGATCCCCAACGCTGCGCATGAACGCGAAGCTCCTCTCGAATCCCCACTCGTTGAGATCATCGAAGAACAGGCCGCCGACACCGCGCGTCTCGTTGCGGTGCTTCAGATAAAAGTAGCGATCGCACCAGTCCTTGTACTTCGCGTACACGTCCGGCCCGAATGGGTCGCACGCCGCCTTCGCGGCGCGGTGCCACTGCACCACGTCCTCCTCGAACGGGTAGTAGGGCGTGAGGTCGAAGCCGCCACCGAACCACCACGCGGCGGGCTCGCCGTCCTTGAGCGCGACGAAGTAACGCACGTTGGCGTGCGAGGTCGGCACGTAGGGGTTGCGCGGATGGATCACCAGCGAAACGCCGGTGGCCTCGAAGCTCGCGCCGGCGAGTTCGGGCCGCTGCGCCGTGGCGGAGGCGGGCAGCTTGCCGCCCATCACGTGCGAGAAGTTGATGCCTGCCTGCTCGAACACCGCGCCGTCGCGCAGCACGCGGCTTTCACCGCCGCCGCCCTCAGGGCGTTGCCAGGTGTCGCGGCGGAACGTCGCGCCCCCGTCGGCCTGCTCGAGCGCAACCGTTATCGAGTCGTGCAGCGAGCGGAGGTAGGTGATGATGGCTGCACTGGACGGGGCGGATGTGGGCATGGCTTGCGTTTCGTCGGATCAGGAAGCGCGGCGAGGATACCGCCAATTACGCGCCGAAATCACTCGAAATAGCGGTTGCGGCTCCTGCTGCGGTCGCGGATTCTCACGGCATTGCGCCCAGGTCCCGCAACTTGTCTCTCCCGCGAACATAGCAAATATGCGATAGTATGGCTGGTGACTGGCAGGTCCGATTTTTCAGTCCTCGGCTGCAGCGGGAGATCCTTGCTTTGCCCGACGGCCTGCTGGCTCGCTTCCTGAGGTATGCGGAGCGGCTCGAGTCTTTCGGGCCGGATCTCGGGATGCCGCACACGAGGCCAATGGGGCGAGGGTTGTTCGAACTCCGCCTGACCGCGCCGGAGGGGATCGGTCGCGTGCTGTTCTGCACCCTTCCGGGTAGGAGAATCATGATGTTGCATCAGTTCATCAAGAAAACGCCGAAGACCCCCGTGCGGGAACTCGAGATCGCTCGCAGGCGCATGAAGGTACTGCTGGATGTCTAGCCCGCTCAAGAAGTTCAAGGCGAAGGCGCTGCGTCAACCCGGCGTCAAGGCTGCCTACGTTGCGCTGGAGGATGAGTTCCGATTTCTGGATGAGATCCTGAAAGCACGAGTTGCGACAGGCTTGACCCAGTCCGAGGTTGCCGCGCGCGTTGGCACGACGCAGTCGGCGATCGCTCGGCTGGAGTCGGGCGGGCGACGACATTCACCGTCGATTGCCACGTTGCAGCGGTATGCCAGGGCACTCGGGTATCGAGTTGAACTGAGACTGGTGAAGCGAACGGGTGCGGCAGCAAGGTAGTCGCATGGCCACAGACAGCTGTGCTCGCGCCACGTCCGTCGCATGCACGGCCGATCAGCTCGTGGTTGGCCTGAATGACGGCAGGACCTTGGCGGTCCCGCTCGTCTGGTTTCCGCGCTTGCTGAATGCAGCGGCTACGCAGCGAGCCGATTGGCGACTGATCGGAGGCGGCGAGGGGATTCGCTGGGAATCCCTGGACGAAGACTTGTCCGTGCGTGGGTTGCTCAGGGGCGAGCGCGCCAGGCGCTGAGCAGTCACAGAGGAGCCCTCACCCCAACCATCTCCCGCAAGCGGGAGAGTGAGGAAGAAGGATCAAGAAGTCTTCTTTGCTGCCTTCGCGGTCCTGGCCGAAGCTTTCTTCTTCGCGGCGGCCTTCTTCCTCGGCGCCGGCTTGGCGGCTGCGACCTGATCGCCGTCGCCCTTGGCGCCCGTCTTCTTCGCCGGCGCGGTCTTCTTGCCCCACCGTCCCTTGCGCTCCGGCGCCGCGGCGAGAATCGCCTGGCACTCCTCGAGCGTCAGTGACGTGGGTTCCCGGTCCTTCGGGATCTTGCCGTTCTTCTTGCCATCGGTGATGTACGGGCCGTAGCGCCCGTTCAGCACCAGCACATCCGTGCCTGCGAACTCGCGGATCGTGCGGTTCGCCTCAAACTGCTGCTTCTCGGCGATCAGCTGCAACGCGCGCTCGAGCGTGATGGTGTACGGATCGTCCTCTTTCTTGAGCGACACGTACTTCTTGGTGCCGAACTGCGCGTACGGCCCGAAGCGGCCCACCGCCACCCGGATTGGCTGGCCGTCGGGCATCTCGCCCAGCGTGCGCGGCAGCTGGAACAGCTCGAGCGCGAGCTCGAGCGTCAGGTCGTCCATGTGCTGGCCCGGACGCAGGCTGGCGAACTTCGGCTTCTCGACGTCGTCGCGCGTGCCGATCTGGGCAAAGGCGCCGTACTTGCCGTAACGCACGCTCACCGGCCGGCCCGACACCGGGTCGATGCCGAGGTCGCGCGCCATGGCAACGTCGGAGCGCGTGACGTTCTGCTCGACGTCCTCGATCTTCCGGCTGAGGCCTTCCCAGAAGCGCGCCAGCACCGGCACCCACTCTTCCTCGCCGCGCGAGATGCTGTCGAGCTCGTCCTCCATTCCCGCGGTGAAGTTGAAGTCGACGTAGCGCTCGAAGTTGCCGGTGAGGAACCGGTTGACGATCTTGCCGAGGTCGGTCGGCACGAAGCGCCGGTTCAGCAGCTCGCAGTACTTCTTGTAGAGCAGCGTCTGGATGATGCTGGCGTAGGTGGACGGGCGGCCGATGCCGTATTCCTCGAGCGCCTTGACGAGGCTCGCCTCGGAGAAGCGCGGCGGCGGCTCGGTGAAGTGCTGCTCGGGCTTCAGCTCGAGCAACTTCACCTGGTCGCCCTGCTCGAGAGCGGGCAGGCGGCGGTCGTCCTCGTCGTCGAGCGTCACGTCGTCGAAGCTTTCGCGGTATACCGCGAGGAACCCGGGCGACAACAACGTCGAGCCGTTGGCGCGGAACGTGTTGCCGGTGCCGGCCGCAAGGTCGACCGCCACCGTGTCGAACACCGCGGCCTCCATCTGGCTCGCCACCGCGCGGCGCCAGATGAGCGTGTAGAGCTTGTGCTGGTCGGGATCGAGCTTGCCCGCGAGCTGCTCGGGCGCGCGCGAGGCGGCGGTCGGGCGAATCGCCTCGTGCGCCTCCTGCGCGTTCTTCGACTTGGTGCGGTACATGCGCGGCGAATCCGGCAATGCCGCCGCGCCGTACAGGCGGCCGATGACACTGCGGATCTCGCGGATCGCGTCGATGCCGAGGCTCACCGAGTCGGTACGCATGTAGGTGATCAGGCCGACCGGGCCCTCGCCGAAGTCCACGCCCTCGTAGAGCCGCTGCGCGACTCGCATGGTGCGCTGCGCGCCGAAGCCGAGCTTGCGCGCGGCCTCCTGCTGCAGCGTCGAGGTGGTAAAGGGCGGCGACGGGTTGCGCTTGCGCTGCTTCTTCTCGACCTTCGCGACGGTCAGCCTGCCGGCGGCGGCCTGCTCGATCGCCCGGCGCACCTCGGCAGCACGCGCGCCGTCGGTGATCGTGAACTGCTCGACCTTGCCGCCGCCGAACTCGACGAGCCGCGCGTCGAACGCCTGTCCGGCCTTCTCGGCCGCGGCGTCCATGGTCCAGTACTCGCGCGGCTTGAACGCCGCGATTTCCTCCTCGCGCTCGCAGATCATGCGCAACGCGGGGCTCTGCACGCGACCGGC
This sequence comes from uncultured Gammaproteobacteria bacterium, assembly GCA_963731105.1. Lineage (GTDB taxonomy): Bacteria > Pseudomonadota > Gammaproteobacteria > Steroidobacterales > Steroidobacteraceae > RPQJ01. The sequence continues at coordinate 124,596 of CAVSUM010000024.1, forward strand.
GGAGGCGCCGGACAGGCCGGCCTTCTTCCACAGCAGCGGCGAGAGGTTGAAGCCCACGAGGAAGTCGAGCGCGCGGCGCGCGAGGTAGGCCTTCACCAGCGCGTCGGCGATCTCGCGCGGCTGATCGATCGCCTCCTGCACGGCGTTCTTCGTGATCTCGTAGAACACGCTGCGGTGCACGGTCTTGCCTTCGAGCACGCCGGCGTCGCGCAGCAGCTCGTGCAGGTGCCAGGAGATCGCCTCACCCTCGCGATCGGGGTCGGTCGAGAGATACAGCGCGTCGGCCTTCTTCATCGCCCGCGCGATCGCGTCGACGTGCTTGCGATTCTTGTCGATTACTTCCCAGCGCATGGCGAACTGCCGCGTCGGGATCGACGGCGCCTTCCTTGGGCACGAGGTCGCGCACGTGGCCGTAGGACGCCATCACCTCGAAGTCCTTGCCGAGGTACTTCTTGATGGTCTTCGCCTTGGCCGGCGACTCGACGATGACGAGATTCTTGGTCATGTCCCTGCAAAAAAAAACATGCCGCGGCGGTCCGCGGCAGATCGAAGATCCGACCCTCACCCGGCCTGCGGCCGACCTCTCCCGCTCGCGGGAGAGGTGAAGATCAGTGCACTGCGCCCGGCCGTTCCTCGAACACCAGGTCCTCCATGCGGGAGAACGCGGTCTCCTCGCCGGGCTGGCTGAACAGCACCATCAGCACCACCCACTTCAGCTTGTCGAGGTCGATGTCGTCGCCCTCGAGCGCCATCAGCCGGTCGATCACGCGCTCGCGCTGCGCGGGCGACAGGATGCCGACGTTCTCGAGGTGCACCAGGAAGCCGCGGCAGGCGGTGTCGAGTCGCGATTGCTCCAGTGCGCCGAACACGCGGATGGCGCGGCCGGTCGGGCGCCGCCTCGGCCCGTGCCGGATCGGCCGCCAGTTCCTCGAGCCAGCACAGCGCGCGCTCGACCTCTCCCGACGGAAAGCCGGCGTGCTCGAGTTCGGCCTTCAGGGTCTCGCGGTCGGGCTCGTCGCCGTCGTCCAGTTCACCGTCGAAGTAGTTCTCGAACAGGTAGATCAGGATGTCGAGAACGCCTTCCTTCATCAGTCCTTCCCCGGCAGTCTCCGGCAGTACAGCCCGCCGTGCTGTGGCGCCACCCGTCCCCCGAGCTCGAGGATGAGCAGCATCGACGCGACCGCCTGGGCCGCGAACCCGGTGCGCGCGACGAGCGTATCGATGCTGGTCGGCGCAAAGCCGAGCGCATCTAACAGGATTTCATAGTCCTTGTCCAACGTGGGGCCGGAAACCTCTTGTGCGTCAGGAGCTTCGGCGCATGCCTGCAAACGCAGGCCGGCGAGCAGGGCGCCGAGTTCCGTGAATATGTCATGCACGGTTTCGACCAGCTTCGCACCGTCGCGGATCAGGCGGTGGCAGCCGCGCGCCATCGGGTTGTGGATCGAGCCCGGGATCGCGAACACCTCGCGCCCCTGCTCGAGCGCGAGCCGTGCCGTGATCAGCGAGCCGCTCTGCAGCGCCGCCTCGACCACCAGCGTGCCGAGCGAGAGCCCGCTGATCAGGCGATTGCGGCGCGGGAAGTGATGCTTCAGCGGCGGCGTGCCCGTGGGCAGGTCGGAGACGAGCGCACCGTTTGCGGCGACTTCGCGCGCCAGCTCTGCGTGGCTGCGCGGATAGATGCGATCGAGCCCGCAGCCGAGCACCGCAACGGTTCGCCCGCCGGCCTGCAGCGCGCCGCGGTGACCGGCGGAGTCGATGCCGAGCGCGAGGCCGCTGGTGATCGCGAGCCCGGCCGCCGCGAGGTGACGTGCGAACTGCTCGGCCGTGTCGCGTCCGAGCGGCGTCGGGTTGCGGCTGCCGACGATCGCGAGCTGCGGCAGCGACAGCGCGTCCACGTCGCCCTCGACGAACAGCGCCAGCGGCGGATCGTGTATGTGTGCCAGCTGGGCCGGGTAGTCGGGCGTTCCCCAGCCGATCACGCGGCGGCCCGCGCCGGCCAGCCACCGCTCGTCGCGGGCGATGCCGTCGCGGTCGGGACGACGCAGCGCGGCCACGTGGTCGGCCCGCAGTCCGATTGCGGCCAGCGTCGCGGGGGACTCGTGCAGCAGCGCGCGCGGGTCGATGTGCGTGTCGCGCAGCGGCCCCGCATGCAGGCCGGGTACGCGCGCCAGGGTGAGCCAGGCCTGCGGGTCGTCCATGCGCGAGAGCCTACCGGGATCACTCCCGGCAGGCTCTCGAGAAACGAACGTGTTTGTGTCGTTCTGCGCGCGGCGCGCAGCGCTCAGCGGGCGAAGTCGGACAGCCCCGTGTCGCGGTGGCCGAAGGCCGGGTGCTTCAGGTAATCGCCCTCGCGGATCGCGTGGATCGACTCGACCACCAGGCCGTAGCTCATGCGGTCGTAGACGCGGAACAGCAGCAGCGTGCCGTTGCGCTCCTTCGGCAGCTGGACCGTCGCGTAGGTGGACGATGCGCGGCGCCACGGGCCGGCGCCGGGGCGGTCCGTCACCACCTCGCCGCGACCGAACACCGCGAGCGCGTTGCCCGGCACGAGGCCATGCTGCTTGCCGCGGTTGATGGCCAGCACCTGGAAGCGGCCGGCGGCGAACACGCCGTCCACCACCGCCACGATCCGGCCGTCGATGTCGGTGTTCGCGGGCGCGCTCGGCACGAAGTCGTCGCCGATGTCGACCTCCGCAGGGAAGATCTTGTCGCCCTGCGATGATCTCGCGGCCCATCTCCAGCACCTGCAGGTGGGTGATGGATTCCCGCGCCTGGCCGAATTCCGGCCGAACTCGTCTGGATCACGCGCCCGGTCCCGGAGTAGTGGCCGATGTAGCCGAGCAGGTCGCCGTCGTCCGGATCGATCAGCTGCTCGCCGATGTGTATGAAGTTGAAACGAGTGCCCTCGGCCGGCGTGCCGAGCCCCAGGCCGTAGACCTCGCCGTGCTCGGCACCGACCATGTGGTCGTCGCGGAAGCCGATCACGTACGGCTGATTGCGGAACGTGCCCTTGTCGATCAGCGAGGGCCGGCCGACGAAAGTCATCAGCAGGTCGTAGGGGATGGCTCGCACCGCGTCGGTCAGCGGCGACGACCGCACCTGAGGCGAGAGCCGCGTGGCGCCGGCGCTACCGACCGTGATGCGCGGCTTGCCGTCGACGTACACCAGGTTCAGCACGTCGCCCGGATAGATGAGGTGCGGATTGGCGATGTCTGGGTTGACGTACCAGATCTCCGGCCAGTACCAGGGGTCGCGCAGGAACACGCCGGCGATGTCCCACAGCGTGTCGCCCTTCTTGACCACGTACTGACTGGGGGCGTCCGGCGCGAGCGGCACGGACATGGCGCTGCCCGACACCTGGGCGAGCGCCGGTGCCGGGGTCACCGTCCCGAGCGCGATACCGGCACCGGCCACGGCCAGGCCGAGGCCTGTGGCCCGGATCCAGGTGCGCCAGCTGGCCGAACGGTTGAGTGCGGGGCGCAGGTTGCGATCCATCCCTTTCTCCATCGGGTGTCGGGGTCGTGACCGTCGCCTTATAATCCGGCCCGCCTGTGGGCCGCTGCCGACCACGTCTCAGTCGGACCATGCCGCGGGACGGCGACGGTGTCCCGCGTAGGTCCTGTGACCACTAATTCCAAGCGCGACTTAACTTTAGCAGCATTTTCAAACGAATGGCGAAGCTCACCATCCTCGAATTTCCGGATCCGCGACTCAGGACACGTGCCGCCCCGGTCGCCGTGGTGGATGGCGCCATCCGCACGCTGATCGACGACATGCTGGAAACGATGTACGCAGCACCCGGCGTGGGGCTCGCCGCGACGCAGGTCAACGTGCACCAGCGCGTGCTGGTCGTCGACGTGACCCAGGAGCAGAACCAGCCGCTCGCGTTCGTGAACCCCGAGATCATCGAGCGCGAGGGCAAGACCGAGGCGGAGGAGGGCTGCCTGTCGGTGCCGGGCATCTTCGACAAGCTCAGCACGCGCTCGTCGCGCGTCGTGGTGCGCGCACTCGACCGGGACGGCAAGCCGTTCGAGATGGAGGCCGACGGGCTGCTCGCGGTCTGCATCCAGCACGAGATGGACCACCTGGAGGGCAAGCTGTTCGTGGACTACCTCTCGGAGCTGAAGCGCACGCGCATCCGCAAGAAGCTCGAGAAGGAACGCCGCGAGCGGGGCAGCTCGCCGGTGACGCGCGAGCGCTCCAAGACGCCGGTCATCTGAGCCACCGCGCACGGCGTGCCGCCGTGCCACCCTCGCCCATGACCCAGCGGCTGCGCATCGTCTTCGCGGGCACGCCCGACTTCGCCGTGCCGCCGCTCGATGCGCTGCACGCGGCCGGGCACCGGCTGGTCGCGGCGTACACGCAGCCCGATCGGCCCGCCGGACGTGGGCAGTCGCTCGCGTCGAGCCCGGTCAAGCAGCGCGCACTGCAGCTCGGCATCGCCGTCGAGCAGCCCGCATCGCTCAAGTCGGACGAGGCCGTCGCGCGCCTGCGCGAGCTGGCTCCCGACCTGATGGTGGTGGTGGCCTACGGGCTGATCCTGCCGCAGGCGGTGCTCGATGTGCCGCGCCATGGCTGCTGGAACATCCACGCCTCGCTGCTGCCGCGCTGGCGCGGCGCGGCGCCGATCCAGCGGGCGATCCTCGCCGGCGACGAGGCCACCGGCATCACCATCATGCAGATGGACGCCGGGCTCGACACCGGACCGATGCTGCTCACCCGCCGCACGCCGATCGGGCCGCGCGAGCACGGCGGGTCGCTGCACGACCGGCTGGCCGGGCTCGGCGCCGAGGCGATCGTCGCCGCGATCGCCGGCTGGCAGTCGGGCCAGGTCGCTGCGCAGCCGCAGCCGGGCGACGGAGCCACTTACGCCGCCAAGATCCGCAAGGACGAGGCGCGCATCGACTGGGCGCAGCCGGCCGTGGTCATCGACCGGCAGGTGCGGGCCTTCAATCCCTGGCCGGTCGCCGAAACCACCTGGGCCGGCAAACAGCTGCGCGTGTGGCAGGCGGAGCCCGATCCCGCGGAGCTGCGCGAAGGCGCGAGTCCCGGCGCCGTGATCGAGTCGGCCGCGGGCCGCCTGGTGGTGGCGACGGGCGCGGGTGCGCTGCGCCTGACGCAGGTGCAGCTCGCCGGCAAGCGCGCCATGCCGGCGGCCGAGTTTCTCAACGCGCATGCGCTCGCCGGGGCGCGGCTCGGGTGAGTACCCCGACGCCCGCGCAGATTCGCGCGGCCGCGGCCCGCCTGGTCGCGGGCACGCTGCAGGACGGGCGCTCGCTGGACGAGCAGCTGGCCCACGACCCGGACGAGGGCTCCGCGCGAGGCCTGAAGCGGTCCCTCGCGTATGGCACGCTGCGCTGGCATTTCCGGCTCGACGCGATCCTGAAGCGCCTCGCCGAGCGCCCGCCGGAGCGCATGCCGCCCACGCTGCGGGCGCTGCTCGAGGTCGGCCTGTTCCAGCTGGTGTCGGGCGAGACCGCGGCACACGCCGCCGTGGCCGAGACGGTCAACGCCGCCCGCGAGCTCGGCCAGCGCGCGCGCGGCGGGCTTCGTGAACGCGGTGCTGCGGCGCTGCCAGCGCGAGCAGGCGGATTTGCTCGCGGCCGTGGATGCCGACCTTGCGGTGCGCACCGCCCATCCGGGCTGGCTGGTCAAGCAGCTGCGGCGCGAACGGCCGGCCGCGGTCGAAGCCATCCTCGAGGCGAACAACGCCCACCCGCCCATGTGGCTGCGGATCAACCGGCGCCGCTGGAGCGTGGATGAGGCGGTCGCCGCGCTCGAAGCGGCCGGCTGGCAGGTGCAGCGTCACCCGCTGGCCCCTTGCGCGCTGTGCATCGAGCCCGCGGCCGACGTGCGCACCCTGCCGGGATTCGCCGAGGGGCGACTGTCGGTCCAGGACCCGGCCGCCCAGCTGGCGGTCGAGCTGCTCGCGCCGCGAGCTGGCGAGCGCATCCTCGACGCCTGCGCTGCCCCGGGCGGCAAGACCTGCCACATTCTCGAGCGAGTGGACGGGCCCTGCGACCTGACGGCCCTCGACGTTTCGGACGCGCGCCTCGCCCGGGTGCGCGAGAGCCTCGAGCGGCTCGGGCTGACGGCGGATGTGCGGGCCGGGGATGCCGGTCGGCCTGCGGACTGGTGGGACGGCCGGCCCTACGACCGCATCCTGCTGGACGTGCCCTGTTCGGCCACGGGCGTGATCCGCCGCCACCCGGACATCAAGCTGTTGCGCCGGGCCGGCGACATCCCGGCGCTGGTCCGACGCCAGGCGGAACTGCTGCGGACGGCCTGGGGGCTGCTGGCCCCGGGCGGCACCCTGCTGTACACCACCTGCTCGGTGCTGCGGGCCGAAAACGAGGGGGTCGTCGGGGCATTCCTGGACGCCACGCCGGAGGCGTCCGACCGGACGGCGGTCGGCACGGCCGGGTGGCCCGCCCGACCCGGCGAGCCGGGTCCCGGGTACCAGGTGCTACCGGGAGAGGCCGGGATGGACGGCTTCTATTATGCTTGCCTCACCAGGCACCCATGAATGTTGGTGATGAGCAACAGCAGCCTCGAGCTTGGCCGGGAACGGCAGCGAAGTCGCGGATTCCGCGGCGGCTGGTTGCTTTGCTTTCTTGCAACGCTGGCGTGGCCCGCGCATGCGGACACGAAGCTCGCAGTCGCGGATGCAGCCGTCGCCATCGATGAAGGCGTGTACGAGCTCGATGCCACACTCGAGCTCACGCTGCCGGAGCAGGCGCGCCGCGCCATCGAGGCCGGTCTCACGTTGCACCTGCGCTACGACATCGAGGTGGCACGGGTGCGGCGTTACGTGCCCGATGCCGAAGTTGCCTCGCTGGAGCAGAGTTACGAGCTCAGTTACCACGCACTGAGCCAGCGCTACCTGGTACGCAACCTGAACACCGGCGAGCAGCAGGACTTCGGCGCGCTGCAGTCCGCGCTCGACAGCCTTGCCGAGGTGCGTGGCCTGCCGCTGCTCGATTCCGGGCTGCTCGAGCAGGGCTCCACCTACGAATTCCGCGTGCGCGCGGTGCTCACGCTGCGCAGTGCGCCCGACACGCTCAGCTGGCTGCTGTTCTGGACCGACGACTGGAGCGCCACCAGCGAGTGGTACGCATGGACGCTGCGACGCTGAAGCGCGCCGCATCGGCGATCGTGATCGGCGTGGGCGGCCTGCTGTGGCTGTCTGCGATCCTGTTCATGGCGCAGACGGCGCAGCACTCCGAGCAGTTCAGCCGCTGGCACCCGTGGATCCTGATGATCAACGTGGCCGGCCTGGTGGTGCTGGTGGGCCTGCTCGGCGCCAAGCTCGCGCAGCTGGTGCGCGACTGGCGCGGGCACGTGATCGGCTCGCGCCTCAAGGCGCGCATGGTGTGGATCTTCGGCGTGCTGGCCACGCTGCCGATCCTGCTCGTGTACTTCTTCGCGGTGCAGTTCCTGAACCGCGGCATCGACAGCTGGTTCAACGTCGAGATCCGCCAGAGCCTCGACGACGCGCTGGTGCTGTCCCGTTCCGCGCTCGAGACCCGCATGCGCGAGCAGCTCGACGCCACGAAGCTGGTCGCCGACCAGCTCGCCATCGCCGGCGGCGAAGCGCCCGGGCTGCTCGAGGAGCTGCGCCGCCAGGCCGGCGCGCTCGAGATCACGGTCGCCACCGAGGGCGGCGCGATCGTCGCGGTGAGCAAGGGCCTCTCGGCCGACGTCGTGCCGGACGAGGTGCCGGGCGAAGTGCTGATGCAGGTGCGGCAAGGCCGGCCGTTCGTGAGCCTGGAGCCACAGGCCGAGGGCGGCTATCGCGTGCGCACCGCCGTTACGCTCTCGCCGCAGGGGCCGGGACGCGGTCAGCTGGTGGTGCAGGCGATCTATCCCGTCGCCGAGCGGCTTGGGGCACTGGCCGACACCGTACAGGCCGCCTACCAGCAGTTCGGCGAGAAGGACTACCTGCGCAAGCCGCTCAAGGCGAGTTTCATCCTGACGCTCACCGTCGTGCTGCTGCTTTCGCTGCTCGCCGCGTGGTACGGCGCGATCTTTACCGCGCAGCGGCTGGTGCAGCCGATCCAGGACCTGGTCAAGGGCACGCGCGCCGTCGCGCAAGGCGACTTCGACACGCGCCTGCCGCTCACGTCGCACGACGAGATGGGCTTCCTGGTGCACTCGTTCAACGACATGACCAAGCGGCTGCGGCGCGCACGCGAGGACCAGCAGCGCGCGCAGCAGGCGGCGGAGACCGAGCGTGCCAACCTGGCGGTCATCCTCGCGCGCCTCTCGACCGGAGTCGTGTCCCTCGAGCCAGACCTGCGCGTGCGTACCGCGAACCGCGCGGCAAGCACCATCCTCGGCGAGGATCTCGCGTCCAGCGTCGGCCGGCCGCTCGGCGGACTCGGCGAGCCCGACGGGCTGCTGCGCCAGTTCGCCGAGTCGTGCCGCTCGCGCCTCGCCGCGGGCGATGCCGAGTGGCGCGAGCAGTTCACCTTCCAGGCCGGTCCGTCGCGCCGCATCCTGATGTGCGCCTCGACACCGCTGCCCGGCGAGGCCGACGGCGAGGCGCCCGGCGGGTTCGTGCTGGTGTTCGACGACATCACGCTGATGCTGCAGGCACAGCGCGAGGCTGCGTGGGGCGAGGTGGCGCGGCGCCTCGCGCACGAGATCAAGAACCCGCTCACGCCCATCCGGCTGTCCGCCGAGCGCATGCGCCACAAGCTGCTGCCGTCGATGAGCGAGCGGGACGCGCAGCTGCTCGACCGCGGCACCGAGACCATCGTGCAGCAGGTCGAGGCGATGAAGGAGATGGTCAACGCCTTCAGCGAATACGCCCGTGCGCCGCGCTTCGAGATGGCAGAGGTCAACCTCAACCAGCTGGTGACCGAGGTCATCGACCTCTACCGCGCGCAGGTCGTGGGGCGTGGCCTGACGCTCGAGGTGCGCCTCGCGCCCGAGGTCACCCGGCTGGTCGGGGACCGCGGCCGGCTGCGGCAGTTGCTGCACAACCTGCTCACCAACGCGGTCGAGGCGCTGGAAGGCAAGCCGGGCGGGTCGATCACCGTCGCGACGCGGCTCGTGCAGCGCAACGGCGAGGATGTCGTCGAGATCGTGGTCGAGGACAACGGGCCGGGCTTCCAGCGCGACCTGATCGGCCAGGTCTTCGACCCGTACGTCACGACCAAGCCGCGCGGCACCGGGCTCGGGCTCGCGATCGTGCGCAAGATCGTCGAGGAGCACGGTGGGCACGTCGAGGCGGACAATCGCACCGACGGCGGGGCGCTGGTGCGCGTCGAGTTGCCGCTGAGCGAAACCACGAGGGCCCAGGCCGCCCAGCGCGAAGTGCGCCGGCCGGTCGAGCCCAGGAAGGAGCGGGCATGAGCACGGCGCGGATACTGGTGGTGGACGACGAGGCCGACATCCGCGACCTCGTCCAGGAGATCCTCTCCGAGGAAGGTTACACGGTGGACGTGGCTGCCAACGCGGCCGAGGCGCGCGCCGCCTGCGCCCGCCAGGCCCCCGACCTGGTGCTGCTCGACATCTGGATGCCGGACACCGACGGCATCAGCCTGCTGCGCGAGTGGCAGGCGACGCAGTCGCTCACCGCCCCGGTGGTGATGATGTCGGGCCATGGCACCGTCGAGACCGCGGTCGAGGCGACGCGGCTCGGCGCGGTCGACTACGTCGAGAAGCCGCTGTCGCTCACCAAGCTGCTGCGCACGGTGACCAGCGCGCTGGAGGAAGGCGGGCGCCGCCGCCAGTCCGCGCGTGGCTTGCTCTCGCCCTTGCTCGCGCCCGTGGGGCGCAGCCGGCTGATGCGCGAGCTGCGCGAGCAGGCCCGGCAACTCGCGTCGCACGAGGTGCCGGTGCTGGTGACCGGCGAGGCGGGCACGGGCCGCGAGGCGTTCGCGCGCTATATCCACTCGCTCAGCCCGCGCAAGGGCGGACCGTTCGTCGCGGTCGCGGCCGGCTCGATCAGCGACGAGAACGCCGAAGCGATGCTGTACGGGTCAGAGGAGGAGGACGGCAGCGTGCAGCGTGGCCTGCTCGAGCAGGCCGAGCGCGGCGTGCTGTTCATCAACGAACTCGGCGACTTGCCGCCGGCCGCGCAGCGGCTGCTGTTCGCGGCGCTCGACAGCGGCGGCTTCCGGCGCCGGGGCGGTTCGATGCCGCTGCGCTGCGAGGCGCGCCTGATCTGTTCGGGGTTGCCCGGCTTCGAGTCGCGCGGCCCGCAACCCTTCCGCCAGGACCTGCTGTCGCAGCTCAACGTGCTCACGCTGCGGGTGCCGCCGTTGCGCGACTATGCCGAGGACGTTCCCGACCTGCTGCGTTACTACGTCGATCGCCTGGTCGACGACCAGCGCCTGCCGTTCCGCCGCTTCAGCGTGGCGGCGCAGAACCGGCTGCGCAACTATCCCTGGCCCGGCAACATCCGCGAGCTGAAGAACCTGGTGCACCGCGTGCTGATCCACGGCGGCGACGAAGAGATCGAGCTGGCGGAGATCGAGCGCGAGATCGTCGCGCAGGCCGCGGTCGACGAGCCGCTGGTGAAGCAGGACCTGCTCGCGCTACCGCTGCGCGAAGCCCGCGAGCACTTCGAGCGCGCCTACCTCACGCAGCAGCTGCAGCTGTGCGGTGGCAAGGTCGGCCAGCTGGCGAAGCGCGTGGGCATGGAGCGCACGCACCTGTACCGGAAGTTGCGGTCGCTGGGGGTGGATTTCCGGCAGTCCGAGGACTGAGGGGAAGCGGATAGCGGATAGCGGATAGCGGATAGTGAAGAGGAGCGCGGCACTCGAACGTCACCGCAATCCCTCCGAACACTATCCGCTATCCGCTATCCGCTATCCGCTTCCCCCAGCGCTACTTGCCGGCCGCGACGATAAAGTCGACGGCGTTGATCACCGACTGGTCGGAGAGGTCGGTGCGACCGCCCTTCGGCGGCATGTAGCCGGCCTTGCCCTGGAAGCCTTCGAGCGCGTGCTTGTGCAGCATGTCGGGGCCCTGTGCGATGCGTGGCGCCCAGGCGGCCTTGTCACCCAACTTCGGCGCACCGGCGATGCCGGCACCGTGACAGGCGACGCAGGCCTGGTTGTAGACGGTCTCGCCCGGCAGGTCTTCGGCCGCGACGACAGGTGCCGCGACGGCAGGTGCCAGCGCCGAGTTGTCCTGGCCGGCAACGGCGACCCTGGCCACCGGGCCGATGCGTGCGGCAACCTCCGCCGCATACACGGGGTCTTCCTTCTTGTGCGCCAGCGACGTGTTGCTCGCGATGATGCGCGCCAGGATGATCAGGGCAATGGTGATACCGAGCAGGAGGCCCAGCACCAGCATGAACGTGTCGAAGAACTTGCGGTCGTGCGAAGCGCTCACGAAGGCTCCCCGGGGTCTGCCGCCAAAACGAGGCCGCGAAGTATAGCCTGAGCTTGGATCCGCCGCGCCAGCCGGACATGGACGCCGGGGAGCCCCAAGGCTATGATTCCCGCCCCCTTTTCCGGGGGACCAGCCCGTGCGCCCGTAGCTCAGTTGGATAGAGTGTCGCCCTCCGAAGGCGAAGGTCACAGGTTCGAATCCTGTCGGGCGCGCCATTCGAACAATGTGGGTTGGCTCATTTCCGCATCTTCGTTGCCCGGCAACCGAGGGTTTACATGACTCGACTATCTCAAGCTCGCCGCCTGCGCCGGCCTCGCCCTGGCGGCTGTCACGGCCGAGGCGGCCACCGACGCCTGGTCGCTGCCCATCAAGACCCGCACGCTCGACAACGGCCTCACGGTCGTGGTGTCCGAGGACCACACCTCGCCCACCGTCGGCGTGAGCGTGGTCTACCGGATCGGCATGCGGCGCGAGCCGCAGGGCCGCACCGGCTTCGCGCACCTGTTCGAGCACATGATGTTCCAGGGCACGCCGACCGCGCCCAAGGGCGTGTTCGACCAGGTGATCCAGGGCGGCGGCGGCGTGCTGAACGGCTCGACCCGCGCCGACTACACCAACTACATCGAGTCTGCGCCGGTCTCGGCGCTCGAGCCGATCCTGTGGCTCGAGGCCGACCGCATGAAGACCCTCGACTTCTCGCCGCAGAACCTGAAGAACCAGCAGGACGTGGTGAAGGAGGAGATCCGCGTCAACGTGAAGAACCAGCCTTACGGGCTGTTCTTCTGGACCGACATCGCGCGCCTCGCCTACTCAAAGTGGGAGAACGCGCATGACGGTTACGGCAGCTTCGCGGACCTGGAGAGCGCCAACCTGCAGGATGTCGCCAGTTTCCACCGCGACTACTACGGTCCGAACAACGCCGTGATCGGCATCGTCGGCGACATCAAGGCCGAGGTGGCGTTCGCGCTGGTCGAGAAGTACTTCGGCGGATTGCCGGCGCGTCCGGTGCCGAAGGGCACCGACCCGTCCGAGGGCCTGAACACCGCCGAGAAGCGCGAGAGCCAGACCGATGCGCTGGCGCAGGTGCCGGCGGTCGCGGTGGCATGGAAGGCGCCGACGCAGCGCAGTGCCGACCAGGCGCCGATGGCGGTGCTGTCGCAGTTGCTGCTCGGCGATTCCGCGTCGCGCCTGTACCAGGGGCTGGTCAAGGGGCGGCAGATCGCGGTCGCGGTGCAGGGTGGCTACAACTGGCCGCTCGGCAACGCGTGGGACTTCTCGGGTCCGCCGTTGTTCACGGTGTTCGCGCTGTATCGCCCCGATGCCAGCGCCGACAAGGTGCTGGCTGCGATCGAGGAAGAAGTGGCGAAGATCGCCAGCGACGGCGTCGACGCCGATACGCTGGCGCGCGTCCAGTCGCGCATGCGCGCGAGCTTCGTGCTCGGCATGGAGCCGTTCCTGATGCGCGCGGACGCGCTGGCCAAGGCGCAGGCCCTGTGGGGCGACGCCAGCAAGCTCAACGAGATCCCGGGCCGGATCGACGCCGTGACGTCCGCCGACCTGCAGCGGGTCGCGCGCACCTACCTCACGACCCCCAACCGCGTGGTCATCGACCGCGTGCCGGCGGCCATGGCCGCCGCCAAGCAGCCTGCCGCCGCGAAGTAAGGAGTGAGCCACATGAAGACCATCACCACGCTGGCCGCCTGCGCTGCATCCCTGTTGCTCACGGCCGCCGCACCGGCGTTCGCCGCGGAGCTGAAGTTGCCGCAGGACCTGCCGCCGTACGGCGCCGACAAGCCCGTGCCGGTGCCGAAGATCGACAAGCACACGCTCGCCAACGGCCTGACGGTGTGGATCGTCGCCGACAATGAAGGCATGCCCAAGGCCAACTTCGTGCTCGCGACCCGCGGCGGCAAGGCGCACGATCCGCGCAGCCTCAACGGCCTGTCGGAGATCATGGCGGGCACGATGGACGAGGGCACCAAGTCGCGCAGCTCGATCCAGATCGCGCAGGAACTGCAGTCGCTCGGCGCGAGCCTCGGTGGCGGTGCCGGACAGGAAGGCACCACGGTGTCGGCCTCGGGCCTGAGCGCCAACGCTGGGAAGATCCTGCAGCTGCTCGCCGACGTGGCGCGCAACCCGACGTTCCCCGACGCGGAAGTGAACCTCGCCAAGATGAACGCGCTGCAGTCGCTCAAGGCGGCCAAGGCGCAGCCGGGCTACCAGGCCGGCGTCGCGTTCGACAGCGCCGTGTTCGGCACGCATCCGTACGGCACGGGCGAGCTGACCGAGGCGTCGATCATGGCGGTCACGCCGCAGGCGCTGCGCGAGCTGCACGCCAAGCGCTTCCGTCCGGACCGTGCGTTGCTGGTGGCCACCGGTCGCGTGAATGCGGCGGAGGTGCTGCGCCTCGCCAACGAGTACTTCGGCGACTGGAAGGCCGAGGGCGCCGCCGAAGGCGAGATCGCGCCCGCGCCGACCACCGCCGCCGCGGCGCGGGTGTTCGTGCCGCGGGACAACTCGGTGCAGTCGGCGATCCGCATCGGGCGCCCGGCGATCGCTTCCACGGACCCCACGCTGTACAAGGCGGACGTGGCCGAGGCGATCCTCGGCGGCGGCTTCGGCAGCCGGCTGTTCACCAACCTGCGCGAGGAAAAGGGCTACACCTACGGTGCCAGCGCGAACTTCGGCGCCTACCGCAGCGGCGGCTTCTTCCTGGCTGACGCCGACGTGCGCAACGAGGTCACCGGTGCGGCGCTGGCTGAATTCAACAAGGAACTGCAGCGGATGATCGACGAGCCGGTGGGCGCCGCCGAACTCGGCCGCAGCCAGCGCTACCTCGCCGGCGTGTACCTGTTCCGCAACCAGCTGCGCGGCTCGGTGGCGAACACGCTCGCCGGCCTGTGGATCGACGGCCGTCCGCCGGAGGACCTCGGCGAGTACACCAACCGCATCAAGGCCGTGACCGCGGCTGACGTGCAGGACGTGGCGCGTCGCTACTTCAAGCCGCAGGACCAGAGCATCGTGGTGGTGGGCGACCCGTCGATCGCCGAGCAGTTGAAGCCCTACGGGGAGTTCAAGACCACCGCGTGAACTGACGCCGAAGCCCCCTCACCCCGACCCTCACCCGCCCTGTCGGGCACCCTCTCCCCAACCCTCTCCCGCTCGCGCGGGAGAGGGTGCCCGACAGGGCGGGTGAGGGTTCGGAGAGGGCGTCACGCCACCGACTTGACGACGTAGCCGCCGGACTTCTCGTCCTTCTCGATCTCGATCAGCTTGCGCGCCTGCGCTTCCTCGAGCAGCTGGCTGAAGCTGCGGAAGCCGTGGTACGTCTCGTTGAACCCGGGGCGCTGGCGCTTCAGCGCCTGCTTGATCATCGAGCCCCAGATTTTCTCGTCCTCCTCGCGGTCCTCGGCGAGCGCCTCGATGGTCGCGAGCACGAGGTCGAAGGCTTCCTGCTTCTTCTCGTCCTCGGTCTTCGGCGCTTCGGGCGCGGTCGACGGAGCGTCTGTGGTCGCGCGTCGTCCGCCGCATGCGCCGCAGCTGCCGTTGCCGTCACTGACCGGCGCCGGCGCTGCCGGTCTGCCGCCAGCCTGCCTGGCCGGGGCCTTGCGCCGCCCGCGCCGCTGCTCTTCCTTGCGCACGAGATCGTCGTAGTAGATGAATTCGTCGCAGTTGGCGATCAGCAGGTCGGACGTCGAGCTCTTCACGCCGACGCCGATCACCCAGCTTGTTGTTCTCGCGCAGCTTGCTCACCAGCGGCGAGAAGTCGGAGTCGCCGCTCACGATCACGAAGGTGTCGACGTGCGACTTGGTGTAGCAGAGGTCGAGCGCGTCGACGACCATGCGGATGTCGGCCGAGTTCTTGCCCGACATGCGCACGTGCGGGATCTCGATCAGCTCGAACGACGCCTCGTGCATCGGTCCCTTGAATTCCTTGTAGCGCTCCCAGTCGCAGTAGGCCTTCTTGACGACGATGCTGCCTTTCAGCAGCAGCTTCTCGAGCACCTTGCCGATGTCGAACTTCGCGTACTTGGCATCGCGGACGCCGAGCGCCACGTTCTCGAAATCGCAGAACACGGCCATGTTGTTGATGGTTGGTTTTGCCATGGAATAATCCTACACCCTGGACGCCACGAGCGCGGCGGCGACGAACATCAGCGTGCCGGCCACCCGCAGGATTGCGCGCTGGGCGCGTTGGTTGGCGAAGAAACCGCGGGCGCGCGCGGCGAGCAGGGCATAGCCCGCGTTCGATACCGCCGATCACCACGGCCAGCATCAGTCCGACCAGCCCGAGGTCGGTCCAGGTGAGGCTCTCGAGGTTCACGAAGCCCGGCAGCAGCGCGGCGTAGAACAGCATTGCCTGCACGTGCCCGAACATCAGCAGCAGGCCGGCGCCGTAGTTGCGCCAGAAATGCTGCTCGTGGCCGCTGCCTCGCCGCCGACGGCGACGCGCGGCTTGCGCCGCCACAGCATCACGCCCTGCCAAAGGAGGTAGGCGACGCCGAGCCACTTGCAGAACGACGAAGAAGTCACCAAACGAGCTGCGCGGCGGCCGCCATGCCGGCGGCGGCGAGCGCGAAGAACAGCAGGTCGCCGGTGACCACTCCGGCGTTGATGGCCAGCGCCGGGCGCACGCCATCTGCAATGCCGCGGGCCACGATCGCGGTGACCGCCGGTCCCGGCGTCAGCGCTGCCACCGCGACCGTTGCGGTGAGCGTCAGGAACACGGCCGGAGTCATCGGCGGGCTACAGCCAGCCCTTGCGCCGGAAGTACACGTAGGGGACGACCGCCGAGGCGACCATCGCGGCGAGCGCCATCGGGTAGCCCCAGTGCTTGTCGAGCTCGGGCATGAAGTGGAAGTTCATGCCGTAGATGCTCGCGATCAGCGTCGGCGGCAGGAACATCACCGCCACCACCGAGAAGATCTTGATGATGTTGTTCTGCTCGAGGTTGATCAGGCCGAGCACGGCGTCGAGCAGGAACTGGATCTTGCCGCCGAGGAAGCTGGCATGGTCGGACAGCGACTGCACGTCCCGCAGCGTCGACTTGAAGCGGCTGCTCTGGTCCTTCGACAGCGTGACGTTCGTCGCCTGCTGCACGTACATGAGCAGGCGCTGGAAACTCACCAGGCTCTCGCGCGCCTTCGAGATCAGGTCGCCGTTCATGCCGATCTTCTGGATCATGCCCTGCAGGTCGCGGTTGGTCGGCGACTCGCCGTTGTCGCGCGGGAAGATGGTCAGGGAGACGCCGTCGAGCTCGAGCTGCACCTTCTCGAGCAGGTCTGCCATGCGCTCGGTGAACGCCTCGAGCAGGCCCGCCAGCAGCGTCGCTGACGACGTGCAGGCGGCCGGCGACCGCTCGACGTGGGTCATGAAGCGGCGCACCGGCGTCGGATCGACGTAGCGGTTGGTGATCAGGCGGTTGTTGGCGAGGATGAAGGTGATCGCGCTGCTCTCGGGATGCGCCGAGTCGAGCTTGCTACCGACGGTCGCGGTCATGTAGACGGCGCCGTTCTCCTCGTAGAGCCGGTTCGAGGTCTCGATCTCGCGCATCTCGTCGCGCGTCGGCACGTCGACGGTGAGCAGCGCCTCGACGGCCTTCTCTTCCTCGACGGTGGGCTCGAACAGGTCGGCCCACAGGAATTCGTCAGGGAACGGCGCCGGCGGGGAGTGCTCGACCCAGGTGTAGCCGCTGCCGGTGGGGATGAGGAGGCGAAGCATGGGAAGGGGCCCGAGACTGGCCGACCTTTCGGGACAGAGCGCTGCGCTGGGGCAGGCGGGTTACCGAAAGAAGAAGCCCCGCACGGGGCGGGGCTGGGGTCGCGTGTCGTCGCTGCGTCAGGGCGCCGGCTTGTCCCGGGCGGCAAGCGCGTTGATCACCTCGAACAGCTTGTCCTCGCTGCCGGCCATGCCGGCGTCGGTGACGTACCTGCCGTTCACCACCACGGTCGGCGTGCTGGTGATGCGATAGCGCTTGTTGAGGTCGGCCGCGCGGGCCAGCTTCGACTCGACGGCGAAGCCGTTGAAGGTCTTCTGGAAGTCGGCTTTCGACACGCCGCGCGCGGTGAGGAACGCCTCGATCTTCTCGGGCGTTTCGAGGCGATTGCCGCGCACGTTGATCTCGCGGAAGGCCTCGTCGTGGAGCTGCGGCTTGCCCAGCACCTCGATGGTGTAGAACAGGCGCGCGTGCGTCTTCACCACGTCGTTCCACATCGCCGGCATGCGCACCAGCTGCACATTGGCGGGCTTGCCTTTCTTTTCCCACGCGGCCAGCTTCGGCTCGAGCAGGTAGCAGTGGCCGCAGGCGTACCAGAACACCACGACCACCTCGGCCTTGCCGGGTGCCACGTTGGTCGGCACTGCGGGCCGCAGCGACTTGTACTGCACACCTTCGGTGAGGTCGGCCGCGAGGGCGGACGACCCGGCGAGGATCATGAGGCCCGCGACCAGCGGGCGCGCAAGGCGCGCGATCAGGTTGTTCATGCGGGGTTCAGACCGTGCCGTCGGCGCAGGGTTCAACGCAGGCCCTGCACGTACGAGGCCAGCGCGTCGATCTCCGCGTCGGTGAGGTGCGCGGCGACGTTGCGCATCATCTGGTTCGGGTCGGTCTGGCGCGTGCCGGCGCGGTAGGCCCGCAGCTGGTTGGCCACGTAGGTGGCGTGCTGGCCCTGGATCGAGGCATAGCCGGCCAGCGGGTTGCCGCGGCCGTTCGGGCCGTGGCAGCCGGTGCAGGGCATCACGCCGTTGTTGACGTTGCCGCCGCGGAAGATCTTCTGGCCGAGCGCCAGCTTGGACGGCTCGGTTTCGCCGCCGCGGACCTTCTGCGACGAGAAATACGCCGCCAGGTCCGCCATGTCCTCGTCGGACAGGATCATCGCCATCGGCGACATCAGGTCGTTCTGCCGCGCCCCCGACTTGAACGACTGCAGCTGGTGAACGATGTAGGAGCTGTGTTGCGCCGCGATGTTCGGCCATTCCGGGCTCGGGCTGTTGCCGTCCGGGCCGTGGCAGGCCATGCAGACCGCCGATTTGGCCTGGCCGGCCTCGGCCGATCCGGCAGCAGCGACAGGGGCGCTCCAACCGACAATGGCCACCAGCGACAGGGCGGCGACGAGCTTCGCGGTCATAAAACCACTCCGAACGACAGGGGCGGGGAACCCATGAATTGTACACTAACGTCCCTTCGCGACATCCGAGCACCCCACGGCCCATGTCCGCATTCCCGCACGTCCGGTTCCTGACCAGCGCGCACGAGGTGCCGCAGTGCCCGCCCGACACCGGAGCCGAGGTCGCGGTGGCCGGCCGGTCGAACGCCGGCAAGTCGAGCGCCATCAATGCGATCGTCCAGCGCAAGGGTCTCGCCAAGACCAGCAAGACGCCGGGCGCCACCCGGCTGATCAACTTCTTCGAGCTCGAGCCGGGGCGCCGGCTGGTGGACCTGCCGGGCTACGGGTTTGCCGCAGTGCCTGGCCAGATGCGCCAGCACTGGGGCGCGCTGATCGAGGGATATTTCAAGCGCCGCACCTCGCTGCGAGGCGTGATCGTCGTGATGGACGTGCGCCATCCGATGACCGAGCACGACCAGACGATGCTGGCGCTGGCGACCGGCCAGTCGGTGCCGGTGCACATCGTGCTCACCAAGGCCGACAAGCTGGGACGAGGGGCGGGTCGACAGGCCCAGGCCGCGGTGCAGAAGGCCGTGGGGCCCGGCACCACTGTGCAGCTGATGTCGGCGCTGAATGGAGACGGGGTCGGGGAGGCCCGCGGCGCGTTGCTGCGCCTGCTGGCGGCGCGCCCGGAAAAAGAAACCCCGGTGGGACCAGCGGATCCCACCGGGGCAAGTTAAACCCGGCGTTGGGGGATGACCGGGCAGGCGGCGACCCAGGGAGGTAGGCCGGCGCCGAGCATCACAGGACGCTCGAAAATTTAGAGCAACGACCCTGGCGGAAGTTCCGCGGTTCTCACGGTACCCGCGTCCGCCGGTCGACTGTCAATTGAGATTGCGCAAAGCATTCACATCGGATCGATGCGAGCGATGTTTCTCAAATCAAAACTTACAATCGACTAAAGGAACGTCCACGTCACGCCGATCGAGAACAGGTCGGCGTCGGTACGGTCGAGGTCGAAGCGCTCGTACTCGGCCCGCAGGCTCAGCCCCCAGACGCGGAACTGGGCGCCGACGCCATAGGTGAGGTCGGTGCCGTCATCACTGCCGCTGCCGAAAGACTGTGACTTCACGTCGCCACTCCAGTCGATGATGCCGGCACGGGCGAACAGGTCCACCGGGCCGACGGGCAGGAAACCAACTGCCGACAGCGATACACCGCTGGCGTCGGTTTCGATCCGGTCGCCTGCGACATTGTCGTCACCGGAACCGAAGTCGACGTAATTGCCCTCGAGCGCCAGCCAGTCCAGGAAGCGCCAGCCGGCGATCAGCTTGAAGCCGGTCGAACTGGCGTCGAAGTCGATGCCGTCGTCCTGCACGCTGCTCTGGCCGATGCTGCCGCCGAGGTAGATGCCGTTGTCCACCGCTGCCGCGGGGAGGCTGGCGACCGCAAGGGACGCCGCGAGTCCAGCAAGAATGTGCTTGTGCATGTGGACTGAAGCTCCTGTGGTGTGCGGCCGGCGCAGCGCCGCCGTCATGGCATTGGACCGCGGCCAACCGATTCAGTGCGCCGCGTCCCAGTGCGGGCCGCTACCCACGTCGACCTTGAGCGGCACGCGCAGTTGCGCCGCCGCCGCCATGCGCTGGCGCAGCCCGGCCTCGACCTCGGCCACCGCGTCGGCGCGTACTTCGAGCACCAGTTCGTCATGCACCTGCATGACCAGTCGCGCCGCAACCTGCCCGCCCGCCAGCCACGCATGCACCTGGATCATCGCGCGCTTGATGATGTCCGCCGCTGTGCCCTGCATCGGCGCGTTGATGGCGCTGCGCTCGGCGTACTGGCGCAACTGCTGGTTGCGCGAGCGGATGTCGGGCAGGTACAGGCGCCGTCCGAACACCGTCTCGATGAAACCCTGCTCGCGGGCCAGGCTGCGCGTCTCGTCCATGTAGCGCTTCACGCCGGGATAGCGCTCGAAGTAGAGGTCGACGTACTTCTGCGCAGCGCCGCGCTCGATGCCGAGCTGGCGCGCCAGACCGAACGCCGACATGCCGTAGATCAGTCCGAAGTTGATCGCCTTGGCCGCGCGGCGCTGGTCGGGCGTGACCGCGGCGGGCTCGGCGCCGAACACCTCGGCCGCGGTGGCCTGGTGGATGTCGCGGTCCTCGGCGAACGCCCGCAACAGGCTCGCGTCACCCGACAGATGCGCCATGATCCTGAGTTCGATCTGCGAGTAGTCGGCCGCCATCAGCACGTGCCCCGGCGGCGCGATGAACGCCTGGCGGATGCGCCGGCCTTCCGGCGTGCGCACCGGGATGTTCTGCAGGTTGGGATCGATCGATGACAGCCGACCGGTCGCGGCCACCGCCTGGTGATAGGAAGTGTGCACGCGCCCGGTGCGTGGATCGACCTGTCCCGGCAGCTTGTCGGTGTAGGTGGACTTGAGCTTCGCGAGGCCGCGGTACTCGAGGATGATGCGCGGCAGCTCGTGTTCGCCGGCGAGTTCCTCGAGCACGTCCTCGGCGGTCGAGGGCTGCCCGGTCGCGGTCTTGCGCTGCACCGGCAGGCCGAGCTTGCCGAACAGCACGTCCTGCAGTTGCTTCGGCGAGTCGAGGTTGAAGGTCACGCCGGCCGCTGCGTGCGCCGACTGTTCGAGCGTGAGCAGGCTCTGCGCGATTTCGTGGCTCTGCTTGCGCAGCATCGCCGTGTCGATCAGCACACCGAGGTGCTCCATGTCGAGCAGCACCGGCACCAGCGGCTGTTCGATCTCCTCGTACAGCTGCTTCAGGCGCGGCAGGAGCTCGAGCTGCGCCCACAGCGTGCGGTGCAGCTGCAGCGACACGTCGGAATCCTCGGCGGAATACTCCGCGGCGCGCTCGATCGGCACCTCGGCGAACGGCAGCTGCTTGGCGCCCTTGCCGGCGACGTCCTCGTAGTGAATCGTGTCGACGCCCAGGTAGAGCTTGGCGACGGAGTCGAGATCGTGGCGCGTCGCCGTGCTGTTCAGCACGTACGACTCGAGCATCGAGTCGTAGCGCATGCCCCGCAACTCGATGCCGTGGTTGCGCAGCACGTGTGCGTCGTACTTGAGGTGGTGCCCGAGCTTGGCGCGATCTGCGTCCTCGAGCAGCGGCGCGAGCCTGTGCAGCACCGCCTGGCGGTCGAGCTGCCCGGGCGCGCCGGGATAGGTGTGCGCGAGCGGCACGTACGCCGCGTGGCCCGGCTCGTCACAGAACGACACGCCGACGATTTCCGCCTGCATGTAGTCGAGCGAGGTGGTCTCGGTGTCGAACGCGAACACGTCGGCCGCGCGCAGTCGTTGCAGCCACTCGTCGAGCTGCGCCTCGGTGAGGATGGTGTCGTAGTGGCGGGGAATTCCCTCTCCCGACCCTCTCCCGCTCCAGCGGGAGAGGGTGGCCGGAGGCCGGGTGAGGGCTCTCGCGAGGGCTCCGGCGCGGGCGGCGCCTCGATGCCGCCGCCCGGCAACTGCCGCAGCAATGAGCGCAGCTCGAGCTGCGAGTACAGCTCGCGGAGCCGTTCCACGTCGGGCGCGCGGCGGCCGAGGTCGCCGGGCTGCAGCGGGAGGTCGAGCGTGCAGTCGATGGTCGCGAGCCGGCGCGACAGCGCGAGGTCGTCGATGTGCGCGCGCAGGCTCTCGCCCACCTTGCCCTCGATCTCGTCCTGGTGCGCCAGCAGGTTGTCGACCGTCGTGTACTGGTTGAGCCACTTCGCCGCGGTTTTCGGCCCGACCTTCGGCACGCCCGGGATGTTGTCGGAGGCGTCGCCCACCAGCGCGAGGTAGTCGACGATCTGCTCGGGGTATACGTCGAACTTGATCTTCACGCCGGCCCGGTCGAGCGACGAGTCGGTCATGGTGTTGACCAGCGTGACGCGGTCGTCCACCAGCTGCGCCATGTCCTTGTCGCCGGTGGAGATGATCACGCGCATGCCGGCGTCGGCCGCGCGGCGGGCGAGCGTGCCGATCACGTCGTCCGCCTCGACGCCGGGCACTCGCAACAGCGGCAGGCCCTGCGCCTCGACGGCGGCGATCAGCGGGTCGACCTGTGCGCGCAGGTCGTCGGGCATCGGCGGCCGGTGCGCCTTGTACTCGGCGAACAACTCGTCGCGGAATGTCTTGCCGGGCGCGTCGAACACCACGCCGATCAGCGGCGGGTCCTGCTCCTTCAGCAGCTTGGCGAGCATGTTGAGCACGCCGAGGACGGCCCCGGTGGGCTCGCCCCGGGCGTTGGTGAGCGGTGGCAGCGCGTGGAACGCCCGGTACAGGTAGGACGAGCCGTCCACCAGCACCAGCGTGCGCGGTTCAGCCACGGGTGCCGGGCCCGGTAGGCGGCGGGGCCTGCGGTGGCGAAGGTGCGGGCGTCGCCGATGCCGGCGGTGCGGTAGCCGGCTCGGCCGGCGTCGCCGGTGGGGTCGTGCCGGGCGCGGGCCGCACGACCACCTCGCCGGTCTTCTCCGGCAAATACAGTGGACCCTTCAACCCGCAGCCCGACGCGGCAACCACCAGCGCGCACAGGCTCGCCGCGGCCAGCTGCTTCATGCCTTGTCCTCCGCGAGCAATTTCGGCTGGGCGGCTTCGACCACGGCCACCGTGAAGCGCGAGATACAGGTCAACTTGCCGCGCTCGTCCTCGATGCGGATTTCCCAGACGTGCGAGCGGGCGCCCAAGTGGATCGGGCGCGCCGTACCCATCACGCGGCCGCTGCGTGCGGAACGGATGTGGTTGGCGTTGATCTCCTGGCCGACACAGTAGAAGCGCGAGGCGTCGACGCAGCAGTTGGCGCCCACGCTGCCGAGCGTCTCGGCCAGGGTGACCGAAGCGCCGCCATGCAGCAGGCCGAACGGCTGCACCGTGCGGTGATCGACCGGCATTGACGCCCGCAGGTAATCGGGCCCGATCTCCGCGAAGCGGATGTCGAGGTGTTCGGACATGCTGCCCAGCGATTGCCGGTCCAGCTCCTCCAGGGTGATCGGTCGATACCAGATGCTCATCGGCGCCTCGCGGGTAGGATCTGGAATTGTACCCTCGCAGGGCGGCCGGGCAGCGCACGCCGCGCTGTACGCGCATGGCGCCCGGAGGGCCGAAGAGGCAGAATTGCTGCAGAGCAAAAGACCCAGCGGAGCAGACCCATGACCGATTACCAGGCCCCCGTCCGGCAGATGCGCTTCACGATCGACCACCTGGCCGATTTCCCGGCCGTGGCGGCGCTGCCCGACTTCTCCGCCGTGGACGGCGACACCATCGAAGCCGTGCTCGGCGAGGCGGCCAAGTTTGCGGGCAGCGTGCTCGCGCCGATCAACTGGCTCGGCGACCAGCAGGGCGTCAAGGTCGTCGACGACGCGGTGCAGGTGCCGCGGGAATTCACCGACGCCTACAAGCAGTTCTGCGAGGCTGGCTGGCCGGGTATCGCCTCGAACCCCGAGTTCGGCGGCCAGGGGATGCCGAAGACCTTGTCGCTGGCCTGCGACGAGATGTGGGCGGCCGCCAACGTGGCCTTCGCGCTCTGCCCGGAACTGTCGCAGGGCGCGATCCTCGCCATGGATCGCCACGCCACCGATGAACTGAAGCAGACCTACCTCGAGAAACTCGTCTCTGGCCAGTGGGCGGGCACCATGTGCCTCACCGAGCCGCAAGCGGGCTCCGACCTGGCGGCGCTCACCAGCAAGGCCGAGCCCCGGGGCGATCACTACCTGGTCAGCGGCAGCAAGATCTACATCACCTGGGGCGACCACCCCATGGCCGAGAACATCATCCACCTCGTGCTCGCGCGCCTGCCGGACGCGCCGCCGGGCATCAAGGGCATCTCGCTGTTCGTGGTGCCGAAATACCGGCTCAATGCCGACGGCACGCCGGGCGAGTTCAACGACGTCATCCCGGTGTCGGTCGAGCACAAGATGGGCATCCACGCGAGCCCGACCTGCGTGCTCGCGTTCGGCGGCAAGGGCGGCGCGGTCGGTTACCTCGTCGGCAAGCCGAACGAGGGCTTGGCCGCGATGTTCACGATGATGAACTACATGCGGCTCGGCGTCGGTGCGCAGGGCGTCGGGCTGGCTGATCGCTCTTATCAGAAGTCGGTGGCCTACGCGCGCGATCGCGTGCAGGGCCGCGCGCCGGGCGAGAAGGGCCGCGTGGCGATCATCCGCCACCCGGACGTGCGGCGCATGCTGCTGCTGATGCGCTCGCTGACCCAGGCCTCGCGCGCCATCTGCTACTACACGGCCTCGTGCCTCGATCGCGCCGCACACGGCACGGATGCCGAGTCCGTCGGCCACTGGCAGGCGCGCGCCGACCTGATGACGCCGATCGCCAAGGCCTGGTGCACCGAGGCCGCGCAGGAGGCGACCGAACTCGGGGTGCAGGTGCACGGCGGCATGGGCTACGTCGAGGAGACCGGGGTCGCGCAGTTCTACCGCGACGCACGCATCGCCTCGATCTACGAAGGCACCAACGGCATCCAGGCGATCGACCTCGTCGGTCGCAAGCTGCTGCGCGACGGTGGTGCCACCGTGGCGGCGTTCGTCAGCGACATGCGCGGCGTCGATGCGCCGCTCGCCAACGCGGGCGACGGCTTCGCGGCATTGCGCAAGGCCATGGCCCGCGCGCTGGACGAACTGGTGCAGTGCTCCAGCTACCTGCTCACGGCCGAGAAGAAGGACCCGGAGCTGGTGAGTGCCGCAGCCTTCGATTACATGATGCTGATCGGCACGGTGATCGGCGGCTGGCAGCTGGCGCGCGGCGCGCTGGTGGCGACGGAGCAACTCGCCGCGGGCGGCGACAAGGCTTTCCTGCAGGCGCAGGTGGTGATGGCACAGTTCTACGGCGAACGCGTCTTGCCGCGCTGCACCGGCTATGCGGCCGGGGTGCAGGCCGGCAGCGCGTCGACGATGGCGCTCGCCGTCGAGAACTTCTGAGCCGGCTTCCGGCCGCCATGGCGCAGCCGCTGCTCGATGCCGTCGTTCCCGCCGCTGCGGCGGGCGTCGGCGACGGTTGGCAGGCATTCGAGGAATGCCGCGGGCGCGTGCCGGCGTCGCTGGTTCCCTGGCTGACCGAGCCGGGGCTGCTCACGGCGCGTGTGCGCGCCGCCTGCGGAGCGGCCACGCAACTGCGCATGCTGCGCCTCGAGCCGGCGCCGCTCGACCTGGCGCTGGCACGCCGCCTGGGCGTGGACGATGCGACCTGCCTGTTGCGCGAGATCGAGTTCACCTGCGGCACACGCCGCTGGATCTTCGCCCAGTCGGTGTTGCCGCAGTCGACGGTCCGGCAGCATCCGTGGCTGCGCGAGCTGGGCGACCGCGGCCTCGGCGAGTCGCTGAACGCCGTCGCCGAAGTGCGCCGCGAGCCGCTCGAGTTCCTCGAACTCGCGGCGAGCCATCCACTGGCGCGGGCGGCCGGCGCCGTGGAGTCTGCTGCGCCGCTGTGGGCACGCCGCGCCGTGTACCGGCTGGGCGGCTGGCCGATCCTGGTGCAGGAGGTGTTCCTGCCGGCGCTGGGCCATAGCGACTGAGCGGGTCGCAAGGAGATCCCATGACGATGGTCATTCCCCCCGTCACGCAGCCGACCGTCGAAGTGGCCGGCACCGAAGCGCGATTTCCCGTGCATCGCATCTACTGCGTCGGGCGCAACTACGCCAAGCACGCACGCGAGATGGGAATGGATCCGGACCGCGAGCCGCCGTTCTTCTTCTCGAAGCCGGCCGATGCGCTGGTGCCGAACGGCACTCCGGTGCCGTACCCGCCGCGCACGGCCAACCTGCATCACGAGATCGAGCTGGTGGTGGCGATCGGCGCGGGAGGCCGCGACATCCCGCTCGACAACGCGCTGGCGCACGTCTACGGCTACGCGGTCGGCAACGACCTGACGCGGCGCGACCTGCAGTTCGCCGCGCGCGAGCAGGGTCGGCCGTGGGACGTCGCCAAGGGCTTCGACTGCTCGGCACCGGTGAGCGCGATCCGGCCGGCCGCGGAGATGGGTCATCTCGACCGCGGCACGATCTGGCTCGAGGTGAACGGCGAGCCGCGCCAGCGCGCGAACCTGTCCGAGATGATCTGGAGCGTGCCCGAGATCGTCGCCGAACTGTCGACCTATTTCGAGCTGCGACCCGGCGACCTGATCTTCACCGGCACGCCCGAGGGCGTGGGTGCCGTGCGCCGCGGCGACAGCCTCGTCGGCGGCATCGACGGACTCGAGACGCTGCGTACCACGATCGTCTGAGCGCCGGCCGGCGCGGGGGGGAGGCGCCATGGCGCTCAGGCTCTACACTTACTGGCGCAGCTCGGCAGCATTCCGCGTGCGCATTGCACTGGCGCTGAAGGGGCTCGACTACGAGTCGATCCCGCGGCACCTGCTGCGCGACGGTGGCGAGCATCGCCGTGCCGACTACCTGGCACTGAATCCGCAGGGACTGGTGCCCGCGCTCGAGCACGACGGCACGGTGATCACCCAGTCGCTCGCGATCTGCGAGTATCTCGAGGAGGTGTTCCCGCGGCCCGCGCTGCTGCCGTCGAGCCCGGCCGACCGGGCTGTGGTGCGCGCGATGGCGCTCGTGGTCGCCTGCGACGTGCATCCGCTCAACAACCTCGGCGTGCAGCAATACCTGCGCGGCGAAATCGGTGCCACCGACGAGGCGGTCGCACAGTGGGTGCGGCACTGGATCGCGCGCGGCTTCAGCGCGCTCGAGCAGCTGTTCGCGCGCCATTCGATCGACGGCCGTCACTGCTTCGGCACGGGCGTGACCTCGCCGACGCGTTCCTCGTGCCGCAGGTGTACAACTCGCGCCGCGCCCAGCTCGACCTCGCGCCCTATCCGCGGCTGGCGGCGATCACGCAGCACCTCGAATCGCTGCCGGCCTTCGCAGCCGCCCGCCCCGAATCCCAACCCGATGCAGAATGAGGAGCCCATCCCATGGTCACGGCTGTCGTACTGATCAAGGCTGAAACCGACCAGGTCACCGGGCTGGCGGAGAAGCTCGCCGAACTCGACGGCGTGAGCGAGGTGTTTTCGGTGGCCGGCCAGTACGACCTGGTGGCACTGGTACGCGTGCGTGAGAACGAGGACCTGGCGCGAGTGATCAGCGACCAGATGCGCAAGCTGCGCGGCATCACCAGCTCCGAGACCCTGATCGCGTTCAAGGTCTATTCGAAACAGGACCTCGAGGCGGGGTTTGCGCTCGGACTGGACTAGAGCGTTCCTCCCAGCCGCCGCAGCGCATCCGGCTGGAAATCCTGCAGCCTGCCCTTCACGCCGAACTGGATCGGATCCTTCAACTCGTTGTCGAGGCCGCCGAGGATGTAGCTGCTGCTGGTGAGGTCGTGCACGACGCCGAAGCGGTACCACGGCACCTGCGCGTCGTAGAACTGCACCATGCCGAGCAGCGCGACGCGCCACAGGCCGCCGCGGTTGTCGTACGCCTCCTCCGACACCACGCTCCAGCTGTCCTCGTCGAGGTAGAAGGTGCGCTTGCCGTACACGTGGCGCTGGCCCGGCTTGAGCGTACCCTCGACCACCCACACGCGGTGCAGCTCGTAGCGCAGGTAGTCGGGGTTGATCGTGCCCTTGGCGATGATGTCCTTGTACTTCACCGACTTGTCCGCGATGCGGTAGGTGTTGTACGGGATGTACAGCTCGCGCTTGCCCACGAGCTTCCAGTCGAAGCGGTCCGGCGCGCCGTTGTAGCCGTCCACCTGGTCGGTGACGATCATGCCTTCCGAGCCGTCGTTGACGCCGTCATAGGCGAGGTCGGGCGCGCGGCGCACGCGGCGCTGGCCGTTGTTGTAGATCCAGGCGGAGCGCTGTTCGGCGACCTGGTCCACCGGCTCGTGCACCAGGAAGATGGTGCCGCGCAGCGTGGCGGGCTCGGTGAAGTAGCCGAGCGCATAGAACAGCCGGTTCGGCTCGGGGTCCGCCATGTTCTGCGCGTAGATGCGGGTCGCCTTGAAGCCGATCTTGAAGAAGTCGCCGCTGGCGCGCACCGGGAACGAGTGGCCGATGCGCGTCGTGCCGCCACCGACGTAACGCACCAGGTGATTCCAGATCGCCTCGAGTCCGTTCTGCGGAATCGGGAACGGCGTAGTCGACCCGTCGAGGTTCTTCAGGCCGAAGCCGTTCAGCTCCACCTTCGGCGCCTGCGCGAGCACGCGATCGGTGACGTCCTTCGGCAACGCGGCCGTGCGCCGGGTCACGTACACCGGCAGGCGAAACTGCTGCGGGTACTTCTTCAGCAACGCCTGCATGCCGGGCGTGAGTTTCGCGGCGTACTGCGCGGCGTTGTCTGCGTGATGGTGTAGCAGCGGCTTGTCGCCCGGGAACGGGTCGACGTAGCCCTGCTCGCGCGACCAGCCGGCGGGCGGCTGCGTCAGGCCGCCGTCCCAGGCCGGAATCGTGCCGTCCGCATTGCCGGCGCGCTCGGCGCCGATGGGAGTGAGGTCCTTGCCCAGGCGGGCGAAGTCGCGCTCGGTCGCGAGGACCTGTGTGGCGAGCAGCACCAGGGCAGGGGCGAGCAGTCAGTCGGGTCGAGCGGCGTGTTCATGCCGCCGATCGTATCAGTCCTTGCGCAGCTTTTGCCCCACCCGGCGGTAGGCCTCGCGGAACGGAATGCCCTCCTGCGCCACCAGCGCGTTCGCTTCGGCCGCGGCATGGATGTCGGCATCCAGGTGGATCCGCTCCGGCCTGAACCGCACCTGCGGGATGGCGGCCGCCATGATCCCGAGCGTCTCGCCGCACAGGTCGATGGCGCGGAACAGCGGCGCCTTGATGAGCTGCAGGTCGCGCTGGTAGCCCGATGGCAGCTTGGCGGTGATGCCCAGCACCTCGACGAGGCAGGCCTGCGCCGTCGCCGTGCGCCCGCGCACCAGCTCGAACACGTCCGGGTTGCGCTTCTGCGGCATGATCGACGAGCCGGTGGTGAACGCGTCGGGCAGCGTGACGAAACCGAATTCGCGCGTGTAGAACAGCAGCAGGTCGGACGCGAGGCGACCGAGGTCCTGCATCAGCACCGCGACCTGGAACAGCACCTCGGCCTCGGCCTTGCCGCGCGACAGTTGCACCGCGGTCACTGGCTCGTGGTTCTCGGGGAACTCGAGCCGCGTGCGCGTGCCGTCGCGGTTCACCGGCAGGTTGGGCGTGCCGTAGCCCGCAGCCGAACCGAGCGGGTTCTTGAGGATGCGACGGTGCGCGTGGCGCAGCCCATCCGCATCGTCGTTGATCTCGGCCGCATAGCCACGCGCCCACAGCGCCACCGAACTCGGCATCGCCTGCTGCATGTGCGTGTAGCCCGGCAGGTCGATGTGCCCCTGCTCGAGCGCCACGCCTTCGAGGGCCGCGGCGACGTGCCGCGCGCCGGCCGCGAGATCCTCGACGGCATCGCGCAGGTAGAGCCGCAACGCGACCAGCACCTGGTCGTTGCGCGAGCGGCCGGCATGCAGGCGCGCGCCCGCCGCGCCAATCCGCTGCGTGAGCAGCGTCTCGAGCGCCGTCTGCCCGTCCTCGAGATCGAGCGTCACGGACCACTCGCCGCGCGCGTGGGCCGCGGCGATCTCGCGCAGGCCGTCGCGGATCGCCGCGAGGTCGGCGTCGTTCACCAGGCCGGCGTCGTGCAGCATCTCCGCGTGCGCGATCGAGGCCTGCACGTCGTAGGCCACCAGCCGGTTGTCGAGCGCGTGGTCCTCGCCGGCGGTGTAGCGCAGCACCCGCTCGTCGAGCGGTGCGCCCTTGTCCCAGAGTCGCGTCACTTCGCCCCCTGCTCCGCCGCGCTCAACGCCTTGGTATCCGCCACCACCAGCGTGCCGGTGCCCTCGTTGGTGAAGATCTCGGCCAGCAGCGCATCGGGCGCTGCGTAGGAAATCACGTGCACACGGCGCACGCCGCCGCGGATCGCGGTTTCGATGGCGCTCGACTTGGGCAGCATGCCGTCGGACAGCGCGCCCTCCTCGCGCAGGCGGCGCAGGCCGGCGACGTCGGTGTAGGAGATCAGCGATTGCGGATCGTCGAGCCGCTCGAGGATGCCCGGCGCGCCGGTGCACAGGATCAGCTTCTCGGCGTCCATCGCGCCGCCGATCGCAGCGGCCACGGTGTCGGCGTTGATGTTCAGCAGGTGGCCGGACGCGTCGCAGGACAGCGGGCTCACCACCGGCAGGAAGCCGGCGTCGAGCAGGCGCGTGATCACCGAGCCGTCGACCGCGTCGATGTCGCCCACCTGGCCGTAGTCGACCACGTCGCCGCTGGCGAGCGTGACCGGGGCGCGCTTGTGCGCCTTGACCAGGCCGCCGTCCACGCCGCTCACGCCGATCGCAGCGATGCCGAACTCGCGGCACAGTCCGAGCAGGCGCGTGTTGATCAGGCCGTTCAGCACCATGCAGGCCACGTCGATGGCACCGGCGTCCGTGACGCGCCGCCCCTGCACCATGCGCGTTGGCACGCCGAGCTTGGTCGTCACCTCGTCGAGCTGCGGACCGCCGCCGTGCACCAGCACCACGCGGATGCCGAGGTGATGCAGGATCGCCACCTGCTCCATGAACGCGCGCATCGCCGCACCGTCGCGGAACGCGCCACCGCCGGTCTTGATGACGAAGACCTTGCCCTTGTACATGTGCATGTACGGCGCCGCCCCGCGCAGCGCCCGCACCGTCACCGCCTGTTCGCCCTTGTGTCCGATCATCGTCCGTTACCCCTTGAGCAGTCTGTAGAGCACGGCCATCTGCACGACCATGCGGTTGGCGGCCTCGCGGATCACCTGGCTGCGCGGCCCGTCGAGCACCTCGTCGGCGACGGCGACGTTGCGCCGCACCGGCAGGCAATGCATGAAATGGCAATCCGTGCGCGCGCCGGCGAACCAGGACTCCTGCACCTGCCAGTCCCGGAGCGGCTGGCGCAGCGCGGTCTCGGCCTCGGCGTCGCCGTAGCACTGCGGCGATCCCCATTCCTTCGCGTACAGCACGTGCGCGCCGGCGAGCGCGGCAGTGCGGTCGGTGGTCTCGCTGACCGTGCCGCCAGCCGCCGCCGCTGCGGCGCGCGCCTTGGCCATGATCGGCTCCGGCAGCGCGTAGCCGTCCGGGCGCAACACCACGACTTCCATGCCGCGCTGCGCGGCCATGTGCAGTGCCGCCGCCGGCACCGCCAGCGGCAGCGCGCGCGGGTGGTACACCCAGGACAGCACGAACTTGCCGGCGCGCGGCACGGCGAGGTCGTCCATGGTCTTCCAGTCGGCGAGCGCCTGGCACGGGTGGTTCACGGCCGACTCGAGGTTGATGAACGGCTTGTCGCACAGGCCGGCCATCAGGTTGAACGGCGTCTCGGCGAGATCGGCGGCGAGATCCTTGCCCTCGGCGAACGAGCGCAGGCCGAGCGCGTCGCAGTAGGACGCGAGCACCGGGATCGCCTCGCGCACGTGTTCCGCCGACGCACCGTCCATCACCGCACCGGTGCGCGTCTCGACGTTCCACGTGCCCTGGCCGGGCGTGACGACGAACGACGTGCCGCCGAGCCGCATCATGCCCGCCTGGAACGACGACAGCGTGCGCAGCGACGGGTTCATGAACAGCAGGCCGAGGATCCTGCCGGCCAGCGCGCTGGGTTCCGGATGTTCCTGCAGGCGGCGGGCGAGGTCGAGCAGGTCCACTACCTGGTCGCGGGAGAAATCGGCGAGATCGAGGAAACGGTTCATGGGAAGCGGATAGTGATTAGCGGATAGCGGATAGTAGGAGCGGCTGCGCCGGCGCTGCGCTAGGCGGGCAGGGAGGCGAGGGCATCGCGCAGTTGGACGATGTGCGACTCGTCGAGCACGTAGGGGGCGAGGATGCGAACGACGTGAGGATCGGCCGACGTGCCGGTCAGGATGTCGCGCTCCAGCAGTTCGCGCTGCACGTCCTTCGCGGGGCGGCTGGTGCGCAGGCCGGTGAGGAAGCCCGCGCCTTGCGTCGCCACCACGGGGCCGACCACGCAGGTCTCGCGGATCTGCTGCGCGAGCCGGCGCACGTTGCCGAGCAGGCCTTCGCTCTCGATGATGTCCACCACCGTTTCGATCATCGCGCAGGCGAGTGGGCCGCCGCCGAAGGTCGTGCCGAGATCGTCGGTCTTCAGGTGCGCGGCGACGTGGTCTGCCATCAGCAGCGCCGCGCAGGGGAATCCGGCGCCGAGCGCCTTCGCGGTGGTCAGCATGTCGGGCGCGATGCCGTGCATGTTGGCGGCGAACGGAAAGCCGGTGCGGCCCATGCCGGATTGCACTTCGTCGAGGATCAGCAGCGCACAGGTTTCGCTGCAGCGCGCGCGCAACGCGGCGAGGTACGGCTGGCCGAGGTCCACGGCGCCGGCCACGCCCTGCACCGGCTCGGCGATCACGGCCGCGGTGTCGGTGCCGACCATGCGCTCGATCGCGGCGAGGTCGCCGCGCGGCAGGAATTCGACGTCGAACGGCGCCTGCGGGAACCCGTACCACTTCTGCGCCGCGCCCCAGGTGACCGCGCCGGCGGCCGCCGTGCGGCCATGGAAGCTGCCCTCGATCGCGACGACCTTGCGCCGGCCGGTGATCCTGAGCGCGAGCTTCAGCGCGTTCTCATTCGCCTCTGCGCCGCTGTTGACGAAGAACACGGTCTCGAGGCCCAGGCCGGCGAACCGCGCGAGTCGCGCGGCCGCACGCGCGCGCACCTCGAGCGGCACCGCATTGCTCTGGAACAGCAACGTTCGCGCCTGCTGCTCGAGCGCGGCGTGCCAGCGCGGATGCGAGTAACCGAGCGCCGCGACAGCATGCCCGCCGTACAGATCGAGGATGCGCCGGCCGTCGCGCGTGCGCAGGTGCACGCCTTCGGCGTCGACGACGTCGAGCGGCCACTGGGCGTAGACGGGAGCGAGATGGGAGTCAGGTGTAGGCATGGCGTGGGGAAGCGGATAGCGGATAGTGGATAGTAGGGAGGGGTGGGTGGTGGCGTCGGGTTTGGCGGCGTGGTGCGGAATCAATTGCTTCGCGGACGCGGGCTGCCGGCGTTGACGGTGCCGCCACCCCACTATCCGCTATCCGCTATTCACTATCCGCTTCCCCTCACGTCCAGCCCGCCGCCGCCTGCATCAGCCCGGCGGTTTCCTCGTAGCCCAGCATGCGGTTCATCCACTGCACGGCGCCGCCGGCGGCGCCCTTGGTCAGGTTGTCGATGGCGCACATCACGGCGACGCTGTTGCCGTGGGCGACGCCGGACAGCTGCGCATAGTTGCTCGCCACCACGTCCTTGACGCGCGGCAGTTCGCCGCCGACGCGCACGAACACCGACTGGTCGTAGTAGTCACGCAGTGCGTGCACCAGCTCGTGGCTGGTGATCGGCTCGCGCGCCACGGCCTGCACGGTGACGTGGATGCCGCGCGCGAACGGGCCGGAGTGCGGCACGAAGCATGAAGTCGGCTTCGACGCCGCTCGCCGCCAGGGCCAGAGCGCGGACCTCCGGCGTGTGCCGATGGGCGAGTGCGTTGTAGGCGTACAGGTCGGAGTGGCGCTGCGGGTGGTGCGTGCCCGCCGTCGGTTGCCGACCGGAGCCCGTGCTGCCGGTGATGCCGCTCACGAACAGCCGCGGCTCGACGAGGCCGAGCGACAGCAGCGGCACGCTCGCGAGCAGGATCGCGGTGGCAAAGCAGCCCGGGTGTGCGACATGCGGTGTCGGCAGCGAGTTCAGGTGCTCCGGCACCGCGCAGGTGAACTCCGCGATGCGCTCGGGCGCGCCATGGCCGTGCTTGTAGACCGCCTCGTAGGCCGCCGCGGTGCGGAAGCGGAAATCGGCCGAGATGTCGACGACGCGCGGTCGCGTGCCGGCCTGCTCGGCGGCGGCCAGCAGCTTGTCGATCATCGTGGCCGACACGCCGTGCGGTGCGGCCGAGAACACCGCCGTCGCCGGGTTCGCGGTGACGTACTCGACGACCTCGTCGTGCCCGGCGAAGCGCAGGTGCGGCAACA
Organism: uncultured Gammaproteobacteria bacterium; assembly: GCA_963731105.1. Lineage (GTDB taxonomy): Bacteria > Pseudomonadota > Gammaproteobacteria > Steroidobacterales > Steroidobacteraceae > RPQJ01. Next base: position 158,995 of record CAVSUM010000024.1, read on the forward strand.
CCGGCTGCAAATGACGGAAGAACTGCGCGACCGGCTCGTCGGGCTGGCTGTCGGAGGCGACGGCCGCGAGGTCGAGGTAGGGGTGCGTGGCGAGCAGGCGCAGCAGCTCACCGGCCACGTAGCCGGTGCCGCCGAGCACGATCGCCGGGACGCGCGGGCTCATTCCGACGCGGCTCGCGCGAGCTGCGCGCCGAGCCCCAGGCTGTCGATGATGTGATCGCCCAGTTCCGCTCCCGCGGCCATGGCGTTCACCGCGCGCACGCCCATCTGGTCCTGGATGATGTTCACGCCCACGGCGTTGTCGGTGGCGGGACCGGTGACCGCGCAGGGCTCGATGTCGAACCGCTCGCGCAGCAGCTTGACGCCGCCCCAGGCCGCGACCGGGTCGTTCGCCGACAGCACGACGGCGGACATCGCCTTGCGGATGTCGGGCTCCGAGAGGATCGCCTCGACGCCATAGGCACCGAGGATGCCGTCGCCCAGCTCGAACACGACCACGTCGGGCCGGCCCTGGGTCATCTCGGTGAGCATGGTGCGCGTCAGCGCCGGGCCCGAGGCCGCGGTGGTCGTGACGATGCCGAGATCGGTGAAGATCATGCTGCGACGCGCGCCCGAGTCCTCCATGGCGAGGATGTCCCGGCGCAGCGACACGCCCGTGGCCTTGAACGCGTGCACCGCGAGGCCGCGGTGGCGCATGCGGCTCACGATCGCGCAGGCGGCGGCGGTCTTGCCCGCCTCCATGCAGGTGCCCGCCAGCGCCACGACCGGCACGCCGTGCGTGTCGAGCGTGGCCGCGTAGTCGAGCCGGCGGTGGCCGACCTTGGCCGGCACGCCGATGCGCTCGCCGAGGAACGGGAACTGCAGCACGCAGCCGAGCACGCGGCAGTCGAACGGCTTGCCCTTGTCGGGGTTCACCGAGTCGCAGATGCCGAGCACGCCGCCGATGTTGAGCACCTGCAGCACGTCGCCCGCCTGCACCTTCTCCGGGATGTGGCCGGAGTAGCCGAACAGCGCCTGGCGGTGGCCGAGCGCGCCCACGATCACGTCGCCGCGCGCGACCTTGGCCATGCGGCCGCTGGTCAGCTCGAGCGTGTTGTAGGTCGACTTGTTGTTCAGGATCTCGACCACCAGCACCACGCCCTCCTCGCAGGGGAAGTCCTGCGTGGCGATGCGCAGCTCGTGGCTCAGGCCGCAGGCCTGCGCGATCGAGGCGATCTTGTCGACGACGACGTTGCGCATCTGGCTGGCCACGCTCAGCCTCCCTGCGCGGTGCGGCCCGCGCGCGTGTAGAAGATGCCGGGCAGCGCCAGCATCTTTGAGAAGCCGTGCGCCTCGGCGGGGGTCCACTCGCCGGCGGATTCGCCGTAGGCGCCCTTCGACGCCTTCATCAGCGAATACGGCGAGGCCACGCCCTCGACGAACACACTGCCCGGCCGCAGCAGCAGGTGCACCTCGCCAGTGACGCGCTGCTGGGACGCGATGAAGAACGCCTCGATGTCGCGGCACACCGGGTCGAGGTGCTGGCCCTCGTGCACGAGGTCGCCGTACGGGCCGGCGAGCGAGTCCTTGAGGCGCGCCTGGCGCGCCGACAGCACCAGCTTCTCGAGCTCGCGGTGCGCGTTGAGCAGGATCTCCGCCGCCGGCGCTTCGAACGCGACGCGGCCCTTGAAGCCGATGATGGTGTCGCCGAGGTGGATGCCGCGGCCGATGCCGAACTTCGCGCCCAGGGCCTCGACGCTCTCGATCAGGCTGACCGGGTCCAGCGCCTTGCCGTCGAGCGCGCACGGAATGCCGGCCTCGAAGCCGATCGTGTGCCGCTCGGGCGCCTGCGGGTTGGTGAACGCATCGCGCGTCAGCACCCAGGCGTCGTCGGGGATGCAGCCGTCGGAGACGAGCGTCTCCTTGCCGCCGATCGTCGTGCCCCACAGGCCGCGGTTCACCGAATACGCCGCGCCGAACGGCGGCACCGGCAGCTTTCGTTCCTGCAGGTAGGCGAGTTGCTCCGGGCGCTTGAAGGCGCGGTCGCGCACGGGCGCGAGGATCTCGAGCTCGGGTGCGAGCGTGCGCAGTGCCACCTCGAACCGCACCTGGTCGTTGCCGGCGGCGGTGGAGCCGTGCGCGATCGCGTCGGTGCCGAGCTTGCGCGCCCACTGCGCGACGGTCTGCGCCTGCAGCACCCGCTCGGCACCCACGCACAGCGGGTAGAGGTTGCCGCGGCGCACGTTGCCCATGATCAGGAAGCGGATCACCTGCTCAAAGTAGGCGGCCCGCGCGTCGACGAGGTGATGCGCCACTGCGCCGAGCGTCTTTCGAGCGCTGCTCGAGCATGCGCGCGGTGGCGGCGTCGATGCTGCCGGTGTCGACGGTGAGCGTGACGACCGGGCGGCCGTAGGTTTCGGCCAGCCACGGCACGCAGAACGAGGTGTCGAGGCCACCGGAAAAAGCGAGCAGGATGGGCTTGGCGCCCGCGTCGGGATGGGTCATGGGAATTCTCAGCGTCCGAAGATGGAATGCAGGTGCGCGTGCAGGCGGCGCTGGGTGCGGGCGCTCGCGGTCGCGATGAAGATCGTGTCGTCGCCGGCGATGGTGCCGACGACCTCCGGCCAGCGCGCCTTGTCGAGCGCGATGGCGACACTCTGTGCCGTGCCGGTCGTCGTGCGCAGCACCGTCATGTTGGGGCCCGCGGCGCGGTATCCCTTGACGAAGGTCTGCACGTCCTCGAAGTGGCTCGGGGTGAGCGCGTCCTCGACGATGGGCAGCAGGTAACGGTCGGCGCCTTTCACCACGCCGAGCTCGCGCAGGTCGCGGCTGACGCTCGACTGCGTCGCCTCGAAGCCTTCGGCGTGCAGCCGCGCCACCAGCTCGGCCTGCCGGCCGACCGCGGAGTGGCGCAGGATGCGCACGATGGCGTCCCGGCGATGCAGCTGGGCGTGGGGGTCGGTGGCCAAGGGAAGGGCGGTCCGCAGGGGTGAATAAAAACCGCGGTAATTTGCATAAATATGCACGCGTTGTCAAGGCAGCGCAGCGCCTCGGCGCAGGGCCGGCGCGGGACGCAATCCGTGCGGCCTGGCGGGTCCGGCAAAAAGACCAAAGACAAAGTACTTTACATTGCAGAGTAAAGCTGCCATGATCGCCGCACCCTACTTCCAGGGCCGGGGAGGCCGACGACCATGACCGAAGACAACATGCGGGTGCTGCGGGATGACCTCGCGTTCATGCGCGACCTGGCCCACGACGGCAGCAACACTCCGCTGCTGTTCGGCGGTGTGATGGTGGCCGCTGGCCTGATCTTCGGCCTCGCGTCCGTCGGCCACTGGCTGATCGCCTCGGGCGTGCTGCGCGTGCCGCCGTGGTGGCTGATGGCCAACTGGCTGACGGCGGCGGGCGTGTTCGGCGTCGTGTGCACGCAGCTGGTGCGACGAGCCGGCACCCGGCCCGGCAGTCATTCCGGAGCCAATCGCGCAACCGGCGCAGCGTGGTCCGGGGTCGGTTTCGCCATCTTTGCCAGCTGGGCCGGGCTCGCCGCGATGGCCGTGGTGACGGGTGACTGGCGGATCATGAACGCGTTTCCCGTGCTGATCCTGGCGCTGTACGGTGCGGCCTGGTTCGTCGCCGGCGAGGTGAGTCGCCAGGGCTGGCTCAAGCTGGTGGCGCTCGCGGCCTTCATCGGAGCCGTGGTCGTGGGAGCGCTGGCCAGCGGCCCCCACCTGATGCTCGCCTACGCGGCCTGCCTCGTGCTCGTCGCCGTCGTGCCCGGGATCGTGCTGATGCGTCGGGAACCCGCGGGTATCGCGTAGGAGCCGCGGCCATGGCTGATTTCGATATTGATCGGATCGACGAGGTGATCCACGGCCGACTGCGGCTGGGCGTGATGGCTTACCTCGCCGGCGCCGGGACGGCGGATTTCAATACGCTCAAGGGGCGGTTGCAGGCCACCGACGGCAACCTCTCCGCACACCTGCGCAAGCTCGAGGACGCCGGCTACGTCGCCGCCGACAAGGCCTTCGTCAATCGCAAGTCACTGACCACGCTCCGCATCACTGATGCCGGCCGCAAGGCATTCGCGACCTATCTCGACGCCATCGGCCGATTGGTGGACGAACAGCGATGACTGATCGGATCCTTGATCTCGCCCGACGCCTGCATGCGCTCGCCCGCACGGGGATGCACTTCTGCCCCAATGAGTACGATCGCGAACGCTACGTAGAAATCGAGCGGATCGCCGCTGAGTTGCTCACCGGCGCGGTGCCCGCGGACCGCGACGCGCTGCTCGCCGTCTGGCAAGGCGAACAGGGCTACGTCACGCCTAAGATCGAGGTGCGCGGCGCGGCGTTCCAGGAAGGTCGCGTGCTATTGGTTCGTGAGACCGCCGATGGACGCTGGACCTTGCCCGGCGGCTGGGCCGACGTGAACGAGACCCCGTCGCAAGCGATCGAGAAGGAGATCGCGCAGGAATCCGGCTTCCGGGCGCGCGCGGTGAAACTGGCCGCCCTGTATGACCGCAGCCGCCACGGTCACGGCCCGACGCTGCACAGCTGCTGGAAGGCGTTCTTTCTCTGCGAGATCACCGGCGGCGAGGCGCGCGGCAGCTACGAGACCGACGGCGTCGGGTTCTTCGATCCGGCCGACCTGCCGCCGATGTCACTTGGCCGCAGCACGCCGCGCCAGGTGGCCCGCATGCTCGAGCACTGGCGCGATCGAAGCCTCGCCACTGACTTCGACTAACGCTCGATCCGATACTCCACATCCGCGCTCTGGTTCAGGCCAGCCTCGGCCTTGAGCGCCCAGCGCTCGCTCAGGGTGTACCGCAGCTTGATGGTGTTGATGGCCTCGGCGATCGAGATGCCGTAGCTCACGAACAGCTTCGGCGACAGGTACTTGCCGAGCACGACCGAGGTGTCATCGTCGCCGGTCTGCTCCACCGTCACCTCGTCGATGCCATAGCGCGTGCCGAGGCTGCCGAGCAGCAGGCCGCCGCCGCTGACGGCCAGGCTCTGCGCGGCGCGGTCGAGCGACGCAGCTTCGCCCGACTGCAACGTGTTGATCGAGCGGCCGGTGATCAGGTACGAGAGCGCCTCGTTCTCGGGCATCGCCGGCACGGAACTCAGGGTGATGAACGGCTCGTCGAGCGTGCCGCGCACGTTGATCGAGACCACGATGTCCTCGTTGCGGATCACGCGGTCGCCGACCAGGTCGAGCGCAGGTGCGTCGAGCGGCGTCATGCTGTAGCGCAGCTCGCCGCGGCGGATCGTCACGAACTGGCCGAAGGCGCGGTATTCGCCATCGACGATGCGGATCACACCGTCGCCGCGTACCACGTCGTCGGGCCGGGTCACGACGGCAATCGCGCCGTCGAGCCGCGCCTTCAGGCCCCAGCTGTCGACCCTGACGTCGTCGCCGAGCACGACATTGATCCGGCTGCGCACCCGCCCGAGCGTCGACGGACCGGCATCGTCGACCTCCGTGCCGACGATGCGCTCGTCGGACGAAGTGCTCACGGTGGTGCTCAGGTCCCTGGGCGTGATGCGCGCCAGCGGGATCAGCACTTCGCCCGTCACGTCGAAACCGTCCGCGCCGGCGGTGAACAGCAGGTCGGGCGAGGCGATGACGCGAAAGTCCGGAGTATCGGCGACCATCAGCTGGTCGCCCTTCAAGCGCATCTGGCCGGTCATCACGCCGTCGGGCCAGGTGAAGCGGCCGTCGAGGCCGAGCGTCCCCTTGGCCGTCTTGCCGCTGCCGTCGAACACCAGCTCGTCGCCGACGAAGCGGCCGTCGAGCGTCACGCTGGAGAGCTGCAGGTTGGTGCGGTAGAGATCGAAGCGGCCGTCGCGGACGTGGAACTCGCCGTTGAAGCGCGGTTCGCCGAGCGTGCCACTCACCGCCAGCGCCGCATCGAGGATGCCGGAGGAGCGGTCGATCTCCGGCACGAACAGCGGCAGCGCGGTGAGTGCAGTCGACTTGGCGCGGATCTCGCCGCGCAACGGATACCCAGCGAATTCCTGCTTAGGGTCGCGCGTCACTACCACCTCGCCGTCGAGGTGCGTGCCCTCGACGACGTTCATCGCCAGCGTAGCCCGCAGTTCCTCGGGTTCCGCCGTCAGGTCGAACCGTGCGCGCCCGAGGCGTACCTGCTCGGAGCGGAACTGGTTGCGCGGGATGGCGAGCGTCGGGTCGTCGACGTACAACGTCATGGCGCCGACCCACGGCTGCGTGCCCTGCTGCGTGATCCACCCGGCGGCCTGCAGCTTACCGTCGAGTTCCCGCCAGCCGAGTACCGAACGCAGCAGCCGCTCGAGCGGCCAGTCCTGCGCGCTGAACAGCACGCGCATCGAGGCGGGCTCTGCAATGCGCTCACCCTCGGCACAGAGGCGCGCGTCATCGGTCTGCAGGCAGATGGGCGCGGCACGCAACTGGTCCGGGCCGACCTCGATGGCTGCAGCCTGCAGCAGCGTCGCGCGGCCGTCCGGATAGGCCAGTGTGGCGTCGTCGAGCAGGCCGTGCCAGCGTCGTGTGGCCACGTCGAACTCGCCGCGCGCCGCGAGCCGCGCATCGAACCCAGGCAGTTGCCGCGTGTCGTCCCTGGTCGACGAAAAGTCGAGCGACAGTTCGTGCTCTCCGGTGCGGCCCTGCAGCTGGAACCGTGCCGTGTCCAGCAGCACGAAGCCGAGGTCGACCGACGTGGCGCGCAGGTCGACGCGTGATTCGCGTGCGTCGGTGAGATCGAGGTCGATCTCGCCCTGCAGCGAATCGACGACCGTACTGCCGAAGCGCAGCTGCCGGGCGCGGACATCGGCGTCGAGTTGCGGTCGTGTCGCGTTGCCGCGTGCCCGGCCCGATGAGACGAGTTCGCCGGACAGGTCGGGGTGCAGCAGCGACAGCGATGCGCACGTCGGCATTCCAGCGCAGATCCACGGTGCTGCCCCAGCGGCCGTCGATGTCGACGTGGGACCCGCCGTTCGCGATTCGCACGCCGCGCAGGTCGTAGTTGCCGTTACTGTGGGCGATCTCGCCGCGCCCGGTGAGCGCCCGTCCGCGCACCGTGCCGGACAGCGACGCGAGCCTGGCAGTCCACGGCGACGTCAGCTCGAAGCCGCGTCCCTCCACGGTCGCCACGGTGCTGATGCGGCCCGGCAGGTCGGGCCGCAGCATCGCGAGGTCGATGTTCTGCGCCTGGAAACGCGCACTCCACCGCTGGTCCCCGATCCACGACACGCGGCCCGAGCCCGACAACCGGCCGCCGAGCGCTGCGCCGTCGATCTGATCGATCACCACCAGCCCGTTGTCGAGGCTGCCGGTGGCCGTGAACTGCGCCTCCGGGGCGCCATCGAGCAATGGCGCCCGCGCGTGGGCGTCCACGTCGAAGTGGTACGGCAGCGCACCTTGCAATGTGTAGGTGCCGAGCGTGCTTTCGACCGCTGCGTCGCCGGTGAGCGGCCAGCGCATCGCCGTCCACTCGCCGCTGAGCGCCAGTTGCGGTGCGCCGCCGGCAAATCGGGCGGTGCCGGTCGTCGTGAGTGTGAGGCTCGAGCGCGGCAACCAGGCGCGGAACGAGGCGAGTTCCAGGGTCTGGTCCTGCCAGCGACCGTTGCCCTGCACGCGCACCGGACCGTCGCCGAACACGTCTGCGGTCAGGGTGCCGTCCAGCCCGAAGCCGTCGGCGCCGACGTCGACGGAGACCGAGCCGCTGGTGCGGGGCAACACACCGGCATCGAACCACGGCGTGCCGTCGAACTCCGTGGCGCGCAACGTGCCAACGATGCGCGGCTCACCGGTCAGGTCGAGTGCATTGCCAACGAACGATGCCTGCGTCGGGGCGGACAGGGTCACCGTGGTGGCCAGCCGATCAAGGTTGCCGCTCACGGCGGCCGCGAACCGCCACGTTTGCTCGTCCGGCAGCTGCCAGCGGCCGTTCGCAGCAGCGCGCAGGCCGAGCGGGGTGGTCGCGCGCAGCGTGATGGCGCCGTCGACCCGGCCGCGTGGGTCCTCGACCACCAGGTCCGACAGGTCGATGCGCCAGCGGGTCATCGCCAGCGCGCCGCGCACGGAGGCTACCTGGTAGCGCTGCCCGTCGGCGAGCGTCAGGCCGAGGTTGCGAAGCTGCAGGTCGGGTACCACGACCTCGAGGAAACGCGGCAGGAAGCGGGTGGCGGAGGGCGGCTGCGGCTCGCGGCGCTTCAGCGTGATCTCCACACCCTCGGCCGTCGCGTGCTCGAGGAATATGTTGCCGCTCACCAGTGCACGCAGGCCCGCGTCCAAGGTCAGGTCGCGCACGTCGACGTGCACCGCGGCGTGGTCGATCGATACGCGGCGGAACGTGAGTGGCCCGGCCAGCGTGCCGGACGCGCCGATGGTCTCGATGGTCACGCCGGGCACGCGACGCAGTTGCTCGAGGGCGACGCGCAGCCCGGTCTCGGTGTGCAGCAGGCGCTGCACGACGAGGAACGGCGTGCCGATCAGCAGCACCAGCAGGACCAGCAACAGCCAGCGCCAGCGCATCACAGCACCTGCGTGATGTTGAGGTGGAGGCGCGGCCGGCGGCCCGACTCCGACAGCGGCTGGGCGACGTCGATGCCGATCAGCAGCATCGGCAGCCTCCAGCGCACGCCGATGCCCACCGAGTACTCGAGCGGCGTGCTCCAGTCATTGAAGGCGTTGCCGGTGTCGTAGAACACCGCCACCCGGAAATTGCGCGGCAGGTCGCGCTCGAGTTCCACGGAGCCCACGATCTTGTGCTCGCCGCCGACGCGCTGGTTGGATCCGGTCGACGGACGAGTCGCTCTCGTCCGCCGGCGGGCTCAGCTCGTCGAGCGCAAAGCCGCGCACGCTGCGGTCGCCGCCGGCGAAGAAGCGCTGCGAGGCGGGCAGCTCGGAGAATTCGTCCACCCAGCTGGTACCGAACTCGCCGCGCAGGCGCACGTACCACGGTCCGCTGATCGGCCAGATCCTCTCGCCGCGCGTGTAGAAGCGTACGTAGGACGCATCCGAGCCGAGCGTCGACGGGCTGCCCGACAGCTCGAAGTAGTACGCCGAGTCGCGCACCCAGCCGGTGAGGAAATTGGGCGGCAGGCTCGAGTAGCTGATGCCGGGGATCAGCAGCAGGTCGGTATTCTCGGTGCCGTCCGGAAAGCCGGTCGTTTCCTCCTTGAGTGCAGGAACAGCACGCGCTGCCAGCGTCCCAGCACCTGGGTGAGCCCGGCAGTCAGCTCGATGCGCTCGCTGTCGAGGTCGCCGAGCTGCTTCGTTGATGTAGCCGGCGGAGAACTCCAGCTTTTCGAGCGCCGGGTCGCCGACCGGAACATGTAGCGCGCGATGGCCTCCTGCAGCACGCTCGACGCGGTCAGCTCGAGGCGCGAGCGGTGGCCGTGCTGGTTGATGCGGCGATTGTCCCAGGCGAACTTGCCGCGCACGTTGGTGTCTGTGCCGTAGCCGAGGCTGACGGAGTAGCGGTCGCGCTTGATCGGCTCGGCCTCGATCGTGATCGGCACGGTCAGCGTCGCGGGATCGCGCTCGCCCGCGGTGATGCGCACCTCCGAGAAGAAGTTGCTGTCCTCGAGGGCGAACTGCGTGCTGCGGATACGCGAATTGGAGAACGGTATGCCCGGCTGGAAGCGCACGAAGCGCTGCAGCAGGTCCGGGTCGAGGACGTCCTGCCGCACGGTGACCGCGCCGAAGCTATAGCGGCCGCCAGTGTCGAGCTCGAGGAACGCGGAGGCCTTGCGGTTCGGCGGATCGACCAGCAGCTCACGCCGCGTCAGCCGGGCGTCGAGATAACCGAGATCGATGGCGGTACGCAGCAGATCCGCCCTCAGCCGGTCGTAGGCCGCGTGATCGAGACGCTTGCCCGGCTGCAGTACGCTGGCCGGTGCCAGCGCGAGCAGGTCAGGCTCATTGCTGCCGGCGCCCTGCAACTGCACCTGCACCTCGTCCATGCGCACCGGCTCGCCGGGCTGGATCTTCAGGCGCACGATCCAGCGCGGATCGTCGCGGCTGGTGCGGCTGCGGATGGTCGGCTCGTAGTAGCCGAAAGGGCGCAGGCCGTCGGCGGCCTCGTCGACGGCCCGGTCCGCCAGCCGGCGCACCTGCGCGTCGGTCAGGTCGTCGCGCTCGGTGTAGCGGGCCAGGGTCAGGTAACCGCGCACGTTGTTCGCGATCTCGCGGTCGACGCCCTGGATGTCGATCTCGATGCGGTCGGCAGCGCCCGCGCTGGCGGCGAACGCGAGCGACAGCAGCACGCCGCACCACGCAATCGCGCGGCGCAGGTGCAGCACGCGTCGGGCAACGCTCATCCAGGCTGACCCGAAAACTCGAAGCGTGACGCGCCACTCTGCGCGCCGGTGGGCTCGAAACGTCGCTCGTAGACCGTCGTGCCTGCCATCGTACGTTACCAGCACGACCGTCGAGCAGCGCGTGCCGTAGCGCTCGTGGCGCACGAACGGCGCCGACAAGGCCCGCTCCAGGTCCGCCGGCAGGCCGGCGTCGGGAGCGGTGTCGAGGGCGGCGGGCGTGCTGTCGCCGAGCAGGTCCAGCAGCGTGGCCGGCGCAGGGTCGGAGTCGTGCAGCACGGCTGCGAAGCGTTCACGCGTGCGTACCAGCTTCGGCCACGGCTCGTCGAGTCGGTGGTTGCTCAGCCCGTAGATGCCCGGGCCCAGCACGCGCGGCGCCGTGCCGCCGACATTCGTGTAGTAGTGCAGGCCCGTCGCATCGCCGAGCAGCAGGTTGAAGCCGGCGTATTGCGTTGCCCGCTGCTGCAGCTCGTCGAGGTAACGTGCAGCGCCACTTCCGCTGCGCAGGAATGCAGGCACCAGCTCGCCGCGCGACGGAGCGTCGGCACGGGTCGCGGCATCGGCCTCGCGGAAGTTGGTCACCAGACCGAAGCGTCCCGAGCGCGACAGGCCGAGCCAGGTGCCTCCGGCGCGCAGGTCGCGACCGGCGAGGACATCGGGCGCGTCGCTCCACCAGTCCACCGGCGCGGTCGGACGCTCATGGAATTCGTCGCGATTGCCAGCGACGATGAGCCGGTAGCGCGGATGGGTTTGCCAGGCGACGACGAGCAGGCACATGGTGGCGACATTGTAAGGCGGCGCAACAGCGCTACGCCGTGCATGGGCGCGTGCGTCAGGTGGCGGCGGGTGGCTGCTTGCTTGTTGCGGCCGAACAGCACGCGGCCCGCCTTGCGGGCGGCCCACCACAGCAGCGCGACCACGGCGACGAAGCACAGCACCGGCACGGCGATCGCCAGCACGGCGACACCCGTCGCACCGATGGTCTCGACCGTGCTCACGACCGGGTTCGCCAGCCCGCCGGTCATCAGGCCGGACTTGGCGCGGATCAGTGCGGTGCTGCCCTTGGTCAGGCCTGCCGCGCCACCGCCGGCGATCACGGCCACCGGCCACAACACCGCCGGCGGGATGTCGGTCATCACCGCCGCACTCGCCACCACGCCCGCGGCCACGGTGGCAGGGCCGGACAGCACGTCGAGCGCGTGGTCCACGCCCGGGATGTAGTAGGCGAGCGTCTCGATCACCGCCGCGGTGCCGAGCGTGACCAGCGCCGGCGTGCTGGCCAGCCACTGGAAGGTGTCGGTCAGCGGCAGGTAGCCGAAACGCGCGGCGAGGCCGGCGATCAGCAGCGGCACGAAGATGCGGAAGCCGGTGGCGGCAGCGAGGCCGATGCCGAGCGCGACGCCGACCAGCGAGCCGAGCGAGAAATCCATGGGGTGATCCGGGGTGGTGTGGCGTTCCTGCCGCGGCCGCCATCGTGCCGCATCGCAACCACGGCGACAATCACGCGGCGACGAGCGCGTCCCAGGCGGTCTTGGCGATCAGCGCGCCGACCACCAGCAGGAACACGATGCGCACGAAACCGCTGCCGCGGCGGATCGCGAGCTGGCTGCCGACTTGCGCACCGGCGACGTTGCAGGCCGCCATGGCGAGCCCGAGCAGCCAGTAGAGCTCGCCCGTGATACCGAACAGGATGATCGCCGCGACGTTCGCCGCGGCGTTGACCACCTTCGCCGACGCCGAGGCGTGCAGGAAGTCGAGGCCGAAACCGCGCACGAACAGGAACACGAGGAAGCTGCCGGTGCCCGGGCCGAAGAAGCCGTCGTACAGCCCGATGATCCCGGCGCCCGCGGCGCCGAGCGCCCGCCAGCGCCTCGCGTGGCCGCGCGGGCGATGCTGCAGGCCGAAGTCCCGGTGCAGCAGCGAGTAGGCCAGCACCAGCGTGAGCAGCACCGGCACCATCGCGCGGAACCGGTCCGGCGGGATGCGCGTGGCGATCCACGCACCCACCAGCGCGGCGAGGAACGCCGCGGCTGCGGCGGGCAACACCAGCTGCCAGTCGATGCGCACGTGACGCATGTAGCGGAAGATCGCGCTGGTCGTGCCCGCGAAGCCGGCGAGCTTGCCGGTGCCGAGCAGGGTGGTGTGCGGCGCCGCCGGAAACGCGGCAAACAACGCCGGCAGCTGCACCAGGCCGCCGCCGCCGGCCATCGCGTCGACGATGCCGGCACCGAACGCGGCGACCAGCACGAACGCGATCTCGAGGCTCACGCGTGCGTGCCCGGCGCGTTCAGCGGCGTCCCCAGAGCTGTACGCCCGGCGTGTCGCGCAGTGGCCGCGCCGAACCGGAGTCGTACCAGTCGGCGATCAGGCGGAACGACACGGACTGCGGGGGCGGGAGTCCTGGCGTGCCCGACGCTATCTGCTCGCGGGTGAACCAGCGCACGTCCTCCAGTTCCTCGTCCGCGCGCGGCACGGCATCGGCGGCCGCGCGTGCCGTGAAGCCGATCATCAGCGAGGAGGGGAACGGCCACGGCTGCGACGAGTGGTAGTCGGCGTCGAGCACCGTGACGCCGGTTTCCTCGAGCACTTCGCGCGCCACTGCGTCCTCGAGGCTCTCGCCCGGTTCGACGAAGCCCGCGATGGTGGAGTAACGGCCCGCCGGCCACGCCGCCTGCCGGCCGAGCAAGGCACGCTCGCCGTCGGTCACGAGCACGATGATGGCCGGATCCAGGCGCGGGAACTGCTCGGCGCCGCAGGCGGGATCCGTGCATTTCATGACGTGGCCCGCGCTCTCGCCGCGGGCCGGCGCGCCGCAGCTGCCGCAGTAGCGATGGCGGCTACGCCACAGCACCATCGCGCGCGCGTAGGCCAGCAACCCCGCCTCGTCCTGCGGCAGCAGGCCCGCCGCGATGCGCAGGTCTTCGAAGCGTGGCGTCCGATGGCAAGGTCGGCGCGGGTTCGGCGACGAGGTCGACAGCGAAGCAGGCCCTGCCGCGGAACAGGCCGAGCAGCACCAGCTCGCCGTCCGGCACGTCGCCACGCAGGGCGTGCCGTATCTCGACGAGCGCGGCCGAGCGCGCGTGGTCGGCGCGCTGCAGCAGGTTGCGTGCCTGCCAGAGCGGCACCAGCAGTGAGCCGGGGTCGGCGAGCGCGCTCGCGACGAAGGCCGCGTCCTTGCGCAGGTGCGCGGCGCGGTCGAGATACGGACCCGCGAAGACGTTCGGTGTGCGCACGGGGCTGCCGCTGGTGGCCGGGCGCGCAGTCTAGCAACCTGCGACCGTCAGTCGGGCGGATCGCCCCGGCAGGCGGCGCAGTTGTCGGGCAGCAGGTCGAGCGTGTCGCGGATCCAGGTGCCGCGACAGTCCGGGCAGCGCGTCACCACGAACTCGTCGCGCCGCGCGAGCACGTGCCACAGGTGCCAGGCGTGCTCGAAGGTGATCACGGTGGACGGGCACAGGCTGCAGAAAGCCTCGTACAGGTCGCAGAAGCGGTTCACGTCGTCGAGCGGGGCGCGGAACAGCACCTGCGGCCGGCCGATGAAGCCGCAGCGCTGCATCAGGGCCGCGAGCGCGGCGGCCTGCAGTTCATGCGCCGGGCTGCGCCAGAAGAACGACATCTGGCGCGGCGACTTGCCGCGGCGCCTGCGCACCGGCTGGGCGGGCTGACCCTTCAGGTAGTCCCGGTACAGCTTGCGGATCCGATCGCCGGACAGGCTGGTGGCCTGGCGAATGGTCTGGGTGCGGGCCTCGTGGCCGATCAGGCGATAGGCGATGGCGAGTCGCTGCCGGTCCCGGTCGTAGCGGCTGTCAGTAATACGCATGGTGGTTCTCCCCTTCCCCGAATCTGGCTGTTCTCGCCATATATGGTCCAACAAGACCATATATGGCAGTCTATAACCAAATATGGTCCATTTGAACCATATTTGGAGAAACCACCATGTCTGCGCTCGATCAACTGCCGGGCTCGGCCAGCCCGGTACTCGCTCACCAGGGCCTGCTGCCGCCCGCCTTGCGGCGCGACCTGACCGACCTCAACGGCCTGTACCTCGAGCTCGGGCTCGGTCCCGGAGCGGAGGACGACCCGCGCTTTGCCTGGCCGGCGTCGGTCGGGAAGTGCCTGCGGGAACTCGATGCGCCGACCCTCGCCCGTCTGGGTGCCGGTCCATTCGCGCTGTTCGAGATCGTGATTCCGGAGGCAAACGCGCCGTTCGCGACCGATCGGGTCGAGGACCGGCGGATCGCGGCCCGTCCCGCCACTTGGCAGGCGCGCTGCGACTCGTTCGCGCACCAGGCGGCCTTCCTGGCGCGGCGCCTGGTCGAGGGTGAACCGCTGGCCGCCCGCGTGGTGCTTGGGCTGTCGCACGACGTGCAGCAGCAGCTGGCCGATTGGCGCCTGCCGCAGCTCGCGGACATGGCGCGCTGCCCGGACCTGATCCGGCCGCGCTGGCGGCTGCACCCGCAGTTCTGGCTGACGCTGGTGGGTGCCGCCCGGCGCGACTCGCCGCGCGCCCTGCACTGGGCGCATTGCATCGGTGTCTGCCTGATCGGGGCCGAGGACGGGACAATCGCCGCGCCGCCGCGGCCACCGCCGCGCTGAGTTCCTTGCCGTGTCCGGAGTCGCCCATTAACCTGCGCACCCGCTCTGCACCCCTCACCGCCGAATGAAAGCCCTGTCGCTGCGCCAGCTGACCAAGACCTACCGCAACGGCGTGCAGGCGCTGAAGGGCATCGACCTCGACGTCGAGCAGGGTGACTTCTTCGCGCTGCTCGGGCCCAACGGCGCCGGCAAGACCACCGCCATCGGCATCATCGCCTCGCTGGTCAACAAGACGTCCGGCAAGGCGCTGGTGTTCGGCCACGACACCGACACCGAGCTCGAGGCCGCCAAGGCCTGCCTCGGCCTCGTGCCGCAGGAGCTCAACTTCAACCAGTTCGAGAAGGCCTCGACCATCCTGGTGAACCAGGCCGGTTTCTACGGCATCCCGCGGGCCGTGGCGAAGGAGCGCATGGAGCACTGGCTGCACAAGCTGCAGCTGTGGGAGAAGCGCGATGCCATCTCGCGCTCGCTGTCGGGCGGCATGAAGCGCCGCCTGATGATCGCGCGCGCACTGATCCACGAGCCCCGGCTGCTGATCCTCGACGAGCCCACCGCCGGCGTCGACATCGAGGTGCGACGCTCGATGTGGGAGTTCCTGCGCCAGCTGAACGAGGACGGCACCACCATCATCCTCACCACCCACTACCTCGAGGAGGCCGAGAACCTCTGCCGCCACATCGCCATCATCGACGAGGGGCGCATCATCGAGCACGACAAGATGGCCACCGTGCTGCGCAAGCTGCACAGCGAGGTGTTCGTGCTCAACCCGCGGCAGCCCGTGACCGAGGTACCGCAGCTGCCGGGCTATGCCGTGACGCTCGCCGAGGACGGATCGATCGAAGTCGAGGTGACGAAGTCGCAGAACCTGAACGAGATCTTCGCCGCGCTGTCGGCACGCGGCATCGAGGTGGTGAGCATGCGCAACAAGGCGAACCGCCTCGAGGAGTTGTTCATGCGACTCGTCGAAGGGCGTGATGCGGAGACCGGGCTCGTGAAGCCCGCGGCCACGGCATGAGCACCGAGGCGCGTCTCACCGCCGCCAGCGTTGCGCAGCGGGACCGTCGCTGGGTCGGTTTCCGCACCATCGTCATCCGCGAGTTCAGTCGCATCGTCCGCATCTGGGGCCAGACGCTGGTGCCGCCGGCGATCACCGCGACGCTGTACTTCATCATCTTCGGCAGCCTGATCGGCCGGCGCATCGGCGACATGGGCGGCGTGAGCTACATGCAGTACATCGCGCCGGGCCTGATCATGATGTCGGTGATCACCAACAGCTACGGCAACGTGGTGTCGTCGTTCTTCGGCGCCAAGTTCGGCCGCCACATCGAGGAACTGCTGGTCGCACCGCTGCCCAACTGGCTGATCGTGCTCGGCTACACGACCGGCGGCGTGGTGCGCGGCCTGCTGGTGGGGCTGGTGGTCACGCTGATCGCGCTGTTCTTCACCCACCTGCACGTCGAGCACCTGCTGGCGGTGCTGGCGGCGGTGCTGCTCACCTCGGTGATCTTCGCGCTGCTCGGCTTCATCAATGCCGTGTTTGCCAAGAATTTCGACCAGATCAGTTTCGTGCCGACCTTCATCCTCACGCCGATGACGTATCTCGGCGGCGTGTTCTACTCGATCTCGATGCTGCCCGAGTGGGCGCAGACCGTCTCGAAGGCCAACCCGATCCTCTACATGGTGAACGCGTTCCGCTACGGCTTCCTCGGCCAGTCCGACGTCAACCTCGGCCTCTCGTTCGCGCTGATGGCCGTTGCTGCCGCCACTCTGTTCGCCGCCTGCGTGTGGCTGATGGAGAAGGGGACGGGGACCAGGGAATAGCGGATAGCGGATAGCGGATAGTGTAAGAGGGGCGGTTGATCCAGGGCGGAGTCGGCAACTGGGGATGCTGCGGCGTCGCTACCTCGCTCTGGCGCACTTCACATCGCCACCTCTTACACTATCCGCTATCCGCTATCCGCTATCCGCTATCCGCTTCTCCATGTGTGGCCGCTTCGCCTTCTACTCCCCCCACGAGGCCGTGACGCGGCTGTTCGGCGTGGCCTCGGCGCCCGAAGTCGAGCCGCGCTACAACATCGCGCCGACGCAGTACGTCGCGGCCGTGCGCGAGACCGGCGGGCCGCGCGAGCTGGCGATGCTGTACTGGGGGCTGGTGCCGTCGTGGGCGAAGGAAAAGGCGATCGGCGCACGGATGATCAACGCGCGTGCCGAGACGCTTGCCGAGAAGCCATCGTTCCGCAGCGCGTTCCGTCGCCGCCGCTGCCTGGTGCTGGCCGACGGCTACTACGAGTGGCAGCGGTCCGGCGCGGTGAAGCAACCGTACTTCATCGGTTTCGCCGACGGCGCGCCGTTCGGCATGGCAGGGCTGTGGGAGCGCTGGCCTGATCCGGCGAGCGGCGAGCCACTCGAGTCGTGTTGCATGGTGACGACCACGCCGGCGGCGTCGCTCGCGCACGTGCACGATCGGATGCCGGTGATCATGCCGACCGGAGGCGTACGCGGAGTGGCTCGATCCGCGCAACGAGGCGACCGACCGGTTGGCCCGCCTGCTGGGACCATGCACGCGCCCCGACATCCTGGCCCGGCCCGTCAGCCGGCGCGTGAACGATGCACGCAACCAGGGACCGGACTTGATCGAACAGCTGGCGGTGCCAGCCGGCGATATCCTAGAGCGCCGCCCACCATGCCTGCGCCTGCTTCGACCACGACCCGCAGCCCGATGAGCACCCTCGACGCGCCGGTTCGTCGCGGCCATCGCCATGTGTGCGCTGGCCGGCTGCGGTCTCAACCTGCTCTACCCGCGCCTCGACAGCGTGGTCGGCTTCTACCTGCAGGACCTCGTGACCCTGGACGACGCGCAAGCCGAGGCGCTCAAGTCGACGCTCGCCGGCAACCTCGAGTGGCATCGCCGCTCGGAGCTTGTGCGCTACGCGAGTTTCCTGCGCGACGTCGCCGGCGAGGTCGAGGCGGGTGCCGGGCGGGAGGACTGGCTCGCGGCCAGCCGGCGTACCGAGGAGTACTGGCGCGACATCTTCGAGCAGGCGGCGCCTGGCTACACGTCGCTCGCGCGCACGTTCAGCGCTGCGCAGGTGGACGAGCTGCTCGCGAATCTCGCCCGCGAGGACGAGAAGACCTGGCAGGAGTTCGTCGAGCGTACGCCCGCGCAGCGCGATGCACGCCGCGAGAAGACCCTGGCGCGTGCGCTCGAGCGCTTCACGGGGCCGCTGACGCCGGCGCAGCGGGCCGCGGTCCGCGCTCACGTCGCCAGCTCGCCCCCGTTCATGGCAGAGTGGCGCGCGAACCGCCGCATCTGGCGCGAGGCGCTCGCCGACGCGCTGGCGCAGCGTACGGCGGCGAGGAGTTCGAGAGGCGCATGTTCGTCCTCATCGCGCGGCCCGACGATCTCTGGACGCCGCAATACCGTGCGGCCGTCGAGCGGCGTCGCGAGGCGCTCGCCGTGCTGATGGCGGATATCGACGCGAAGCTCACGCCGCAGCAGCGCGCCGCCGCGCGGCGACAGTTCCTGGCGCTCGCCGACGAGGTGCAGGGCCTTGCGGCGCGGCGCGGTTGATCCCTGGAGAGCGGCGCATGACGCAGCACGACGGCAAGATCTTCGGTATCGGCTTCTACAAGACCGGCACCACGACGCTGTACGACGCGTTGCGCATCCTCGGCTACCACACCGTCAACGGCGACAAGCTCGGCAGCTACCCGGGCGCCGACGACGGCGCGACGCTCATCAAGCAGATCGATGCGGGCGACTACCGCCTGCCGACGTTCGACATGTTCGAGGCGTTCACCGACAACCCGTACTTCACGATCTGGCGGGAGATCTACGCGCTGTACCCGGACGCGAAGTACATCCTCACGGTGCGCGAGGAGCAACGCTGGATCGACAGCTGCGTGAAGTTCTTCCGCCACCGCCGCATGCGCCCGATGCGGGAGTGGATGTTCGGCCCGCACGCCAACCCCGCGAGCAGCCCGCAGGCCCGGCAGGCCTGGCTCGACGCTTATCGCGCACACAACGCCGCGGTGCGCGAATTCTTCGCGACCCGCGGCCAGCAGTACCTCGAGCTGGACCCGACCCGCGAGGGCAATTGGGATCGCCTCTGCGCGTTCCTCGGCGCGCCGATCCCCGACCGGCCGTGGCCGCACGCGAACGCCACCCGGCCCGACCAGCCGTGGCGACCGATGTGGCGCCGGGTGAAGCGCAGGCTTGGCCTCGAGTTGCGCGACCCGGGCGAGAGCGACGAGAGCTGATGCGCGGGGGCCGGGTCGAGGCGAGTTGAATCAGGCCAGCCGCAGCACCAGCGCCGGCTTGTAGACCCAGTTGCGCAGCAGCCGGGCCGACAGCGGCTCGCTCCAGTCGGTGATCGCGTTGTTGCGCTGCCGGAGCGCGGCAACGTCTGCGGCCAGCGGTGTCGCCGTACGCCAGCCGTTGCCGGTCGAAGAACTCGCGCACCGCGAAGTCGTAGACCTGCTGGTCCAGTGCGTTCATCTCCAGCAGCCGGGCGCGGACCGCGGGGTCGTCCAGGTAGCTCAAGTCGGCCTGCTCGCGAGCGGCGTCCCGCGCGCGGGACTTGTCCGCCAGCCGGTTGACCGGTCGATACTCGGGGCGGAAATCGGGATCGCCCAGCCAGCGGCCGAGCATCAGCAGCGATTCGTCGAAGGCATCCGTCAGCCCGACGAAGCCCACCCGGCTGCCGATCAGGTCGATGGCCCGCTGGGCGTTCGCTTCGCCGGCCAGCGTCCGCGTCTGGAAATCCTGCATCGGTGCGAGCGACGCCCAGCGATCGAAGTCGGCACGGTCGTACTGCAGCGCCTTGTTCTTGTAGTGCGACAGGTAGCGCTTTACCGGGTCGCGCAGGAAGATGAAATAGCGAACCTCCGGGCAGGCCGTGTGCAGGTCCGAGTACGGCTTGACGTTGTGCCCGGCGATGCCGCGCAGGTGGCGGTAGATGCGCCGCACCCGGCGCAGGTCGGCGCCGGTCACGTAGACGCTGCGGTCGTTCGGGTCGGCGGGGCGCCGGGCATACGGCGTGCGGATCTCGCAATGCCCGGCGCCGAACGACCGGCGCAGGACCGCGCGGACCGTCCGCCCGGCGGTCTTGTCGATGTGCGTGAAGGCGTACAAGGCCTGCGCGCCCGTCCGGGCTCAGTCCGCCTCCACCTCCGGCTTGAAGGCCGCGACCAGTTCCTGCTGCCGGCGCGGCGGCACCGGATCGTAGTGGCTCAGGTCCATGGTGTAGCTGCCTTCGCCGCCGGTGAGCGCCTTGAGGCGCGACAGGTAGTCCTGCAGCTCCGCGAGCGGCACCAGCGCCTGGATCTCGGCGCGGCCGCCCGGCAGCGAGTCCTGCCCGCTGATGCGCGCGCGTCGCGTCGCGAGGTCGCTGGTCACGTCGCCGATCGAGGCGGCCGGGGTGCTGATCGCCACGCGCACGATCGGCTCGAGCACGATCGGCGCGGCCTCCTTGATCGCGGACATGAACGCCTTCTTGCCCGCGGCGACGAACGCCACTTCCTTCGAGTCGACCGGATGGTGCTTGCCGTCGTAGACGCTGACGCGCACGTCCTGCAGCTCGAAGCCGGCGATGGCGCCGCCGTTGAGCACCGCGCGCACGCCCTTCTCGACGGCGGGGATGAACTGGTTCGGGATCGCGCCGCCGACGACGTCGTCGACGAACTCGAAGCCCGCACCGCGTTCGAGTGGTTCGATGCGCAGGTACACCTCGCCGAACTGGCCGGCACCGCCGGTCTGCTTCTTGTGGCGATGGTGGCCCTCGGCCGGCCGCGTGATCGTCTCGCGGTACGGCACGCTCGGCGGGGTGGTCTTCACCGCCACGCCGTAGCGCTCGGTGAGCCGCTGCAGCATGACGCGCAGGTGCAGGTCGCCGAGGCCGTACAGCACGGTCTCGTTCTGCGCGGTGTGGTGCTCGACGCGCACGCACGGGTCCTCCGCCACGAGGCGGTGCAGGCCCTCCGAGAGTTTCTGCTCGTCGCCGCGCTTCTCGGCGTGGATCGCGAGCCCGAGCATCGGCGGCGGGAAGGCGACCGACTTCAGGTGGTGGTGGTCCTCGTCGTGCGAGTCGTGCAGCACGGCGTCGAAGTGCAGCTCGTCGATCTTCGCCACGGCGCAGATGTCGCCGGGGATCGCGGCCGGCACCTCGATGTGTTCCTTGCCCTGCAGCTGGAAGATGTGCGCGAACTTGACCGGCTTGCGGCCGTCGCCCACCAGCAGCTGGGCGCCTGCCTTCACCGTGCCCTGGTGGACGCGGAACACGCCGAGCTTGCCGACGAACGGATCGATCGCGACCTTGAACACGTGCGCGATGACGTGCTTCGACGGCATCGGGCGACACGTCGACGCGCACGGCGTCGGCGCCCTCGCCCTTGAGGAACGGCGGCGGGTTGCCTTCGGTCGGGATTGGGTGCCAGCTTCGCGAGCACCTCGAGCAACTCCGGGATGCCCGCGCCGGTCTCGGCGGAGCAGAAGCAGATCGGCACGAGGTGGTCTTCGCGCAGCGCCTTCTCGAACGGGTCGTGCAGCTGCTCGGGCGAGAGCTCGGAACCCTGCTCGAGGTAGACGGCCATCAGCTCCTCGTCCACCTCGACCACCTGGTCGATGATCTGGGTGTGCGCCGCCTCGACCGAGGAGAAGTCGGCGGGCTTGCCGTGCGGCTGGAAGAAGCAGTCGACCACCGCCTTGGCGCCGTCGGACGGCAGGTTGAGCGGCAGGCAGGCCCTGCCGAAGTTCTCGCGGATCTCGGCCAGCACCTGCTCGGTACGCGCTTCCTTGCTGTCGATCTTGTTGACCACGATCAGCCGGCAGACGCCGCGTGCCTTGGCGAATTCCATCATGCGCTGGGTCATCGGCTCGACGCCGTTCACCGCGCTCACCACGATCACCGCGGTCTCCACCGCCTCGAGGGCCACCAGGCTGCGGCCGAGGAAGTCGGGGTATCCCGGGGTGTCGATCACGTTGACGCGCCGGCCCTGGGTCTCGAAGCCGCAGATCGACGCGTCGAGCGAATGCAGCAGGGCTTTTTCCTGCGGGTCGAAGTCACACACCGTGGTGCCGCGCGCCAGCGACCCCTTGGACCGGATGGCTCCGGACTGCGCGAGCAAGGCCTCGGCCAGCAGCGTCTTGCCCGCGCCGGCCTGTCCCACCAGGGCAATGTTGCGGATGTCCGCCGTCGAATAGGGCATGGAATGCCTCCGGGTTCTCTTTTAATGCGTGTGCCAGAGCATATACCGGGTGCCGCCCGCGGCTAGAAGCGTTTGCCGGGATTGGCTTGCAGGCCAGATCAAGGTAGAAAGCCCATACTCGTGGCGGATTCCGCACCGCCTGCCTGGGGGATACAGGGAATGACGACGGGCAAGCGCGCCCTGATCGTGGACGACTCGCGCTCGGCTCGGGTGATCCTGAGCCGCATGCTCGAGCAGCACGGGATGGCGGTGGATACGGCCGAGTCCGCGGAGCAGGCGCTCGAGTACCTGCACCAGCAGCGGCCCGACGTGATCTTCATGGACCACCTGATGCCGGGCATGGACGGGTTCCAGGCGGTGCAGGTGATCAAGGGCGACCCGCAGACCGCCTCGATCCCGCTGATGATGTACACCTCGCAGGAAGGCGAGCTGTACGTGAGCCAGGCCCGCGCCCTCGGCGCCGTGGGCGTGCTGCCCAAGACGGTCCGGCCGGTGGACGTCTCCCGCGTGCTCTACCAGTTGCACCTGCTGCCCGACCGGCGGCTGGGCCGGTCAGCCCTGTTCGACGAGCGGGCCGCGCTGGCTGCCGCCCAGGCGGCGCAGGCCGCCGCCGCGTCCCCAGCCCTGGCAGACGCCGGGGCGGGGGCCGCAGCATCGGCAACGGGCGGCCCCGAACACGCCGAGGCGGCCATGACCGCCACCGGCAGCTGGGCCCTGCCGGCCGCGGCGCTGTCGGAGATGCAGGGTGGCCTGCGCCAGTCGATGCAGCAGCTGGTGCGCGACCAGCTCGCCGAGCAGCGGCGCTTCATGCTCGCCACCTTCGAGGCGTTCGCGCGCCGCATGGGCACCGAGATCAAGGACGGCATCGCCAAGGTGCCGGTGCCGCCGGCTGTCGAGCCGGTCATTCCGCCGCCGCCGCCGGTGCCGTGGTGGCCGGCGCTGCTGACGGCGCTGTTCTCGCTGGTGCCGGCTGCGATCCTCGGCTTCCTGTACTGGCAGTCGCTGCAGTCCCAGGCCGGGCTGCAGCGTGAGCTGACGGATGCCAGGGCCGAAGCCGCGGCGGCCGAGGCCAAGGCAGCTTCGAGCCTCGCGGCGTTGGCGCAGGCGGCAGCGCTGCCGGTGGCCATGGGCGCCACGACCCCCGGTGCCGTCGCGGGCCCGATTGCAACCGAGTACGTGCCGTACGGGGAGACACCGCTCGCCAATGCACGGCTCGACCGCCTGCGTAACGTGGCGGCGGCCGCCGAGACGCAGCAGTTCAAGGGTCGCATCGTGGTCGAGTCGTTCGTCGGCGACTACTGCCTGGCGGGCAACGCGACCGAAGGCTTCACCGTTGCGCCGACCGAGCTGGCTTCGTCGAAATGCGACCTGGTGGGCAACCCGTTCGACGACGCGCTGTCGCCGGCGCAGCGGCAATCGGTGGCCTTCGCGAATTTCGCGGCCACGCTCGCTCAACGCACCGGCGGGGCGGTCACCGTCGAGCTGGTGAACGCGGGGCGCCGCAATCCGGTGGCCTATCCCGAGCAGGGTGAGAACAGCACTGCCGGCGAATGGAACGCCATCGCGGTGCAGAACAATCGCGTCGAGTTCCACCTGGTCCCGGCCGAGTGACGACGGGCGGTGAGTTCAGCCCGCCTGCGTGGCTGGCTCATCCCCACGTCCAGTCGACCTTCCCCAGCCTGCCGCTGCGCCGTCCGGGGGTGGAGCGGCGCTGTGCACCGTTGCTCAGGGCCTCCCGCCCGGAAGTGCTCGACTGCGGGGACGGCGTGCGCCTGCTGGCGCACCGGGCCGCGCAAACGACGCTGGGCCGCGCGCCGGCGCGACGCGTCGCCGTGCTGCTGCACGGCTGGGAAGGCAGCGCCAGCTCGCTCTACGTCCTGTCGCTCGGACAGTTGCTGCTCGAGCACGACTTCGACGTGGTGCGCCTCAACCTGCGCGACCACGGCGACAGCCACCACCTGAACCCGGGGATCTTCCACTCCTGCCGCATCGCCGAGGTGGTCGGTGCCGTGCAGCGGGTGCAGGCGCTGCATCCCGGGCAGTCGCTGTACCTCGCGGGCTTCTCGCTGGGCGGCAATTTCTGCCTGCGCGTCGCTGCCCGCGCGGTCGCGGCCGGCCTCGACCTCGCCCAGGTCGTTGCGGTGTGCCCCGTGCTCGATCCGGGACACACGCTGGTGCAGCTGGAGCAGGGCTGGGCGCTGTACCGGCGCTATTTCCTGTGGAAGTGGCGCCGCTCGCTGCGCAACAAGCAGGCAGCGTGGCCGCAGCTCTACGACCTGCAGCGCGGTGATCGAGCTCGACACGCTCACCGAGATGACGGACCACCTGGCGCGCATCTACGCTGGCTACTCGTCGCTGGCTGAGTACCTGCACGGCTACGCACTCGTCGACGACGCGCTGGCGGGCATCGTGCACCCGACGCGCATCATCGCGGCGGCCGACGATCCGATCATTCCCGCCGCGGACCTCGCGCGACTGGCGCAACCGCCGTCGCTCGAGGTCACGTGCACGCGATTCGGCGGTCACTGTGGCTTCTACGACGGCGGCCGCAGCACCTGGATCGAGCGCGAGATGCTGGCGACGTTGCTGCGCGTCTAGTTGCTGCGAATGCGGCCGCCGCAACCCCCGCCGGTCGAGGTCGGGTGGTCTCCGGACGCTCCCTGTCGCAGGCCGCCGCGAGGGCGTTGGATCGAGGCGTAACGGACGGCGCGGTGGCTACGCTGGCATGGCGCCTCGATCCCGCCCGAGCAAGGGACCGCCGAGATTGCAGGAAAAATGGGGACATTCTCCGATTTTCGTGACTGCGAAAATCGGAGAATGTCCCCATTTTTCCTGCAATCTCGAAGCGCCGGAGACCGGGAGCGTCCGGAGACCACCCAACCTCGACCGACGGGGGCGGCGCGCTGCTACGCGCTCGCTCCGCGCCGGCCATTTCGCTGCGCCACTGGGCGTAGCGCGACGCGAGCACTGCCGACGCCTCCGGCTCGAACGTCTGCTCGATCCTCGACGTTGCGCCACGACGCGGGCTTGCCGGCCGCGAGGAACGCGACGCCGCGAGCAGTGGCTTCGACGAGCAGCGGCCGCTCGACGCGCAGGCCACTGAGCGACGCGAGGCAACGGCACAGGTAGTCGTTGCGGGCGAGGCCGCCGGAGATGCGGATCCGGCGCAGCGGTGCCGCTCGGTGCAGCGCCTCCAGGTTGACGCACAGCAGGAACGCGATGCTCTCGATCACGGCGGCGAGCCGCGCATCGTCGTCGCCGTGCCGACGAACTCGCACGGGAAGTCGGACCGCCAGAACGGCGCGCCGAGGCCGCCGACGCCGTTCATGAACAGCGGCAGTTGCGGCGGCGAACGACTGTTGCGTACCGAGCGCCGCGAGCGCGCGATCCACGTCGATGGCGACCCGCTCGCGCAGCCAGTCGAGCGCGCTGCCCGCACCGTTCACCGTGCCTTCATGGCTGAGAACTGCACCCTCGTCGTCCGCGCACAGCACGCTGCGCAGGATTCCGTCCGGCAGCGGTATCGCAGGCGATGCGACGCGCTGGATGAAGGCACCGGTGCCGACGTTGACCAGTGCACAGTCCGGCTCCGGCCGCCCGAAGGCAAAAGCCGCTGCTGACTGGTCGCCGGTGCACGCGGTGAGTGGCACTCGCTGGGCGCCGAGCACTATCCGGCCGAAAGCGCAGCGCGTCGGCACGCAGGCGGGCAGGTGCCGCGGATCGAGATCGAACAGCCGCAGCAACTCCGGCGACCACTGCAGTTGCGAGGGATCGTACAGCAGGGTGCGCGACGCGTTGGCCGGGTCCACCAGGCACCGTCGCTCCTCGGTGAGGCGCGAAACGAGGAAGCTCGACAGCGGTCCGCAGGCGAGATCGCCCGTCATGGCGGCGCGCTGCACGGCAGGCACGTGGTCGAGATACCAGCGCAGCTTGCTCGCGCCGTAGTGCGGCGAGAGCGGCAGCCCGGTGATCTCGCGCACGCGCGCGCCAGCGGGCGGAGGTGCGCCAGCGCGTCGGCATTGCGGCGGTCCTGCCAGGAAAGCGCGTCGCACAGCGCGCGACCCGTGGCACGACTCCATGCGACGACGGTGGACCGCTGGGTGGCGAGGCCAGCGGCCAGGATTGCGGCGCCGGCCCGCGACTCCGTTGCATCCGTGAGCGCGGTCTGCAGCGACCGAACGAGTTCCTCGGGATCCTGCTCGACGCGGTCGGCGCCTTCGCGGCGGGTCGCGACGGAGACCTGCGCAGCGGTGAGCTGGTGGCCGGAGGAGTCGAAGAGCACGGCACGGCTGGCGTGGCTGCCCTGGTCGAGCGCCAAGGACGAGGCCGTCGCCGGCCGTCACCACTGGTGGCGGCTCTCCGCGTAGGCGTGCAGCAGGCCGCGCACGGCCATCGTCTCGACGAAACGGGCACCGCGCGCGTGGCAGTCGCGCGCCGTCTTCAGGTCGCGCACCTCGTACAGCGCCCACTCCCACGGACCGGGCCACAGTGGCTCGGGCTCGGCGGGCAGGCGCTCGAGGTTGCAGAACAGGAACTGCGGCGCCAGCTCGGTGGCCTGCGCCTGGTTGTCGGCGTCGTATTGCGACAGCACCCAGCCGATGCGCGCGCCGGTCATCAGCCGCAGGATCTTCACGGTCGGCAGGTCGAAGGAGATCAGCACGCAGCGGTCGAGCACGGGCCGCAGCACTTCGCTCACGCGACGCAAAACCGTCTCGCGGCCGAAGCGGCGCAGGCTCGAGCGCTTGATCTCGACGAACGCCGTGACGCCCGGCCAGCCCGCCAGCGCATCGACCGCCTGGGCGAGCGACGGCGGATAGGTGAAGGCGTGCGCGTTGCCGAGGCGGTCGGTCTCGCCGACCGGGAGCTCGGCGAGCAGCGACCAGGTGAGGTCGTGCACGCACTCCGGCCGCTTGCCGACGCGGGCGAGGTCGGCGTCATGGAACAGCACCGGCACCAGGTCGCTGGTCAACTGCACGTCGAACTCGACGTACCTCAGCCCGAGGTTCACCGCGGACTCGAGCGCCTGCAGGGTGTTCTCCGGGAACTCGGCTGCGTTGCCGCGGTGGGCGATGATTTCCGGCAGGTCGTTGGGCGTGTGCATGCGGGGTCCGCGAGGAACGAGGGCGGGCGACATCTTACGACCAGCCGTTAGCGGCGGCTATCCCGTGCCGGGCAACGCCGCCACCTGCTCCGGTATAGTCCGGCCATGCGTTCGAGTCGGTCCGGCAAGGAGCACAAGTCGCCGATGGTGTTCGGCCGCGTGCGCCGCACGCTGCGCCGGCTGCGCCTGGAGCGCGGCGGCGTACACGCGTCGATCCTGGTCCGCCGCCAGGCCGCGCCCGCGGAGGTGCTGCTGGCGTTGCGCGCGGGCCTGGTGCTGCTGCTGCTGGCCGCGGTGTTCACCGTCTTCCTGCTCGATCGCAGCGGCCTCAAGGACAACGTCGACGACCACGTGTCGGTGATCGACGTGCTGTACTTCACCATGATCACCGTGACCACGGTGGGCTATGGCGACATCATCCCGGTGTCGGACCAGGCGCGGCTGATCGATGCGTTCTTCGTCACGCCGGTGCGCATCTTCGTCTGGTTCATCTTCCTCGGTACGGCGTACCAGCTCATCATCCAGCGGCTCATCGAGGAGTGGCGCATGACGCGACTGCAGCGGGACCTGCAGGACCACGTGGTCCTGTGCGGCTACGGTGACAGCGGCTCGATCGCTGCGGGCGAGCTGCTGCTGCGCGGCTGGACGCCCGAGCAGGTCGTGGTCATCGACGCGGACCGCGACGAGGTGGCACGCGCAGCCGAGAAGGGCTTCATCGGCCTGCACGGCAACGCCTCGAGCGAGGAACTGCTGCACGTCGCCGGCGTGCAGCGCGCGCACGCGGTGATCGTCAGCGTGGGCCGCGACGACACCACCGTGCTCGTCGTGCTCACGGTGCGCGAGATCGCGCGCCAGGTGCGGGTCATCGCCCGCGTGCTCGAGCAGGAGAACGTCAAGCTGGTGCGCGCGAGCGGCGCGGACGTGATCGTCTCGCCGCCGAGCTTCGGCGGTTACCTGATGGCGGACGCGGTCGACAGCCACGGCACGGTCGACTTCGTGTCCGAGCTGCTGTCGTTCCGCGGCGACTACCAGCTGCAGGAGCGCGAGCGCACGCGACCGACGAGATCGGCCGCGTGGCGCGCGACCTGGAGGAGTCGCTGGTGGTCGAGGTGCGTCGCGGCGGCGCGCGGCTCGGCTGCTGGTCCGACAAGGGCCTGGTGATCCAGCCGGGCGACCGTTTGCTGGTGATCGATACCGACCACGCGATGCGCACGACCGGCGTAGGCCGGCTACATCGGGTACGCGGCGGACAGCTCGATCGAGAACGCCACGATCATCAGCACCACCAGCGGACCGCCGACCCGCAGGAAGTCGCGGAACACGTAGCCGCCCGGCTGCATGATCAGCACGTTGGTCTGGTAGCCCATCGGGGTGGCGAACGACAGGTTGCAGCCCACGATCGCCGCCAGTACGAACGGTTCCGGTGGCGCGCCGATCTGTTGCGCAATGGCGAGCGCCACCGGCGTGCCCACGGCGGCCGCGGCGTTGTTCGACACGAAGTTGGTCAGGACGCCGAGGAAGATCATCACCGCGGCCAGCATGGCCTGGGTCGACAGGCCGCTCGCCACGGCCATGAAGCCGCCCGCAAGGATGTCGGCGCCGCCGGTCGCGGTCAGCGCGCGACCGAGCGCGAGGCTCGCCACCACGATCAACACGACCTCGGCGCTGATGCCGCGGCCGAGTCCCTCGAATTTCAGGCAGCCGGTGACGATCAGCGCCAGCACGCCGAGCAGCGACGACATCGCGATCGGCAGCACGCGGAACGCGGCGAGCAGCACCACCACGGCCATGATCAGCACGGCGATCGGCGCCTTGCGGGTGCGCGGCAGGTCGAGCGTGCCGTCGAGCACCAGCAGGCCGGCCTCGCTCTTCAGGGCCGCGGCACGCTGCGGTGGGCCCTGCACCAGCAGCACGTCGCCGGAGCGCAGCCTGCGGTCGGGGATCTCGCCGGTGAGCGAGTCCTCGTCGGCCGGGCGGTACATCGCCAGGATCACGACGCCGAACCGCTCGGCGAAGCGCGTTTCGCGCAGGTTGCGCTCGTGCAGCAGCGACTCCTCGGTGATCACCACCTCGACGAGCTGCTGGTCGGTGGTGCGCAGCGGATGCTGCTCCGGCGGCAGGCTGTCGACCACCCCGGCGTCGTACAGCGTGGCGCCGAGCGCGTGCTCGTATTCCTTGAGGTACGCCGAGGTGTCGCTGACCAGCAGCCGGTCCCCTTCGAGCAGTTCCAGCACGTCCACGGCAGCGAGTGTGGCGGCGCCGCGCTGCACGCGCTGCACGACCATCTTGTTGCCGGTCCAGCGCCGGGCCTGCGCGAGGGTTCGGCCGCGCGCGCGGCTGCGCGGGCCGATGTAGAGGATCGCGTCGAAGCGTCGCGGCGCGAGTCCGGCCAGCGGATTGGCGCGCTCCTCGAGCAGCCGCGGCGCCACCAGCCACAGGTAGGCGAGCGCCAGCAGCGCAGGGCCCACTACCAGCGGCGTGAACTCGAACATGTCGATGTGCGGCACGCCGTTGTCGCGTGCCAGTGACACGATCAGCAGGTTGGTCGACGTGCCGATGGTCGTCGCCATGCCGCCGACGATGATCGCGAAGTTCATCGGCATCAGCATGCGCGTCGCCGATTGCCCGGCGCGCATCGCGAGCCCGATCACCACCGGCATCAGCACCACCAGGACCGGGGTGTCGTTGATGAACGCGCTCAGGAACATGGCGCTCGCCAGCAGGGCGAGCAGCGCGAGGTGGCGATTGAACGCCCAGAGCCGCGCCAGCAGCCGCGCCAGCGGCTCGAGCGCCCCGGTGACCATCAGCGCGCGACCGAGCACCATCAGGCAACAGATCGCGACCAGTGCCTCGTGGCCGAAGCCGGAGAAGATCTGCTGCGGCCCGAGCACCGACGCCGTCCCGCTCGAACGGGAACAGCTGCAGGCCGAGGGCGAGGCTCGCGATCACCGCGAGCGCGGTCACCGGGATCGGGATGCGCTCGCGCGTGAACAGCACGAAGGCCAGCACGGTCAAGCCGAGGACGGCGATCGCGTGTGCATTGGGGATGAGGTCGCTCACCCGGTGCAGCGTACAAAAAAAACCCCGCTTGCGCGGGGTCGTCGTCCGTTCCGGGGCACACGATGTTCTTGTTGTGCTCTTACTCTTCTTCGTGCCCCGTCTTGGGGTTCGAATTGGTCGCCACTCCCTGCTTTTCTCTTTGCTTCCGGCAATCCCCTTTGGATCGTCCACCTTCAGTCTGTTCCACCATCCTCCGCCACGGTCACCAACCGTGACGGCTTGATGACAGTGAAGCAATGACCGTGCCAATGCTCGATAACCCTGCTGTTTTATATGATTTATTGCATCGCAGGGAGCGGCCGGAGCGGTGCAGTGGCGGTTCCTCGTAAAGCCCACCGACACCGCTGGACAATGCGGGGGCAGCCGCGCGCTGGCGCGAGGCACAGGATCGGCGACAATCCGCGCCATGCACACCCAAGCTGACATGCGCCGGCGCCAGGCGGGCGCCACGACCCTCGGCTTGCTGCTGCTCGGACTCGCGCTCGCGGTCGGGCTGGTGGCCGCGTCCGCCGTGGTCTCGCGCAGCCTCGAGCGCATCAAGCTCGCCGGCGACAAGATCACCGTGAAGGGCTACGCGGAAGAAAAAGTCGTGTCGGACGCCGGCACGTGGCGCGCGACCGTCACAGTGCGTGCGACGGACCTGCAGTCGGGGTATCGAGTGCTCGAGGCCGACACGGAGCGTGTGCGCGGGATGCTCGAGACGGTGGCCGCGGGTGCCGCCGTGGTGACCTCACCGGTGACCGCCCGGCCGCAGTACGAGATGGGCCCGGGCGGCGTGCAGACCGGACGCATTGCGGGCTACGAGCTCGACCGCAGTTTCGAGTTGAGTTCGCCCGACGTGGCGCTGATCGGCAAGGTCGCCGCCCAGGCATCGACCCTGATCAGCCAGGGCGTGAGCATCAACTCGTGGCCGCCGCAGTATTTCTACAACGACCTCAACGCCGTGAAGGTGCGGCTGATCGGTGCCGCCACGCGCGACGCGCAGCTGCGCGCCGAGCAGTTCGCGGCGGGCAGTGGCGTGACGGTCGGTCCGCTGCGCTCCGCATCGCAGGGCGTGTTCCAGATCACCCGGCCGAACTCCACCGAGACCGCCGACTACGGCAGTTACGACACCACCACGGTCGAGAAGGTGGTGAAGGCCGTGGTCACCGTCGAGTACTCGGTGGCGCGACAGTCGCCCTAGAACGCGTTGATGCCGGTCAGCTCGCGGCCGATGGTGAGCTGGTGGATGGTCTCGGTGCCCTCGTAGGTGATCACGCTCTCGAGGTTGAGCGCGTGGCGGATCGGCACGTACTCGGCGCTGATGCCGGCGCCGCCGAGGATGTCGCGCGCATCGCGCGCCACGTCGAGCGCCATGCGGCAGTTGTTCCACTTGGCGAGCGACACGTGCGAGGGCGTCATGCTGCCTGAGTCCTTCAGCCGCCCGAGCTGCAGCGACAGCAGCTGCGCCGTGGTGATCTTGCGCGCCATCTCCGCGAGGCGGATCTGCACGGCCTGGGTCGCGGCGATGCGGTCGCCCGAACAGCACCCGCGTCTGCGAGTAGTCGAGCGCCTGCGCGAGGCACGCCTGCGCGGCACCGATCACGCCCCAGGTGATGCCGTAGCGCGCCTGGGTGAGGCACGACAGCGGCGCCTTGATGCCGCACACGCTGCCCGGCAGCATGTTCTCCTCGGGCACCACCACGTCCTCGAGGAAGATCGCGCCGGTGATCGAGGCGCGCAGCGAGAACTTCTTTTCGATTTCCGGTGCCACCAGGCCCGCCGCTCCCTTCTCGACCAGGAAGCCGCGCATGCCTTCCTCCGTCTTCGCCCAGATCACGAACAGGTCGGCGATCGGCGAGTTGGTGATCCACATCTTGGCGCCGTTCAGCACCCAGTCCTTGCCGCGACGCCGGGCGTGGGTCTTCATGTTCGCGGGATCGGAGCCGCCGTGCGGCTCGGTGAGCCCGAAGCAGCCGATCACCTCGCCGGTGGCCATGCGCGGCAGCCAGCGCTGCTTCTGCGCCTCGCTGCCGTAGGTGTAGATCGGGTACATGCACAGGCTCGACTGCACGGAGACGAAGCTCCTGAGCCCCGAGTCGCCGCGCTCGAGTTCCTGGCAGATGAGCCCGTAGCTGACCGCGTTCAGGCCGGCGCAGCCGTAGCCCTCGAGCGAGCTGCCGAGCAGGCCGAGTCCGGCCAGCTCGCCGACCAGCTCGCGCGGGAAGGTGTGGTTCTCGAAGTGGTGCTGGATGATCGGCAGGACCTTCTCGTCGACCATGCGGCCGACCGAGTCCTTGACCATCTGCTCCTCCTCGGACAGCAGCCCGCGCACGTCGTACAGGTCGAGCGGGTCGAGACGGCGGCTCGAGGACTTCTTCGGCGACAGGTCGGCGGGTGCGGTGGCCACGGTGGGGTTCCCGATAGGTGTGGTGGGCAAGGGCGCTATTCTCGGCAATCGGCGCGCCGGCCGCAAAGCGCGACCACGCCGAACCTGCCCCGTCCTTGCCTGCGAACCAGCGACGATGCGCTGCGCCTATCACCCCGACTACTACGTGCCGTTGCCGGCCACGCATCCGTTCCCGATGGCGAAGTACCCGCGCCTGTACGACCGCCTGCGCGCGGCGGGCTGGCTCGAGGAGCGGCGACGTGATCGAACCCGTCGAGGCCGCACTCGACGACTTGCGTCTGGTGCACACCGACGACTACCTCGCGCAACTGTCGAACGGCACGCTGGACGCCGCGGCGGTGCGCAGGATCGGCGTGCCGTGGTCCCCGGCGCTGTGGCGGCGATCGCGGCTCGCGGCGCAGGGCACCCTCGAGGCGGCACGCGCCGCGCTGGTCGACGGACTCGCCGCCAACCTGGCCGGCGGCACGCACCATGCGTTTGCGGACCACGGCGAAGGCTTCTGCGTGCTGAACGACGTGGCCGTGGCCATCCGCGTCCTGCAGCGCGACGCGCGCATCCGCCGCGCACTGGTGATCGACCTCGACGTGCACCAGGGCAACGGCACGGCCGCCATCTTCGCGGACGACCCGGACGTGTTCACGTTCTCGATGCACGGCGAGCGCAATTACCCGACGCGCAAGATGCGTTCGACGCTCGACGTCGGGCTGGCGGACGGCGTCGGCGACGAGGAGTACCTCGCGCTGCTGCAGCGACATCTCGGGGCGATCCTGGGCAGGTTCAGCCCGGACCTGGTCTTCTACCTGGCGGGTGTCGATCCGGCGCAAGGCGACCGCTACGGCCGACTCGCGCTGTCGGACGACGGACTGCGGCGGCGCGAGCGTAGCGTGCTCGGGGCCTGTCGCTCGCGCGGGCTGCCGCTGGCAGTCACCATTGCCGGCGGCTATGCATCGACGCCTGAGCGCACCGCGGAACTGCACTCGCTGGTTGTCGAGGAAGCCGTTGCCCTCGGCTGCCGGCCGCGGGATCATTAGCCATCATTCACGCAGGAGCGGAAGGAACATGAGCACCACGCGTTACAAGGCCCCCCTGGTCGTCGCCATCGCCGCCGCAGTGGCGCTCGCCGGCTGCGCCGCGACCGAGGATTTCGCCACCAACCCCGAGAAGCAGAAGACCCGCAAGGGTGCCGGCATCGGCGCGGCGGGCGGTGCGGTGGCCGGCCTGCTGATCGAGGGCGGCTGGCAGGGAGCGCTGATCGGTGCCGGTATCGGTGCGCTGGCGGGCGGCGCGGTCGGCAACTACCAGGACAAGCAGGAAAAGAAACTGCGCCAGCAGATGGCAGGCACGGGCGTCGAGGTGGTGCGCAAGGGCGACAACATCACGCTCGACATGCCGGGCAACGTGACGTTCGCCTTCGACAGCGCGGCGCTCAACCCGCAGTTCAACTCGGTGCTCGAAAAGGTGGCGCAGACGCTGGTCGAGTACGACCAGACGGTGATCCAGGTCGCCGGGCACACCGACAGCACCGGCAGCCACTCGTACAACATGAAGCTCTCGGAGCAGCGCGCCGCCAGCGTCAAGACCTTCCTGGCCGGCCGCGGCGTGCCGACGCAGCGCATGCACACCATCGGAGCTGGCCCGGATCACCCGATCGCCGACAATGCGACGGACGAGGGTCGGGCGCAGAATCGGCGCGTCGAGATCACCATCGTGCCGGTGACGGAAGAGACCTTGAAGGGCGCAAAGGGCTGACGGACACGAAAAACCCTCTCCCACCAGCGGTGGGAGAGGGTTGGGTGAGGGCCCGGCCGGCCGTCAGGCCGGCGCTTCAGCGACCACCAGCTTGCGCAGTTTCTTGATCGCGTTCGCCTCGATCTGGCGGATGCGCTCGGCCGACACGCCGTACTCGTCGGCGAGCTCGTGCAGCGTGGCCTTCTGGTCGGTCATCCAGCGCGCGCGCAGCACCGCCTGGCTGCGGGCGTCGAGCTGCGCCATCGCGTGTGCAACCTTGTCGGTCACGTCGTCGTCCCACTCGGCGCGCTCCACGGCGACGGCCGGGTCGGAATCCGGTGCCGGCAGGTAGGCTGACGGCGAGTACGATTCGTCCTCGTCATCCGCATCGGGCGCCGGGTCGTAGGAGACGTCGCGCGAGGCGAGCCGGCGCTCCATCTCGGTGACTTCCGCTACGCTGACGCCGAGGTCGCGCGCCACGGCCTGCGTCTCCTCGGCGCTCAGCCAGCCGAGGCTGCGCTTGTACTTGCGCAGGTTGAAGAACAGCTTGCGCTGCGCCTTGGTGGTGGCGATCTTCACCAGCCGCCAGTTGCGCAGCACGTATTCGTGGATCTCGGCGCGGATCCAGTGCACGGCGAACGACACCAGCCGCACGCCCACCGCCGGGTCGAAGCGCTTCACCGCCTTCATCAGGCCGACGTTGCCTTCCTGCACCAGGTCGCCGAGCGGCAGGCCGTAGCCGTGGTAGCCGCGGGCGATGTGCACGACGAAGCGCAGGTGCGACAACACCAGCTGCCGGGCCGCGTCGAGGTCCTCGTCGCGCCGGTAGCGGGTGGCCAGCTCGCTCTCGTTCTCGCGGCTCAGCACCGGAATGCGGCTCACGGCGTCGACGTAGGCGTCGAAACTGCCGATCGGGCCGAGCAGCGTGAGCTCTGCAGGATTGCGGCGAACCAGTGCGGTGGTCATCTTCTTCGGGTACTCCCAGGCAACGACTGCCGATATTAGCAGTCAGGCAATTAGAGTGCTAAGGAGAGGGAGAGTTCCGTGGCGCAGGCCGCAGCGCGGCCGGCAAAAGTACCGTAAAAACCATAGGTTACGGCGGCCTGGCGGATAGGGGATAGGGGATAGGGGGTAGGGGGTAGGGGGTAGAAAGAACGCGCCGGGGTCGGCGCTCCGATTCCGCACTACCCCCTACCCCCTATTCACTACCCCCTCATTTCGGCTCGATGCCGCGGATTTCCTTAGTGGCCGCAATAAACGACCCGAGCCACCCGAGCAGCACGCCACCGACCAGCAGCACCGCGCTGCTGGCTGGGCCGAGGCCGTGCAGCTGGAAGCTGCTGCCATAGAGGCCCGCGATGCGCTGCACCGGCTCGCCCAGCAGGGCGATGACCACCGTCACCGTGAGCCACGCCACCAGGCCGCCGCCGAGTCCGTACCAGACGCCGTTGTAGAGGAACGGCCGGCGCACGAAGCCGTCACTGCCGCCGACCAGCTTGGTGACCTCGATCTCGTCGCGCCGGTTCTCGATATCGAGGCGGATGGTGTTGCCGACGATCACCAGGATGCCGAGCGCGAACAGTCCCGCCGCGAGCAGCACCACGCGTCGCACCACGTCGAGGATGGCGTTGAAGCGGCTCACCCACGCGGTGTCGAGTTGCACGATGTCGACGCCGTCGATCTTGCGCAGGTCCGCGGAGAGCGTGTCCACCAGCGCCGGGTCGCGGAACTCCGCGGACGGGCGCACCACCAGAGCGTGCGGCAGGGGGTTGTCCTTGAGCGCGTCCAGTGCCTCGCCGAAACCGCTGTCCTTGCGGAACTCCGCGAGCGCATCGTCGGCCTTCACCAGCGTCACGTCCTCGACGTCGCGCCGCTGGGCAATGCGCTTCGCCGCCTGCTGCGCCTGCTCGAGCGTCGCCGCGGGCTTCATGTACACCGAAATGTCGAGCGCGTTGCCCCAGCCGCCGCTCGCCACGCGCACGTTCTGCACCAGCACGTGCAGGCACGCCGGCAGCGCCAGCGCGATGCCGATCACCAGGACGGTGAGCAGCGTTGCGAACGGCTGCGTCCACAGCCGGCCGAGCGAGCCGACCAGCGTCTGCAGGTGACGTTCGAGCCACTGCTTCATTCGCGCTCCGCCACCAGCCGCGGCAGGTCGGGCATGGACTCGGCGCCGTCGAGCACGCGGCCGCCCTCGAGGATCACGCGCCGCACGCCGAAGCGCTCGATCAGGCCCACGTCGTGGCTCGCGATCAACACGGTCACGCCCACTTCGTTGAAGCGCTTGAAGATGTTCATGACCTCGAGCGACAGGTCCGGGTCGAGGTTGCCGGTGGGCTCGTCGGCGATCAGCAGCGCGGGCTTGCCGATGATGGCGCGCGCGATACCGACGCGCTGCTGCTCGCCGGTGGAGAGCTCGATCGGCCGGTTCTGCTCGCGGCCGAGCAGGCCCACCTGGTCGAGCGCAGCCCGTACCCGCTTGCCGATCTCCTTCTCCGGCACGCCGGCGATGACCAGCGGCAGCCCGACGTTGTCGTACACCGGGCGGTCCATCAGCAGCTTGTGGTCCTGGAACACGACGCCGATCTGGCGCCGGAACGCCGGGATCTTCGCGCGTGCCACGGTCTGCGTGTTCTGGCCGTTGACCACCACCGTGCCGCGCGTCGGGCGCTCGATCAGCGCGATCAGCTTGAGCAGCGTGCTCTTGCCCGCGCCCGAATGGCCGGTGAGGAACGCCATCTCGCCCTTGCCGATCTCGAGCGTCAGGTCGCTGACCGCCTCGCGGCCGTTCGGATAGCGTTTCCAGACGTGGTCGAACAGGATCATGCGGGAGCGCCCACCGTGCGCGGCGGGGCGAGCACGGCATCGACGAACGTCTCCGCGTCGAACACGCCGAAGTCCTCGGCGGTCTCGCCGACGCCGACGTAGCGCAGCGGCAGGCCCATGCGGTCGGCGATCGCGAGCACGATGCCGCCCTTGGCCGTGCCGTCGAGCTTGGTGAGCACGAGGCCCGTGACGCCGAGCGCCTGGTGGAACTGCTGCGCCTGGGTGAGCGCGTTCTGGCCCTGGCTCGCGTCGAGCACCAGCAGCACCTCGTGCGGTGCCGTCGGCTCGAGCCGGCCGAGCACGCGCTTCACCTTCTTCAGTTCCTCCATCAGGTTGCTCTGCGTGTGCAGGCGGCCCGCGGTGTCGGCGATCAGCACGTCGGCGCCGCGCGCCTGCGCGGACTGCAGTGCGTCGTAGATCACGGCGGCCGGGTCGGCGCCCGCGGCCTGCGCTATCACCGGCACGCCGTTGCGGTCGCCCCAAACCTGCAGCTGTTCGACGGCGGCGGCGCGAAACGTGTCACCCGCGGCGAGCACCACCTTGCGGCCCTCCGACGTCAGGCGACGGGCGAGCTTGCCGATGGTGGTGGTCTTGCCCGAGCCGTTCACGCCGACCACCAGGATCACGTACGGGCGCCGCGATTCGTCGATCGCGAGCGGCCGGCTCACCGGGCCGACGATGTCGAGCAGCGACTGGCGCAGCGCGCCGAGCAGTGCGTCGAGGTCGCCGAGTTCCTTGCGCGCCACCTTGCCGCGCAGCTCGTCGAGGATCTTCTCCGTGGTCTCGATGCCGACGTCGGCACTGATCAGGCGCGTCTCGAGTTCGTCGAGGACGGAGTCGTCGATCTTGCCGCCCGGCAGCAGGTTGGCGAGATCGTAGGTGAGCCAGGAATCGCCGCGATTGAGCTTGGCGCGCAGCCGCGCGAGGAAGCCCGGCTGCTTGCCGGCCGGTTGCTCCGCCTGCGCGGGCGAAGCCTCGTCCACCTTTTTCGACTTGAAGCTGAAGAGTCCCATGGAACCGCGGATTGTACGGGGACTGTCCCCGCATGGGGACTGTCCCCTCCGGAAGGGATTGGAAGGGGACAGTCCCCCGCAGGGGGACAGTCCCCAAAAGAAGAAGGGCGGGTATTGCTACCCGCCCTTCGTAGGTCGCCGGAAGACGGTCGAGCGCTACTGCTCGACCACCGCCGGATTGGTGATGGTCAGGAACGGACCGCCGGGCTGCACGGCCGAGGCGGCGAACTTGATCGACTGGGGCTGCATCTCGGCCGTGGCCGCGGCACTCGCCGTCGGGTCGAACAGCGAGCCGTGCGAACCCTGGATGAACGACACGTACACCCCCTTGCCCGGCGCCACGGCAGTCACGCCCGACCTCAGCTTCGTGAGGTTGCCCGCCCTGATCAGCAGGTCCGTCGTGCTGTTCGGCACCACCGTATCCGCCACCACCTTGATCAGGTGGAACGGCTTGTTGTTGGCGCACTCGCAGATGTGGTTGATCGGGTCGCCCGGGTCCGCGATGGTCTGGATCTCGCGGAACAGGTTGTCGTACAGGGTCGAGCCAACCGGGGCGCTGGCCGCCACCGCGGCGTTCACCGTCGGGGCGAAGCTCGGCGATTCGCGCAGAATCCTGGTGATCACGCCGCCGGGCGCGGCGACCGTGACGGTGCGGATGCCGGGCGCGTACTTGGCTTGCGCCACGCCAGCGATGCCGCCCAGCGACAGGCCGACGTAGTGCACCCGCGTCGCATCCACGTCCGACACGCCGTCGCCGGTGACGTCGAGTCTCGCCAGCGACTTGGCAACCACCGAGACGTCCGCCTGGCCCTGGCGCAGCAGGTCGCGGCCGGTCAGCGGGCTCGACAGCAGGGTCGGGATGGAGTGCACGCCCGAGTTGTCGATCTTGCCGTCCGGTGTGGCGGCGCCGGTCGTGTTGTTCTGCAGGTCGACGTTGAACGTGCGCTCGTTGGCGTGCCTGGTACAGCGGGCTGGCCGTGTTGGTGATGCCGTGCATCGGCAGGTCGAAGCTGGCCACGATGAAGCACGCATCCGCGAACTGGTCGGCCATGAAAAACGCGTTGGTACGGTCGCCGCCGAGGCCGTGCTGAACGATCGCCACCGGCCAGCCGGCCGCTGGCTTGGTGCAGCCGCCGCCCGAGGCATTGGCCGTTGCGTTCGGAACCGTCACGAGCAGCGGGATCGTCGTCGTGCCACGGTTGACCGGCACCGGGTTGAAGCGCGTGATGAAGCGGCTGGTCTGGTCAAGCGGCAGCGGCGGCGGGCCGCCGGCCACCCAGAACGACGTCAGGAAGGTCTTGTCGTTGGCGTTGGCGGGCTTGGCAAGGTAGTAGGGCACCGCGGTCGTTCCAACGTAGACGTTCGCCTTGCCGGCGAGCCGGGCATCGACCTGCTTGGTCGTCAGGCCGGTGGCCTGCACGGCGATGGCCTGTGCGGGCACGGTCTGGCCGAGGATGCGCAGGCTGTCTTCCGTCGACTGCGTGGAGAAGCTCCAGCTCAGCACCACGTTGGCCGTGTTCACGCCGACCGCCTGCGCGATGGCCAGGTGTCCCTTGAACCATGGGCACAGCTGCGCGAGCGATGCATTGCTGATGCCGCTGCAGTTCGCCGGCGCGTTCTTGACCGTGGCGTAGTCGTCGCTCGGCTGCGCCTGGCGCAGCGCGACATCGCGGATGCCGTTGGTCAACAGCACGATGTAGCCGGAGTTGATGCGCGCCACTGCTGGGCGCCAGCGGCTTGAGCGGCGTGATCTTGAGGATCTTGCCGAAGCTGTCCACCGTGTTCGACACCTCGGCGGTGTAGTCGACGCCGAAGGTCAGCACGCGCCGCACCGGGCTCGTGACCCCCGGAGGCAGGTCCGCCGGGGTCGTCGCCGGGCCCTTGTTCGAGTTGCTCAGGTACATCTCGATCATCACGACCGTGGAGCCGCTCAGCGTGGAGCCGTTGATCGCGGCGTTGAAGCTCGTGGTGATCGGCGCCGACGTCGAGAAGCCGTCGAGCGTGTTGAGCGAGGGGCCTGTCAGGAGCGCCGGGGCCGCAGCGAGCGCGCCCGTGAAGTTCAGCGTGCCATCCGTGCTGCCCACGAATGCCGGCAGGTCGGACGGGAACGGCAGGAAGCCTGTCGATGTCGGGCTGTACTCCGCAACGAAGGTGCTCGGCGGCGGGCCCGGAAAATTCGGTCCGTCGTCCGCGGAGTTGCTGCAACCAACCAGCGCGAATCCCATCGCGAGCGCGCCGGCGGACGCAATCAGTTTCTTGGCGTAGGCCATGTCTTCTTCCCCTAACAGGTGCAAGGTGCGCGTCAGCCGCGCGATGTTGATTTCTGCGTCGGCCAGACTACCCTCGCTCGGCAATGCCGCGCAAGAACCATGACAACCGAAATCGTCCTCCGGCGCAGCTCGCGGCCGACGGCCAGCGATTGCTGCTACGCATCATTGGCGGCGAGTGGCGCGGCCGCAAAGTGCGTTTCCCGCCGCTGGCCGCCATCCGGCCGACACCCAACCGTGTGCGCGAGACCGCATTCAACTGGCTGCAGGGCGTGGTGCCGGGCAGCCGTTGCCTCGATCTCTATGCGGGCAGCGGCGCACTCGGGCTGGAGGCGCTGTCGCGCGGTGCGCGCGAGGTGACCTTCGTCGACGTCGAGTCGGCGGTGGTGCGGCACATCCAGGACACGCTGCGCGAACTGGGCTGCGACCGTGGCCACGCCGTGCGAGCCGATGCCCGGCGGTTTCTGGATGCACCCGCCATGCCCTACGACATCATCTTCCTCGATCCGCCGTTCGCCGAACCCGTGCTGGCGGAGGTTTGCCAGCGCATCGAGGCGGGCGGCTGGCTCAAGGAGGGCGGCTACGTCTATCTGGAGTCGCCGGCCACGGCCGGCGAGCCGCCACTGCCCGCGGGCTGGACCCTGCTGCGCAGCAAGCGGGCCGGCGAGGTGGGCTATCATCTGGCGCGCCGCGACACGTTGGGTGCACTGCAACAATAAGTGAGGCCTCATGGGCAGCCGGGCGATGTATCCAGGGACCTTCGATCCCTTCACCAACGGCCACAACGACCTCGTGCGCCGGGCGTGCCGCATCTTCGACCACCTGGTGGTTGCCGTCGCCGCCAACCCGAACAAGGCGCCGCTGTTCACGCTCGAGCAGCGAGTGGACCTGGCCCGGCGCGTGCTGGCCGACGTGCCGAACGTCGAGGTGATGGGCTACTCCGGGCTCACAGTGGTCTTCGCTCGCGAGCACGGGCTGAACGTGATCCTGCGCGGCCTGCGCGCGGTGTCGGACTTCGAGTTCGAGTTCCAGCTCGCCACCATGAGCCGGCACCTGAACGGTGAGGTCGAGACCGTGTTCCTCACGCCGAGCGAGCAGTTCAGCTTCGTTTCCTCCACGCTGATCCGCGAGATCGCGAGCCTCGGCGGCAACGTGCGCGAGTTCGTCGACCCGATCGTCGCGGAGGCGCTCGCGGGCAAGTTCGCGAAGTAGACGGCCGTCCGCGGCCGCCGGGCGCCGCGGTGCGCTGCCGAGAAATTCCTCCGACGCGCCTGATTTGCGCCGTGCGGCCGGTGCGGTCGGGCAGCGACCATGGCATCCGGAGGAACGGAGCCAGATGTCGCTGCAAGATTGGCCGGAGTCGGAACGACCGCGAGAGAAGCTGCTCAAGCTCGGGGCGACGGCGCTGTCCGAGGCCGAGTTGCTCGCCATCCTGCTGCAGACCGGCACGCCCGGGCACTCGGCCATCGACATGGCGCGCGGCCTGCTGAGCGAGTTCCGCTCGCTGCGCGGCCTGCTCACGGCGGAGCGCCACGCGCTGTGCCGGGTACGCGGCCTCGGCGACGCCAAGTACGCGTTGCTGCAGGCATCGGTCGAGCTGTCGCGCCGCCACTACGCCGAGTTGATGCAGATGGGTCCTGCGCTCGCCAACCCGCGCGCCACCCGCGAGTTCCTGCGCGCGCGATTGCGTGACCGCGACCATGAGGTGTTCTGCTGCCTGTTCCTCGACAACCGCCACCGCGTGATCTGCTTCGACGAGGTGTTCCGCGGCACGATCGACGGCGCCAGCGTTCACCCGCGCGAGGTGGTGAAGCTGGCGCTGGCGCGTAACGCGGCCGCGGTCATCCTCGCGCACAACCACCCGTCGGGCGTCGCCGAGCCGAGCCAGGCGGATGAGTTGATCACCGGCCGCCTGCGGGAGGCGCTCGCGCTGGTCGACATCCGCGTGCTCGACCACATCGTGGTGGGCGACGGGGCGTGCGTGTCGTTCGCGGAGCGGGGACTGTTGTGAGGGGATAGCGGATAGCGGATAGCGGATAGTAAGAGGCGCGCGGGGCTTGCAGGCCTTCGGCTCGGTTGAGCGCCGGCAAGGCAAGACCAGACCAGACCAGACCAGACTAAATGAGGCGACCGATGAGCATCATCGTCAACCTGCGTGAAGCGAAGTCCCATCTGTCGCGGCTCCTGAGGGAGGTCGCCACGGGGGAGGACGTGGTCATCGCCAAGGCCGGTAAGCCGATCGCCCGGCTGGTGCCGATTGACCAGGTGCCGAAGCCGAAGCAGCTCGGCCTGCTGCGTGGCCGCATCAAGGTGCCCGATGATTTCAATGCACCCATGCGGGTGGACACGCCGGCGGATTTCCAGTGACGATGGTCAGTAACCTGTTGATTCGGAATGTTTTTTGAAGGGGGGTGACTTCCGGCGAACCAATCGATCGTGCGATCTGCAAGGTGATGGACCTGTCGGGCATCAGTCTATTCGAAAGGGCGCAGCGGCATCGCTGATCCCTGCGTCACCATGAGTCCCGAACTTGCCTCCCGGCCCGTCCGCTGGTATAAAACGCGGCTCGTTTACGCGGGGACGGCCCTTCCGCCGGCCCCGGCTTTGAGGATCCAGCCATGTCGAAAGTCTGTCAGGTCACCGGCAAGCGCCCGATGAGCGGTAACACCGTCTCGCACGCCAACAACCGGAACCGCCGCCGCTTCCTGCCCAACCTGCACTCGCAGCGCTTCTGGCTCGAGACCGAGAAGCGCTGGGTGACCCTGCGCGTGTCGGGCAACGGCATGCGCACCATCGACAAGAAGGGCGTCGAGGTCGTCGTGGCCGAGCTGCGCGCCCAGGGCGTCAAGGTCTGAGCA
Source organism: uncultured Gammaproteobacteria bacterium (assembly GCA_963731105.1). Taxonomy (GTDB): domain Bacteria; phylum Pseudomonadota; class Gammaproteobacteria; order Steroidobacterales; family Steroidobacteraceae; genus RPQJ01. The sequence goes on from CAVSUM010000024.1 coordinate 202,322, forward strand.
GGAGGCACCAGTCATGCGCGACAAGATCAAGCTGCTGTCGACCGCCGGTACCGGTCACTTCTACACCACCACCAAGAACAAGCGCTTGCACCCCGAGAAGATGGAGGTCAAGAAGTACGACCCCAAGGCGCGCAAGCACGTGAACTACAAGGAAGCCAAGATCAAGTAAGGGTTACCGCCTTCCTGATCCCGCAAAAAACCCGCCTCGGCGGGTTTTTTGCTTCTTACTATCCGCTATTCACTATCCGCTATCCGCTTCCCCATGCCCGAGTTGCCCGAAGTCGAGACCACCCGCCGCGGTATCCGCCGCGCGCTCCGCGGCCGCCGCATCGCCGGCTTCGAACTGCGCAACCACAAGCTGCGTTGGCCGGTGGATCGCTCGCTCGCGAAGACCTTGCCCGGCCAGCGGGTGGTCGACGTGCGCCGCCGCGCCAAGTACCTGCTGATCGAGCTCGAGCAGGGCACGCTGATCGCGCACCTCGGCATGTCCGGCAGCCTGCGCGTGATGCCGGCGGACGCGCCATGGCTGAAGCACGATCACTACCAGCTCAGCCTCGACGACGGCGACGGCCTGCGCTTCAACGACCCGCGCCGCTTCGGCAGCCTGCACTGGGTGACGGGCGATCCGCTCGAGCATCCGCTGCTCAAGGGGCTCGGGCCGGAACCGCTGGCCCGGGGGTTCGACGGGGCCTACCTCGCCGGCCGGGCGCGCAAGCGGCGTGTTGCGATCAAGCAGTTCGTGATGGACCAGCGCGTGGTCGTTGGGGTGGGCAACATCTACGCGTCCGAGGCGCTGTTCCGTGCCGGCATCAACCCGCGTCGGGCCGCGGGCAGGGTCAGCCGGGAGCGCCTCGACCGGCTGGCGGACGGGGTGCGCAAGGTGCTCGGCGAGGCGATCCAGCAGGGCGGCACCACGCTGCGGGACTACGTCAACGCCGACGGCACGCCCGGCTATTTCCGCCAGGAGCTCTACGTCTACGAGCGCAACGGCCAGCCCTGTCGGCGTTGCGGCACGCCGATCCGCAAGGTCGCCCAGGGCCAGCGCGCTACCTATTTCTGCCCGGGCTGCCAGACCTGACGGCTGGTTATGGCCTAAGACCGGGGCGCCACTTTGCGGACTGTCCCTTTGCGGCCCGGTTCGGCGCCGCCCCATAATCGGGCCATGAACGCTTCCATGCCAACGCGCGTGCTGCTCGGCGTGACGGGCGGCATCGCCGCCTACAAGTCCGCTGAACTCGTCCGCCGCCTGCGCGAGCAGGGCGCCGAGGTGCAGGTGGTGATGACCGAGGGCGCACGCCAGTTCGTCGGGCCCCTCACGTTCCAGGCCTTGTCGGGTCGCCCGGTGCGCTCCGACCTGTGGGACGCCACGGCCGAGGCCGCGATGGGACACATCGAGCTGGCGCGCTGGGCGGAGCGCATCGTGATCGCGCCCGCGAGCGCCGACTTCCTCGCACGCCTTGCGCACGGCCACGCCAATGACCTGCTCACCACACTGTGCCTCGCGACGGACGCGCCGATCGCGGTCGCACCGGCGATGAACCGCCTGATGTGGGCCAACGCCGCGACGCAGGCGAACGTCGCCACGCTGCGTGCGCGCGGTGTCACCATCCTCGGACCCGCGGAGGGCGAGCAGGCTTGCGGCGAGACGGGCGCCGGCCGCATGGTCGAGCCCGCGGAGATTCTCGCCGCGCTGTCGCCGCGCACGAGTGCAACGGGCGCGCTGGCCGGCCGCAAAGTGTTGTTGACCGCCGGCCCGACGCGCGAGCGCATCGACCCGGTGCGCTTCATCACCAACCGCAGCTCCGGCAAGATGGGCTACGCCGTGGCGGAAGCGGCCCGCGATGCCGGCGCCGACGTGGTGATCGTCAGTGGTCCCGTCAACCTGCCGCCGCCCGCCGGCGTACGGCGCGTCGACGTCGAGACCGCCGAGCAGATGATGGACGCCGTGCGCGCGCACCTGCCCGGGACCGACATCTTCATCGCCGCTGCAGCGGTGTCGGACTACCGGCCGGTGCAGATCGCGGCCGAGAAGATCAAGAAGACCAGCGACTCGCTGCTGCTGGCGATGTCGCGTACCACCGACATCCTCGCCACGGTTGCGGCCAGCTCGCCGCGGCCGTTCGTGGTGGGATTCGCGGCGGAAACGCAGAACGTCGAGCGCAACGCGCTCGCCAAGCTCGAGGGCAAGCGCCTCGACATGATCGCGGCCAACCAGGTGGGCGACCGGCTTGCGTTCGACTGCGACGACAACGCGCTCACCGTGTACTGGCCCGGCGGCAAGCGCGAACTCGCGCGCGCGGCGAAGCGTGACGTCGCGGCGGGACTGGTGGCCGTGATCGCCGAGCGCTATGCGAGCGGTGAGCGCGTGGCCCCGGTTGCGGCCGATGCGGAGCGCGGCCCCGGCAGCGCGGCAGCGCGATGAGCGCCGATCCGGGCCACGTGCTGCAGGTCAAGGTGCTCGACCCGCGCGTCGGTCGCGAGTTTCCGCTGCCGCACTACGCCACGCCGGGTTCTGCCGGTCTCGACCTGCGCGCCTGCCTCGACGCGCCGCTCACGCTCGAGCCAGGCGAGACGCAACTCATTCCCACCGGCATCGCCATCCACCTCGACGACCCCAGGCTCGCGGCCGTGCTGCTGCCGCGCTCGGGCCTCGGCCACAAGCACGGCATCGTGCTCGGCAACCTCGTCGGCCTGATCGACTCGGATTACCAGGGGCAGGTGATGGTGTCGTGCTGGAACCGCGGCCAGGCCGCGTTCACCATCGCGCCGGGTGAGCGCATCGCGCAGATGGTCGTGGTGCCCGTCGTGCAGGTGCGGTTCGAGGTGGTGCAGGAATTCACCGCCAGCGACCGTGGCGCCGGCGGCTTCGGCAGCTCCGGGACTACCTGACGCCCTTCAGTTCCTTGAAGCGCGCGATGTCGGATCCGAACTCGGCGCGCAGCCGGTCCTGCTCCGCCGTGTTCTTTGCCAGCTCGCCCTGGTAGACGTGCAGGCCGTTCACCGTATTCACGATTTCCTCGGCCACGTGGTCGGGGAGCGGCTGGGCTTTCGGCGAATCGTTGTAGGGGCGGAATCGCTGCACGTCGGCCATCAGGCGCGACTCGCGTTCGCGCAGGTTGACGATGTACTGCTGCGTGACGCGCGACTGCTGCTCGAGCAGTTCGAGCCGCTGGTCGCGCAGGCGCTCGATGTCGGCGACCGTGAGATAGGTCGCGAGCAGGGTGCGGTCGCGCTGCGCCAACGCCTTGGCAGCATCCTCAGCCGCCTTTTGCGCCGCGACCTGATCCAGGGAACGACGGCCGGGGATCACGCGCACCAGGCGTCCGGTCTCGTCCAGCACCTCGACGTCGAGCTCCATGCACTCCGCCGGGATGTTCTGGCCGAAATGCATCTGTCCGCGGGCGTCGCGGCAGCGGTAGACCTCTTCGCTGACCAGGGGCTTGCCGCCCCGGCTTGCGGCTGAGGTGGTCACGCACGGCACGGCCACCAGCACGGCGGCGGCGACGGTCAGGCAACGGCGGAAACGGGGTTCGCTGCGCATGGGCCGGATTCTGCTCCCGGGACGGTCCGGGTACGTACGATTGCGCATCAGGTTTGTGAACTATGTCAAAACCGGGCGGACGTCACACTCCGTACTGGTCGCGGTAGGCCCGCACCGCCGCCAGCACGGTGGCGTCGCCCGCGGCCTCCAGATGCTGCATCAGGTCGCGCAGCCGCAGCACGCTGATCACCGGCAGGCCAAGCGCCTGCTGCACCTCCTGCACGGCCGACAGCTCGCCCTGGCCACGCTCCTCACGGTCGAGCGCGATCAGCACCCCAACCGGCGTGGCACCTTGCGCGCGGATGATCTCCACCGACTCGCGGATCGCGGTGCCCGCAGTGATCACGTCGTCCACGATCAGCACGCGACCCGTGAGCGGCGCGCCGACGATCGTGCCGCCCTCGCCATGGTCCTTGGCTTCCTTGCGGTTGAAGGCGAACGGCAGGTTGCGGTGCTCGTGCTCGGCGAGCGCCGCGGCGGTCGTGGTCACGAGCGGAATGCCCTTGTAGGCGGGACCGAACAGCATGTCGAACTCGACGCCCGACAGCGCCGCCGCGCGCGCGTAGTAGCGACCGAGGCCGGCGATGGCGTGGCCGGTGTTGAACAGGCCGGCGTTGAAGAAGTACGGGCTCTTGCGGCCGGACTTGAGCGTGAATTCGCCGAAGCGCAGCACGCCGAGCTCGAGGCACAGGCGAATGAAGTCGGGTTGGTGCATGGGCGTACTTTATACTGCGCCGCCATGCGCATCATCACGCTGAACGCGAACGGCATCCGCTCGGCGGCCCGCAAGGGGTTCTTCGCGTGGCTCGAGGCGCAGGATGCCGACGTGGTCTGCGTGCAGGAGACCAAGGCGCAGGTGGACCAGCTCGCGGACCCTGTGTTTCGCCCGCAGGGTTACCACTGCTACTACCGTGACGCGGCCAAGAAAGGCTACAGCGGCGTGGCGCTTTACTCGCGGGTCGAGCCGCAGGCGGTCGTCACCGGCTTCGGCTCGCGCGAGTTCGACGCCGAGGGCCGCTACCTCGAGGCGCAGTTCAAGGCCCTGAGCGTGGTGTCGGTGTACCTGCCGTCGGGCTCGTCGAGCGAGGAGCGGCAGCAGGCCAAGTTCCGCTTCCTCGACCAGTTCCTGCCGCACCTGCGCAACCTGAAACGGCGGCGGCGCGACTACGTGCTGTGCGGCGACTGGAACATCGCCCACAAGGAGATCGACCTGAAGAACTGGCGCTCCAACCGGAAAAACTCGGGCTTCCTGCCCGAGGAGCGTGCCTGGCTCGACCAGCTGTTCGGCGACGTGGGGTACGTGGATGGCTTCCGCGAGGTGGACCAGCGGCCCGAGCGGTATACGTGGTGGTCGAACCGCGGCCAGGCCTGGGCGAAGAACGTGGGCTGGCGCATCGACTACCAGGTGCTGAGCCCGGGGCTGCGCGGCAGCGTGCAGTGCGCGGACATCTACACGACGCAGCGCTTCTCCGATCACGCGCCGCTCACGCTCGACCTCGACCTGTGAGCGCGACCAGGGCGACTGAGGCACCCGCCGCCGGCGAGCCGCGCAAGCCGTGGTGGCGCGGTTGGCTGGAGGCCGTCGCAGCGTACAAGCATCCGCGCGTGCTGGCGATGCTGTTCCTGGGCTTCTCCGCCGGCCTGCCGTTCATGCTGGTGTTCTCGACGCTGTCCGCCTGGCTGCGCGAGGTCGGCATCGAGCGCGCCACCATCGGCATGCTGTCGTGGGTCGGCATCATCTACTCGATCAAGTTCTTCTGGGCGCCGGTCGTCGACCGGTTGCCCCTGCCGCTGCTGCATCGCCTGCTCGGACGGCGGCGCAGCTGGATGCTGCTCGCGCAGGCGGGCATCGCGGTGGGCCTGTTCAACATGGCGCACCTCAACCCCGTGGGGCACCTGGGCGCGATGGCGGCGCTCGCGCTGCTCGTGGCGTTCTCCTCGGCTACGCAGGACATCGCCATCGACGCGTGGCGCATCGAGGCCGCGCCGCAGCCGATGCAGGGCGTGATGGCGGCCGCCTACCAGCTCGGCTATCGGATCGCGATCATGGTCGGCAGCGCGGGCGCGCTGTGGATCGCGGCGGACCACGGCTGGATGACGGCGTACACGGCGATGGCGGCGATGGTGGGCGTCGGCATCGTCACGACACTGGTCATCCGGGAGCCCGAACCGCGCGTCGAGCGGCAGACGATCGCACAGGAGCAGCGCGTCATCGACTGGCTGGAGCGCAAGGCGCACTGGCCGGCCAAGATGCAGCAGGCGGGCTCGTGGTTCGTCGGCGCGGTCGTCTGCCCGTTCGTGGACTTCTTCACCCGCTACGGCAGGCGGCTCGCGGTGCTGATGCTCGCCTTCATCGCGAGCTACCGGCTCACGGACTTCACCATGGGCGTGATGGCGAATCCGTTTTACCTCGACGTGGGCTACACGCTGAAGGAAATCGCCGCGGTGGCCAAGGGCTACGGCGTGGTGATGTCCATCCTGGGCACGATCCTGGGCGGCGTTGCGGTGGCGCGGCTCGGCACGGTGCGCTCGCTGGTGATCGGCAGCCTGCTGGTGATCGGCTCGAACCTGCTGTTCATGACGCTCGCGTTCCAGGACGACCCGAGCCTGGTCGGTCTCGCGGTGGTGATCAGCGCCGACAACCTCGCCATGGGCGTGGCGGGCACCGCGTTGATCGCCTACCTCTCGAGCCTGACGAGCGCCTCGTACACTGCGACCCAGTACGCGCTCTTCTCTTCGATGTACGCGCTGCCCGGCAAGTTGCTCATGGGCACGTCCGGGTTCGTGGTGGACGCGATCGGCTACCCGTGGTTCTTCGTGTATACGTCGTCACTCGGCCTGCCGGCGTTGGTGTTGCTGTATTTCCTGTCGCGCCCCGGTGCGAAGGCAGCGGCGCGGGCGGGCGCGGATTCGCGCTGACGGGTGACGGCCTAGTCGATCGGCTGGACAGGTGCTGCCGTCGTACGGCCGCTTATCGAGGCGGGGAACGTCGCAGATCGTGCCCGAAGCGGAAGTTCGTCTCGATGCAACGCAGACGGTCGACGCAGGTGCTCAGAAGCGCGATCTTGGCGCGTCGCCCTCTGGCACCCTGTTAGGCGCGGCCGGGTCGGTGATGAAACGTAAAGAGAGCGCCGCCGTAGGCAAGGCAAGCAAATCTACAATCCAGCCGAATATGAAGGAGGGCCAGAACTCTGCAAGAGTACTACTGCCTACCAAATGAAAGTTAAGCCAGAGGAACGATGGAACGACTGCAATTACCAGAAACAGCAGCAGCCTGGCAGGACGGAGCGATACGAGTACAAATGCGACCGGAAGTGACAGCACCACATTTGTGAGGAAATCGATCGGGTACACCACGGCCCGCAACACGGCACCGCGCAATCCCATGTCGAGAAGCCGTTCAAGCAGCGAGCCTTGCATTGCGAGATAGCCCCACACGAGCAAGAGTAGATAGGTCTGAGCTATTCCCAGCACGAGCGAGGTCAGCACAGGAAGCAAAGGCGGACGTGGTTTCACGCCTCTAGTGCCAACGCCTGTTGGTGGCCGATCCAGGCGATCATGGAGGCATCTTCCCGGCGCTGGTGATGCAACGCGTGGGACTTCAGACGGTGCTCAACTCTTCCCGCAAAACCCGCCGAAGTGTCTCCTCGTCGACAGGAGCGGCGCCAAAAGCACTGCGCAAGGTCCGATTGATCAGCGTCTGGTAACCGATTCCTTCTGCTTCGGCCTTCGCACGAAAGGTAACCAGAAGGTCGTTATCCAGCATCATTGTGATGCGGGTCTTGCCCTTGGCTTCGGCCTGAAGCTTCGCAAGGTGCGGCACGTCCTTCACGCGCTTGGCCTTTGAAAAGTCGTACTGCTTACGCATAGTAGGAAGCCTCTTTACGAGTCGCCTTGCGTGCCGAGATGAGGCGAATCCGATCATTCGGACGCAGCGTGTAGACAACCGTCACAAGACGGACTTTCGCGCTCATTCCGATCAGGACCCAGCGGGATTCCGAATCCGCCACTGGATCCTCCTGGGCGAGCGCTGCTGGATCGAGCAAAGCCGTCGCAGCCTCTTCGAAGCTGACACCATGCTTCGTGAGATTTGACGCTGCTTTGTCAGGATCCCACTCGATATCCATATGCATACTATATGCATATTGGTGCGTTTGCGGCAAGTGGCGATGGTCGGGTCCGGGACCGGATTCGTTGCCGGCCTAACTACTATCCGGCCGCGGCAATCGGCCGCCGTGTCGGACCTGATCTAGCGGCCGCTGGACTCCAGGATGGCGCGCGCCGCGTTGCGGCCGCTCGCGCCGCTGATGCCGCCGCCGCCGTGCGTACCGCCGCCGCACAGGTACAGGCCGTCCACCGGCGTGCGGTGATCCGACCAGCCCGGCATCGGGCGCATGAACAGTGCCTGGTCGAGGATCAGCTGGCCGTGGTTCAGGTCGCCCTCGGTGAGTCCCCACTGCTGCTCAAGGTCGAGCGGCGTGATCGAGTGCACCGCGCGGACGCTGTTCTTCAGGGTCGGGGCGTACTGTGCCAGGGTCTCGATCGCACGCTGCTCGAGCGAGGCTCGCGCGGCCTGCCAGTCCCCTTGGCGCAGCGCGTAAGCCGCGAACTGGAAGTGGATCGCCACGGTGTTGCCGCTGGTGGTCACCTCGAGATACGGCTGCTCGGAGATCGCACCGTACTTCGCGGCGTCATAGGCGCGCTCCAGGTAGCGCAACGTTGGTGCCACGACCAGCGTGCCGTCGGGCAAGCCGTGGCTGCCGTCGGTGAGCAGGTGCACTTTGGCGACTGACCCGCGCAGCTTGATCGACCGTGCCTGCCAGACGTAGTCGGGCGGCAGTTCGGGTGCGCCCACCAGGCCGAGTAATGTGTGGCGCAACTCCGCCGCCGACACGACCCGCGCCGCATGAATTTCCTCACCGCTCGCGAGCCGCACGCCAGTCGTCCTTTGCTGGTCGACGAGTATGCGAGCCACCGGAGTCGAGGTGCGCAGTTCGCCGCCGGCGCCCTGCAGCGCGGCCACCAGCGCGGCTGTGATCGCGGTGCCCGCGGTGTGCGGCTGCGCCAGCCCGCCACGGTTCAGCCAGTTGTGCAGCAGCGTGTAGCCCGTGCCGGCCGAAAAGGCACCGAGCGTCATGCCATGCACGGCCAGTGCCCCGAGTGCGGCCTTGAGCGGCTCGGCCTCGAACCATTCGTCGGTGAATTCCTGCGCCGACATCGACAGGCTGCGGACGACGCGGAACAGGTCGCGCCGCCCCAGGCGCCGCAGCTTCCACAGCAGCGAGGCGAGCGGCAGGCCGTTGGCCAGCATCTCGCTGCGCTCCATGCGCGGCATGGGCGTGTGATACGCGGCATCGATGAAGCCGGTCGCTGCGTTCATGAACGCCAGGAACTCAGGCCAGCGCGCCGCGTCGCGTGGCGACAGGCGCCGGATCGATTCGATCGTCGCGGCATCGCCCGGGCGCGAGCTGAGCCGCAGCGTGTCGCCTCCCGGCAGCAGCGCAATATACGGTGCGTCGGCCGCATCGGCGGTCGTGAGCCCGTGCCGCGCGAGGTCGAGGTCGCGCACGATGTCCGGCCGGAGCTGGCCGCCCGCATGCAGTGCGGGCCCGTCGAACCCTGCCGGCAGCCGGCTCGCGGCCAGCTGGCCGCCCGGGGTCGCCGCACGTTCGAGCACCAGCACCTTGCGGCCGGCCCTGGCGAGATAGGCGGCGGTGACGAGGCCGTTGTGGCCAGCGCCGACCACGATGACGTCGAACTGCTTCGGCGTGGCGCTCATCGCCAATCCTTCAGGATCTCGTGCGCCGCAAGCTTGCCCGCGGCGCCCATCACGCCGCCGCCCGGGTGCGCGCCCGAGGCACCGAAGTAGTAGCCCGACAGCGGCGTGCGGAAGTCGGCCCACTGCGGTGCTGGGCGCAGGAAGAACAGCTGGTGCAGCAGCAGTTCGCCGTGGAAGATGTTGCCACCGGTGATGCCGGCGATGCGCTCGATGTCCTTGGGCGTGATCACCTGCTTGCCGACGATGGCGCGGCGGATGTTCGGCGCGTAGCGCTCGATCGTGTCGATCACGGTCTCGCCGAACGCCTCGCGCTTCGCGTCGTCCCAGCCGCCCTCGAGGTCGTACGGCGCGTACTGCACGAAGCACGACATCACGTGGTGCCCCGGCGGCGCCATGTCGCGATCGATCACCGACGGGATGACCATGTCGATGTACGGGTTGGTGGAGAACTGGCCGTACTTGGCTTCGTCGTAAGCGCGCTCGATGTAGTCGATGCTCGGGCTGATGGAGATCGCGCCGCGATGCAGCGGGCCCTCGCCGGGCAGGCAGGTGAACTGCGGCAGCTCGGAGAGTGCGATGTTCACCTTGCCCGACGAGCCGCGCACCCGGAAGCCCTGCACCGCCGTCACCAGCTCGCCCGGCAGGTGCTGCGCGTCGACGAACTGCAGGAAGGTGCGTTTCGGGTCGGCGGCGGACATCACCACTTTGGCCTCGAACTCGTCGCCGTTCTCGAGGGCTACGCCGCAGGCGCGGCCACCGCGCACCACCACCTGCTTCACCGACGCGCCGGTACGGATCTCGACGCCAAGGGCGCGTGCGGAACTGGCGATCGCCGCCGTCACGCCGCCGGTGCCGTTCTTGGCGAAGCCCCAGGCACGGAACGCGCCATCGATCTCGCCCATGTAGTGGTGCAGCAGCACGTAGGCCGTGCCGGGCGAGCGCGGCCCGAGGAAGGTGCCGATGATGCCGCTCGCGGACTTGGTGCCCTTCAGCGGGTCGAACTCGAACCACTCGTCGAGCAGGTCGGCCGAGGACTGCGTCACCAGCTTGGCGATGCGGTAGATCTCGCGCTCGCTCAGGCTCGCGCCGTACCGGCCGAGCCTGAGCAGCCCGCGCAGGTCGCGCCAGCTCAGTGATGAAGGATCCGGCGGCACCAGGCCCAGCACGG
>CAVSUM010000025.1:0-10099 GCA_963731105.1 uncultured Gammaproteobacteria bacterium
GCGCGCCGCGTTGCGACCGCTCGCGCCGCTGATGCCGCCGCCACCGTGCATACCGCCGCCGCACAGGTACAGGCCGTCCACCGGCGTGCGGTGATCCGACCAGCCCGGCATCGGGCGCATGAACAGTGCCTGGTCGAGGATCAGCTGGCCGTGGTTCAGGTCGCCCTCGGTGAGTCCCCACTGCTGCTCGAGGTCGAGCGGCGTGATCGAGTGCACCGCGCGGACGCTGTTCTTCAGGGCCGGGGCGTACAGCGCCAGGGTGTCGATCGCACGCTGCTCGAGCGAGGCCCGCGCCGTCCTGCCAGTCCCCTGGCGCAGCGCGTACGCCGCGAACTGGAAGTGGATCGCCACGGTGTTGCCGCTGGTGGTCACCTCGAGATACGGCTGCTCGGAGATCGCACCGTACTTCGCGGCGTCATAGGCGCGCTCCAGGTAGCGCAACGTTGGTGCCACGACCAGCGTGCCGTCGGGCAGGCCGTGGTTGCCGTCGGTGAGCAGGTGCACTTTGGCGACTGAGCCGCGCAGCTTGATCGACTGTGCCTGCCAGACGTAGTCGGGCGGCAGTTCGGGTGCGCCCACCAGGCCGAGTAATGTGTGGCGCAACTCCGCCGCCGACACGACCCGCGCCGCATGAATTTCCTCACCGCTCGCGAGCCGCACGCCAGTCGTCCGTTGCTGGTCGACGAGTATGCGAGCCACCGTGATCGAGGTGCGCAGTTCGCCGCCGGCGCCCTGCAGCGCGGCCACCAGCGCGGCTGGTGATCGCGGTGCCCGCGGTGTGCGGCTGCGCCAGCCCGCCACGGTTCAGCCAGTTGTGCAGCAGCGTGTAGCCCGTGCCGGCCGAATAGGCACCGAGCGTCATGCCATGCACGGCCAGTGCCCCGAGTGCGGCCTTGAGCGGCTCGGCCTCGAACCAGTCGTCGGTGAATTCCTGCGCCGACATCGACAGGCTGCGGATCACGCGGAACAGGTCGCGCCTGCCCAGGCGCCGCAGCTTCCACAGCAGCGAGGCGAGCGGCAGGCCGTTGGCCAGCATCTCGCTGCGTTCCATGCGCGGCATGGGCGTGCGATACGCGGCATCGATGAAGCCGTCGCCGCGTTCATGAACGCCAGGAACTCGGGCCAGCGCGCCGCGTCGCGCGGCGACAGGCGCCGGATCGCATTCGAGCGTCGCGGCATCGCCCGGGACGCGAGCTGAGCCGCAGCGTGTCGCCGTCCCGGCAGCAGCGCAACATACGGTGCGTCGGCCGCATCGGCGGTCGTGAGCCCGTGCCGCGCGAGGTCGAGGTCGCGCACGATGTCCGGCCGGAACTGGCCGCCCGCATGCAGCGCAGGTCCGTCGAATCCCGCCGGCAGCCGGCCCGCGGCCAGCTGGCCACCGGGCGTCGCGGCACGTTCGAGCACCAGCACCTTGCGGCCGGCCCTGGCGAGATAGGCGGCGGTGACGAGGCCGTTGTGGCCGGCGCCGACCACGATGACGTCGAACTGCGCTCGTGCGGGTGCTCATCGCCAGTCCTTCAGGATCTCGTGCGCCGCGAGCTTGCCCGCGGCGCCCATCACGCCGCCGCCCGGATGCGCGCCCGAGGCACCGAAGTAGTAGCCCGACAGCGGCGTGCGGAAGTCGGCCCACTGCGGTGCTGGGCGCAGGAAGAACAGCTGGTGCAGCAGCAGTTCGCCGTGGAAGATGTTGCCACCGGTGATGCCGGCGATGCGCTCGATGTCCTTCGGCGTGATCACCTGCTTGCCGACGATGGCGCGGCGGATGTTCGGCGCGTAGCGCTCGATGGTGCGGATCACCGTCTCGCCGAACGCCTCGCGCTTCGCGTCGTCCCAGCCGCCCTCGAGGTCGTACGGCGCGTACTGCACGAAGCACGACATCACGTGGTGCCCCGGCGGCGCCATGTCGCGGTCGATCACCGACGGGATGACCATGTCGATGTACGGGTTGGTGGAGAACTGGCCGTACTTGGCCTCGTCGTAGGCGCGCTCGATGTAGTCGATGCTCGGGCTGATCGAGATCGCGCCGCGATGCAGCGGACCCTCGCCGGGCAGGCAGGTGAACTGCGGCAGCTCGGAGAGCGCGATGTTCACCTTGCCCGACGAGCCGCGCACCCGGAAGCCCTGCACCGCCGTCACCAGCTCGCCCGGCAGGTGCTGCGCGTCGACGAACTGCAGGAAGGTGCGCTTCGGGTCGGCGGCGGACATCACCACCTTTGGCCTCGAACTCGTCGCCGTTCTCGAGGGCCACGCCGCAGGCGCGGCCACCGCGCACCACCACCTGCTTCACCGACGCGCCGGTGCGGATCTCGACGCCAAGGGCGCGTGCGGAACTGGCGATCGCCGCCGTCACGCCGCCGGTGCCGTTCTTGGCGAAGCCCCAGGCACGGAACGCGCCATCGATCTCGCCCATGTAGTGGTGCAGCAGCACGTAGGCCGTGCCGGGCGAGCGCGGCCCGAGGAAGGTGCCGATGATGCCGCTCGCGGACTTGGTGCCCTTCAGCGGGTCGAACTCGAACCACTCGTCGAGCAGGTCGGCCGAGGACTGCGTCACCAGCTTGGCGATGCGGTAGATCTCGCGCTCGCTCAGGCTCGCGCCGTAGCCGGCCGAGCTTGAGCAGCCCGCGCAGGTCGCGCCAGCTGAGCGACGACGGGTCCGGCGGCACGAGGCCCAGCACCGGCTTGATCGCCTTGGCGGCGCGCGCCATGACGCGCGAGTACTCGTCGGCGGCCTCGGCGTCGCGCGGTGAATGACGGTAGATCTCGCGACGGGTGAGATCGTGGTCGTCCCAGCCGGCGAGGTAGTCGCCGTTGTCGAGCGGCGTCACCGTGGAGGGCAGCGGCAGGATCTTGAGGCCGTGCTTCGGCAGCTCGAGGTCGCGGATGATCTCCGGCCGCAGCAGGCTCACCACGTACGAGAACTCGGTGAACCGGTAGCCGGGGAAGATCTCCTCGGTGACCGCGGCACCGCCCACCACGTCGCGGCGTTCGAGCACCAGCACCTTCTTGCCGGCCCGCGCGAGATAGGCCCCGGCGATCAGGCCGTTGTGGCCCGCGCCGATGATGATCGCGTCGTAGCGGCCGGCGGTCACTTGCGCTTCCACTCGGGGTCGTAGAACGGCAGCGCGACCACGGTCGCCGGCGCGTACCGGCGGTGAGTGCTCGACGGTGATCTCCAGCTCGACGCGCGTGCCCGGCTCGTAATGCGGCCGCTGCAGGTGCACCAGCGCAATGTATTTCTTGAGCACCGGCGACCACGTGCTGGTCGACACGTAACCCACCTGCCGGCCGTCCTTGCGCACCGGCAGGCTGGCGCGCACCGCCATGGCCGGGATCTGCGGCGGCAGCCCGGCGTCGCCGAACACGCGCTCGAGACCTTCCCAGTCGACTTCGAGGCCGACCATCTTCCAGGCCGAGCCTTCGCGGGCCTCGCGTTCGAGCGCGCGCCGGCCGACGAAATAGCCGGGCTTTTCGAGCGCCACAGTCCAGCCGAGACCCATTTCGTACGGCGACGATTTCTGCCCCGGGATCCACGCGTGGTTGGCCGCGGTGTAGTCGACGTCGAGCATGAAGAGTCCGGCCTCGACGCGCGCCATGTCCATCGCGAGGATGCCGCAGGGCGCGATGCCGAAATCGTTGCCGCGCTCGATCAGCGCATCCCAGACGGGCAGGGCATCCGCCGCGTCCAGCCAGATTTCGTAGCCGAGGTCGCCGGTGTAGCCGGTGCGCGAGATGGTCACGGGCTTGCCGGCGAGCACGTTCGGTGCCATGCGGAAGAACTTGATGTCGTCCACCGGCGTCTCGCAGCAGCGATTGAGCACCGCGCGCGACTTCGGTCCCTGCAGCGAGAGCGCGGCCACCTGCTCAGTGCGCTCGGTGACGGTCACGTCCATGCCGACCGCGTTCATGTGCAGCCAGCGCAGCGTCGGTTCGGCCGAGGTGAGGCGGAAGCTCTGCTCGCCGAGGCGCGTCACCGTGCCGTCGTCGAGCAGCTTGCCTTCGTCGTCGCACCAGCCGGTGTAGTACACCTGTCCGACGGCGAGTCTTGCGATGTTGCGCGGCGTGACGCGATCGAGCAGGCGCGCGGCGTCGGGGCCCTCGACCAGGTACTTCATCAGCGGCGAGACGTCGATCAGCGCCGCGTGGTTGCGGATCGCCCAGTATTCGCGCTCGACGCCGAGGTCGTAGGAACCGACGGCAATGTGCCCGGCCCAGCGCCGCCAGTTCTGCGGCAGGCAGAGCGCGGCGGTGCGCGCATGGAACGGCGTGCGCTTCAGCTGGTGCAGGTCGGTCATGGCATCAGCCGCGCAGGGCGCCTGCCTTCAGGTCCGCGTGCAGCAGCTGGTGGAACAGCTGCTCGCCCGCCTCGCGCCGCACCGACAGGCGGCCGGTGTCGTAAGCACGCGAGCGCAGGCCGCGCTGCACGGAGCGGCAGATGCCCTCGTCCTCGTCCTGCACGCGGTTGGCGATGTCGATCGAGGCGCGGTTGAAGGCGCGGGCCTCGTCCGACACGTCGGCGAACCAGAAGTCGAAGATCACCTCGGTCTGGTGCACGCCGCGCGGGTAGACGAGGTTCGTGTCCATCACGCCCTCGTACCAGTTGACCATGAAGTTCGGATAGAACCAGTAGTACAGGGCGCGCTCGCCCTTGCGCACCGCACCGGTCGCCACCTCGGCGCCGCGCGTCACCATCGGGCTCGACTGCAGGCAATGGCGGCGGCCGTTCTCGATGGTGTACTTGTGGTAGTCGAGCACGCTGCCGAGGCCTTCGTGCAGGTACGGCACGTGGTAGCCGCCGTCGAGGTAGTTGTCGACGAACACCTTCCAGTTGCAGTCGAAGACGTAGTGCTTGCGCTCGAACCAGTGCAGGTTGGCGAGGCCGAGGCCGCGCACCTGCGCCACCACCTCGGAGCCGAGGGACTCCTCGAGCGATGAGCCTTCGCCCGCGAGGCGCACGAACACCCAGTTCTCCCACACGGTGGTGGCGACCGGCACCAGGCTGTGGTCGGCCGGATCGAAATTGCGCACGCCCTCAAACGCCGGCGCCGCCTTGAGCGCGCCTTCGAGCGTGTAGGTCCAGCCGTGGTACGGGCACTGCAGGCGCTTCAGGCAGCCGTGCGGCTGCTCGACCACGGCCGCGGCATGATGCCGGCAGACGTTGAAGAAGCCGCGCACGACGCCGTCGCTGCCGCACACCACCAGCAGCGGCTCGCCCGCGAGCTCGAAGGTGACGAACTGGCCGGGCTCGCGCACCTGGTCGAGGCGGCAGGCGTACTGCCAGGTCGCGGCGAACGTGGTGTCGAGTTCGAGCTCGAGGATGCGCGGGTCGACGTACCACGAGGCCGGGGGCGTGCAGGCCTCATCCAGCGGCGTGTCCGGCCGGTAGCGGTCGATCTCGGCAAGCACGGAGCGGGTCATGGCCGCGAACTCTATTACTGGTTCTGTGCCGCTTGCTCAAGGCGCTCGGCCAGCCAGACCTTGATGATTGACTGACGCGTTACACCGAGGCGCCCGGCTTCCCTGTCCAGCGACTCGATCATCCAGGTCGGGAAATCGACGTTGACCCGCTTCTGCTCCTGCAGGGGCCTGCGCGCCCTGGAGAGATCCAGGCTGGCGGTGACGTTCTTGCCGCTATCGAAGTCGGCATCAAATTTCTTAGCCTTCATACAGGGCCACCTCTTCAGGACGAGACCGCCGAACGGAAATGATCCGGATGCTTTCACTGCGGTATGTGATCACCGCCGACCAGTGCTTCGCACCGATGCGTCCGATCACCAGGTATCGCGGCTCATCGACGGTCATGGCCGGAATCTCGATCAGGTACGGGTCGCTCCAGAGTTCTTGAGCCTGGATGAAGTCGATCCCATGCGTCTTCGCATTGGCACGGCTCTTTGGGTCGTCGAACTCGAACACGGTATAGAAAATATACCAGTTACGACCGGCCCGCAATCGCCGGTGCGACGGGGGCTGTCCGCTCGGACAAGAACCAAAGAAAAGGGCCGGGGCGCGCTGCACCCCGGCCCCGTCAGTTGCGCGATCGGGTCAGAACTCCTGCGAGAAGCGCAGGCCGATGATGCGCGGGTAGATGATGTAGGAGTACACCTGCGCGCCGCAGACCGCCGTCACGCATTCCACGCCGCGGCTGCTTTCGCCCCGCTCGTCGAACGCGTTGGCGATGTACAGCTCGGCAGTCCAGTTGTCCTTGCCGACGCCGGCCGCGAGATCCAGCGTGGTGTAGGCAGGAAGCTTGCCCAGCACCTCGCGGTCGTAAGTGAGCAGCGACGATTCACGTTCGCCCACGTACACCAGTGCGCCACGCACATGACTGGCGTAAGTCATGACCGGAAACTCGTAGCGTGCCGTGATGTTGCCCTTGAACTCCGGCGTGTAGGGCAGCGCCTGGCCCTTGGGCGCCTCGGGATCCTGGAACTCGCCGGTCGGGTTGCCGTCGTCGTCGAACACCGGGCACGGCTGCTGGGCGACCGGCGTGCTGGTGCCGGGGTACGTGTAGCCGCAGTACGGATCGGCGAGCTCCGAGCTCAGGAACGACACGCCCGCGGTCAGATTGAACTGGTCGGTGGGCTGCCACGCGATGTCTGCCTCGATACCCCAGATCTCGGCCTGCGCGGCATTCTTGATCTCGGTGAGGCCGTTCTGGCCGAGGATCGGGAACTGGAAGTCCTGCCACTCCTGGTAGAACACGGCGCCGTTGAACAGCAGGCGGTTGCCGCCCCAGGCAGTTTTCCAGCCGAGCTCGTAGCTGTTCAGCCAATCGGAGAGGTAGGGCGGCAGCGTGCCGCGACGGTTGTTGCCGCCTGGGCGGAAACCCTCGGCATACGTCGCGTAGATCAGCTTGTCCTCGGTCAGCTTGTAGGACGCACTCAGCTTGATCGAGTAGTCGTCTTCCTTCGTTCCCTTGTCGAGGTTGAGGCAGGGTGCGTCTTCGTAGTTCGGACCGGCCGGACCGAACGGCTCGCGCAGCGTGCAGGCGGCCTCGCCGGTGCGTGAACTCCAGTTCTCGCTGTAGCCCCAGAAGCCCTTCAGCGAATTGTCGACCCAGAAATAGCGCAGGCCCGCGGTCAGGGTCAGCTGGTCGGTGAGGTCGAAGTCCGCCTGGCCGAAGATCGCCGTGTCCTCGTCGGTGCGGTCCTGCTGGGTCAGCCAGAGCGTGTCGGGCCAGCCCGTGACCTCGATCGTGTCGTCGAGATCGTCGATCAGGTAGCGTTCCTCGATGCTGTGCGTGGAGCGCTGGAAGAACGCGCCCACCGTGTAGCGGAAACGCTCTTCGGACGGCGATACCAGGCGGACCTCCTGTGTCACGCGCGTGAAGTTGTTCTGCGACTGCACATATTGGGAGATGTCGATCGGATTACCGTCATTGTCGAGCCAGTAATTGCCATACGAACAGCACTCGTCGTACCAGTAGGAGTATTCGGAGTAGTCGTAGGCGCTGTCGACGTCGCGGAACATGTAGGCGCCGGCATAGACCAGGTCGAAGTTCGCGATCTTGCCCTCGACCGTCAGCGCGCCCTGCATCCACCGGTCCTCGACGTAGTCCGGCCGCACTTCGGAGACCTTGATCTCGCCCAGCGTGCGGTCGTAGACGAAGTCGCCGTTGACCTTCTGCACCTGGCCCATCACCGTCGGTGTCACGGTCCAGCTGTCGTTGATGTCGAATCGCAGCGCCGCACGCGCGCCGTAGGTGTCGGCGTCGTTGTAGTCGTCCTCGACGAGCTTCGAGTTATCGGGGACGATGCCCGACGACGGATATGGCCGGGTGTAGGGGATGTTGTCGACGAAGCCGCCGTCGCGCCGCGCCCAGCCGACGAGGCGAA
Organism: uncultured Gammaproteobacteria bacterium; assembly: GCA_963731105.1. Classification (GTDB taxonomy): domain Bacteria; phylum Pseudomonadota; class Gammaproteobacteria; order Steroidobacterales; family Steroidobacteraceae; genus RPQJ01. The sequence continues at coordinate 7,833 of CAVSUM010000025.1, forward strand.
TCGCCGTGCGCTCGTTCAGCGGGATGTTGACGAAACCCTCGCCCAGGTAGCCTTCGCTGCCGCCGCTGACGGTGTTGAGCTCCACGCCGTAGCCGGCGTCGAATCCGGTCGGGTCGGGCTTGTTGGTGATGATGCGGATGGTGCCCGACTGCGAGCTGGCGCCGAACAGCGTGCCCTGCGGCCCCGCCAGCGCCTCGACGCGCGCGATGTCGTACATGTGCACGTCGAGGGCACCGCCGATCGTGGTGATCGGTTGCTCGTCGAGGTAGATGCCGACGCTCGGCAGCGAGGCCGAGTGATTGCCGTCGCCGCCGCTCACGACGCCGCGCATGTAGATGTTCGCGTTGCCCGGTCCGCCGCCGTCGATTGAGACGCTGGGCAGGAACCTCACGAAGTCTTCGAACTTCTGCACGTTTAGTTCATCGAGGCGTGCCGTGCTGAAGGCCTGCACCGCCAGCGGCACGTCCTGCAGGCTTTCCTGGCGTTTCTGCGCCGTGACCACGATCTCCTCGAGGCCGCCGGTCGAGGCGGTCTGGCCGTAGGCGGTCGACATGGCGGCGAGCAGCGCGGCCGAAGCCAGCGGCACCCCGTGCGCGACCCGGCGCATTCCACTCGTCGCGCCCGTGCGCTGCATCTTCCGGCGTTTGCTGCGTGTCATCAGTGATGCCCCTTGTAGTTGAGATTGCGTACCAGGCCCCAGTGCGTCCTGCAGCGGCCCGAGCCAGCGCTCGTAGTGCCGCCATTGCTCCAGCGCGTCGCGGTAGATCGGCTGCCGCACCTGCTCGGCGCTCGGCGTGCGCACGGCGCGCTCGTTTTCGTGGAAGCGCAGGCAGGCCTCCTCGAACGGCAGTCCGCAGTAGTCGAGCAGGCGGCGGACTTCCGTTTCGGTATCGGCCACCATCGCTTCGTAGTGCACCCGGTGCACGCGCCCCGGCAGCACGGCGTCGAAATGCGCCAGCAGCTCGACATAGTCCCGGTAATAGCGGCCGATCTCGTCGAGGCTGAAGCTGAACGCCTGGCCGCGGGCGAAGTGCTGCTTGAACACCGAGAAGCCGCAGCTGAGCGGGTGCCGCCGTGCGTCGACGATCTTCGCGCGCGGCAGGATCAGGTGGATCAGGCCGACGTGCTGCCAGTTGTTCGGCAGCTTGTCGATGAAATAGGGGGCAGCGGTCTTGCGCTGGATGCGCGTGCGCTCGAGGTATTCCTCACCGAGCGCACGCAGGCGGTCTTGATCGAGCTCGGCGAGCACGCCAGGGATAGCGGCTGCGGTCCGGTCGCGCCGGGGCGCCGCCGCCGTCGCTGGCCATGAGACCGTACACCATGGCCGGGAGGTCCGGCAGTTCCATGGTGCCTTCGACCTGCGAATGGCTCGACAGGATCTGCTCGAGCAGGGTCGAGCCCGAGCGTGGCAGGCCGATGATGAAGATCGGGTCCGGGGCAGGGCAGCCGACGTTGCGTCGGGCGGCGAAGAATTCGCTGGAGAGAATCGCCTTGGAGCGCTGCACCGCCGCCGTGGTCTCGTCGGCGTCGTAACGGATCGACTCGCGGCGCAAGCGGTTGGCCTCGGCGTAATGCCGGAACGAGTCCTCGAATTGCTGCGCGTCCTCGAGTGCCTTGCCGAGCGCAAAGTGCAGGTGGAACCGGTCGTCGTGCGCCAGGTCGGTGCGGGCGAGCTGGCGCTGCATCGTGGCGAGGTCGGCCGCGGCGAAGCGGAACGTCTTGAGGTTGGCGAGGCTCCACCACGCTTCGCCCAGTTGCGGCGCAATGCTGGTCGCCTTGCGGTAAGCCTCGATCGCCTCGTCGGTGCGGCCGGCGGTCTTGAGGCCATGGCCGTAGCTCATCCAGACCTTGGGTTGCTGCGGATAGTCCGCGAGCACGCCGGCGTAGAGGCGGATCGACTCGTCGTACTCACCGAGCTGGCTCTGGATCGCCGCCATCAGGTTGCGGAAGCCGGCGTTGCGCGGCTCGCGGTCGAGCAGCTGGCGCGCCTGCGCGAGCGCGTCTGCGGCACGTCCCTGCCGCGTCAGCACCAGTGCCAGGTTGTGCCGCGCCGGGAGGAAGCTCGGCGCGAGTTCCACGCATCGGTTGAGGAGCAGTTCGGCGTCGGCATAACGTCCGAGTCGCCCGGCGACCTCGGCGAGCATGCGCAGGGCCGCGACGTCGGTCGGGTGCTGGCGCAGGTGTTCGCGCAGCAGGGCCTCGGCCACTGCGATGCGGCCCTCCTGCAGCGCCACGGCAGGCTCGAGCAGCCGTGGATCGCGCGTCGA
>CAVSUM010000026.1:0-4722 GCA_963731105.1 uncultured Gammaproteobacteria bacterium
CGCTGGATCCTGAGCCCCTGCTCGATCTGCTTGAGGCGCAGCCGGAAGGTCGTCTCTTCCCACTTCTGCAGCAGGCGCTGTTTGCGATCGGCCACCCACTGGTCGCGGACCAGAGCCCATTCGTCGAGCGCCTTCTTGAACGCCGCATATTCTTCGGCAACGCGAGTCTTGAGCCGCTCGACCTGCTCATCGCCGAATCGGGCGCGCTTCGTCTCCAGCGCCGCTTCCATCCGCTTGAACTGCATTGCGAGCTGCGCGCGCTGGATCCAGAGATCCGGCACCCGCTTGAGGTTGTTGGCCAGGCCCACCCACGACATGAAGGCGATCAGCCACTTGGTTGGGTCGAAGTGCCACCACCGCACGCCGTTGCGGTAGTCGTTCTGGAAGATGTGGTGGAAGTTGTGATAACCCTCGCCGTAGGTAAGGAACGCCAGCACCGGGTTGTCGCGCGCGGTGTTCTCGTCGGTGTAAGGCTGCGAGCCCCACATGTGCGCGAGCGAGTTGATGAACCACGTGAAGTGGTGGTTCACGACGAGGCGCAACAGGCCGCCCAGAAGGAACACGCCCCAGACGTCGCCGACGGCCCAGCCGAGCCCCTGCTCGATCTGCTTGAGGCGCAGCCGGAAGGTGGTCTCTTCCCACTTCTGCAGCAGCCGCTGCTTGCGGTCGGCGACCCATTGGTCGCGGACCAGAGCCCATTCGTCGAGCGCCTTCTTGAACGCCGCATATTCTTCGGCAACGCGCGTCTTCAACCGCTCGACCTGCTCGTCGCCGAACCGGCCGCGCTTCGTCTCCAGCGCCGCTTCCATCCGCTTGAACTGCATCGCGAGCTGCGCGCGCTGGATCCACAGATCCGGCACCCGCTTGAGGTTGCTCGCCAGGCCCACCCACGACATGAACGCGATCAGCCACTTGGTCGGGTCGAAGTGCCACCACCTCACGCCATTGCGGTAGTCGTTCTGGAAGATGTGGTGGAAGTTGTGATAACCCTCGCCGTACGTCAGGAACGCCAGCACCGGGTTGTCGCGCGCGGTGTTCTCGTCGGTGTAGGGCTGCGAGCCCCACATGTGCGCGAGCGAGTTGATGAACCAGGTGAAGTGGTGGTTCACGACGAGGCGCAGCAGGCCGCCCAGCAGGAACACGCCCCAGACGTCGCCGACCGCCCAGCCCAGCGCGAGCGGCAGGACGATGTTCATCGCCAGCGTCAGCGGCAGGTAGAAGCGGTGCTGGAACATCACGATCGGGTCGCGCTCGAGGTCCTTCGCGTTCGTGAAATCGTTCGCGCCGCTCGGGTAATTGCGCAGGATCCAGCCCATGTGCGAGAACCAGAAGCCCCGCTTGGCGCTGTAGGGATCCTTGTCGACGTCGTCGACGAAGCGGTGGTGCGTGCGGTGCTGCGAGCCCCAGATCAGGATGCTGTTCTGCAGCGCCATCGCGCCGAACAGCGCGAAGAACAGGCGCACGGACCAGTGCGCCTGGTAGGCGCGATGCGACCACAGCCGGTGGTAGCCCGCCGTGATCGAGATGCCGCAGGCCCAGAGGAAGAACGCGAGGCTCAGCCACGCCGCGAGGCTGTAGCCGTGGCTGAAGCCATACCAGGGCACGAGCACCAGCGCCGCGAGCGGCGTGGCCGTGAACAGGATGGTCGTGACCCAGTTGATCGGCGCGTGTTCCGCGCGGACCGGAGAATCGTTTTGCATCAGCGGGTTACCGTTGAGTGGCGTAGACATAAGTTTGCCCAGTTTACCGGGGCGGGCGGGGGGCCGCTTGACTGTTACAGAAGAGGGAGACGCAGGTCCGTCGCGGGAACGTGCACTACATGTAGCGCGATGCTAGCCTTGCACTAACCAGAGGCTCACCGGACGACCGCCATGGCGCACCCGCTCTCGATTCGCCTCGATGACGACCTCGCGGCCCGCCTGGAACGCCTCGCGCGCCTGACGGGCCGCAGCAAGTCGTTCTACGTCAAGCAGGCGCTCGAGAATCACATCGAAGATCTCGAGGACCTTTACGCCGCGCAGCAGGTTGCGAAGCGGGTGGCCGAGGGTCGTGAGCGGTTGATCCCGCTCGAGCAGGTGGAGCGCGAGCTTGGTCTTGCGGATCGGGATCGGGACTGATCAACGCGTGAGCGCCAGGATCTCCTCGGTCCGCATTTTCACCGTGGCCCGCCCGCGGAGCTTGGCGAATCGGCTCGCAGGTACAGACGCAGGCTGCCCGTCAGCCTGAGCCACGCACCGCAACACGACCTCGCCGGAATCGTTGAGGTCGAAGGCCACGGTGGATCCGGCTCGAATCCCGAGTCGATCCCGCACCTTCTTCGGAATCGTGACCCGGCCCTTGGAGTTGACGGTGCTTGCCATCGAATTACCCACCCTCGATCCACGTCACGATAGCCGCGGGCTCTTTCCGCTCGATCGCCGGCACCCGCGCATCCGCCGCCGGATGCCCGACCACGAGTAGCAGGAACGGCCGCTCGGCATCCGCCGGACGACCGAGGATCTCGTTCAGGAACCCCATCGGGCTCGGCGTGTGGGTCAACGTGGCCAGCCCGGCCGTGTGCAGCGCCGTGATCAGCAGGCCGGTCGCGATGCCGACCGATTCGGCCGGGTAGTAGTGCTTGACCTTGCTGCCGTCCGCGGCGCGTCCCCACTTCTGCACGAAGATCGCGATCAGCCAGGGCGCGGTCTCGAGGAACGGCTTGTGCCAGTCGGTGCCGATCGGGCGCAGCGCGTCGAGCCATTCCTCGGGCGCCCGGCGCTCGTAGAACTCGCGCTCCTCGGCCTCGGCCGCGAGGCGGATGCGGCGCTTCACGTCCGGGTCGGACACGGCAACGAAATGCCACGGCTGCTGGTTCGCGCCGCTCGGGGCGGTGCCGGCGGCCGCGATGCAGGCGGCGATCACTTCACGCGGGACCGGACGGGGGTCGAAGTCGCGGACGGTGCGGCGGCGCTGCATCAGGGCATGGAAGTCCTGCGCGCGTCGCAACATTTCGGGTTCCGGCAGCGGCTCGGGGCTTGGCAGCGGGATGGTATCGGGATCCGTCACTGGATTTCGCCTCTCCGTTGCACGCGCCGTCGATGGCAGCTTGGCATTAGAACTCCTGGGCTCTAAGTGCGAAATAGAACCTGAAGGGACTATTTGTCATCGGATCCTCGATCTTGTCGAGTCTGCCGGCAGTTCTCCGCTGCAGAGGCGGAACAAGGTAGTCTTCGCGAATCCTGCCTCGCGCTAAGGTCCAGAGTTCATGGCCGACGTCTTCGTTTCCTACGCCCGCAGCGACAAGGCGCGCGTCGCGCCACTGGTCGCGGCGATCGAGGCGCAGGGCTGGTCGGTCTGGTGGGACCCGGCCATCGACGCCGGACAGCAGTTCGACGACCAGATCGAGGCGGAACTCAAGGCCGCCAAAGCCGTGGTGGTGATCTGGACGCCGACTTCGGTGGCGTCACGTTGGGTGCGCGGTGAGGCGCGCGAGGCGGCGGATCGAGGCACGCTGGTTCCCGTTCGTTTCGACGGGGCCAACCTGCCGATGGACGTGCGCGCGATTCACACGACCGACCTCGACCATTGGGGCGAGGATGCCCAGAGCCCGCCGTTCCAGGCGCTGCTGCGGGCGTTGAGCGCAATGATCGTTCGCCAGGGCGGATCCAGCGCCTCGACTGCGACGCCCGGGTCGGCACGTTCCGCCGCGCCGGCGGCCGCCAGCCGCATCGGGATCTGCGTGCTGCCGTTCGCCAACATGAGCGGCGATGCGGAGCAGGAGTACTTCAGCGACGGCATCAGCGAAGACATCATCACCGACCTGAACAAGGTCTCGGCGCTGTTCGTCGTGGCGCGCAACACGGCGTTCACGTTCAAGGGCAAGAGCCTCGACGTGGCGCAGGTTGCGCGACAACTGAAGGTCAGCCACGTACTCGAGGGCAGCGTCCGCAAGGCGGGCGGCCGCGTGCGCATCACGGCGCAGTTGATCGAGGGCGACAGCGGCGGACAGATCTGGGCCGAGCGCTACGACCGCGACCTGAACGACATCTTCGCGCTGCAGGACGAGATCTCCGAGGCGATCGTCAAGGCACTCCGGCTCAAGCTGTTGCCGGAGGAGAAGCAGGCCATCGAGCAGCGCGGCACCGACAACGTCGACGCGTACAACCTCTACCTGATGGCGCGGCAAAACTATGCCACGGGGATCGAGCAGGATCCCAAGCGTGCCGAGGCCAGCATTCGCATGTGCCGCCGGGCCACCGAGATCGATCCCGACTATGCGCAGGCCTGGGCGCTGATGGCGCTCGGCCAGATGCTGATGCATTTCGCCCATGGACGACGCGGGGACGACGGCATGGCGGCCGCGGAGCGGGCTCTCGCGCTGGACGCCCACCTGGCTGAGGCGCACGCCGTCAAGGCACGGATCCTTTCGCAGTACGGGCGTCATGACGAGGCATCTGCGGAGATCGACATCGCGCTGCGCCTTGATCCCGAGTCGTACGAGGTCAACAAGTCCGCGGCCTACCTGCGCGTGCGCCAGCATCGCCTGGACGAAGCCATTGGCTTCTACGAGAAGGCGATGATGCTGATGGAGACGGACGTCAACTCGCCCAGCATGCTGCTCACCTGCTACGCGGCCGTCGGGGATTCGGTGGGCGTCACGCGTGCTGCTCACATCGCGCTGGCCCGTGCCGAGCGGATCCTCGCGCAGGACCAGAACAATGGAATCGCCATGGGCTACGGCGT
>CAVSUM010000027.1:0-17827 GCA_963731105.1 uncultured Gammaproteobacteria bacterium
TCGATCAGCCGCGGAACCTGGCGAAGAGCGTGACGGTGGAGTAGGCGTGGCTGGCGCGGCGAGTCAGTTGTGCGCGCAAAAAAAGGTTTACTGCAAAAGGTCGCTGACCGACTGACTGCTCAGTCGTTGCGATGCTCGAGGAAGTGAAGTTGCTACGGAGGCGGGTCTCGCGGACCAAATGCGAAGTCCGTCCAGAATGGTGAATGACTGCTTTGCGGCCGTGACCTGACCGGCCGGAACCGGCCGAGGCTGTGTAATAACTCCCCGCGGGAGTCGCCTAACAGCTGGCCGATATGCGGTACCTCTCCGGTCAGATAATAAGCCGCGCCCGATCAGGCGCGCAGCGCCTCGATCATCGGCCGGATTCCCATGATCTGCATCACTCGCTTCATGTTGTACGCCAGTACATGCAGGCTCATCTCCGCGCTCACCCGTGGCAAGCGTCGACACAAGAAGTGGGTGGCGCCCATCCAGGCTTTGATCGTCCCGAACGGATGCTCCACCGTTCGTCTGCGTACAGTCATCAGCGCCGGGTCGCGCTCCAGCCGCGCCTGCATCCGCTCGAGGACCGCCTCGTGCTCCCAACGCGTCAAGCGCCGGTATTCGCTGGTGGTGCACTTCGATCGCAGTGCGCAGCGCGGACAGGCCGATGACCAGTACTTGTGGATCATCAGGCCGTTCATCTCGCTCGCGAACCGGTGGATCGCATACTCGCCCGCCGGACACCGATAGGCATCGCGCTTCGGCAGATAGGTGAAGTCCCATTTCTCGTAGCGACTGCCAGCCGCGCTGCTCGAGGTGATCGGCTTCGGCACCACCGGGGTGTTGCCCGTGTCCTCGCAGGCCTTGATCTGCTCGCTGCTGTAGTAGCCACGATCGGCGATCGCCGTCAGCTCTTTCGTTCCGAGCGCTTCGCGCGCCGCTTCGGCCATCTGGACCAGGTGCGCCCGATCCGAGCCCACGTTGGTGACCTCATGCGTCAGGATCGGTCAGCGACACTTGGCCATCGGGCGCAGCCTCCATTCGGCGTTTCAACCCTTTCAGCCGCGCCATCTCGTCCTTCAGCGTCGCGATCCGATCCTGCAGTCGCGCCGCCTTGCGCGGGTTGCGGGGCGTCTCCTCGCGATCCATGCGCTCGAGGTGCATCAGGTACTCGGCGATGCTCTCCTCGATCAGTGCCATCCGCGTCTTCATCTTGGCGCTGGTGAAGTTACGGTCGCGGTGGTTCACCGCCTTGAACTTGCTGCCATCGATCGCCACCGTCGCTTCGGTGAACAGTTGCCAGCGCCGGCAGAGCACGATGAACTCGCGGCACACGTTCTTGATCGCCGCCGTGTTCCCGGCACGGAAGTCGGCGAGTGTCTTGAAGTCGGGCGCCAGGCGCCCGACCAGCCACATGAGTTCGAGGTTGCGGCGGGCTTCTTGCTCCAACCGCCGCGTCGACTGGATGCGGTTCAAGTACCCGTACAGGTAGATCTTGAGCATCGTCGCGGGGTGATAGGACGGCCGGCCGGTCACCGCGGGCTCGACGCCCGCGAATCCGAGCTCCGACAGATCGAGTGCTTCGACGAACGCCTCGATCACCCGAACCGGATTATCTTCGGCGACGTATTCGTCGATCGACTCGGGCAGCAACGTGCCTTGGGACCGGCTGGCTTCAGCGATGAAACGGCTCATGAAGGGCCTCCGCTGGAACTCAGCCCGATGCTAACCTAGCAAGGACTTTTCACACAGCCTCGGCCAGGAGCAGACCTTCCTGTACTGGGCTATAGCTGCTGGCCGCCTCTAGAGCTGCACGGTGTGCCGAGCGGCGTGTCGGCCATTACCATGTGGGTGTGCGCGGCGATCATCTGCGCCGTCGAGATCCGCTGGATGGTGTTGCCTACGACCAGCACGTTCGATGACGGCGACAGACGTTCGGACGCGCTACTGAATATGCGCACGCTCCCGAAGAGGACGCCTGCGGTCTGGGTGTCCTGCGCGAAGAAGCCCGCGAGGAGAATGGCGGCGCTCAGCGCAGCCGCGGACTGACGACGCGTCGGAATACGACCTCTCTCATTGGGTTGAGCCGCCCGTCACGAACGTGATCGCCATGTCCACGAAAACGCCTGCGAACGTGACGCAGATGCCGAAGATGAAAAGCCTGAGGGTCCGTGCGTAGTACGCATCGGCCTCCTCGCGTGGGTAATCGTTATCAAGGATCCGGAACAGCGTCGCGATCATGGCGATCGTGCCTGTCAGGATGCACCCGCCGACCACGAATGCCTGGACGGTTCCGAGCGGATTGTCGGTCTGCACCCAGGTGGCCGCGAAGCCGAGCGTAAACCCGAGCAGCAGGCCGGTGGCGGTCACCATTGGCTGGCGGTACGACTGCAGAGGATCCTTCGTGCTCATGGGACCATCGCGAGGAAGAGGAAGACGAAAAGAACGACCAGATGAAGAGCGCCCTGCAGTACCGTGGCTCGGCCAGGAAGCACGGTCATCGCGGTCAGTAGCAGAGTCAGGGCAAGCAACACCGTCTCCGTCGGGGGCAGCCCGAGGACCAGCGGCAGGCCCCCGGCAATCGAAGCGACCACCACCGCCGGGATGGTGAGACCAATGGTCGCCAGTGCGGAACCAAGCCCAAGGTTCATGCTGGTCTGCAGGCGACCGCGCCGTGCCGCACGCAGTGCCGAGAGGGTCTCGGGAAGCAGGACCATCACGGCAATGGCGATGCCGACGACTGCGAGGGGCATGCCCGCCGCGACGACGGCGCCCTCGATCGTCGGCGCGAGCATCTTGGCCAGTCCCACCACACCGACCAGAGCGATCAGAAGCAGCACGAGACTCAGCAAGGCGGCACGGCCGCTCGGCCGCGCAGCATGCTCGTCCGCGGTGTCGCCACTGTCAGGTAGAAAATAGTCGCGGTGACGGATGGTCTGGACGAATACGAAGACCATGTAGAGCAGCAGCGACACGACCCCCGCAAACACGAGCTGTGCAGTCGAGTATGTTGGCCCCACGCTGGCCAGCGTGAATTGCGGCAGCACCAGGGTGAGCGTCGCGAGTGTCGCAAGCACCGCGACGGCCGGGGTCGTCCCCTCGGGCCGGAAGCTCACGACGTGGTGCCGCACGCTGCCGGCGAGCAGGCACAGCCCGAGGACGCCGTTGCAGACGATCATCACCGTCGCGAAGACGGTGTCGCGTGCGAGGGTGGCCGCATCGTCTCCGGCCGACAGCATCAGCGACACGATCAGCGAACCCTCGATGAGAGTCACTGCCAGCGCCAGGACCAGGGTGCCGAACGGTTCGCCGAGCTTGAGTGCGATGACCTCGGCGTGATGCACGGCCGCGAACACGGTCCCGATCAGGACCAGTACGGCTGGGACGAGCACCCAGGCCGAGTGACCCGGCAGGAGTCCGGCGAGCGTGGCGCCTAGCAGGGCACAGGCAGCAAGCGGCGGCAGCCAGGAAGATACGGGCGGGCGTTCCATGTTCGCGGTGTCCCTACTTACGCAAGTAGCCCTATTGAGGGGGCGCCGTAATCCTATCCGGTGCCGCGCCAGATCGTGGGTTCATCTGCAGCAGCCGGGGCGTGGCAGGAAACACGGAAGCCGACGTTGCGCGTTGATCGTCGGCGAGCCGATCGCGACTGCAGCAAGGCTTGCACTTCGGCGCAGTTTGCAGCCATCGGCCAACAAATACGCTAACCTCTCCACCCTTATCGCAGGCGGTTCGATCACCGTGAACGACGTCCAGACGCAAACCGATGATCATGACGACTGCCGCCCGGAGAGCGCCTGTCCCTCGATTTCCAGCGCCGACGGCAACTTGCCTTGAATGCGCCGTCGGTCCCGCCGCGGCTCGTGCGTATCCGCAGGTTCCGGGGCCTGCTCGCGGTCGTCGTCGCGGCCGGCATGCTTGGTAGCTGGGCTACGGCGGCACACAGCAGCGAAGACCTGAGTTTCGACGATGCGTACGCCGCGCTGCATGCCGAATCCGACAAGCTCAAGGCGGCTCAAGCCAACGTCAGCCGCCAGGAGTTCGAGGTCAAGGCGGTTGAGACCTTGGGCTTTCCCGAGCTCACGCTGAATGCGACCCAGGTCTACGGCCGAAAGAACCTGGACTTGAGTGCGCTGCCGATCGGAATCGACTCCTACGACTACGAGTTCGACGGCCCGCGCAGCTCGCTGCTGATGACCTGGCCGATCTTCACCGGCGGCAAGATCGGCGCAGCCCAGAAGCTGCGCGAAGCCGAGCTTACGGGCGCTCAGGCTGAGCTGCAGGAGACTGAGGAGCGACTCGATTTCCAGTTGATTGCTCGTTACTTCGGGTTGCGGCTGGCCGCCGTCGTCGAGAGTCTGCGCCAGAATCAGCTGGAACAGGCCGACCGCCAGCTCGCCCGTTCGCGCAGTTTCGAAGCGCAAGGGCAGATCAGTGTCGTCGAGCGAATGTCGGCCCAGGTTGCACGCGACGAAGTGGCGCGCGATCTGGTCAAGGCGCAGCGGGAGCGTGAATCGGCCGAAGCCTCGCTGGCCCGCATGCTGCGCCGTACCAGCGCGCCGCGGCCGACCACGCCGCTGTTCGTCGTCACTTCGCCGATCGATCCGCTTACGGTCTGGCTGCGGGACGCTGAGCTTGCGAATCCGACGCTGGCGCTGATCAAGTCCAAAGGTCAGGCCGTCGATCAAGGCCTCGCAGTTGCGAAATCAGACTACCTGCCGCAGGTGTTCGCGTTTGGTCAGTACAACCTGATCACCGGCTACCTGACGCCGATCGAGCCCGACTGGATCGCCGGTATCGGAGTCAATTTCAAGCTCTTCAGCCGCGAAGACCGTGCCAGCAAAGTGGGGGCGGCGCGGGCGCAGAAAGCGCAGGTGGACGCGCTCGAGGCCGAAGCCGTCAACGGGATCCAGGATGCGGTTGAGAACGCATGGCTTCGCGTCGGCCAGGCTCGCGAGCAGTTTCAACTGTTCGATTCGGCGGTGGAACTGGCGCGGGAGAACTTGCGCCTGCGCGAGCGTTCCTTCGAGGAAGGGCAGTCGGTGGCGATCGATGTCAACGAGGCGCGCAGCAGCCTGATTCGTGCTGAGACCGGGCGGGCGCAAATAGCGTACGAGTTCGTGATCGCACTCGGTGCCTTGCTCGAAGCGTCGGGCCAGCTCGGACGTTTCCCTGAATTCATGCAGCGCGCAGAGGTGCGACTCTAGCCATGACCACAAATCGGAATGGCACTGCTGCGCGCGCAGCCCGGGCCCTGATCCTGCTCGGCGTATTGCTCTTCATCGGCTGGGGTCTCTGGCTCGCCTACCATCCGGCGGCCGTGCCTTTGCAGGGACAGGTCGAGGCGCGAACGATCAATATCGCGCCAAAGATTTCGGCCCGTATTGCAACCCTGACCGTGCGTGAGGGCCAAGCCGTGCCGGCCGGAGCGGTGCTCGTCACGCTCGACAGCCCGGAGGTGCGTGCCAGGCTGGCGCAGGCGGGTGCCGCGCAGGACGCCGCCGACGCCAAGCGCGATCTCGTCGAAGGCGGTGCGCGGGACGAAGATGTTCGCGTCGCCAAGGCGATGTCGGACAAGGCCGCCGCCGCCGCGGATCTGGCCGACAAGACCTCCCGCCGCTTGAACGCGCTGTACAAGGAAGGCCTGGTCTCGTTGCAACGCAATGACGAGGCCCAGACGAACTACAAAGTCGCGCTCGAAACTGCGCTCGCGGCCAAAGCACAGTACGACGCCGCGCGCAGCGGCGCGCGGCCGCAGGAGAGGCTAGCCGCGGGCGCAGTCGCGCGACAGGCGGCTGGCGGCGTCGCCGAGGTTGATGCGGCGGCGATCGATCTGATCCTGAAATCACCGCTCGCCGCCGAGGTCGACAAAGTCGTGCTGCATCCGGGCGAACTCGCCAGCGCGGGTTTTCCGATCCTGACGCTGGTCGATATGACCGACGTCTGGGTCGTCTTCAACATCCGCGAAGACGACTTTGCCGGCATCAAGATCGGCGCCCCGCTTGATGGCACGGTACCTGCGCTGGGCAACAAGCCCGTTCGCTTCCTGATCGATACCATCAGCCCGCGGGGTGATTACGCCACGTGGCGCGCGACCCGTCAGTCGAGTGGCTACGACGTCCGCACCTTCGAGGTACGGGCTCGACCGCAAGCGCCCGTCGAGGGCCTGCGACCGGGCATGTCGGTGCTGGTCGCGCCGCGCTGACAATGGCCACCACAGGCCTTCGTGCCGCGTGGGCGCGCGAGCTTCGGTACTTGGGCGGGCAGCCGTGGGACTTGGCGTTGCTGCTGTGGTTCCCGGTGGCGTCGCTCGTGCTGCTGCTGTGGATGTTCTCGAGCGGAGTCCCGACGGGCCTCCCCATCGCCGTCGTCGATCAGGACCACAGCAGCGGCTCGCGCGAGCTGATTCGCCGACTCGCGTCAATGCGCGGGTCGGCCGTGACGGCGCAACCGCCCAGCCTCGAGGCCGCCCAACCGTTGGTGCGCAGTGGGGCCGTCTACGGCATCGTGCACATTCCTGCCGACTGGGATCGAGACCGCTTGCGCAACGTGTCGCCGCCGGTCGTGCTGTACGACAACGCCCAGTTCTCGCTCGCCGCCGGCACCATTGGCGGCGACGTGCGCGCGGCCGTTACCTCGATGGCGGTCGATCGTCTGGTGGCCAGCGAGGCTCGCTTCGGCGGAGGCTTCGCGCAGGCTGCGATGCGCCTCAACGGCGTACAGGCGGACTTGCGAACTCTGTTCAACCCGAGCCTGTCCTATGAAGCCTACTTCGCGGGCATGCTGCTGCCGGTGGCGCTGCACCTTTTCTGCGTCATCGCGGCCGTCTCGGCGCTGGGCCGCGAGTTCCGCGACCGCAGTGTGGATGCCTGGGTGGCCAGCGCGGGCGGTAGCCTGCCGCGTGCCTTGATTGGCAAGCTCGCGCCGGTGGTGCTGGTCTACGTGCTGCTGTCCCTGGGTATTGTCGTCACGTTTGCTGGCTACCGCGGCTGGGCGCCAGCCGGTAGCCCGTTGCTCTGGATGGTGGCGATCGCAGTGCTGATGCTCGTGTCGGTTGCGATCGCGATCATGCTGGTCGGCCTTACGGTCAACCTGCGCAGGGCGCTCAGTCTGACCGGCGTATACGTGGCGACAGGCCTTGCCTTCAGCGGCTTCTCGTATCCACGCGCCGCCATGGGCACCTTCGCGCAGTGGTGGGCCGGCCTGCTGCCTTACACCCACTACCTGCCGGTGCAGCAGGGCCAATGGCTCGGTGGTGCCAGTGCCAGCGCCTGGGCGCAGGGCATGGGGCCGCTGCTGCTGTTCCTCGTCGTGCCGTTGCTGATCGGTCTGCCGCTGCTCAATCGTGCGGTCGCTCAACCGGCCCGCTGGGGCGCCCGATGACGCCGTGGCAGGCGCTCGTCACCACGGTGGGCTCTGCGCTGCGTGATCGCGGTCTGGTGATCATGTTCGTGGCCGCGGTTCCGTTCTACTCGTTCTTCTATCCATTGCCCTACGCAACGCAGTCGGTGCGTAACGTGCCGCTGGTCGTGGTCGACCTCGATGCGAGCCCGATGTCGCGCGATATCGTGACAAGGCTCTCTGCGGTTGCCACCGTACGCATCGGCGGCAACGCGACGGCCGTTGGCGAGGCACGCGATGCGCTGGCCGCCGGGCAGATCGCGGGGATCGTGGTGGTTCCCGAAAACTTCTCACGCGACGCGACGCGTGGCACGCCGACCGCCGTTACCGTGTTCGGCACGGGTGCCTACCCCGTCCAGGACAAGGCCGTGCTTGGCAGCGTGGGTGCGGTAGTGCAGGGCGTGGCGGGCGAGGTCACGTTTGCGCGTTTGGCGCGCCAGGGCGCCCCAGCCGCTGCCCTGCTGCAGTCGGCGCGCGCGGGACCAGCGTTCATCGATCAGCCACTCTACAACCTGACACGCGGCTACGGCGGCTACGTCGTAGCGGCGGTGGGCATCCTGATCGTTCAGCAGGTGATGCTGATGGCCATCGCCGCTCTCGTCGGTACCTGGCTCGAGCAGCGCGCCGGCACGCTGTTCGGCTCGCAAGCGGTTGGGCTCGGCACGCTGCTCGGCACCATCGGCGGGTTCGCCTTGTTCGTGTTCCTGGCGCTGCTCTACTTCATTGGCTTCGTTTTCTGGTTCCAGGACTACCCGCGCGGCGGCAACTTCGCTGGCGCGTTCGCGTTCGTCACGTTAACGGCGCTGACCGTTGCCAGCCTCGGCATTGCCCTTGGCGCCTGGTTTGCCAACCGCGAGCGTGCGTTCCAGGTGCTGCTGGCCACGTCTGTGCCGTTCCTGTTCTTGGGCGGGATCGTGTTTCCGCGTGAAGCCATGCCGGGGCCGATCAACGCACTGGCCATGCTGGTCCCGACCACGCCGGGTATCTTCGGGTTCGTCAAATTGAACCAGATGGGTGCCACGTGGAGCGAAATCGGCCCCGAGTTCCTGAACATGACGGTCTTGCTGCTGCTCTACGGCGGGGCGGCCTGGTGGGCGGTGCGCGCACGGCGGCGGAAACCTAAAGAATATCAACGCCAGGATTTCGACGCAGTTGGTACCCCCAACCTGCCTTTGCCGCTCTCAAAGGAACGTCATGACCCCGCAGAATAGTCGCCGTCTCATCCTGCTCCCGCTGACCCTCTGGACTTTGCTTGCAGCGTCGACCAGCACGCTGGCGCAGGCGACGCCTGCTGCCATCGCCACCCCGATTCCAGCGGTCCTCGTCGAGAAGGTCAATACGGTCGTCGATGCAGATACAGCGCGCCTGACCGCGATCTTCAAGGACCTGCATCAGCATCCCGAAATCGGGTTCACGGAAACGCGGACGGCCGGAATCGTGGCCAAGGAACTGAGATCGCTTGGGTTCAACGTCACCGAAGGCATCGGCAAGACCGGCGTTGTCGGTGTCCTCAAGAACGGCCCCGGGCCCACCGTCTGGTTCCGCGCCGACATGGATTCGAACTCAGTACGGGAGGCGACGGGTTTGCCTTATGCGGCGACCGCGAAGCAACGGCTTGCGGACGGCAGCGAGATCGACGTCATGCACGCCTGTGGCCACGACGCACATGTCACCTGGCTGCTCGGACTGGCCAAGGTGATGGCGAGCTTGAAATCAGATTGGTCGGGAACTCTTGTCCTCTACGCCCAGCCCGCCGAGGAAGTCGGTCTCGGCGCGCAGGCTATGGTCGACGACAAGCTCTGGGAGCGGGGCTTCCCGCAACCCGACTTCGCATTCGGCGCGCACACCGCACCCGGACCGGTGGGAATGATCTCGAGCTCGCCCGGTGTCCGCATGGCGGGCACCGACCAGCTCGACGTCACCTTCACCGGCGTCGGCGGGCACGGCTCGTCGCCGCAGACGACCATCGATCCCGTGGTGATGGCCGCGCAAGCGGTACTGGCGTATCAAACTATCGTCAGCCGTAATCTCGACCCGCAGACCTCGGCCGTGCTGTCGGTGGGATCGGTCGTCGCCGGGCGGGACAACAATGTCATTCCAGAAACTGCGGTGCTGAAGCTGAACCTGCGTTGGTTCACCCCGGAGGTCCGCGAACAGATGCTGCAGCGCATTGACGAGATCAACAGGGGCATCGCCGTTGCGGCGGGGGTCGGGCCCGACAGGATGCCGACGCGGGTGATGAAGGGTAACGCCGGACCACTCGTCAACGATCCGCTCCTGATGGAGCGCATCAACCCATCGCTCGAAGCACTGCTGGGGCAGGGAAACGTTGTTGAACAGTTCCCGTCCGTGATGGGCTCGGAGGACTTCCAGGAGGCGTTCAGGCCGCTGGGCAAGGTGCCTTATGCCTTCATTCTCGTCGGCGTTGCGCCAGCGGAGCTATTCGCCAAGGCGCGCGCCGAGGGACGCCCCGTCCCTTACGCGAACCACAACCCTGACTTCTTCGTCGACCTCCCAGCGATCCCGATTGGCGCGAAGGTAGATGCGGTTGCAGCGTTGAGTATCTTGGCCAAGGCGCATTGAGGCGATCAAAGGCATTTCGGGGGAGGCCGGTACGCTGAACGTCTGCTTTTCACGGGCCAGACAGACCGCTAAGGGTCGATTCGCGACCTTGCCGATGGCACAAAGCGGACGTTCCGGGAGTGATCCCAGTACTCTGATTGAGGTGCCAGGCACCACCCGTGCACAGAGGAAGTCAGCGCCAATAGTCGGGTGCGACGGGCGGCGCCGTACGGAGCTTGCTGTTCCCAATCATCACTGCAGGGGTCTGCCGCGCTTGCGTCCGATCACTTCGGTTCGACGATCAGGTACACCACGGTCGTGTCGCCGACGTTGACCACTTCGTGCCAGGCGACGCCGGGGCTGGTGAAGCTGCTCCCGGTCACGAGATCGACTTCGCGGATGCCTTTCGAGTCGGTGATCCGCATGCGGCCGCCGGCGATCGCATAGCCGAAGTGCCGGGGATGGTAATGGCGCTCATGGCCGACCCCAGGTGGGAACGAACAGCGAAGTACTCTCTGCTCGGAGTCCTCGTGCAGCTTTTCGCAGACGGGCTCGCCACGCCATCCCGCTTCGAGCGGACCGGGCAGTGAGGGCCGGGTCGCGCAGGCAGTGAGCAACGAGAGACTCGCAAAACACACGATTCGGCGTAGCTGGCCTGTTGGCGGCATGTCGGCCATTATCCGCTCGTTCAAGTGTCCGGGGACCGAGTCTGAGGCGGTCGCGCGTCGCAAGTTTCGGCGGCTGGCGCCGAAGACGTTGAGATCATCGATTACCACTAGAGTGAGATTATCGTGAGCAAGTTGAACCCGATTTCACCTGGAGAGCTCCTGATGGAGGAGTTCCTGGTTCCCATGGGCATCAGCCGGTATCGGCTCGCCAAGGAGATCGGTGTCCCGGCGCAACGGATCGGAGAAATCGTCGCGGGGAAGCGCACGGTCACGGTCGACACCGACCTGCGGCTGTGCCGGTTCTTCGGGCTGTTGAGCGGCTACTGGTTGCGCGCGCAGGCCGCGCACGACACGGAGGTCGCCGAGCGCGAGCTGGCTCCCGTGCTGAAGCGAATCCGACCCTGGGCGACTCGCGCAGCGCGTTGACCACGCCCGAGGATCACAAGCAGATGACACCAAAAAACACGATCTGCCTCTGGTTCGACAACGACGCGCATGAGGCCGCGCGCTTCTACGCTGCCACCTTTCCGGACAGCGCAGTGACCGCCGTCCACAAGGCGCCCAGTGACTATCCGGGTGGCAAGCAGGGCGACGTTTTGACAGTGCAGTTCACCGTGCTGGGCATTCCCTGTCTTGGTCTCAACGGCGGGCCGACGTTCTCCCACAGCGAGGCCTTCTCCTTCCAGGTCGCGACCGACAACCAGGAAGAGACCGACCGTTACTGGAACGCGATCGTCGGCAATGGCGGCCAGGAAAGTCAGTGCGGCTGGTGCAAGGACCGTTGGGGCCTCTCATGGCAGATCACCCCGCGCACGCTGACCGATGCGCTTGCGGCCGGTGGCGATGAGGCAAAGCGAGCCTTCGAGGCGATGATGCCGATGCGGAAGATCGACATCGCCACCATCGAGGCGGCGCGACGCGGATAAATCGAATGCGCGTGGCGATGGTCGAGCCGCTCGCTGCCGCGGTGGTGCTTCTGGCGGGGCTCTACCTCGCCTGCCTTGGTGCCGTTGCGTTGGTCGCGCCTGCGCTTGCTCGTCGGTTCCTGCTTGGCTTCGCCCGCTCCCGGGCGCGGCACTACCTGGAGCTGGCCGTACGGCTCGTCGTGGGCGGTGCATTCCTCGTGTGCGCGCCGGCGTTGCAGTTTCCGCTGGTATTCACCACGTTCGGCTGGGCCATCGTGCTCACCACCATCGGGCTCGTGCTGGTTCCATGGCGGTGGCACATGCACTTTGCCCGGCAGGCGGTGCCCCGAGCGTTGCAGTTTCTTCCGCTGCTGGGTGTGGCGTCATTGTTGCTGGGCGGCTTTGTGTTGTTCGCTTTGTCGAGCAGCTGCTGCGTGACAGGCTCAGTCCCATGAAAGCGGGTTCCGCACCGGCTGGCTATTCCGGCAAGCCCCTCGTCGAGAAGCTGGGGATCAAACCCGGCGCAAACGTGTCCGTCATAGATGCACCGCCCGATTACCGCGCCCTTCTCGAGCCGCTGCCGCCGGGACTGGTGCTGGACGACCGCCCGGATCAGTCGACGGACCTCGTGCACCTCTTTGCCGTCGATCGCGAAACGCTGGCCGCGGCGCTGGCCAGCCTGCGGCACAAGCTGCGGACCGACACGCCGATCTGGGTGTCATGGCCGAAGAAGTCGTCGAAGGTGCCCACCACGATCACCGAGGACGTCATTCGCGAGATCGCGCTGCCGCTCGGATTCGTAGACATCAAGGTCTGCGCGGTCAGCGAGATCTGGTCCGGGCTGAAGCTGGTGGTGCGCAAGGAACTCCGCTGAACCCCGGGGGCCCTGCCTGTCGGCGCGTCTGGCTCGATGATACGATTGCGAGCGTTATTCGTATCGTGTTGAGACACGAATACAGGTTAGATGTTACAAAAATCCGGATAATCTGCCTATAAGCGCCCTAAAATGATTCGAATATGACCGAGCACCGCTGGATCTGGCAGACCGGAGCCTGGCCCCAACTCAGCTACGTCCTGGCCTCATTGACCGGGTCGCTGGCAGTTGCCCGGCAGGAGTCGGGCCGGCTGCTTGGCAAGGCGGAGGCGGTCGGGCTCGAGGAACAGTCGGTCATCAAACGAGAGGTCTGGTCCCACGACGCCGTGGCCACGGCGGCCATCGAAGGCGAGACCCTCGACCTGGCGGTGGTGCGCTCCTCGGTTTCTCGTCGCTTGGGGCTCACCCACCAGGGACCCGAAGTGCCTCGCACCGTCGAGGGGCTACTCGACGTCATGGAGAACGCGGCGGATGCCTGGCAGGAGCCTCTCACGGGCGAGCGACTGTGCGCCTGGCATGCCGCGCTCTTCCCGGGCGGATCGTTGATCCGCGCGATCGCGGTCGGCGAGTACCGTACCGGAGCCGTCGATCCCATGCAGATCGTCAGTGGCCCGATCGGTCGGGAGAAGGTGCACTACGAAGCCGTGCCCGGTGCGGCAGTGAAGGCGGAGATGCACGCCTTCCTCGAGTGGTTCAACGCGACGCGCGACGGCAGGATGGATGGACTGCTGCGCGCGGGCGTCGCGCACGTGTGGTTCGAGTCGATCCACCCTTTTGAAGACGGCAACGGACGCATCGGGCGCGCCATCGTTGACCTCGCTCTTGCCCAGGATGCGCGACGCTCGACGCGCCTGCACGGTGTCGCAACCACGATGCGACGCCACCAGTCGGCCTACTACGAGGCGCTCAACGAGGCGCAGCGCGGCACCGGCGATGTGACGCCGTGGCTCAATTGGTTCCTGGCGACGTATGCCGAGGCTTGTCGAGGAACCGCTCTCCTCATCGAGGAGGCGCTGGTGCGCGCTCGTTTCTGGGCCGATCACCGCGAAGCAGTGCTCAACGAGCCGCAGCGGAAAGTGCTCAACAGGATGCTCGACGCGGGCCCCGGTGGTTTCGAAGGCGGGCTCACCGCGCGCAAGTACCGGGCGCTGGCCGGCACCACCAAGGTGACTGCCTCACGCCATATTGCCGATCTTGTGGCGAAGGGACTCGTCGTCCGTGCTGAGGGGTCGGGCGGCCGCTCGATCCGTTACGATCTAGCCATCCCGGGTTGGGAGTGGCGGGCCCACGATTCACGCAGGAGATCACCATGACTGGCAACACCGTCAGGCTGCATCGCGTGCTGCGTGCACCACCGGAGCGGATCTGCCGCGCGTTCCTCAATCCCGAGGCGATGGCCAAGTGGCTGCCGCCGCACGGCTTCACGGGCAGGGCCATTCGTTCGGTGGCGAGTACCTCGAGCTGGTGCCGAACGAGCGCATCCGACACACGGACGAGTTCGACGACCCCAACCTGCCGGGCACGATGCAGGTGACGGTCTCGCTGCGGCCCGTGTCCTGTGGCACCGAGCTGAACATCGTGCAGGAAGGGATTCCCGACGTGATTCCCCTGGAAGCCTGCTACCTCGGCTGGCAGGAATCACTTGCGCTGCTGGCGCAGCTGGTCGAGGCGGAGATTCGCGAGTAGCCCGCTCAGCCGAGCTGCGCCGCGACGTGATCCACCTCGTCGGCGCTGCCGAGGATGACCGGCGTCCGTTCGTGGATCGCCTTCGGCTGCACGTCGAGGTTCGACGAACCATCGTGCGGGTCGAACAGCACACAGTAGCGGTGCTCGCCGGATGGGTCGTTGCGGATGATCACCGGCTCCTCGTTCTCCTCCCAGGCGACGATCGCCACGCCCTCGCGCCCGCCGAGCACGTCCTCGAGGCGCGCGCAGCGCACCTTGTTGCTGATGATCTTGGCCGAGATCTACATCGCCGACAGGATCCACGACAGCGTGCCGGTGGCGCCCTGGATGCGCGACTGCTCGGCCAGCAGGTGGCTCTGGCTGATGACGATCGGGCTCGAGTGGTCGGGGGTCAGGAGCGGGTCGGCGGACATGGTCGGTCGGTCCCGGTGTTGTGCCTGATCAGAAAGTTTGAACCGCGACCGACATGTCGTACAGGATGGAGGATACCTGGCCCAGGAAGCCGCCATGAACGTCAGCCTCAGTGCCACGACGGTCACCGATCGACTGCAGCTGCGCAAGGCGACCGACGCCGACCTCACCGATTACTGCCGGCGTATCTATGGCGATCCAGTCGTTATGCGCATGCTGCCGGGGCGCGTGCCACTCTCGCTCGAGGAGGCCCGCCCGAGGGCGCGGATGAACCTCATCGAGCACTGGGAACGCCACGGCTTCGGCCCCTGGCTGATCGTACTGCCCCGGTCGGCGCGCGTCATCGGCCATTGTGGCCTGCGCTTCTGGCCGGAGACCACGGACGTGGAGTTGCTCTATTCGCTCGAGCATAGCGAGTGGGGGAAGGGGTACGCGACCGAGGCGGCGCGCGAGGCGGTTCGTGCCGCGTTCGAGGATCTCCGGCTGGACCGGTTGATTGCCGGCGCCGACGCGGAGAACGTGGCGTCCCAGCGCGTCCTGGGGAAGCTTGGCCTGCGGCCCTGGGAGCGTCGCGGTTTTCATGGCCTGGAGCTGCTGATGTTTGAGATGGGCGTCGCGGCCTGGCGGTTGGCACAGGGCTGCGACCTGTCAGGGGAGCGGTAGATGTTCGTGGTGGTCTTTCGCGCCAAGGTACGCAGCTTCGACGGGGAATACGCGGTGGTGGCGGCCCGCATGCGCGAGCTCGCGCTCGAACAGTTCGGCTGCCTCGAGTTCCACGCGGTCACCGAGGGCGAACACGAGGTCGCGCTGTCGTACTGGCCGGACGAGGCCAGCATCCGTGCCTGGAAGGCGCACCCGGAACACCTGCTCGCGCAGCGGGCCGGGCGCGAGCGCTGGTACGAGTCCTATTCCGTGCAGGTGGCGAGGATCGAACGTGACTACCGGGGACCGGCCGCCACCTGATTCCGGAGCCCAGGCATGAGCTGGCCGCGTGCGCTGGCGGCCTGGCTGCTGATCGTGGCGGCGGAAACGGTCCACGGCACGCTGCGACAGCTGTTCCTGGCACCGGCCATCGGTGACCTTCCCGCGCGCCAGATAGGCGTGCTGGTCGGCAGCCTGATCATCTTCGTCGTCGCCTGGCTGACGATCCGCTGGATCGGGGCGCGCACTTTCGGGCAGCAGCTCGCGGTCGGCGCCACCTGGGTGGTGCTCATGGTCGCCTTCGAGTTCGCGCTCGGCACGGCGCTTGGCTACTCGCGGGCGCGCATGCTCGAGGACTACGACCTCGCCGCTGGCGGCTACATGGCCCTCGGCTTGTTATTCCTGTTGCTCGCCCCATTTCTGGCGGCGCGGGTGCGTGGCTTCGGGCCAGGCGCCTGAGGCCGTGGTGCGCCATTTGGTGGGCCCCCGGTGATCTGAGATACTGCGCGCCCCCGCCGGGCCGCCCGCCGAAGGAGGCTGCCGCCGTGACCGATACCGCCACGACCCGCCCGGTCGAGCCCTCGCTGATCAGCTACACCCACTGGATGTACGCGCTGCACGCGCTGGCCGCGGTGATCGGCATCTCCACGGCGGCCTTCATCGCCACCGCGTTCGTGTTCAGCATCCCGTCGATCATCGCGGTGATCATGAACTACGTGAAGCGCAACGACGTGCGCGGCACCTGGCTCGACAGCCACTTCAGCTGGCAGCTGCGCACCTTCTGGTGGGCGGCGCTGTGGATCGTGGTCGTCTCCGTGATCTCGTTCCCGCTGATCCTGCTGCTGGGCCTTGGCCTCGTCACGATGTGGATCGGCATTTCGCTGGTCGGCCTGTGGATCCTCTACCGCGTGATCCGCGGCTGGCTGGCCCTCAAGGACCGCCGCGCGATCTAGGCGCCCGCCCCCACAGCCCACGGCCCACAGCCGAAGGCTCATCGCCCCCAACCCTTCTCCCCCGGAGCCTCTGCCATGCTGATCGCCCAGGACAAAGTCGTCCTCATCCACTACACCCTCACCAACGACAAGGGCGAGGTCGTCGACAGCTCGTCGGGCGGCGCGCCGCTCTCGTACCTGCATGGCAAGGGCAACATCATCCCCGGGCTCGAAAAGGCGCTCGAGGGCAAGCAGGCGGGCGACAAGCTCGACGTCAAGGTGGCGCCGGCCGAGGGCTATGGCGAGCGTGACGACCAGCTGGTGCAGCAGGTGCCGCGCCGGGCGTTCGCCGGTGTGCAGGACGTGCAGCCGGGCATGCAGTTCCACGCCCAGGGGTCCGGCGGGCAGATGCGCGTCGTGACCGTGGTACGCATCGCAGGCGACATGGTGACGGTGGACGGCAACCATCCGCTGGCGGGCGAGAACCTGACTTTCGCGGTCGAGGTGACCGAGGTGCGCGACGCGTCCGAGGAAGAGCTGGCGCACGGTCACGTGCATGGGCCGGGCGGCCACCACCACCACGACTAGCGAGTTCTACCTATCCCGCTCCGCGACTTCCACGGCTGCGGACGAGGGCTGTGTCATGGACACTGACCCTCGTTTTCCTCCTGCGTGAAAAATTGGCCGGCGGCCTGCGCAAGCACCCGCCGGTTTTTTTGTGCCTGCGAGGTCAGCGCGGCGCCACGAACGGGCTGTTGAGCGCGGCGAGTGTCGCGGGATCGCGGTTGTACACGTCGTTGCGGAACAGCACCCGCCCGTCGGCACGTGGCTGTGCCGTCCAGTAGAGGATCAGCACCGGCACCGGCTTCGCCAGATTCACGGTCTGCATCTTCTTCGTGGCCACCACCGCGGCCATCGTTTCCTGGTTCCACTGCGCCTGGTCGTTCAGCACCAGCTCCGCCAGCTCGAACGCGTTCTGCACGCGGATGCAGCCTGAGCTGAAGGTGCGCTCGTCCTTGTCGAACAGCGACTTCGACGGCGTGTCGTGCAGGTAAACCATGTGCGGGTTCGGGAACATGATCTTCACGAGGCCGAGCGCGTTATCCTCGCCCGGGTCCTGGCGCAACTGGAACGGCGGCAGGTTGCCCGCCCCGTAGCGGCTCCAGTTCACCGACGAGGCGCTCACTTCACGGCCGCGTGAATCGATGACGCGGATGTTGTTGCGCCTGAGATAGCCGGGGTCGCGCTTGATGACCGGCAGCTTGTCCTTGACCAGGATCGTCGGCGGTATGGTCCACGTCGGGTTGAACACGACGTAGGTGATCAGCGACTTGAAGATCGGGGTCTCGCGGTACGGCCGCCCGACGATCACTCTCGAGGTCCACACCGGCTCGTCGTTGCGGAAGTAGGTGACGTCGAAGCCGGCCACGTCGACCAGCACGAAGTCGCCCTTCAGCTCGTGCATCACCCAGCGGGCGCGCTCCA
>CAVSUM010000028.1:0-127939 GCA_963731105.1 uncultured Gammaproteobacteria bacterium
GACGCGCGCTGGCGCAGGTCGGCCACGATGGCGTCCATGATCTCGCGCGCCGCGGGCGTGAGCTGGTCGGCCGCGAGCGCGTGCCGGGCCGGGCGCACCAGGCCGGTCGGCATGCCGATCAGGCGCAGCTGGTCGTCGGTGGTCGCCGCCGACGGGGCGTCGCCGGAGACTTTCGGATGCCAGACGAGCACGTGTTCGGTCATGCGTTTCCTCCAAAGCCCGCGGCAGGATCTTCTGCGGCCGGGGCGAGCAGTCGGTCGGCGGCCTGTGCGAACACGGGCCAGTCGCGCATGCGTGCGACGAGCTCCGCCGGCTGGCCGTCGCGCATGTACGCCACGGCGGGGGTCACCACGACGCCGAAGCGTGCCATCAACGCCGCCTCATCGCGTCGGTCGACGAGCCCGACCCGCAGGCGGCCCTGGTAGCCGGTGGCCAGCTCGCGAACCACGACGGCCACGTCGAGGCCCTCGTGCCGGGCGTTCACGTCGCCGGTGAACAACAGCAGCGCGCGCGGATTGCGCGCCAGGAAATCGTCGATGTCCGCCTTGCGCAGCACGTCGCAGGCCGGGTGCGAAGCCAGCGCCTCGAGCACGTCGGTCATGCCGGGTCTCCTCCGGAGGGGGTGTCTTTGCTCTCGCTGGCGGCACGCAGCGCGAGGAAGCGCTCGTCGCCGACGCGGCAGGCGACGTCGGCCGACGGGCGTCCCGACTCGTAGCGGTCCTGGGCCAGCGCGCCGATCACCACGTCGCGCGCCGGGCCGCCGGTCCGCTCGCGGACCTCGATGCCCCAGCGACGCAGCTCTTCGATGCCGAGCGCGAGCGCCGCGGGCATCTGCGCCCGCACGGGCTCCGTGAGGCTGCCGCCGTAGTCGGCCAGCAGCACCGGCCGGATGCCCACCACCGTGATGTGCTCCGGCTTGTGGCCGAGCAGTTCGAGGCTCGCGAAGATGTCGTTCACGCCGACCTGGTGCAGGCTCAGCTTGTTGCCGCCCATCAGCAGCGGCACTTCGTCATCCCGCGCCACCACCAGCGAGCCGGGCTCGCCGCGATGCTCGACCGCGTCGAACAGCAGCACGTGGGTCGCATCGAGCAGCTCGGGCACGAGCGCGAGCCCGAGCGTGCCGCCGTCCATGACTGCGACGTCGGCCGGCACGTCGAAGCCCTCGCCGAGCGCCTCGACGCAACGCACGCCGAAGCCTTCATCGGCCCACAGCAGGTTGCCGACGCCGAGCACCACGATGCGGCGCTGCGGCGCGAGAATGTCGTCGGTCATGTCGGTCCTGCCCCCTGCGCTGAACCTGGACAACGTCCAAAAGTATAACGGGACAGTGGGAGTTCGGGGCGGTCGCCCCTCGTCCCGCTGTCCCGTCGGCTCGTCCGGAGCCGGGCCTAGCGCCCGTGCCTCAGCGGAAGAACCTCCAGCCATTGATCATCGAACCCACCGCGGTCTGGCGATGCGTCATGTCCTCGCGGATCGCCATGTACATGTGGATCATCGAGAAGATGATCACGACCCACATGGCGACACCGTGCCACAGGCGCACCGTCATCGACTCGCCGAGCACCGAGAACACCCAGCCGAACAGGCTGTACCACAGGGTGTTGATGCCCATCTGCTCCGCAGTACAGCGCGAAGCCCGTCAGCAGCAACACGATCAGCGGCAGCAGGAACATGCTGAACATGGCGAACTGCGCGAGCGGGTTGTGGCCGATGTACTCCTTGGGCTTGCCGATGAACAGGTACCACGCCACCTCGGCGAAGACCTCCTTCCACCACCCGAGGTTCCAGAACGGGATGTAGAAGATCTGCCGCGCGTGATGGCCGCCCACGACGAAGGCATACAGGCGCAGCAGGAACGCCACGCCCAGGATCATGCCCGCCGCGAAGTGCGTGAAGCGGATCCAGCCGAACAGGTACGCGTTGTAGGCCTCGCCGCCGATGGATGGCAGCGGCGAGCCGATGAAGTACCCGGTCACGGCCAGCGTGATGATCGCCAGCATCGTCACCCAGTGCCAGATGCGGATGCCCGCGTGGTACACGTACACGGGGCCCGGCTGCACCCCGGCGGGTGGCATGATCGCCTCGCCGAAGTGCCCCGCCCGCACGCGCGCCTCGAGCGGCGTCGAAGGGAGATATTTTTCGCTCATGACATCTCTCCTCAGCGCACCTTGACGCTCGTGACCTCGTTGCCCTCCATGTCGAGCACGTGCGTCGCGCACGCCAGGCATGGGTCGAAGCTGTGGATCGTGCGCAGGATCTCCAGCGGCTGGTTCGGATCGTGCATCTGCGTGTCGAGCAGCGCGGCCTCGTAGGCGCCGATCTTGCCGGCCGGGTCACGCGGGCTCGCGTTCCAGGTGGTCGGCACCACGCACTGGTAGTTCTTGATCTTCTTGTCCTCGATGTCGATCCAGTGCGCCAGCGCGCCGCGCGGGGCCTCGACGAAGCCGACGCCCTGGGCGGACTTCTTCCACGTGCTGGGCTCGAAGTTGGCCATGTTGGCCGTGGCGACGTCGCCCGCCTTGATGCTGGCGATCAGCTTGTTGTACTCGTCCTTCAGCTTGTGCGCCGCCCACGTGCACTCGAGACCGCGGGCCGCCGTGCGGCCGAGGGTCGAGAACAGCGCGGTGACCGGCACGCCCAGCTTGGCGAGCACCGGGTCGACCAGGGCCTTGATGTCTTCCTGGCCCTTGACGTAGCCGATCACGAAGCGGGCCAGCGGGCCCACCTCCATGGCATGGCCCTTCCAGCGCGGTGCCTTGACCCACGAGTACTTCGAGGCCTCGTCGACCGCCTCGATCGCGGTGCGCGTGCCCTTGGCGCCGCCGATGTCGAAGTTCGGCACGGTCTCGCCCTTGAGCGGGTGCAGGCCGGCCGCCTCGTCGGCGTACTTGTACCAGGAGTGCGTCACGAACTCCTGCACCTCGTCTTCCTTCATCAGGTCGACGGGCAGCACTTCGTTCAGGTTGCCGTCGATGATGACGCCCGCGGGCATCATCATGTTGCCGGGGCTGTAGTCATTGGCCGACTTCGGGAAGTCGCCGTACGACATCAGGTACTTCGACGACAGGCCGCCGCCGATCGCCGCCCAGTCCTTGTAGAACGAGGCGATGGCGAGCAGGTCGGGGATGTAGACGTTGTCGATGAAATCGATGGTACGGTCGATGATGCTGCCGACCAGGTTCAGCCGTTCCATGTTCACCGCGCCGACCGCGCCCGCGTCGTTCAGGTTGATCGGCGACGGCACGCCGCCCACCAGCCAGTTCGGGTGCGGGTTGCGGCCGCCGAAGATCGCCTGGATCTTGACGATCTCCTTCTGGAAGTCGAGCGCCTCCAGGTAGTGGGCCACCGCCATCAGGTTCGCTTCGGGCGGCAGCTTGTAGGCCGGATGGCCCCAGTAGGCATTGCGGAAGGGCCCGAGCTGTCCCGACTCGACGAACTTCTTCAGCCGGTTCTGCAGGTCACGGAAGTAACCCGGCGAGGACATCGGCCAGTTCGAGATCGACTGCGCCAGCTGCGAGGTCGCGACCGGGTCCGCGTTCAGCGCGCTGACCACGTCGACCCAGTCGAGCGCGTGCAGGTGGTAGAAGTGCACCAGGTGATCCTGCGAATACAGGGTCAGGTGCATGATGTTGCGGATCGTGTTCGCGTTCTCGGGGATGTCGATGCCGAGCGCGTTCTCGACCGAGCGGACCGAGGCGAGCGCGTGCACGCCGGTGCAGACGCCGCAGATGCGCTGCACGAAGGCCCACGCGTCGCGCGGGTCACGGCCCTTGAGGATGACCTCGAGGCCGCGCCACATCGTGCCGGTGGAGACCGCGTTGCGGATGACGTTCTGCTCGTCGACGTTCACCTCGATGCGGAGGTGACCTTCGATGCGCGTGATCGGATCGACGACGACCCGCTTGCCCGAGTTGTCGAGCTGGAAGCCGTTGGGGGTTGCGATGCTCATTGCTCAGTTCTCCACTCGGTCAGCCTGCTCGTTTTTCAGTTTCGGCGGGTGAATTGGGTTTCACCTTCGCCTGCCTCAGGGCCGTGAGCCCCGCGTGCGCCGCGATGCCGACGCCGACCACTGCCGCGGCCGTGGCGCCGATGCGGTTGGCCGTCGCTTCCGCGCCGAACTGCGGGAAGGTCTGCAGCCGCTCGTAGAACGGTCCGTTGTCCCAGAAATCAGGCTCGGAGCAGCCGAGGCAGCCGTGGCCGGAGCCGATCGGGAACGACACGCCCTCGTTCCAGCGCGTGGTCGAGCAGGCGTTGTAGGTCGTCGGTCCGCGGCAACCGACCTTGTACAGGCAGTAGCCTTCGCGCGAACCGCGGTCGTCGAACGTCTCGGCGAACTGGCCGGCGTCGAAATGGCCGCGGCGGTAGCACTTGTCGTGCACGCGCTGGCTGTAGAACATCAGCGGACGGCCCTGCTTGTCGAGTGCCGGCAGTTCGCCGAAGGTCACGTAGTAGGTGATCACGCCGGTCATCACTTCGGCGATCGGCGGGCAGCCCGGCACCTTGATGATCGGCTTGTTCTTGATGACCTTGTGGATCGGTGTCGCCTGCGTCGGGTTCGGCTTGGCAGCCTGCACGCAGCCCCACGAGGCGCAGGAGCCCCAGGCGATGACGGCGGCCGCGTCCTCGGCCATGTACTTGAGCTTCTCGACGAACGGCTGGCCGCCCGGGATGCAGAACACGCCGTCGTCGCCGAGCGGCGGGTTGCCCTCGACCGCGAGGATGTACTGGCCCTTGAACTCGGTGCGGATCACCTCGAGGATTTCCTCGGCCTGGTGTCCGGCCGCGGCCATGATCGTGTCGTCATAGTCGAGCGACACCATCGACAGGATGACGTCCTTGGCGAGCGGATGCGCCGAGCGGATGAAGCTCTCGGTGCAGCAGGTGCACTCGAGGCCGTGCAGCCAGAGCACCGGCACGCGCGGCTTGGTCTCCATCGCGTGGGCAATCTTGCCGGCGAAGTGCGGAGCGAGACCGAGGGATGCGGCGCTCAGCGAGCAGAACTTCAGGAAGTTGCGCCGCGAAATACCCTGGCGGCGGATCAACTCATAGAAAGTTTCTTGACGACCCATCTCGTGCTCCCAGTATGTTGTGACATTGCGCCGGTCGCACCTGGATCGTGGGTCAAACCAGGGCTGCCGGCCGGTCAGGACACGCGGATGGTCCGACCCGAGGCGCCGAAGGATCAATCGTAGATCTACTTAACCAGGCCATTGTTGCACTGCGAGAAATCGGTTCGCAGCATGGTTGCCTGGCCGCTTCGTCGCGGCCAGGCCAGATGAGAATTGCTGGCAACTAGGGGCGGGTCGGCTCGGCCACGCAGGCGTGACAGGTGGCCCGCGGCACGACGTGCGTCGCGGCAAGCCCGTCCGGCTCGCCCGCCACCGGGATGCTGCGCAATGGCGCGAGCGTGGCCACGTCGTATTGCTCGACGCGATCGCCCATGGTCGACGCCACATAGGCGCTGCGGCCGTCGCGAGCAATCAGCAACCCGACCGGCAGCGTGCTGCCCGGTGCGAGGCGGGCGAACGGCCGCTGCTCCGCCCCTGGCGCCAGCGGCACGTCGACCTTGCGGCGCGCCCGTTCCCGGCGACTCGCGACATCGAAGGCCACCAGTTCGGCGGAGCCGGCACAGGTGACGAACGCCGTGCGCCCGTCCGGCGTCATGGCAATGCGGATCGGGACGCCCGGCAGCGGCAGGCGCTCGATGACCGCCAGCGAGGCCGTGTCGACGATCGCCAGTTGCCCGTCCGCGCGCGCCGCGACCCACAGTTCACGGCCATCGGGCGTCAGGGCCAGCGCCTCGGAGCCACCGCCCGTCGCCACGTCGCCCAGCTTGCGGCCCGCCACCAGGTCGATCGCCGTGGCGCTGCCCGAACCGATGTTGGTGACGTAGGCGCGGCTGCCGTCGCCACTCACGGTCACCATGTGCGACACCTGCTGCCCCGTCGCGATCGCCGCGACGATGCGTCCGGTGTCGGGCTCGACGACCAGCAAGTGCTGCGATCCCTCGACCGTGACGGCAATGCGGTCCGCAGCGAACCACGCCACGCCGTGCGGCCGGGTGTGCGGCGCGAGGTCGATGCGCCGCTGCTCGTGCGGCTGCTCGAGGTCGACGATGCTGAGGGTCGAGCCCGGCTGCTCGCGGGTGCCGTAGTTGCTGACCACGGCGCGCCGGCCGTCCGGCGACACGCTCACCTCGTGCGGCGCGTGGCCGAGCGCCGCGGTGGCGACCCGCAGGCCCGAACCCGGGTCCATGAAATCGAGCGCGTCGTCGCTCTTGCGCACCACCAGCAGCGTTTCGGCCGCGGCGGGCACCGCCAGGAACGCGGCGGCCACCAGCATCAGCAGTCGTCGCGCGCACGGCCTTCGGCCAGGTTGCATGGCCCCGGATACGCTCATGGCAGGGCCACTCCTGCCCAGGGGTCGCTGGGCAACGGCAGGTCGACCAGCAACGCAGCATGCAAGGACGGCCGCGGCGAGACACCAAGCTGCTCGAGCAGCAACTGCAGCTGGCGCACGTGCCGCGCAACGTGCGTGGTCGTGTGCTCGAGCAATTGCTGCAGCGACCTGCGCCCGGCGTACGTGTCGACCTCCGCCGGCAGGCGCAGCCGATTCGCTCCCCACCAGACCGCCAGCGCCTGCGTCACGCTGCGGGTGAGTCGCGCCACGTCCGCGCCGGTCGCGACGTGTTCGGGCGGGCGTCGGTCGAGATGCTCGCGGGCCAGCCGGCCGCCGAGCGCCGCGTCGAGGAAGCCGACCACCACCTGCGGCACGTGATAGGCCAGCTCCAGTGGCGTGCGCCCGGCGGGCGTCGGTTCCCGGTTCGCTCGGGCCGGGAGCTGCTCGGCCAGGGCGGCCGACGTGTCGAGCAGCGCCAGCAGCCGCGACACCAG
Source organism: uncultured Gammaproteobacteria bacterium (assembly GCA_963731105.1). GTDB lineage: Bacteria > Pseudomonadota > Gammaproteobacteria > Steroidobacterales > Steroidobacteraceae > RPQJ01. The sequence continues at coordinate 6,894 of CAVSUM010000028.1, forward strand.
CACCGGCACGTCGAGCGATCCGTTCAAAACTTGTAGCCCAGCGAGGTGACGACGCCGTAGTCGCTGCTCGGTGCCTTCGGGCTCGGCGGCTCGCTGTCGTAGCTGCCGTACACGCGCAGCTCGAAGTACAGGTCGTCGACGAACTCGTAGTTGGCGTGCAGGTCGGCCTCGGAGCGGTAGCGGCCGGACTTCGTCAGGCTCGGCAGCAGGTAGATCGCGCCGCCGATGTCGGTCTCCGGGAAGTCGTAGCGGAAGATCGAGAAGTCGGTACCCAGCAGCAGCTCGAGGCTGTCGACCGGGTCCACGCCGACATAGTTCTCGTGGTTGTAGCCGAGGCCGACGCCGACGTCCCATTCGGCGCGATTGCTGCGCACGAGATACCGGCCCACCCCGCCACCGACCAGGGAGCGCACGTTCAGGTCGAGTTCCGTGTTGCGCAGGAAGCCGAGCTGCCCCTGGTAGTAGTTCTGGCCTTCCAGGGGCCGCCGCACCACGCCCGCCAGGGAATAGCGCTCGGTGCGCGTCGCCGTGTCGTCCGTGATATTGGCGCTGCCGTCGACCGACCACTCGCGGACCCGCGTGCGGGACGACAAGTCCGCCCGCGAAGTCGAGGCTGGTGTTGTCACCGGACTGCGAGAGGTCGAACCCGGCGCTGACGTAGCCGTCGAGGCGGTCGATGAAATCGCCGCCCTCGATCGGCCGGGCGCGCACGACCTCCACCATGGCCACGGGACCGGCGGGCCGGCAGGGTCGCTGCGCACGAGCAATCGGGCGTCGGAGCCACCGTCCGCCAGCTGTCCGTAGGCACGCGAGCCGTCGGCTCGCTCGAGCAGCAGGTACTGGTCGCTCTGCACGCGCTCGATCTTGTCCCACTCGATGTAGATCGTGCCCATGTGGTCGGTGCTGAGCTTGAGCTGGTTGTAGTCCAGGCTCTTGATCTCGCCCGTGATGCGGTCGCCGTTACGCAGCACCACGACGTCGGTCTTGGGCGCGGCCGTCGCCGGACTCGGGCCGATCGCAGCGGCAATTGCCAGCAACACGACGAGGAAACATGCGGCGCGGGTGCGCATTGGAACCACCCATGCTTTGGTCAACATCGATCTGCTCAGAACGAAATCGTCATCCCCACCAGCGGCCCCTGCTCGGTCAGGTCGTAGTGCTGGTAGTTGCGGTCGCCCTGGCGGCCGTCCTCATAGTCGAAGCCGATCAGGCGGTAACCGAACACCACGCCGATCGTCTCGTTCGCCTGCCAGCGGACGTTGGCCAGCAGCTGGTAGCTCAGGTCCGAGCCGATGCCGAAGCCGCCGATGTCGCCACGCAGGTTGAAGCGCCAGTCGTCGGCGAACGGTGCGTTGTACTGCAGGCCGACCATGGGGTCGATCCAGCTCGCGTCGTCACCCGCCGTGCGGGTGGTCTCGGCGCCGGTGAGCGGGTTGCGGGTCGTGAGCTTGAGGTCGGTGGATAGATCGAACCAGGACAAGCTGAACAGCCCCTCGAGATTGGGCGTAATCCGGCGACCCACGGTGCCCATCAGGGTCATCTGGTCGACGTCCATGTCGCCCTTGACGATGTCGCGCTGGCTGGTCGCCGTGCCGCCGAGCCCCATGAACGTCGCGTCGATCGTGAACGACCACGTGCCGTTGTCGGCGCGATACGCGCCCATGGCACCCATCTCGAGCGCGTCGAACACGTCGGAGATGCTCACGTCCACGGGCACGGTCAGGTTGCCGATCGTGGCCTCGCCGTCGATCGCTGCACCCATCGCGTAAATGATCACGGTGTGCTCCCAGTCGCCGTCGGCGGCCAGCGCCGGTGCGGTCGCGCAGCAACCAAGGATCGACGCGACGACGGCGGATATTGGCTTATGACGATTCATGCGGTACCTCGCGTCCCTGCGGAACGCATTTGCTGACACGTATTGACCGGCATTCTAGTCCAGCGCCAGCAACGGCTCATGCGCCAGGCCTGCGCCGTGGCCGGGGGTGCCGCTGTGCACTGCGGCATGTGCTGGTCGCAAATGCCTGCAATAATCCATGGCTGGCCGGCAGGCTGTTCTGCCCACGCCGGCGCCAATCTCGTCAGGGGGTCAACCAGTGTCCATTGCTGAAGGGTCTCTCGTGCGCGGCCTCGGGGCCGCAACCTTGTGCATTCTCGCCTGCACCTCGACGCAGGCAGCCGGCGCACCCATGGTCGACCGCACGATCCTGCCGATCCAGGAGCCGGCGCGCCCTCTTTACAAGGAAATCGACGCGCGCAACGTCAAGGCGCCGCCGCGCTTCGAGGTCAAGGCTCCGGAAGGCGCGCCCGAACGTGGTGATCGTGCTGATCGACGACATGGGCTTCGGCGTGCCGGCCGCCTTCGGCGGGCCGGTTTCGATGCCGACGCTGGACACCCTGGCCCAGCAGGGTCTGCGCTACAACAACTTCCACACCACGGCGCTGTGCTCACCGACCCGCGCTGCGCTGAAGTCCGGGCGCAACCACCACACGGTGAACATGGCGTTCATCACCGAGATGGCCACCGGCTTCCCGGGCGCCACCGGGCAGATTCCGAACGCCACCGCGCCGCTGGCCGAAACGCTGCGGCTCAACGGCTATGCCACGGCGGCTTTCGGTAAGTGGCACGAAACGGCGGCCTGGGAAGCGAGCGTCGCCGGTCCGTTCGATCGCTGGCCGACCCGCCAGGGCTTCGACAAGTTCTACGGTTTCATCGGCGGCGAGACGAACCAGTGGGCGCCGTTCCTGTACGACGGTACGGCCGTCGTCGAACTGCCCAACGACCCGAACTACCACTTCATGGCCGACATGACGGACAAGGCCGTGGCGTGGATCAAGTACCAGAAGGCGCTCGCGCCGCAGAAGCCGTCGTTCATCTACTTCGCACCGGGCGCGACACATGCCCCGCACCACGTGCCGCAGGAGTGGATCGCGCGCTGGAAGGGCCGCTTCGACCAGGGCTGGGACAAGCTGCGCGAGGAATCGCTGGCCCGGCAGATCAGCATGGGCATCGTGCCGCCGGGCACCAGGCTCGCGCCGAAGCCACCAGCGATCCGCGATTGGGACACGCTCTCGGCCGACGAGAAGCGCCTCTTCACGCGCCAGGCCGAGGTGTTCGCGGCCTACGCGGAATACACCGACCACGAGATCGGCCGCATGCTCGAGGCGTTCGCGGACGTCGGCCAGGCCGACAACACGCTGGTGGTCTACATCGCCGGCGACAATGGCACCAGCGGCGAAGGCGGTGCGAACGGCATGTTCAACGAATACACGTACTTCAACGGCGTGCAGGAGACCGTTGCGCAGATGCTGCCGAAGCTCGACCAGTGGGGCGGGCCCGAGACGTATCCGCACATGGCGTCCGGCTGGGCGGTCGGGTTCGATGCGCCGTTTGGCTGGATGAAGCAGGTGCCGTCGGATTTCGGCGGCACGCGCAACGGCATGGTCATGTCGTGGCCGAAGGGCATCCAGGCGAAGAACGGTATCCGCACCCAGTTCAGCCACGTGATCGACATTGCGCCGACCATCCTGCAGGCGATCGGCCTGCCGGAGCCGAAGGTGGTCAACGGCACGCCGCAGATCCCGATGGAAGGCACCAGCCTCGTCTACACCTTCGCGGAGGCCGCGGCCAAGGAGCGCCACACGACGCAGTACTTCGAGATCGCCGGCAACCGCGCGATCTACCACGATGGCTGGTTCGCACGCACCATCCACAGGGCGCCGTGGGAAGTACCAAGCCGCGACGGACACTCGAGGACAACACCGCGTGGCAGTTGTACGACACGCGCATCCGATTTCAGCCTGGCCAATGATCTCGCGGCGAAGAACCCGCAGAAGCTGGCGGAACTCCAGGCGGTCTTCCTGAGGGAGGCCGAGAAGTATCACGTGCTGCCGATGGATGATCGTGTGATCGAGCGCATGGATGCGCCACGGTTGGTCGTCCCGACCTCATGGCTGGCCGCAACTCGATGACGCTTGCCGAGGGCATGACCGGCATGATGGAGGGCGTGTTCGTCAACGTGAAGAACCGCTCCAAGACCATCACGGCGGAACTCGAAGTGCCGCAGGGCGGCGCCAACGGCACGATCCTCGCGCAGGGCGGCCGCTTCGGCGGCTGGTCCTTGTACGTGAAGGACGGCGTGCCGGCCTACGGCTACAACTTCCTCGGCATGCAGCAGACCAGCATCGTGGCGAGCAAGCCGCTCGCACCGGGCAAGGCGACGGTGAAATTCGATTTCGCCTACGACGGCGGCGGCCCCGGCAAGGGCGGCACGGGCACGCTGTTCATCAACGGCGAGAAGGTCGGCGAGGGCCGGATCGAGCACACGCAGGCGGGCATCTTCTCCGCGGACGAGACCGCCGACGTCGGCATCGACCTCGGCACGCCGGTGGTCGAGGCGATCGGGTCCGAGGCCCGCTCGAAGTTCAACGGTCACATCCCGAAAGTGACGGTCGAGGTTCGCGCCCCGTCATCTGGCGGAGGCTAGCCGTCGGTCGCAGCGCCCGAACGTTGCGCTGCCTGGTCCGCCGGCGACTTGTACCAGTCCGCCGGCGGCACCAGTTTCGGGTGCGCCGGATCCGCCTCGTAGCGCGGCGACATGATCTGCACGCCGTGCTCGTTGAACACGTCCTGGATGTGCGCGTGCAGCTCGTCGAGCGCCGCGAGCCGTCGCGTGGGATCGGCGACGCCGACCAGCATCGTGTACTCGACCGCGTAGTCGAGCAGCGCCGTCTGCAGGATGCGCGGCGGCGGATCGCGCAGGATCGCCGTCGTGCGTTCGGCCGCCTGCCCGAGCATGGCCTGCACCTGCCGCCAGGGCGCGTCGTAGCCGATCGTGACCGTGGTCGGCACGCGCAGCCCGTCCTGCGCGGCGAGACGCGACAGGTTGCGCGTGACGTTGCCGACGATCACCGCGTTCGGAATCGTGACCTGCTCGTGCCGCAGCGTCTCGATGCGGGTGGTGAGGAAGCCGATCTCGCGCACCAGGCCCTCGGTCTCGCCGACCTGCACGAACTCGCCGGGGCGGAACGACCGCGAGTACATCAGCATCAGGCCGCTCACGGCCTGGTTGACCACCCCGGACGAGCCGATCGACAGCATGAGCCCGACGAACACGCCGATACCCTTGAAGGCCTCGCTGCCGCTGCCGGGAAAATAGGGATAGGCGGCGACCAGCGCCAGCAGCCAGACGAAGGCGCTGAGCAACCGGCCGGTCGGCCGGGCGGTCGCTTCGTCCACCCATGGCACCTCGATGCGACGGTGCTCGACGCCGGCGAAGAAGACGCGCAGCAGGCGCGTCACGAACCGGGCGATCAGGAAGATCAGCAACACGAACAGCAGGCCCGGCAGTGCCTGCATCGCCGCGAGTACGAACTCGCTGAGCCGGGTCACCAGCCCGGCGAGCAGCGCCTCGCCCCACGGACGGGTGTAGGGAAACTGCGCCAGCACCAGCCCGAGCCATTCGTACACCACGACCACGCCGACCAGGAAGGCCAGCAGCTTGAGCGGCACGGCCGCCAGTCGCGCGAGGCCCAGCTGACCGACGGTCTGGTGCCCAAGGGTCTTGGTCAGGCCCGCGGAGCGACGCTCCACGAACCCGTGCAGTCGCCGGGCGCTCCAGCCATAGGCCTTCAACAAGGCCCATAGCACGCCCAGCATCACGAGCGTGGCGAGCAGCGCGTAGCCGGCTGCGGCCAGCATCTGCCGCGAGTCGCGCGCTTCGCGGATCTCGCCCAGTGCCAGCCGCAGGCGGTCCGCCACCCGGGTCGCGACCGCCATGGTGGTCTCCTCCACCTCGGCGTCGACATCCTCGTCGAACACGCGCATCACGACATGCCCGTCGATGAGCACCGCGATGCCGTCCTGTATGTCCCGCGTGCCGACTGCCAGCGGCCCGCCCTCGGCGACCACCGCCGCGATACGCTCCTGGACGGCGACCGCCCGGTCCGCCGGTGGCGCACCGAGTACGTCGGCGCGCAGCGTGACGATGCGGCGGTTGGCAATCTGGACGTCGGCCGGAGGCGACCTGACCTCGGCAGGAACCGCAGGCGCCCCAGCCGGCATCGCTGCCTGGTTGGCGGCTCCCTGGGTCGGTGCGGCCGGCACGGCGGTCGACGCCAGCAGCGCGAGGACGCAGCAGGCACCCACCTTCAGCAGGGCCCCACGGCGGGAACCAACGGCACGACGCATGCGGTGTTGCCTCGAGAGCTACAGACGGCCAGTGTAGCGGCGCAATCCCGCACGGCAAACCTGCCGGACCGGGGCAATCAACCGCTGGCTGGCGGTGCGCTGGCACCCCGTGCTGGTGCTAGCCTAGTCAAAGTAGATCCGGCGCCGATGCAGCCTCGGCTGGAGGAAACCAGTGAAAGCAGTCAAGGAGTTCTTCAAGGCGACGATCGTCGGCGGAATCGTGTTTCTGGTGCCATTGATCCTGCTGATCCTGGTCCTGCGGCACGCCATGGCATTTGCCGGCAAGATTGCCGGACCGATCGCCGCGCTGGTCCCGGAGCACAAGATTGCCGGCGTGGCCGCGGCCACGATCATCGCCGCCGTCGTGTTGCTGCTGCTCTCCTTCCTGGCCGGACTGTTCGCCAGGACCGAGACCGGGCGCGGCCTGGCTCGATGGCTCGAGGATTCGCTGCTCGGCAACCTGCCGCAGTACCGCATGGTGAAGACCATGGCCGAAGGCCTCGCCCAGATCGAGGACTCGCAAAACCTTCGCCCCGCCATGGTGAGCATCGAAGGTGGCTGGCAGCTCGGCTACCTACTGGAGGAAGTCGGCCCGGGCTGGGTCGCGGTGTTCCTGCCGCAGGCGCCCACGCCGATGTCCGGCAACGTCATGTACATGCCCAGCCGGGCGGGTCCGGGCGCTCGACATGCCGATCGGCGAGGCGATGCTGCTGATCAAGCGGCTGGGCGTCGGTTCGGCGCACGCACTGCGCACGGCAGACCTGACACCAGTGCCGGAGGGCTGAGCCGGCACTCGCGCCCTGCGGTCGAGCGCGCGACGGCCGCGCTATAATCGAGCAGCTCCCACATGGACCCACGAAAATGAAAACGCTGACCTGGCTTGCTGCATTGCTGCTGACCGTCACCTGCGGTGCCGCGGTGGCCGACGACATGCCCGAGTCCTGGGACGGCCTGGTGCAGGTGAAACCGAAGCGCATGGACGCCGCCTACCTGCTGCCGGGCGCCGACTTCCGTCAGTACACCAAGCTGATGGTCGACCCAGCCGAGGTCGCATTCGCCAAGAACTGGCTGCGATCGCAGAACGACTCGCGCAACCTGTCGCGCAACGTGACCCAGGAGGATGCCGAGAAGATCCTCGCCGCGGCGCGCAGCAACTTCGACGAGATCTTCGTCGAGGCCTTCACCAAGGCGGGCTACACCATCGTGCAGGCGCCGGGGCGCGACGTCATGCGCGTATCGACGGCGGTGCTCAACCTGTACGTCACCGCACCGGACGTGCCGACTGCCGGGCGCTCGACCACCTACACCACGCAGGCCGGCGAGGCGACGCTGGTCATCGAGGTGCGGGACTCGACCACCAACCTGCTGCTCGGTCGCGTGCTCGACCGCCGCGAGACGCAGCGCTCGACGATGCAGATGACCACCAGCGTCACCAACCTCGCCGAGTTCCGCACGCTGTTCAAGGCCTGGGCCGGCACCGTGGTGAAGGGCCTCGGCGAACTCAAGGAACACTCGCCGGTGCCCGAGGACCTGAAGCCGAAGCAGAAGCTGTGACCCACGGATTGGCCCTGCTGCAGGTCGGCGGGGCTGCCTAGCCCAGGCATGTCGCGCCGCGTCATCGTCGCCGGCCTGGTCGGCACCGCGTTGCTCGCGGTCGGCGCCTTCGCGGCGTGGCGCGGCGGCGTGTTCGGTCCGGCGACGCCGCCCGCCGCGACACAATCCCAACCTGATGCCGGCGCTTCGACCGCCGCACCACTGACGTACGTCGGCTCTGCCGCCTGCCGCGACTGCCACGCGGACGAATTCCAGCGCTGGCAGCAGTCGCAGCACGCCGCGGCCATGCAGGTCGCCGACGAGCGCACCGTGCTCGGCGATTTCTCGGGCGTGAAATACCGCAACCGTGGCGTCACGAGCGAGTTCTTCCGCCGCGACGACCGGTTCGTCGTGCGCACCGAGGGGCCGGACGGCAAGCTGGCGGACTTCGAGGTGCGCCACACCTTCGGCGTGTATCCGCTGCAGCAATACCTGGTCGAGCTGCCCGGCGGCCACGTGCAGGCGCTGTCGCTCGCGTGGGACGCGCGGCCGAAGGCGCAGGGCGGGCAACGCTGGTTCCACCTCTACCCCGACGAGCGCATCGCGCACACCGACGAGCTGCACTGGACGCAACGGCAGCAGAACTGGAACTTCATGTGCTCCGACTGCCACTCGACGGACGTGCACAAGAACTACGACGCTGCGGCGAACACGTTCGCGACGCAGTTCGCCGAGGTGAGCGTGGGCTGCGAGGCCTGCCACGGGCCCGGCAGCCGGCACGTCGAGCTCGCGCGCAGCGCTGCGGCGGGTGGCGCCGGACCGGCCTCGGGCGGACTGACGGTGGCGTTCGACGAGCGACGCAATGCCGCCTGGGTGATCGACCCCACCACCGGCAACGCGACGCGCACCCAGCCGCGCACGACCAGCAGGGAACTCGACGTCTGCGCACAATGCCACGCACGTCGCGGCCAGTTCTCGAACGGCTACCGTCCGGGCGAGCCGTTCACGGACCACTACCTGCCCGCGCTGCTCGGCGACGGCCTGTACCACGCCGACGGCCAGCAGCGCGACGAGGTGTTCAACTGGGGCTCGTTCCTGTCGAGCCGCATGCATGACAAGGGCGTGACCTGCGGCGATTGCCACGACCCGCACGGCGGCAAGCTGCGCGCGGACGGCAATGCCGTGTGCGCGCAGTGCCACCTGGCGTCGAAGTACGACACGACGCAGCACCACTTCCATGCACCGGGCACGCCGGGCGCGGCCTGCGCGTCGTGCCACATGAAGACCGACACCTACATGGTGGTGGATCCGCGCCACGACCACAGCTTCCGTATCCCGCGGCCGGACCGCACGGTGAGCCTCGGCACGCCCAATGCCTGCAACCAGTGCCACACGGACCGCGACGCGGCGTGGGCCGCCGCCGCGATCCGCAAGCGCTACCCGGAACCGAAGCCCGGCTTCCAGGGCTTCGCGGAGGCGTTCGCGGCCGCCGACCGCGGCGATCCCTCGGCGGCGATGGCGCTGACGCAGGTCGCGGCCAACCAGGACGAATCGGCCATCGCACGTGCGTCGGCACTCGAGCGCCTGGCGGGCGTTCCCGGCGAAAGCTCGCTGCTCGCCGCCGAGGCCGCGCTCGACGACGCGAGCCCGCTGGTGCGTCGCGCGGCGGTCGCCGTGTTCGAGCAACTGCCGCCGCTGCAGCGGCGCGCGGTCATGCCGCTGCTGGCCGATCCGTCGCGCATCGTGCGCATGCAGGCGGCGCGCACGCTCGCGCCACTCGCCGACGATGCCTTCGATGCGACCAGCCTGGCTGCCTTCCGGGTTGCCTCTGACGAATATGCCGCGGCCGAGCGCTTCAATGCCGATCGCCCCGAGCATCGCACCAACCTCGGCGGATTCCTCGCCGAGCGCGGCGATGCCGTCGCGGCCGAAGCCGAGTATCGGGCGGCGCTGCAGCTCGACCAGCGCTTCGTGCCCGCCTGGGCGAACCTCGCCGACCTGATGCGCATGCTGGGCCGCGAGGCGGAGGTGGAGCGGACGCTGCACGAGGGCCTCGCGCTATCGCCCGATGCCGCCGCGCTGCACCACGCCCTCGGCCTGTCGCTGGTGCGCCAGCAACGCAAGGACGAGGCGCTGCGCGAGCTGCGTCGCGCCACGGAACTCGACCCCGCCAACCAGCGCTTCAAGTACGTCTACGACGTCGCCCGCGCCGAGCTGCGCTGACGAATGCCGCTGGAACTCCTCCGCAGGGTGTTCGGGCACCGCGAGTTCCACGGTGCGCAGCGCGAAATCGTCGAACACGTCGTCGCCGGCGGTGATGCGCTGGTGTTGATGCCGACCGGCGGCGGCAAGTCGCTGTGCTACCAGCTGCCGGCGCTGCTGCGGCCGGGCACGGCCATCGTCGTGTCGCCGCTGATCGCGCTGATGCAGGACCAGGTTGCCGCGCTCAGCCAGCTCGGCGTGCGGGCCGAGTTCCTCAACTCGACACTCGATCTCGCCACCGCGCGCGCAGTCGAAGGCGCACTGCTCGCCGGCGAGCTCGACCTGCTGTACGTGGCTCCGGAGCGGCTCACCACGCCGCGCTGCCTCGAGCTGCTGGATCGTTCGCGCGTGGCGTTGTTTGCGATCGACGAGGCGCACTGCGTGTCGCAGTGGGGTCACGACTTCCGTCCCGAGTACCTGCAGCTCAACGTGCTGCACGAACGCTACCCGGACGTGCCGCGCATCGCGCTCACCGCCACGGCCGATCCGCAGACCCGTCGCGAGATCATCGAGCGCCTGGCGCTCAACGATGCGCGGGTGTTCGTCTCGAGCTTCGATCGCCCGAACATCCGCTACACCATCACCGACAAGCGCGATGGGCGAACGCAGCTGCTCGACTTCATCCGCGGCGAGCATCCCGGCGACGCGGGCATCGTCTACTGCCTCTCGCGCCGGCGCGTCGACGAAACCGCGCAGTGGCTGCAGGCGCAGGGCGTCACCGCCCTCGCCTACCACGCCGGCCTCGACGCGGCCACGCGCAGCGAGCGCCAGGCGCGCTTCCAGCGCGAGGACGGCGTGGTGATGGTCGCGACCATCGCCTTCGGCATGGGCATCGACAAGCCCGACGTGCGCTTCGTCGCGCACCTCGACCTGCCGAAGAGCATCGAGGGCTATTACCAGGAGACCGGGCGCGCCGGCCGCGACGGCCAGCCCGCCGATGCGTGGATGGTGTACGGCCTCGGCGACGTGGTGCAGCAGCGGCGCATGATCGAGGCCTCGGAGGCCGGCGACGAGCACAAGCGCGTCGCGAGTGCCAAGCTCGACGCGCTGCTCGGCCTGTGCGAGACGGCGCAGTGCCGCCGGGTGCGCTTGCTGGCGTACTTCGGCGAGGACAGCGCGCCCTGCGGCAACTGCGATACCTGCCTCAGCCCGCCGGAGACCTGGGACGCGACCGTCGCTGCACAGAAGGCACTGTCGGCGATCTACCGCACCGGCCAGCGCTTCGGCGCAGTGCACCTCATCGACGTGCTGCGCGGCAAGGACACCGAACGTGTTCAGCGCTGGGACCACCAGCAGCTCGGCGTATTCGGCATCGGCAGCGACCTCGACGAGGCCGCCTGGCGTGACGTGTTCCGGCAGCTCGTGGCGCTCGGGCTCGCGCACGTGGACCACGCGGCCTACGGGGCGCTGCGCCTCATGCCGGCCAGCCGCCCGGTGCTGAAGGGCGAGCAGCCGGTCGAGATGCGCCGCACGGCGCCGCGTGTGCGGCGGACGAGGAAGGCGCGCACGGTCGTGGCGGGCGGCGACGGCGCACCCATTGCGGCTGCCCCGGATGCTGCCGGCGAGGCCGGGCGATACGCGCGACTCAAGTCATGGCGGCTGGCCGAAGCGCGCCGCCAGGCCGTGCCTGCCTACGTGATCCTGCACGATGCCACGCTGGCGGAAATCGCGCGTCAACGCCCGCGCGACGTTGCGGCGCTGGCGGACGATCCCGGGCATCGGCGCCCGCAAGCTCGAGCGCTACGGGGCGGCGCTACTCGAGGTGCTGGGCGACGCCTGAGATTTCGCGCGACTCGAGCACCGTCACGCCCGGCCGCTCGCGTAGCGCCATGACGATCATCGCCGCGGCGATGTCGCCCGCGGGCACCGGCCGCCAGGTGGCGGGCGCGAACCGCAGCAGGTGCCCGCTGAGGCGCTCGAGCGGCCGCGCCTCGGCGCGGTCGCCCGCGATCACCGATGGCCGCACGATGGCGAGGCTCGGCCAGCCAAGTTGCTGCAGGCCCTCCTCCGTCTCGCCCTTGACCCGTGAATAGAAGAATGGTGACGAGCGGCTGGCGCCCAGCGCGCTCACGATCGAGAAGTGTCGTGCGCCGTTCTTGCGCGTCAGCTGCGCGAGGCGCAGCGGATATTCGTAGTCCACCGCGCGGAAGCGCTCCTGCGAGCCGGCCTTGCGGATCGTGGTGCCGAGCGCGCAGTAGACGTGGTCACCGCGCAACCGCTCGCGCACCTCGCCGAGATTCTCGAATTCGGTGACCACCTGGCGCAGCTTGCGCTCTGCAGGCACGTCGGTGAGCTTGCGCCGCGTCACCACGATCACGCGCTCGTAGCGCGGCGAGGCGAGCAGGCGGCGCAGGCATTCGCCGCCGACGAGGCCCGTCGCCCCGGCCAGGATCGCGGTCAGCGCCTTCATCGCGGCGCGAAGCGCGGGTCCGTCAGCTTCATCTCGGTGACCGGGCCGAACTTGCGCACGTCGTCGCGGATCCGTGCCGCGTCGCCGATCAGCACCATCACGAGATCGGCCGAAGTCGGGAACGCCGCGTCGATCGTCGCGCGCGCCGTCGGACCATCGACCGTGGCGACCCGTGCCGCGAACCCGTCCACGTCCTCGCGGCCGAGGCCGTACAGGGCGAGGTCGTTGAGCCGCGCCGCCAGCGCGCCGTTGGTCTCGATGCGCGGCGGGAACTGGCCGAGCACGTAGCTGCGCGCGGAGTCGAGCGCCTGGTCGTCGAGCCCGTCCTTGTGCAGCCGGTCGAGCGTGGCGAGCGCGAGGTCGATGGCCGGCACGGTCGACTCGGTCGCCGTGAACGACGTGATCCGGAACGAGCCCGGCTGCGCCGGGCGCGAGAAGCCGGAGCCGGCGCCGTAGCTGAGCCCGCTCTTCACGCGCAGCTCGGTGTTCAGCATCGAGGTGAAGCGGCCGCCGAACACGGTGTTGACCACGTCCTGCGCGGTACGCGCCGGGTCGGTCCGTGACGCGCCGACGTTGCCGAGCCAGAAGTAGGTCTGCGTGGCGCCCGGCTTGTCGACCAGCAGCACGCGGCGTCCCTGCCCGCGCTGCGCGACCGGCGCCACCGGCGGCGACGCCGCGGCCCGCGGCACCGAGCCAAATGCCTGCTCCAGCCGGCGCCGCATGTCGGCCGGCTCGAAGTCGCCGACGACGGCGATCAGCAACCGGTCGCCGCGCACCTGTGCAGCGAAGAAGCTGCGCACGTCGTCGAGCGTCACGGCAGCCAGCGACGTCTCGTCGCCACCGACCGGACGGCCGTACGGGTGGTCGCGGAACAGCCACGCGTCGCCATAGGAGCCGACCAGCGCGCGCGGATCGGAGTCCTTGGCGGCAGCGATCGACTGCACCGCCAGCTCGCGCACCTTGCCGAACTCAGCGGCAGCCATGGCCGGCCGCAGCAGCGCGTCGCTGGCCAGTTCGATCATCAGCCCGACGTCGCGCGACAGGAAGCTGGCCCCGAGCACGAGGCTCTCCGCTCCCGCCGCCACGGACAGTTCGCCGCCGGCACCCTCGATCGCCTCGGCAAACTGCGCCGCATCGCGCGTGCCGGCGCCCTTCTGCAGCAGGTCCGCGAGCAGCGCCGCCGTGCCCTCGCGGCCCGGCGGATCGGCGAGCGCGCCGCCGCGCACCACGACGTTCAGCGCCACCAGCGGCGTGTCGCGCTTCGGCATCAGCGCAACCTGCGCGCCGTTGGCGAGCGTCACGCGCTCGAAGTCCGGCAGCTTCACGCCGGCCGGTGCCGCGGTGGCCGCCGCGGCCATTCCCGCGCCCAGGACCGCCAGCGATGCGGCGGCGGCGATCAGCCGACTGCGCAGCGGGTTCATTGCGCACCTCCCATCGTGCCCGCGGCCGAGTCCTGCGGTGGCGATTCCAGCACGCCGACCGTGCGGTTCTCCTTGCGCAGCACCTGCGCGGCCGCCTGCTTCACGTCTTCGGCAGTGATGCCTTCGTACACCGCCGGTGCATCGAACAGCTTGCGGTAGTCGCCGTGGAACACCTCGTAGGTGCCGAGCGCCTGCGCCTTGCCGTTGATGGTCTGCAGGCCGCGCCAGAAGCCCGCCAGTGCCTGGTTGCGCGCCTTGGCCAGCTCGGCGGCGCTCGGCCCGTCCTTGGCCAGCCGCGCGATCTCCTCGTCGATCAGTGCCTCTGTCTTCGCCACCTCGAAGCCCGGCGGCACGACCGCGTACACCCACGCGAGGCCGGGATCGAATCCCGCCTCGAGCTGCGTGCCGACCTGCACCGCGGCGCGCTCATTCTCCACCAGGCGCTGGTGCAGTCGCGACGAGTCGCCGTCGCCGAGGATCGACAGCAGCACCTCCATCACGCGCGACTGGCGATCGGTCGCGGCGCCTGAGTGCCACGCCATCGCGACCAGCGGCGTCTGCGCGTCACGCTGCACGCGAATGCGGCGTTCGCCGAGCTGCGGCGGCTCCTTGGTCGTCACCGGCGGCGGCGCCGGCTGCGCCTCGAGCGGCGCCAGGTAGCGCTCGGCGAGCTTGAACACCGCCTCGGGGTCCACCGCGCCCACCACGAGCATCACGGCGTTGTTCGGCGCGTAGTACTGCTTGTAGTACGCCTGCAGGTCCTCGATCTTCCAGCCCTCGATGTCCGACGGCCAGCCGATGGTCGGGATCTGGTACGGGTGGGCAACGTAGGCCGTGGCCTGCATCTGCTCGAGCAGCGTGCCGAAGTTGTCGTTGTCGACCGAGGAGCGCCGCTCGGAATACACCACGCCGCGCTCGCTCTCGACCACCTTCGGGTCGAAATCGAGCTGGCGCATGCGGTCGGCCTCCAGGTCGAAGATCAGCTGGGTGGCGCTCGACGGGAACCAGTTCTGGTACACGGTCACGTCGGAGCTGGTGTAGGCGTTGTTGCTGCCGCCGTTGGCCTCCATGACGCGATCGAACTCGCCGGGCGCGCGCGTCTTCGTGCCATTGAACATCATGTGCTCGAAGTAGTGCGACAGGCCGGTGATGCCCGGCCGCTCGTTGCGGCTGCCGACCCGGTACCAGGTGTACATCGCGACGTTCGGGATGTCGTGATCGGGCCAGACCACGACCTTGAGGCCGTTGGGCAGCGTGCGGGCGACGATCTGGTCGGCCCCGGCGACACTGGCGGGCGCCGCTCCGGCGTCGGTGGCGACGGACGACAGGGCCAGCAGGGCCAGGAGGGACGCCAGCAAAGATCGGTTCGGCATCGGGGTTTCCCGCAAGCGAGGGGGTGGTCGCGCACTTTGCCCCATTCGCCGCGCGGGAGGAAGCGGTGGGGGACTGTCCCCAGCGGGGACTGTCCCCTCCTGCCTCGAAGGGGACAGTCCCCGCTAGGGACAGTCCCCAAGGCATCCGTGTCGTCACGTATCCTCACTGGCGTCCCGAGAAGGCAAGGTGCGCAGGTGCCACAGGGCGGGAGGAACATGTTCCAGATTCGTATCCACGGTCGCGGCGGCCAGGGGGTCGTCACGGCAGCCGAGTTGTTGTCCGTCGCGGCGTTCCGCGAGGGGCGGCACGCACAAGCGTTCCCGAACTTCGGCTCGGAGCGCAACGGCGCCCCGGTCGTAGCGTTCTGCCGGATCGACACCCACCCGATCCGGCTGCGCGAGCCGATCCTCGCGCCGGACGCGATCATCATCCAGGACCCCACGCTGCTGCATCAGGTGGACGTCTTCGGCGGCCTCACCCGCGACGGCTACGTGCTGATCAACACCTCGCGCAGCTTCGAGGACCTCGGGCTCGGCGAGTTTGCGGCCGGCTACCGGGCCGAGCGCCTGTGCACGGTGCCCGCGACGGAGTTCGCGCTCAAGCACATCGGCCGGCCGCTGCCCAACGCCGCGCTGCTCGGCGGGTTTGCGGCGATCTCCGGGGAGATCTCGCTCGAATCGGTCGGTGCGGCGATCCGCGAGAAGTTTCCGGCCAAGGTGGCCGAGGCCAACATCGCTGCGGCGGCAGAGGCCCATGCATTCGTCGCCCGGGCACTCAGCGAGGCCGCCCATGCTTAAGCAAATCGAGGGCTCGGCGGCCGTCGCCGAAGCCGTGGCACTGTGCCGTCCCGAGGTGATCTGCGCCTACCCGATCTCGCCGCAGACCCACATCGTCGAGGGCCTCGGCAAGCTGGTCGATGCCGGCAAGCTCACGCCCTGCGAGTTCATCAACGTCGAGTCGGAATTCGCCGCCATGTCGGTGGCGATCGGCGCCTCCGCGGCGGGCGCGCGGGCGTACACCGCCACGGCGAGCCAGGGGCTGCTGTTCATGGCAGAGGCCGTGTACAACGCGGCGGGCCTGGGCCTGCCCATCGTCATGACCGTCGCCAATCGCGCCATCGGCGCGCCGATCAACATCTGGAACGACCACAGCGACGCGCTCAGCCAGCGCGACTGCGGCTGGATCCAGCTGTTCGCCGAGGACAACCAGGAGGCGCTCGACCTGCACATCCAGGCCTTCCGCCTGGCCGAGGAGCTGTCCCTGCCCGTCATGGTGTGCATGGACGGTTTCATCCTCACGCACGCCTACGAGCGCGTCGACATGCCAACCCAGGAGCAGGTGGACGCGTACCTCCCGGCCTACGAACCGCGACAGGTGCTCGATCCGGCGGAGCCCGTCTCGATCGGCGCGATGGTGGGCCCCGAGGCCTTCATGGAAGTGCGCTTCCTCGCACACGCCAAGCAGCGCCAGGCGCTCGACCTGATCCCGGCCTGGGCCAGCGAATTCAAGCGCATCTTCGGCCGGGCCAGCGGTGGCCTGACCCACACCTACCGCCTGGACGACGCCGAGACCGTGGTCGTGGCACTGGGCTCGGTGCTCGGCACCATCAAGGACACGATCGACGAGATGCGTGAGCAGGGCGTGAAGATCGGCGTGCTCGGCATCACCTGCTTCCGGCCGTGGCCCACTGCAGCGGTGCGCGAGGCACTGGCCGGCGCGAAGCGCGTGCTGGTGCTGGAGAAAAGCCTGGCCGTGGGCCTCGGCGGCATCGTCGCGAACGACGTTTCCGACTCCTACCATGGCTTGGCCGACGCGGTGTACACCGTGATCGCAGGCCTCGGCGGGCGCTCGATCACGCGCGGCTCGCTGCACCGTGTGTTCACCGCGGCAGTGGCGGGCGAACTCGAGCCCGTGACCTTCCTCGACCTCGACCACTCGCTGGTCGACCGCGTGCTGGCCCGCGAACGCGAGCACCGCCGCTCCGGCCCGATCGCCGAGGGCATCCTGCGCGACCTCGGCGTCGTCGCGGCGAAGATCGGCTGAGGGGCACGCCATGAGCTATCAACCGATCCGCTTCTACCAGACCGGCACCTTCACCGTCGGCAACCGCCTGCTGCCCAGCGAGCAGCGCTCGGTGCAGGCCGACATGCGCCGCACCAACTCGCTCAACTCCGGGCACCGCGCCTGCCAGGGCTGCGGCGAGGCGCTCGGCGCCCGCTATGCCATCGACGCCGCCATGGAGGCGACCAACCGGCAACTCGTGGCCGCCAATGCCACCGGCTGCCTCGAAGTGTTCTCGACGCCCTACCCGGAGACGTCCTGGCAGATCCCGTGGATCCACTCGCTGTTCGGCAATGCGGCTGCGGTCGCCACCGGCATCGCGGCCGCCATGAAGGTCAAGGGACGCGAGCACGTGCGCGTGGTCGCGCAGGGCGGTGACGGCGGCACGACCGACATCGGCTTCGGTTGCCTGTCGGGGATGTTCGAGCGCAACGACGACGTGCTCTACATCTGCTACGACAACGAGGCGTACATGAACACGGGCGTGCAGCGCTCCTCGGCGACGCCGCCTGCGGCACGCACCAACACGACCTTTCCCGTCGGCAATTCCACCGGCAATCGCTTCGGCCAGGGCAAGAACCTGCCCGTGATCGCGATGGCACACGAGATCCCGTATGTCGCGACCGCGACGGTGGCCGAGCTGCGCGACCTTGAGGCGAAGGTGCGCCGTGCGATGGAGTTCCGTGGCGCGCGCTACATCCACATCCTCGTGCCCTGCCCGCTCGGCTGGGGCCACGGCTCGGCGGAGACGATCAAGATGGCGCGCCTGGCGCACGAGACCGGCCTGTTCCCGGTGTTCGAGGCCGAGCACGGCGAGGTGAAGGGCGTGTCGAAGATCCGCCGGCAACTGCCGGTCGAGGAGTACTTGAGGCCGCAGACGCGGTTTGCGCACCTGTTCAAGCCGCCGGGTCGCCCCGACATCATCGAGAAGCTGCAGCAGCTGGCGGACCGCAACATCCGCCGCTACGGCCTGCTCGATGGCACGGAGGGCGCCCAGTGAAACGCAAGCCATTTGCCATCACGCTCGACCCGGGCTCGAGCCTCGCCAACCACACGGGCTCCTGGCGCACGGTGCGACCGGAGTACGTCGATCGCCTGCCACCGTGCAACCACGCCTGCCCGGCCGGCGAGAACATCCAGGGGTGGCTGTTCCACGCCGAGGCCGGCGACTACGAGCAGGCCTGGCGCGTGCTGACGCGCGACAACCCGCTGCCGGCGGTAATGGGCCGCGTCTGCTATCACCCTTGCGAGACTTCGTGTAATCGCGGCCAGCTCGACGAGAGCGTCGGCATCAACGCCATCGAGCGCTTCCTCGGCGACGAGGCGTTGCGCCGCGGCTGGAAGTTCGAGCGACCCGCGACATCGTCGGGCAAGCGGGTGCTGGTGGTCGGGGCCGGGCCCTCGGGACTCTCCGCCGCCTACCACCTTGCACTCATGGGTCACGCGGTGACGATCCGCGAGGCCGGGCCGGTGCCCGGCGGCATGATGCGCTTCGGCATCCCGAAGTACCGCCTGCCGCGCGAGGTGCTGGACGCCGAGATCCAGCGCATCGTCGACCTCGGCGTCGAGCTCGAGCTCAACACGAAGGTCTCGGACCTGCTCGCGGCGCAGCGCGAGGGTAGCTTCGACGCGGTGTTCCTCGCCGTCGGTGCGCACATCGCCAAGCGCGCCTACATCCCGGCCGGCAGCGCGTCGAAGATGCTCGACGCGGTCTCCGTGCTGCGTGGCATGGAGGGCGACGAGCAGCCACTGCTCGGCCGTCGCGTGGTGGTCTATGGCGGCGGCAACACGGCACTCGACGTGGCGCGCACTGCGAAGCGCCTCGGCGCGACCGAGTCGATCATCGTCTACCGGCGCACGCGCGAGCGCATGCCGGCGCACGAGACCGAACTCGAGGAGGCGCTGCAGGAAGGCGTGCTGGTGAAGTGGCTCTCGACCATCAAGCAGGCCGGCGCGGAGACCATCACCGTCGAGAAAATGGCGCTCGATGCCAAGGGCAACCCGCAGCCCACCGGCGAGTTCGAGACGCTCGAGGCCGACTCGGTGGTGCTCGCGCTCGGCCAGGACGTGGACCTGTCGCTGCTCGACGGCGTGCCGGGACTCGAGGTCAGGGACGGCGTGGTGCAGGTGGACGGCGGCATGATGACCGGCCGCCCCGGCGTGTTTGCCGGCGGCGACATGGTGCCGGGCGAACGCACGGTGACCGTCGGCATCGGCCACGGCAAGCTCGCGGCGCGCAACATCGACACCTGGCTGCGCGGCGAACAGTGGGTGCACCCGCCGAGCCACGAACTCGCGAGCTTCGACAAGCTCAACACCTGGTACTACAGCGACGCGCCGAAGTCGAAGCAGCCGGTGCTCGACACGATCCGCCGCCAGTCGACGTTCGAGGAAGTGGTGGGCAGCTTCGACGAGACCACCGCGCAGTTCGAGGCGCGCCGCTGCCTGTCCTGCGGCAACTGCTTCGAGTGCGACAACTGCTACGGCGTGTGCCCCGACAACGCCGTGATCAAGCGCGGGCCCGGGCTGCGCTACGAGTTCAACTACGACTACTGCAAGGGCTGCGGGATCTGCGTGAGCGAGTGCCCATGCGGCGCGATCCGCACGGTGGCGGAAGAAATTTAGGGCTGAGGGCTGTGGACCGAGGGCTCTCGCGGTCGGAGCGTCTACCGCCTCGCGTCCGAGCTTCAGCCCAGAGCCTTCCGCCCACTTCGCCTATTTCACGAACTTCAGCGTCATGCGATCCGACTCGCCGATCGCGAGATACTTCGAGTGGTCGAAGTTCGGGTCATCGGGCTTGCCTGAGCTATAGGCTGACGAGCGCAGCGCCGGCGGCAGGGTCCACACGCCGAACGGGTGGTCCTTGGTGTCCTTGGCGTTGGCATTGATCTCCGACTTGCCGGCCAGCTTGAAGCCGGCCTTCTCGGCGACGCCGATCACGTAGGCCTCGCTCACGTAGCCGCTCGCCGGGTCCTCGGCGGCGCCCGCCGGCAGCGGATTGGCGCGATGCTGCTCGACCGCGAGCACGCCGCCCGGCTTCAGGGCGCTGTAGAACTCGGCGAAGGTCGCCTCGACCGTGCCCGGCTTGTCCTGCATCCAGCCGTGGATCGAGCGCCCCGTCAGGATGAAGTCGTAGCTCGCGGCCGGCAGCGTGCGCGACACGGCACCCCAGTTGACGACGTTCACCTTGCCGTACACGTCGGGCTTGGCGCCATAGCGCTCCTCGAAGCTGGCCCGCGCCTTCTTCGCGCCTTCCGACAGGTTGGGATTGGCGAGGTCGGCACCGGTGGCCGAGAACGTGCCGCCCGTGCGCTTGGCATACGGCGCCAGGATCTCCGTCCACCACGACGCGGCGCCGGGCTGGATCTCGAGGATCGCCATGCCGGGCTTGAGGCCCCAGAAGGTCAGCGACTCGACGGGGTGCCGATACTTGTCGCGCGCCTTGGCTTCGTCGCCGCGCCATTCGCCGGCCACGACCTCGACGAGGACGGGATCGACGGCGGCGGCGCCTGCCTGCTTGCCGTGGTCGTCGGCTGCGACCGCGAAGGGCACGAGCGCCAGCGCGGCGAGTGCCAGATTCCGGATGCTCCGCATGGGGTCTCTCCTGGTTCCTTGGGATGACAGTTGGGCCGTGGCGGCCCGTGCCGGCAGATTAGCAGGTGTCGCCACGGCGGATTCAGCCGCCCGAAAAGCACGAGGCCCCGCCGCTTGCGCGACGGGGCCCCGTGTTCAGGCCTTGGCCCGAATGCCTGTTACATGCAGGCGTCGGTGCGTTCCAGCATCACCCGACGGTTCAGCTGACGACCCTCGGCGGTGTCGTTCGGGGCGATCGGCTGCAGCTCACCGAAGCCTTGCGACTTCATGCGGGCCGGGTCGATACCACGCGACGACAGGTAGTCGAACACAGCCTTGGAGCGGCGGTCCGAGAGGGCCTGGTTGTACTCTTCGGTGCCGACGCTGTCGGTGTGACCGTCGACCTTGGTCGTGGCGAACGGCACGTCGTTCATGAACTTGAGCACGCGCTCGAGCTCAGTGATCGACTCCGGACGCAGCTCGGACTTGTCGAAGTCGAACAGCACCTTCAGCTCCTGCGAGCACGGGCAGCCGACCTTGTCGACCTTGGTGCCGGCAGGCGTGCCCGGGCACTTGTCGTCGGCGTCGCAGACACCGTCCATGTCGGCGTCGGCGCACTTGGCCGGCGGCGGCGGCGGCGGCGGCGGGGGCGGCGGCGGCGGGGCAGCCACCGGCTCCGGAGCCGGGTCGCCGAAGCGACGGCCGATGTGCAGGCCGTACACGAACGGGTTGATGTCGACGCTGCCGAGCTTCACCTTCGGGCAGCTGCCGCCGCCGCCGGGAACGGCGCACGGCTGGAACTGGACCTCGGCATCCGACTCGATCTGGATGTAGCGGACCTGGGCGTTCAGGAACCACTTCTTGGACTCGCCCGGGAACCAGTCGAGGCCGACCACGCCGGCCATACCGAACGGAATCGTCGAGGCTCAGCTTCGACTGGCTCGGCAGGCCGAGGGCCGACAACGTGTCGCCGCGCAGCTTCTCGCCCGAGAACATCGTGTAGTTCACGCCAGCGCCGACGTACGGCTGCAGCGTGGCCTTGTCGCTCATCGGACGCCACACCAGGCTCAGCGTCGGCGGCAGGTGGTCCGTGTAGCCGAGGCGCGCGGTGTTGATGCTGCCGTTGTACGGCTTGGCATCGATGCCGTGCGTGAACGGATAGGCCGCCAGCAGCTCGACGCCGAAGTGGTTCGTGAACATCTTGGTGATGTCGAACGTGAAGCTCACGTCGCTGTCCACGACCAGCGTGGAGACCAGCGGGGTGCCGTCAAGGATCGGCTGCAGGTTTTCCTTCTCAGGGTTCACCTGAGAGAAACCGGCGCGGACGATCCAGTCGCCCTTCTGCTCGCCCGGCGCGGAATCGCCGAAAAACTGAGCCTGCGCCGCTAGCGGCGCGGCGGCGAGGCTCGCCACCACCATGGCCTGCAAAAACTTCGAGTGCATCGCAAACTCCCGTTAATTGAGGTTTTAGGCGCTACAGTCTACGCGGCATCCCGGCCGTACACGTTGCACGTCTGTACTGGCGCATGCCCGCATCCTATGTCGCGCTGTTGTTATTATCGCACAGGACTTGCGGTTAGTTTCCACTAATCTTTGCGAGCAGCCCGAGTGGCTTTTTAATCAGCGCCAGATGCGCTTTCTGGCTAGCCGAGAATCCGTCCGCGACCGACGATGCGAAAAAGCAACAGACGACCGCAAATACTCGACCGACGAGGACCGCCCGTGCCGACCACCCATCGCCGCCCTGCCCGCCTGCTGGCCCGCCTCGCCGCGGGACTGCTGCCCCTGCTCGCCGTCCCTGCGCTGGCCGCCGGTGCGGACGCACCCCTGATACCGTATGAAAAATTCAAGCTGGACAATGGCTTAACCGTACTGGTGCACACCGACCGCAAGGCGCCGGTGGTCGCCGTCAACGTCTGGTACCACGTCGGCTCCAAGAACGAGAAGCCGGGCAAGACCGGCTTTGCCCACCTGTTCGAGCACCTGATGTTCCAGGGCACCGAGCACTTCAACGACGAGTACTTCAAGCCGTTCGAGCAGGTCGGGGCGACCAGCCAGAACGGCACGACCAACTTCGACCGCACCAATTACTTCCAGAACGTGCCCACCACCGCGCTCGACATGGCGCTGTGGATGGAGTCCGAGCGCATGGGCCACCTGCTCGGGGTGGTGAGCCAGGAGCGCCTCGACGAGCAGCGCGGCGTGGTGCAGAACGAGAAGCGCCAGGGCGAGAACCGGCCGTATGGGCGCGTGTTCGAGTCGGTGCTGCGCGCCAGCTTCCCGGCGGGCCATCCGTACCGCTGGACGGTCATCGGCTCGATGGAGGACCTCAACGCCGCCACCCTCGACGACGTCAAGGAGTGGTTCCGGACCTACTACGGCGCGGCCAATGCCGTGCTGGTGCTGGCCGGCGACATCGACGTGGCGACGGCGCGCCAGAAGGCGCAGCAGTACTTCGGGCACATTCCCGCCGGCCCGGCGTTGACGCGGCCCGGCACGTGGATCGCGCCGCGCACCGAGAGCACACGCGAAGTGATGTACGACCAGGTCGCGCAATCGCGGGTGTACCGCTTCTGGAACGCGACCGCCGCGCGGCACCGAGCAGGCCGAGCTGCTGGCGATCGCGGGCTACATCCTCGGCGGCAGCAAGACCTCGCGCCTGTACGAGCGGCTGGTGTACCGCGAGCGGCTGGCGGACACGGTCAACGCGGGCCTGAGCGCGTTCGAGATCGCGGGCCTGTTCTCGGTGAGCGCGGACGTCAAGAAGGGTGTCGAGCACGCGCAAGGTCGAGGCGGCGATCGCCGAGGAACTGCGCCGCTTCATCGACAAGGGCCCGACCGCCGAGGAACTGCAGCGCGCGCGCACCACGCTGCGCGCCGGCTTCGTGAAGGGCCTCGAGCGCATCGGCGGCTTCGGCGGCAAGGCCGACGTGCTGGCCGCGTGCGAGGTCTACCAGGGCGACCCCGCCTGCTATCGCCGCTCGCTCGAGCGGCTCGAGGCCGCGACCGCCGAGCAGGTGCGCGATGCGGCGCGACGCTGGCTGTCCCAGGGCGACCACGCTCTCGAGGTGCACCCCTTCCCCGCCTACCGCAACGCCGCGGCCAGCGCGGTGGATCGCAGCACCGGGCTGCCCGCGACGGCGACGTTCCCGGCCGTGGCGTTCCCGCAGCTCGAGCGCCACACGCTCGCCAACGGCCTGCCGGTGGTGATCGCCAACCGGCCCGGCGTGCCGGTGGTGCGAGTGTCGGCGCTGTTCGACGCCGGCTTCGCCGCCGACCAGGGACGCAAGCCCGGCACCGCCAGCTTCACCCTGGGCTTGCTCGACGAGGGCACGCGCAGCCTTGGCGCACTCGCGATCGCCGCGCGCGCCGAGTCCCTCGGTGCCGACTTGAGCAGCGGCTCGTCGCTCGACACTTCGTCCGCCGCAGTGTCGGCGCTGGGGGAGCGACTCGACGAATCCGTCGCGCTGCTCGCCGACGTGGTGCGCAACCCGGCCTTCGCGCCCGAGGAGATCGAGCGCGTGCGCAAGGAGTGGATCGCCGCCATCGGCCGCGAGAAGACCAGCCCCGACGCGCTCGCCAGCCGACTGCTGCCGCCGCTCGATCTACGGCGCCGGCCACCCCTACGCGATCCCCTTCAGCGGTTCCGGCACCGAGGCATCGATCGCCTCGCTGACGCGGGACGACCTCGTCGCCTTCCACCGCGACTGGCTGCGGCCCGACAACGCCACGCTGATCGTCGTCGGCGACACGACGGCCGCCGAGGTGCTGCCGGTGCTCGAGAGGCACTTCGGCGACTGGCGCGCGCCGGCCGGCGCGAAGCCGTCCAAGGCATTGCCCGCCGCCACCGCCGCGGCGGCACCGCGCGTCTACCTGGTCGACAAGCCCGGCGCGGTCCAGAGCAACATCCTGCTGGGGCTCGCGGCGCCGCCGAGCTCAGCGTCGAACCGCCTCGAGATGGACACGATGAATGCCGTGCTCGGCGGCACCTTCACCTCGCGCATCAACATGAACCTGCGCGAGGACAAGAGCTGGTCGTACGGCGCGCGCTCGAGCCTCGCCGACGCGCGCGGCCCGCGGCCGTGGCTGCTGTCGGCACCGGTGCAGACCGACCGGACCGTCGACTCGATGCGCGAGATCCTGCGCGAGCTGGACGAGTACGTCGGCAGTCGCCCGGCCACGACCGAGGAGATCGCCAAGATCCGCAACCGCGACGTGCGCGCGCTGTCGGGCCGCTACGAGACCAACGCGGCGGTCGGCGGTGCGATTGCCGAGATGGTCACGTTTGGCTGGCCGGACGACTACGTGCGCACGCTCAAGGAACGCATCGAGGCGCAGAGCGACGACGGCGTGCGGGCCGCGGCGAAGCAGGTGATCGACCCGTCGCGCCTGACCTGGGTGGTGATCGGCGACCTCGCGAAGATCGAGCAGCCGATCCGCGACCTGAAGCTGGGCGAGGTGCAGGTGCTCGACGCCGACGGCAAGGTGCTGCGCTGAGCACCGCTAGCGCAGCGACGCCGACTCGACCAGGAACAGTTCGCACGCGCCGGCACCGCTGTCGTCGCGCGTGCAGCGACGTGCTCCAGGTGAACCCGTCGGGTCGTGCGGCATCGACCAGCTGGCCGCGCAACGTCACGACCTGCCCGGCGCGCACGGACTCGAGCCTGTCCCGCACCGCGTCGTCGGCGGGTATCAGGTGCATGTTGCCACTGTGGCGCAGCGCCACGCCGAGGTCGATCGCGCCGTCGCGCGGATACAGCGTGTAGTAGCGCGCGGCCTGCGTGATCCTGAAGCGCTCGAGGGTCGCAGTGTCGGACATGGGTCCCCAGCCGAGCGCAAGGTCGACGGGCGCGAGCGACGCACCGCCGTCCCACCGGTAATGCTCTGCCGACAGCACCCGGGCCCGCAGTTCGAACGTGGCGCGCGGCTGCAGCCGGTAACCGCGCAGCTCGAGCGGCTCCGCCGCTTCCAGCAGCTCCTGTCGCGGATCGTCGGCTGCCAGCACGCCGGGCGGGTGGGCCACCGGGCGATCCGACAGCCAGGTGCCGACCGCGAAGACGATCGCCACGAGGGCCGCCACCAGCTTGATCAGGTCGCGCATGCGGGCGGTATGATCGGCCAGGCTTCGATCCTGGAGTAGTGACCATGTCGACTTTCCGGCGCAGCACCTGGGTGCTCGCAGGGCTGCTGATCGCAACGAGCGGCATGCCGGCCGTGGCCGCGGACCTGCCGGCGCAGCCCGCTGCAGCCCCGACTCTCAGTGCCGACGCCGCCGCGCGCTTCGCGCGCCTCGCACTCGACTGCGTGCACCTTGAATACCCGAACAAGATCGCGCACGTGCTGCAGTCCGACGCCGATTCACGGCCGCCGCGCGAGCTGACACCGGCGTTCTACGGCTGCTACGACTGGCACTCCTCGGTGCACGGGCATTGGCTGCTCGCGCGACTGGCGCGGCTGTTTCCCGAGGCCGAGTTCGCCGCGGCGGCGCGCGCGGCCCTGGCCCGCAGCCTGACGCCCGCCAACGTTGCGGCCGAAGTCGCGTACCTGCGCGGGCCGGGACGCACTTCGTTCGAGCGGCCCTACGGACTCGCGTGGCTGCTGCAGCTCGCGGCGGAGCTGCGCAGCTGGGACGACCCGCAGGCTCGGGAATGGGCCGCCACGCTGGCCCCGCTCGAGATCGAGTCGGCGCAGCGCATCATGGCCTGGCTGCCGAAGCTGCAGTACCCGATCCGCTCGGGCGAACACAGCCAGACCGCGTTTGCGTTCGGCCTGATCGCCGACTGGGCCCAGGTGCGCGGCGACGTCGGCATGGTGCGATTGCTCGAGCAGCGCGCCCGCACCTATTACCTGGACGACCGCGAGTGCGCGCTCGCCTACGAACCCTCGGGCGAGGACTTCCTGTCGCCCTGCCTGGCCGAGGCCGACTTCATGCGCCGCGTGCTGCCGCGGGACGAGTACGCCGCGTGGCTCGGCCGTTTCCTGCCGGCCCTGCCCCGCACCGGTCGCGCCGACTGGCTGCCGCCCGGCCTGGTCACGGATCGCAGCGACCCGAAGCTCGCGCACATCGACGGGCTGAACCTGAGTCGCGCCTGGATGCTGGAGGGAATCGCCGCCGGCCTGCCCGCGCATGACGCCCGCCGTGCAGCCTTGCTGGCTGCCGCAGACGCGCACGCAGCGGCGGCGCTGCCCGCGGTGACGGGCGAGCACTACGAAGGCGGCCACTGGCTCGGCACGTTCGCCGTCTATCTCACCAGCCGGGCCGGCATCCGCCCCTGACGCGGCGCGCGGCTGCGCTCAGCGGCGCGGCCGGCTGCGGCGCCAGAACATGAACGCCACCATCGACAGGATCGCCAGCGCGGCGAACATCCCGGCGTAGTCCTGGTCCCGCCAGGACTGGACCGCGAGTCGCAAGCCCATGCTGGCCATGAAGACCAGCACCAGCAACGGTGCCGCTTGCAGCGGGCGACGATGACTGGGTACCGACCGTGACGGATCGGGCTGCGCGCGCCGCCGCAGCGGCGGCGACGTGGGCGGTCCACCGGCCGACGACGACATCGCCCACGGGTTCGCGTCGCGCGCAGTTGGCGCGGGCGGCGGCGGCAGTCCGGATTTTGCCGGCGGCTCGTTCGGACGGGTCTTCATGACCCGTCGAGACTACTACAGCGGCACGCGCTTGGGCGCCACGCCCTCGAGCGGCCCGATCACCGCACCCTCGCCCACCTGCAACTCGACCTCGCGCTCGAAGCGCAACGTGCCGTTGACCACGGCACCAGACTCGATGATCACGCGCGGCAGCCGTTCGGACTTGCCCCAACCCCAGCCGCTCGGCTTGTCCACCACGATGCCGCCGTCGACGCGCGAACCGGCGCCGATGCGGATGTCGCCGTTGACGGTGCCGATGCCACCACGCACCGCGGCTCCCTCCAGCACCAGGCCGCCATTGACGTTCTCGAGCCGGCCGTCGACGCGCACGCCGCGCTGCAACGTCAGCTTGCCGTTCACCGCCTCGACGTCGTCGCCAACCACGGCGTCTTCCTCCAGCGTGACGGAACCATTCACGGTCTCGACGCTCTGCGCCTGGGCCCGGCGGCCAATGCGGATCGAACCGTTGACGGTCTCCACTTCCTGCACGCGGGCATCGTCGCCGATGCCGATCGAGCCGTTCACCGTCGACACGTCGCCGGCCTGCTGGCCCGCCTCGATCGTGATGCTGCTGTTGACCTTGCTGATGCTGCCGTCGGAGCCGATGGCCACGGCGGAGATCGCGTAGAGCAGCGTGAAAAGGTAGCGGTACATCGTCGGTCTCCGGCGTTGGTCGTCCCCAGTTGCTTGTGAGATGCAGCGGCGGGCGCGAAGGTTGCAAGCCCGCTGCCGCCGGACCGGGCGATGCGGTAGGCTGCGATCGAGTCCCGCCAGGTCCGAGGAATCGCCATGAAGACACGCGCCGCCGTCGCCTACCGTGCCGGACAGCCCCTGGTGGTCGAGACCGTGGACCTCGCGGGTCCGAAGGCCGGCGAAGTGCTGGTCGAGATCCGCGCCACCGGCGTGTGCCACACCGACGAGTTCACCCGCTCGGGCGCCGACCCGGAGGGCCTGTTCCCGGTGATCTTCGGCCACGAGGGCGCGGGCGTCGTGGTGGACGTCGGGCCCGGCGTCACGTCGCTGCGCAAGGGCGACCACGTGATCCCGCTGTACACGCCCGAGTGCCGGCAGTGCAAATCGTGCCTGTCGCACAAGACCAACCTGTGCACCGCGATCCGCACCACGCAGGGCCAGGGCGTGATGCCGGACGGCACCAGCCGCTTTTCGATCGGCGGCGAGAAGATCCATCACTACATGGGCTGCTCGACGTTCGCGAACCACACCGTGCTGCCCGAGATCGCGCTGGCGAAGATCCGCGAGGACGCACCGTTCGACAAGGTCTGCTACATCGGTTGCGGCGTGACCACCGGCATCGGCGCGGTGATCAACACTGCGAAAGGTGGAGCCCGGCGCGAACGTGGTGGTGTTCGGCCTGGGCGGCATCGGCCTGAACGTGATCCAGGGCGCACGCATGGCCGGCGCGGACAAGATCATCGGTGTCGACCTCAACCCGGCGCGCAAGGCGCTGGCCGAGCGCTTCGGCATGACGCACTTCGTCAACCCGAAGGAGGTCGAGGGCGACCTCGTGCCGTATCTCGTGGCACTCACCGACGGCGGCGCGGACTACAGCTTCGAGTGCGTCGGCAACGTCGACCTGATGCGCCAGGCGCTCGAGTGCTGCCACCGCGGCTGGGGCGTGTCGGTGATCATCGGCGTCGCGGGCGCCGGGCAGGAGATCAAGACCCGCCCGTTCCAGCTGGTGACGGGCCGCGTCTGGAAGGGCACCGCGTTTGGCGGCGCGCGCGGCCGGTCGGACGTGCCGAAAATCGTCGACTGGTACATGCGCGGCAAGATCGAGATCGATCCGCTGATCACCCACACGCTGCCGCTCGAGCGCATCAACGAGGCGTTCGACCTGATGCACGCGGGGGAATCGATCCGCAGCGTGGTGACATTCTGAGGAGCCGCGCCAGTTGAGAACCCGGTTGCGGGACGATCTTTCTCGATGACGAACCTGATTCGATCCATTTCGACCGTCGCTGCGCTCACTGGGTTTGCAACCGCAGCGCCCGCCCGGGCCGAGGCACCCGTCGAGGCCGCGGCGCCACTCGACGCCTATCCGCCGACCACCATCGTGGCGGTTCGCGATGCCGGTGTGCGCGACCTGCGCGGAACGTTCCGCGCCACCGCCTGCGCCCGCCTGCCGGCCGATGGACCAGCCTGCGAAGCAAGTGCTGTTGAAGCTCGCGGGCGAACCTCCGCCGGCATCGCTGCCGCGCCAGCAAGACCTCGCCCGCCGCTATCGAATCGCCTTCGTGCCCGGCCTGTTCAATGAGTGCTTCGAGGATCTCGCGCGCCCCTTCGCCGACGTGCAGGCCGACCTCGAGGCAGGCGGCTTCACGGTGGACTACCTCGCAGTCGCAGGCCGCGGCTCGGTCGCACAGAACGCCGCGCGGCTCGCCGAGCACTTCGCCGGCCTGCCCGAGGATGATCGCCCGCTGATCGTCTTCGCCTACTCCAAGGGCCTGGTGGACCTGCTCGACTTCATGGTGCGCTACCCCGATCTGGCGCGACCCATCGCCGCGGTGGTGTCGGTCGCTGGCGCCTCGAACGGCAGCCCGCTCGCCGACCGCATGCACGCGATCTACCGCAGCCTGGGCGCGAAATTCCCGCTGCCGGGCTGCGCACGCGGCACCGGCGACGAGATCCTGGACCTGCGGCCCGACACCCGCATCGCGTGGTGGCAGGACCACGGCGAGTCGCTGACCGTGCCGATCTTCACGCTGGTCGCGGCGCCGCAGCCCGACCACGTCTCGCCGGCCACGCGGGCAACCTACAACGAGCTCGCCAAGATCGATCCGCGCAACGACGGCAAGCTGCTGTGGCAGGACCAGATCCCGCCGCGCAGCCACCTGCTCGGCTACGTGAACGCGGACCACTGGTCGATCGCGGTTCCGGTCCTCAAGGAATCTCCGAAGGCGTCGTTCCTGTTCCGCGACACTGCGCCGCGCACGGTGCTGGCCGAAGCCGCCATCGAAGTCGTGGCCGCGACGCTGGCCGCGCGACCGCAGGATGGATCGCCGGTCACGCCAGACCGCGAGTAACCAAGGTAGCCGCCGATGAAAGTCCTCTCCGAGCACGCCTGCTTCGGCGGCACCCAGCGCTTCCTCGCGCACGACTCGCGCGAGTGCGCGACGGAGATGCGCTTTGCGGTGTACGAACCGCCGCAGGCGCGGCAGGGGCGCGTGCCGGTGCTGTACTACCTCGCGGGCCTCACCTGCACCGAAGAGACGTTCATGATCAAGGCGGGCGCGCAGCGCGTCGCCGCGGAACTCGGCCTGATGCTGGTGGCACCAGACACCAGCCCGCGCCAGCCACGGTTGCCGGGCGACGATGCGAGCTGGGATTTCGGCCTCGGTGCCGGCTTCTACGTCGACGCGACGCAGGCGCCATGGTCAGCGCACTACCGCATGTACTCATATGTGACGCGGGAGCTGCCGCAGCTGATCGCAACCAACTTTTCCGCGGACCCGGCCCGCCAGGGCATCTTCGGCCACTCGATGGGCGGTCACGGCGCACTGGTCTGCGCGCTGCGCAACCCGGATCAGTACCGATCACTGTCCGCGTTCGCGCCGATCGCCGCACCGATGCAGTGCCCGTGGGGCCGCAAGGCGTTCACCGGCTATCTGGGTAGCGACGAATCGGCACTGGCTCGACTACGACGCGAGCGTGCTGGTCGCACAGCGCCCGTTCCATGCCCCGATCCTCATCGACCAGGGCACGGCCGACAAATTCCTCGCCGAGCAACTGCACCCCGAGGTGTTCGCCGACGCCTGCCGTCGCTCCGGCCAACCCTTCGAACTGCGCATGCACGCCGGCTACGACCACGGCTACTACTTCATCCAGACGTTCATGGACGAGCACCTGCGCTGGCATGCGCAGCAGCTGCACGCAGGCACTGGTTGACCACGATCGTTGGCCTGCGACTGGCGTGGTCGCCGCCGGGCGCGTCCGGTCAGGCCCAGAACCCGACCAGTCGCTGCACGGTCCAGAAGGCCGCCACCGAGCCGATGGCGTACGCAACCGGCGTGCGGAGCAGCGACTCCGAGTGCCACGGCCCGTGATCGTGTGAACCGCTGTTGCGCACGAGTCGGGTCAGGACTGTAAACACCGCGACGACGGCCGCGATGAACAGCAGCTGACCGACTTCGACGCCGACGTTGAAGAACAGCAGCGCCAGCGGGACGTCCTTCTGCGGCAGGCCGATCTCGCGCAGGGCCCCGGCGAAGCCGAAGCCGTGCAGCAGGCCGAACACGAACGCCACGAGCCACGGAGCGTGCGTGGCCAGTCGCGGCTGGCCGTGAGCGCCGTGAATGATTTCCGCGGCGACGAACATGATGCTGAGCGCGATCGCCGCCTCGACCGGCGCCTGCGCCACGTGCACCAGACCGAGCGTGGCCGCGGCGAGCGTGATGCTGTGCGCGACCGTGAACGCAGTCACGGTGGCGACCAGGCGCTTCCAGTTGCCGACCAGGAACAGCAGCCCCAGCACGAACAACAGGTGATCGATGCCGAGCAGGATGTGCTCGACGCCGAGCACGAAGTAGGTCTTCGACACCGCGAGTGCGCCGGGCGCTGCCTGGGCCACGAACGACGTCTGTTCGGGCGTCAGGCGGACGGCCTGGGTCGTGCCGTCCGACCACTCGATGCGGGCGAGCACGTCGGTCCGCGTGGCGCTCAGGCCCTCGATGTCGATCGTGCGACCGACCAGTCCGCCGGGGCAGATCGCCCGCCAGCGCTCGACGAACGCGCCGCCGACGAACGATCCTTGATTCGGTGCGCCCTTGCACTCCTTCGGCAGGCGCGCATGCAGGCTGAGGCGGTACTCGCCCTTCGCAGGCACTTTCCAGAGCACATCGAACGCCTCGGCGTCGACCTGGCGGACTTCGAGGTAGCCCGGGCGCACTTCGTGCGCGTTCGCAATGGGCAACAGGAGCAACCGCCAGCAAGAGCAGCAGCGCCAGGCCGCGGCGCAGTGCAGAGCTCATTTGACCGGAGTTCCGCTGCTGTCGGCGGGCTGTGCGAACAGCGCGGCGGCCTCGCCCTCGACGCGGATGTCGTATTTCGCTCTCAGGCTGTCGAGGAACGCCTTGTTGGATTGCGTCCGCTGCTCGGATTGCCACTCGCGCAGCACGATCGGGCGGATCTGCTCGAACGCGGGCATCGCGTCCGCCTTGCGATCGTCCACTCGCACGAGGTGCAGGCCGAATCCAGACTGCAGCGGGCCCGTCCACTGGCCGACGGGCGCCTCCACGACCTGCGCGGCAAAGTCGCTGCCGAAGGCATTGGCGATCACCTGCGGCGATGCCGACTGCATGTCGCTGGGCAACAGCGTGGGGTCACCGGCGTCGGCAAGCGCCGCCGGGCCGCGACCGGCCTGCAGTTCGGCCAACAACTGCTCGGCCGCGGAGCGCGCCTGGTCGCCGCGCTTCTCGGTGCTGAAGTAAACCTGCACGAAGGTCAGCTCCGCAGGCTCGAGGAACTTCTCTGGATGAGCGGCGAGGTACGCCTGCAGCTCGGCATCGGTCGGCTCGGCCGCCGCCGCGGCGTCCTCGGAGATGAACTCCATCTTCTGCCGCAGCCGCCGGCGGATGACGGTGTCATCCTGGTCGAGCCCCATCGCGATCGCCTCGCGGTAGTAGATCTCCTCCGCAACGTAGTCGTCGACGAGCCCCTTCACCTCCTCCGGCGTCGGCGGGCGCATCCAGACCGTGGCGAAGCTTTCGGCGAGTGCTTCGACCCGCGCCTCGGTGACGACGATGTCGCGCGGCGCACCGGTATCGCCGCCACGCAGCACGTCGTACAGGGCGAACAAGCCGATGCCGATCAGCAGGAAGTGCAGCAAGGGTTCGCGCAGCAATCGTCCGATCACTTGGGTTACATCCGGTCGGTAATCAAAGAAGCGGCCGGCATGCTAGCGCATGCCGGCCGTTGTCGCTCATGCGTCGACTCAGATCAGGGCGTGTACCAGATCGGCGAGGTCCAGGCGCGCTCCTGGATCGTGGCCGGCACGTCGTCGAGCAGCGCGAGGTTGTTGCGTACCGCGTCGTGGGTGGTCCAGCGCGGCGTCGGGATCTCGAGGACGCGCACGTAGTAGAGCGCGGGCGTGTTCGGATCGAAATCCGGGTCCGTCCACGTGCCCATGAGTTCCGCGCTGCCGATGCTGTTGGCGTAGGTGGCCTTCGACGTGTCGACGGTGTTGCCCACCGGCGGGATCTTGCCGTCCTTGCCCGGCTTGCGGTCGCCACTCCAGACGACGTCGATCACCTTGTCCTGCGGCTCACCCTTGGCGTCCACCATGCCCTTGATGATCTGGATGCGATCGAGGTTGGCGCCATCCGGATCCATCGAGGCCCATACAGTGAACGTCGGCGCCTTGGCTGCCTTCGTGATGGTCCCGCCCATTGGTACGCCATTGCGATACCCCTGCTCGACGAGGTCACGCGGGTTGGTCGATGCGGCGCCCAGGTCCGCGCCACCGAAGAACCGCACCTTGATGCGCGGACCCGACGTGACGAACGTTTCGCGGGCAGCCATTGCGTCCCAGATCGCGGCGCGCGTGTTGCGCGTCGCCCAGACGGCGGAGATCGAACCGGGGCTCGACTCCTTCGCCTTGATCCAGCCGTCGATCTCGCCGGTGCGCCGCGCCTCCAGCGTGCCGTCCGCCGGGCCGTGGCTGCCGATGTAGTCGTCCTCGGCGACGTCCGAGGGCAAGCCGTTGTGGTTGTCGGTACCGCCGATGAAGCCGGCCTGGTACGGATTGGCGCCGAGCTTCGCCTGGTAGTCGAGGCCCTTGGTCACGGCCCAGCGCACGAAGAACTCCTTCTTGAACTCGCGCCCGCTGAACGATCCAACGCTGTCGGCATTCTCGAAGCCCGCGAACTCGTCGGCCGGCCAGAACTTGCGATGGACCTCCGAGTTGCCCTTGATCTGCATCATCTCGATCAGCCGCTCGAAGTGGCTGCGCAGGCGCGCGTAGTCTGCCGTAATCGGCTTGCCGGCATTGTCGATCGGCTCGAACATCAGCCCCTTGCTGCCGTTGGAGTTGTGCGGAATCGCCAGCAGCCGCGAGCCCTTTTTCTCCTGCTCGGCCATCCACGCCCAGAGCTTCTCCTCGTCGGCGCTGTCGAGCGCCGAGAACGGCATGTCGGGGACGTTCAGGTCACGGAAGATGACGTTGCGATGCATGTTCCCGGCCTGTGGCGCGGCGGTCCACTCGTAGCCCGCCAGCGTCGTGAACGTTCCGGGCCGGTAGTTGTCGATCGCGGCCTTGATCTGGACATCCTTCCAGGCGCTGCGCGTCGTCTCGGGACCGGCGTAGAACGGCGGGTGACCGGGGTTGGCGCCGCGGTTGTTTTCGACGACATACTTCAGGAACCAGGCCCGCTGCTCGTCCACGCTCTTGAGGTTGCGCAACTCCTCGAGCATCGGGTTGTCGCCACCCTTGGCGCCCGGCACCTGCGTCGAGTACATCTCGCCGATGAATTCGGCGTGATCGGAGACGGCCACCCAGTCGAGCGGCCGGCCGATGTTGTGCTTCTGGCCGTTGACGACGACGTCCCCGCCCTGCGCGAACTTGTAGGCCTCGTCCGGCGTGATCCGCGCGCCGCCGATGTAGGCGTCGAGCGAGTAGGACGTGTGCACGTGCGTCTCGCCGAAGTAGGCGTCCTTCGCCGGATTCTCCGGGACCGCGGCCTCCAGCGCTTCCACGGACGGTTGCGCTGCGGTGCTCGAGGTCGACGCCGGCGGCTGCGCGACCTCCGGCCCGGAGGGCGTGGGTTGCCGGCTGCATCCACCAATCATGGAGACGACTGCCAGTGCAACGGTTGCCACGCCTGCCGTCGTCCGGCCCGGGAATTCAGCTCGCCTGGTCACAACATTGGAATTCATCAGAGGGACTCTCCGCGCGTGTTGGTTCCCGACCCTGGACGATCTCGGGACATGACATGGCCTCGACGTCGCTCGAGCGCGACGCACCGTGTGGTGCGTCGCCCCGGCAGACGTGCCTTACCGTCTACTTGTCCTTGTCTCTTGTCTCTTGTCCTTATCCTTATCCTTATCCTTATCCTTATCCTTGTCGTCGCGCCGCTCCTCGAGCGGCTTCTTGTCGTCGATGTTGGCGACGTCCTTGGCGGAGTCCGTCACGGCTTCCTTCGGGTCGCAGCGGCCGCCGACGCCGACCGTGGCCTTCGCTGCGGCACTCTTGGCGGCCTTCTCGGGAGTGCAGTCAGGGTCGAGCGGGCCTGCGCTCGCCACGGCAGCCGTCGCTGCAAGCAGCGCGCCGACGATCCAGTTCAATGATGTTGGCTTCATGATCGAGTCCTCCAGTTCAAGTGATAATCATCCGCCCGGCGTGTACCAGATCGGCGAGGTCCAGGCGCGTTCCTGCTGCGTCATCGGCACGTCGGGCGACATCTTGAGGCCGAAGCGCACCTGGTCATGCGCTGTCCAGCGCGGCGTCGGGATCTCGATGACGCGCGCGTAGTAGAAGGCGCGCACGGTCGGGTCGAAGTCCGGGTCCTTCCAGACGGCTCCGAGTTCGGGATCACCGATGGTGTTGGTCCAGGTCGCCGTGGCGACATCCACCGTGTTGCCCACCGGCGTCAGCTTGCCGTCCTTGCCGGGCCTGCGCTTGTCCGCGTCACCCCAGGCGACGTCGTAGACGCGCTCCTGCGCCTTGCCGTCCTTGCCGACCCAGCCCTTGATGATCTGGATACGGTCGAGGTTGCCGAACATCGGGTCCTTCATCGCCGCGACCAGGAACGTCGGCGCCTTGCCCGCGGGTGCCTTGGTGAGGTCGCCGCCCATCGGCACACCCTTCTGGTACCCGACCCACGCGAAATTGCGGTTCTGCAGGTCCGCGGGCTGGTAATCCCAGCCGCCGTAGAAGCGTACGGTCAGGCGGGTTCCGGTGGTGCCGTAGACCTCCTTGCGCTTCATCGCGTCCCAGATCGCCTCGCGGGTGTTTTCTGTCGCCCAGACGGCGGCATAGCCGGCCGCGAGGTAATGCCAGGTGTAGCGCGTCTTGCCGAATCCCTGCTTCGAGACATGGTCCCAGCGATGCGGGCTCGGCTCCTGGTTGACGTGCTTGCCGAAGAAGTTGTCTTCCTCGATCGCGGTCAGCGAGTTGTGCACGTCGGTGCCGCCCACGACGCCGAACTTGAACGGGTTCACGCCGAGCTTGGCTTCCTGCTCCAGTCCGCGCATCAGACCGGCACGCAGGTACATGGTCGGGCGCATCTCGGGCGACTCGGGTTTGTCCTCGAGCGTCAGATTGCCGTATTCCCAGCCGGCGACGCCCAGGTCTCCGGCGAATTCGTCGTTCGGGGCGAGCGTCGGGTGTGTCTCGCTGTTGCCCTTGGTCTGGACGATCTCCTGCAGCACCTCCCACCGGGCACGGCGCTCGGCGTAGTCGCGGGTGAGCGGCTGGCCCGAGAAGTCGGTCAACTCGAACATGCGCCCGTTGGAGAGATTGCCGTTGTGCGGAATCGCGAGCAGACGGCCGCCCGTCCTGGTCTCGTACTGGTCCATCCACGCCCAGAGCTTCTCCGGATCCTCGCTCTGCCAGGCGGAGAACGGGAATACCTGGTCGGCCTTGTCCTTGCCGTCGCGGAACAGCACGTTGCGGTGCAGGTTGTTGCCGCCCGGCACCGAGGTCCACTCGTAGCCGATCATTGCCGTGAAGTGTCCGGGATCGTTGTACTTCTCGGCAGTCGCCGTGTACTGCTGCCAGACGGACTTCATGACCGGCCCGACGATCTTGGGATCCTTGATAGGGGCGGGCAGCGTGTTCTGCGCCTGCGCGGAGATGAGTTCGTTCATCGCATCACCCGCCTCCTGGCCGCCGGCCTTCAAGGCCTTGCTCCACCGCGCCAGGGTGGGGTCTGAGACCAGTGCGGGATTCCCTTTCAGGACCTCGTACATGATGCCGAGGCCCTCGGCGTGATCCGACACTACGAGGAAATCCAGCGGTCGCGACAGCTTGGCCGGCACGCCCGTGGATGAGACGACTTCCTCGCCACGCGCGAAGCGATAGGCATCCTCCGGGGAAAGCCGGTTGCCCGCCATGAACGCGTCACCCGAGTTCGACGTATGGTGGTGGGTGTCGCCGAAGAGCGGGCGCGTCGGATACTTGCGACCCGCGTAGGGCGAGTAGCCGCGCGCGGCGGGCGCGACCTTCGTCGGGTCGACTACGACAGCGCCTTCGTACGGATCCTCGACGACCTTGCCAGCCTGTTCTGCGCCGGCCGTCGATGCGAACGCCAGTCCGATGCCCAGTGCAAACGCGCGAATACGCATTGGTCAGATCCCCCTGCGGTTTGCGTCCAGTCCTGCGTCGGCTTCTGCGTAATGGCCAGCGGGACCGAGATCGTCAGGAACACCGAGTCGCCTTCCAGCCGATTCTTGACTTCGAACTCGTGGTACCAGCGCAGGTCGAGCGTGACCGGGCGCTTGGGGTTCTGAACGAACTGGTAGGAGATCTCGGGACCGATCGCAATCGCACGGCCCTTGAAGTCACCGAGGATCGGGGGGTTGTTCGAGTCGCCGGTCAGCTGCTCGTACCAGTACCCGACCACGCCCATTGACCAATGACTGGGCAGGTGCTGCTTGCCCGCGAGCTCGAGGTGCATCTCAGTGCCGGTGCTGTAGTCGGTATCCTCGTTGTCGCCGTTGAAGGTGAAACCGAGCACCGACGAAAATTCCCGGCCACCCTTGAAATTGGCCATGGTGTAGGCGCCACCGACATCGACTGCCCAGCGGTTCTTGCCGACGTTGGAGATACGGCCCACTTCATAGTCGCCGACCGGGATGAACACCGAGGCGTAGGTGCTCCAGGCCCGGAACTTGTCACCGGTGCGCTTCTTCCAGCCGAGCGAGCTGCCGAGCGCCGGGTCGCCGAAGCCCGTCACCGAGTCGTCGATCTCTCGGCCGATCTCTACGCCACCCGGACCTTCGACGATGCTGCCTGCGGTCACGTCCACGTTGCCGTAGGGCAGCACCCCGGTGAATGCCAGGCGTCCGCCGAGCACTGTCATGTCCGCGACCCACGTGAACTGGGCGATGTTGATCAGCGCCTCCGCATCGACGTTGCCCACGATGCGGTCGCCGAGCGGTGTGAGCTCGGATCGGTCCGCGTTCAGCAGGAAGACGTCGTTCGTCAGGTACCAGCCCGGCTTCGGCACGAAGGCAGCGAGCGGACCGCGCTTGCCGAGCAGGTAGACACCCGCGCCGCCTTCCGCCGCGTCGGCGATCGGTGCGAATGAAAGGACGGTCAGGGCCGCGACAGTTGCGGCGGTCACGGATTTCCGAATCACCATCTCAGGATCCTCTCGTGCTTCGACTTCCTGCCATCATCGGTTTGCGCGGGACCGCAGCACCGCACAAGTCGCTGCAGCGACGAAAAAAACGCAGGCAACCATAGGCTCGCTCCGCTGGCCGCGATACGGCAAAGACAGAGACAGGGTGATAAGTCCGTCTATCAGCAGCGTCGTCCGACGGTCACGCCTGTAACGATCCAGAAGCTGTCGCGGTCTGCCGGAGTGCTCCTGAGCGAATGATCGCAGCGCTCCGCGGCGGCACCTGCCCGAGGGGGGGGGGTGGGTACCAGGCAAATGCCGCCGCGGGCGCCTTGAATCGAACCGGCCGGGGCCGGTCGTTACGACCGGTTACTGCACGGCCTGCAGTTACTCGCGCCGCTTGGTGTCTGCGTCACGCGTGCGTTCCT
Organism: uncultured Gammaproteobacteria bacterium; assembly: GCA_963731105.1. GTDB lineage: Bacteria > Pseudomonadota > Gammaproteobacteria > Steroidobacterales > Steroidobacteraceae > RPQJ01. Next base: position 46,082 of record CAVSUM010000028.1, read on the forward strand.
TGGCCTTTGGCGGCGCCGCTTTCGGCGCACTGGCCCGTCCGCGTTCGCTGGCGGCCTTGTCGGCTGCACCCTGTTTCGCGCCGGACACAGCCGTGCGATTGGCAGCCTCGGGGCGCGCTGCCTGTGCGGCAGGTCCGCTGGGGGCCGCGTCCGCGGCGCGACCACGATCCACGGTCTTCGCCTTGGACGCGACCTCTGGCTTCGCAGCCGCGGGCTTTGCTGCAACCGCAGGCTTGGCCGAAGTGGCCGGCCGGGCATCATCCACCTTGGACTTGGCTGCAGTGGCGCGATCACCGGCGGGCGGCGCCCCGGCATAACTGCCCTGCACTTTCGACGGAACCGGTGCCTTGCCCTGCGCCGAGTCGGTGCGCGCCTCGATTGACTCGCGCTTCGCGGGATCAGCGCCGGTGTAGGAACCCTGCCCCTTCCATGAGTCGGCAGTAGCCGGCGCCGCGCGTTTCGGGCCGCGCGCCGCGTCCGCGTTCAACCGGTCGAGATCGGAACGACTCGGCTTGGCCGCGGTGATCGGGCTGCGCGCCTCGCGGCGCTGGGTCTCGATGCTGCGGTCGTCGTCGTAGCGGTTCCAGTAGTTGTTGTTCTGGTTGACGACGACGACGTTGTTACCGCGCGCGTAGTTGTTCGGGCGGTTGTAGCCCTGGGACGGGTAGTAACTGTCGCCATACCTCGGCCGATACGGGGACGGCGGGTAGTACGGCATCGGTCCGTACCACATGTTGCCGTAGGACTGGCTGTTCCAATAATCCCCATCGTCATCGTCATCCTCGAAGATCTCGCTGACGAGGATGCCGGCGCCGAACGCCAGCACTCCCGTCGCGATCATCGAGCCGGTGCTGTGACCCTTGTCCTCGGTGGTGGTCGGTGCAGGCGCCGTCGTGGCAGGCGGCGCGTACGCGGCCACCGGGTCGTACTGCGGTACGTAGACCACCTGCGGACTCGGCGGGGAGACGGTGATCACCGTCGGTGCGGCGGGCTCCTTCGGCGCAACCGTTTCCACCTTCATCTGCTCCGAGCTCCGGAGCGTGCCGACGTCCTGGGCCTGGGCGCGCAGGCGCTGCACCGAATCGAGCACGCCTGCCTGGTCGTTCACGTAGGCCTGGCCAAGTTCCTCGGTCCAGCCCAGGTTGAGGCACATCTGGTCGATGACCTCGGGCGACTGGATGAGGCCGCGCACCGGCGCCGTGAATCCCGCCTGCTGGGCGGCCTCGTCGAGTGCGTTGCCTTCGAGCGTCGGGTTCGCGATCAACCAGTTGCCCGCATCCAGCACTTCCTGCGGATTGGTCGAGGCCGTCAGTACCTGCATCAGTACCGGGTCCGGGTACAACGCGACCGGTGCCAGCAACTCCTCGAGCGCCTCGGGCGTCCAGGCGGCGGTCGTCGCCGCGAGCGGTGTCGGTGGCGTGGCCGGCACTTGGGCTTCGGCCTGCGCGGCGGCGGCCGGAGCCTGCGCCTGGGGCGCGGTCTGCGCCTCCTTGTCCTTGCCGCCGCACGCGGCCAGGCCGAGGACGACCAATGCGATCAGCCTGCCGGCGTAGCGGCGGTTCGGCGCTCGATAAGGCATGTTTCCACTCCCCTGACGGTGCGGCAGCCTAGGTGCCGTCGGCCGGCGATGGAATAGCTATTACTTCGACGCGCCGATAGAAATCCCTATCGCGTCGGCGTGTACCAGATCGGTGACCCGTACACGCGCTCCTGGATCGTCGCTGGACGGCCGGTCTCCTGCCACGATCTGCCAAGGGCGATCGAATCCAGCAGTGAATAGCGCGGCGTCGGGATCTCCAGGACGCGCGCGTAATAGAACGCGCGCTGCGATGCATCGAAATCCGGGTCGCGCCACACGACGCCGAGTTGCGCCGCACCGATGTCGTTGCGGTACTCGCCCGTAGCGAGATCAACCGTGCTGCCGACCGGCGTCGGGCACCGCCCGTCCGCTCCGATCCTGCGGTCGCCGGATACGGCGACGTCGTAGACGCGCTCGCGCGTCGTGCCGTCCGGCTCCAGCCAGCCCTTCACGACCTGGATGCGATCGAGGTTCGCGCCCAGCGGGTCCTTCAGCGCTGCGACCAGGAAGGAAGGCGCGCGGCGGTCCGCGCGACCGACGAGATCGCCACCCATCGGCACGCCCTTGCGGTAGCCTTGCGCCGCCAGGTCCTTCGCCCTGAGGTCGGTCTTGTCGAATTCGAATCCGCCGAAGAACCGCAGCGTGATGCGCGGCCCGGTGGACGCGTAGACCTCTTTGCGCCGGAAGGCCTCGTAGATCCCCTGTCGCGTGTTCTCCGTCGCCCAGGCGGCGACGAAGCCCGCCGCACCCATGTCCCAGCCCTTGGCGGCCCCGAGTCCGCTCGGTTCGCCGCGGGTCGCGGGGAAGGCGTCGTGGTAGCTCTTGCCGGCAAAGCCACGCTCCTCGACCGCCGACATTCCAGTGTGCGAGTCGGAGCTGCCGATCATGCCGAACTTGTACGGGTTGGTCCCCAGTTGCGCTTCGAGGGCGAGGCCGCGCCGCAGGCCCGATCTCGCGTAGTCGGCGTCGGTCGGGTCCGGCGTCTTGCGCTCGACAGTCATCACGAAGTTGTAGGTTTCGTAGCCGGCGAACTCGTCGGTCGGCGACAGCATCGGGTGTGTTTCGGAGTCACCTTTGATCTGCGTAACCTCGAGCACCGGCTCCCACTGCTGACGCGCCTTCGCGTAGGCCGCATCCACGGGCTGGCCGTTGGCCCGCTGCAAAGGGAACATGCGGCCGTCGCTGAGGTTTGCGTTGTGCGGAATCGCAATGAACTGCGCGCCGGTGCGCCGATTGACGTCGCCGAGCCAGCGCCAGAGGTCCTCGGGATCCTGGCTCTCGAGCGCGCTGAACGGCAGGAACTGCCGCGCCACCTCGCCGCCCTGCGGCGTGAACACCACGCGGTGGATGTTGCCGCCGCCCGGCTGCGAACTCCATTCCCAGCCGATCAGCGCGGTGAACTCTCCCGGCTGGTTGTAGCGCTCCGCCGCGTCGATGATCTCGTTCCAGGTACTGCGACGCTTCTCGCCACCGTGCACGTCGGCGTAGAACTGCTTCGCCGGAGGGGCGTTCGGGACCTTCACGCCACTGCCGACCGAGGCGAGCAGGTCGTACACCGCCTGCAGTTCCTTCGCGCCGCGTGAACCGCCGACCTTGAGCAGGAGCCTGCCGGTCTCCGTGTCGGCGAACGTTGGGTCGCCCGCAAACAGCTTGGGCATCGCACCCAGCACCTCCGCGTGATCGGCAACCACGAGGAAGTCGAGCGGCCGCGAGAGCTGCCAGCGCGTCTGCGTCGTCGGGCTGACCACGGGGAGGCCGCGAGCGAACCGATACGCCGTGTCCGGCGTCGCCGCAAACGTCCCGAACAGGTACACGTCGAACGAATAGCTCGTGTGCAGGTGCGTATCGCCCCAATAGAGCTTGGTGTCGGCAGCGTTCACCGGCAGGGTCGTGGCGGCGAGCAGCGCCACGGTTGGCAGTACCCGCGGCAAGCGTGTTGACCAGCGCATGTCGGACCTCGTCGCCTCGATTACCGCAGGCCGAACAGCTTAACCTCGGCCTTGCCGTTCAGGATGCCCTTGGTGTCGTACCAGAACTCGACCTGCTTGAGGCTGCGCTTGCCGCTGCCCCGCAGGTCGATACTTGCGGCTCTCGCCACCTTTCGGAATCTCGTTGCGAATGTCGATCTCCTCGCGGGCGCCGTTGTCGTACGTGACGACCATCCGCTTGAGGTTGAGCGGTGAGTCCTTGACCTTGAACTTGAGCGCGCGGAACTCGTCATTCGACCCCTTGATCACGATCGTGTCGTGATCCTTGCCATGGTCCACCTGCGTCCGGCCGAGGTCGCACCACGTGCCGGGTGGGCCGCAGGACGGGTGAACTTCCTTGGCGGCCATGGCCTGGCCAGCCATGGCCAGCATCGCAACGATGCCGAGAACTGCAGCAATCGACTTGCTCATGATTTTCATCGGACGCGCTCCACGGGTGGCGGCACATAGACCCGGATGATCAAGTCCGCGCCCGGCAGCCAGTCAGCCTGCTGGTTCAATGTCATCGGAACTCCGGACACAGAGGAACCGCGACTCAGGAAGAGACGGAGCCGGGCGGAATATCAAAGATCGGACCTTGGTGATAGATTTCCTTATCGGAAAAGAAATCAGGGGCAGATGTGAACGTCCGGGATCTGCTCGATGTAGGGGTGATCTGCGAGACCGGCAGCCTGCGCAAGGCCGCCACGGTGCTCGGCATCACCCAGCCCACGCTGGGCAATCGGATTGCACACCTCGAGGACCAGCTCGGCGCGCCGCTGTTCGACCGCAGTCGCGGTCAGTCAAGGCCGACGGACCTTGCGCTCTTCATCGCTGGGCGAGCCGCCAGCCTCTCCGATGACGCGAAGCGGTTGACCCGGGAGATTCGACGTGTGGCCACCGGGAACACGGGCCTCGTGCGCATCGGCCTGGGACCGACACCCACCCGACTGCTGCTCGCCAGCATCGTTGCCGACATCAACGAACGCTGGCCCGGCATCAGCCTGGAAATGGTGTCGGGATACACGGCACAACTTGCCGAGGCACTGTTACAGCGTGAGCTGGACCTGCTGGTCTGCCCGCCGATGGACGTCCGGCACGACGCGATCGCATCCGAACCTCTGTTGGAGACGGATATCGTGGTCGTCGTAGGCGCGGATCACCCGATGCAGAGCCGACCCGCCACCGGACATCGATGGACTCTTCAGGTATCCGATTGCGATCCCGTTCCTGGAGACCCGTTACCGGGACCTGCTGCGCGACGATTACGGCATCGACCTGGACGCTCAGGTCGGACGGATCGTGTGTTCCGACTTCGAGATGCTGGTGCGGGTGGTGGAGAGCAGCTCTCGCCTGTTCACCGCCGGACCTCGCATTGCGTTCACCGACGAACTTGCCGCGGGACGCCTGCGCATCGTGAATATCGACGTGCCGTTCAGCCACGTCATTCAATTGCATATCAACCGGGATGCGTATCCCCTGCCTGCCGTGACACAGGTGACGGGACGTCATCCAGCAGGCATTCGCCGACATCGGCGCGCAGGAGAGCCGGCAGGGCATAGGCGCGCGGGGCAACTGGCCGCGGGCGGCAGCCCGAATCCGTGAGTCTGCGCAGCCAATAGGTGTAGGGTACGCCGTGCACCCCGCGCATGCCGCGCGGGGCCGACAACCACAATCAGCAGGGGAGACAAATCATGTTCAAGAGAGTCATGGCCGTCGCCGCCGTCTCGATCGCGCTCTGCCGGCTTCGCCGGAGGCGCTGCCGCACAGACCTGGAGCGCGGAACAGCAGGAGATCTGGCAGGTCGAGCAGCAGCAATGGAAGATGGCGGCCGCCAAGGACCTGAGCTGGATCGACACGATGGTGCATCCGAACATGCGCTACTGGGAGACCGGCGACCCGATGCCGCGTGACAAGGCGTCACTCAAGCACTGGAGCCGCTTCACGAGCGAAAGCAGCACGGTGCTGCAGCAGGAAATCTTTCCGATCGCCGCCACCATCACCGGCAACATCGCTGTGGTCCAGTACCACTACATGATCGCGAGCGAGAACTACAAGAAGGAACGCGAGACCGTGACCGGCCGCTACACCGACGTTCTCATCAAGGAGAACGGTCGCTGGATGTTCATCGCCTGGACCGGCGGCGACGACAAGAAGGACTGAGCAACGTCCGCAGCAGCCGGGACACGCCTCACCTGCCCCGGCTGCCGGCAGTCGCGCCGGGTGACGCCGCAGACCGCGCGGTACCAGCGACGGCTCTCAGCTTCGGCACGAACAGGACCGCCTCCTGCTCGAACCAGGCGCGGAACGCCGCGATCGCGGGCTCGTCCGCGCGCGCCTCGGGCAGCAACAGGAAATACTTCAGGTCCATGTCGAGCACCGGGCCGAACGGCATCCTGAGCCGTCGCGAGTCGAGGTCGTCGAGTGCGTAGGCCAGCCTGCCTAGCGCGACGCCGCGTCCCGCGGCTGCCGCCTGCAGCACGAGATGGCCATCGTCGAAGTGCATGCCGCGACTCGTGTCCACGCCCCGCACGCTCGCCGCACGGCACCACTCCAACCAGCCTGCGGGCCGGCCCACGCGACGCATCGAGTCGTCATGCAGCAGCGGCACGCGCGCCAGGTCGGCCGGGCGACGGATCCCATGCTGGCGCATGAACGCAGGGCTCGCGAGCGGCGCCACGCTCTCGCCGAAGACGGGGACAGCGACGGCGCCGGCGACGCCGCTGCGGCCGATGCGCACGGCAACATCCACGTCGTCGTGATCGAAGTCCACCGGTTGCGAACCCGCCTTGACCTTCAGGTCGACCTCCGGGCAGCGACGCATGAAGCGGCCGAGCCGCGGTACCAGCCAGCGTGTCGCGAAGGCCGTCGTCACGCTGAGCGTCAGTGACCCGCCGTTCTCGCCGGCCCGCAGCAGGCGCACGCCCCGGTCGAGACGCTCGAATCCTTCGCGGAAATGCTCGGCCGCGAGCTGCCCCTGCTCCGTGAGCAGCAGCCGACGCGTGGTGCGACGGAACAGCGTCACGCCGAGATACTTCTCGAGCCCGCGGATCTGGTGACTCACCGCGGCAGGCGTGACGTGCAGCTCGCGCGCGGCCCTGGTGAAGCTCGACAACCTTGCCGCCGCCTCGAAGGCCCGCAGCGCGGTCAACGGCGGCAGTGAGCGTGGCACTTGTGAGATTCCTTCATCAATGCTGTGACCATTTCTCTCTACGGCCACCGGCGGTCCGCCGCCTAGACTAGCGCATTGATGTTCTGGCGGCCGCCTGGAGGTACCCCTGTCGTCGATCGCTGACCACACCACGTGGTGCCTGTTTCTCGACGTGGACGGAACGCTGCTCGAGATTGCGGCGACCCCCGATGCGGTGCGCGTCGAGGACTCGCTGAAGCAACTGCTGCTGGAAGTGCGCCACGCGCTGCAGGGCGCCTTGGCGCTCGTGAGCGGCCGCGAGATTGCGACCCTGGACCGGCTGTTCGCGCCGCAGATCTGGCCGGCGGCCGGCCTGCACGGTCTCGAGCGGCGCGACGCGACCGGCACCCTGCACGTGCAGCCGTTCGAGGGCTGCCGGCTCGACCCGGCGCGGGCGGCGCTGGCCCAGGTTGTCGCCCGCACCCCCGGCACGCTCCTCGAAGACAAGGGCCACTCGCTGGCCCTGCATTACCGGGCCGCCCCGGACCACGAAGCTTCCCTCCGCCGCGCGATGCAGGCCGTCGCGGCGGGGCTGGCTCCCGACTGCCACGTGCTCGCGGGCAAGCGGGTGTTCGAGCTCAAGCCGGCCATCGCCACCAAGGCCGACGCGGTCCGCGAGTTCATGAACGAGGCCCCGTTCGCGGGGCGCCGGCCGATCTACGTCGGCGACGACGTGACCGATCTCGACGGCTTCGGTGTCGTAGAGCACGCAGGCGGATTGTCGGTGGCCGTCGGCGACCACGTGCAGGCGCAGGTGTGCGTCGCGTCCCCCCGGGACCTGCGCGCATTCCTGGCCGACCTGGCCGACCGACGGTCACCGACCCCATGAGCGGGACGCAGCGCAGCCTCGACCTCGGTGTCATCGGCAACTGCGAGGTCGCCGCGCTCTCGACGCAGACGGCACGATCGTCTGGGGATGCCTGCCGCGCGTGGACGGCGACCCGGTCTTCTGCGCGCTGCTCGACTCGGATCTCGAGGAGGAAGCGCAGGGGCTGTTCGCGATCAAGCTCGTGGACCGTGTCGAGACGACGCAGCAGTACCTGCGCAACACCGCGATCCTCGAGACCACCATGACGGACGCCAGCGGCAACCAGCTGCGCGTCCGCGACTTCTGCCCGCGGTTTCGTGCCCGCGGGCGCATCTTCCGCCCGGCGATGATCGTGCGCCTGCTCGAGCCGCTGGCGGGCCGGCCGGTGGTACGGATGCAGCTGAGACCGCGCTTCGAGCACGGGTCCGTCGCGCCGCAGGTCACGCGTGGCTCGCACCACCTTGCCTACCGCGGCCCGGCGCTGGGCTTCCGGCTGACGACCAACGGCTCCCTGAGCGCGATTGCCGAGGAGTCGCCGTGCGTCATCGACGCTCCGCTGGCGCTGATCCTGGGGCCCGACCAGACCATCGAGGAATCGCCGCTCACGCTGGCGCTGTCGTTCCTCGATGAGACGCGGTCGTACTGGGACGACTGGGTGCGCAGCCTCGCCATTCCGTTCGAATGGCAGGAGGCCGTGATCCGCGCGGCCATCTCGCTCAAGCTGTGCACCTACGAGGACACCGGTGCGTTGCTGGCCGCACTCACCACCTCGGTGCCCGAGAGCCCCGGCAGCGGGCGCAACTGGGACTACCGCTACTGCTGGCTGCGCGACAGCTACTTCGTGATCCAGGCACTCAACCGGCTCGGCGCGACGCGCACGATGGAGGGGTACCTGCGCTTCATCGACCGCATCGTCGCCGGCTGCGGCGAGCGTGACATGGCGCCGCTCTATTCCGTCTCCGGCGAGAACGAGGTGCCCGAGCGGACGGTGCCGTCGCTGCGCGGCTATCGCGGCATGGGGCCCGTGCGCGTCGGGAACCACGCCTACCTGCAGCGCCAGCACGACGTGTACGGGGCGATCGTGCTCGCGTCGGCGCACTCGTTCTTCGACGAGCGGCTCAGCAACCTCGGCGATGCCGTGCAGTTCGCGCAGCTCGAGTGCATCGGCGAGCGGGCGCTGGCCGTGCACGACCAGCCGGATGCCGGGCCGTGGGAGTTCCGCGGCTTTGAGCGGGTCCACACCTTCTCCGCGGCCATGTGCTGGGCCGGCGCCGACCGGCTGGCCCGGATCGCGCGACGCCTGGGCCTGGAGCCGCGCGCGAGCTACTGGCGCGAGCATGCAACGGCGATGCGCGAGCACATCCTGGCGCGCGCCTGGAACGAGGACGCGGGCGCCTTCACCTCGAGCTACGGCAGCGCGGACCTCGACGCGACGGCGCTGCTGCTGCCCGAACTCGGCCTCATCGAGGGGAGCGACCCGCGCTTCGCGGCCACGCTGGCCGCGATCGAGCGCGGCCTGAAGGACGGCGACTGGCTGTATCGCTATCGGCACCAGGACGATTTCGGCCGGCCCGAAACGGCTTTCACCATCTGCGCGTTCTGGTACGTGAACGCCCTCGCGATGGCAGGCCGTCGCGACGAGGCGCGCGAGCACTTCGAGCGGCTGTTGGCGCGCCGCACGCGGCTCGGGCTGCTCTCCGAGGACATCGATCCTGCGACAGGCGAATGGTGGGGAAACTTCCCGCAGACCTACAGCCTGGTGGGCATCGTCAATGCGGCGGTCCGCCTGAGCCGCCCGTGGGAGGACGCGCTGTGAGCCGGCTGGTCTCGGTCTCCAACCGCGTGACGATCCCGAAGCGCACGGCGGCAGCCGGCGGCCTGACGGTCGGCGTGCTGGCTGCCATGAGATCGCGCGGCGGACTGTGGTTCGGCTGGAGCGGCGAGCTGACAGACGGGGAACCGGGCGCGGCGACCGTCACGCAAAGGCACGACGTGACCTACGCGACGATCGACCTCCCGCGCGCGGACTTCGAACCCTACTACGGCGGCTTCTGCAACGGCACGCTCTGGCCGCTGTTTCACTACTTCGTCGGCGCCATGCGGTACGCGGATGCCGAGCGGGAGGCCTACGGGCGCGTCAACCGGCTGTTCGCCGACCGGCTGCTGCCGCTGCTGCGCGACGATGACCTCGTGTGGGTGCACGACTATCACCTGATCCCGCTCGGTAGCGAGTTGCGCGAGCGTGGCGCGAGGTCGCCGCTCGGCTTCTTCCTGCACATCCCGTTTCCACACGTCGAGGCACTGCGCACCCTGCCCGGCTACGAGCAACTGGTGCGCGACCTGCTCGCCTACGACCTGGTCGGGTTCCAGACCGCACGCGACCTGGCGTGCTTTCGCTCGGCGGTCGCCGAGGTGCTCGGTTCCGCCGCGCGGCTCGACGACGGCGGCGTCCTGCAGGGCGGCCGGCGTACACGGCTCGGCGTGTTCCCGATCGGCGTCGACGTGGACGGCATCCAGCGCGAAGCGCTGCAGTCGCAGGCCGCCGAGTCCGTGCAGCGGATGCAGGACGGCCTGCTCGGGCGCCGCTGCGTGATCGGCGTGGACCGGCTCGACTACAGCAAGGGGCTGGTGGACCGCTTCCACGCCTACGAGCGCTTCATGGAGCGGCACCCCGAACACCTCAACCGGGTCACCTTCCTGCAGATCGCGCCGCTGAGCCGCGCCGACCTGCGCACCTACGCCGAGATCCGCCGCTCGCTCGAGCAGGCGGCCGGCCGCATCAACGGGCGGTTCGCCGAGACGGACTGGACGCCGATCCGCTACCTCAACCGCAATTTCTCGCACGAGGTGCTGATGGGGTTTCTGCGCAAAGCGTGCGTCGGCGTCGTGACGCCGATCCGCGACGGCATGAACCTCGTCGCCAAGGAGTACGTCGCGGCGCAGGACCCGGAGGACCCGGGGGTGCTGGTGCTGTCCACGCTGGCTGGCGCCGCCGAGGAACTGACGGGCGCCCTGCTCGTCAACCCCCGGGATGCGAGCAGCATTGCCGACTCGATCCATCGCGCCCTGGCAATGCCGCTCGAGGAGCGACGCACGCGCCATGCCGGGATGCTCGCGGTGCTGCGGCAGAACGACATCCACGCCTGGCACCAGCGGTTCGTCGAACTGCTGGCGGCGCGCGAGGCCGGGCAGGCAGTCGCAGCACGCTGGCGTCGGGCGGGCGTCCTGTAGTGACCGGCGGACGCGCACGCGGCGCCCAGGCCGGGCGCCGAAGGAGATGGTGTTGCCCGATTTGCTGATGGCATCCGCAACGACAGCTGCGGCGGTCGACTGGCCACGCGTCGCCGTGGCGACGGCGGCCAGCGCCGCAACCGGTCTCGTGCTGTGGACGGCGCGCGGTCTGGCACGCCGGCAGCATGCACGACTGGCCGCGACGGAGGTCACCGAGCTGCTCGAAATCCCGCTGCTGGCCGCCAGCCGCACGACCCTGCCGTTCATCCTGCTGCTGTCGGTGTTCGGCGGACTCGCGACCTACGGCGTCGAGGGCAGGAGCGCCGCGCTGCTGCAGAAGCTGGTCGTCATCGCGCTGTTCTGGCAGGCCGGCCTGTGGGTTTCGACGGCCGTGGTCGCATGGCTCGACCACCGGCGCAAGGTCACGCTCAGGGAGGACAAGGCGTTGGCCGGCTCGATCGGCATCATCCGCTTCGTGGCGCGTGTCGCGGTCTGGACGATGGTGCTGATGCTGACGCTCGACAACCTCGGCGTGGACATCACGGCGCTGGTCGCCGGCCTCGGCATCGGCGGCATCGCCGTGGCGCTCGCGCTGCAGAACGTGCTCGGCGACCTGCTTGCTTCGCTGTCGATCGCGCTCGACCAGCCGTTCGTCCTCGGCGACTTCCTCATCGTCGGCGAGCACCTGGGGAGCGTCGAGTACATCGGCATCAAGAGCACTCGCCTGCGCAGCCTGACCGGCGAGCAGATCGTGATGTCGAACGCCGACCTGCTCGCGAGCCGCCTGCGCAACTTCGGGCGCATGTACGAGCGGCGCGTGGTGTTCACGCTCGGCGTCACCTATGAGACGCCCCGGGAAAAGCTGCGCGAGATCGCACCGCTGCTGCGCACGATCGTCGAGGCGCAGGAAGGCGTGCGCTTCGAACGCGCGCATTTCGCCGCATACGGGCCGTACTCGCTCGACTTCGAGGTGGTCTATCACGTGCTGAGCCCGGACTTCGGTCGCCACATGGACGCGAAGCAGGCGATCAACTTCCGCATCCACGAGGCGTTCGAGTCGCTTGGCGTCGAGTTCGCGTATCCGACTCAGACGGTCTGGCTGCCAGGCGGCGCAAGGGCCTCGACGGCAGGAGCGGCGGCATGAAGAGCTGGTCGACACCGCGCTACCAGCCCTATGTCCTCTCCAGCATCGACTCGATCGCCCAGCTCGGGGGTCTGTCGGAAGCAAGGCGGCTGGCCATGCGGGCGCTGGGCCACGTGCTGCCGTTCCGCACCAACTCCTACGTCGTCGAGGAGCTGATCGACTGGGACGACATACCGGGCGATCCGATCTTCCAGCTCACGTTCCCGCAACCCGGCATGCTCGAGCCGGCCGATCTCGCGCAGGTCACGTCGCTGGTGCGGGCCGGCGCGTCGGCGCAGCAGATACGCCCCGTGGCGGATGCGATCCGCCGCAAGCTCAATCCTCACCCCGCAGGCCAGCTCGAGCACAACGTGCCGCGGCTCGACGGCACGCCCCTGCCGGGACTGCAGCACAAGTACCGCGAGACGGTGCTGTTCTTCCCCGGCCGGGGCCAGACCTGCCACGCCTATTGCACCTATTGCTTCCGGTGGGCGCAGTTCGTCGGCATGGAGGGCCTCAAGTTCGCCCAGCGCGAGACCGAGACCTTCCACGAGTACCTGCGCCGCCACAGCGAGGTGAGCGACGTGTTGTTCACGGGCGGCGACCCGCTGGTCATGCGGGCCTGGCACCTGCGCGCGTACATCGAGCCGCTGCTCCGGCCCGCCTTCGAGCACGTGCGCCAGATCCGGATCGGCACCAAGGCGCTCGCCTTCTGGCCATACAAGTTCGTCACCGACCCGGACGCCGATGCGTTGCTGCGCCTGTTCGAGCGCGTGGTGGCGAGCGGCCGGCACCTCGCGCTGATGGCGCATTTCACGCACCCGCGCGAGCTCGATACGCCGGCCGTCCGCAAGGCGATCGAGCGCATCCGCGGCACCGGCGCCGTGATCCGCACGCAGGCGCCACTGGTGCGCCACATCAACGACTCGGCCGGTACCTGGGCGGAGCTGTGGCAAAGCCAGGTGCGGCTCGGGTGCATTCCGTACTACATGTTCGTCGAGCGCGACACCGGCCCCAAGGGCTACTTCGAGGTGCCCCTGGCGACCGCGCACGACATCTTCCGCCGTGCATACCGCCAGGTGTCCGGGCTGGCGCGCACGGTGCGCGGCCCGTCCATGTCGGCGACCCCGGGCAAGGTCGTGATGCTGGGCACCCAGCAGGTCGGCGACGAAAAAGTGTTCATCCTGAGCTTCCTGCGCGGACGCCAGCGCGAGTGGGTGGGGCGGCCGTTCTTCGCGAAGTTCGACCCGCGGGCGACGTGGCTCGACCAGCTGCGGCCTGCGTTCGGGGAGAGGCGGTTCTTCTTCGAGGACGCGGAGCCGCGACGCGGCCACGTCGTGGCTTGGGAGTGAATGGTCGCGGTCCAGGACGTCCGGTCAGGCGAAGGCCCGGTACAGCATGCGTGACGCCACGAGCAACAGGAACACGCCGAAGGCCGCAGAGAGCTTGCGTCGGTCGAGGGAGTGAGCGAGTCGCGCGCCGAGCGGTGCCACGGCCCAGGCAACGGGCGCGATGAGGGCGAAGCCCGGCAGGCTGACGCAGCCGACCGTCCACGGCGGCATGATCTCCCCGGGCGGGCGCGCGACCAGGTAGCCGATCGTCGCCGGCACACTGATCCACAGCCCGAGCAGCGCGGCCGTACCGACGGCCTTGTGGACCGGCTCGCCGCAGAGCGTCATGGATGGCACGCTCAAGGTACCGCCGCCGATGCCCATCATGGCGGAGACTGCGCCGATGGCCGCGGGCAGGCTGGCTCCGGCCAGCCCCTCGGGCAGTCCGGCGCGCAATACTACGTGGTCGAGCGGCAACACCATCTTGAGTGCGGCCAGCAGGGCCACGACACCGAAGACGGCCGCCAGGACCAGCGCGTCGACGCTGGCGGCGGCGAGCGAACCGACCAGCGCGCCCGCGACGATCGGCAGCGACCACTTGCGCACGACTTCGAAGTCGATCGAGCCCCGCCTCGCGTGGGAGCGCGACGAGGAGATTGACGTCGGCACGATGGTCGCCATCGAGGTGCCGACGGCGACGTGCAGGGCCACGGCTGGATCGACACCCGCCATGGTCAGCGCCAGGTCGAGCGCCGGAACGATGATGATCCCGCCGCCGACGCCGAGGAGGCCCGCCAGCAGCCCGCCCGCCGCACCCGCGCCGAGCAGCGCGGCCAGCAAGGGCAGCCACTGGATATTCGCTTCGAGCAAGGGTCCGCCGCCGTGCCATCGTGGAAAACCGCGGCAGTCTAGCGGCATTGCGTGGCGCCTGCCTCGCCCCACGCCCCAGCGGGTATAGTTCGGCGATCAACAGCGAGGGCTGACTCGCGGCCCTCCCAGGGGGCTCATCATGTCGGAAATCAGCGGCGGCGAAGTCCTGGCGCGGATGCTCCAGGCGGAAGGTGTCGAGAAAGTCTTCGGCATCATCGACGGCACCTACTTCGGCTTCTATTCCAGCCTGCACCGGCTCGGCATCGAGATCGTCACGCCGCGGCACGAGACCTGCGCCGCGCACATGGCGGGCGCCTACGCGCGCCTCACCGGCAAGCTCGGCGTGTGCATGGCCTCGAACGGGCCCGGCGTCGCCAACATCCTGCCGGGACTCGCGGTGGAGAACGCCGAGGGCAATCGCGTGCTGGCGATCACCAGCTGCCGCCGGCCGCAGATCGTCTATCCGGACCGCGGCGGTGCCTACCAGTCGTTCGACCAGGTGGGTGCCATCGCGCATCTCGCCAAGTGGAGCAAGGCCGTCGTGTCGTTCGACCGCGTCGCCGAGCTGATGCGCACCGCGCTGCGCAACTGCTACGAAGGCCGGCCGGGCGTGGTGCACCTCGACGTGCCCGAGACGGTCATGAACGGCAAGGTGAAGGCGGACGTTGCCATCTGGCAGCCGCACCAGTACCGGCCGATCGAGCCGATGGTGCCGCCGCCGGCACAGGTCGAGCGCGCAGCCGAAATGCTCGCCGCGGCCGAGCTGCCGATCATCCACGCCGGCAGCGGCATCATCCACGCCGGCGCCTACGCCGAGCTGCGCCGCGTCGCGGAACTGCTGCACGCCCCGGTCACGACCAGCTGGGCCGCGCGCGGCGTGCTGCCCGAGACGTCGGAGCTGGCGATCCCGATGCCGTTCATCCCGCTCAACAACGAGGTGCGCAACGATGCCGACCTCGTGCTGGTGGTGGGCTCGCGCCTCGGCGAGACCGACTGGTGGGGCAAGGCGCCGTACTGGCGGCATCCGTCCGAGCAGCAGATGATCCAGGTCGACATCGACGGCCACGTGCTCGGCGCAAACAAGCCTGCGGCGCTCGCGGTGCGGGCGGACGCGAAGTTGTTCCTGGCGGCGTTGGCGGAGCGACTGGCGGGCCGCGCGGCGCACATGAACCTCGACGCACGGCAGCGCAAGGTGGCCCGCTACCGCGACAAGGTGCAGGCCGAGCGCGCCAAGCTCGACGAGAAGCTCGCCGACCTGGACGTGCCGATGAACCCGGCGCACGTCGCGCACGCCTGCCAGCAGGCGTTCCCGCCGGAGTCGGTGCTGGTGGCCGACGGCGGCAACACGGCTGTATGGGCGATGATGTTCACCCAGTCACGGGTGCCGAACACCATCCTCTCGACGTTCAAGATGGGCATGCTCGGCGCCGGCGTGGCGCAGGCCACCGGGGCGGCCATCGCGCGGCCGGACCACCCCGTGTGCTGCATCATCGGCGATGGCGCCATGGGCTTCCATCCGCAGGAAGTGGAGACTGCGGTGCGCAATGGCCTGCGCGTGGTCTTCCTCGTGGTCTGCGACAAGCAGTGGGGCATGGTGAAGATGAACCAGCAGTTCATGCTCAAGCCCATCAAGACGCTGATCAGGAAGTCGCTCGGGCCGGACGAGACCATCAAGGCCGACCTCGGCGAGATCCGCTTCGACGACCTGGCGCGCGCGATGGGCGCGCACGGCGAGCGCGTTGCCGATCCGCGTGAACTCAAGGCGGCGATCGAGCGGTCGATCGCGTGCGGCGGCCCGGCCGTGATCCACGTCGACGTCGACCCGGTGAAGCACATGTGGGCGCCCGGCCTGATGCACTTCAAGGACATGCACCAGGAGCCGAAGGGGAAATGAACGAGCTCGACGCGGTCCGGCTGAACTTCAGCCCGGAATCGCTGGTCGCGCTCAACTTCGTCCTCGCCTTCGTCATGTTCGGCGTGGCGCTGGACATGAAGTGGGCGGACTTCGGGGGCATCAAGGCGGCGCCGCGCGCCGTGCTGATCGGCATGCTGGCACAGTTCCTGCTGTTGCCTGCCGCGGCCTGGGCGCTCACGATCGTGCTCAAGCCGCAGCCGAGCATCGCGCTCGGCATCATCCTGGTGGCGTGCTGCCCGGGCGGCAACATCTCGAACTTCCTGACCAACTTCGCGCGCGGCAACACCGCGCTGTCGGTGACCATGACCGCCTTCTCGACTATGGGCGCGCTGTTCTTCACCCCCTTCAACACGTCGCTGTGGGGCTCGCTCAACCCGGCGACCGACACGATCCTGCGCGAGATCGCCATCGATCCGTTCGAGATGTTCGGGACAGTGGCGATCCTGCTGGTGGTGCCAGCCCTGCTCGGCATGAGCGTGGCGCAACGCTTTCCGGGTTTCGCGCTGCGGGCCCGCAAGCCCTTCCGCATCCTCTCGCTCGCCGTTTTCGTGGCGTTCGTGGGGCTGGCTCTCGCCGCGAACTGGGACTACTTCCTGCGGTACACCGAGCGAGTGGTGATCGCGGTATTCCTGCTGAACGCGCTCGGCCTGCTGCTGGGCTACTGGGCCGCCGCCGCGGCCCGCCTGCGGCAAGCGGACCGGCGTGCGGTCTCGATCGAGGTCGGCATCCAGAACGCGGGGCTCGGCCTGATCCTGATCTTCAATTTCTTCGGCGGCATGGGCGGCATGGCAATCACCGCCGCGTGGTGGGGCATCTGGCACATCCTGTCCGGCCTCGCGCTCGCGACCTGGTGGCGGCGCCGCCCACCGATCGACGCAGGAGCCATGCCATGACACACCGCGTGCTGGTGACGGGCGCAGCCGGCTACCTTGGCAGTGGGTTGGTGGAGTCGCTGTCGCAGCGCGCCGCTCGCAGTGGCGATCCGGCCTGCATCGTCGCGAGCGATCTGCGCGAAGTGCCGCCGGAGCGGCGCCTGCCCGGCGTGGAGTATTCGGCGCTCGACGTGCGCGACCCGCAGCTGCGCGAGGTACTGGCCCGGCACGCGATCGATACCGTGGTGCATCTCGCGGCCATCGTCACGCCGGGACCGAAGTCGAATCGTGCCTTCGAGTATTCGGTGGACGTGCTCGGCACGCGCAACGTGCTCGAGGCGTGCGTGGCGAGCGGCGTGCGCCGCATCGTGGTCACTTCGAGCGGCGCAGCCTATGGCTATCACGCCGACAGCCCGGCCTGGCTGACCGAGGACGACCCGGTGCGCGGCAACGAGGCGTTCGCGTACTCGTACCACAAGCGCCTGGTCGAGGAGATGCTGGCCGAGTACCGGCGCACGCAGCCGGCACTCGAGCAGGTCGTGTTGCGCGTCGGCACCATCCTCGGCGAGACCACGCGCAACCAGATCACCGCGCTGTTCGAGCGGCCGCGATTGCTGGCCATCAAGGGGGCCGCGAGCCCGTTCGTGTTCATCTGGGACCGCGACGTGGCGGGCGCGATCGAGCACGCGATTTTCGACGGACCGGCCGGCATCTACAACGTGGCCGGCGACGGTGCACTCAGCATCCAGGAGATCGCGGCACGGCTCGGCAAGCGCTGCATCACGCTGCCCGCAGGCCTGCTGCGTGCCGTGCTCGCCGTGCTGCATCCACTCGGCGTGTCGCGCTACGGCCCGGAGCAGGTGGATTTCCTGCGCTACCGTCCGGTGCTCGACAACCGGCGCCTGAAGGAGGTGTTCGGCTACGTGCCGCGGCTCACTTCCGCCGAGGTGTTCGAGCTGTACCGCAGGTCGCACGGCCTCGGGCCGGCCTGAGCATGGCCGTGCGCGACTTCAGGGGCCGGACGGTGCTGGTCACCGGCGCGGGCAGCGGACTCGGGCGCGCCGTGGCACTGCGCTTCGCCGCGGCGGGCGCGCACATCGTGGCACTCGACAAGGACGCGGCCGGGATCAGCGAGCTGCAGCGTGAGCTCGAGGCGCGCGGCGCACAGTGCCTCGCCCTGCCCTGCGACGTCACCGATGCCGATGCTTGTGCCGCAGCGGTGGCCGACGGCGTGGCGCGCTTCGGTGCGCTGGACGTGCTGGTCAACAACGCCGGCATCAGCCAGCGCAGCGGCTTCGCCGCCACCGACCTCGCCGTCATCCGCCGGGTGATGGAGGTGAATTTCTTCGGCGCCGTGCACTGCACCAAGGCTGCGCTGCCGCACCTGCTCGCGGCGCGCGGGCTCATCGTCACCGTCTCCAGCGTGGCCGGCTACACACCGTTGATCGCCCGCACCGGCTACGCGGCAAGCAAGCACGCGCTGCACGGCTTCTTCGACAGCCTGCGCACCGAGGTCGCGGCGGCGGGCGTCGACGTCATGCTGGCCTGCCCGTCGTTCATCGCCACCCACATCGACCGCAACGCGCTCGGCGGCGACGGCCTGCCGGTGCGCCACGCCCAGGTCACGACCGGCGCGCCGCTCGCGGCCGAGGCCGTCGCGGAGACGATCTACCGCGGCGCAACAAAGGGCCGTCGCCTGCTGCTCATCGGCCGCACGGCCCGGCAGGCGTGGTGGCTGAGCCGGCTGGCGCCGCGCCTGTACGCGACGCTGATGGCGCGCCGCTTGCGCGCCGAACTAGAATCCGACGCAGCCACGACGACCGAACGACACAACAGGGGGCCGCAGCCATGAAAGTCCACGTCAAGCACAGCCTCAAGACCGACGCGGCCTCTGCGTTCAAGCTCTGCACCGAGCTCAAGAGCCAGGAGCAGGTGTACGCGCAGCTCGGCGGCAGCGACGTGAAGATCAAGCGCGACGGGCGCGCACCGAACGTCAAGCTGAAGATCTCGCGCCGGGAAGAGGCCAATCCACCGGCCGCGATCCGCAGGCTGGTGCCGGCCACCAACGAGGTGAGCCACACCGAGGACTGGGGTGCGGACGGCGACGGCTACCGCGCCGACATCGCGATCGAGATCAAGGGCGTGCCGGTCAAGATTTCCGGCACCAAGGCCGTGCGGCCCGAGAAGGGCGGCTGCTGCGTGGAATGGAATTTCGACGTCACCAGCGGCATCCCCCTGCTCGGCGGCATCATCGCCTCCTTCGCCGGCGGCGAGGTCGAGCAGAAGCTCGAGAAAGAATTCAAGATCCTGAAGTCGCTCGCCTAGCCGCCGCCGGGCGCTTGCTGCGGCGCAGCTAGCCATTTGCGAGATGGCGAGCGCGCCGCACGGGCGTAGGATCGTGCCATGGCGCGCCTTTCCACCGTCGACCAGGCCTTCTTCCTGCTCGAGACCCAAGACCGGCCGATGAGCATCGGCGCGCTGTTCGTGGTCGCGCCGCCGCCGGGTAGCCGCGGCGACTTCGCCGGCCGCCTGGTGCGCACGATGCTCAAGCGCCCGGTCGGCCCGCCATTCAGCTACCGGCTGCGGCCGGGGCCGATCAAGGGCCTGCTCGCGCTCGACGAGGACGCGCGCATGGATCCGGCTACGCAGCTGATCCGCCACAAGCTGCCCCGCGGCTCCGGCCTGCCCTTGCTGTTCGAGCGGCTGTGCCGCATCCATGTGCAGCTGCTGCGCCGCGATGCGCCGCTGTGGGAGCAGCACGTGTTCACGGGGCTGCCCGGCGGTCGCGTGGCGCTCTACTTCAAGACGCACCATGGGCTGATCGACGGCGTCGGCTTCCTGCATGCGCTCGACACGATGGTGGCCACCTCACCGACGCAGCACTTGCCGCGCGCGGTGTGGGAGGGCCTGCGCCACTTCAAGCCGCCGGCGGGCCCACCGCCCGACCCCGCCGGCAAGACCCTCCTCAAGGCCGCGAGCGAAGTCAGCCGCACGGCCACTGACATGGTGCGGCTGATGTGGCACCTCGGTCGCAGGGATCTCGGGCTCGGTGGCGGCCTTGCCACACCGTTCGTCTTCACGCCGAACGTGCTCAAGGCAGCGCCGAGCCCGAACCGCGTACTGGCGCATTGCAAGCTGCCGCTGCAGCAGGTGCGCGCGCTGGCCCGCGCGGGCGACGCCAAGATCAACGACGTCATGCTGACGCTGATC
The DNA here is from genome assembly GCA_963731105.1 of uncultured Gammaproteobacteria bacterium. Taxonomy (GTDB): domain Bacteria; phylum Pseudomonadota; class Gammaproteobacteria; order Steroidobacterales; family Steroidobacteraceae; genus RPQJ01. The sequence continues at coordinate 66,178 of CAVSUM010000028.1, forward strand.
GACATGGCCATGCACCGCTACCTCGCGGAACGCGGCGACCGGGTCGAGCGGCCGCTGGTGGCCGACATGCCGGTCGCACTCGAGGACCACGGCGGCGCGGGCAATCGCATCACCATCCTGCAGGTGCCGATGGGCCGGCCGGGCGTCGCGCCGGCGCAGCGGCTCGCGGACGTCGTGCAGGAAACCGGGCAGGTGAAGAAGGAGATGCGCGAGCTCGACCACAGCGCACTCACGCTCTATTCGATCGTGCAGCATTCGCTGGCGAGCACCATCGAGTCGCTGGGCCTGAGCGAGCTGCCGATGCTCGCCAACGTGGTGATCTCCAACCCGGCGGGCTTCGAGCGGCGCGTGTACTTCAACGGTGCCGAGGTGGAGCTGGCGCTGCCGATCTCGGTGGTCGCACACCACCAGGTGCTGAACATCACCGTGACGACCTACGTCGACGAGCTGCACGTCACGTTCATCGCGTTGCGCGAGGCGATCCCGGACCTGCAGCGGCTCGCGGACTACACCGCAGAGGCCGCGGCGGAGCTCGAGGCGGACCTCGCCGGCGGCAGCAAGCGCGGTCGACGCAAGCGTTCACCGCCGCGCACGCGCGTGCGCTAACCTCGCGCCTGCCATCCCGGACGGAGGAGCGCGGCCATGGCGCGCGCCCGCGACATCGCCCACGAACTCGGTATTGCCGCGCGACTCGCCGCGCGTAGCGTGCGTCGCCGCCTGTCCGGTGGGACCCCGCCGCCCGTCAGCGATGCCGAGTTCCGCGCCACGTTGCAGCCGTGGCTGGCTGCCCTGCCGCGTGGCCTGCTCGCCGGCCACGCGTTCCACCGCTTGCCGGCCACGCAGCCGCCGTGGTTCGACACTGGCATCGACCTTGCCCCGGGCGAGTCGGTCACGCTGCTGGCCGACGGCCGCGTCTACCTGTCCCGGGCGCTCGACATCTGGGTCGGGCCGTCCTTCCAGCTCTGGTGCCGCATCGGCGCGGACGGCCCGGTGTTCCGCGGCACGCGCGGGACACACACGTTCGTGTCCCCTCGTCCCGGTCGGCTGTGGCTGGCCAGCTATTTCCCCGGCGAATGGGCCGACCCGAGCGGCCGGCTCGGCACGCCGGCGGGCGAGTACGCGAAAGTGTCCGGCGGCCTGTCGGTGCTCGTGCTGCGCTGGTCGCACGGCGTCGATGCGCAGGCCGAGCTCCGCCGGCTGGCCCGCGACACCCACACGCCCGGGCTGGTGCTGGCGGAGGTCGAACGTCTCGACCAGCCGGTTCTGGTACCGGAGTCGTGGGACTACCTCTGGTACCTCGGGCCCGGCGAGATCTACCGCTCGACGCAGGCCCCGGACGGGCGGCCCGCCATCAGCTGCCACACGCATGGCGACGTGGGCATCCTGCGGCGGGAGGCACGCCTGCCGCTCGTGCCCGGCACCACGCTGCGCTGGTCCTGGCGGGTCGACCAGCTGCCGGCCGACCTGGCCGAGGACACCCTCCCCTCCCACGACTACCTGAGCATCGCCGTCGAATTCGACGACGGCCAGGACCTCACCTACTACTGGAGCGCCGCCCTGCCGGAGGGGACGGTGTACCGCTGTCCGCTGCCGACCTGGCGCGACAAGGAAACCCACGTCGTGGTGCGCAGCGGACGCCGCGATCTCGGCCGCTGGCTGGACGAGGAGCGCGACCTGTTTGCCGACTACCGGCGAATCCTCGATGGCCCCGCGCGCGAAGTCGTGCGGGTCTGGCTGATCGCCAACAGCCTGTTCCAGCGTGGCCACGGCCGCTGCGAGTATGCGAGCATCCGCCTGGCGAACAACGAACGGACCCTCGAGGTCCTCTGACTGCAGACGCGGGAGAGCGATTCATGCACGGACTCATGATGGAGCGTCCGCTCCTGATCACGGACATCATGCGGTTTGCGGACCGCAACCACCCGGACGTGGAGATCGTGTCGGTCACGCTGGACACGCCGCGGCACCGCTGCACGTGGCGCGACGTGTTCCGCCGCACGCGCCAGCTCGCCAACGCGCTCACCGCCGCCGGCATCAAGCCCGGTGACCGCATCGCCTCGCTGGCGTGGAACGATTACCGCCACCTCGAGCTGTACTACGCGGTGTCGTGCATCGGCGCGGTGATGCACACCATCAACCCGCGGCTGTTCCCCGAGCAGCTCGAATACATCATCAACCACGCCGCCGACCGTTTCCTGTTCATCGACCCGACGCTGCTGCCGCTGCTGAAGGGACTGCAGGGCAAGATCCCCTGCGTCGAGCGCGTCATCGTGCTGACCAGCGACGCCGCGCTGCCCGAGCCGGTCAAGGGCGTGCTGCCGTCGTACGAGTCGTTCATCGCCGGGCAGCCCGAGCAGTACGACTGGCCGACCTTCGACGAGCGTACCGCGAGCTCGCTGTGCTACACGTCGGGCACCACCGGGCATCCGAAGGGCGTGCTCTACAGCCATCGCTCGAACGTGCTGCACGCCTACGCGGGCTGCATGGGCGACGCGGTCGGGGTGAGCGCGCAGGACACGATCCTCGCCGTGGTGCCGATGTTCCACGCCAATGCGTGGGGCCTGCCGTACAACGCGGGCATGACCGGCACCAAGCTGGTGTTCCCGGGACCGAAGATGGGCGACGCCGAGACGCTGGTCGACCTGATCAACAGCGAGGGCGTGACCATGGCGGCCGGCGTGCCGACCGTGTGGACGCTGCTGCTGAGTTATCTCGCCCAGTCCGGCAAGCAGGTCCCGACGCTGACCAAGACCCTGATCGGCGGCTCCGCCGTGCCGCTCAGCATGATCAGGACGTTCAATGAGACTTACGGGGTGAAGGTGCTGCAGGGCTGGGGCATGACCGAGACCAGCCCGCTCGGCACGGTCGGCACACTGCGCCCGGAAATGGAGTCGCTGCCGGCCGAGGAGCGCTACCGGCTGCACGCCCGGCAGGGCCACGGCATCTTCGGCATCGAGATGAAGGTGGTGGACGACGACGGCAAGGAACTGCCGTGGGACGGCAAGTCCGCGGGTGAGCTCAAGGTGCGCGGCAACTGGGTGTGCAGCGGCTACTACGGGCTCGACCACTCATCTGCACACGATGCGGACGGCTGGTTCGCCACCGGCGACGTTGCGGTGATCACTCCGGATGGGTTCCTGCAGATCACCGACCGCGCCAAGGACGTGATCAAGTCCGGCGGCGAGTGGATCAGCTCGGTGGACCTCGAGAACTGCGCCTGCGGCCACCCGGAGGTGCTGATGGCGGCGGCGATCGGCGTGCGTCATCCGAAGTGGGAAGAACGGCCGATCCTGCTGGTGGTGCCGCGGCAGGGCTGTACGCCGTCGCGCGAGTCCGTGCTGACGCACATCGCCGAGCACTTCGCGAAGTGGCAGCTGCCGGACGAAGTGATCCTGGTCGAGGCGCTGCCGATGACCGCGACCGGCAAGATCAGCAAGAAAGACCTGCGCGTGACCTACGGCGAGGTGCTGCTGCAGAAGTAAGCGGCGGAGGGGACGGAGGGGACGGTCTCTTGAGTGTCCCCGCGCGGGGACACTCAAGAGACCGTCCCCTCCGTGTTTCACTCGCGCTCGACGTCGAAGTGCGTGCCGCGCAGCGTCGACTCGACCAGCTTGATCGACATGTCCGGGCCCGACTTGCGCTTGACCAGCACGTCCTCGCCGTCGTCACCTTCGACCTTGTAGCGCTTCTTGCTCGAGCGCCGCCTTGAACGCATTCTTGACGTCGCTGGCCACGCCGTTCTCGGAGCGGCCTTCCTTGATCGTCACCGTCACCGGGATCATGGCTTCGCCCTTGGGCGTGACCTCGAAGCGCACGACGCCGTCGTTGTTGGCGCCTTCCTTGACCTCGATCCGCCACTTGTTCGAGTAGTGCAGGTTCTTGGCAGGTCTCAGTGGCTGCGGCGGGTGCGGGTGCGGCCGGCGCGGCCTCCTGGGCCAGCGCGGCCTGGCCGGCGAACAGCAGGCCCATGGCCACCAGTGACGGCCGCACGAATACTCCGATGTTCATCGTTCTGATTCTCCGCGGTGAGTTGGGACAGATCGCCCGCCGATATTAGCGTACGGAGGGGACGGTCACTTGAGTGTCCCCCACGGCGGGGACACTCAAGTGACCGTCCCCTCCCCTCCCCGTCAGGCGAGGCAGCGCTGCAGCAGCGCCTCGGCCTCGGGCAGGCTCATGTTCTTCGGCACCGGGTAATCGCGGTGTGCCTCGATCATCGCCGCACGAGCCACCTCGGGGATGTCGGCGGCTTTCAGTGCCGCGAGCTTCTCGGGAATCCCGACCGTGCGGTTCAACTCGCGCACCCGCTCGACGAAGCGCTGCGCCAGCACCGCGCGCGATTCGCCCGCCTGCCCGGCACCGATCGCCACGGCCAGTTCCGCCAGCCGCTGCTCGGCGAGCGGCGCGTCCTTCAGGAAATCGAGCACGTACGGCAGCAGGATCGCGTTGCCGAGCCCGTGCGGCACGCCGTACATGCCGCCCACCTTGTGCGAGAAAGCATGCACGTAGCCGACGTAGGCCTTGGTGAATGCGAGCCCGGCGTAGAACGACGCCAGCAGCATCGCCTCGCGCGCCTCGACGTCCTGGCCGTCCGCGCAGGCGCGCGGCAGGTTGGCGAAGATCATGCGCACGGCCGACACGGCATGGAACGCCGTCTCCGCATGCGGCCAGCGATTGGTGTACGCCTCGACCGCGTGCGTCAACGCATCCATGCCGGTCGCGGCGGTGATCGAGCGCGGCATGCCGGTCGTCAGCAGTGGATCGAGCGCCGCCGCCGCGGGCACCAGCTTCGGATCGATCACCGCTGCCTTGACGTGCTGCACCGGATCGGTCACCACCGCGGCCACCGTCACCTCCGAGCCGGTGCCTGCCGTGGTCGGCACGGCAAACAGCGGCAGCATCGGCTTGCCGACCTTGAGCATGCCCACCAGCTTCGCCGGGCTCTTGCCGCTCACCATCATCGCGTCGATGACCTTGGCGGCGTCGATCACCGAGCCGCCGCCGACCGCGAGGATCGCCTCGCTGCCGTGCGCCCGGGCGGCCTCGTAGCCACGCTGCAGCACGTCGTGGGTCGGATCGGGCGTGATGCCGTCGTGCACGGCCACGTCGATGCCGCGCTCGGCCAGTGCACGGCGGAGTGGCTCGACCAGCCCGAGCTTGACCAGGACCGCGTCGGTGATGATCAGCACGCGCCGGAAGCCGAACTGCACGATCGAGTCGCACATCCTCGATGGCCGCCCCAGGACCCACGAACGTGGTCGGTCGCGGGATCGGCACTACCCGCGAGGTAGGCCATTGGAATGGCTTGACGAGCCGGTAGGCGAACAGCCGCAGGGCGAACAGCATGGCGAGTCTCCGATTGCTGCCGTGCATCATGCTGCGGCCGGCAAACGGCTGCCAAGTGTGGATGACCGCGGCGCCGGTACCGGCTAGATTGCCCCGGCAGCCGACCGTCCCACGCAGCCGCAGCAGGTGCGCCCATGTCCGATCGAGCCCCCATCCCCCGCGACCCGCAGAACGACTACACCCCGGCCATGGCCGAGCAGCGGGCGCAGTTCCTGCGTGAACGCACCGGTGTCACGCTGGACCACGTCCGCAAGGCATCGTTCGAGCCGGCCGTGCTGCCGGGCAACATCGAGAACTTCATCGGCGTGGCGCAGGTGCCGATCGGCCTGGCCGGCCCGCTGCGCATCAACGGCGAGCACGCGCAGGGCGACTTCTACGTGCCGCTCGCCACCACCGAGGGCACGCTGGTGGCGAGCTACAGCCGCGGCATGCGCGTGCTCACCGAGTGCGGCGGCGTCACCGCCACGGTGACCAAGCGCTCGATGCAGCGCGCACCCGTGTTCATGTTCACCACCGCGCGCGAGGCACGCGACTTCGGCGAGTGGCTGGTGGCCAACTTCGTCGGCATCAAGGCCGCCGCGGAATCCACCACCCGAATCGGCAAGCTCGTGGAAATCGAGCAGTACCCGCTCGGCAACCTGCTGCACCTGCGCTGCAATTACACCACGGGCGACGCCGCCGGCCAGAACATGACCGGCAAGGCCACGTTCGCGGCCTGCGAGTGGATCCGCGCCACGCACCCCGCGCACCCGAAATACATGCTCTCCGGCAGCATCGACACCGACAAGAAGCACTCGGCGATCAACACGCTGCGCACGCGCGGGCGCCGCGTGGTCGCCGAGGCCGTGATCAAGAACGAGGTGCTCGAACGCCTGATGCGCGTCGACACGAAGACGCTGTTCCGTGCGCGGCAGATCTCGAACGCCGGCTCGCTGATGGCGGGCTCGGCCTACAACGGTCCGCACGCTGCCAACGGCATCGCGGCCATGTTCATCGCCACCGGCCAGGACGTGGCGAACGTCGCCGAGTCGCACGCCGGCATCACCTACGCCCAGCTGCTCGACAACGGCGACTACTACTGGTCGGTGACCCTCACGTCATTGATCGTCGCGAGCTACGGCGGCGGCACGGGCCTGCCGACGCAGCGCGAGTGCCTCGAGCTGCTCGGCTGCTACGGCCAGGGCAAGGCGGACCGACTCGCCGAGATCGTGGCGGCGACGGTGCTGGCGGGTGACATTTCACTCGGCAGCGCGGTGCTCGCCGGCGACTGGGTGACGAGCCACGAGCGCCTCGGCCGCAACCGGCCCTGAGCGCGGCAGGCCCGGCTCAGCGACGCAGGAATTCGTCGATCAGGCGATTGACCTCGTCGGCCGCCTCGATCTGCACCATGTGGCCGCGCCCTGGCAGCACGTGGAGCGTCGTGCCCTCGCGCGCCAGCTCGCCCGGCGCCGGCGGCGGAATGATCGCGTCGGCCCCGCCCCAGATCACCAGCGTCGGGACCGTTCCCACCACGTCGCGCAGCGCATGACCCGCCGGTGTGCCGGCGTAGCGGCTCGAAGCGATCCGGGTCAGCGCCTCGACGACGCCCGGCCGCTGCTTGTAGGCCACCGCCTGTTGCAGCAGCGCCTCCGGGATCCGCTCCGGGTCCGCAAACAGCAGGCGCATCAGCGACGCGATCTCATCGCGACCGCGGGCGGCGATGAAGCCGCGGATGAAGTCAGCGTTGATCTTCTGTCCCGTACCCGCCGGGCCCACCAGGGTCAGTGACTGCACGCGCGCGGGCTCGAGGTCGGCCAGCACCAGGCTGACGGCCGCGCCCATCGAGTGCCCGACCAGGTGCGCACGCGCGACTCCGAGCTCGTCGAGGAGATCGCGCACGGCGGCGGCCAGCTCGTCGAGCGATCCACCCCCCACGTCCAGCGTCGATTCACCGTGGCCCGGCAGGTCGAGCGCCAGCACTCGGCGGCCGTCGACCGCCAGCGCGGCCTGGTTGGCCGCCCAGGACCCGAGGCAGCCACCGAAGCCGTGCACCATGACGACGGCATCGCTGCCCTCGCCCAGCAGTTGATAGTGAATCGGCATCATGGAATCGCATGCGGCGCGATGCGATCACGCCACGGCATGGCCTGCTCGAGTTGCGCGGCGAGGCGGAACAGCGTCGCTTCGTCGCCGATGCGCGCGGTGAACAACATGCCCATCGGCAGGCCGTCGTCGGTCCAGTGCAGCGGCAGCGACAGGGACGGCTGCCCGGTGACGTTGGCCACCATGGTGTAGGGCGCGGCCTCGAACACCGGCGCGAATGCCTCGGTCAGCTTGCTCCGCTGGCTGAGCAACGCGCCGGCCGGCAACGCCGCAAGCAGCTTCACTCCCTGGCGCTGCAGGGTCGAGAGCGCGAACGCACCGATCGGCAGCGGCGGCACACCCACGGTCGGCGTCAGCAGCGCGTCGAATGTCGACGACCAGCCGAGCCAGCTGCGCGAGAAGAGTTGCATGCTGCACAGCGCCGCGGCCGCATCGGCGGCCGACTGCGCCTCGCCCAGTTTCGCGAGGATCCAGGTCGCCAGCTCGACGTCGTCGCTCGTCGCCTCGCGACCCACGGTCTGGCCGCGCGACGCAGCGTCGCGGCGACGTCGGCCGCCATCAGCGAAACATACCCGTCGAGGAACGCCTCGGCCGGCAGCGGCAGATGCACCTCGACGACCTCGTGGCCGAGCCGTTCGAGTACGGCGGTGGTCGCCTCGAGCGCCCGGCGGTTCTCAGCGTGCAGGGTTCGACCCAGGCCCGGATCGAAGCTGAAGGCGATGCGCATCCTGCCGGGGTCGCGCCGGGTCTCCTCCAGGTAGGGCCGCTCGGGTGCGGGCAGCCGGGTGAGCGCCTGCGGATAGTCGCCGGCGGTCGCATCGAGCAGCGCCGCGCTGTCGCGCACTGTGCGCGAGACGACGTGCAGGCTGTCGAAGCCCCACCACGGGTCAGGACCCTGTGGTCCGAACGGAACTCGCCCGCGACTGACCTTGAGCCCGACGAGTCCACAGTTCGATGCCGGCGTGCGGATCGATCCGCCGCCGTCGGAGCCGTTCGCCGCCGGCACGATGCGTGCGGCGACGGCCGCCGCCGACCCGCCGCTCGAACCGCCAGGCGTTCGCTCGAGGTTCCATGGGTTACGCGTCGGCCCGAACAGCTCGGGCTCGGTGACGTTGGTGAGGCCGAGCTCCGGCGTATTGGTCTTGCCGAAGATCACGAGTCCGGCAGCGCTGTACCGACGCGTGATCTCCTCGTCCTCGGGCGGGCACGAAGTTCTTGAACAGCCTCGACCCGCACCGCAACGGCTCCCCGGCGTAGGCGGCGAGGAGGTCCTTGATCAGGAACGGCACGCCGCGGAACGGTCCTTCGGGCAAGCCCGCTGCAATGGCTTCCCGCGCACGACCCTCCATCAGGTGGATCACGGCATTGATCTTCGGGTTGACCGCCGCCGTGCGGGCCAGCGCCTCGTCGAGCAGTTCGCCCGCACTCACCTGCCCGGTGCGCACCAGCTCGGCGAGCCCCAGGGCGTCGTAGCGACCGTAGTCGGCGAACGGCATGTCGAATTCCTCTCGTGGCGCAGACCCAAGGACAAATGATGGGCCGGGCTGCGGCGGAAAGCGACTCCACGCGGAACCTGTACGGGCCTTGCCATCGAGCGGCGTCCCGCCGAAACTCCGCTTCCCCCCGTGCCCTCCCGAGAGTGATCGTCCATGAGATCGTCCGACGGCCACCGCGCCCTGCTGAGCGTCGCCTTCCTCACGCTGTCCATCGGCACCGCGGGTGTCGCGGCGGCGAAATCCCCCGGCGGTGCAGCGACGGTCGATGGCGCACGCATCGCCGCGGCGGACAGCGAACCGCAGAACTGGCTGGCGCACGGCCGCACCTACGGCGAGCAGCGCTACAGCCCGCTCGCGCAGGTCAACGACGGCAACGTCGAGAAGCTCGGGCTGGCGTGGTCGTTCCCGACCGCCACCACGCGTGGCCTGCAGGCAAGCCCGATCGTGGTCGACGGCACCATGTACACCACCGGCACCTGGAGCGTGGTGTGGGCGCTCGACGCGAAGACCGGCAAGGAACTGTGGAAGTACGACCCCGAGGTGCCGCGCGCCTGGGGCCGCTTCCTGTGCTGCGACGCCGTGAACCGCGGCGTCGCGGTGTGGAAGGGCGCGGTGTACGTCGGCACGATCGACGGGCGCCTGGTGTCGCTCGATGCCCGGACCGGCAAGAAGCGCTGGGAGGTCAACACCATCGACCGCACCAAGCCCTACAGCATCACCGGCGCGCCGCGGGTGGTGAAGGACAAGGTGCTGATCGGCAATGGCGGTGCCGAGATGGGCGTGCGCGGCTACCTGTCGGCCTACGACGCAGCGACAGGCAAGCTCGCGTGGCGTTTCTACACCGTGCCCGGCAACCCGAAAGACGGGTTCGAGCATCCGGAACTGGAGCAGGCGGCGAAGACCTGGAATGGCCAGTGGTGGATCGGCGGCGGTGGCGGCACGGTGTGGGACGCCATGGCCTACGACCCCGAACTCGACTCGCTGTACGTCGGCACCGGCAATGGCTCGCCATGGTCACGCGACATCCGCTCGCCGGGCGGTGGCGACAACCTGTACCTCTCGTCGATCCTCGCGCTCGACCCCGACACCGGCCGGCTGAAGTGGCATTACCAGACCACGCCGAAGGAAAACTGGGACTACACCGCCACGCAGCACATCATCCTCGCCGAGCTGGTGCTCGACGGGAAGCCGCGCAAGGTGCTGATGCAGGCACCGAAGAACGGCTTTTTCTACGTGCTCGATCGCATCACCGGCGAGTTGCTCTCGGCGGACAAGTTCGCACCGGTCACCTGGGCCAGCCACGTCGACCTGAAGACCGGACGGCCGGTCGAGACCGAGATCGCCGACTACAGCCGCGAGATGCGGCTGATCGTGCCGGCCCCGCTCGGCGCCCACAACTGGCACCCGATGGCGTTCAATCCGAAGACCGGGCTCGTCTACATCCCGGCGATGCAGCAGCTGTTCCCGTATTCGCTGTCGGCCGACTTCAAGGCCACCGGCAAGTACCAGCGCCGCGACATGTTCTGGAATCCGGGCATCGACTGGAACCAGGCCCTCGACGCGACCGTGGCGCTGATGCAGCAATTGGGCGGCGTGCTGCCGCCGGACCGCGGCTACCTCAAGGCGTGGGACCCGGTGCAGAAGAAGACCGTGTGGGAAATCGAACACCCGGCGTTCTGGAACGGCGGCCTGCTGACGACGGCCGGCAACCTGCTGTTCCAGGGCACCGGCGACGGACGCTTCGTCGCCTATGCGGCGGATACCGGCCGGATCCTGTGGGCGCTGCCGACCTCGGTCGGCATCGTGGCGCCGCCAGTCACCTACGAGGTTGACGGCGAGCAGTACGTGACGGTGATGGCTGGGTACGGCGGCGCGGGCCCGCTCACCAGCGGCGACCCGCGCACCATGGCCACGGGCCGGTTCGTGAACGACGGCTACGTGCTGGCGTTCAAGCTCGGCGGCAAGGCGCCGATGCCGCGCATCGCCGAGAAGAACGCCGCGCTTCCCGTTCCGCCGCCGGTCGAGGCGACGGCCGCGCAGCTGGAGAACGGCAAGTACGCGTACATGCGCACCTGCATGGTCTGCCACGGGGCGCTGGTGGTGTCGGGCGGCGTGGTGCCCGACCTGCGGATGCTGTCGAGCGAGAAGCACTCGATCTTCAAGCAGATCGTGTACGACGGCGTGATCCACGGCGCGGGCATGCCGCGGCTCGGCGACCTGCTCACCGAGCAGGACGTGCAGGACATCCACGCCTACATCGTGTCGCGGGCGAACGAAGATCGCGCGGCCCTCGCCCCGGCCGCCCTCCCCCCAACCCCCTCCCGCTGACGCGGGAGGGGGAGTGGGCGGCGGTTACCTGAAGGCGGCTGAGAACTCCACACCCCACTGCCGGGGCTCGGAAATCGACGCGAACGGCGTGCCGAAGGTGTCGGTCGTCAGGTTGTTGACGCCGGTCACGGACTGGTCGTCGAGCAGGTTGGTGACGAACACCGCGGCACCCCAGCGCTGGTCGTCGCTCGACCAGGCGAGGCGCACGTCGAGCCGCTGCTGCACCTCGCCCACCTCGAAGTTCGGGCTCACCTGGCAGGTGCCCTGGCGCGTCGAGTCCGCGTTGCAGCGTGACTCGCCGCGGAAGGCATAGCGGCCCGACAGGTCGACGTCGCCGTGCGCGCCGAGGCCCCAGATGTAGCTCGCGCCCAGCGCCGCGCTGAGGTACGGCTCGCCGGTCGGTTCGCCCGACAGGTCGACCGGATTGTCGCCGCGCGTCACCTTGTCCTGGTACGTGGCGTCGATGAACGCCAGGTTCGCGTACAGCATGACGTGGTCGTAGGGTTGCCAGCGCGCCTCCGCGTCGATGCCCCAGGCCTCCTCGTCGCTGGTGTCGACCACGTACTGCGGCACGCCGGAGCCGTCGATGCCGCTCACCAGCGAGATCGCCTGCTTGTCGCTGTAGAGGTAGTAGAACATGCGACGCGTTGAGGATCACGCCGACGTGCGAGTACAGGCTCCTCACGCCGGCCTCGAAGTTCCACACCTCCTCGTTGTCGAACTGCGAGTCGACTTCGACGCTGTTGAAGCCGCCGGCCTTGTAACCCTTGGCGATCGAGCCGAACACCATCACGTCGGGCGACACCGCGTAGTCGAGCACGAAGCGCGGGCTCAGGTCGTCCCACGAGTCGCTGCGCCTGACCGGCGTCGCGCCGCCGTCCGGCGTGTCGACGCGGAACACGATGTCGTCGAGGCGAAACGCCTCGGGCGGAATCGGGAACACGTCGAAAAAGCCCAGCTGCTGCAGCGCCGCCACCGTGGCGTCGAGCTCGGGCGTCTGGTGCGGGCCGTTGCGCCAGGCGAACTCCTTGGCGTCGTGCGTGTAACGCAGGCCGACGGTCAGGTTGGTGCGGTCGGTGAGGTGCCAGATCACGTCGCCGAACAGCGCGAAGGCCTCGAAGCTGCCGTCGTTGACCATCACCTCGCGCCACGGCAGGCCGAGCATGGTCGCAGGAATGTTGTTCGCGGCCAGCACCGCGCTGGTGTCGGTGTAGAGGCGGATCGGCGAGCCGTCCGGGTAGACGAGCCCGGCCTGCTCGTAGAGACCGGGTTGATGCCGAGCGTGTCGATGCTGTCGGTGAACGCATGCGTGTCGCTCGCCTGGCGCGCGTCCTCGTCGTAGTAGCTCGCGCCGGCGACCCAATCCACGCGATCCGTGGCCGCCGACAGCTTGAACTCCTGGTAGAAGCTCTCGTTGTCCTCGATGTTGGCCGTGTCGAAGTAGGTCGCGATGAAGTTGGTGCCGTCCTCGTCCTCGCGATTCACCGTGTCGAACTGGCGCCAGGCGGTGGTGGAACGGAGCGTCGCCCACTCGAACTGGTGGTCGATGATCAGGCTCAGCTGGTCGAGGGTGCGCGACTCCTCGTTGCCGAGCACGTCGTTGTAGACCCGGGCGTTGCGCGGGTCGAGAAAGGTGCCGGGGTCCGCCGGGTACGGCACCGTCGTGTCGCTGCCCGGGGCGACCGGTATCAGGCCGATCGCCGGCCGCGCCAGCTGGTCGAGCCGGTCGTGGTCCCAGGTGAGCGTGGCACTGGTGTCGCCGGAGATGTCCCAGCGCAGTGCCGCACGGCCCGCCCAGTTGTCCTCGGGCCAGAGGTCCTTGCCGGTCGCGGCATCCTCGACCCAGCCGTCGCTCGTGTTGAAGACGCCGTTGACGCGCAGTGCGAAGCTGTCGCCGATCGGCAGGTTGACCATGCCCTCGACGCGCCGCTTGCTGTAGTCGCCGACACGCAGGCGCAGCCAGTGCCTCGAAGGTGTCCGCCGGCTGGCGCGTCACGATCGAGATCGCGCCGGCGGCGCTGTTGCGGCCGAACAGCGTGCCCTGCGGGCCCTTCAGCACCTCGATCTGCTCGATGTCGTTGAAGGCGAGCAGCGACGCACCGGAGCGCGCCGCGTAGATGCCGTCCACGAACACGCCGACCGCCGGGTCGGTACCGACGCCGAAGTCGCCGGTCTGGATGCCGCGGATCTGGTAACGCGGCTGCGTCGGGCTGTCGCTCGACACCAGCAGGCCCGGCACGAAGCCATTGAGATCGCCGAGGTCCTCGGCCGCGGTATCGGCGATCAGGTCGGTGCCCACGACCTGCAGCGCGAGCGGCACCTCCTGCAGCGCCTGCTCGCGGCGCTGCGCGGTGACCACCACTTCTTCGAGTCCCTCGCGCCGGACGCCGCCTGCCTCCTGCGCTTGCGCCACGTCGGGCGTCGCGGCCGACATGGCCGTGCCCGCAAGCGCTGCGGCTACGGCGTATGCCAGTGTCTTGCTGCGATCGTTCATCCGAGCGACGGAAGCCGCCGCGGTCAGTTGTTCTTCGCGCCCTGCTCGACCCATTGGCGGATGGTCAGGATCTCGGCCGGGCTCGGGGTCGTGGCGTCGCCGTGCGGCATCTTCAGCGACGGATCCACGCGCCCCTCGATCAGCATCACCAGCACGCTGGTCAGCGGGTCACCGGGCAGCACCACCGGGCCGAACTTGGTGCCCTGCATCAGGGTTTCGTAGCTGCCGAGGTCGAAGCCACTGACGACGTAGCCAGCCTGCCCCGGCACGTGGCAGACCTTGCAGTGCTTGTCGAGGATCGGCACGACGTCCTTCTGGTAGCTCACGGTCGGTGCGGACCGCTGGCAAGCCGAAATCGTCAGCAGCGCCGCGGTCGCGGCCGCCACCATCATCCATCGCTGCGCATTCATGGCAATTCCCCGTGGCAGGCAAACGTGCCGATCACGCTCTGCCGCAAGGCGGCGCCCGGCAATCCGCGGATCTACCTAACCCCGACCTGCCGGAACGTCAGGTTGATGCGCTCGCCGACCGGCCGGCGCGTCTTGGGGAGCGCGTGCAGCCAATGGTGCTGGGTGGCGCCGCTCATGCAGAGCAGGCTGCCGTGGGGCAATGGCAGGTCGACCTTCAGGTCCCGGCGGCGCCGGTGCCGCAGGCAGAACCGCCGCTCGGCACCGAGCGATACGGAGGCGATCACGGGATTGCGGCCGAGTTCGGGCTCGTCGTCCGCGTGCCAGCCCATGCCGTCACGACCGTCGCGATACAGGTTGAGCAGCACCGCGTTGAATGCGACGCCGGTCAGGGTGCTGGCGCGATTGCGAATGTGCTCGAGGGTCGGCGTCCACGGCTGCGGCCGGTGCTCGGTGCCCGAGTAGACGTAGCGTGCCCCGGGGTCTCCGTGCCACGCGACCAGCCGCGGCACGAGGCGCCGCTGCCCGAAGATCAGGATCTCCTCCTGCTGCCAATCCACCCCGGTGCGCAGCTCGCGCAACAGGCTGGTCGCCTCGTCCGCCGCGAACGCCTGCGGCCACAGCCGGGACTCGCCCTCGTACAGGTCGAGGTCGATACTTGCCAGCTCGACGGTGGACGTCGGGGAGGCCATGGATCGGCAGCCTAGCGTCGGCTGCACTGCGACTGCACGGGACGCCACGGGCATGGCTCGTGCGCGCGGCTGGCCAGCCGGAGTAGATTGGCGCCAGACTTGTGCGCCGCAACAAACCGGGAACTCCGCCATGCCAAGCCTCCGCGCCCGCTTCGTGAACCGGCTCCTGCGGGTGACCACCAAGCCCGTCTGGCGCCCCGGGCTCGACATCAGCCAAGTACGGGAGCACACGGCGAAGATGGAGGCCCGACTGGTGCGCCAGTGCGCCGGTGATTACGACGGAAGCGGTGACGGTGGCCGGTGTCCCGGCGACCTGGTTCGGCGCCCCCGAGCTCGCGCAACGCGGCACCGTGCTGTACCTGCACGGTGGCGCATGGTGCCTGCACCTGCCGGCCATCTATGCCCGGTTCGCCGCGCAGTTGTCGCAGCTGACCGGCATGCGGATCCTGCTGCCCGAGTATCGGCTGGCGCCGGAGCACCCCTTCCCGGCCGGAGTCGACGACTGCTTCGCCGCCTATCGCTGGATGGTGGACGAGGGCTATGCGCAGCGCCCGTTCGCGCTGGCCGGTGATTCGGCCGGCGGCAGCCTGTCGCTGGTGACGCTGATGCGGGCACGGGATGCACTGTTGCCGCTGCCGGATTGCGCCGTGCTGCTGTCGCCCTCCACCGACCTGACGATGTCCGGTGCGTCCGCCCGCTACAACGCCGTGCTGGATCCGATGTTCGCGCCGGCCGCGGGCGACCTGCTGCCGGACGTCTACTGCCCGGGGCAGGACCGCGGCAACCCGCTGCTGTCGCCGCTGTTCGGCAACTGGAACGGCCTGCCGCCGCTGCTGTTCCACGCCGGCTCGACCGAGATGCTGCTGGACGACTCGATCCGTGCGCACGACCGCGCGGTGCAGGCCGGCGTTGCGGCCGAGATCGAGGTGTTCGTCGCCCTGGCGCACGTGTTCCAGATGTTCACGTGGCTGCCGGAGGCGCGGGTCGCGAACCGCGCCATCGCCGACTTCATCGTCGAGCGGTCAGCGCGCCGCCGCGACAAAGCGGGCGACGGCGTCGAGCGCGCGGTCGGCGTCGGCCAGGACGCCGGCATGGAGCTGGAACACGTGCCAGCGGCGCGGGTACTCCTCGAGACGCGCGACCACGCCACCCTCCTGAAGGCGGCGGAATAGCCGTCGCGAGTCGTTGAGCAGCAACTCGTCGGTGCCCACCTGGATCAGCGTCGGCGGCAGGCCCTGCGGCGCGGCAAAGACGGGGGATACCAGCGGATCGCGCGCATCACCGTGCGCAACGTAATCACGCGCGCCGTCCTGCAGCCACGGCCGGTTCAGCATGACCTCACCCGGGGCGGAGGAAAGCTGCTCCAGCGTCAGGTCGGTCCACGGCGAGAACAGCACCAGCGCGCGCGGTAACGGCAGCGCCAGTTCTCCCAGGCGCAGCGCCGTGGCAGCGGCCAGGCCGCCGCCGGCCGAATCGCCTGCAATGACGAGGTCGACGGGCGCGACTCCCTCCGCGAGCAGGCCGCGATAGGCGGCCACCGCATCGTCCAGCGCTGCCGGGAACGGATGCTCGGGCGCGAGACGGTAGTCGGCTGCAAACACGCGCGCGCCGCATCGTGCCGCCAGGTGTCCCGTGATGGCGCGATGCGTGACCGGCGAGCCCGACAGGTAGCCCCCGCCGTGCAGGTACAGGACCGTGAATGGCGTCGGCGCGGTGCCTCGCGCGGCAACCCACTCGCCGGCGATTCCGCCGCAGGTCGCAATCGTGAATTTCGTCCCGCGTGGCGGGAAGGTCACGCGCACTGCCTGCCGCAGGCGACGCCGGTGCTGCTCGATCGGCAGGCCCGCGCGGAAAGCGCGGCCGGCCATCAGGCGTGTGCCGGCTCGCAATATTCCTGCGATCAGTCGTTCAACGGGCGATTCGGCCACGGCTGGCTGCCGGGCTCAGTCGGCGGCGTGCAGCACTTCGAGGCGGGCGTGGGCGATGCCCCGTCGCAGGATGCCGAGTGTCGCCGCGGCGGCCTGCGACAGGTCGGCAATGCGCTTGCCGACGAACGGGCCGCGATCGTTGACCGTCAGCACCACGCTGCGGCCGTTGCGCAGGTTGGTGACCTTCACCTTGGTGCCGAACGGCAGTGTCGGGTGGGCCATGGTCATCGCGTTGGAGTCGAACAACTGGCCGCTGGCGGTCGGGCGGTCGTGGAACTGCTCGCCATACCAGGAAACCAGCCCCTCCTGGACGGTCACGGTGGCCCGGGCGGCGCCGAACGGCAAGGCCAACGCCAGCACCGCCAGCGCAATGACGCCGGCCGGCCGCCGCTTGCGCGGGTTCCGGGGGCGGCGGGCAATGGCTGTCCTGCGGGTCATGCGGGTCCTTCGGGGGATTGGTTGCGGGCGGTCCGGTGGTTACGGCCACCCGGCTTGCGATCTCCGACCGGGCCAGAGGTCGCCAAGTTCCGCACACACTACCATCGCGCCGGCCCGAAGTCACCGGCGCGTGGCTAGTTTTACATATTATTCAATCAGTTAGGCGTGGACGGCGGCGGCGGCGCCGAGGCCTTGCGGCGACGGAAGAACCAGATCAGGAAGGCCGCGCCCGCCACCGACAGCAGCAACCCCGCGAGGTTCGGCATGTGCAGCAGCCGGCTGACCAGCCCTCCGAGGAAGGAGCCGGCGATGCCGAAACCGATCGTGGCGGGCCAGCTCATCGGATCGGGTCCCGGCAGGGCCCAACGCGCCAGGGCACCGACGATGAGGCCACTCAGTGCCACATATAGAATGAATAGGCCGAGCCCCACCGCGACCACGCCGCCGGCCGTCGTACCTGCTTCCATGTTCTCTCCCTCGTTGGTTGTAGACCGGTTCCAGTATACGGAGGGGACGCTCTCCTGAGTGTCCCTCGCGGGGACAGTCAAGAGAGCGTCCCCTCCGACCTCCGACTTTGTTGCACTGCATTGACGGCGGCATGTCCGCATGTCATATGGATATCGTATCCACGATCCTGTTGCCCAAGCCAGGGGGTCCGGCCCACAAGGCCGGTGCCCCGCTGCGCCCCTGAGCGACGCATTAGCCCCGACCTGCAGGCAGGCCCGTACCGATGACCACCTCCCCGCGCCCCGCCCACATGCGCCCCGCCAAGCAGGGCCTCTACGACCCGCAGTTCGAGCACGACGCCTGCGGCGTCGGCTTCGTGGTGAACATCAAGGGCCACAAGTCGCACCGCATCCTCGAGCAGGCGATCCAGGTCCTGAAGAACCTCGACCACCGCGGCGCCTGCGGCTGCGAGGTCAACACCGGCGACGGCGCCGGCGTGCTGCTCCAGATGCCCCACGCCTTCAACGAGGAGGTGTGCCGCAAGGCGCGCATCACGCTGCCCGGCGCCCGGCGAGTACGGCAGCGGCATCATCTTCATGCCGCGCAACCCGACCGTGCGGCGCCTGATCGAGCAGAAGTTCGAGCAGGTGGTGCAGTCCGAAGGCCAGCACGTGCTCGGCTGGCGCACCGTGCCGACCGCGAACGGCATGCTCGGCGAGACGGCGCGCTCCTGCGAGCCGTTCATGCGCCAGGTGTTCATCAAGCGCGACCCGTCGCTCGCCACCGAGCTCGACTTCGAGCGCAAGCTGTACGTGATCCGCAAGCGGGCCTACAACGAGATCCGCACCTCGACCATGGCCGGCGCCGAGTACTGGTACGTGGTCAGCCTCTCCTGCCGCACCATGGTCTACAAGGGAATGCTGCTCACCACGCAGCTGGACCAGTACTTCCCCGACCTGCACAACCCGCTGATGGAGACGGCGCTGGCGCTGGTGCATTCGCGCTTCAGCACCAACACCTTCCCGAGCTGGGACCGCGCCCACCCCTACCGCTACATCGCCCACAACGGCGAGATCAACACGGTGCGCGGCAACGGCAACTGGATGCACGCCCGCGAGGCGCGCTTCACCACCGAGTCGTTCGGCGAGGAAATCGACAAGATCCGGCCGATCATCAACCCGAACGGCAGCGACTCGGGCATGTTCGACAACACGCTCGAGCTGCTCGTACCTCGCCGGCCGCTCGCTGCCGCACGCGGTGATGATGATGATCCCCGAGCCGTGGTCGAACCACGAGTCGATGGACGACGACAAGCGGGCGTTCTACCAGTACCACTCGAGCCTGATGGAGCCGTGGGACGGTCCGGCCTCGATCTGCTTCACCGACGGCACGCAGATCGGCGCCATCCTCGACCGCAACGGCCTGCGCCCGTCGCGCTACTACGTGACCAGCGACGACCTGGTGATCCTGGCCTCCGAGGCCGGCGTGCTCGACGTGCCGCCCGAGACGGTGGTGCAGAAAGGGCGCCTGCAGCCCGGCCGCATGTTCCTGGTGGACACGGCGCAGGGCCGCATCATCGACGACGAGGAGATCAAGCGCTCGATCGCCACCCAGCGGCCGTACCGCGAGTGGCTGAACGAGTACCTCGTGCACATCGCCGACCTGCCCGCGGCGCCCGAGGTACCGGCGCCCGACCCGGACACGCTGCTGCAGCGGCAGATCGCGTTCGGCTACACGTTCGAGGACGAGCGCCGGATCCTCACGCCGATGGCCAAGGACGGCGTCGAGGCCGTGGGCTCGATGGGCAACGACACGCCGCTCGCGGTGCTGTCGAACAAGCCGCGGCTGCTGTACGACTACTTCAAGCAGCTGTTCGCGCAGGTGACCAACCCGCCGATCGACTGCATCCGCGAGGAGCTGATCACTTCCGCCGAGACCCGCCTCGGCTCGGAAGGCAACCTGCTGAGCCCGCAGCCGTCCGACTGCCGGCGCCTCGAGCTCAAGTGGCCGATCATCACCAACGAGGAGTTCGCCAAGGTCCGCCGCATGGACCTGCCGGGCCTCAAGGTCGGCGTGCTGCCGATCCTGTTCCGCGTCTCGCGCGGCGAGAAGGGCCTGGTGAAGTCGCTCGAGGAGCTGCGCTTCATGGCGCGGCGCCTGATCGAGGAGGAGGAGTGCAACGTCCTCATCCTCAGCGACCGCGGCGTCAACAAGGAGTTCGCGCCAGTGCCGTCGCTGATGGCGGTGGCCGGGCTGCACCACTACCTGATCCGCGAGGGCCTGCGCACGCGCGTGAGCCTGGTGCTCGAGACCGGCGAGGCACGCGAGGTGCACCACTTCTCGCTGCTGATCGGCTACGGCGTGAGCGTCATCAACCCGTACCTCGCCTTCGAGACCATCGACCGGATGATCGGCGAGGGCATGCTGACCGGCATCGACCACAAGGCCGCCTGCAAGAACTTCGTCAAGGCGGCGTCCAAGGGCGTGATCAAGGTCGCCTCGAAGATGGGCATCTCCTCGCTGCAGAGCTACCGCGGCGCACAGGTGTTCGAGGCCGTCGGCCTGCGGCAGGACGTGATCGACGACTACTTCAGCTGGACCGCGTCGCGCGTCGGCGGCATCGACACCGAGGTGATCGCGCAGGAAGTGCTGCTGCGCCACCAGGCGGCGTTCCCCGAGCGGCCGGTCGAGCGGCACGCGCTGCCGGTCGGCGGCCTGTACCAGTGGCGATCCGACGGCGAGTTCCACCTGTTCAACCCCGAGAGCATCCATCGCCTGCAGAAGGCGGTGCGCACCGGCAGCTACCAGACGTTCAAGGCGTACTCGCAGCTGATCAACGACCAGGCGACCAATCTCTGCACGCTGCGCGGCCTGCTCGAGTTCAAGGCCGGCGAGCCGGTCCCGCTCGAAGAGGTCGAGCCGATCGAGGCGATCATGAAGCGCTTCAAGACCGGCGCCATGTCCTACGGCTCGATCAGCCAGGAGGCACACGAGACGCTCGCCATCGCGATGAACCGCATCGGCGGCAAGAGCAACACCGGCGAGGGCGGCGAGGACCCGGAGCGCTTCGTGCCGCTGCCGAACGGCGACTCGCGCAACTCCGCGATCAAGCAGGTGGCCTCGGGACGCTTCGGCGTCACCAGCGAGTACCTCGTCAACGCCAAGGAGCTGCAGATCAAGATGGCGCAGGGCGCCAAGCCCGGCGAGGGCGGCCAGCTGCCCGGCACCAAGGTCTACCCGTGGGTGGCCAAGACGCGCCACACCACCGCGGGCGTCGGCCTGATCTCACCGCCGCCGCACCACGACATCTACTCGATCGAGGACCTCGCCGAGCTGATCCACGACCTGAAGAACGCCAACCGCGAGGCGCGGGTCAGCGTGAAGCTGGTCGCCGAGGTCGGCGTCGGCACCATCGCCGCGGGTGTCGCCAAGGCGCACGCCGACGTGGTGCTGATCAGCGGCTACGACGGCGGCACCGGCGCTTCGCCGCAGACGTCGATCACGCACGCCGGCCTGCCGTGGGAACTCGGCCTCGCCGAGGCGCACCAGACGCTGGTGCTGAACAACCTGCGCGGCCGCATCGCGGTCGAGACCGACGGCCAGCTCAAGACCGGCCGCGACGTGGCGGTGGCGGCGCTGCTCGGCGCCGAGGAGTTCGGCTTCGCGACCGCGCCGCTGGTGGCCACCGGCTGCATCATGATGCGCGTCTGCCACCTCAACACCTGCCCGGCCGGCGTGGCGACCCAGGATCCGCGCCTGCGCGAGAAGTTCCACGGCAAGCCCGAGCACGTGGTGAACTTCATGCGCTTCGTCGCCGAGGAGCTGCGCGAGATCATGGCGCAGCTCGGCTTCCGCAGCGTCGAGGAAATGGTCGGCCGCGTCGACCGCCTCGAGCCGCGCGCCGCGATCAACCACTGGAAGGCGAAGGGACTCGACTTCTCCAACCTGCTGTACGCGCCCGAGGTCGACCCGGACTGGGGCCGCTACTGCCAGGAGGCGCAGGACCACGGCATCGAGCGCTCGCTCGACGTGACCACGCTGCTCGAGCTGTGCCGGCCGGCCATCGAGCGCGGCGAGGAAGTCGTGGCCGAGCTGCCGGTGCGCAACGTGAACCGCGTGGTCGGCACCATCACCGGCAGCGAGATCACGCGCAAGTACGGCGCCAAGGGCCTGCCCGACGACACCATCCGCCTGCACTTCACGGGCTCCGCCGGCCAGAGCTTCGGCGCGTTCCTGCCGCCCGGCATGTCGCTGTCGCTCGAGGGCGACGCCAACGACTACGTCGGCAAGGGCCTGTCGGGCGGCCGCATCGCGGTGTTCCCGCCGCGCAACGCGACCTTCCCGGCCGAGGACAACATCATCGTCGGCAACGTGGCGTTGTACGGCGCGACGCGCGGCGAGGCGTTCATCCGCGGCGTCGCGGGCGAGCGCTTCTGCGTGCGCAACAGCGGCGTGAACGCGGTGGTCGAAGGCGTCGGCGACCACGCCTGCGAATACATGACCGGCGGACGCGTGGTGGTGCTCGGCCCCACCGGGCGCAACTTCGCGGCGGGCATGTCGGGCGGCATTGCCTACGTGCTCGACGCGGACGGCGACTTCCGGTCGCGCGTCAACCTGCAGATGGTCGACCTGGCGCCGCTCGAGGGCGCCGACGACATCACCGAGGTGCGCCGCCTCATCGAGCGGCACCTCGAGCGCACGTCGAGCGCCCGGGCCCGCCAGGTGCTCGACGCCTGGGACGAGTTCCGGCCGAAGTTCGTCAAGGTCATTCCGCGCGACTACCAGCGCATGCTCGCCGCGATCGCCCGCGCCGAAGAGCAGGGCCTGGTCGGCGACGAGGCAGTCATGATGGCGTTCGAGGAGAACGCCCGCGACCTGTCGCGCGTCGGCGGCAACTGACCTCCCCTACAGCCCACAGCCTGCAGTCCAACCATCATGGGAAAGCCCACCGGATTCATCGAGTACCTGCGTGAACTGCCGGTCGATCGTGCGCCGCTCGCGCGCATCGGCGACTGGCAGGAGTTCCACCCGCACCTCGAGGAGAAGCGCCTGCGACAGCAGGGCGCGCGCTGCATGGATTGCGGCGTGCCGTTCTGCCACACCGGCAAGCTGATCAGCGGCATGGCCTCCGGCTGCCCGATCAACAACGTCATTCCCGAGTGGAACGACCTGGTCTACCGCGGGCTGTGGCGCGAGGCGCTCGACCGCCTGCACATGACCAACAACTTCCCGGAGTTCACCGGTCGCGTGTGCCCGGCGCCGTGCGAAGGCTCCTGCGTGCTCGGCATCAACGATCCGCCGGTCACGATCAAGAACATCGAGGCCGAGATCATCGACCGCGGCTGGGACGAAGGCTGGGTGCTGCCCGAGCCGCCCAAAGTGCGCACCGGCAAGCGCGTGGCGGTGATCGGCTCCGGGCCCGCGGGCCTCGCCGCGGCCGAGCAGCTCAATCGCGCCGGCCACCAGGTGACGGTGCTCGAGCGCGAGGACCGTCCGGGCGGACTGCTCATGTACGGCATCCCGAACATGAAGCTCGACAAGCGCGAGGTGGTCCTGCGCCGCATCGAGCAGATGGAGCAGTCGGGCATCAAGTTCGTCTGCAACGCCAACGTCGGCGACAACGTCGAGGCCAACCTGCTGCTGCGCGACTTCGACGCCACGGTGATCTGCACCGGGGCCACCCAGCCGCGCGACCTCATCGTCGAAGGCCGCAAGCTCGGCGGCGTGCACTTCGCGATGGAGTACCTCACCGCCAGCACCCGGGCGCTGCTCGACGGCGGGCCGGAGGCGAGTCCGATCCATGCACGCGGCAAGGACGTCGTGGTGATCGGCGGCGGCGACACCGGCACCGACTGCGTCGGCACGGCGCTGCGCCAGGGCTGCCGCAGCGTCACGCAGCTCGAGATCATGGCGCGCCCACCCGAGGAGCGGGCGAGCGACAACCCGTGGCCGGAGTGGCCGAAGGTCTACAAGCTCGACTACGGCCAGGAAGAGGCTGCGGCCAGGTTCGGCTCGGACCCGCGCGTCTACCTGACGACGGTCAGGAAGTTCGTCGGCGACGCGGCGGGCAAGCTCGCCTCGCTGGTGACCGTGCAGGTGAAATGGGAGCGCAACGACCAGGGGCAGTTCGTCCCTGTCGAGGTGCCCGGCACGGAGCAGGTGCGGCCCGCGCAGCTCGCGCTGCTGGCAATGGGTTTCCTCGGGCCCGAGCAGCCGCTGCTCAAGGAGCTCGCGATCGAGTGCGATCCGCGCAGCAACGTGCGCGCCGAGCACGGCCGCTTCGCCACCAGCATCAAGGGCGTGTTCGCGGCGGGCGACTGCCGCCGCGGCCAGAGCCTGGTGGTGTGGGCGATCAACGAGGGCCGCGGTGCCGCTCGTGAGTGCGACCGCTACCTGATGGGCAGGACCGACCTGCCGTAGGCCGGTTCACTCACACTGCACGCCGCTCGCGGTCGGTTGGCACTTGTCCGGCCAGCCGAATTCCCGCCAGAAGGCGACGAGGCCGATGTCGCGCATGATTGCGGCGAACCGCGGATCCTGGCGCAACGCCGCCGCCTCCGGCATCCACCAGTCGGCACGCAGGACGCTGCCCATCCCGTCGCCACCGCGCGACCGGACGGGACCACCACTGCCATCGGCCTTGAGCAGTGAAGCCGGATCCAGCGTGTCCCGGATCGTTGCCAGGCCGCCCTCCACGTCCCGGCTCATGCTCTGCACGGCGAAGCGCGCGATCCCGGGCGGGCCGTAGGGAGCGAGAGTCGCGAGCATGCGCGCGGTGTCGGCGTCGACATGCCGGTTCCTGACGGCCCTGACCGACATGCGGATCTGCTGCTCACGATCCGGGAATGCCTTGATCCAAAGTTTCTCGGCGCGAACCATGTCGCCGCGCACGCTGGCCCCACCTCCCTCCAGGGCGACCGGCTCGGGACCCTCCCAGCCATTTTCGCGCGACTTCGCCGTGTAAGCCTCGATGACGTCGGGCCGGCCCATGACCAGCGCCGAGTACCCAACCTGCCAGGCGATCAACGGCGACAGCGGATCGAGTTCGCCCGCGCGCTGCCGCTCGGCCCAGCCCGCCTGCAGGTAACCGGCGTCGAGCAGGAAACCGCCATACCAGTTGCGCAGCTCGGGGTTGGATGGCGCACGCGCCACGGCCTCCTGGAAGTTGCGATAAGCCTCCGCGTACAGGTTTAGGGCCTGCGCATGCAGGGCCCGGACCGCGTACGGTTCGCCAAGACCGGGATCGATCTCCAGCGCACGATTCGCGGCGACCAGCGCCTCGGCCCAGGTCGACTCGCGCTGCAGCGACTCCTGGCCCGCCGGCCGGTTCGGCCGCTGTCCCTCGAACGCAACGCCCTCCTGCCACGATGGCCGCAGCAGCAGGGCGAGCGCGCGCAGCGAGTGCGCGCGGGCGAAGTTCGGATCGCGTGCGATCGCCGCATCGACCAGCTTCAGGATATCGTCGAGGTCGGCGGCCGACTTGCGGTTGCGCAGCTTGTAGCGCGCCTGCAGGAATCGCTGCCACGACTCGATGTCCACCGTCGGCGGTCGGCCGAACGACGCGAGCTCGTCGCTGCCGAGCGCGATCTGCAGCGCCCTGGCGATGTGACCCGCGATGTCCGCCTGGATGGCGAATACGTCGTCGAGCCTGCGCTCGTAGGTCTCGGACCACAGGTGCGTGTCCGACGCGACGTCGATCAACTGCGCAGTCACGCGCACGCGGTCGCCGGCCCGGCGCACGCTGCCTTCGACCACGTGGCTGACGCCGAGCTTGCGCGCAATCGTCGGCAGGTCCACCGCTTGACCCTTGAACGAGAACGACGACGTCCGGGAGGTGACCCGCAGGCCGTCGACATTGCCAAGCAGGTTGAGGACTTCCTCGGTGACGCCGTCGGAGAAGAAGTCCTGCTCCGGATCGGAGCTCATGTTGGCGAAAGGCAGCACCGCGATGCCGGTTGCGGCGCGGGCGGACGGCGGCGTCGCGCCAGCAGCGACGCCCTGGGTCGTGCCCGGACCCACATCGGTCGCGACGGCCGCAGCGGGTCGCTGGACGGCACCGGTCGGCAGGAATCGATCCAGCGTCACCGCCAGGATGGCCAGCACGGCCACGATCAGCGTGACCACGTTCAGGCGCCGGGCATTGTCGTGCCGGTGTGATTCGCTGCGCGGTACGGCGCCGTCCCGCTTGAGGCCTTCGGGCGTCAGTTCGTACGTCCACGAAATGCCGAGCGCCACTGGCAGTCCCAGGCCGAGAACGACCAGTGCCAGCTTGCCAACCCAGGCGGGGAGATCCAGCAGCGAGCCGATGGTCTCGACGGTCTGCAGGATCAGCCAGCTCGACGCGACGTAGAGCACCGCCACCCGGGCGACGTTGCGTCGCCGCAGCTCCCCCAGGAATGGCATGGGCATGGCTTCCTCGGCAGTCCGAAGGCCTGCAGTATGCACCCATCCGGGCAGGCGCTCCGGCGCATCGGGCGCCTACAGGATCGGCTCGCGATGCTCGCCCCGCTCATAGACGACGTGGGCACGACCGACGAGCAGCGGATCGAGCGGGCCGATCCGGTCGAGGTCCTTGTTCGAGTACGGCAGCTTGTGGAGGATGTAGCGCATCGCGTTCAGGCGCGCGCGCTTCTTGCAGTCCGACTTGATCACCGTCCACGGCGCGTCGGCCGTGTCGGTGTAGAAGAACATCGCCTCCTTGGCCTTGGTGTACTCCTCCCACTTGTCGAGCGAGGCGAGGTCCACCGGGCTCAGCTTCCACTGCTTGAGCGGATGTGACTTGCGTTCCTTGAAACGCCGCCGCTGCTCCTTGCGGCTCACCGAGAACCAGAACTTGATCAGGTGCAGGCCGCTGCGCACCAGGTTGCGCTCGAACTCCGGCGCCTGGCGCATGAACTCCAGGTATTCGTCGTCGGTGCAGAAGCCCATCACCCGCTCGACGCCGGCGCGGTTGTACCAGGAGCGGTCGAACAGCACGATCTCGCCGCGGGTCGGCAGGTGCTCGATGTAGCGCTGGAAATACCACTGCCCCCGTTCGACGTCGCTCGGCTTCTCGAGTGCCACGACGTGCGCGCCGCGGGGGTTCAGGTGCTCCATGAAGCGCTTGATGGTGCCGCCCTTGCCGGCCGCGTCGCGGCCCTCGAACAGGATCACCACCCGCTGGCCGGTTTCCTTCACCCAGGCCTGCAGCTTCAGCAGCTCGACCTGCAGCTCGTACTTCTTGCGCTCGTAGCTGCGGCGCGACATCAGGTGCTTGTACGGGTAGCCGCCATCGCGCCAGTCGTCCGCGAGTTCGCCATCCGCCTTGTCGCGCTGCACCTTGCGGGCGGCGTCCTCGCGCTGCGACAGCAGGTTGCGCAGCGCCACCACGTCGTCCGGCGAAGCGCCCGAGAGGATCGCCTCGAACGAATCGCGCAGGCCGCCCGGGTCGCCCTGCGCGGCACGCGACAGGATGTCCTGCACCGCATAGGCCTTCGACTCGGTGGCTGCGTCGACGGACTCGTTGACGGTGAAGTCGCGGATGCCATCGGCGGAGAGGCGTGGCGGGACGTCGCCCTGGGCCACCGTGCGCTTGCCGCTGCGAGCGGCGGTCGTCCGACGCTTGCGCTTGCGGTTGGGTGCCGTCGTCTGTTCTGGCGTCTGTGGGGGCCGGTCCTTCCTGGTCTCGTCCATGTCTGCGTCCTCGGCACCGATTGCAGGTGTCAGGACCCAAGCCTACCCGGGCGGGTCCCGGGCAGCCGTCCGCAGATTCCACGACGGTCGTGCGGCCGGCGACGGAAGTCCCCAATGACAGGCGGCCCCGTCGCGATCGACACTCCCGGCACCAACCTCACCCGCCAGGGAGCGTCACCATGCGAACCATGCTTGTTGCCGGCGCGCTGCTGCTTGCCGCCGGGTCCGTGCAGTCCGCCGAGCCGGTCATGATGTCGGCCGACTGGGGCCCCGCGGCCTGCGCGGCCTGGAATGCCGACCCGGTGCTGACCAACGAACTCGCGGCCAGCGACTGGATCAGGAACGACAAGGGCCGCGGCTTCAAGGTGATGCAGCTGTACCGCAAAGACTGCGGCGACCAGCCGACCGTCGAGCTGCGCGTGGCACTCAAGGACGGCAAGGCGATGTGCGTCTATGGCGGCGCGGTGCAGACCACGAAGCTCGAATCCGGTGCGGACTACCTGATGTTCGCCGAGACGCAGCGCTGGCAGGAGATGGGACGCGGCGAATACGGCCCGATGAAAGCCATGAGCTTCGGGCGCCTCGGTTTCAAGGGGCCGAAGATGGAAGCGATGGGCAACATGGGCCCGTTCGGCAATTTCCTGCTGCTGGTCGGCAAGGTGCCGGCAGACGCGAAGAGCTGCCCGAAATAGCCGGCTGCGCGATCAGCCGCCGCGCAGCACCCACCACAGGCCACGCACGTCGGCGCGCCACTGCGGCAGCGCCCGCAGCAGCGCGAGTTCCTCGAGGCTCGCGAGGATGCTGGCGCCTGCGGCCACATAGAGCAGCCACGGCTCGAAGCCGAACAGGAACAGCCAGCCGATGAACAGGCCGAGCAGGTTGGCGACGATTTTCGACAGGTAGGTGTGGAAGCTCGACAGGCGCCCGTAGCGCAGCGAGCGCGAGCACGTCTTCGAGCAGCCACAACCCGATCGCCGTCCCGCACAGCCACGCGTGCTCGCGGATCACCTCCGGGTAGAACACCCAGATGCCGTAGCACGACACCAGCATCAACAGCGTGTCGGCCACCGAGTCGAGGATCGCACCGAGCCGCGACTCGAGCGTGAACATGCGCGCGATGAGGCCGTCGAGGATGTCGCTGAGCAGCGCCGGGATCAGCACCCAGGTGAACGCCGTCTCCTGCTGCATGAAGGCCAGCGCCGCGAGCACCGGCGACGCGAGCAGCCGGGCCCCGCTCAGCAGGTTGGGCAGCTGGCGCAGCATCGGCATCACGGCCGGTAGTGAAACCCTGGCGCTACCGCGGCCGGCGTGCGCGCCGCGAGCTGTGCGAACTCGGTGAGCCAGCGCCGCGTCTCCGACGGCGGCACGATCTCCTCGACGTAGAAGCGCTCGGCGGACCGGAACGGCGAACGCAGCCGCTCGAGCCGGGCGCGGATCTCGCGCTTGGCCGCCTCCGGGTCGGGCGCGGCCGCGATCTGCGCCTTGAAGGCCGCTTCCAGCCCGCCCTCCACCGGCAACGAACCCCAGTCGCCACTCGGCCAGGCGATGCGATACCTGAAGCGCGTGTGGTCGATCATGCCGGCGCCCGCGACGCCGAATGCGCGCCGCAGGATCACCGCGCACCACGGCACCGTGGACTGGAAGATCGTGGCGATGGCGCGAGTGCCGTCGCGGATGGTGCCGGCCTTCTCGGCCTGCGAGCCGATGGTGAATCCGCCCACGTCGACGAAATGCACCACGGGCAGGCGGAAGGTCTCGGCGAGCTCCACCAGCCGCGCCATCTTGCGCGACGCTGCGGCGGTCCAGGTGCCGCCCATCTGCCCGGGATCGCTGGCCAGCACCGCCACCGGATGACCGTCGAGCCGGGCCAGCGCGGTGACGATCGACT
Source organism: uncultured Gammaproteobacteria bacterium (assembly GCA_963731105.1). Taxonomy (GTDB): domain Bacteria; phylum Pseudomonadota; class Gammaproteobacteria; order Steroidobacterales; family Steroidobacteraceae; genus RPQJ01. The sequence continues at coordinate 95,396 of CAVSUM010000028.1, forward strand.
TGCCCCAGGCTCGGCCGACCTCGAACATCGAGCCACGGTCGAGCACCGCCTCGAGGATCGGGCGGACCTCGTACGGCCAGCGCCGGTCGCGCGGGATCGCGGTGTCGAGCCAGGCCTCGGCACGATCGGCGGGATCGTCGCAGGGCGCCCTGGGCGGTGGCTGTCCGGCGCGGTCGGGCAGGTAGCAGAGGAAGCGGCGCGTGCGGGCGAAGGCATCCGCTTCGCTGTCCACGACGTCGTCGACGCTGCCGGTACTCGCGTGCAGGTCGGCGCCACCGAGCTGCTCGGCCGTGACCTTTTCGCCGGCCGCCTCGACCACCGGCGGGCCGGCGGTGAACATCTGGCTCAGGCCGCGCACCATGATCGAGTAATGGCTCGCCACGAGGCGCGCGGCGCCGAGGCCGGCCACGGAGCCCAGCCCGAGCGAAACGACCGGCACCCGGCCGAGGTTGGCCACCACCTGGTCGAAGCCAGGCACGTACGGCACGTAGGTCGCGCCGAGTCGCTCGACCTCCGCCACCGAGCCGCCGCCGCCGGTGCCGTCGAGCAGGCGCACCAGCGGCAGGCCGTATTCGGCCGCCATCAGCTCTGCCTGCACGTTCTTTTCGTGGTGGTAGGTCTCCGAGGAGCCGCCGCGGATGGTGAAGTCGTCGGCGCTCACCGCCACCGCACGGCCGTCGATCGCGCCACGCCCCACCAGGCAGCTGGAGGCCCGGAAGCCGGCCAGCCGGCCCTCGGCGTCGTAGCTCCCCTCGCCGGCCAGGCTGCCCCACTCGCGGAACGTGCCGGGATCGAGCAGCGCGTCGATGCGCTCGCGCACCGTGAGCTTGCCGCGGGCCTTCTGCCGGGCCACGCGCTCGGCGCCGCCCATGTCCGCCGCCAGCGCCTGCCGCCGCCGGATCTCGGCAATCTCGTCCGACCAGTCGTTCGCGCCCATCGCTCCGCCTCTGCCTGCGCCCCCAGGGGATCCCCGCCCAGTTGACCGCTCGCGCCGGCGCTTGGCAACCCCGGGACGTGACGTGCGCCCGCCGGCCGCTTACCATGCGCCCCTTTGTGGAGGGGACGGTCTCCTGACTGTCCCCGCCAAGGGGACAGTCAGGTGACCGTCCCCTCCCTACCCCCAACAGGAACGCCTCCTCCATGAAGCGACTGATTCTCTCTGCCGGCGCACTGGCGCTGCCTTTCCTCGCTGCCGCCAGCCTCGCCGCCGACGCCCCCGCCCTCGACGAGACGGGCCGCATGAGCTACGCGCTGGGCTTCCAGCTCGGCCGCGACCTCGCCGGCACCCAGGTGAACAACGACGCCATGCTGAAGGGCCTCGCCGACGGTCGCTCCGGCGCCGAGCCGAAGCTGCCGCCCGACCAGATGCAGGCCGCGCTCACCACGCTCGAGCAGCGCATCAACGAGCAGCGCGGCAAGGAGCAGGCCGTGGCGGCGCAGAAGGCGGCCACGACCGGTAACGCCTACCTCGCCGAGAATGCCAAGAAGGAAGGCGTGAAGACCACGGCCAGCGGCCTGCAGTACAAGGTGTTGAAGCCCGGCACCGGCCGCTCGCCGAAGCCCACCGACACGGTCACGGTGCACTACCGCGGCACGCTGGTGGACGGCCAGGAATTCGACAGCTCGCACAAGCGCGGCCAGCCGGCCACGTTCCCGGTCAACGGCGTGATCGCCGGCTGGACCGAGGCGCTGCAGATGATGAAGGAAGGCGCCCAGTACCAGCTCGTCATCCCGCCGAAGCTCGCCTACGCCGACCGCGGCCCGCTCGCGGGCCAGGTGCTGATATTCGACGTCGAGCTGCTCAAGGTCGAGCCGGCCGCCCCGCCCAAGTAACCGGCGCTGCCCGTGCCCATCGTCGACGCGAACGGCCTGCAGATCGACTGCGAGGTGCACGGCGACCCCGCGGCACCCGTCGTGCTGCTGATCATGGGCCTCGGCATGCCGGCGGCCCTGTGGCCGGACGCCGTGGTCCAGAACCTCACGGGCGCCGGCTTTCCGCGTCGTCACGTTCGATAACCGCGACTCAGGCGGCTCGACGCGTCTCGAGAGCGACGCCGGTGCCGAACGTGCTGCGGGCCATCTGGCGAGGGTTGCGGCGGCGCCCGGTGACGGCGCCCTACACGCTCGACGACATGGCGTCGGACACGGTCGGCCTGCTCGACGCGCTCGGCATCGGCCAGGTGCACGTGGTGGGCGCGTCGATGGGCGGCATGATCGGGCAGGTGATCGCGGCGCGGCACCCGGCACGGGTGCTGAGCCTCACCTCGATCATGTCGAACAGCGGCAATCAGGACCGCAAGATCGCGTTCGGCAGCTGGAAGGCGCTGCGCGCGATCATCCATCGCCCGCCGCCGCCCGACGACCACGAAGCGGTGGTGCAGCACCTGATGCGCGTGTTCAGCGTCATCGGCAGCCCGGCCTTCCGGCACGAGCTCGGGCAGATGCGGCCGCTGTTCGAGCGCGTCGCGCGTCGCGGCCTGTATCGCAACGGCACGGCGCGCCAGTTGCTGGCGATCCTGGCGAGCGGCGATCGCCGGCCGCTGCTGGCCAGCATCACCGCGCCGACGCTGGTGCTGCACGGCGCCGACGACCCGCTGGTGCCGATCGCGGCCGGGGTCGATACCACGGCGAACATCCCGGGCGCGCGGCTCGAGGTGATTCCCGGCATGGGACACGATTTCCCGCCGGGCCTGATGGCGCGCATCGCGACGCGCGTGGCCGAGCACTGTCGCGCAGTTCCGTCCACGCAACCGACCCCGGCCACCCAGTCCGCCTGACTCAGCCGCTGTTGCGCAGCCCGGCGGCGATGCCGTTGATGGTGAGGTGGATGCCGCGCTGCGTGCGCTCCTCGCGATCGCCGCCGCGGTAACGGCTCAGCAGCTCGACCTGGATGTGATTGAGCGGGTCGAGGTACGGGAAGCGATTGCGGATCGAGCGCGCCAGCAACGGGTTCGACTGCAGCAGGTGCTCGTGCCCGCTGATCGCGAGCAGGTTGCGCACCGTGGCACCGTGCTCCGCGCGCAGCCGCGGGAAGATCGCGTCGCGCAGCGCGGCGTCGCCCACCAGCGCGGCATAGCGCGAGGCGATGGCGAGGTCGGTCTTCGCCAGCACCATGTCCATGTTCGACAGCAGCGTGGCGAAGAACGGCCAGTCGCGGTACATCTCGCGCAGCAGCTCGAGGCCGCCCGGGTTCGCGTCGAGCCACTGGTCGACGGCCGTGCCGAAGCCGTACCAGCCGGGCAGCATCAGGCGGCACTGCGCCCACGAGAACACCCACGGGATGGCGCGCAGGTCCTCGATCGCCGTGGACTTCTTGCGTGACGCCGGACGGCTGCCGATGTTCAGCTCGGCGATCTCGCTGATCACCGTCGATTCCCAGAAGTAGCGCTCGAAGCCCGGCGTCTCGTACACGAGCTGGCGGTAGGCTTCGGAACGCGCGTTCCGACAGCTCGTCCATCGCTTCGAGGAACGCCGCTCGTGGCGCATCGCCGCGCTCCGGCAGCAGTGTCGCCTCGAGCGTCGCCGCCACCAGCGTCTCGAGATTGCGGCGACCGATGTCGGGATTGCCGTACTTGGCGGCGATCACCTCGCCCTGCTCCGTGACGCGGATCTGCCCCTGCACGGCGCCCGCCGGCTGCGCGAGCACCGCCTGGTAGGTCGGGCCGCCGCCGCGGCCGACCGAGCCGCCGCGGCCGTGGAACAGCCGCAGGCGGATGCCGTGCTTCGCGAACACCTCGACCAGCGCGCGCTCGGCCTTGAAGAGCTCCCAGCCGGAGGTCAGGAAGCCGCCGTCCTTGTTGCTGTCGGAGTAGCCGAGCATCACTTCCTGCGTGGCGTCGCGCGACTCGAGCAGCCGCGCGTAGCCCGGCAGCGACAGCAGCCGGTCCATCACCTGCCCGGCGTTGCGCAGGTCGGCGATGGTCTCGAACAGCGGCACGATGTTGAGCTCGAGCCGTTGCTCGTGCGGCCGCAACAGCCCCGCCTCGCGCAGCAGCAGCGCGATTTCGAGCACGTCCGAGACGTCGTCGGCCTTGGAGATCACGTAGTTGACGATGCTGCCGGCGCCATAGCGACGACGCATCTCGGCCGCTGCGTGGCAGATCTCGAGCTCGCTGCGGGTCTCGTCCGAGTACGTGACGTAGGGCGAGGCGAGCGGCCGCGCAGTGGCGAGCTCCGCGGTGAGCAGCGCGACGCGCGCATCCTCGTCGAGCGCGAGGTAGTCCACGTCGGGCCGCGCCGCGGCGAACAGCTCCGCCACCACGCGCTCGTGCACCTCGGAGTTCTGCCGCAGGTCCACCGCCGCGAGGTGGAAGCCGAACACGCTCGCGGCGCGACGCAGGCTGCGCAGGCGGCCGCGCGCAAGCAGCGTCGAGTTGTGCTCGCACAGCGAGGCATGGATCACGTCCAGGTCGGCCGCGAACTCGTCGACGCTGCCGTACGGTGCCGCGTCGCCGACCGCATGGCGCATCGCCTCCAGGTGGTCGAGCTCGCGGGCCGTCGCGGCCATGCGTGCGTACAGGCCCGGTGAGCGCGCGGCGGTACGGCTCGTCGGCACGCTGCGGATGCGCGTCGGGCGAGCGCTCGGCCAGGGCCAGCAGCTCCGGCGATACCTCGATGACGGTGGTGGCACCTGGGATGTCGGCGCCGAGCTCGTGCAGTTGCTCGAGGTACCAGGTGAAGATGCGCGCCGACTGCATGCGCAGCGCACGCCGCAGCGCGTCGGCGGTCACGAACGGATTGCCGTCGCGATCGCCGCCGATCCACGAGCCCATGCGCAGGAACGACGGCAGGTCCGCGGTCGCGGTGCCGCGGCGCGCCAGCTCGTCCTCGAGCGACGCGTACAGGCGCGGCAGTTCCTGCAGGAACGTGTGGTCGTAGAACGCGATGCCGTTGGCCACCTCGTCGATCACCGCGAGGCGCTGGCGGCGCAGCATGCGCGTCTGCCACAGCGCGAGCACGTTGCGGCGCACCGCCTCGTCGCTGGCCGCGCGCTCCTCGGGGGTGAGCAGCGTGCGATCGCGCAGCTCGAGCAGCCCGGCGATCTTGCGCTCCGTGTCGAGCACGCTCTTGCGCTGCACCTCGGTGGGATGCGCGGTGAGCACCGGCACGATCAGCGCATCGGCGAAAGAACTGCTCCAGCTCGGCCGGGGCGATGCCGGCGGTCGCGGCGCGATCCAACGCGTACGGCAGGCTGCCTTCGCGCGGTGCCGAGCCCGAGATCTGGTGGGCGCGCGAACGGCGGATGTGGTGCAGGTCCTCGGCGATGTTGGCGAGGTGCGAGAAATAGCTGAACGCCCGCACCACGATCATGGTCTCGTCGGCCGTCAGCCGGTCGAGCTGGCCCTCGAGTTCGGCGCGGGCCGTGGTGTCGCCGTCACGGTGGAAAGCGATCGAGCTGCGCCGGATGCGCTCGATGGTCTCGAAGGCCTCCGGGCCTTCCTGCTCGCGCACGGTGTCGCCAAGCAGGCGGCCGAGCAGCCGGATGTCCTCCCGCAGCGGGAGTTCCTTGTCTTCGGTCTGGTTCAAGCGACCCTCCTTGCCGGACTGGCCGGTCCGCCGGTCCGGTTCGGCCAGCGACGCCGGCAGGCGACAACAGCAGGAATCATACGTGCGAATGCAGCGGATGCACCCCGGCCGTTGCGGGTTGCCGCGACAGCGGCTGCCCGGTCGGCGCGCTTAAACTGGACACCCCACGGGCGCCGGGCCCTTTGCGGCCGGCCGGGAGTCATTGCCGTGCACCTGCCGCCGGACCATCCGTCGCGCATCGAACTCAACGACGAGGCACATGCCCGGCCGTCGGAAGCCCTGCGGGCGCCGTTGCGCCTGACCTTTCTCGCACTCTACTCGGACCCGACGCAGCGCGATCGCGAGTGGCAGCACGTCTGCACGCTCGCCCGTCGCTTCGGCCACGAACCGCCGCCTCGCGCCAGCCACTACAGCGCCGATTTCGGACCGTTCCGCCTCAAGTGGGAGCGTCACTCGGAGTTCACGCGCTGCAAGTTCATCGTCGCCGGCCCGTGCGACGATCCGTTCGCCTCGCCGGCACTGGCGACGGTCCCGGCAGACTGGCTCGCCGGACTGCCGGGCGAGGTGATGGTCGCCACCCACGCGGCGCTGCTGCCGGTCGGCGCCGAAACGCCGGATTACGAGGCGCTCGCGACCCGGCACTTCGGTGGCGGTGTGCTGGTGGGCGCCGGCATCGCAGCCGGTGCCGGCCTCGCACTCACCGATTTCCGCATCCGCGATGGCTTCAGTCGCCTGCTGGTGCTCGACCGAAGCATGACGCCGCGCCAGGCCGGGCGCATGATGCAGCGGTTGCTGGAGATCGACACCTACCGGCTGATGGCGCTGCTCGCACTGCCGGTCGCCCACGGCCTCACGCCGTGGCTGAACGACGCCGAACTCGAGCTGGCCCGGATCACCGCCGCGCTGGTGGAGTCCAGCGAGGCGACGGAACCGGTGCTGCTCGAGCGACTCACACGCCTCGAGGCCGAGATCGAGAGTCGTGAGTCCGCGCACCACTTCCGCTTCCGTGCGGCCGAGGCCTATCACCAGCTGGTGAGGCGGCGCATCGAGGAATTGCGCGAGGTGCGCATCCAGGGACTGCAGACGTTCCAGGAGTTCACCGAGCGGCGACTGGCGCCGGCGATGAGCACCTGTGCGTCGGTGTCCGCACGGGTCGAGTCAATGTCGCAGCGCGTGTCACGCGCCACGCAGCTGCTGTCGACCCGCGTCGCCGTTTCACGCGAGCGCCAGAACCAGCAGGTGCTGGAGTCGATGAACCGGCGCGCAGAGGCGCAGCTGCGCTTGCAGCAGACGGTGGAGGGCCTGTCGGCCGCAGCGATCACTTACTATGTGGTGGGGCTGGTGGGCTACGCGGCCAAGGGCCTCAAGACTTTCGGCTGGCCCGTGAACGTCGACCTCGCCATGGCGCTCAGCATTCCGCTGGTTGCGCTCGCGGCCCTGCTCGGCGTGCGCCACGTGCGCAAGGTGGTGACGCGGTCCGCGAGCTGAGGCCGCCCGGTGCGCGACCGTCAGGCGTGGCCGCGCTCGAGGTCGAGCAGGAACTGCTTGCGCCAGACGCCGCCGCCGTAGCCGCCGAGCTTGCCGTCGGCATTCACCACGCGGTGGCAGGGAACCACGATCGCGATGCGGTTCATGCCGTTGGCCGTGCCCACCGCGCGCGTCGCACCCGACTGGCCGATGCGCGTAGCGACGTCGCGGTACGACCAGGTCTCGCCGTACGGAATCTCGAGCAGCGTGCGCCACACCTGTTCCTGGAACGGCGTGCCGCGGATCACCAGCGGCAGGTCGAAGCGCTGCCGCCGGCCGGCAAAATACTCGTCGAGCTGGCTGCGCAGGACGTCGAGCCAGCGGTGGCGGCCGGGCACGAGGGGTGCGCCGAAGCGCTTGCGCAGCGCTTCGAACTGCCCCTCCAGCATGCGGCGATCGCTGAACTCGAGGAAGCACAGCCCTGCATCGGTGGCACCGGCGATCAGCGGGCCTACCGGCGAGGCGATCCACTCGAGCGCCACGGCTTCGCCCTCCGCCGCCGCGCCCGGCGCGGTGCCGAAAGTACGCGCAAACGCGGCCCGAAAGCCGCTCTCCGACTCGAATCCCGACCCAACCGCCACGTCGCTCACGCTCGATCCCCCTTTGATCTTCTGGAAGGCGCCGGCGAGCCGCCGCGCACGGCAGTACGCCTGGAAGGTCATTCCGTAGTGTTTCTGGAAGTAGCGCCGCGCCCGCGCCGGGTCGATGCCCGCCGCGCGCAGGTCCGCCGCGCGGATACGCTCGCCGGGCGCCGCTTCCAGGCGCGCCAGCAGGCGCGCCACCCAGGCGGGTGGCCGGCCGTCCACGTCCAGCGGGTGGCAGCGCTTGCAGGCGCGGTAGCCCGAGAACACCGCGTCGCGCGGGTTGGCAAAGAACTCGACGTTCTCCGGCCGCGGCTTGCGCGCCGTGCACGACGGCCGGCAGAAGATGCCGGTGGTCTTCACGCCGGTGAAGAACACGCCGTCGTAGCTGGCGTCGCCGGCCAGGAAGGCGCGGCGCATCACGCGCGGGGAAGGCAGGTTCGGCATGGGCGCAACGGTAGCACCGCCCGCCGGGCCGGCCCACCGGAAACGCGACAAGTAATCCGGCAGGTACCGATGGTCGGACGGGACGGATTTGGCTACGTTGCCGGTCAAGGAGAGTGCCATGAGTGACGACACCCACTACGACTGGAGCGGACTGGTCGCGGAACTGAACGCGCTGCTGCGCCTCAAGACCACGATCACTGGCATGAAGCTGTTCGAGCGCATCGAGGACATGGAGGCGATCCCGCGCATCCGTCGCCCGCAGGCCGTGCACACCGCAGACCAGGTGGTGAGCATGGCGTCGCGGCTCGGCTGGACGGTCGGCATCACCGCCGACGATCTCATCGGGCCGCAATGCGGCGCGGTGCTCGGCCTGTCGCCGCAGGACGAGGCCTGGCGCAGCGGCAGGCTGTTCGCGGGCGTCTGGCACGCCACGGTCGAAGACGCACGCAAGCGGCAGGAGGCGCTCAGCGTCGTGCCACACGGTCGCTTCCGCGCCATGGCGGTCAGCCCGCTCGAGTCGGGGCGGCTCGACCCGCCCGACATCTGCCTGATCTACGCGACGCCCGGCCAGATGATCCTGTTCATCAACGGCCTGCAGTGGCGTGGCTACCGCAAGTTCGACTGGAGCGTCGTCGGCGAGACCGCGTGCGCCGACTCGTGGGGACGAGCGCTCGCAACGGGCGAGCCGAGCCTGTCGCTGCCCTGCTACGCCGAACGGCGCTTCGGCGGCGTGCCCGACGAGGAGATGCTGATGGCACTGCCGCCGCGGTTTCTGCCCATCGCCATCGACGGCATGAAGGCGCTGGCGAAGAACGGCATCCGCTATCCCATTGCGCCGTACGGCATCCAGAACGACGTTCGACCGGGACTCGCGACCGCCTACGCCGGCAAGTCATGACGTCTCCCGGCGGCGGGGGGCCCGAACAACTCAGCCGCGCCGGCTGCCGGCATAGAGTTCGAACAGCAGCAGCTTGCAGGGGATGCTGCCGTTCATCAGCGCGATCGTGCGGCTCGGCTTGAGCCCGATCGACTTGTAGGGCGATGCCGCGGCGGCGAGGATCGCGGCCTGCCAGCCGCTGAACCTCTGCTTGAGCGTGTCGCCCACTTCCTCGTAGAGCAGCCGCAGGTCGCCCTCGCGGCTGCCGATGCGATCGCCGTACGGCAGGTTCGTCACCAGGAGGCCCCGCTCCGCCGGCGGTTCCGCGTCCTGGATGCGCTGCGTCGCAAACGTCATGTATTTCTCGACGCGGGCCTTGAGCGCGCTTTTCTGCGCCATCGCCACGTAGCTGGCGTCGATGTCCGAGGCAACCACCGGCGCGGGAGGAGCCTCGAGCTTCTCGGCACGCACCCGGTCCTGGGTCGCACGCCACAACGCGCGATCGAATCCGTTGAGCCACTCGAAATAAAACTCGCCCTTCTTGCGATGGATCCGCGGTGCCTTGCGCACCGCCATCATCGCCGCCTCGATCGCCAGCGTGCCGCTGCCGCACATCGGGTCCATGAACGGTTGCGTGCCGTCGTAGCCCGCCAGGATCAGGATCGCGGCCGCGAGCGTTTCCTTGAGCGGCGCCGGATGCCCCGACTCGCGATAGCCGCGCTTGTGCAGCGACTTGCCCGAGGTGTCGAGGCTGAGCATGCAGCGGCCGTGCGCGAGGTGAGCTACGACGACCACCCGCGGCTCGACGAGGTCGATCGCCGGCACACGCCCGAGCTCGCGGTCGAACACGTCGCGGATGCTCTCGCGCACCTGCGTGATGACCTGCTTCGGCGCCATGCCGCCGTCCTCGGCGTCGGCACCCAGGCTCTCGACGAGGAAGCCGTGCTGCGCGTCGAACAGCTCGCACCAGCGGATCCGTCGCGCCTGCGAATAGAGCATCGCCGGGGACTTCGCCGGCACCTCCTTGATGACGCGCAGGATGCGGCTCGCCGTCCTCAGCTTCAGGTGCAGCTCGTAGAAGAGCTCGTCACTGGCCTCGAAGCTCACGGCCCGGAAGCCGGGAACGAGGCCGGTCGCACCCAGCGCCGCCAGCTCGTGCAGCAGGGCGGGCTTGGTCTCCTCGGGGCAGGTGGCGATCAGTTGCACGGGGACTCCGGGCGCAACCTGTGGCAGTCGGCCGCCCGCGAGTATAACGACGCACCCCGGCGCGCGATCCCCTCCGGCTGGTAACCTAGTGGGTCGGCAACCAGGAGACAGACCCTTGAAGCGACGCGATTTCCTCAAGACCGGCGCCGTGGCCGGCGGTGCCGCGCTGGTCGCCGGTTGCGGGGCCCCGACACCGAGCGAGCCCGCACCGTCGGGCAAGCCCGCCCCGGAGTCACGGCCCGAAGCGGGACCGCCTGGCAGGAACCCGCCTTCGAGCATGCCGAGTCGACGGTCGCCGACCTCGCCCGCGCCCAGGCCGAGGGCCGTCTCACGGCGCGCGCGCTCACCGAGGCCTACCTGGCGCGGATCGAGGCGATCGACCGGTCCGGGCCACGGCTCAACTCGGTGATCGAGCTCAACCCCGACGCGCTGGCGATCGCCGAAGCGCTCGACGCCGAGCGCGGCAAGTCCGGACCGCGCGGACCGCTGCATGGCATTCCGGTGCTGATCAAGGACAACATCGACACCGCCGACCGCATGCACACGTCGGCCGGTTCGCTGGCGCTCGCCGAATCGATCGCGCCGCGCGACGCGTACATCGTCGAGCGGCTGCGCGCCGCCGGCGCCGTGATCCTCGGCAAGACCAACTTGAGCGAGTGGGCCAACTTCCGCTCCACGCGCTCGACCAGCGGCTGGAGCAGCCGTGGCGGCCAGACGCGCAATCCCTACGCCCTCGACCGCAATCCCTGCGGCTCGAGCTCGGGCTCCGGTGCTGCCGCCTCGGCCAACCTCGCCGCGCTGGCGGTCGGCACGGAGACCGACGGCTCGATCACCTGCCCGGCCAAGGCCTGTGGCCTGGTCGGCATCAAGCCGACCGTCGGGCTGGTGAGCCGCGCCGGCATCGTCCCGATCTCGGCGAGCCAGGACACCGCCGGGCCGATGACCCGGACGGTCGCCGACGCCGCGGCCCTGCTGAGCGTGCTCGCCGGCGTGGATCCACGCGATCCGGCCACGTCGCGGGCCGAGGGCAAGGTGCAGGCCGACTACACGGCGTTCCTGCAGGCCGACGCGCTCAAGGGCGCGCGCATCGGCGTGGTGCGCAACATGTTCGGCGAAAACGCGCTGGTGGGGCACGTGATCGACGAAGCGCTCGCGGCACTGAAAGACGCTGGCGCCGAGCTGGTCGACCCGCTGGAGATGAAACAGCACCGCGAGGTCGGCGACGCCGAGTTCACCGTGCTGCTGTACGAGTTCAAGGACGGCCTCAACGCGTATCTCGCGTCGCTCGGCGACGCGGCGCCGTACCGCAGCCTCGAGCAGCTGATCGCGTTCAACGACCAGCATCGGGACCGCGTGATGCCCTGGTTCGGACAGGAGATCTTCACCATGGCCCAGGCGAAGGGCGGCCTCGACGCGAAGGAGTATCGCGACGCCAAGGCTAAGTGCCACCGGCTCGCCGCCGTGGCAGGCATCGATCGTGTGATGGACCAGCACCGGCTCGACGCGCTGGTGGCACCGACCGGCGACCCCGCGTTTCCGACCGATCTCGTGAATGGCGATCACTACACCGGCGGCGGCACGTCGACGCTGCCGGCGGTCGCGGGTTATCCGCACGTCACCGTTCCGGCCGGCCAGGTGTTCGGCCTGCCGGTCGGCCTGTCGTTCTTCGGTCGCGCGTGGAGCGAACCGCGCCTGATCGCGCTCGCCTATGCGTTCGAGCAGTCGACGCGTCACCGGCGGGCGCCGTCCTTCCCCGGCAGCATCACGCTGCCGCAGGCCTGAGGTCCACCGTGCTCTCCACCACCAATCTCGCCATCCAGTTCGACGCCAAGCCGCTGTTCGAGCACGTCTCGGTCAAGTTCGCGGACGGCAACCGCTACGGCCTGATCGGCGCGAACGGCGCCGGCAAGTCGACGCTGATGAAGATCCTCGGCGGCGAGCTCGAGCCGAGCGCCGGCGAGGTCGTGCTGCAGGCCGGCATGCGCATGGGCAAGCTCAACCAGAACCAGTTCGCCTACGAGGACCAGCGCGTGCTGGACGTGGTGTTGCAGGGCCACGCGGAAATGTGGGCCGCGATGCAGGAGCGCGACCGCATCTACGCCAACCCCGAGGCGACCGACGCCGACTACATGAAGGCGGCCGAGCTCGAGGGCAAGTTCGCGGAGTACGGCGGCTACACCGCCGAGGCGCGCGCCGGCGCCATCCTGATCGACGCCGGCATCGACGAATGGCGGCACAACCTCACCATGCGCGAGGTGCCGCCGGGGTTGAAACTGCGCGTGCTGCTGGCGCAGGCGCTGTTCTCGCAGCCGGACGTGCTGCTGCTGGACGAGCCGACCAACAACCTCGACATCCACTCGATCGGCTGGCTGGAGCGGGCGCTCAACGACTACGACGCCACGATGGTCATCATCAGCCACGACCGGCACTTCCTCAACCAGGTGTGCACGCACATCGCGGACCTCGACTTCCAGCAGCTCAAGATCTACCCCGGCAACTACGACGACTTCATGCTGGCCTCGGTGCAGGCACGGCAGCGGGTCGAGGCCTCGAACGCCAAGGCCAAGGCCCAGATCTCGGACCTGCAGGAGTTCGTGCGGCGTTTTTCCGCGAACGCCTCCAAGGCGCGGCAGGCGACCTCGCGCCGGCGGCAGATCGAGAAGATCAAGATCGAGGAAGTGCGCCCGTCGTCGCGGCAGAACCCCTACATACGCTTCGAGCAGGCGAAGAAGCTGTACCGCTCGGCGGTGACCGTGGAGGGGCTCGGCTTTCGCTACCCCGGCGCGGAGGCGGACGTGTTCTCCGACCTGAGCTTCACCATCGAGGCGGAGCAACGCGTCGCGATCATCGGCCCCAACGGCATCGGCAAGACGACGCTGATGCGCTGCCTCGCCGGCGACCTGACGCCGTCACGGGGCCGCATCAGCTGGGTGGAAAACGCGATGCCCGGCTACATGCCGCAGGACCCGCAGGCCGAGTTCGAAGCGAAGACCGACCTGTTCAGCTGGATGTCGACCTGGACCGGCAAGGCGGACGACGACCAGCTGGTGCGCGCCACGCTCGGGCGGCTGCTGTTCTCGGGCGACGAGACCAAGAAGTCGGTGAAGGTGCTGTCCGGCGGCGAGAAGGGCCGGATGATCTACGGCAAGCTGATCCTGACCAAGCCGAACGTGATGCTGCTGGACGAGCCGACCAACCACATGGACATGGAGACGATCGAGTCGCTGCAGATCGGGCTCGAGAAATATCCCGGCACGCTGGTGTTCGTCTCGCACGACCGCGAGTTCGTCGGCAGCCTCGCCACGCGGGTCATCGAGCTGCGGCCTGACGGCGGCATCAACGACTTCACGGGCACGCTACGACGAGTACCTCGACGCCCAGGGACTGGAGTCGTAGCGCGTCAGTCGGAATAGACCGTGCGCCAGTCGGACTTCATGCTGACCACGACCCAGCCACGCTGCGCCGCCTCGTCGAGGCCGCGCTCGAGTCGCCCGACCGACGACTTTCGATCGTAGGCATATTCGCGCTCGCCGTCGTCGTGGTGCACGATCAGCCCGAGCCGCGGCCCGGGACCGCTGGTCGTGTACTCGAGCATCTCGAAATCGCCGTCGGAGTTGCCGAAGGCAAGGATCGGACGGCGACCGATGAATTTGTGGATGCCGACCGGCTTGCCGGCCTTGTCGTCGATGAACTCGATCTCCGGCAGGCGCACGATCACCGGCTTGCCGTCGCGCACTTCGTACTTCGTGCGGATGCTGCTGCCGATCACCTGCTCGGGCGGCACACCATAGACACGCTCGGCGAACACCCGCATGAATTCCACGCCGCCCCCGGAGACGATGTAGGTCTTGAAGCCGTTGGCACGCAGGTACGCCAGCAGTTCGCGCATCGGCGCGAAGGTGAGTTCGTCATAGGGTCGCTTGAAGCGCGGGTGCCGTGCGGTGGCCAGCCAGTCCGCCACGATGCGCGGCAAACTCCTCGCTCGTGGTGCCGGCGTGCGTCGCCGCCATCAGTTCGAGCAGGCCGTGCTCCCCTGCCGCAGCAACTCCAGCCATGTCGCCGGCCAGCACGGACTTGAACGGCTCGGTGGTCGTCCACTCCGGATGCTGCGGCGCGAGGGCGTGCACACGGTCGAGGATGAAGGCGAGCTGGAAGTACATCGGCTGCTCGGTCCAGAGCGTGCCGTCGTTGTCGAACACGGCGATGCGCTCGGCCGGCGGCACGTACGTCTTGCCGGTCGGGTCCGTCACGCCCTGGACGAAGCTGAGGATGCGCGCTTTGCTGGCGCCATCGTTCCAACTCGCCAGGGGATCCGCGGCCTGCGCGATCGGGGACATCGCCGCGATGGCGAGCAGCACGCCGATCAGCGCGTCCCGACCACGGCGAAGGACGCGCGGGTACATTCTTTTCTGCTTCATGAGCGTGCGCTCCCTGGTTAAGGCTTGCCAGTCGGCACCGCCGCCTTGGTGCCGGGCATGATCTCGAAGTACTGGTCGAAGTCGACGAGACAGCTCATCAGCTGCCCCATGACCCGTGGGTCGCCCTCGAGCTTGGCCCGGCCCGCCGCCGCCTGCGACGCGAACGTCGCCTGGCGCATCATCACCGGCTCGAGGTCGCTGCGGTTGATCGTGACTGTCAGGTCGGCGCTGGGCGCCTGGACGCCGCTGATGTTCGTCAGGGTGGAATTGCTCATCTCGAGGACGTAGCGCCCGCCGTCATCCGGCGTTACCAGGTTGATGACGAAGCCCATGCCCTCGGCCTTGCGGCTGTCGAGCAGGATGCCGAGGTAATCGAGCCACAACTGCGTCGGCATGCCGCGAATCGTGTCGGGACTTGCGGTGCGCGGCGCGAGTCCGCTCGGGATCCCGGAGCGCAACTCGAGCGCTGCGGCGAGGAAGCTGTTGCGCAGGCTCGAGCTCTCCTTCTGGTAGCCGAGCTGCTCGAAGGCGTCCGCCAGCAGGTCCTTGGCGGCCTGGTTGCCCGGCTCCGCGTACACCAGCTTGTTGAGGATTTCCGTCGCGAGCAGGTACTGGCCTGCGTCGACCAGCTCGCGGCCCTGCGCCAGGATCTTTTCCGCACCACCCATCATCTTGACGTAGAGCGGGGCCGAGTCACTCGGCGACAGCGGCACCAGCGTCGTCGGGTTGCCGTCCCAGTAACCGAGGTAGCGGTTGATCACGGCCCGGCTGTTGTGCTCCTCCGAGCCATGGTAACTGCGCGCCTCCCAGTGCTTCTGCAGGCTCGCGGGCAGGCGATACACATTGTGGATCTCGTTGATCGTCACGCCCTGGTTGGCGGCGTGCAGCACGCCGTTGTTCAGGTTCGCGTAGGCGTCACGCTGCACGCGCATCACTTCCTGGATGCGCGCGTTGCCCCAGCGCGGCCAGCTGTGTGCCGAAAACATGATCTCGGCCTCCTTGCCGAACAGGTACAGCGCCTGGTTGATCATCTTCGACCACAGCAGCGCGTCCCGCACCAGGGCGCCACGCAGTGTGTAGATGTTGTGAATGGTCGCGGTGATATTCTCCGCCGCCCAGAAGGTCTTGAAGTCCGGGAACCAGGTGTTCATCTCGGCCGGGGCTTCGGTGCCCGGCGTGTTCTGGAACACCATGCGCACGCCGTCGACCGTAAGCTCCTCGATGTCCCCGGAGATGGTGCGGGTCGGCGCGATCAGGCCCGTCGTGCCGGAGGAACTCATCTTGCCGATCGCCTGGTCGACGTGGCCGAACGGGCTGCGGGGCAGCAGCAGGCCGTACTGGTAGAACGCCCGCCGGACCATCGCGTTGCCGGCGTAGACATTCTCCGCGACGGCCGCCTCCATGAACCCGACCGGTGCGATGACCTGGACCTTGCCGCTCTTCACGTCGGCCTCGTCGACCACGCCGCGCACACCGCCGAAATGGTCGATGTGGGAGTGCGAATAGACGACCGCCACGACCGGGCGGGCGCCGAGCTTCTCGTTGGCAAATGCGAGTGCGGCCGCCGCGGTTTCCTTCGAGACCAGCGGGTCGAAGACGATCCAGCCCGTGTCGCCCTTGATGAAGCTGATGTTGGAGAGGTCGAAGCCGCGCACCTGCCAGATGCGGCCGGGGACGACCTCGTACAGGCCGAACCCCATGTTGAGCACCGCCTGCCGCTGCAGCGACGGGTTCACGCTGTCGAAATCCTTCCCCGCCAGCAGGAAGTCGTAGGCCGCCATGTTCCAGACGACGGCACCCGCCTCGTTCGTGATCTGCCGGTACGGCGGTGCCGCAACGAATCCGCGCTTCGATTCCTCGAAGTCGCGCTGGTCCTCGAACGGCAGCGACGCACGCAGCGCCTTCTGCTGGTCGATCGTGAACCGCGACGGCATCTTGCCCTTGGGATGGAAGTGACCGGACGGCTGCACGGCTGCCGCCGGCGGCGTTGCGCTGCCCGCGCCGAAGGCAGGTGCAGCGAACGCCACACAGCAGGCGACGAGTGACATCCAGCGGACGTGTAGTGCGGTCATGCGGTTCTCCAGCCGGGGTCAGGCCGTCGCGTGGCGCGCCGGCACCTGGCTCATTGCGTGCTCGCTCATCGCGGTGATCGTCAGCGACGGGTTCACACCCGGATTGGCCGGGACCGTCGACCCGTCGCAGACCAGGAAATTCCGATAGCCGAACAGGCGGCTGTCGCCGTCGACCACGCCGGTGGCGGCGTCCTGCCCGACGACCGCACCGCCCAGGATGTGCGCCGTGGTCGGGATGTTCGCCCAGGCCTCGAGCAGCATGCTCTGTGCGTAGCCGCCCGTCTTCTGCGCCAGCCATTGCGCCGCCCGATTGCCCGCCTCGATGAACGTCGGGTTGGGTTTCTCGGGGTCCTGCTCGGTGGTGAGCGACACGCCGCCGAACAGGCCGCGCCGGGCGCGGAACGAGATCGCGTTGTCCAGGGTCTGCATCACCAGGAAGATCACCGTGCGCTGCGACCAGCCGACCGGCCACAGCGTCTTCAGGAAGGTGACGGGGTGACGCAGCACGTTGCCGAGCCACAGCAGCGGCCGCGTGACCCGATTGCCGTCCCCGGTCAGCAGCGTATAGAGCAGCGCCATCGTGTCGCCGTGCTTGCCGTAGGTGACGAACTCGATGTGCGTGTCGGCGCTGGTGTGGATGCTCGAGCTGATCGCGACGTCGTTCCACGGGCGAGCCATGCCCTCGGGCAGCGTCACGGCCAGGATCGACTCGCTGTTGGTGCGCACCAGCTGCCCGAGCCGGTCGCTGATGTGCGGCAGCGAGCCACCGAGCTTGCACTTCGCGAGCAGGCGATTGGTGCCCGAGCGCCCCGGCCGACATGACGATGCCGCGCGCGGTGTAGCTGCGCCGCTGCTTGCGGAACCACGCGCCCGGGCGCTGGGTCGTCACGACGTAGCCTTCGCTGCCGTCCTGCGCGCCGATGGGACGTATGTCCACCACCTCGCGCTCCGGCACGATCTCGGCGCCGCGCTTCTCCGCGAACCACAGGTAGTTCTTGAGCAGCGTGTTCTTGGCGCCCTCGCGGCACCCGACCATGCAGGCACCGCAGAACGTGCAGCCGGTGCGTTCGGGTCCTTCGCCGCCGAAATACGGGTCCGGCACCGTGGTGCCGGCCTTGCCGAAGTAGACGCCCACCGGCGTGCGCTGGAACGTGTCTTCGACCCCGAACTGGCGGCCGACGTCACGCAGCAGCTGCTGGCCGTCGCTGTCCCGCGGTACCTCGACCACGCCGAGCATGCGCTCGGCGGTGTCGTAATGCGGCTGGAGCGCCGCGGCCCAGTCGTTCAGCCCGCGCCATTGCGGGTTGGCGAAGAACTCCGGGCTCGCGCGGTAGAGCGTGTTGGCGTAGACGGTGCTGCCGCCGCCGACCGCCGCGCCGCTGGCGATGAACACGTCCTTGAACGGGGTCAGCTGGAAGATCCCGCGCAGCCCGAGGAACGGCGCCCACAGCCAGCGTCGCAGCTGCCAGGTGGATGCGGCGTACTCCTCGTCCCGGAAGCGCCGGCCCTGCTCCAGCACGCCGACCTTGTAGCCCTTCTCCGCGAGCCGCAGCGCCGAGACGCTGCCGCCGAAGCCGGAGCCGATCACCAGCCAGTCGTAGTCGAACTTGCCGCCGGTGGTATTCATGGCACGGAGCATAGGCCACGGCGCACCGTGACGGGTTCGACCTGCGGGGGGTGGGAATTGCAGGCCGGCCCGTCACGGGCGCCGGGGGTTCTTCAGGGTCGGGAAGCAGTCGTCACTGCTTGCTGCCCGCGGTCACCGCTTCCATGACGCGATCGAGGTTGAAGCTGCCCGGCTTCTGGCGCGGCGGGAACTCCTTGAAGCTCTGCAGCCACTGGCCGACGTAGGCGCCCGCCGGGGCGATCGCGAACATGCGCTCCATGTACCAGCGCTGGTAGCCCATCGCGTTCTCTGCCTCGGCGCGCTCGAAGGGATCCATGCGCAGGTTGGTGAGCTTCGGGGCGCGCAGCTCGGTGAACGGCTTCTGCCAGACATGCAGGCCTTCGGCCTCCTGCTCGAGGAACGTGACCTTGCAGTTGCTCGTAGCGCAGCGCCGCGACGCTGCCGTCGTCGGTCCAGTAGATGAACTCCGGCGCGGCCACTCGGCTTCGCCCTGCAGCGCCGGGCCGAGGTCGTAGCCGTCGAGGTGCACCTTGTAGGTCGTCTTGCCGATCGCGGCCCTTGAGCAGGTCGTCCGTGACGGTCGTGTCGCCGGCCGCGGCAAGCAGCGTCGGCAGCATGTCCTCGTGCGCGCCGATGTCGTTGACGATGGTGCCCGGCTTGATGACGCCCGGCCACTTGATCAGCGTCGGGACGCGGTAACCGCCTTCCCACTGCGTGTTCTTCTCGCCGCGGAACATCGTCGTGCCGCCGTCCGGCCACGTGAAGGTCTCGGCGCCGTTGTCCGATCGAGTACATGATGATGGTGTTCTCGTCGAGGCCCAGTTCCTTGAGCTTCGCGAGCAGCAGGCCGACGTGGCCGTCGTGCTCGACCATGCCGTCGGCGTAGATGCCGAGGCCCGTCTTGCCGGCCGACTCCGCCTTCAGGTGCGTGAAGATGTGCATGCGGGTGGAGTTCCACCACAGGAAGAACGGTTTGCCGTCCTTCGCGGCGCGCTCCATGAAGTCGAGCGCCTTGACGTTGACCTCTTCGTCGATCGTCTCCATGCGCTTCTTCGTGAGCGGGCCGGTGTCGGTGATGCGGCCGTCGGCGAAGCTGTGGATCACGCCACGCGGACCGAAGTTCTTCTTGAACTCGGGGTTCTTCGGGTAGTCGGGGTTCTCCGGCTCCTCCTCGGCGTTGAGGTGATAGAGGTTGCCGAAGAACTCGTCGAAGCCGTGCGTCGGTCGGCAGCATCTCGTCGCGGTCGCCGAGGTGGTTCTTGCCGAACTGGCCGGTGACGTAGCCCTGCGCGCGGAGCAGCGTGGCGATCGTCGGGTCGGCGGCCTTCATGCCCTCGGGCGCACCCGGCAGGCCCACCTTGGTGAGGCCGGTGCGGATCGGCGACTGGCCCGTGACGAACGCGGCGCGGCCGGCCGTGCAGCTCTGCTGGCCGTACCAGTCGGTGAACATCGCGCCCTCCCGGGCGATGCTGTCGATGTTCGGCGTCTTGTAGCCCATCATGCCGTTGTTGTAGGCGCTGACGTTGAACTGGCCAATGTCATCGCCCCAGATGACAAGGATGTTCGGCTTGCGGGCCTCGGCCTGCGCGACGCCGCCGAGTGCCATGAGCGCGACGCACAGCGCGGCGCCGACCAGACGAGATGAACCAACTTTCATGAATATCCCCCCTCTGCGTGAATGACGATCACGCACGGCCCCCGCACGACGGGTCGGGCCGATGCGCGGCACACGATGCGGGCAAGCACCGGCCATGTGTCCAGTGCATATTTGGCATAGACGGTATATCCTGAAAGCATGGCCCTCGAACTCCAGCAGTTGCGCCAGGTCGTCGCCCTCGCGGAGCACGGCAGTTTCGTGCGGGCGGCCGCGGCCTTGCACATCAGCCAGCCGGCGCTGTCGCGCAGCATCCAGAACCTGGAACGGCAATTCGGCAGTGAACTGTTCCTGCGCTCCAGCGTCGGCGTCGTGCCCACCGACCTCGGGCGTCTGTACATCGCGCGTGCCCGCGACCTGCTGCGGATGGCGGATGAACTCGACCGCGAGGCGGTGACCCATGGGACCTTGCGCGCCGGCCGGGTCGCCGTCGGCGGCGGACCGTATCCGTCCGAGTCATTCCTGGGCCCGGCCGCCGTCAAGTTCGTCGAGCAGTACCCGAGAGTCAGCGTGCAGTTGCAGGCCCGCGACTGGGACGACCTGCTGCGGTTGCTGCGCAGCCGCGAGCTCGATTTCTTCGTCGCCGAGACCAGCACGCTGCAGCACGAACCCGACCTCGAGATCGTGCCGATGGCCTCCGCGCACTCGATCTACTTCGTGGCGCGCGCCGGGCATCCGCTCACCAGGCGCGACAACGTCACCGCCGCGGACGTGTTCGAGTGGCCGTTCGTAGCACCCGGACGCATCCCGCCGCGAGTCCTCGACCCGCTGCTGGCAGCGCATCGGGCTGCAACGGCACGAATCGCGGCGCCGCGCCCGCTCCCGGCCATCCAGTGCAACGGCCTCGCCCCGGTGAAGCGCATCCTGGCGACCTCCGACGCGGTGAGTGCCTCCATCCTGTCCTGCGTCGCGACCGAACTCGAGAACGGGCAGTTCGTGATCCTGGGCACCGCGCCGTGGCTGCACCTGCACTACGGCATCGTCAGCCTCAAGGGTCGGCCGTGGACCCAGGCCGCGGAGCGGTTCCGCGAGTTCGTGCTCGACGCGCAACGCGAGGCCGTGCGGGAAGAGCAGCAATTGCTCGAGCGCTTCGGGCCCGGGCTCGCCCGGCGCCCGGCGCGACCCAGCCGCGGAGCCGGCGCAGCCCCGGCCCCGCCCGGCCGACGCCTCAAGGCTCGATGACGTTGAAGGTCGTCGGGAACTTGACCAGCAGCCCGAGCAGTTCGCGCAGCGCCGCCGGGCGCCTGACCCTCGACCTGGATCGCGCCCTCGGCATACGCCTGCTGAAACGTCGATTGCTGCAGCGAGATGCGGTCCAGCGTGGCGCGCGTCGTGGTCACCGTGGCGTCGGCCTTTGCATCCTCGACGCCTTCGAGCGCGGTCAACGTGCTGTTCTCGAGGTTCACCAGGTAGCGCTGGTCCGTGTCGGTGAAGCGCCAGTTGAGCGCGATCCGCTTGCCCTCGGCCCGCTCGGCGTCGAGGCGAATGGCGAGGTAGTCGAAGTAGTCGCCCAGCGGCAGGCTGCGGATCATGTCGGGACTCGCCGTCGTGATGCCCGAGGGCTGCGGCGACCCGTGACGGAGTTCCTGCGCGCCCTGCAGATAGGCGGAGCGCCACGTGCCGGACTGTGACTGGTAGCCGAGCTGCTCGAGCGCGTCGGCCCCCAGTTCGCGCGCTGCCCGGTTGCCCGGATCGGCGAACACCAGCTGCGACGCCACCTGCGCCACCCAGCGGTACTCGCCCCGGGCAAAGTCGGCCCGGGCCCGCTCGAGCACCGCCTCCGCACCGCCCATGTACTCGATGGCCTTGCGCGCCTTCGCCTGCGGCGGCAGCGGATCGAGGTTCGCCGGATTGCCGTCGTACCAGCCAAGATAGTGCTGGTACACCGCCTTCACGTTGTGCTTGACGGCACCGTAGAACGGCTGCACGCCCCAGGTCTCGGCGAGCGATGGCGGCAGGCGGATCATCTCGGCGATCTCAGGCGCCGTGTAGCCCTCGTTCATGCGCCGCACGGTCTGGTCGTGGACGAACTTGTAGAGGTCGCGCTGCTTCGCGAGGTGGTCGCGCACCTGCTGGCTGCCCCACACGGGCCAGTTGTGCTGCACCACCATGACGTCGCTGCGGTCGCCGTAGCGATGCAGCGCGTCGTTGAGGTACGAGGACCAGAGCCGGCATCCCGCACGCGGGCGCCGCGCAGCGGCAGCAGGTTGTGGAAAGTCTGGCAGGCCAGTTCCGCCATGTTCAGCACGCGGAACTGCGGGAAGTACATGTACAGCTCGACCGGCGCCTCGGACTCGGGCGCGAGCGAGAACTCGATCTCGACGCCATCGATGACGTGCGTCTCGCGCGGTTGCCCGATCGTGTGGTTGGGCGCGATGAGCGTGATGCTGCCGAGACCGACCGTCTTGCCGAGCCCGACGTCGACCTGGCCGCGCTCGCCGCGCGGCAGCAGCATGCCGAACTGGTACTGGGCCCGGCGGCCCATTGCATTGCCGGCAATGACGTTCTCGCCGATGGCTTCATTCATGAAACCGACCGGGGCCCAGATGCCGACCTTGCCCGAGCGGACGTCGGCCTCGTCCACCACGCCGCGAACGCCACCGAAATGGTCCGCGTGACTGTGCGTATAGATGACGGCGACGACGGGCTTGCGCGGACGGTGCTGGAAATACAGCTCCATGCCCTTGCCCGCCGACTCGGTGAAGGTCATCGGGTCGATGACGATCAGGCCAGTGTCGCCTTCGACGATGGTCAGGTTGTCGATGTCGTAGCCGCGGACCTGGTACACGCGCTCGGCCACCTTGAACAGGCCGTGCAGGTTGTTGATGCGGGCCTGCTCCCACAGTGCGGGGTGCACGCTGTCGGGGACCGCGGTCGCCTCGTCGATGAAACGGTAGGCACGCATGTCCCAGACGACGTGACCGTCGGCCGCCGTAATGACGGGCTCGGGGAGCGCGGCAATGAAGCCGCGACGGGCGTCATCCATCGCGCGTGGCGCCTGCGCCAGCAGCGTCGGCGACACCGACTGCTGCATCTCGCGCGTGGTCGCGGTGGCCGGCTTGCCGTCGCCGGCGGCGTGGGCCGCGGTCGGCAGCAGCGGGCTGGCTGCCAGCAGCAGCGAAGCAAGGGTCTGCAGGTGTCGCGTCATGTCGTTGATCCCCGTTTGCAGTCCCGTGTAGCCGATGTCATTTTGATCAGAGCTGCGATTCAACCGGCAGCCAGCTCGCCACCCATGCCTGGAATTTCCGCCCGCCGGACGCCTCCGGCTCCTGGTCGTAGTTCTGCTGGCCATCCGTCCAGGCGAGGTCACCCTCGACGAGGCTCACCTGCCAGGCGCGCGCACCGGAGGCCTGCAGCTCGAACAGCGCCATGAACTGCTGCGCCAGTTCCTCGCTTTTCACCAGCACGCCCTGCTCGCTGTTGAGCGAAGTCGAGCGCGGATCGAGGTTGTAGCTGCCGACGAACAGCGTCTCCCCGTCCACGGCGAGCCCCTTGGTGTGCAAGCTGGCGCCGCTGGATCCGAAGAACGTGGAGCGCGTCTGCGCGCCCGGCGTCGGCTTCAACTCCCACAACTGCACACCGCCGGCGAGCAGCTGCTCGCGGTACTCTGAGTAGCCGCCGTGCACCGCCGCCACGTCATTGGCTGCGAGCGAGTTGGTGAGCACCCTGACCCGCCTGCCAGACTGGGCGGATTCGACCAGCCCCCGGGTACCCCCGTCCCCCGGCACGAAGTATGGCGATACGATCGTCAGGTCCCGCTGCGCATCGCGCATCACCGGTGCCAGCACCGCGAGCACGTCGGAATTGCCGCGATCGGGATCCGTGTAGATCTTGCCAGGATCGTCCGACGACGAAGCGATACTCGCTCGACCAGCTCATCGGCCAGTCGCCGCTCACCAGGCGTGTCACGGCGTCGTCGCGACGCAGCAGTTCCGCGTAGCCGCCCTGCTTCGCTTGCTCCATGGCTGCGGCCAGGGGGCCGCGCAGCTTTTCGAGCGCCGCGTCGTTCACCTCGCTCGGGCTCAGCACGGCGAGCGGATAGGCTGCCGCCGAGTTCCAGTAGCGGTCGAACGAGGCGGAAGCGTCCTGCACCACTGGCCCGACCATCGCGAAGTCGAGGTCGACGAAGTTGACCTCCTCGCTGGCACCGAAGTACTCGTCGCCGAGATTGCGCCCGCCGACGACGGCGATCCGGTTATCGGCAATCCAGGTCTTGTTGTGCATGCGACGGTTGAGCCGCTTGGCATCGCCGAGCAGGTCGCCGAGGAAGGCCATCGACCCGGAGCGCGACGGCAGTGGATTGAACATGCGCACTGCGATGTTCGGGTGGGCGTCGAGCGCCGCGAGCCCGTCGTTCTTGGCGCGCGCATCCATGTCGTCCAGCAGCAGGCGCACCTTCACACCGCGGTCCGCCGCCTGCAGCAACAGGTACGCCAGCGCGAGCCCCGTCTGGTCGCCGTGCCAGATATAGGTCTGCACATCGACGCTACGCCCGGCAATGCGCGTCACGGCCGCGCGCACGGCGAACGCCTCGGGCCCCTCGCTCACCAGCCGGAAGCCCGACTGGCCCGGATGGCGCTGCTGTGCCGGGGCGATGGCGTCGTCGAGCCTGGTGCCGGTGCCGAGCGCAACGGCCGCATCGACCGGGGCCTCCGGTCGCGGCGGCAGCTGCGCGCAGCCAGCGGCGAACAGCAGCAGCACGGGCCACGCCAGGCGGAGGATGCGAGCGAAACCGGATGGACTGGACATCGACGGGACCTGACCGGTAGGGATGGACGTTGGGCCGGGATTCTCGCGGCACCCGGCCTGCACCGCAACGACAACCCGCCGGCGTGCCTATCCGGCAAGCGCTCCCGTCCTGCCGACCGGCCGGTTCAGGGGATCAAACAACACGCCCGGATTGAGAATGCCCTGCGGATCGACCACCTGCTTGGCGGCCGCCAGCATCTGCCGGAACAGCGGGTCCACTTCGCGCTCGTAGCCGCTGCGGTGATCGCGACCGACCGCGTGGTGATGGGTGATCGTGCCGCCGTGCGTCACGACGGCCGTGTTGGCGGCCAGCTTGATCTCGCGCCACGCGGCCAGCGCACTCGCGACGCTGCCGTCCGCCGCACGCGTGACGAGCGTGAAATACGGCGCCGGACCATCCGGGTACAGATGCGTGAAGCGGCAAGACAACCGCGCCTCCTGTCCCGTCGCCTGTCGGACGGCGCGGCCGACGTCTTCCTTGACGTTGCGGTAGAAGTCCTCGAACCGGTCCCAGGTGATCGCGGTCTCGAAGGTATCCATGATCACGCCGAGGCCCACGGCCGGATCGCGCCAGTAGGGCATGCGCAGGAAGGCGTCGCGCCACGCTCCCGCGGCGCCGCTGCGGTGCTCGCGGGTACCCTCGGTGGACATCGAGCGTTCGACGGCCGCCGCGTCGTAGCGGCCGCCGTGGTCACGCACCAGTTCCAGCGCACGTTCCATCCACGCCTGCAGCGGGTGGTCGGCGGATTCGAACGCCAGCACCAGGATGGCCGAACGCCCGTCGCCGACGCCGGAGAACGCGGCCTCCAGCGGATCGAGCAGCCGGCAATTGCTCGGGTTGAGCCCGGATTGCGCCAGGTGCCGCACGCACGCGACGGCAGCGAAGTAATCGTCGAACTGCACCGACGCCGAGGCGCGGAACCGCGGCACGGCCTGCAGGCGCAGCCAGGCTTCGGTGATCACGCCGAGCGTGCCCTCCGAGCCGAGCACCAGCCGGTCCGGGGCCGGCCCGGCACCGGACCCCGGCAGGCGACGCGTCTGCATGATGCCGGCCGGCGTCACCAGCCGCGTGGCTGCGACGAAGTCGTCGATGTGCGTGTATTGCGTGGCGAAGTGGCCGCCGGCCCGGGTGGCAATCCAGCCGCCCAGCGCCGAGAACTCGAAGCTCTGCGGGAAGTGGCGCAGCGTCAGGCCATGCGGCTTGAGTTGCGCTTCGAGTTCAGGCCCCAGTGCGCCGGCCTGGATGCGCGCGGCACGACTGACCGGGTCCACTTCGAGAACGCGATTGAGGCGCTCGAGATCGAGTGAGACGGCAGCCGCATAGCCTGGACCAACTGCGGCTTCCACTCCCCCGCAGACGCTGCTGCCGCCACCGTAGGGAATCACCGCGACGTTGCTGGCCTGAGCCCAGTCGAGGATGTCGACGACCGCTCGTTCGTCATCAGGGTAGGCAACCCAGTCGGGCGGGGACGGTGGCGTGCGCAACCACATGCGGGCGCAGTCGGCGTAGCTCTTGCCGGCGCAGTGGTTGAGGCGATCGAGTGGCGACGCCGAGAACTGTTCCGCCAGGGCGGCCGGCGGCCTGATGCGCGGCGCCGGCAAATTGAAGTCGCCAACCTGTGGCGACGGCCGATCCTCGACCTGGGCGCCGATGTGGGCCAGCATCGCCCGCACCACGAGCTGCTCGCGTGCATCGAGCGCATCGCTCGCCAGGCCCCAGCCCCAGAAGCGGCGCAACGGACGACGGGAAAGAGTGCTGTCGGTATCCATCGGTTGACCCCGTGTGACCGGCGCCGATTATGGACGGTGCCGAGGCGCGGCGGATCACCCAGGCCCGGCACTGGCTTGACAGCGCAAGTTAATTCGATAATTCTGGAAATATGGATACCAAAGCCGCCGTGCAGGCCCTGGCCGCCCTGGCCCAGGACAGCCGCCTCGAAGTGTTCCGGCTGCTGGTGCAGGCCGGCCCGGAAGGGCTGCCGGCCGGTGATATCGCCGCGCGGCTCGGCATCCCGCCGAGCACGCTGTCCTTCCACGTGAAGGCCCTGTCGCAGGCCGGGCTGATCGAGTCCCGGTCGAAGAGTCGCTTCATCTACTACTTCGCCAACTTCGCGGCCATGAACAGCCTGATCGCATTCCTCGGCGAGAACTGCTGCGGCCGCCAGTCCAGGCGGAGATCGTCATGACCCGTGACGCGCCGGCGCTCAATGCGGCCTGCCAGTGCATCGTGCTCGACCGCGCGCGCCTGCAGCGACAGTTGCAGGCCAACCTCGGCGAGGCGTCGCAGCTGCTCGACACACGCCCCGGCCTCATTGCCGGCAATGTGGTGTTCGTCGACCCGCAGGACTCGGCGGCCATGGATCGCACGGCCGCGCTGCTGCGCCAGGCACTGACCAGCCAGGCGTTCGTGGACCATGTGGCGCAACACGCCCCGGCGATCGCCCGGCGCGAACCCGACTGCTCCGGCGGCCTGCTCGGGCTCGACTTCCACCTCGGCGGCACCACGCCGCAACTGATCGAGATCAACATCAATCCGGGCGGCCTGCTGGTCAACCTCGAGCTGGCGCGTGCGGTCATACCGTGCTGCGAGCAGATCCGCGGGCCCGTCGAGGAGTTGGTGTCGGGCGACGTGCCGCTCGAGTCGGTACCAGCGCGAGTCGTCGACACGTTTCGCGCCGAGTGGCGTCGTACACGCGGCGACCGTCCGATCACGACGATCGCGATCGTGGACGACGATCCGACGAACCAGTACCTGTACCCGGAATTCCTGCTTTACCAGCGACTGTTCGAGCAGGCGGGCCTGCGGGCCGTGATCGCGGACGCGGCGGCGCTCGAGATCAACGGCGATCGACTGATGGCCGCCGACGCACCGCTCGACCTTGTGTACAACCGGGTCACGGACTTCTACTTCCGCGAAGACCGCCACACCGCGCTGCGCGAGGCGTTCGAGCGCGGGCTCGCGGTGATCACGCCCAACCCTGCCTCACACGCGCACTGGGCCGACAAGCGGCTGCTGGCGTGGCTGCGCGACGAGACACTGCTGCAGGCAGCCGGGCTGGACGATGCGGGTCGTGCGCACCTGCTGCGGTCCATTCCGCCCACCGAGATCGTGGTGCCGACGCTGCCGCCGACCTGTGGCGCCGTCGCAAGGGACTGTTTTTCAAGCCGGTGGACGGCTACGGCAGCAAGGCCGCGTATCGCGGCGACAAGCTGACCCGCGCGACGTTCGCGAGCATCGTGGCCGGCCGCTACGTCGCGCAGGCCATCGCGCCGACGTCTTCACGGCACGTGTCGGTCGACGGTGCGACGTCGGAACTGCGAGTCGACGTCCGCGTGTTCGTCGGCAACGGCGCCCCGCTGCTGCGTGCCGCGCGACTGTATCGCGGCCAGACGACCAATTTCCGCACGCCGGGCGGCGGCTTTGCGCCGGTCATTACCTTGATTCCAACCGAACCCCTGCGCTCGAGCTGAGTGCGCGCATACCCGACGCAGATCTGCCACGATGACCACCATGGACGAAGCCAACACTGCGCTGAAGCCGCGCTGGCGCGGTGTATTGCACAAGTGGGCCGCGCCGTTCGCGTTCGGCGTCGGCACCGTGCTGGTTGCCCTGGCACCCACGCGGCAGGCGGCGATTGCCGGCGCCATTTATGCGGCAAGCCTCGCGCTGCTGTTGTCCGTCAGCGCCGTCTATCACGGCTACTACTGGACACCGGGCCCTCGTAACTGGCTGCGCCGCGCCGACCATGCGTCGATCTTCCTGCTGATCGGCGGTACCTACACGCCGATCGCGATGCTCGCCATCGGCGGCAACGAGGGACACCGACTGCTGCTGGCCATCTGGAGCGGCGTCACGCTCGGCGTGCTGGTGTCCATGCTGTGGCCGCGCGCGCCGAAATTCGTCGCCGCCGGCATCGCCGTCGCGGTCGGCTGGATGATCGTGCCTTACATCGGCACGTTGCGCCGCGTGCTGGATGCGCCCGAGCTATGGCTGATCGTGCTCGGCGGCATCGCGTATACGGTGGGCGCCGTGGTGTACGCCGCCAAGCGACCCGACCCGTGGCCACGCAGCTTCGGCTATCACGAGATCTTCCACGTGCTGGTGCTGCTGGGCGCGGCGCTGCATCTCGCCGCGGTGCTGCTGATCGTGCGTGACGTGGCGGCCTGAGGCGGCCGCGCGTTGATCAGCCGCAACCGCACCGCTTCCTGCGGCGTCAGCGGGCGAATCGCTTCGTGCGACGCCTGCGACATGAGGGCCAGCAGCCCGGCGTCGATGCCCATCGATTCGAGGTACGCGCTGGCGTCCTGCCACACTCTCTGCTGGAAGGCAGCTTCGTCCGGCACCGGCACGCTGTTCTCGGCACGGTGCACACCGATTTCCGAGCCCCCGACCATCGATCGCTGTACGCCGCCCGCCAAGGCAAAGGGACATGCGCTGAAGCAGGTCCCCGCCGCCGGCCGACGCACGTCGTGCGTTCGCACGCCGACAACGGCCGAGAAACCGTGGCTGCGCACGACGCGTCCGACGGCCATCGCTGCGACCAGCTTGCCGCCGGGCGAGTTGAAATACACGGTTGCCGCAGCGATGCGTTCACGCTCGATCACGGCGGTGAGGCGTGTCGCCGCGTCGGAGTCGATGAACCCATCGAGATACAGCAGCCACGTGGAGCCGGACGACGCGTGCCCACCGTGCTCCGGAGCCACTGCCACGATCTGCAATGTTACGGGGACTGCTGTCTGCGTTACGGACGGCGGCGGTAGCGGCGCCGGTGTGCTGCAACCGGCCAGCAGCAGCACCCACGACCATCGGGCGATGCGCGTCATACGGCAGGCAGCGACGGCCGGCGCGGCCCCTGACCCGGACTCGCTGCCTTGAGTCGCTCCGCCAGGAACTCGATCAGCACACGTACGCGGTAGGTCACGTGCCGCCCGGCCGGCAGCAACGCGTAGATGCCGAGCTCGGGCGGCGCGAACTCCGCCAGCACCTGCTGTAGCCGATCGTCGTCGAGGTACGGCGAGGCGATGAAGTCCGGCTGCAGCGTGATGCCGAGCCCGCGCGCGGCAGCGTCGGCCAGCACGTCGCCATTGCTGGCGCTGAGGCGCGCCTGCACCGGGACGTGCTCGACGCGACCATCGATCGTGAACGGCCAGGCGCCCGGATCCGGGTCGCCGAGGTAGCCCAGGCACACGTGGTCGGCCAGATCCGCCGGCCGTTGCGGCGCACCGTGCCGTGCAATGTAGGCGGGCGCCGCCACGGCCATCAGCCGGCAGGTGCCGAGGCGCCGCACCACTTCGCTCGCGCCGAGCCGCGCCGTGATGCGCACTGACAGGTCGAAGCCTTCCTCGATCAGGTCGACGCGCCGGTCGGTGTAGTCCATCTCGAGAGTCACCTGCGGATGCTGCTCGGCGAACTCGAGCAGCAACGGCGCGAGGCGCTTCAACCCATAGCTGAGCGGCAGGCCGACCCGGATACGGCCACGAGCCACCGTGCGCTGCTCGGCGACATCGGTCTCGGCGGCCTCCACGAGGTTGAGGATGACCCGGCACTTCTCCAGGTAGGCGGCACCGGCGGAGGTGAGTGACAACCGACGCGTGCTGCGCAGCATCAGCCGCGCGCCGAGGTGCGCCTCGAGCGCAGCCACCTGCCGCGTGACCACCGAGCGCGCCACGCCGGCCTGCTGGGCGACGGCCGAGAAGCTGCCGAGCTCGGCCACCCGCACAAACACCCGCATGGCGTCGAGGCGATCCATTGTTGCTGATTATGCAACAGAGATAAGCACATTGTTGGCTATCTGGCTGACAACGTTCGGCCTACGCTGCCGGCACTGATCGAGGTAACCCATGGCCCACGCCCCGCAACCGTCCCTGTTCGTCCCGCACGGCGCTCCGACTTTCGCGCTGCACCCGGGCGCCGCGGGTGCGGCACTCGCACGCTACGCGGCGCAGCTGCCCCGGCCGCGCGCCATCGTCGCGATCAGCGCGCACTGGGACACCGCGCTGCCGACGGTCGGGCTGGCGACGCGCCTCGACACGATCCACGACTTCTACGGCTTCCCGCGCGAGCTGTACGAGATCCGTTACCCCGCGACCGGCTGCCCGGAGGCCGCGCGCGAGGTGGCGGCGGCTCTCGAGAGCGCGGGCCTGCCGGTCGCGTTCGACGCGACGCGCGGCCTCGACCACGGCGCCTGGGTGCCACTGCGCATCATGTTCCCCGACGCCGACGTGCCGGTCGTGCCGCTGTCACTGCAGTCGCACGCCGGGCCCGCGCAGGCACTGCGGCTCGGTCGCGCACTGGCCGGCCTGCGCGACCGCGGCCTGCTGGTGCTCGCCTCCGGCAACGTGACGCACAACCTCGGCGACTACGTGGCAGCGGCACGCGCGGGCGGCAACTCGCCGGCCTACGTGCGCGAGTTTGCCAACTGGGTCTGGCAGCGCCTGGAAGCGCGCGACGTGGCGAGCCTGCGCGACTACCGCAGCCTTGCACCCGCTGCAACGCGTTCGCACCCGACCGAGGAACACCTGTTGCCGCTGCACGTCGCAATCGGCGCCGGCGGCGAGCAGTTCACCGCCGCACGCCTGCACGCCGGCATCGACGACTACGTGCTGGCCATGGACGCCTACGCCTTCTCGAACCCCTCCACCAACTCATCCCAGGAGCTTTCATGAACCACAACACTCGCCGTCTTGCTGCCGCCGTCCTCGCCATGGGCCTCGTCGCCCCGGCGTTCGCGGCCCCCGTCACCTACGCCATCGATCCCACCCACACCTACCCGCGCTTTTCCTACAACCACCTCGGCCTGTCGACGCAGCTGAGCCGCTTCAACCAGACCAGCGGCACGGTCGTCTACGACAAGGCGAAGCAGACTGCGAGCGTCGACGTGGTCATCGACATGAAGTCGGTGGATACCGGTTTCGCGACCTTCAACGAGCACATCCAGGGGGCGGACTTCCTCGACACCGCGAAATACCCGACCGCCACTTTCAAGTCGACGCGGGTGACGTTCAAGGACGGCACGCCCACCGCCATCGACGGCAACCTGACCATCAAGGGCATCACGCGCCCGGTGACGCTGCAGGTGAACCGGTTCGTCAACACCGTGCACCCGATGCAGAAGAAGGATGCGATCGGCGCCGATGCCAGCACCACGATCAAGCGCAGCGAGTTCAACGCCGGCCAGTACGTGCCGGCGGTGGGCGACGAGGTGACGATCAGCATCGCGCTCGAGGCCGTGCAGCAGTAAGCGGCACACCGCGCTACTGCGGCAAGCTCGATGGCGGCGGCTGGACCCGGCTGGTACAGTCGCCGCCCTCTTTATGGAAGCTTTCCTCGTCTCGACCGGCATCGTCGCCCTCGCTGAGATCGGCGACAAGACGCAATTGCTGGCGCTGGTGCTGGCTGCCCGCTTCCGCAAGCCCTTGCCGATCATCCTCGGCATCCTGGTCGCGACGCTCGCCAACCACGCCATGGCCGGCGCGTTCGGCGCGTGGCTCGCCGCGCAGGTCGGGCCCTCCGCGATGCGCTGGATCCTCGGCCTGTCGTTCATCGCCATGGCGGCGTGGATCATGGTGCCCGACAAGTACGAGGAGCAGGATGAATCCACGAGCCGCTTCGGCGTGTTCGGCACGACGCTGCTCGCGTTCTTCCTCGTGGAAATGGGCGACAAGACGCAGATCGCCACGGTGGCGCTCGCCGCCAGATACTCGTCGCTGGTGGGCGTGGTCGCCGGCACGACGCTCGGCATGATGATCGCCAACGTCCCGGCCGTGCTGCTCGGCGACGTGGCCGCCCGCAAGTTGCCGATGCGACTGGTGCACGGCATCGCTGCTGCCATCTTCGTGCTTCTGGGCGTGTCGGTGCTG
>CAVSUM010000029.1:0-154331 GCA_963731105.1 uncultured Gammaproteobacteria bacterium
AGGCGCACGCGATCTGGCTCGACGAGTCGCTGCTGCGCTGGCCCGGCGTGGAGGCGACTGGTCGCTTCCGTCTGCATCACTCGCGCCGACGGCACGGCCATTGCCGCAGCGGGCACGCCTGTCACGGGCTCCGATGGCGCCATCGACCTCGAGGTCCACGCGGGCTCGCTGCCGTCGGCGATCGAGCAGCGGTTTCGCCACGTGGCCGCCGGCGTCACGCTGCGGGCACCCGGATCCACGGCGGCGCTGCGCGAGCTCCACCGTCAGCAGCTGCTGCTGGTGCAGGAGGACGCCGCCGGCCGCGTGATTCGCGCCGACACGACTGCAGTCCGCCGCGGCGCTGGATGCACTGTACGCCGCGGCCGCGGATGCGGAGCTCGGCGTATCGATCTCCGGCGACCGCACGACGTTCGCGCTCTGGGCCCCCACGGCACGCAACGTCGCGCTGTGCATGCACGACACCGGCAGTGGACCGGCGCGCACACTGCAGCCAATGCGGCGCGATGCCGGGACCGGCGTCTGGACGACCACGTTCGGCCGCGACTTTTCGGGCAGTTACTACAGTTACCTGGTCGACGTGCACGTCGACGGCGTCGGCCTGGTGCGCAACCGCGTGACCGATCCCTACGCCGTCAGCCTGACGACCGACTCGCGCCGTGGCTACGTCGCCGACCTGCAATCACCGCAACTGAAGCCTCCGGGCTGGGACGCTGCGCCCTCGCCCGATCGCCTGCAGGCGCAGACCGACGCAGTGATCTACGAACTGCACGTTCGCGATTTCTCGATTGGCGATCCCTCGGTGCGGCCGGAGCTGCGCGGCAAGTACCTGGCGTTTACACAGGACGACACGCACGGCATGCGCCACCTGAAGGCGCTGGCAGCCGCTGGCGTCACCGACGTGCACCTGCTGCCCGTGTTCGACTTCGGCAGCGTCCCGGAAAAGGGCTGCGTCACGCCGTCGCCGTCCGGCCCGGCGGACGGCGAGTCGCAACAGGCCGCGGTATCGGCCGTCAGCGCGCGCGACTGCTTCAACTGGGGCTACGACCCCGTGCACTTCACGGCTCCCGAAGGCAGCTACGCGACCGATGCCGCCGACGGCGCCGTACGCATCGTCGAGTTCCGCCGCATGGTGCAGGCGCTGCATCGCGCCGGCCTGCGCGTCGGCATGGACGTCGTCTACAACCACACTTACTCCGCCGGCCAGGATCGCTGGTCGGTGCTCGACCGCATCGTGCCCGGTTACTACCACCGCCTCGACGAGGCCGGCCGCGTCACCACCTCGACGTGCTGCGCCAACACCGCCACCGAGCATCGCATGATGGCGAAGCTCATGATCGACTCCGCCGTGACATGGGCGCGCGAATACCGCATCGACTCGTTCCGTTTCGACCTGATGGGCCACCAGCCAAGGGCGGCGATGGAAGAACTGCAGCGGCGAGTGGCGGCAGCCGCCGGCCGGCCGGTACTGCTGCTCGGCGAGGGCTGGAATTTCGGCGAGGTCGCGGACGGGGCGCGCTTCGTGCAGGCCTCGCAGCTGTCGCTGAACGGCAGCGGCATCGCCACCTTCAGCGACCGCGCGCGCGACGCGATCCGCGGCGGCGGTGCCGGCGACGACGGCATTCGACAGGTGCAGGCGCAGGGCTATCGTCAACGGGCTGCACTTCGACCGCAACGCCGACGCGCCACCGGACGTGACGGCGGCCGACCTGATGCGCACCGCCGACCTGGTACGCGTCGGTCTCGCGGGGTCGCTGCGCAGCTACCTGCTCGAGACCCACGACGGCCGCGTCCTGCGGCTGGAGCAGATCCAGTATGGCGGCGGCCAGCCGGCGGGCTACGTCACCTCCCCGGCCGAAGTCGTCAACTACGTCGAGAATCACGACAACCAGACGCTGTACGACCTGCACGCCTTCAAGTTGCCGCTCGGCACCTCGAGCGCCGACCGCGCCCGCGTGCAGCTACTCGCCGCCGCGCTCAACGCGTTCAGCCAGGGCATCGCCTACTGGCACGCAGGCTTCGAGCTGCTGCGCAGCAAGTCGATGGACCGCAACAGCTTCGACTCGGGCGACTGGTTCAACCGCGTCGACTGGACGGGCCGGGACAACTTCTTCGGCACCGGCCTGCCGCCTGCGCGCGACAACGCGGCCAGCTGGCCGCTGATGCGGCCGCGCCTCGCCGACCAGCGGTTGCGCCCGTCGCCCGCAGACATTGCGTGGACCCGCGCCGCGCTGCTGGACCTGCTGCGCATCCGTTCGAGCTCGACGTTGTTCCGGCTGCGCAGCGCGGCGGACATCGAGCAGCGCCTGCGGTTCCTGAACGTCGGGCCGGATCAGGTGCCAGAGGTCATCGCGGCCCACCTGCAAGGTGAGGGCTACCCGGGCGCAGGCTTCCGCGAGATGCTGTACCTGGTGAACGTGGACCTCGAGCCGCACACGCTGCAGTTCGACGCCGAACGCGCCAAGCACTACGTGCTGCACCCGGTGCACCGCGCGCCCGGTGCCGCGGATCGCCGGGCGGCGGAGCAGTCCCGCTACGCAGCCGAAACCGGCAGCTTTACCGTGCCGGCGCGCACCGCCGTGGTGTTCGTCGTCGAGTGACCGGCACCCCCGCCGTGATCGGCTGATCGCTCCCCGCTGCGTGGGTCACCGAACAGACGCTCCAGTATCCAAGGTTCATGCTGCGGTGACGGGACACCATTCCGCGCTCGCTTGACCAGGGATCCACCGTGCCAACGCCGAAGCTGCCTGCCGCAGACAACCGCCTGCTGGACGCCTTGCCCGGCCGCGACCGGCGCCGTCTGCTGCAACGCTGCACGCAGGTCGATCTCGTCCAGGCGAACGTGCTCCGCGAGCCGGGCGATCGCATTCGTCAGGTGCTTTTCCCGACGAGCGGCTACATTTCCCTGATCACCGCGATCAACGGCCACGACCGTCTCGAGGTCGGACTGGTCGGCGACGAGGGCATGCTGGGCGCCTCGCTGGTGCTCGGCGTGAACAGGGCACCCACGCTCGCTCTCGTGCAGGGCGCCGGCACGGCCTGGCAGATGGATGCCGACCCGTTCCAGCGCGAGCTCGAGGACAGCGCTGCGCTGCGCAGCGGGCTCAACCGCTACGTCTACGTGGTCATGTGCCAGCTGGCCCGGACGGCCGCCTGCACACGCTTTCACGTCGTGGAGGCGCGCCTGGCCCGCTGGCTGCTGATGACCCGGGACCGGGCGCACGCCAGCGACTTTCACGTGACCCACGAATCCCTCGCCTACATGCTCGGCGTGCGCCGCGCCGGCGTGACCCGGGCAGCCAGCTCACTGCAGGCACGCCAGCTGATCCATTACAGCCGCGGCGACATCACCATCCTGGACCGGCGCGGCCTCGAGGCCGCGGCCTGCAGTTGTTACGCCGCCGACCGCGAGACGTACTCGAACGCGATGCACTGACCTGCGGCACCGCGGATCGCGCCGCATCGCGTGTGTACGGTCCCGCACCGATGGTGACCGCGGGCGTAGAATATCACATGGCTCTTTCGCCTCGCAGGACTGCCATGGCCCGCCCGATCGCGCTGCCGGTGCCTCGGGCTCCCACGCCCCGGAGCAGAACCGCCTGCTGGCGGCGTTGGCGCCCGACGAACGCGAGCGGATCTTCCCGCACCTGCAGCTCGTCGCGCTGCCGCTCGGCAAGTCACTGTATGAGTCGGGCGACGTGCTGCGCCACGTCTATTTCCCCGCCGACGCCATCGTCTCGCTGCTTTACGTGCTGGAAAGCGGGGCGTCCGCGGAGATCGCGGTCGTCGGCAACGAGGGCCTCATCGGCATCGCACTGTTCATGGGCGGTGAGACGACTCCGAGCCGTGCGGTCGTGCAGAGCGCCGGCCACGCGTACCGGCTCGTCGGGCAACGGCTCAAGGACGAGTTTCATCGCAACGGCGGGGTGCAGCTGCAGCTGCTGCGGTACACGCAGGCCCTGATCACGCAGATGGCACAGACCGCCGTCTGCAACCGCCATCACTCGGTGGACCAGCAGCTGTGCCGCTGGCTGCTGCTGTCCCTCGATCGCCTGTCGTCGAACGAGCTGGTCATGACGCAGGAACTCATCGCGAACATGCTTGGTGTCCGCCGCGAAGGCGTCACCGAAGCTGCCGGCCGGTTGCAGAAGCTCGGGTTCATCAAGTACAGCCGCGGCAAGATCACGGTGCTGGACCGACCGGGAATCGAGGCGCTGAGCTGCGAATGCTATGCGGTAGTCAAGCGCGAAGCCGATCGCATTGCCGACCTGACGGTGATGCCCGTCGCCTGACGCGACTCCGCCCCGCCACACGCTGTTCGGTAGCGTACAGACGCAGACTCGTACTGGCCGGTAAACAGTCTCTACCAGGTGGCGGCTTTGCGCGACCGGGGGAGATGTGGCGTGAAGTTCAGGATTGATCGTTCAGTACTCGCGGTTGCCATCGCGGCATGCCTCGCGCTACCGGCGTTCGCCGCGGATGGCGGCCCGTTGACCGAGGCTCCCATGGATGTCGCTCGCGTGCAGCCGGCAACGGCCTACGATGCGGGGCTGACAACCACCGGACGACCGGTATCGACGCTGTTGCCCGACAACCGTGACGAACCGCTGGGCAGGCTGACGTTGTTCGCGCCCGCCGCGCTGATCATCGCGCTGACCGTCCTCGGCCTCACGATCACGTTCCGCTCGCTGCGCCAGGACCTTCGGACGCGGCGTGTCGTGTATCGGCAACGCGGGCGCTCGGATCGACATCCTGCGACCTGAGCGCCGACGGCGACACGATCAGCCCAGGATGGCCTTTATCTGGTGCGTCAGGCCGTCGTTGACCAGCGGCACCCGCCCCTGCTGCGCCGGCAGCGTCTCACCGTCGAGCTGCAGGCTGACGAGACCGCGACTCACGCCGCGCGGATTCTCCACCGCGATCTCATAGCGTGCTCCGCGGTAGCGCAGGGTGACCTGGAATCCCGGCCACGCGCGGGGGATGCACGGGTCGAGCAGCAGCGTCGCGTTGCGAATCCGGCAGCCCAGCATCCACTCGAGGCCCGCGCGATACAGCCAGGCTGCCGAGCCCGTGTACCAGGTCCAGCCGCCGCGCCCCACGTGCGGCGGCACTGAGTACACGTCGCCCGCGACAACGTACGGTTCGACCTTGTAACGCTGCGCCGCGTCCAGCGTCGGCGCGCGATTGATCGGATTGAGCATCGTGAAGAGCTCCGCGGCCTTGTCGCCATCACCGCGCATGGCGAAGGCGATCACCGACCATGCGGCGGCATGCGTGTACTGCCCGCCGTTCTCGCGGATCCCGGGCGGATAGGCCTGGATGTAGCCGGGATCGGGCACGGACCGGTCGAAGGACGGGGTCAGCAGCAGGACCAGGCCGTCCTCGCGAAGCACGAGATCCCGATCCAGCGCAGCCAGCGCGCGTTCCGCTCGCTGCGGCTCCCCGGCCCCCGAGAGCACGCTCCACGTCTGCGCGATCGAGTCGATGCGGCATTCCGCGTTGCCGGCCGATCCGAGCGGCGTGCCGTCGTCGAAATAGCCACGGCGATACCAGTCGCCATCCCAGCCATGCTGCTCGACGGAGGCGCGCAACTCACTGGCGTGCGTGCGCCAGCTGGCGGCGCGCAGACTCTCACCGCGCGCCTCCGCCAGCGGTACCAGGTTCGACAGCGCCTGGTGCAGGAACCACGCGAGCCAGGTGCTTTCGCCACGCCCGCCCTCGCCCACGCGGTTCATGCCGTCGTTCCAGTCGCCCGACCCGATCAGTGGCAGGCCGTGACTGCCGACGGAGAGACTTCGCTCGAGGGCACGCGCGCAGTGCTCGTAGAGGGTCGCCGACTCGTCGGCAGGCACTGGCTGGAAGTAGTGCTCGACTTCACCCTCGCGGAGCACCGGCCCGTCGAGGAACGGGACGATCTCGTCGAGCACGGCGAGGTCGCCCGTCGCCTCCACGTAGTGCGCCACGCAATGGCACAGCCACGCGCCGTCGTCGGAAACCCGGGTGCGAACCCCGCGGCCCGTCTGGGGCAGCCACCAGTGCTGCACGTCGCCCTCGACGAATTGCCGGCCGGCCGCGCGCAGCAGATGCTCGCGCGCCAGCGCCGGCCGCGCCACGATCAGCGCCATCGTGTCCTGCAACTGGTCACGAAAGCCGTAGGCGCCGCTCGCCTGGTAGAACGCGCTGCGGGCCTGCACTCGACAGGCGAGCGTCTGGTAGAGCAGCCAGCCGTTCAGCATGATGTCGAACGACCGGTCCGGCGTCCGCACCGTGACCGCGCCGAGGACCTCGTTCCAGTCCTGCCGGACGGACTGCAGGGCCGCATCCAGATCGGCAACGCGCCAACGCTCGATCATGGATCGCGCGTCGAGCGTCGTGGCAGCCTCGCCGAGCAGTCCAGACGAGTTCCACCGAGTGGTTTGCAGCGAGCGTGACGGACGTCTGCAAGGCGCCGCAGGGATCGAGGCCCGCACCGGTGCGACCGGACAGCGCCGCCCCTGCCGCCAGGGCCGCCGGTCGGTCGAGTGTCCCGTTGCGTCCGATGAACTCCCTCCGATCCCCGGTCCAGGACGCCTGCCGGCCGCCGAGATCGACGAACGCCACGCGCCCGTCCGGGCCGCTCCACAGGTTGCGCGCCAGCAGTCCACCGGTGACGGGATCGACCTCGGTCGTCACGGAGGGCGCGGTGGCGGCAGGCGACGTCCCGAGCACCCATTCCGCATAAGCCGTCACGCTGAGATGTCGCATGCGGCCGGTAAGGTTGCGGATGGTGAGTCGCGACACCTTTACCGGAGCGTCGAGCGGGACGAACTGCAGCAGGTCGAGCGCAATGCCGTGCCGGACGTGCTCGAAACGGCTGTAACCGCGCCCGTGCCGCGCCACATAGGTGCCGGCATCATGGCGCACCGGCAGCGCCGTCGGCCCCCACACGGCGCCGGTGTCGTTGTCGCGAGCGTAGATGGCCTCACCCGTCCGATCCCCGACCGGGTCGTTTGACCAGGGCGTGAGGCGATTCTCGCGGCTGTTGCCCGCCCAGGTGCAACCGCTGCCATCGGCGGACACGTGGAATCCGAACCCGCCATTGGCAACGACGTTGATCCAGGGCGCCGGCGTGTGCTGCCCGTCCTGCAGGATCGTCACGTACTCTTCGCCGTCGGCGGCGAATCCGCCGAGGCCGTTGAAGAATTCCAGGGTTGGCAGGTCCGGGGTAGCCGCGCTACGACCCGCCGGCGGGCGCGATGCCGCGGCGGGCGGCGGCACCGGCGTCGCAGCCTGCTCAATGCGGTCGAGCTGCTCGGCGAGGCTGCCGCGCCGGCTGAGCAGCACGGCACGCGCCGCGGCGAGCAGCGTCACGCGCGCGGTACTCGAGATGATGTCGGAACGGAGAATGAACACGCCGCCCCGCGGCGGTTCGCCGGGGATGCTGGGCCGTGACAGGCCGGCACGCGCCAGCGTCTCGAGGGCCACCTGCAGGTCCTGCACGTAGGAGGACTCGCGCTCGTTCAGGATCACGAGATCGACGGACAGCTGCTTCAGCCGCCAGTACCCGAACGCACGCAACAACTGGCGCACCAGCCCGAGGTCGTCCGTGTCGTCGATGCGCACCAGCACGATCGGCAGGTCGCCGGAGATGCCATGCTCCCAGAGCATGGGCTGCCCGCCGTTCCCGCGACGCAGGCCGTCGGACGACGGCCGCAGCGCAGGATCGCTGTAGAGGACGTGACCGGCGAGGCGCTGGAAGAGCAGTGCCTCGTCGGCGGTGATTCCCAGGTGATGGAGCTGGACCTGTCCCTGGGTCCAGGCGAGGGTCGCGGCACGGTCGAAGGCCGCGCGGTCGCAGTGCTGGTCGGCGAGGTCGAGCACCTCGCGGCGCGTCGACGCCACCAGCGTCCAGAACGCCACGCGAACGGTCGCCCCCGGCGCCACCCGCATGCGCCGGCGCAGGCTGAATATCGGATCGAGCACGGTGCCGGCGCTGCCCGACAGCTCGCGGCCATCCTCCATC
Source organism: uncultured Gammaproteobacteria bacterium (assembly GCA_963731105.1). GTDB lineage: Bacteria > Pseudomonadota > Gammaproteobacteria > Steroidobacterales > Steroidobacteraceae > RPQJ01. The sequence goes on from CAVSUM010000029.1 coordinate 8,000, forward strand.
GCGGCGCACGAGCGCAGCGGTCGCGAGCGTCCGACGAAACGGGCGCGATCCGTCTCGAACTGCAGCTCGCCGTCCGTCGCTCCCTCCGTGACCACGAGGTGCGCCGCCCAGGCCTCGGACTCCGCCGGCGAGCGACGCCGCCGCGTCGCGAGCAGCACGCCGATCTCGGGCACGTACTCGGTCTGCACGAAGAGCTTGGAGAAGGCCGGGTGCGCGTCATCGGCCGCAGGCGGCGCCAGTACGATCTCGGCGTACGAGGTCAGCTCGATGCTGCGGACACGATCGCCCAGGTTGGAGATGCAGACCCGGCGGACTTCGGCATCGCACTCGGCCGAGACGACGACATCCATCGTCGTGATCAGGTCCCCGTCGCGGCGCACGAAATCGGCGCGGGCTTCGCTGAACGTGACTTCGTAGTCGTCCGGCTCGGTCGCGCTCGGCTGGTAGCCTGCCGACCACACCTTGCCGCTGTCCACGTCGCGCAGGAAGACATACGAGCCCCAGGGGTCGCAGGTGACGTCGGAACGCCAGCGCGTGACCGCGAGGTCGCCCCAGCGGCTGTACCCGGAGCCCGCGGCGGTGAGCATCACCGCATAGCGGCCATTCGACAGCAGCCGCGTGCGCGGCGTGGCGTGGTGCGGCGTGTGCAACGACCTCGGCAACGCCGTGACCAGGTCGTCGGGCTCGGCGCCCTTGCCGGTCTCCGCAACCCGCGTGATGGCCACCGCGACGTCCCGCGGGGTTCGCTCCTGCAACAGCAGCTCCGTGGCCCGGATCCGCGGTTCGGCGTGAAAGCGCTTGCGCATCCGGCCGTCCAGCAGCGTATTGGCAAGCGCGACGATGGTCATTCCCTGGTGGTGCGCCATGTACGCGCGCACGACCGCGAACGGCTGCCCCGCCGGCAGGCGTCGTGCCGTGTAGTCCAGTGCTTCGTAGAAGCCATAGGCGCCCTGGGCCGCGATGCCGGCCAACCGGGAGAAGTTGAGCGCCGCGGCATGCGGCTCGACCATGGCCGCCAGCGCGGTCGCGTACGGCGCGATGACGATGTCCTCGCCCAGGCCGCGCTTGAGTCCCAGCCCGGGCACGCCGAAGCTCGAGTACTGGTAGGTGAGCTCCAGGTCGCGGGCATTGTAGGCGGACTCCGAGATGCCCCACGGCACGCCCAGCTCCTTGCCGAAGGACTGCTGGCGCCACACGACCAGCCGGCTGGTTTCCTCGAGCAGGCTCCCGGACGGGGCACGCATGACGAGGGACGGCATCAGGTACTCGAACATGGATCCCGACCACGACACGAGCGCTGCGCCGCAGTGAACGGGGGTCACGGCGCGCCCGAGGCGGAACCAGTGACGCGCGGGCAGGTCGCCGTTCGCGATCGCCACGAAGCTCGCGAGGCGCGCCTCGGAGGCGAGCAGGTCGTAGCAGCTCGGGTCGAGGTTGCCTTCCTGGATGCGGTATCCGATCGAGAGCAACTTGCGCTCCGGATCGAGCAGGAAATCGAAGCGCATCGCCGTGGCGATGGCCCGCGCCGTCGTGGCGAGCCGGTCGAGGCGCTGCGCGAGAGCCTCGGTGCCGCCCGTCGCGGGCGGCTCCACGTCGCGCTGGTGACTCTCGATCGTCCGCAGCGTGGCCTCGCCCCAGGCAACCGCCGCGTCGCTCGCGTCGTCCGGCCGGCCACGCGCCAGGGCTATTGCGGCCGCGATCACTGCGGCGGCAGACGTCGCGAGTAGCCGCAGTGGTCCGACGAGTTCCTCCTGCGTTGCGGGCTGTGCCTGCAGCTGCTCGGCAAGCATGTCGAGCGCCGCGGCGAGCGGCTCGTCCACCGGCGCGGACACCGACTCGCGCAGGATCGCGAGGCCATCGTCGATGCCGGCGAGCCACTGCGGCTCGAGCGTCGGTTGCACCGCCATCTCGTCGCAGGCAATCGCCAGCGTGATCAGGTGGGCCGCGAGGTTGCCACTGTCGACGGACGAAACGTACCGCGGCTCGAGTGGCCGCAGGTCCTGGGTGTCGTACCAGTTGATAGAAATGTCCGTTGAATCGCTCCAGCCGGTCCATCGAGGCCAGCGTTGCCTCGAGCCGCTCGACCGCATCGAGCGTCCCGACCCAGCCGAAGTCCCGGGCACTGACGACCGACAGCAGGTAGAGGCCGATATTGGTCGGCGACGTGCGGTGGGCCAGCACCGGCCGCGGGTCCTCCTGGAAGTTGTCCGGCGGCAGCGAGTGGTCTGCGGCCGTCACGAAGGTGTCGAAGTACCGCCAGGCGCGCCGCGCGACGAGCCGCAGCGCTCGAGCGTCGAGGTCGGAAACAGGCGGGTCCTCGGCGACCCGCGAGGGCCGGCTCACCCGACGCGCGACCACCGGCGACAGGATCCACAGCAGCGCGAACGGCACGGCAAGCGCCGCATTCGCAGGCCCTGCCACGCCCAGCACGATGACAGCTGCACCAATGGCTACCGCACCGGCCATGTGCCGGTAGAAGCCGGGCAGGTCGAGACGCTCGCTCACCTGCGCCTGCGCCGCCGTCCGCCACTCGAGCAGGCTGCGGTGGCTCACCAGCAGCCGGTAGAGCGTCCGCACGATCGCATCGGACATCGACCACGCCTGGTGCGCAAGCAGGGTCAGCAGCAGGGCGGTCCGCGCAAGGGCCAGTCGCGCATCCACGACGAGGGCCCGCACATGGCTGCGCCTGGAGACTCCACTGCGCGCGGGAATCAGTCCCGCCAGCACCGGGGGCAGGGTCGGCATGGCGAGCATCGTGACGACGAACACCGTCCACATCGCCGCTGATTGCAGGGGCAGCAGCCACCCAACCACCAGGGCCACGATCGCCGCAGGTGCGTTCAGCGTGCGGCGCAGGTTGTCCACCATCTTCCACCGTCCGAGCAGCGGAATCGCCCGACGGGTCCGGTCGTCGCCCGCGGCACCGCGGCCCAAGAGCCAGGGCAGCAACTGCCAGTCGCCTCTCGCCCACCGGTGGGCACGGGCAGCGGCGACGTCGTAGCGCGCCGGATACTCGTCGACGAACTCGATGTCCGAGACCAGGCCGGCGCGGGCGAAGATTCCCTCGAACAGGTCGTGGCTCAGCAGCGTGTCGTCGGGAACGCGGCCGGCGAGGGCGGCCTCGAACGCGTCCACGTCGTAGATGCCCTTGCCGACGTAGGAGCCCTCGCCGCACAGGTCCTGGTACACGTCCGACACGGCGGAGGCGTACGGGTCGATGCCGCTGGCGCTCGAAACGAGACGCTGATAGGTCGAGCCTTCGCGGCCGATGGGCAGTGAGGGTGCGATCCGCGGCTGCAGCACGGCGTACCCCTCGAGGACCCGTCCACGGCGGACGTCGAAGCGCGGGACGTTGAGTGGGTGCGCCATCTTGCCAACCAGGCGGCGCACGGCATCCCGTGGCACCCGCGTATCGGCATCCAGCGTGACGACATAGCGCACGTCCGCCGGAACGGCCGGACCCCTGCCGCCGGTCGCGACGAAGGTCGTATCGGTCGCGCCACGCAACAGGCGATTCAACTCGTGCAGCTTGCCGCGCTTGCGCTCCCATCCCATCCAGACGCCCTGTGCGGCGTTCCACAGGCGCTTGCGATGCAGCAGCAGGAAGCGCTCACCGGCGGGCGCCGGCCCGTAGCGACTGTTCAAACGGGCGATACCCTCGACCGCATCGTCGAGCAGCGCTGCATCGCCATCGACGCGTTCCGCGGGCGCGTCGGCCCAATCCGACAGCAGCGCGAAGCTCAGGTCGCCGTCGAGGCTGGCGAGGTGATGGATCTCGAGGTGCTCGAGATGCTCGGCGAGCGTCGCCCGCGTCGACAGGATGGTCGGCACCACCACCAGCGTGCGCAGGCGCGCTGGCACGCCGTCGCGCAGTTCGAGCGCCGGCAGGATCTTCGCACCGAGGCGGCTCGTGATGCTGCCGTTCACCAGCGCCATCGCCGCGTCGACCGCGAGCACGAATCCACAGGCCGCGAGCACGCCAAGCGTCCAGGCACCGCTACCCGCCCTGGCCAGGGACAACAACGGCCAGGCAAGAATGATGACGGCCAGCAGCCCGACCCCGGCGATGTAGCCGCGGATTCCCGCGGCGGCGATGAGTCGGCGTGACCATGTCCACAGCGAGGGTCGATAGCCGACCGCCGACTCGAGGGCCCGACGTCCGCCCCCGATCAGCAGGTATCCCGGGTCGCGCTCACGAGGGTGTCTCGCCGTCGCTCGCCGACTGCACCGCACGGCGCGCAATCTCGAGTTCCGTGAGCTTCGACCCCCGTGCGAGCTCCTCGATCGCCCCGCGATAGCGGTCGCGCGTCGGGAAATCCATTGCCGCGAAGTCGCTGCCGTCGCGCAGCACCGCGTCGACGAGGCTGACGCCTTCGAACAGGTCCGCCCAGTCGACGGCGGAGATCGTGCGCATGCTGGTGATGATGTTGCGCACCGTCACGCTCGAGGCGCCCTGCCGCTGGTGCTCCTCGCGGACGACCGCATCTGCCGTCGTGCCGGTTGCCGCCAGGCGCTCCTCGAGCCACGTGAGCGCGGGCGTGGCGCCGGGGTCCTGGTCACGCAGCCGTTGCAGCAGCTGCACCGCAAACGCCGGCGACAGGGGCGCATCGTCCAGCCCGTGCAGGGCCGCCGCCATGGGCTCCGCCGTGAGCGAGCCGACGCCGAGCAGGCGGTCGGCGACCCGGTCGGCCTGCTGGCGGACCGCCCGCCGGCTTTCGATCAGGTCCGCCGCACGCCGCAGGTTTTCGACCAGCACGATCCGCAGGGTGATGGCAATGGCCCACAACTCGCCGATCGTGAGCGGCTGCACGCGCTGGTAGGCGGCCACGAACTGGGACAGCAGGTGCGCATCGAAGCGGCTGTCCGTGTGGGCGACGAACGCCCACGCCAGTCCCAGCACGCGCGGATATCCTGCCAACGGGCCCTCGGCGAGCTTCGGCAACTGCCGGTAGTACCCGGGCGGCAGATCGTCGCCGATCTGCCGGATCTGCGCCTCGACGACGTGGTAGTTGTCGACCAGCCACTCGGCGGCCGGCGTGATCGCGCCTCCCTGGGCGATCGCCCTCGCGATGGCGCGATGGGCTGCGAGCAGCGCCCGGCGGTTGTCGCGCAGGCGCGCGGTCAGGGGCCGGACCCTTTCGGGCCGGGTGGTGACGCGTTGGGCGGCGGCCAGGCTCCCGGCATGCTGCTCGAGCCGCTCGACGCTGAAGATCTCAGCGCGAATCACCTCGGCGGATTCGCCGGTCGTTGACAGTCGCATGACTGCAGTCTGGGTCGCACCGCCCGGGCGGTCTGTACGGTAGAAGACGGACGCGGGTCACCGACCGGACTAGCCTCCGCACTTCGAGACCAATCCACCGTATCGAGGAACACGCTTGAACAAACGCAATCTCACCGCACTCTCCGTCGCAATCGGCTTGGGCCTGAGCGCAAGCGCCATGGGCGCCGGCATCTCCGAGGCGCAGTACAAGTCAGCTGGACAAGGCATCGCTGCCCGGCACACCAACGAGCAGGCCCTCTGCGAATCGATGGCCGGCAACAGCAAGGATGTCTGCCAGGCGCAAGCCAATGGTCGCGAGAGCGTCGCGAAGGCGGAGCTCGAGTTGAGCTACAGCGAGTCCAGCAAGACCCGGTACGAGGTTCGCGTGGCCAAGGCGAACGCCGCGTATGCCATCGCCAACGAGAAGTGCGACGATGCCGCCGGCAACGTCCAGGACGTGTGCCGCAAGGAAGCCCAGAGCGCGGAAGTCGCTGCCAAGGCAGATGCTGAGCGGACCCAGACGACCGTCGATGCCAAGGCAGCCCGGCAGGATGCCACCACGGAGGCCGACCAGAAGGCGGCGACCGAGAAGCGCAATGCGGCCTACGCCGTCGCCAAGGAAAAGTGCGACGCGCTGGGGGAGAGCGCGCAGGCGACGTGCATCGAGGAAGCCAAGGCCCGCTACGGCCAGTCCTGAGCACGAGCCACCCCGATCCGAGGTCGGCTGCTCCCCAAGGGGCCCGGTGACGCCCACGTCCCCGGGCCCTTTCCTTTGCTGTGGCTACAACCAGTACTGCCAGAGACGGGCGGACCGCTCCTTGATGCGCAGCACGATCGAACGGCGCTGCCATTGCTCGAGGGTGATCTGTTCGGACTTCGCGACGTCGCTCGCGAAGGCGGCCCGCATCAGGTCGCCGAACTCCGTGCCGAGCACGACCGCGTTGAGCTCCTGGTTGTGCAGGAAGCTGCGCCAGTCGAGGTTGGTCGAGCCGACCGTCGACCAGACGCCGTCGATCACGACCGTCTTCGAATGCAGCAGTGCGTCGCGGCGCTCGTAGATGACCACGCCGTCCCGCAGCAACTCGTCGTAGTAGGAGCGCCCGGCATGGAACACCAGGGCCGAGTCGGTCTTGCCGGGCAGCACCAGCCGCACGTCGACCCCGCGAGCCACGGCCGCCTGCAGCGCGGCCAGCAACTGTGGATCGGGCACGAAGTAGGCATTGGTGAGCCAGACCTCGGTCTCGGCGCTGGCGATCGCCGACAGCAGGGTCACGTAGATCAGGCTGTAGGCATCGTCGGGCGAACTGCCGATGGCACGCACGACGTCATTGCCGCGCGGCTGGAGTGGCGGAAAGAAATTGAGCGGTGGCAACGGCTCGCCCTGCTGCTGCTGCCAGGTCGCCAGGAAGAGCTTCTGCAGCTCCGCGACCACCGGTCCTTCGATCTGCAGGTCGGTGTCGCGCCACGGCTGCTCACCGTCCGGTCGAGTGCTTCGACTGCCGGCGGAACGAGCCGCCGGAGTACACGCTGCTGATGTTGATGCCGCCGAGGAACGCCGTCTGGCCGTCCACGATGAGCAGCTTGCGGTGGTCGCGCTCGTTGACGTCCCACCCGGCCTTCGCCTCGCCGTCGCCGGGTTGACCGGGTTGTACTCCAGCGTGCGGATGCCATTGTCGCGCAGCCGCTGGAAGAAGTCGGCGGGCGTGCCAAGCGTGCCCACGCTGTCGTGGATCAGGCTGCACCTGCACGCCCTGTTGCTGCTTTTCGATCAGTGCGTCCATGAAGCGCCGGCCGACCTCGTCATCCTCGAGGATGTAGGTCTCCATGTTGATGTGGTCACGTGCCGCCATGATGGCCGCGAACATCGCGCGATAGGTGTCCGGTCCGTCCTGCAGCAGCCGGACCCGGTTGCCGGTCAGCAGCGGGCTGTCGGACACGGCCTGCTCGACGGCGAGGTGACGGTCGAAGATGCTGGTGTCGTCGGCACCGCGCTCGAGCTCCGTCAGGATCGCCTCGCTGCGCGCCGGCGAGAGCGGCCCTCGTGAGCCTTCGACCTGCGTGGGTGACGTCGCGGGAGTGGTACCGGGCGGGATTTCGGGCAACGTGCTGCACGCCGCCAGCGAAAGCAGGCACAACGGCGCCAGCAGGCCCCTGAATCGAATCGACGTCGTCATGCAGGTGACGATGGACCAACGCGGGCGACCGGTCGGTACGCTACAGCACATACGCAATTGTCCCCAACGGGCCGGCGGTGCCCTCGGTGCGCTACCGAACAGACCCTGCCGCCCATGCGCGTAGTCTGATGGCTATCGACCGCACACGATCCTTTCGGGAGTTCGCCGCGCGACGGGTGAGGTCGAGTGGAGAATTCAGGATGAACAAGTCATTGATTACCGGCCTGATCGTGGGTGGCGTGGCGGTCACGGCAGCCGGTGCGTTTGCCGGTTACCAGGCGATGGACAATCGCAATTCCGCCGAAGTGCTCAACGTCGAGCCGATGATGAAGACGGTGCGGACGCCGCGCCAGGTTTGCTCCGACGTGGTCGTGACCCACGAGACGCCCACCAATGATCCGAAGCGTGTCACAGGTGCCGTGATCGGCGCAGTGGCGGGCGGCGTGCTCGGTAACCAGATCGGGCACGGCACCGGACAGACGGTGGCGACGGTGGCCGGGGCGGCCGCGGGCGGCTACGCCGGCAGCAAGGTCCAGAAGCACCTGCAGGAAGACAAGACGACCCAGACCGTCGAGCAGCGCTGCCGCACGGTGTACGACTCGGCCGAGAAGGCCGACGGTTACGAAGTGCGTTATCGCCTCGCCGGCCAGGAAGGCACCGTGCGGATGGACCATGCGCCGGGCCGGACCATTCCCGTCGAGAACGGCGAGCTGGTGCTGACCAACCTGAACGATCGGCGTTGATCACCCTGCACGCCCAGTGACTTCATAAGGAGAAACGCAATGTTGTGGACCATCGCAGTCGTACTGGCCATCCTCTGGCTGCTGGGGCTCGTCAGCTCCTACACCATGGGCGGCTTCATTCACATCCTGCTGGTGCTCGCGATCATCATCGTCCTGATCAACGTGATCCAGGGCAGGCGACCGCTGTGAACTGAGCGAATCGTCGCCCTGCCGGACGACCGGCAGGGCGACACGCCGGGAGCGAACATGAATGCAATGAAAATCACCGCCATCGTGCTGATCGTGGCCGGCGTCCTCGGACTCGGTTACGGCAGCTTCAGTTACACGAAGCAGACGCACGACATCAAGATGGGACCGATCGAGCTGTCCGTGCAGGAAAAAGAGACGGTGAATGTCCCGGTCTGGGCCGGCGTAGGCGCGATCGCGATCGGGGCCGCACTGCTGCTGCTCGGCGGCAGGAAGTCCTAGTCGAGCTTCGCGACGGTCACCCGGCCGTCTGCGTTCACGAACACTCGGTAACGATTGCCATCCTGGCACTCAGCCACGTAGTCGTCCTGGCCCTGTTGACGGGCACTGACGACCTTCCCGCAGGGCAGGCCCTGCAGGGCAATCACCGCCGTCAGGTCCTGGGCGACCGACACGTCGCCGGGAGTCTCCTCTGCGGCGAGCGCTGTCCCCGCCAGCACCGTCATCACGATGCCGACCACGGCCGGCGTCCTCCTGCATTTGCTCACGGCATTGCTCCTGCGACCAGGTTTTGATCGTTGAACTTGTACGGATCCACAAGGATGTCCCAGATCGCGGCACGCGACTTGACGATGTCGCGGGCCAGCGTCGGGTCGCTGTCCTGCAGCAGGGAAAGCACCTTTAAGACCAGCATGTCGTAATTTCGGCGCAGCTCGGTGAGCGTCGCCGTGCCCTGCCGCCTGTGGTAGACGCGGAACTTGTCCAGCAAGTCGTCGACCTGGTTCTTGAGCGAAAGCTTGGTGAGCACGCCGATGGCCCTGGTCTCTCGCAATCGAATGCTCAGCAACTTCAGGTCGAGCGGTGCCGCCGCCGGCTTGGGCGGTGGCGGAGCTTTCGCTGCCTGTGGCACCACAGCGGGCGCCGGCGCGGGCGTCGCTGCCACGTTGGCGACGGCTGACGGCTTGGGTGACGGCTGGGGTGATGGCTTGGGCGGCGCCGCCGGGATGCTGGGTGGAGCCGTGGCAGGCGGCCTCGGGACCGCCGTCGGTTCCGGCATCGCGACTGGCGCGGGTGCGGGTGTAGGTTCGGGTGGTCGGGTGCGGGTGCGGGTGCGGGCACCTCGGCCACCACGGTCGTCGCAGGAGGCGAGACCGTCGCGACAGGCTCCGTCTGTTGCGCTTGCTTCACCCCGCAACAACCCGCGGCGAAGACGCACGCCAAGGCAACGACTGTACGCATTGCCAACAACGTCGCTGCGCGGTCGATCATCAGCCTCTCCGGCTCGGGCACGACGGATCGGACATGCCCCCAAGAATAGCGCCCCGCGGTCCGTTGGCGAACCCGGGGCGCTGCAGATTCAGGTCTTGTTCAGACGCGAATCAGTGCTGGTTCTCAGGCTAGGAGAACCACGTGTCGTCAGCCTTGCCTTCCCAGGCGCTGAGCTGCTTCTCGGCCTCGTCCTTGGCAATGCCGTAGCGCTCCTGGATCTTGCCGGCCATCACGTCACGCCGACCGGCGATCACGTCCAGATCGTCATCGGTCAGCTTGCCCCACTGCACTTTGGCCTTGCCAGTGACCTGCTTCCAGTTACCTTCAATGCGGTCCCAATTCATAGGTTTCTCCTTTTGCTGGCGGGAGGGACCATCACGCTCGCGAGCCTGCGGCTCACGGGCGGACGGTGATTTCGTTCTTGACGGCCTTCACGCCGTTGACACCCTTCGCGATGCTCTCGGCGGCGGCTTTCTCGGCCTGGCTCTTCGCGAACCCTGACAACATGACAGTGCCGTTCAGTGTCTCGACGGTGATCGACGTGCCGGCGACTCTCGTCGTCGTCCAGCATCTTGGTCTTCACGTTCGCCGTGATGACCGAATCGTCGACGTAGGCACCGACGGTCTGCTGCCCGCGGCTGACCGCGCACCCTGTGGCGGTCAGTAACGTCGCGGCCACCGCGGCTGCAATCAAGCTGTTGCGAATCATGTCGCTTCGTCTCCGGTTAAAGTCCATGCCTGCACTGTAGGCGTTCGGCGGCAGCAAGTCGGTGCGGTGCCGCACCGATGGCCGGAGCGCATAATTCGTCCATGGGCAAGCGACTGGTGTTCCTGGTACCGGGCTTTTTCGGCTTCACGTCGATCGGCGCCTTCAGCTACTTCGAAGACGTGGAACAGGCACTCGCGCAGGCGCTCCGCAGGCGCCGTGTCGAGGCTCATGTCGTGCGGTGCGAAACGCAGCCAACGGCCTCGATCCCGCGGCGCGCCGACGCGCTGCGCCGGCAGGTGATTGCCAGCGGCGGACTGCGCGCCAGCGAACTGCACTTCGTCGGCCACTCGACCGGCGGCCTCGACATGCGCATGTTGTTGACGCCGGGGGTCAAGATCGCTCCCGGTGAAACGGAAGAGCGCATCGCCCGGCTGACGCGGACGGCGATTTCCGTGAACACCCCTCACCACGGCACGCCGCTCGCCAATCACTTCATCACGGTACAGGGCCAGACGCTGCTGCTCGTGCTGAGCGCACTGGCGACCTCCGGACAGGGACGGCGCGCGATCCTGGCCGCGGCGAAGGCAGTTGCAATGGTCGCGCGCCTGGATGACTGCCTGGGGCGCAATGAAAGCGCCCTGGATCGCATTGCCGAGGGCGTGTTGCGCAAGATCCGGTTCGATCGTGGCGATCCCGTGTGGAAGTACCTTGGCGAGATCGAGCGGGACCAGGGCGCGGTGCTGCAGCTCACGCCCGAGGGCATCGAGCTGTTCAACGCCGCCGTGACCGATCGGGCCGGAATCGACTACGGCTGCGTGGTAGCGGGCGTACCCAAGCCGCGCGAGCAAATCAGGATCAGGGAACTCATGGATCCCGAATACGTCGCGTTGCGCGCGCTATTCCGGCTGCTGCATGGGCTGACGGCCGTGCCGCATCCTCGGTATCCGTACCCGAAGCCGGCCAAGGCGACGCAGCGATTGCTCGACCGCGCACTCGGCTTCAAGGCCACGGCAGGCACCAACGACGGCATCGTGCCGACGCTGAGCCAGCTGCATGGCCGCATCCTGCACGTCGTGCGGGCCGATCACCTCGACGTGGTGGGGCACTACACCCTCGCCGGCGGGGGCTCGGCAAACTGGTTGCCATCCGGGGCTGGCTTTACTCGCCAGGCCTTCGACGCCACCTGGGACGCGGTCGCCGCAGCCATCGCAAGCGGCGGCCGACCGCCGCGGCGCACTGTGCGCGGACCTCGAGCTCGTCGACAGCAGTAACAGCAGCGGTCCGCGTCAGCTGAGCTCGATCGGCACGAAGATCCGTGCGTCACCGCGCTGCACCAGCAAGGCAACGTGCTTTTGGGCGCTGGCGACGACGGAACGCAGCTGGCCCACGTCGCGCACAGGCTCGCCATTGGCCGACAGCACGATGTCGCCCGGTCGGATGCCCGCCTCGGCCGCCGCGCCGGCCACGCGCTCGACGACGAGCCCGTTACCGGTGCCGGCTTCATTGCGTTCGGCGGGCGACAGCGGACGGACCGCCATGCCGAGCTTGCCACCGTCCACGGACGGCCCGTTGCTGGCTACGACCTCACCGTCGGTCGTCGCGGCCACTTCGAGCTGCAGGCTCTGCTTGGCCCGGTCGCGCCAGACCTGCAGGTCCACCTTGCGGCCCGGCGACGCCGCAGCTACCAGCGCTGGCAACTGGCCGGCCGACTCGACCGCCTTGCCATCGAACGACAGGATCACGTCGCCCTCCTTCACGCCAGCCTTCCGCGCCGGCCCGTCGTCGTCGACGCTCGACACCAGCGCGCCGCTCGGCACCGCGAGGCCGAACGACTCGGCGAGCGCCTGGTCGACGTCCTGGATCGCAACGCCGATGCGCCCGCGCGTCACGTGCCCGGACGCCTGCAGCTGACGGCCGACGTTCATGGCGACGTCGATCGGGATCGCGAACGAGACGCCCTGGTAGCCGCCGGACCGGCTGTAGATCTGCGAGTTGATGCCGACCACTTCGCCGCGCAGGTTGAACAGCGGGCCGCCCGAGTTGCCGGGATTCACCGCGACGTCGGTCTGGATGAACGGCACGTAGGTGTCGTCGGGCAGGCTGCGGCCCTTGGCACTGACGATGCCGGCGGTCACCGAGTTCTCGAAGCCGAACGGCGAGCCGATCGCGACGACCCACTCGCCCACGCCGAGCGCCGCCGGGTCGCCGAGCTGGACGACCGGCAGGTCGCGGGCATCGATCTTCAGCACGGCCACGTCACTCTTGGCGTCCGAACCGATGACGCGCGCCACGAACTCGCGGTGGTCGGTGAGCTTGACGGTGACCTTGTCGGCATCGGCGACGACGTGGGCGTTGGTGAGGATCACGCCGTCGGTACTGACGATGAACCCCGAACCTTCGCCGCGCATCGGCATGCCCTGACCCGGCGTCATCGGCGCGCCGAAGTAGCGGTACAGCGGATTGTCTTCGTCGATGCCGGGCGGCATGCGCGGATGCGCGGTCTTCCGTGCATCGGCCCGCACGCTGACGTTGACCACGGCGGGCCCGTACTGCTGCACCAGTGAACGGAAATCGGGCAGCGCCGCCACCGACGCTGCAGCGGTCGTGGGCTGAGCCGCAATGACCGTCTGCGGCCCGGCCGCCTCAGCGATGTGCGTCGAGCCCGAGAGGTACAAGGCCCCGGCCGGCACGGCGACCGCGACGGCTCCGAGCACCGCGGCGGTCAGGGGATTGCGAACCATCGACTTGATGCTCATGACTCTTCTCCAGTGATCGGGGCGCCGGACGTACTGCGCCTGCGCATGGGAGAGCAGCGTGAGCGGGAAAACTTAGCCCAGACTTAAGGCACAGGCAGGGCGGGCAGCGCCGGCAGGCGCACCACGACCCGCAGCCCTACCCCACCCGGCCCGTCCTCGAGCGCGACCTGTCCCCCGTGACCGCGTGCGACGGCCTGGACCAGCGACAACCCCAGGCCGCTGCCGGTGACCGTCGTGCCGGGCACCCGGTGGAAGCGACCGAATACCCGGCTGCGCTGGGCCTGCGGAATGCCGGGCCCGGTGTCGGTCACGGTGAGCTCGGCTGCCAGCGGGTCACCGTCACGCAGTGCGACGCCGACGTCGACGCGGCCGCCGGCTGGCGTGTAGCGGATCGCGTTGTCGAGCAGGTTGCGCAGCAACGTGCGCAGCGACTCTTCCTCGCCCGCGACCCGCACCGGCATCGAGCGGTCGATGCCGAGGTCGATCGAGGCCGCCTCGGCCAGCGGCACGAAGTCGGCGACCGTCTGGCGCGCGAGCTCGTCGAGCTGCAGTGGAAGGTGCTCCCGCACGCCGCTGCTCTCCTCGCGCGCCACGGCCAGCAGCTGCTCGACCAGCCGCGTGGCACGCGCCACTCCGGACTGCAGGCTCTGCACGGCGGATCGCTGCTCGACGGCGCTGCCGTCCGTCGCCAGCGACTGCACCTGCAGGCTGAGCGCGGTGAGTGGCGTGCGCAACTCGTGCGCCGCCTCGGCGATGAACAGCCGCTCCCGCTCCAGGGCGTCGCGCAGGCGCGCCAGCAGATCGTTCACCGACATCGCCACGGGACGCACCTCGTCCGGAAGATCCGCGACCGGCACCGGCGTGAGGTCGTCCGGGTGCCGCGCGCGCAAGGCATCCGCAAACGACTGCACCGGCCGCACCACGCGTCGCACGATCCAGGCCACGAGCAGGACCAGCGCCGGCACCAGTACCGCGAACGGCGCAATCGTGCGCAGCGCCATCCGGGCAGCTCGCTGCTCGCGCACGTCCATCGGCTGCGCCACCTGGATGACGCGGCCCACTGCCTCGACTCCGAAGACGCGCCAGCGTCCGGCGGGCGTCTCCTCGGTCGACAGCCCGAGCCTGGTCAGGCCGGGCACCACCGCATGCGGCCTCGACAGGTAGATGCGCACGCCGTCCAGCGACCAGACCTGCACTACGAAGTCGTAGTCCGGGACCTCGCTGGGCAGGCCGCGTGCGGCGTCGAAGCCGAGCGCCCGGTCGCGCAGCAGCATCGCCGTCTCGCGCAGGTGGTAATCGAAGAACGCATTCGCCTCGGCCAGCGAGTTGCGGTACGTCGCCCACGCGCCGCCGCAGCCGACGAGCACCACGGCGGCGACCAGCCAGGCCAGCAGGGTATTGCGCAGTGAAGTCATGCCGCGGACTCAGACCCGGTAGCCGACGCCGCGCACGTTGCGGATGAACTCGGTGCCGAGCTTGCGACGCAGCGAGTGGATGTGCACCTCGACGACGTTGCTCTCCACCTCCTCGCCCCAGCCGTACAGGCGGTCCTCGAGCTGGGCTCGCGACAGGATCCGCCCGGGGCGCTCGAGCAGCGCCTGCAGCAGCGCGAACTCGCGCTTCGATACCTCGACAGGCGCGCCGTTCCTGTCTATCTGGTGCGTCGCCGGATCGAGAGTGATGCCACCGTGCTCGATCGTTCCGCCGGCGCTGCCGCCCTTGCGGCGCATGACGGCGCGGACTCGCGCCGCGAGCTCGCGCAAGTCGAACGGCTTGACGAGATAGTCGTCCGCGCCGGCGTCGAGTCCGGCGACCCGGTCCGCCACGGCGTCGCGGGCCGTCAGCACCACCACCGGCAGCCGCGAGCCGCGATCACGCAGGCTGTGCAACACCTGCAGGCCCGTCTTCGCCGGCAGCCCGAGGTCGAGCAGCATCAGGTCATAGCTGCCGGCGGTCACAGCGCCCTCGGCCGCCGCTCCGTCGCGCACCCAGTCCACGGCAAAGCCATCGCCGCGCAAGCCGGCACGCACCGCCTCGCCGATCATCACGTCGTCTTCCGCCAGCAGGATCCGCATGCTTTACACCTCGTCCCGTGCGGTGTGACCGGCCGCCGGGGCCGGAGTTCATCGGAGGGGACGCTCTCTTGTGTGTCCCTGTGACGGGGACACACAAGAGAGCGTCCCCTCCTCCAGCGCGCTTGACACGGATCGCTGCGGCGAGATTCCATCGGCAAAAAGGGGCCGCCCGCCATGATTTCCCGACGCCTTTTTGTCGCAGCCCTGGCCGTCACGTCGTGGCGGCCGAAGGCGTTGGACGCCGCGCAACCGGCTACTGTCGGTGACGGCGAGCTGGTGATCGCCACCTACAACCTGCGCTACGCGGGCGACCTGTCGCCCAATGCCTGGCCCGAGCGGCGTCCGCGGGTGAAGGCACTACTGGACCGGTACCAGCCCGACCTGCTGGGCACGCAGGAAGGGCTGTACCAGCAGCTGCGGGAGATCGCCGCGGACCAGCCGGCCTACGACTGGATCGGGCTCGGCCGCGACGGTGGCAGCCGCGGCGAATTCATGGCGATCTTCTACCGCCGCGACCGCCTGGAGCCGCTGGAGTACGACCACTTCTGGCTGAGCGACACGCCGGAGGTCGTCGCGTCGAGCACCTGGGGCAACGGCGTGCGACGCATGGTCACCTGGGCGCGCTTCCGGGACCGGGCCACCGGGCGCGAGTTCTATTTCTGGAACACGCACCTCGACCACGAGGTGCAGCTCGCACGCGAGAAAGCAGCAGAATTGATCCGGCGGCGGATCGCTGCACTGCCGGCGGCCATTCCTGTGTTCCTGGTCGGCGACTTCAATGCCGTGGCCAACGCCAATCGCGCCTACGACATTCTCGCGAAGGAGAGCGGCTTGACAGACACGTGGTTTGCCGCGCGCGAGCGGCGCAACGAGGACGCCAACTCTTTCACCGGCTTCGGTCCGTTGCGGCACGAGGGACAGCGGATCGACTGGATTCTCGCCCGCGGTGCCATGGAGGTGCGAGCCACCGAGGCCGTCACCTTCAGGCCAGGCGACCAGTGGCCGAGCGATCACCTGCCGATCGTGGCATGGGTGAGGCTGCGCCAGGAGGGCGAGTTCACATCAGCGCGCGCACGGGTGACGCTGGGTCACCGGCCTCTGTTCGAACGGCGGCAGCGACTCGATCCCCTGCTGCCAGGGTGACTCGGCCTGCACCGCCAGCCGGCGCCCGAACTCGAACTGGCACTGCATGAAGGGGGGATTGAAGTAGTCCTCGGGCGGCGGCACCGGCTGGCACAGGTCGCCGTCCGGCGCGACGTACCGCGCCGTCCAGCCGCGCCGCGCAGCATCCGTCATCGCCAGCGCCAGGGAGTCGTTCGCGCGTTCGCCCGTCCACACGTCGCTGGTCCTGAGCGCTACCAGCAGCACGTGGTCGGTGACGCATTGCGGGATGGCCAGCCGTGGACTGTTGACGATCACGAACAGGTTGACGCGCTGGCCCGGCTGCTCGCGTCCCGCCAGCATCTGCTTGATCTGGCTCGGGAACGGAATGTGCTGGCGCAGCGCGCCGTCGACCATCATGCGGCCGTCGATGAACACCGGCGGGAATGCCACCGGGCTCGCCGACGACGCCATCAGGTAGTCAATGTAGCGCGCGGCACGATCCGGCCGGTCCCGCTGCAGCGCCACCGCGGTCAGGTCGAGCAGTTCGGGCTTGCCGCAGTCCATGTCCACGGCGATGACTGCGAGTCGGCGACCTTCGCGCAGCCAGGCGTCGGCCACTTGGTCGAGTACTTGCGCCGTGATCACGGTCTCGAGCCGCTCGCGCAGCGGACGGGTGCTCGCCACGGAGTCGCCGCCGAGCGCCGCAAGGACCGGCCGGCGCTTGTAGACGCCGGGCGTGGACAGCGAGAACAGCTGCTCGTGCAGTACCCGGTCATACTCGCTGCCGAGAAACGCGTGGGTGACAAATATGGCGCCGGTCGAGACACCGACGGCGATGTCGAACCGCGGCCGGCCACGCCCGCCCGACGGTGGGGCAAGCGACCAGCCCTCGAGGAATCCGACGCCGAAGCCGCCCCAGGGCCCTCCCGCCGACAGGGCCAGCACGTTCACCTCGTCCCGGATGGCCGCCTGGGTCGGAACATCGATGCCGGGTTCGACCTCGCCGCAGGTCGCCTGGTGGACGACGCGCTGCGTCATGCAGCCCGGCAGCCACAGCAGCGTCGCCATCAGCAGCGTCGTGGCGACCGACTTCCGTTGTCTGTCACGCTTCACGGGAAACAGACTGCGACGGGGCGGCTGCCGCCGCCATTCGGGCTAGTCCCTAGACAGGAGGGACAGGAGGGGACGTTCTCTTGTGTGTCCCCGTGTCGGGGACACACAAGAGAACGTCCCCTCCGCTAGCGGGCGCCAAGCAGTTGCTGCCGAACCGTGGCGAAACAGGGCTGGTCCCGCAACGCGTCCATCGCCGGGTCGCTGCCGAGCAGGCCGACCAGTTGCGAGTGGTCGTCGAGCGCCCGCTGGAGCTGTTCACAGGCCGCCTCGCGCTCGCCGAGGGCGGCATAGATGCCCGCAATGTCGTATGCGACGCCGAATCCTTCCGTCCCGCGTTGCCGCAGCCGCTCGATCTCGGCGCGCGCCTCTGCCACCCGGCCAGTGGCTGCGTAGGTACGCCCCAGATCGCCATCGCCACCCGGCACCGGTCGCTGCTGGCGCCGGAACTCGCGAATCGCCCCTTCGGCATCGCCCTGGACCAGCAGCACGCGGGCTAGCAAGGCACGGGCCGAGTCGGCGGCTGGATCGAGTTGCAGCACGCGGTTCAGCTCCTGCGCCGCCGCGGCATGGTCGCGCCGGAGGTACAGGATGAGGCCCGTGTTGGTCGCATACGCCAGGTTCATCGGCTCCAGCTCCCGCGCGTGCGTCATGTCGGCGAGCGCCTCGTCGAGGCGGCCCAGCATGGCGCGGACAATCGCGAGCCGCATCCACGTGTTCGCATCGGTCGGATCCAGGCTGAGCGCACGCAGGTATTCCTGCTCGCCCTCCCAGAAGCGCCGCTCGAACTGCACGAGCACGTGTCCCAGGGCGCCATGGGCCTGGGCGAGTTCGGGATCGAGCACCAAAGCCCGAAGCGCGGCCTGCTTGGCGCGAGGGAACACGGACTGCGGCGGCGCATAGCCGTACACAGCCTGCGACGCGAGGGCTCCCGCGAGCCCGGACCAGGCCTGCGCATACTGCGGATCCTCGCGCAGCGCCGCCTCGAACTGCGCGGCGGCCTCGGGGTCGCGACGCTGCCAGAGGTACAGGCCATTCACGTAGTGCTGGTACGCCGCCATGCTGCGCGTGGACGGACGCGACACGCGCTGCACCTCCTCGGGGGACAGGCGCACGGCCAGGGCCGCCACGACCTTGCGCGCCACCGCGTCCTGCAGATCGAACAGGCTGGCCATCGGCTCGTCGAAGTCGTCGGACCACAGGGCACGACCATCCGCGACCCTCAGCAGCCGGGCGCTGACGCGCAGGCGCTGCCCGTCCACCTGCAGTGATCCCTCGAGCACCGCATCGACGCCGAGGGCACGGCCCACCGCGAGCGGATCGCGGTCCGGAGCATCAAAGGAGCGTGCGGCGGTGAGCGGACTGACCCTGAGCCCGGGAATCCGGCTCAGCTGGGTAATCAATGTGTCGGCCATGCCGAGTTCGAGGGCGGGATTGGCCGCGTCGGGCACCAACGGCCGGAACGTCAGCACAGCCACCGATTCGGCGCTGCGCGCCGGTTGCTGCCACAAAGGCCGCGTGCCGAGGGCCAGCGCGACCAGCAGGGGAAGCACCAGCGACCAAGCCCAAGGACGCCAGCGTGGCTTCGAAGGCATGGGCGCAGGGGCCACGGCGGGCACGGACTCCGACGCTGACACAACTTGCGGCGGCGGGTCGGGTTCGGCCTCCGGCGCGGGAGGCGCCACCGCTGCAGCGACCGGCGCAGCCTCGATCGCCGCGATGAACCGATAACCACGCCGCGGAATGGTCTCGATGTAGCGCGGCTCGCCCGCGTCGTCCCCGAGCGCCGCGCGCAGCTTGCGCACCACCGTGTTGAGGCCGGTCTCGTAGTCGACGACCCCCCTGGGCCACAGCCGGGCGATCAGCTGCTCGCGCGACACCATGGCGCCCGGCTGCTCCAGCAACGCCAGCAGCACCTGCAGGGGCTGGTCCTGCAGCCGGACGACGTTCCCCTCGCGGGTGAGTTCGCCGCTGTCGGTCCGCAAGACCCAGCCGTCGAAGCGGATTTCGGTGGGAAGCGTCATTGCGGGGTCGAGATTACCCAACAAACGGCCGGGTCAGAAACGAATCAGGCACAAGTCAGGCGCTGTCCATGGCTGCGCGCCGCCCCATTGCCGATCCTGCCCGTGGCCCAGGCCATTTTCCAACCTTTCCATGGAGATTCGACGATGAACAACACGACGATGAACAGCACGATGTCCGGACGGCGGTCGTTTCTGCGGGCGGGCACGTTGGCGGCAGCGCTTGCCTTGTTTGTCGCAGCGGCGGTAACGCCGACGACTGCGGTCGCCAAGGGCAACGTTGGGTTGGGCGCCAAGGCGCTGATCGGCACCTGGCGCGTGACCGTCACGACCTATCGCAACTGCGACCCTCTTCAGCCTAATCCGACATTCGACTCGCTGCTCACGTTCGGCGAGGACGGCAGCCTGATCGAGACGACCTCCAGCGCGCAGTTTCAGGTGGGTCAGCGCAGCATCGGCCACGGTCGCTGGGAACGCACCGGCCCGGCGGCGTTCCGGGCTGTGGGCGAGGCCTACATCATGTTCGCGACCACGGCGAGCCTGCCCCCGCCGCCTCCCGGCCCGGCACTGCAGCGCGGCCGGCAGCGCATCGACCAGGGCATCCAGATGACGTCGCGCGACACGTTCGAGTCCGATGCGTCGGTTTACTTCTTCAACAGCACCTCGGACAACGGCGTGGCACCCTACATCAGCGGGTGCGCGAAGGCCTCCGGCGTCCGCTTCGACTGACCATGCGGACCGTCGCTCGTCTTGCGGCGAGCGACGGTCCCGGCGGAGGATGCGCGACATGCGACAACTACTCGTTTTGCTGGCGGCGGCCAGCTTCGTGATCCCCGCCCAGGCCCGTGACGCGGACAAACCTGCGCAGGCGGTACTTACGACCATCCACGCCCTCGACGCCGCGCTGGTGGCCAAGGATGTCGCGGCGCTCAGTGCATTGCTAGAGCCGGATTTCGTCGGCACGGTGCCGAGCGGCGTGGCGCTCGCCGGGGACGCCTACATCGCCTTCCACAGCCGCCCACAGGAGGGTCTCGTCGCGATCGAGACAGCTGCCGGGACCGAGCCGAAGGTACGGGTGTTCGAGGACCGGTTCGCGGTGGTGAACCGCAGGGTCGCGGTACGCCGCACCGACCCCGCCGGCAAGGCCGAGGGGTTCGAGGTGCAGCGCATCGAGGTACTGCGCTTCGACGGCGGCCGCTGGCGGCTGGTGGCGGGCCAGGGCACACGGGTGCAGCACTAGGTTCTGTTTCTGGCGATTCGACGGCGGGCGAGTGTCCGGGAATAATCCGAGCCAGGAGGGGACGGTCTCTTGAGTGTCCCCGGCCGGGGACACACAAGAGACCGTCCCCTCCTGACACACACCGGGACACGCCATGCCAACCGCTGCCGCCCTCGACGCACTCCTCGGCACCTTCACCCCCGACCCGTCGTCGCGCTACCCGGCTGCCGTGCAGAAGGCGCTGCTGCTGGCGCGCCGGCTGCAGGAGCGTGCCCGCGAGCTGCAGACGCCCTCGGAGCGACGCCAGCAGGCAGAGCTCGACCGCATGCTGCAGACGCCATCCGACAAGGCGACGCTGGCGCTGATGACCGACCAGGCATTCCGCACCAGCGACGCGGCGCGCGCCGTCGAGCACCTGACGCACATCCTCGACGTGCAGGGCGTGCCGCGCTTCTTCGGGCCGCTGGACCGCACGCTGATGAAGGGTTTCCAGTCCTTCGGCGGCTTCGTGCCCGGCGTCGCACTGCCGCTGGTCAAGGAGCACATGCAGAAGGAGACCGCGAACGTCATCCTGCCGGGCGAGAAGGAGGAGCTCACCCGCCACCTCGGCGAGCGCCGCACCGAGGGCGTGCGGATGAACGTCAATTTCCTCGGCGAGGCGATCCTGAGCGAGGACGAGGCCGAGCGCCGCCTGCAGCAATACCTGCAGGGCCTGCAATGGCCGGAGACCGAGGTGGTCTCGATCAAGATCTCCACGCTCTACTCGCAGATCTCGCCGCTGGCGCGCGAACACACGGTCACCGTGCTGTGCGACCGCCTCGAGCGCCTGTTCCGCACCGCGGACCGCGCCCGCTTCACGCGCCTCGACGGCACGGTGGTGCCGAAGTTCGTCTACCTCGACATGGAGGAATACCGCGACAAGGAACTCACCGCCGCGGCCTTCATGCGCACGCTCGACCGCGACGGCCTGCGGCACGTCACCGCAGGCATCGCGCTGCAGAGCTACATCCCGGACTCGTACCGCACGCTGCTGCAGCTGCAGGAATGGGCGCGGCGCCGCGTCGCCAGCGGCGGCGGACGCATCACCATCCGGCTGGTGAAGGGCGCCAACATGGAGAGCGAGCGCGCCGAGTCGTCGGTACGTGGCTGGCCGCAGGCACCGTACCGCAGCAAGCGCGAGACCGACGCCAACTACAAGCGCATGGTGCACGCGGTGATGGAGCCCGCGAACCTTGCCGCGATGAACGTTGGCATCGCCTCGCACAACCTGTTCGACCTCGCCTACGGGCTGGTACTGGCACACGAACGCGATGCGTTCGACAAGGTGCAGTTCGAGATGCTCGAGGGCATGGCCAACGCCCAGCGCCGCGCGCTGTTCGAGCTGTCGAACAACCTGCTGCTGTACGCGCCAGCCTGTCGTCGCGAGAACTTCATCAACGCGATCGGCTACCTGATCCGGCGGCTCGACGAGAACACCGGCCCGGAGAATTTCCTGCGCCACGCGTTCAAGATCGAGGTGGACGGGCCGGAGTGGCGGCAGCTCGAGCAGGGCTTCCTCGCCGCGTTCGACGCGATCGCGACGACCAGCGACGCGCCACGACGCGATCAGGATCGCAACCAGCCACCCGCCGTGCCACCGGCCATCGCCCGCGGCTGGCAGCACCTCGAGAGCGAGCCCGACACCGACTTCGCACTGCCGCAGAATGGCGAGTGGGTCGAGCGGATCGTGGCGCAGTGGCATTCGCGCCACGGCGAGCAAGCCGTGCAGGTGCCGCTGGTGATCGCAGGTGAGGAAGTGCTCGAGGGTCGGTCCGTGCGCGACTGCCTCGATCCGTCGCGACCCGGCGTCGTGGTGGGCCGTTACCGCCAGGCGACCGACGCCGATGTGGCGCGTGCGGTGGAATGCGCGGCCGCCGATCCCGACGGCTGGCGCTCGATGGCTGTCGGGCAGCGCTTCGAGTTGCTCGGCAAGGTTGCGCAGCAACTGCGCATCGCGCGTGCCGACCTCATGGGCGCGGCACTGGCCGACGGTGGCAAGACGCCGATGGAGTCCGACCCGGAGATCTCCGAGGCGATCGACTTCCTCGAGTTCTACCGCGACACGGCACGCTGGTGGCAGCAGATGCCGACGCTGCAGGCACGGCCGAAAGGCGTGGTGGTGGTCGTGCCGCCGTGGAACTTCCCGATCGCCATTCCTTGTGGCGGCGTCGCGGCAGCCCTGGCGGCCGGCAACACCGTGATCATCAAGCCCGCCTCCGACACCGTGCTGGTGGCCTGGGAGATGTGCCAGTGCTTCTGGCGCGCGGGTGTTTCCAAGCGTGCGCTGCAGTTCCTGCCCTGCTCGGGCGGCAAGGAGGGCCGCAAGCTCGTCAACAATCCACAGGTGAACGCGGTGATCCTCACCGGCGGCACCGAGACCGCGCTCACCATGCTCGGCGACAACCCGCGGCTCAACCTGTTCGCCGAGACCGGCGGCAAGGACGCCACGATCGTCACCGCGGTGTCCGACCGCGACCAGGCGATCAAGCACATCCTGCACTCGGCGTTCAGCCATGCCGGGCAGAAGTGCTCGGCGACCTCGCTGCTGCTGCTGCAGGCCGAGGTGTACGACGATCCGGCCTTTCGCCGTTCGCTGTGCGAAGCCGTGCAGAGCATGAAGGTCGGGTCGGCGTGGGAGCTCGACACGAAGATGGGGCCGATGATCAAGCCGCCGTCCGGCGACCTCGAGACGGCGCTCAAGGTGCTGGAGCCCGGCGAGGAATGGGCCGTGATGCCCCAGCCGGTCGACGGCAACCCGTGCCTGTGGACGCCCGGCGTGAAATACGGCGTGCGCCCCGGCAGCTACACGCACCTGACCGAGTTCTTTGGCCCGGTGCTCGCGGTGATGCGCTTCGAGACGCTGAGCCAGGCGGTCGCGCTCGTGAACCAGACCGGCTACGGACTCACCAGCGGCCTCGAGAGCCTCGACGAACGCGAGTGGGACTACTGGAAGCGGCACATCCGCGCCGGCAACCTGTACATCAACCGCGTCACCACCGGCGCGATCGTGCTGCGCCAGCCGTTCGGCGGCATGGGCAGGTCGGGCTTCGGGCCTGGCATGAAGGCGGGCGGGCCGAACTACGTCGCGCAGTTCATGGATTTCGCAGATGTGCCGACGCCGCACGACGGCGTGCTGCCACAGACGCCGACACTGGCGGCGCTGTGTCGCGGGCTGCAATCGGACCCGTTCGATGGGAGCGCGCAGATCGTCGCCGCGGCGCTGAGCTACGAACGCAACCAGCGCGAGGAATTCGGCGCCGAGCACGATCACTTCCGGCTGGTCGGCCAGGACAACGTGCGGCGCTACCTGCCGCTGGGCAGCGTGCGGGTGCGCGTGCACGCGGATGACACGGCGTTCGACGTCTTCGGTCGCGCCTGTGCGGCGCACGTGGCGGGCTGCAGAGTGGTGATCAGCATTCCTCCGGAGGGGACGGTCACTTGTGTGTCCCCGATTCGGGGACACACAAGAGACCGTCCCCTCATCCTCATCGAGTTGCTCGAGCAGTTGACTGAATCGTGGGCCGGGGCGATCGAGTTCGTCGAGGAGAGCGACGCGCAACTGGCACAGGCGATCGCCGGGGGACAAGTGGACCGCGTGCGCTACGCGGCGCCGGACCGCGCGTCGCTCGAAGTCCTGCAGGCGGGCAACGCCGCGAATGGCTGCGTGGTGAGCGTGCCGGTGTCGGCGGAAGGTCGCCTGGAACTGCTCTGGTACGTGCGCGAACAGAGCATCAGCACCGACTATCACCGCTACGGCAACCTTGGCCTGAGGGCCGACGAGCAGCGCGCGGAGGTGATGTAGCTTGCGCCTGCACCACCCCGTCAGCGCCGTTCTGCTCACCGCCGTGATCGCGGGCGGTGCCCACGCCGCGTCGCCTGCGCCGGCCGCCATGAGTGCGCTGGTCAACGCGCGCATTCACACCCTGGACGACTCGCGGCCAGCCGCCGAGGCGCTGGCCTGGGATGCAACCGGCCGCATCATCGCGGTCGGCCGGCGCGAAGAAGTGCTGGCGCAGGCACCGGGCGCAACCCTGCACGATGCGCATGGCGCCACGGTGGTGCCGGGCCTGGTCGACGCACATGCGCACCTGATGGGCTTGGGGCTCGCCTTGATGCGTGCGGACCTGGTCGGTACGCGCAGCAAGGCAGAGGTCGTCGCACGCTTGACGGCATTCGCGGCGACCCTGCCGCCGGACGCGTGGCTGCTTGGGCGCGGCTGGGACCAGAACGACTGGCCCGAGCAGGCGTTCCCGACCGCCGCGGATCTCGACGCGGCCTTTCCCGATCGTCCGGTCTGGCTCGAGCGCATCGATGGCCACGCCGGCTGGGCGAATTCCGCGGCGCTGCGGTACGCGACACGTGATCTCAGCGGCACCTGGCAACCGGACGGCGGGCAGATCGTGCGCACGGACACGCGGCCGACCGGGGTATTCGTCGATGCGGCCACCGACCTCGTGCAGCAGGCCGTGCCGCCGCCCGACGATGCCTATCGCGCCGAGGCCCTGCGACGCGCCATCGCCGCAACCGCTAGCGTCGGCCTCACCGGGGTGCACGACATGGGCACGTCGGTCGCGGACCTCGATCTTTACCGGCGCTTTGCCGACGAGGGACGCTTCACGCTGCGCGTGGTCGCCTACGCGGATGGCGATGCCGCTGCGCTCGAGCAACTGTGCCGGCAGGGCCCGTACCAGCATCCGTCCGGGCGCGTGCGCATGGCGGGCGTGAAATTCTATGCCGACGGCGCGCTGGGTTCGCGCGGGGCGGCGCTGCTCGAGCCCTACAGCGACGATCGCAGCAATCGCGGCCTGCTGGTCACGCCGCCGGCGAAGCTGCTCGACGGCATGCGCAAGGCGCGTGGCTGCGGCCTGCAGGTTGCGACGCACGCGATCGGCGACCGCGGCAACCGGCTGGTGCTGGACGACTACGCGATCGTGCTCGGTGCCGGCACCGGCACCGACCACCGCTGGCGCATCGAGCACGCGCAGGTCGTATCGCCAGCGGACATCCCGCGCTTTGCGCCACTGGGCCTGGTCGCCTCGATGCAGCCGACGCACGCGACCTCCGACATGCCCTGGGCCGAAGAGCGGCTCGGCCGCGAGCGTCTGGCCGGCGCCTATGCCTGGCGACGCTTCGCGCAATCCGGCGCGCGGCTCGCACTCGGTTCGGATTTCCCGGTCGAGTCCGCGGATCCGCGCCTTGGCCTGTACGCGGCCGTGACCCGCCAGGACCTCGACGGCGAGCCGCCCGGCGGCTGGCTGCCCGACCAGCGGCTCACTGCCACCGAAGCGCTGCGTGGCTTCACGAGCGATGCCGCCTGGGCCGGGTTCATGGAGCGCGAAGTCGGTCGACTCGAGCCCGGGCTACGTGCGGATTTCGTGCTGCTCGATGCGGATCCGCTGTCGGTGCCAGCCAGTCAGCTGCCGCGGATCCGGGTACTCTCGACGTGGGTGGACGGCACGCCCGTCTACGCCGCGCCATGAACCGCCCGCAGATCACTGATCGCATGGGCTGGACGGCCATGGCGCTCACCGCGCTGGCCATGTTCGGCAACTTCTACGTCTACGATTCGATCGCGCCGGTCGCAGAGCTGCTGTCGAGCCAGCTCGGCTTCACCGACACGCAGATCGGCATGCTGAATGCGATCTACAGCATCCCGAACGTGGTACTGGTGCTGGTGGGCGGTATCCTGGTCGACCGCTATGGCATTGGCCGCATGGCGGCCATTACCGCGGGCATCTGCCTGCTGGGCGCGCTGCTCACGGCGGCGGCGCCGAGCTTCTACCTGATGGCCGCGGGCCGCCTGCTGTACGGCATCGGCGCCGAGACTTTCAGCATCGCGACGCTGGCGGTCGTGGCACTGTGGTTCCCGATCCGCTATACGGCGCTCGCGATGGGCCTGACCCTTGCCATGGGCCGGGTCGGCTCGCTGAGCGCGGACCTGTCGCCGACCTGGCTGCCGGGCGTGTATGCCGCTGGCTGGCAGCCGCCGCTGCTGGTGGCGGCTGCGGTGGCCGCCACGAGCTTTGCCGCCGCGCTTGCTTACTGGTGGTATGAGCGCCGCACACGCGTCGTCGAGGTCAACGCACCGGAACGCAACGACGCCGGGATTCAACTGGCGCGACGTGCTCCATTTCGACAAGGCGTACTGGGCGCTCGTCGCGCTGTGCGTGCTCTGGTACGCAGGCATCCTCGCCTTCCGCAGCACGTTCTCGATCAAGTATTTCCAGCACGTGTTCGGCCTGCCGCTCGACCAGGCCGGCCAGATGAACAGCCTGATCTTCCTCACCAGCATCGTCTCGACGCCACTGCTCGGCTGGCTCTGCGACCGCACCGGACGCTACTCCGCGATCCTGGTGTGGGGCTCGTTCCTGCTGCCCGCCGCGTTCGTCTCGCTGCAGTTCGTCGGCGGTAACCCGTACGTGGGCATGGCCCTGATCGGCCTGAGCTATTCGCTGGTGGGTGCGGCGATGTGGCCGATGGCAAGCAAGCTGGTCGAGACGCGTCGCTTCGGCACGGCGCTCGGCATGATGTGGGTGCTGCAGAACGCCGCGATCGCCGGCTCGAACCTGTTCGCAGGCTGGCTCAACGACGTCAACGGTGCGGGCGCGGACAATCCAGCCGGCTACGGCCCGATGATGCTGTTCTTCCTCGCGGCCAGCTCGCTCGGCTTCGTCGCCACGCTGTTCCTGTGGCGGTTCGCGCCGGGACGGATCGGCAAGTAGGGGACGGTCTCTTGTGTGTCCCCGCTCGGGGACACACAAGAGACCGTCCCCTCCCACCAGGAAACCTGCCCGTGACCCAGACCAAAGCCGCCCCGTCCCTCGTCGGGGTCGCGATGCGCGATCTCGGCCGCCTGCGCACCGTCGCCATGATCGTCGCGCGACACGGCTTCGGGCCCTGGCTGATGCGCACCCCGCTCGGCCGGCTGTTCGACAAGCCGCCGGAGGGCGACGCTGCCCTGCGTGAGGCAAGCGCGCCAGTGCGCTTCGCGAAGCTGCTCGCGGCGCTGGGCCCGACCTACATCAAGCTCGGACAGATCCTCTCGATGCGCAAGGACCTGTTCGCGCCCGAGTGGATCGAGGCGCTCGAGACGCTGCAGGACAACGCGCCGCGGCTGCCGTTCGACGCGATCCGTTCCCAGGTGGAGGAAAGCCTTGGCGGCAAACTCGAGGACCTGTACGCATCGTTCGAGCAGGAGCCGCTCGGCACCGCTTCGATCGCGCAGACGCACCGCGCGCGCACGCGGGAAGGCGACGATGTGGTGGTGAAGGTACAGCGGCCCGGCATCGAGGCCACGATGCGTTCCGACCTCGACCTGCTCTACCTCGGTGCGCAGATCCTCGAGGCCAGCATCGACGAGATGCAGCTGGCGGGCGTCGTCGCCATCGTCGAGGAATTCGAAAAGGGGGTGCTCAAGGAGCTCAACTTCCACCAGGAGCTGGCGAACCTGCTCGAGTTCCAGCGCAACCTCGATCCGACGCGCAAGGTGACGGTGCCGCGCCCCTATCCGGAACTGTCGACCCGCACCGTGCTGACCATGCAGTTCTTCGCCGGCCAGCCGATCCGCAAGCTGGCGCCAAAGAGCCCCGCGGCGCAGGCGGTGGTGAACGAGGTCGTCTACAGCGCGTTCAAGCAGGTGCTGGTGGACGGCGTCTTCCACGGCGATCCGCACGCCGGCAACCTGCTGTACGGCGAGGACGGCAGGCTGTGCATGATCGACCTCGGGATGGTGGGGCGCGTCACGCCCGAGCAGCGCGACGACATCGTCACGCTCGCGGTCGCCACCATCGCGAATGACTCGACCACGGTCGCGCGCATCCTGCTCAAGATGGGCACGCCGACGCAGCGCGTGAACCTGAACGAGCTCAAGGCCGACATCGAGCGCATCCGCTCGCAGCACCTGATGGTGGCGAGCTTCGGCGAGTACGACTCGGCGGGCTTCATCGAGGAATTCGCCCGGGCCGCGGGCAAGCACCGCATCAAGCTCGCGCGCGACATGGCGATTCTGGGCAAGTCCGCCGCGACGCTCGAGGACATCATCCGCACGCTGCACCCGGACGTCGACATCATCGGCATCGCCCGGCCGTTCCTCGACGAGATCGCGAAGCAGCGGCTGTCGCCGCAGCGCATCCTGGGCGAAATGATGAGCGAGGCGTCGGGCGTCGGCTCGATGCTGCGCACCGTGCCCGGCCAGGTCGACCAGCTGCTGCACGACTTCGAGACCGGCAACATCATGGTCCGCGCCGTGACGCCGCAACTCGACCAGGTGCCGGCGCGCCTGCACGCGCTCGGCGGACAGATCTCACTCGCGGCGTTTGCCGCGGCAACCACGATCGCCGCGGCCATCGTCGTGCCGGACACGACCGGGTCGCTGCCGCGCCTCGTCGCCGCAGTGCTGCTCGCGCTGGCCGCGGCCGGTGGTTGGACCGCGCTGCTCGGCTGGCACTGGCTCGGCCGCGGCAAGCCGCTGCGCCTCACGCCGCTGGTGAAGTTCTTCCGGCGCTAACGGCTCGGCACGGCGCGGCGAGTCCAACGCAACCCAGGCAAGGCGGCCAGCACCAGCAGCAGCAGATCGGCGCGGCCCCGCCACCGCCCCCATCCGCCACCACCGCCGCCGATGGACGGCGGCACCACGATCGGCGGTGGCGCCGCGGAACCTGAAATACGCACAGACGTGGTTACGGCGTCGGTTCGGCCGGCGTCGTCGGTGACGGTGAGTCGCACCACGACGTCGCCGCTGAAGGCCGGCGCGACGAACGATGTCGTCGGCCCCGCCAGCGCCGATAGCGAGGTTGAGCCGCTCACCAGCGTCCACGCGAAACTGGTGACGGTGCGACTGTCGGCAGCCAGGCTGCCGGCGCCCGACAGGGTTACCGTGCTGCCGGCCTCGGCACTGGACGGTCCCGCCACTACCGCAATCGGCCGCAACGCGGCGGCAACGGCACCCGGCGCGTTCACCATGCCGGCGCCGCAGGTCGCCGTCGTGCAGTTGCACTCCGACAGCTGCGTGTCGGCGTCGCTCAGCGGCACGCGGCAGGTCGGCACGGTGGCGCTGCTCGAGACGGGGAACGGCGTCGCCGTCGCCTGCAGGCGTTCGATCAGTTCCGCGGGCGCCAGGCTGCCGTTCACCGAAGCCATCAACGCCGCAACGCCGGACACGATCGGCGCGGCGAAGCTGGTGCCGACGTTGATGTTCGTGACGCGGTCCGTGTAGCCGTTCGCTCCCGGAGACGTGCTGCCGAAGTTGGTCGTCGTATCGAGCGAGAACAGGCACGGCTCGCCGGCACCGACATTGACGCAATTGCCTCCCGGGGCCGCGATGGTGACCTCCGGCCCGAGGTTGGCGAAGCCGACCTTGGTGCCCGCGTGCCGGATGCCGGTCACGTCGGCGACGCCGCGGCAATTGGCCGGCTGGTCGACGAGCGAG
Organism: uncultured Gammaproteobacteria bacterium; assembly: GCA_963731105.1. GTDB lineage: Bacteria > Pseudomonadota > Gammaproteobacteria > Steroidobacterales > Steroidobacteraceae > RPQJ01. The sequence continues at coordinate 38,092 of CAVSUM010000029.1, forward strand.
CCGTCGTTGCCCGCCGCAACCACCACCAGCGTGCCGCTGCCCGTGACCTCGTCCACGGCAGCCTGGTAGGCGCTGGAGCAGGCGCCCTCGCCGCCGAGGCTAAGGTTGAGGATGCGCGCGGGGGTGGGGTTGGACGGCACGCCCGGCTGCGCGAGGCCCGCCGCCCAGCGCATGCCGGCAATGATGTCGGAGACGTAGCCGCCGCACTTGCCGAGCACCCGGACCGGCAGGATGAGGTTGCCCCAGCCGATGCCCGCGATGCCGGCCTGGTTGTCGGTGAGTCCCGCCAGCATCCCGGCGACGCGCGTGCCGTGCCACGAACTGTCGTCGAGGCTGCAGTTCGCGAACTGCGCGAGCAGGCGGTCCTGCGACGAGATCCAGTCGCCCGGGTCCGAGGGATCGGGGTCCCAGCCGTCACCATCATTGGCGGCCCGCGCCGTGCCACTCGAATCCGTGCCGACGAAGTCGTAGCCCGGCAGCAGCTTGCCGCCCTCCGCGACACGCCGCAGGTCCGGGTGATCGAAGCGCACGCCGGTGTCGAGCACGGCCACGACCACGCCGGGAGAGCCGATGGTGGTGTCCCAGGCGGCCACTGCATCCACGGCGGAGGCGGTGCGGCCATTGGTCGTCGCTACCGGCGGCTGCAGCGACCATTGCTCGACGAAGCCCGGATCGTTCGGCACCCGATGCGGCCGCATGCGTGCGTCCGGCTCGGCAAACTCGACGGCGGGATCGGCGCGCAGCCGCAGCAGCGCAGCGCCGAGGGTGCCACCGGAAGCCGCCAGGTCCACCTGCACGACCTGCATGCTGTTGCCGAGCTGCCGCAGGTTGCGCGTCTTGACGCCTGCCCGCTCGGCGACCGCGGCCACGCGCTCGGCCAACGAGGCGGCGACCAGCTCCGGCTTGGCCGCTGCGATTCCCGGCCCGCCGGCGCGCAATCGCACTATGAGCCGATCGGTGTCTGTCGGCGCGACCTCGCGGGCCGCGAACGGATTGAACTCCTCGTCCGCGTGGGCAGGCGTGGCAGCGACCAGAGTAGCTGCCACGGCTGCCACAGCTGCCACAGCTGCGAACAACAACTTTGCGGGACGGTCCATGCTGGTCCTTTCGGCCGCGACCTGCGGCGGGATTCGAAACCTGGGGCGCGCGGCCACGGTCAAAGCGTCTCCACCGCCGCGGGATCCACCAGCTCGCGCGGCGGCTTCGCGAACAGCACGCGCAGGCGCAGCCCGAGGATCTCCGCGTTCTCCAGGGCGCTGCGGTCGCGCACCACGCGTGCCACCAGTGCCGGATCATCAGTGATGATGTTGTCCACGCCGCGCTCGATCATTCGCACCACCACCTCGGGGGTGTTCACCGTCCAGACGTGCACTTCCTTGCCGGCCCGATGCGCACGCTGCACCAGGGAGGCCGACGCCTGCGCCGAGCTGAGGCTGAGGAAGTCGGCCTCGGTCCGCAGCACGTTGCCGACCGACGCGGTGACGATGTGGCCCGTGCGCAGGCGCGGCTCGATGCCCTCGACCTGCTTCAGCGCCGCATAGTCGAGCGAGGTGATCACCACGTCGTCGAGGAACTGCTCGCGGCGCAGCAGTTCGATCACCGCCGGCGCGAGGCCGGGATCCGGCACGTTGTACTTGAGCTCGATGTTGAGCTTCATGCGTCCGCGCACCAGGCGGATCACCTCGGCGAGGGTCGGCGGCACTTCGCCCGCGAACTTCGCGTCGTACTTGCGCCCGATGTCGATGGCGGCGAGTTCCGCCGCGGTGAGATCCGCCACTTTCCGCGGGTCACCGGCCATGCGCATCAGGTCCGCGTCGTGCACGACGACGACCTCGCCGTCGCGCGTGTGCTGCACGTCGAGCTCGGCGTAGGTGGCGCCCGCGGCCATCGCCTCGCGGAATGCCGCAAGCGTATTCTCGGGTGCCGCGACCGAGGCCCCGCGGTGCGCCGTGATCGCGACCTCGTGCTGCAGGTCGAGGCGCGACGCTAGCCACCCGGCGATGCCGAGTGACGCTGCGAACAGCGCGAGCGTGGCGAGGATCGCCGGGCCGGCGGTGCGGCGCACCCGTGCTTCGGGTTCCGCACTCTCGGCGAGCGCCCGCACGCGCTCCGGATCCCGCTGCTCCGCGTACAGGCGCAGGACCAGGAACTGTTGGCCGGCGAGGCCCAGGCCGCCATAGAGGAATCCGCCGACGATCGACACGGCCAGGTACACGGCGACCAGCGGCAGCACGCGCCGCACGTCGATGCCCGCCCAGTCGAGGCCCGCGTCCGACACCTGGCGGCACGCCCAGGTGATGGCGATCGTGATCACGGTTAACAGCACCCACCACAGTACCGGCGGCGGCACGATCTGCCGCAACCGGCCGCGCGTCATCTCGGCGCTCCGCGCCAGCGACTGCGCCGGCGTCGCGTGCTCGAACGCCAGGATCGGGATCGCGAACAGCCAGCGCGCCAGCTGCCACGCGGCCAGCAGCGCGTAGCCCGCGGCAAGGACCGTGACCAGCAGCTTGGCGCGTTGCCACTCGGGCGGGTGCTCGGCAAGGTAGTAATTGACATCGTGCCCGGCGAGCGTTGTCAACCACAGGACGGCCACCACGGCGAGGAACGGCAGCGCCAGCAGCACGAGTCGCAGGAACACCCGCAACGACAGCGCGAGCAGCTGCGGCAAGCGGCCGAGCACGAACGCCACCGTGCCGGTCACGGTCGGTGACCGGCGTGCGAGCGCGTGGCCTGCGATCCAGGTGTGCCCGAGGAACTCGGCCAGCAGCAGGCCGATGAAGGTCGCGGCGACCAGCAGCACGAACGCCACGCCAGGCACCGACAGCACGAATCCCGCGATGTCATAGTTGCTGATCACGGGGTCGCCGGCAGCGAGCACCAGGCGGCGCCCGAGCAGGGTGGCGAGCGGCGCAAAGAGTGCGAATCCGAGCAGCTGGACCAGCAGGTGGAAGCCAAGAGCCGCGCGCCAGCGCGAGCGCAGGTCGGCGAACGATCGCGACATCAGGCCTGGGGTCATGGGGCTCTCCGGTACCAACCATGATGACTGCGCTCGGCAGGCGCCACAACGGCCACTACAATCACGGTTTGCCACGAACGCGCCGAGGGATCGCCTGGTGAAGTCGTTACTGCCGTGGGCTACGGCCCTGCTGATGCTGGTGGCCTCCCGCGCGCTGGCCGCGGGCGCGACCGACGACTCTGTCCAGCTGCAGTTGCCGGCCAGTTTCACGGGCGCCCTGCCCTGCCCCGACTGCGCCGACTCCACGGCGCACCTCGACCTGTGGCCGGACGGCACGTATCACCTGGGTCGCGCGTTGGCGGACAAGCCCGGGCGCGATGACGACCTCGGCCGCTGGCGTCGCGACCCGGGCCGTCCAGTGCTGCTGCTGTACGGTGGCCGCGAAATGCCCATGCAGCTCGAGGTCGTCGGCCCGCGTACGCTGCGCGCGCTCGATAGCGACGGGAAGCCGGCCGGCGAGGGCGCGAAGTACGACCTGTCGAGTGACGGTCGCCTGCAACCCACCGACCTGAGCCGCGGCCTGCACGGTATGTTCCGCTACCTGGCCAATGCGGCAACCTTCGAGGAATGCATGACCGGACGCTCCTACCCGGTGGCCATGGAGGACGACTATCCCGCGCTGGAGCGTGCCTACACGGCGCTGGACAAAGCCGGGCCTGGCGCGCCGGTGATGGCCAGCTTCGACGGCGAGCTCACGCGACGCCCGCCGATGGAAGGCAAAGGCACGGTGCCGACGGTGGTCGTGCGCCGTTTCGTCGGCCTGTGGCCGAGCCAGACCTGCGAGCGCGCCATGAGTCACGCCAGCCTGTCGAACCAGTACTGGAAGATCCTGAGTCTGAAGGGCGCAGCGGTTGCGCCGGCCGAGGGTTCAGGCGAGATGCACCTGGTCCTGCGCGGCGAGGGCGGCGGCTACACGGCCTCGGCGGGTTGCGAGCGGCTGAACGGCGGGTACCGGGTCGACGGTCCGCGCATCACCTTCGATCCCCCAGCGGACCTACGCCCGGCGGACAACCCGCCCGCGAACGCCGCCAGCTGTCCCGCGGCGCTGCAGGAACGGCAACGCATCCTGCTCGAGGTGCTGGCGGCCGCGAGCCGCTGGTCGATACAGGGACAAGGACTCGAGCTGTCCAGCGCCTCCGGCCAACCGCTGGCCGTGCTCGAGGCGGTTTACCTGCATTGATGTTGAGGATTCGCCATGAACCTGTCCACCCGACTCGCGGTCGCGAGTCTCGCCCTGGCCGGCCTGCTGTCGGCGTGCACCGCGATGTCTGCCGCCGCTGACGCCCCGAGCCTCGAGGGCACGGCGTGGGTGCTGTCGTCACTGGCCGGCCGCGCGCTGGTCCCCGGTGCAACACCGACACTGCGCTTCGAGGGCGGCCGAGCGGGCGGCTCCGACGGCTGCAATCGCTTCAGCGCGCCGTACAAGTCGTCGGGAGGCACGCTCGAGGTGCAGCCGGCGGGCGCCGCGACCATGATGGCCTGTCCTCCGGAGACGATGGAGCAGTCGCGCGCGTTCATGTCGGGACTGACTGGCGCACGCAGCTACCGCGTCGTCGACGGCAAGCTGCAACTGGTCGCCGCGGATGGCGCCGCGCTCGCGAGCTTCGCGCCGCAGTCGCAGCAGCTGGCCGGCACGAGCTGGAACGTCACCGGCTACAACAACGGCAAGCAGGCGGTGGTGAGCGTGCTGCGCGACACGACGCTGACCATGGCGTTCGCGGACGGCGGCAAGGTGGGTGGCTCCGCCGGCTGCAACAACTTCATGGGTACGTACCAGGCGTCGGGCTCCTCGCTGACGTTCGGCCCGGCGGCCGCTACGCGCAAGGTGTGCGCACAGAAAGGCGTGATGGAGCAGGAGCAGCAGTTCCTGCGGGCGCTGGAGACGGTCGCCACGGGTAACCAGGAGGGTAATCGCCTCGAGCTGCGGCGCACGGACGGCGCGCTGGCGGTGAGCCTGGCCAGGGAACCGTCACGTTAGGAGGGGACGGTCTCCTGAGTGTCCCCGGCCGCGAGCCAAGCTGACCAGTCGCCCACGGCCTCGATCTGCCGTTGCCATCGTGCCTCGGCGCTGAGCACGGGATCGTGCCTCAGGCCACAGTGCGCGGCGGCGCTCGACCACGGGTAGCGCTGCGCGATCTCGACCAGGCCGGCGCGCACTGGATTGCGCTCGACGTAGCGCACGGCCGCCCATAGATGCGACTCGTCCATCGGTGCGGAGTGAAAGCGACCCTGCCAAAGGTGGCCATGCCACGCGAGTTCCCGATTGACGCGGTGAGCGTAGCGTCCGTGCAGCGGTTTCAATGCTCGATGCAGTGCATCGGGTTTCGCCGGTACGGCCACCAGGTGGATGTGGTTCGGCATGAGGCAATACGCGAGAACGCTGACCGCCTCCTCGGTCGAATAAAGCCGCAACCAGTCGAGGTAGGCCAGTCGGTCGGCATCGTCGAAGAAGACTTGCTGCCGGTGATTGCCGCGCTGGGTCACGTGATGCGGGACACCCGCCAGGACGATTCGTGCGCGACGCGACATGGACGCACGCTACTTGTGCGGAGGGAAACCGCGCAGGCGAGAAATTCGCGGGTATGAGCAATAACGGGGGGCGGGAGGAGCGAGAGGGGACGCTCTCTTGAGTGTCCCTCTCTCGGGGACACTCAAGAGAGCGTCCCCTCCCCCCTTCCCCCGGGGCGTGCTAACTTCGCAGCCGTGGGGGGATCAAGCGAACACGACCCGGCTGCCGAGTCGCCGCGCTACCGATTGGTGGTGCTGGCGATGCTGGTGCTCGTCTATACGTTCAACTTCATCGACCGCCAGATCGTCGGCATCCTCGCGGTGCCGATCAAGGCCGAGCTGGGGCTGACGGACACGCAGCTCGGCCTGATGGGCGGGCTGGCGTTTGCCCTGTTCTACACGCTGCTCGGCATCCCGATCGCGCTGTTCGCCGATCGCAGCAATCGCACCCGGATCATCACGATTGCGCTGGTGGTGTGGAGCGCGATGACGGCGGTGTGCGGCCTGGCGCAGAACTTCTGGCAGCTGTTCCTCGCGCGGCTCGGTGTCGGCGTCGGCGAAGCGGGCGGCGTCGCCCCGGCGTATTCGCTGGTGGCGGATTTTTTCCCGCCGCATCAGCGCGCACGAGCGCTGGGCGCGTACTCGTTCGGCGTGCCGATTGGCAGCGCCCTCGGCATCGTGCTCGGCGGGGTGATCGCCTCGATGATCGACTGGCGCACTGCCTTCATCGCGGTCGGCATTGCTGGCATCGTGCTCGCCCCGATCTTCAGTCTCATCGTGAAGGAGCCGGCGCGCGGCCGCTTCGACCCCGTGGCCGTGCACACGCATCCCGCGCGATTCGGCGAGGTGATGCGGGTGCTGCTCGGCAAGCGCTCGTTCTGGGGCCTGTCGTTCGGCGCCTCCGCCGCCTCGATGATGGGCTACGGCATGTTCTTCTGGCTGCCGTCGTTCTTCGTGCGCAGCCATGGGCTCACGCTGCTCGAGGCATCGCTCTATTTCGGTGCGATCCTGCTGGTCGGCGGCATGGCGGGCATCTGGCTCGGCGGGACCCTCGCCGACCGGCTCGGTGCGAGAGGCAAGCACTATTACGCGCTCATCCCTGCCGTGGCATTCCTGGCGACGATCCCGTTCTACGTCGGTGCCGTCACCTCGAGTTCGCTGGCGGTGTCGTTCGCGCTGTTCCTGGTGCCCACCGCGCTCGGCCTGGTGTGGCTCGGACCGGTGCTGTCGGCGATCCAGCACGTCGTGCCGCCGCACATGCGCGCCACCGCGTCGGCGATTTTCCTGTTCGTCAACAACCTGATCGGCATCGGCATCGGCACGGCAGCGCTCGGGGCACTTTCGGACGCGCTGTCGACGCGCTACGGGACGGACTCGCTGCGCTACGCGATCCTCTACGGCACGTCGTTCTACGTGATCGCCTCGACGCTGTTCCTGCTGTCCGCGCGCCGCCTCCAGCGCGACTGGCACTGACGGATGGGACGGTCCGTTGTGTGTCCCCGACTGGGGACACACAACAGACCGTCCCCTCCTATTCGAACGCCACGTACACCCGCTTGTTGCGGCGGCCCTTGTTCTCGACCTTCGTGACCGCCACCCGGCCGATCTCGCCGGTCGCCGCGACGTGTGTGCCGCCACAGGGCTGCAGGTCCACACCGGCGATGTCCAGCAGGCGGATTCGGCCCGCACCGCGCGGCGGCTGCACCGACAGCGTGCGCACCAGCTCGGGCTGCCGGTCGAGCTCGTCGTCGGTGATCCAGAGCGTGTGGACGGCGTGATTGGCGGCCACCAGCACGTTCACCGCGGCAGTCACGGCATCCCGGTCGATCTCTTCCTGGGTGTCGAAATCGAGCCGCCCCTTGTCGGCGGTGATTTGCCCGCCAGTCACGCCGAAGCGCAGCACCGAACCGAGCAGGTGCAGGCACGTGTGCATGCGCATGTGGGCATGCCGTCGTTCCCAGTCGAGGTGCGCCTCGACCGTCGTGCCCGGCGCGGGAGGCGACGTCGAGGGCTCGACCAGGTGCAGCACGCGGCCACCCTCCCCCTTGCGCGCGTCGGTCACGCGCCATTCGCGGCCATCGGCGGCACGCAGCACGCCCGTATCGCCGGGCTGGCCACCGCCGAGCGGATAGAACACCGTGCGATCGAGCACCACGCCAGGCTCGCCGGACTCGATCACCGTGGCCGTGCAATTACGCAGATAGGCGTCTTGCTGGAAGAGGAGAACGGTAGCGGACACGGGTGTCGTCCAGCAGGAGTCAGCGCAGCGTTTCGAGGAAATCGATCACGGCCGCGCGATCCGTGGCGTTGCGCACGCCGCCGAGCGTCATCTGCGTGCCGGGAGCGAAGGCCTGCGGCGCCGCGAGGAAGCGGTCGAGCGTCGCGCGGTCCCAGGCACCTTCCTGCCTGCGCAGCGCATCCGAGTATTCGAAGTCCGCGGCGCTCGCAATGCGCCGGCCCACCACGCCCCACAGCGTCGGACCCTCGAGCGCCGGCTCGTCGGCGGCGATGGCGTGGCACGACAGGCACACCTCCGCGGCCTCAGGAACGCTGGTCGCGCTCTCGCTGTCCGGGGAGGCGTTCACGGCAACCGCCGGCAACCCTGCAAGCAGCAACCCTGCCACCACGCTGCGTGAATGACGCTCAGGGCATGCGCATCGGCGAGCCTCCCTGTGTTGAATGCCGGACTGAGAATGGGTGACAGCGGACATTAGACGCAGCTCAATCACGCATCACGCAGCCGGCTCCGCGGCCGGCGGCCAGAAGAAGTCGCGGGGGCGGTCCAGGAAGCGCCGCAGTACCCGGCCCCACAGGCCTTCGGTCTGCTCGGGCGTGATGCCGCGCGAACGCAGCGCCACCTTGAGCGCCAGGCTGAAGCTCACCGCCAGGTTCACCAGCCCGACCAGCAGCACGCCTGCCAGCGTGACCACGACCGTCGCCGGCGTCACGCCGAACTGCAGTCCGACGAGGCCGTAGGCGAAGTTCGCGGAGGCGAACGCCACGTGGCGGATGTCGAGCGGCAGCCCCAGCAGCTCGCCCAGGATCGGCGTGCAGCCGAGCATGCAGCCGAACAGGAAGTTGCCCGCGAGCGCGCCGAGGTTGTGCTCGACGTAGGTCGAGAGCCGCGCCAGGCGCTCGGGGCCGAGTACGGTGCGCAGCCACTTCATCCGCCGCAGCCGCTGCGGGATGCGGTGGTACAGCGCCTGGTTGTCGTAGTAGCCGGAGATCAGGCCGCTCAGGAACAGGTACACGCCGGCGATTGCTGCGTGCAGCAGCGCGAGGCTGTGCCAGGGGTGCAGGTCGTGCAGCAGGTGCGCGGCCTTCTGCGGGTCCGCCGCCTCCCAGCCGACGAACTGGATGGCGGTCAGGGCGATGGCGAACGCCGTGAGCATGGTGATCGTGACGTTGCCCGCGATGGAGACCCACTGCGTGCGGCTCACCTCGGCGGCGAGTTCAGCCAGTGCATCGAGCCGCGCGTCGCGGCTGTCGCGACCGTCGAGCGACGCCGCGAGCGTGGTAGCGGTCATCGCCGGCTGCTTGGTGGCGATGGTCAGGTGCAGCACGTGGATCAGCACGAAGCCGAGTCCGTAGTTCAGGCTGAAGGCCACGCCCTCCCACAGCAGCGGCAACTCGAGCCGCGCAATGTGGATCTTGGCCAGCGCCAGCACGGCAATGATGAAGCCCGCGCCGGCCGCCGCGCGGTACATCGCCACGAACTCGCTGCGCGACTCGGTGATGTAGTGCTCGCCCGAGCGGCTCGCCTGCTCGGTCACGCGCCGCGCCAGCAGCTCGATGGTGCCGCGGAACAGGTCGCGCACGCTGTTGCGGCGGTTTTCCTGCCTGACGAGCTGCAGGAAGAAATCGAGCGCGCGAGCGCGCCCGGCGGCGGCCGGATCGGCGACGCCCGAATCCCCGGGCGCGACCAGTTCGCGCAGCTGCCGCAGCCGGGCGGTAGTCTGTTCGATGCGGGCCAGCAGGTACACGAGGTCGACGCTGACACCCGCCTCGCGCGAGCGGCGTCGGATCCGGTCGACGTAGTCCTCGCACTGCTGCAGCAGCACCTCGAGGTGGCCGTCGTCGGCCGGCGCCTCTCCCAGCTGCCCGAGGATGAAGGCGTCCGTCTCGCCGACCTGCACCAGGAACGGCGACTCGTGGCGCGCGAGCTCAGGCAGGTACTGCATCAGCGCCATGTCGGTGCCGAGTGCCGCAAGCCGCACGGAGGCGAGCCGCATCGCTTCGAGCGCCTCGTGCCGGCACTTCTGCCGCGCCGGCGCGAAACCCGGTGCATCCACGCCGATCACGCGCAGCAACGCGTCCCAATCCTCGCGCGGCACCGCCCGCATCCAGAGGTGATCGTCGCGCCAGTCGAACGCCTCTGCCACCAGGTCGCGCAGGTAGTGCTCGTCGACCGCCGGCGGCAACAGCCGGCCGAGCACGCGACGCAAAAGGCCACTGGCAAAGCCCTGGTGGGACAGCGCACCCGGGTCTGCGTACAGCAGCCGATGCAGGCGCGATGCGAGCAAGGTAGCGACGTGCGAGCCGAGCGCCGCGGCATCGTCCGGCCGCTGCTCCAGCGCGCGCACCAGCAGGCGGAACCGTTCGGCCGACTGCCTCCACGCTCGCGCCGCGGCGCGGCCGCAGCTCGTCCACCAGGCGCCCGAGCCATTCCCCGTTGTTGGCGATCGGGCCGCGCCGCAGTTCGCCGAGCAGCGGCTCGAAGGTCTGCGCTGCGTCCGTGTCCACGCGGTCACTCATCGGGCTATGGCGCCGTACTTGATCGCCAGCGGCAGGCGACCGAAGCCACCTTCCGCCTGCGCGGCGAGGTACGCAATCACGGCGTACGCGGCGACGTTGCGGCGCACCAGCAACGGATCGACCTTGTCGAAGGTGTCGTTGGCAGTGTGGTGCAGGTCGAAGTACGGCTCCGCGTCGGTCGCAAGGTCCATGACCGGCATGCCGAGCGGACGCAGTTGCCCCACATCCGCACCGCCGTTCGCCTCGGTGCCCAGCCAGGCGACCCCGAGCGGCTCGAGCACCGAGTGGATCGTGCGGACCAGCGGCAGCTTGTCGGGCGGCACGCGGGCGAGCAGGCCGAAGGGGGCGAAGCCGCCCAGGTCCGACTCCAGGCCGAGCACGTGCTTGTCCAGCGCGCCCGCCTGATTCGCCGCGTAGGCCTTCGCTCCGCTCAGCCCGAACTCCTCGTTGGCGAAGAACACCACGCGGATCGTGCGTGCCGGATGCGGCGCGGCTTCGCCGGCGAGCTTCGCCGCCGCGGCAATGATGCCGATGCCGGTCGCGTCGTCGTGCGCGCCGGTGCCCAGGTCCCACGAGTCCAGGTGCGCGCCGAGCACGATCACCTCGTCCTTGCGGGCGCCGCGGCCGGGAATCTCGCCGATCACGTTGGCCGACCGCGACTCGCCGTCCCATCGCGAGGTGCTCGTCACGCGCAGCCGGACCGGCTGGCCGCTCGCGAGCTGCTGCTCGAGCAGGTCGGCATCGGGGTTCGAGAGCGCGAAGGCCGGAATCGACGGGATGCCGTCCGCGTAAGCGCTGCGCGCCGGTGTGCGGCGTTCGCGAGACCGACGTGCCGGCCGAGCGCATCACCATTGCCACGGCGCCGAGCCTGGCGGCCTCGGCGGCGCCGCTGCCGCGCGGCGGCACCGTCTTGCCGTAGCCGCTGCCGTCGCGCGAGCGCTCCATGCGCTTGCTGAAAAACACGATGCGACCCGCGATGCGCCCGGGCGGCTGCGCCTTGAGGTCGTCGAGCGACGCCACCGGCACGACCTCCGCCTCGATGCCGTCGGCCGGCGTGGCCACGCTGCCGCCGAGTGCGGCGACGACGAGCGCCTGCGGCCAGGGCGCCACGATCTCCGCGCGGGCCTCGCCGCGGATCCACCGCTGCACCGTCACCGGCTCCGTGCGTACGTTGGCGAAGCCGAGCACCTGCAGCTTCTGCACGGCCCACGCCACCGCGCGCGCGTCACCCGGCGAGCCGGCGAGGCGGGGGCCCACTTCCGTGGTCAGCGATCGCACCAGCTCGTAGGCGGTGTCGTCGGCGAGGGCCCGCTCACGCAGGGCACGTGCCTCGGCGAGCGCCACCGGACTGAGCGGCTGGCGCCGCGAAGCAGACGACGGCGAGCAGGCAGGCGGCGAGGCCGCCGCCGAGGCGAGCGAAGGACATGCAGACTCCGGATAATGTGGGCGCAGGCATGCGAGGCCGCGATTCTAAACGAACCCGGACTACTCGCAGTCCGGCGGCAGCGCCCCGGCCGTGGTCAGTCGGACAACAGCTTGCCGCTGCGCACTGGCTCCCGTCCCGCGACCTTGAGCACTCGAGTGCCGGCGAGGACGAAGCGCCGACTCTCCCGTGCGTACAGCACGCCGTCGGTCGGACTCTCGAGCCGAGTCACGCCGCCGCTCAGCGGGTCGACGATCTCGGCGACGACTTCGCCGCGATTTACCCGCGCCCCGAGCGGCACCGCGTGCACCAGCACGCCGCCGCGGGGCGCCAGCACCGGCATCGACCCGGCGAGGGGCGTGGGCTCGCAGGCGAGATCGGGCAATGCCGGCTGCGGGCCCGCGACCAGCCCGCGCCATGCGAGGAACTGAGCAGCGCCTCCGCATCCGCGGCCGCGAGCTCATGCGTGACGTCGCGCTCGCCGCGCAGCTCCACGGTGACTGCGACGCAGGCCGGCGGCAGCTCGATGGGCCGGCCGAGCCGCGTCGACAGGGCCGCCGCCAGCCGCGGCCAGGCAGCGGAACAGGCCTCGTCGAACGGCTCGTCGCCGGAAACGTCGGCCATCAGCACTGCGCGACTGCCAGTCAGCCGCGCCAGCGGCTCGACTTCCGACCACAGGGCCGGCAGGGTGTAGAGGTGCAGCACCGCTTCGTTGTCGCAATGCAGGTCAAGCACCAGCTCGGCGTCGATGGCGAGCCCGAGCAGCGCGCGACGCAGGCTCTGCAGCTCCGTCACGGCCGGCAGCTCGGCACAAGCCTGTCGCAGCGATGCGCGCGCATCCCCGATGTCCACGTTCGCACCGCGCGCGAGCCGTGGCACCAGGATTTCGGCGGCCCGCGCCGCGACGTCCGCGTAATGACGGTTGAAGTTCTCGCCACTCACCAGGTCGAAGCGCCCTTCGTGCGACTGCAGCACCCACTGCGACAGCCCGACCGGGTTGGCAAATGGCAGCAGCACGATCTCGCCGCGCAACGCGCCGCGGGCCTCGAGTTCGGCGAGCCGCAGCCGCAGGTGATGGGCCACCAGCAACCCGGGCACTTCGTCGGCGTGCAGTGACGCCTGGATCAACACCTTGCGGCCGCGATCGGCCGGCCCGAAGTGCAGGCTGACCAGCTCGCGGGTCGTGCCCGGCGAGGACGACAGCAGCGACGTGACGTTGCTCGATCATGGCGACCCTCGATCGTGTCGGTGCGCGATGATGCCATCGCCGGCGTGCGCTGCCGATTCCTTTTCGACATCCGGCTGCGTCATGATGCGCCCCCATGCAACAGGTCTCCGGCGAAGTCGCCGAATTCACCCTCAAGGCGGTCGCGGTCGGCGTCGTGCTCGGCATCGTGTTCGGTGCCGCCAATGCCTACCTCGGGCTGCGGGTCGGCATGACCGTGTCGGCCTCGATCCCGGCCGCGGTCATGACGGTGGCGGTGTTCAGCCTGCTGCGCACGCGCGGCACGATCCTCGAGGCCAACCTGTCGCAGACGGTCGCCTCGGCGTCCACCTCGCTCGCCACCGGCACCATCTTCACCATCCCGGCGCTGTTCCTGTGGGGCATGGTGCCGCCGTACCTGCAGGTCGTGACGCTGGCGTTCCTCGGCGCGGTGCTCGGCATCGCCGCGATGGTGCCGCTGCGTCGCCTGCTGATCGTCCAGGCGCACGACGAACTGCCGTACCCCGAAGGCACGGCGTGCGCCGAGGTGCTGCGTGCCACGACGCGGGAAGGCAGCGACGCGCGCAGCGCCAGTGCGTGGATCTTCCGCGGCATGGCGGTGGGCGCGGCGGTGAAGCTGCTGATCTCCCTCGCCTACCTGATTCCGGACGAGCTGCGCATGGCCGTGCCGGTGCTGCCGAAGGCAGAACTCGCGCTCGAGATCGCCCCGGCGCTGATCGGCGTGGGCTACATCCTCGGCTACCGGCAGGCGGCGGTGTGCGTCGCGGGCGCGGTGATCTCGGCGCTCGCCATCACGCCGCTCATCGCCTGGATGGGCGCCGCCATGAGCAGCCCGCTCTACCCGGAGACGACTCGCCTCATCGCGGACATGTCGGCCGGCGACATCTGGTCGAAGTACGTGCGCTACATCGGCGCCGGCGCGGTCGCCACGGCAGGCATCCTCACCGTGCTGCGCGGCCTGCCGACGATGGCCGACGCATTCCTGTCGGTGGCGCGCGGCCTGCGTGGCAGCGATGCGTCGGCCGCGGGATCGATGGTGCGCACCGACCGCGATGTGCCCGGCGGCTTCGTGCTCGGCGGCGTGGCGCTGGTGGTGCTGGTCGCAGGGTTCGTGCCCGGCGTGTTCGCGGGCGACATGGGTACCGTGCAACGCGCGGTGCTCGCGGCGGGCGTGGGCGTGTTCGGCGTGCTGTTCGTCGCGGTGGCGGCACGCATCGTCGGCATCGTCGGCGTCTCGTCGCAGCCCACTTCGGGCATCGCGCTCGTCACGCTGCTCGGCACCGCATCGGTGTTCGCGGCCGCGGGCTGGGTGGACGCCGGCGCACGCGCGGGCGTGCTGACCGTCGGCACCATCGTCGCGGTGGCCGCCAGCAAGGCGGGCGACATCTCGCAGGATCTCAAGACCGGCTGGCTGGTCGGCGCGACGCCGGCACGGCAGCAGCTCGGGCAGCTGATCGGCGCGGCCTTCGCCTGCTGGGCCGTGGCGGCAACCGTGCTGCTGCTCGGCCACGCCTACGAGTTCGGCTCGGCCGAGATTCCGGCGCCACAGGCGACGCTGATGAAGACCATCATCGAAGGCGTGCTGTCGGGCGAGTTGCCGTGGGACCTGGTGCTGACCGGCGCGGGCCTGGCGATCGGCGCGATGCTGTGCGGCGTGTCCGGCCTCGCATTCGCGATCGGCGTGTACCTGCCGCTCGCGACGATGGCGCCGCTGTTCGTCGGCGGCTGCGTGCGGGCGCTGGTGGAACGCAATCGTGCACCGCTGCCGAAGGCGCGAGCGATCCCGGCATCCTCGCCGCCTCCGGCCTGGTCGCCGGCGAGGGCCTCGCGGGCGTCGCGGTGGCGGGTCTCGTGGCCGCGGGCCTGGCGCCGAAGTCGATGGACCCGCGGCTCGGCGGCCTCACCGGCGAGGTCGTGGCGCTGCTCGTGGGGCTCGCCATCTGCACGTTCCTGCTGCGCGGCGGGCGCAGCATCGCTCGTTGACTGCGCTTCCCCGATCGACGTACCGACCTGGAACAATCCCATGACCCGCGCCGAAGACATCGAAGAGGCCCCCGCGCACCTGACCCCGCAGGCGGCCCAGGCCTACGTCGAGGCGCGCACGCAGGGACTCTGCCACGAGGGCGCCCTCGAGATCGCGCTCGGCGTCGAAGGTGCGGCCGCCGGACATGACGCGGCTCGAGACCGTCGAGTTCAAGATCGCGCACCTCGAGCGTGCGGTGCAGGAACTGAGCGACGTCATCTACCGCCAGCAGCAGCAGCTCGACGCAACACTGGCCATGAACCAGCGGTTGCGCGAGCAGCTCGAGGAACTCGAGGGGCGCGCCGGCGAAGCGACTCCCGCCGAGGTTCCGCCGCACTACTGACCCCGAGGCCGTGCGGCAGTGATCAAGAAAGCCTGGACCGCTTACGCCGCGCTGTTCACCGTCGCCATCGTGGCCGGCGAGGTCGCCAATCTCAGCGCCGGCGGCACCGTGGACTTCCGCACCATGGCCAACTGGGTGGTGACTGCCGTGCTGCTCATCGCCACGTGGGGCTACGCACTGCAGCGCCCGTTCGGCTCGCAACGCTACTGGAGCGGCGCGAGCTGGGTGGTGCTCGGCGCAAGCCTCATCACGATCGTGCCGGCGGCACTCGCCGGCAGCACCGCACTGATCATGGTCGCAGTGCTGCTGCCGCTCGTGGTGCCGGCGCTGTACGCCATGTTCCGCTATGCGTATCGCTCGCCGCAGGTGTGGGCAGCCCGCACCCGCGACGACGTATCGCTCAAGGACTGATCGACGGCCCGGGATGCAGCTCGGCGCCGGCACGCAGCAGCGTTCCGGCCCCCTCGACCACGACCAGGTTCTGGCCGAACGTCACGCCGTGCAGCGCGGCGTCCCAGCGATAGGTCTTCAGCGTGCGCAGGGGCTCGTCGCCCTCCACCTCGGCCGTCGCCTGGTTGGTCGTGGTGATACGGCAGCGCGTGCACGCCTTGACGCGCCGCAGCCGCACCGGGCCGGCCACCAGGTCGCCGAGCTCGTCCTCGCCATAGGCCGGCAGCCCGTCGAGCACGAGGTTGGGCCGGAAACGGTCCATCGGCAGCGGCACGGCGAGCCGCGAGTTAAGGTCGGCGAGCGAGGCGCGCGCGACCGCGAGCAGCGCGAAGCCGTCGGAAAACAGATTCGGCGCCGCGAGCCCTCCGGTCCACGCAGCGTCACTCAGGCGCTCCCGTGACTGATCGAAGCGGACCAGGCGCAGCGGCCGCCCGAGCAGCTCGCTCAACCAGCGGGCAGCCTCGTCGCCTTGATCGAAGGCTGCGCAGCGGTCGCGCCACACGGTCACGGTCACCGCATCGCCGATGAGGTCGAAAGGCACTGTCACGCTGCCCGCACATTCCGCATGAAGGGAAAGCGCAGCGCCATCGAACGAAGGCGCAACGAGCGCCAGGCGTGGCAGTTCACGCTGCGTGACGAACCGGCCATCCGCACCGACGACCATCCACTCGCGGTCGTGTTCAAGCCCGGCCGGGGTGAGTCGCGCCTCGCGCAGCGTGAGGCCGCGGCACGACTTCACCGGGTAGACGTGGAGCGAAGCGAGCGTGATCATGGAAGCGGATAGCGGATAGCGGATAGCGGATCGTACCGGAAGCGCTGCTGTCGCATCAGGCACAGCGCCACCTCTTCACTATCCGCTATCCCCTTCCCTACGCCAGTGCCAGCGGCTGCGGCCGGCCGACCTGATAGCCCTGCACGAAGTCGACACCCATGCGCCGCGCCGAGTCGAGCGCGCTCATGTCCTCGACGTGCTCGGCGATGACGCGGAAGTTGAGCGAGCGGGCGAGCTTGATCATCGCGGTCACCATCGCCTGGTTGACGGTGTCGGAGGCGAGGTTGCGGATGAAGTAGCCGTCGATCTTCAGATAGTCGAGCGACAGGTTCTTCAGGTTGGCGAACGAGCTCAGGCCGCGGCCGAAGTCGTCGAGCGCGAACTGGCAGCCCATGCCGTGCAGCACGCCGATGAAGCGGCGCGCGTGCTCGATGTTGGTGATCACCGAATTCTCGGTGACCTCGAAGCAGACGCGGTCCGGGGCCACTGCGGTGCGGTCGAGGCAATCCACCACGAACTCGAGGAACCCGGCGTCGCCGAGTGTCTGGCCCGACAGGTTGATGCACAGGCTGCGGCCCGGCGGCAATCGCACCGCGCCCCGGCCGAGCGCCGCCAGCGCCGTCTGCACGACCCAGCGATCGACGTGCGGCATCAGGCGATAGCGCTCCGCAGCGCGCATGAACTCGGCGGGCGTCACCATCACGCCGTTCTCGTCCCGCATTCGGAGCAGCACCTCGAGGCCTGGACCGGACACCCCGGCCGGGTCCACCGCGACGATCGGCTGCGCGTGCAGCTCGAAGCGGCCCTCCTTGAGCGCCCCCTGCAGCTGCTGCAGCCAGTGGATCTCGCCGCGGCCGCGCGCGGCGGCCTCGTCGCGCGCGGAATACACCTGCACGTGCCCGCCCTGCTTCTTCGCGACGTAGCAGGCGGAGTCGGCGGCACCGAGCAGGTCCTCGAGCGAGCCGCTCTCGCGCGAGATCTCGACGAGGCCCACGCTCACGCCGATGTTGAAGATCTTGTCCTTCCAGACGAAGCGGTAGTCGGCCACGGCGCGGACCACGTCGTCGGCGATCTGGCGCGCCTTCTCGAGCGGGCAACCCACCAGCAACATCCCGAACTCGTCGCCGCCGAGCCGGCCGACGGTGTCGGAGTCGCGCACCGCGTCCTTGAGCAGCGCCGAGACCTCGCGCAGCATTCCGTCGCCCGCCGCGTGGCCGCACTCGTCGTTGACGGCCTTGAAGCGATCGAGGTCGAGATAGCACAGCACGCCGCGCTGCCCGGCACCGTGCGCCGACTCGAGCGCCTCCTCGAGCCGCCGCTCGAACTCGCGCCGGTTGACGAGCCCGGTGAGCGCGTCATGGCTCGCCTGGTAGGACATCTGCCGCGTCAGGCCGCGCAGATCGCTCACGTCGCGCAGCGTGATCACCGTGCCGCTCAGGTCGCCCGCCGCGTCGCGCAGCGGCGCCACCGCCAGCTCGATCGAGCGCTCGCCGTCGCCATTGCCCGACAGCACCATGCCGCGCCGGCCGATGTGCACACGGCCGCCGGTCGACAGGCATTGACGCACGGGATCACCGAGCGACTTGCGCTCGCCCTCGTCGACGAGATCGATCACCTCGAGCAGTGTCTTGCCGAGCGCGTCGGCGGCGGGCTTGCCGATCAGTGCCTCGCCCGACTTGTTGACGTAGACGATGCGCCCCTCGACATCGGTGGTGAGCACACCTTCGCCCAGCGCCTCGAGAGCCTCCCAGGCAGTCCCCTGCCCGCGGCGCGACTCCTCGGCGGCGGCCGTACCCGTCATCTCGACTGCGGTGACCAGCAGTGCCGGCTGGCCTTCGTAGGAAATGAGGGCGAAGGAGAACTCGAGGCGCGCCGTGCGGCCGGCCGCGGGCCGCAGCTCGGCCTCGAGGCGTTCGGGAGCGGCGAGACCCGCGCGGTGGCGGCGCACGTGCTCGGCCATCAGCTCGGCATAATCGGGGTGCACCAGCTCGGACAGCGGCCGGCCGACGAGCTGGGCCGGCGCCGTCACTCCGCACAGTTCCGCGAATTTCGCATTGGCCGCCTGGATGCCGTCGCGCTCGACGGCCACGGCTTCGTGCATCGCCTCGGCGAGCTTGCGCAACACGAACTCGCGCTCAGCGCGGGTCGAGGTTTCCTGCTGCAACCGGGCGATCAGGCGATCGGCATTCTCGGCCAGCTCCCCGGCGCTGCCCGGGGTGGCGTGCGGCGCGAGCCGTTCGCCGATCTCACCGCTCTGTGCCACGGCGGCGAGACGCTCCCCGATCTCGCGCACCTCGCGAACCTCGCGGGTGCGGCGGGCGAGCAGCACCGCCAGCAGCACGGCCAGGATCGCGAACGCTACGAGGGCGGCAATCACCATGTCATTGTCCGGACCGGCCATTTCCCTCGGATCCGCGGCGCAGCGAGGCGCCCCATCCCCTTGAATATTGTTGTTTTACCGTAGTGCCGCCGCAGCATAGCGGAACGGGTCGCCGCGACCCGCGGGATTCACCATAATCATGCGGCAACATCGGCTTGTGGCCGGGGGACGGAGTCCTTAACCTTCCCGCCTCCCCCGATCCTCGCCACCTCACTGCAACGCAGCCTGGACGTTTCCGTCATGCTCGATGTCAACGCCGCCCGCCGCCAGATGATCGACCAGCAGGTTCGCGCCTGGCAGGTGCTCGACCTCAAGGTCCTCGATGCCATGGAGCGCGTGCCGCGCGAAGAGTTCGCGCCGCCGGCCTACCGCGAGCTGGCGTTCGCCGACCTGAACGTGCCGCTCGGGCACGGCCAGTCGATGCTGACGCCGAAGCTCGAGGGCCGCATGCTGCAGGCGCTCGAGCTGCAGCCCGAGGACGCGGTGCTCGAAGTGGGCACGGGCAGCGGCTATTTCGCGGCGTGCCTCGGTGCGCTCATCCGCGCGGTGCGCTCGATCGAGATCCATCCGGATCTCGCCGCGGCCGCCCGCACCAACCTCGCACGCGTCGGTGCGCACAACGTGACCGTGGAGGTCGCCGATGCCTTCGCGCCAGGGGATCCCGGCCGTTACGACGCCGTGGTGCTCACCGGTTCGCTGCCGCTGTACGACTCGCGTTTCGAGCAGTGGCTCGCCCCGGGCGGCCGGTTGTTCGTGGTCGTCGGCCAGGGCCCGTGATGGAAGCGCAACGCATCTCCCGCAGCGGCCCGGGCGACCTGCGCCGCGAAAGCCTGTTCGAAACGGTCATGGACCCGCTGGTCCATGCCGCGGAGCCGCCGAGGTTCGTATTCTGATGCCGGACGACCTGAGGGGCTGCCGATCGCCCGATCAGGTGATATAGTCTCGATACAACACCAGTTGACCCAGTGGCGACCCGGTCGCCGTACGGTGAGTGCATGCGCAAGAAATCCGTCCTGATCGCCTGTGGCGTGGCCCTGGCCCTGCTCGGCTCCGTGGCCCGGGCCGAAGACCTGTACGAGGTCTACAAGGCCGCCGTGCAGAGCGACCCGCTGATCCGCGAGGCCGAGGCACGCCGCCTCGCCGCGCTCGAGGCCAAGCCGCAGGCCCGCGGCCTGCTGTTGCCGCAGATCGCGGTCGGCGGTGATACCTACATGGCCAACGCGGACACCGAGGGCTACCAGCGCCAGTTCCGCGAGATCATCGACCCGGTCACCGGCGAGTCGTCGGTCGGCACCGTGGCGGTGCCCTTCACCAACACGACCGACACCGATGCCTACTGGAGCTACGACGCGCAGCTCACGCAGACCGTCTTCCGCTGGGACCAGTGGCAGCGCCTGAAGCAGGCCGACTCCCAGGTGGCGCTCGCCGAGGCGAACTACCGCTCGGCGCAGCAGGACCTGATGGTGCGCGTCGCGCAGCGCTACTTCGACGTGCTGGCCGCCGACGACACGCTGTCCGCCGCCCAGGCCACCCTCGAGGCCGTCAACCGCCAGCTGGAGCAGGCCGAGAAGCGCTTCGAGGTCGGGCTGATCGCCATCACCGACGTGCAGGAAGCCCGCGCGGCACACGACAGCGCGACCGCCGGCGTGATCGCGGCCAAGCGTGCGCTCGCCAGCGCGAACGAGTTCCTGCGGGAACTCACCGGCGAGGCGTACGCGCAGCTGGTGAAGCCTGCCGACGAGATGCCGCTCGACCAGCCACAGCCGTTCGACGAGCAGGCCTGGGTGGACGAGGCGCTCGAGAAGAACCTCGACGTGATCGCGGCCCGGCTCGGCGTCGACGTCGCCAAGAGCAACGTCAAGATCGCGCAGGCCGGCCACATGCCGACGCTCGATTTCTACGCACGCTACGGCGAGTCGGCCTCGGACGCGACGTCGTTGACGCGCGTGCCGCAGGAATTCCAGGACCCCAACAATCCACCGCGCGAGTTCCCGGCCGACCTCGACCGCAACGACGACCAGGTGGGCCTGCGCCTCAACGTGCCGATCTTCACCGGCGGCGTGACGCGCTCCCAGGTGCGCGAGCAGACCTACCTGCACCGCGCCGAGCGCGAGCGCCTCGACGGTGCGATCCGCGGCGCCGAGCGCGAGACGCGCGACGCCTACCTTGGCGTCATCGCCGAGAAGGCGCGCGTGCAGGCGTTGCGCCAGGCCGTGCGATCGAACCAGACCGCCCTCGAGGCGACCGAGGCTGGCTTCGAGGTGGGCACCCGCACCACGGTGGACGTGCTCGACGCGCGCCGCCGGCTGTTCGAGGCGCAGCGCGACTACTCGCGCAGCCGCTACGACTACCTGATCAACCTGGTGCGCCTGAAGTCGGCGGCCGGCGTGCTGACTCCGGCGGACCTGACCGCGATCAACGACTACCTGACGACCCCGGCGCCGCTGCCGGTGGTTCGACCGCAGGCGCCGCCGAAGTAAGCAGCGGCGCCACCATGGCCACGAGCCGCTGCACGGCGCCGCGGCTCTGCGCCACAGCCTGCCGGCCACGCTCGCCCGCGGCGCGCGCCAGCGCGGGGTCATCGAGCCACTGGCAGACGCGGTCGGCCAGTTCCTCGCGGCTGCGCACGATGCGCAATGCGCCGCATTGCTCGAGCAGGTCGGCCACGTCCTGCGCGTTCTGCACGTGCGGCCCGGACAGCATCGGCAGCGCCAGCACCGCCGGCTCGAGCAGGCTGTGTCCACCCACCGGCACCAGGCTGCCGCCGACGAAGGCGACGTCCGCCGCCGCATAGAACGTCTGCAGTTCGCCGAGCGTATCGACGAGGAATACAGAGTGGTCCGGCGCGGGCGCCTCGCCGGAGCTGCGCTGCGCGTACGCGATGCCCTGGCGGCGCAGCAGCGTGCGCACCGCGTCGAAGCGCTGCGGATGCCGGGGTACCAGCAGCAACAGCGCGCCGGGATGCCGATCGCGCACGACGGCGTGCGCCGCGAGCACGGCGTCTTCCTCGCCTTCGTGCGTGCTGCCTGCGATCCACAGCGGCCGCCCCGCCGCCCAGCGCGCGCGGAAATCGCGCCCAGCCGCAATCGAGTCCGCGGCGATCTCCAGGTCGAACTTGACGTTGCCGGTGACGTGCACGCGGCCGGCCGCGGCGCCGATCGCCCGGAAGCGCTCGGCGTCGGCCGCGGTCTGCGCACCGATCAGGATGCCGTGCGACAGCGTCTCGCGGAACAGCGATGCCATGCGCCGATAGCGATCGACCGAGCGCGTCGACAGGCGCGCGCTCGCCAGCACCAGCGGGACGCCGCGCTTGCCGAGCGAGTCGTACAGCGTCGGCCAGATCTCGGTCTCGAGGATGATCGCCACGTGCGGCCGGAGGCGATCCAGGAAGCGGCGCACGGAGCCCGGCAGGTCGTACGGCAGGTAGCAGTGACGCACCGAGTCGCCGAACAGCGCGCGCGCCCGCTGCGCGCCGGTCGGCGTGACGGTGGTGATCACGACGGGCACTGCGGGAAACTGCTGGTGCAGCTTGCGGATGAGCGCGGCGGCCGCCTGCACCTCGCCCACGGACACCGCGTGCACCCACAGGCAGCCGCCCGGCGGGCCGCACTCCACATAGCCGAGCCGCTGGCCGAGGCGACCGCGGTACTCCGGGTTCCACAGCGCCTTCCACGCCTCCATGGCGATCACGAGCGGCGCCAGCAGGTAGGTGAGCAGGACGTAGAGCAGGCGCATCAGGCGTCCTTCAGGCCGAGCAGCAGCGCCTGCCAGGCGGCCTGCGTCGAAGCGGTCCGGCGGCAGGCCGGCCGTCACCTTGCGCAGCGAACGCTGCAGCCGCTCCAGCACGGCCTGTTCCCACGCGCCGCGCGGGCGGATGCGGCCACGGTCGAAGTCGAGCACGTACACGGTGCCGTCGTCGCCGAGCAGCAGGTTGTGGGCATTGAGGTCCGCGTGGTGCACGCCGTGTGCATGCAGGCGGCCGATGCACGCGCCGATGCCGCGCCAGCGGTCGACGCCGAGCGGTGCAGCTGGCCAGCGCGCGGCCAGCGTGCGACGGGTCGGCAGTTCTTCGGTGATGAGGTCGGCACGGTAGAACCATCCGCTGCGCACGTAGCGCGCCGCGACCGGCGCCGGCACCGGCAGGCCGGCCGCGCGCAGTTCTCGCAGCAGGCGCCACTCACGGAACGCACGCGTGCGGTCGGCGCCGGTCCACAGATAGCGGTCGCCGAGCAGGCGTGCGACGAACCCGCCGCGGTGGTAGTGGCGCAGCACCCAGCGCCGCTGCGCCCTCGTGGACGAAAGCGACCGTGCCCCGCCCGCCGGCGGCTTCCTCGAGCGCGCGGCGCCGGCGCCAATGCTCGCGCTTGAACAGCCGCTCGTTCGGCTGGCCGCAGCGCGAGGCATCGTATAGCATCGCGCCGCGCGCGGTCGGCGCGAGGGTTTCCGGGCCTGCGCTCACGTTGCTCGACACTCCTGGCGGGTTCCCGGGACGGATTGTTCACCATCGGACTGCCGCTGCCTACCGCCCCTGACCATGCTGCCCGATTTTTCCGTCACGCCTCCCCGGCGCATCTGCGTACTGCGGCTCTCGGCGCTCGGCGACGTGTGCCACGTGCTGCCGGTGGTGCGCACGCTGCAGGATGCGTGGCCCGCGGCGGAGATCACCTGGATCATCGGCAAGCTCGAGCACAAGCTGCTCGGCCATCTGCCCGGCATCGAGTTCGTGGTCTTCGACAAGAAGGCGGGCCGCGCGGCCTACTCCGGCCTGCGCGAACGCATGGCCGGACGCCGCTACGACGTGCTGCTGCACATGCAGCTCGCGATCCGCGCCAGCCTCGCGGCGGCACTGGTGCCGGCGCGGGTCAAGGTCGGCTTCGACCGGGCGCGCGCCCGCGAGCTGCAGTGGCTGTTCACCAACGCCAGGATCGTGCCGCACCAGCGCGAGCACGTGCTCGACAGCCTGTTCGGCTTCGCCGAGCGGCTCGGCCTGCGCGAGCGCTCGATGCGCTGGGACATCCCGCTGCCGGACTCCGCGCTCGACTATGCGCGGCACGCCATTCCGGACGGGCAGCCGACGCTGGTGGTGAGTCCCTGCTCCAGCCACGCGTTGCGCAACTGGAGCGCCGCGAGCTACGCGGCGGTCGCGGACCACGCCTCCGCCCGCCACGGGCTGCGCGTCCTGCTCTGCGGCGGGCGCAGCGAGCTCGAACTCGAGGTCGGCCAGCGCATCGAGCGCTTGATGAGCCAGCCCTGCGTCAACCTCATCGGCAAGGACACGCTGCTCGAGTTCCTCGCCACGCTGCAGCGTGCCACGGCACTGCTCTCGCCCGACTCGGGGCCGGCACACATGGCGACCAGCGGTCGGCACGCCGGTGATCGGCCTGTACGCGGCCACCAACCCGGCGCGCAGCGGCCCCTATTACAGCCGCGAGTGGTGCGTGGACCGCTACGAGGCGGCCGCGCGCCGCTTCCGGGACCAGACCGCGGCCGGATTGCCGTGGACCGCCAAGATCGAGGAGCCGGGCGTCATGGACCTGATCACCCCGGCGGACGTGATCGAGCGGCTCGATGCGCTGATGGCTGCCGGCGCACCGCGCACACCCGTCGGCTGACGCGCGGCCGGGGCTGGGCGATAATGCCGCTTCAAGATCCCGTGGGTACCCAGCCGTGACGGCCGACAGCAGCAACAAGCTCATCCAGCCGAACGCCCAGCATCACTACGAAGTGACGCCGGCCGACCTGCCGCTCTCCTGCCCCATGCCTGGCATGCAGCTGTGGAACAGCCATCCGCGGGTGTACCTGCCGATCGAGCAGACCGGCTGGGCGAAGTGCCCGTATTGCAGCGCGGAGTACGTGCTGAAGAATGGAAAGGGGGCAATGATCAGGGGGTAGGGGGTAGTGCAAGAGGTGCAGCGAGGTCGAGCGTGCCGCGGCCCTCTTCACTACCCCCTACCCCCTGTTCATTACCCCCTCTTCTTGTATTCCGCGTAGCTCTTCTCCTCCACCAGCGCCGAGCCGAGCTTCGCATTGATCTGCTTCTTGATCGCGGCGCGCTCGTCGTTGGTGAAGTAGACGGCCCGGGCCAGTTCGACGAACCCGGCATCGAACAGGCCGTCGCGCTCCTTGTCACGGATGCGGTCCTCGATGTCCCACAGCTTCGCGTTGACGTCGCGCAGGCCTGCCCATTCGGCGCCGATGTCGGTGGCCGAGAACGGCGACGAGCGCCACGTCGCGGTCAGCAGGTCGAGCTCAGTGCGCACGTTGCGCAGCTTCACTGCGTCGGTCATGCGCTGCGACTTGATCTCGAGGATGGTGATCTTGTCGATCAGCTCGCCCGGGGAGATGGGGACCAGTAGTTCAGTCATGCAGCAAAAATAGGGGACATTCTCCTGTTTCGCAATCGCGAAATAGGAGAATGTCCCCTATTTTCCCTCCATCGTTGCATCCCAGATCGCGGTGACGGCCGCACGCACGTCGGCGAACTCCGCCGCCCGCACCACGTTGCTGGCCGACTCCAGCGACAGGTGGTGCATGCGCTGGCGATAGGTGCGGTAGGCGCCGGTGAGCACGTCCACGGTCGCCTGCGGCACGAGATCCGCGGAGGCGAGGCTCTCGAGCTGGCGGATGTTGTCGGAGTAGGTCACCAGCTCCGCGTAGCGCTCGGCCCACAGCAGGGTCCAGTACTGCGCCAGGAACTCGATGTCGGTGATGCCGCCGGGATCCTGCTTGAGGTCGAACTCGCCGGGGCCGGAACGCGACAGCTCGGCCCGCATGCGCTCGCGCATGCTGCGCACGTCGTCGCGCAGCGTGTCGCGGCGCACGGCGAAGCGCAGCAGATCGCGGCGCAGGGCCTCGAAGCGCTCGCGCAGCGCGGGCGACCCCGCCACCACTCGCGCCCGCAGCAGCGCCTGGTGCTCCCACGTCCACGCTTCGCTGCGCTGGTAATCGCCGAAGCCGTCGAGGCTCTGCACCAGCAATCCGCCCTTGCCGCTCGGGCGCAGCCGGGTGTCGACCTCGTACAGGCGCCCGGCGGCCGAGTGCACCGTCAGCAAGTGCACCAGGCGCTGCACCAGGCGCAGGAAGAACACCCCGTTGTCCACGACCCTCGGCCCGGTCGTGCGCTGCAGCTCGCCCGCCGAGTCGTGCAGGAACACCAGGTCCAGGTCGGAGCCGTAGCCGAGCTCGATGCCGCCGAACTTGCCATAGGCCACCACCACCATGCCCGAATCGGCCAGGCTCGCCTCGTCGGGGCCGTGGCGCGGCACGCCGTGGCGCCCGGCAATCTGCTGCCACGACAGTGCCAGCGCCTCCGCGACGATCAGCTCGGCGAGGTCGGTGAGGCGGTCGCTGACCTTCATCAGCGGCAGGCGCCCGGTCAGGTCCGGCACCGCGACGCGGAACACGGCCGCACGCTGGAATTGCCGCAGCAGGTCGACCTGGTGCTCGGGATCGTCGGCGCCGGCACCCTGCCATGCGCGCCCGCAGGTCCTGCTCGAACTCGGCACGCGTCGGCACGGTCTCGAACAGGCGTTCGTCGAGCAGTTCGTCGAGCAGCAGCGGGAACGCCGCGATCTGGTCGGTGAGGAACTGCGACTGCGCGCAGAGCTCGACCAGCCGGCGGCGCGCCACGGCATTCTCGTTGAGCAGTGCCAGGTACACGGTGCGGCCGCCGATCAGCTCGAGCACGTGCAGCACGCGCCCGAGCGCGGTGGCCTCGTCATCGCCGCCGGCGATGGCGTGGAGCAGCGAGGGCAGCAGCACATGCAGGCGGCGGCGGCCCGTTTCGTCGAGGCGACGGTAGTACGCGCTCTCCCGCAGCAGGTTGAGCCGCTCGAGCACGGCGCTCGCGTCGCCAACCCGGGCGCGGCGCAGCAGCTCGAGGCGCCGCACATCGTCGAGCTCCGGTTCGAGCAGCGTCTCCAGCTCGCGGTCGGCCGCATCGGCAGTACCGGCTTCGCCCGGGCCGATGATCAGCGCGCGGAAGTGCCGGCTGACGCGACCGCGGTGTCGCTCCAGCTCCGTCGCCAGCGACGCCCAGTCCGGCGATCCCATCGCCAGCGCGAGCCGTGCCCGGCCGGCCTCGTCCTGCGGCAGGTCGTGCGTCTGCTCGTCGCCGCGCTCCTGCAGGCGGTTCTCCACGCGCCGCAGGAATCGATACGACTCGCCGAGTTCCTCCACCGCCGTCGCCGGCAGCAGCTTCTGGCCCGCGAGCCGCGGCAATGCCTCGAGCAGGCGGCGCGTCTGCAGTGCGGGCTTGCTGCCGCCGCGGATCAGCTGGAACGCCTGCACGATGAACTCGATCTCGCGGATGCCGCCCGGACCGAGCTTGACGTTGTCCTGCAGCTCGCGCCGTTCGACCTCGCGCGCGATCAGCTCCTTCATCTCGCGCAGCGACTCGAACACGCTGAAGTCGAGGTAGCGGCGGAACACGAAGGGCCGCAGCACGTTGCGGTACAGGTCGTCGAACGGCGCCGCGCCATGCACCGGCCGCGCCTTCACGTAGGCGTAGCGCTCCCAGTCACGGCCGTGTTGCTGCAGGTAGTCCTCGAAGGCGTCGAAGCTCACCACCTGCGGGCCCGACTCGCCGAACGGCCGCAGGCGCAGGTCCACGCGGTAGACGAAACCGTCCTCCGTCACCGTGCCGAGCAGCTGCGCCACGCGTCGGCCGAGCCGCGCGAAGTACTCCTCGTGCTCCAGCGGCCGCGAACCGTCGGTCTCGCCGTGCTCGGGGAACAGGAACACGAGGTCGATGTCGGACGAGAAGTTGAGCT
Source organism: uncultured Gammaproteobacteria bacterium (assembly GCA_963731105.1). Taxonomy (GTDB): domain Bacteria; phylum Pseudomonadota; class Gammaproteobacteria; order Steroidobacterales; family Steroidobacteraceae; genus RPQJ01. The sequence goes on from CAVSUM010000029.1 coordinate 65,761, forward strand.
CGCCGCCACCGAGCTTGCCCATGCCCAGCACCATCAGCTCGAGCGGTGTGCCGTCGGCGCCGCGCGGCACGCCGTGCCGGGCCTCGAGCGCCGCACCCGCGCGGCGACAGGCGGCGCGGATGCAGACGTCGGCGAGCAGCGACAACTCGCCGAGCACCGTCTCGACGTCGGCGAGCCCGGCGAGGTCGCGCCACGCGATGCGCGCGAGCTGCCGGCGGCGGAAGCGGCGCAGCGCGGCCATGAACTGGTTGTCGTCGCCGGCCGGATCGAGCCCCGACGCGAGGTCGGATTCGAGTTCGGCTTCGCCCGGCACGGCGTGCAGGCGTTGCCCGCTCGCGAGCCACGGCAGCAACGTCGGGTCGCGCCGGCAGGAGTCGGCGACGAAGTCGCTGCAGGCGCGCGCACCAGAGCGGATCGTCGGTCGCAGGGCATGGCGTCACGTCCTCGCGGTGGTGCGCGCTGCGAGCAGCGCACCCGCGGCGAGCAGCAGCGAAGCAAGCACGAAGGCTGCACCGGGCGCGTGCCAGCGCGTGCCGGCACCGATGGAATACGCGAAGATCCCGGCGAACAACCCCGGGCCGATCATGGTGGCAATGCCCATCAGGCTGCCGGTCGCTCCCTGCAGCGCACCCTGCTCCGTCGGTCCGATGTGCCGCGACATGATGCCCTGCGCCGCCGGCGACGCGAGCCCCCACAGCGCGACCACCGGCACCGCCGCGAGGAACAGCAGCCCGGTGGGCGCAAGACCGTAGCCCAGGAACCCGACCGCCCCGCAGGCGAGCCCGACCAGCAGCGCGCGCCGCTCGCCGAAGCGACGCACCGTCGGGCCGACCAGGGCCCCCTGCACCAGCGCCGAGCAGATCCCGACGCCGGCCATCACCAGGCCGACGTCGCGCTCCTGCCAGCCGTAGCGGTAGGCCGCGTACAGCACGAAGGTCGCGGGCAGCGCAACGTGCGCCAGGTTGCTCAGGAACACCACGCCCGCGAGGCCCGACAACTCGGGGTGCCGGCGCAGCAGTGCAAGCGAGCCGACTGGATTGGCACGGCGCCACTGGAACGCCCGGCGTCGCTCCGGCGGCAACGACTCCGGCAGGATGAAGTAGCCGTACGCCGCATTCGCCAGGCTCAGGGCCGCCGCCACCCAGAACGGCAGGCGCGGATCGACGCTGCCGAGCAGCCCGCCGAGCGCCGGGCCGAGCACGAATCCCAGCCCGAAGGCGACGCCCACCTTGCCGAACGCCGTCGAACGCTTCTCCGGCGGCGTGACGTCGGCGATGTACGCCATGCCCGTGCTCACGCTGGCCGCCGTCATGCCCGAGATCACGCGCCCGACGAACAGCCACCACAGGTTCGGTGCGAGCGCCATCAGCACGTAGTCGAGGCCGAGCCCGAGGTTCGACAGCAGCACTACGCGACGCCGCCCGTAGCGATCCGACAGTGCGCCGACCACCGGCATGGACAGGAACTGCATCAGCGCCCACACGGTGCCGAACACGCCGTACACCTTCGCGGCTCCGGCCGTGTCGCCGCCGAGGAAATCCTCGATCAGGTGCGGCAGCACCGGGATGATCATCCCGAGCGCGAACATGTCGAGGACGATGGTGACGAAGATGAAGGCGAGCGCCGCGCGGCGGCGTCCGCCCTCCGGGACCGTGGCATGCATGGCTGGATCAGCCGTACTGCAGCACCGAGCGCGGCACGAACTCGCCACAGCGGAAGCCCGGCGCGATGCCGATGTCGAGCAGCACGCCGACGCCGCGCAACGCGTAGCCTGCCTGGCGGCTCAGCGTGGCCGAGGCCGCCAGCGTGCCGCCGGTCGCCAGCACGTCGTCGATCAGCAGCAGCCCGCCGCGACCGGTCTGCATCTCGAGCACGCCCGAGCCGTATTCGAGGTCGTAGGCAATGTCGACCACCGGCGGCGGCAGCTTGCCCTTCTTGCGGATGGCGACGAAGCCCTTGTGGCGCCGCTCCGCGAGCGCCGCGGCGAGGATGAAGCCGCGCGACTCGATCCCGGCGACGGCGTCGACGGCCTGCCACTCGGCCTCAGTGAACAGCTCCTCCATCGCGTCGATCGTCGCGTCGAAGCGATTGCGCAGCAGCGGAGTGATGTCGCGGAACAGGATGCCCGGCTTCGGGAAGTCGGGGATGTCGTTGACCAGCGCCTTGAGTTCTTGCATGCGGACCTCGTCGCACCAGCCTAGCGAAATTCGCCCGGCGCGGCGAGGGTCAGGCGGTCCGCCACACGAGCTGCAGGCGCTCGGGGCCACGGCGCGCATCGAGGCTGCGCACCAGCACCAGGCAGCCCGCCAGCGAGATCAGGAAGCCGGCGATGAACGTCGGGCCGTAGCCCACGGCATCGGCGATGGTCGCACCGGTGAAGTTGGCGAGACCCATCGCGATGACGATCGCGCAGGCGAGCAGCGAGTAGTCGGTGCCGGCGTGCGCGGGATCGGAGGCGTCCATCATCAGCGTGAACAGCGCCACGGTCGCCATGCCGCCGAACAGGTGCTCGGCGATGGTGCCGGCCCAGAACATCGCCAGGCCGCCGTGGCCCAGCGCCGCCGCGACGTAGCAGAGCAGGCTCGCGGTCTGCAGCAACCCGCCGGACCAGCAATGCGCTGCGCCGGCCGACGCGGTACGCGTACCAGCCGCCGGCCGCGGCACCGGCGAGGCTCGCCAGCGAGCCGACCGTGCCCTTCATCACCGCGATCATCTCCTTGGACAGCCCTGCGTCGCGCATGAACGGCCCGATCAGCGACGCCACCATCGAGTCGCCGAACTTGAAGCCGCAGATGAGCGCGACGAACGCCGCCATGCCGGGCACGCGCAGTCGCTCGGTCCACCCGAGCGCCACCTGCGCCGCGGACTGGACCGGCGGCCCCGCCCGCGGCGGCTCGCGCAGCGGCAGCACCGGCAGGATGGTGAGCGCGAGCAATCCCGCCATGCAGGCGAACATGGTGGCCCAGTCGGTGCGCGCGAAGATCCACAGCAGCAGCCCGCCGCCGAGGATCATGCCGATGCGGTACGCGCCGACCTGGATGCCGTTCGCCAGCCCGCGCTCCCGCGTGTCGAGAATGCGCACCGCGAGCCCGTCGGTGGCCACGTCCTGGCAGGCCGCGACGACGTTGAACAGGAAAGCGGCGGCGAGCACCGCAACGTAGCCGCGCGACAGGTCGACCTGGGTCAGCAGCAGCGCGCCGACGACCGCCGCTGCCTGCAGCGACAGCAGCCACTGCCGGCGCGTGCCCCGGTGATCGACGAACGGCGCCCACAGGAACTTGAGCGCCCAGGGCAGGAACAGCAGGCTGGTGGCGCTGATGGCCTTGAGCGACAGCCCGGCGTCGCGCAGCAGCACCGGCAGTGCCTGCGTGAAGAAGCCGAAAGGCAGGCCTTGCGCGGCGTACAGCGCGGTGAGCAGCAGGATCTTGTGACGACGGGTCATGCCGGCTGCGAGAATCGCGGTTCCTGCCGGAGGAACGCAAGTGAACGTGACCGACGCCCTCGCCAGCCGCATGAGTTGCCGCGCCTTCCTGCCCGATGCGGTCCCGGAGGCCACGGTGCGGTCCATCCTCGATGCGGCGCGACAGGCCCCGTCGGGCGGCAACCTGCAGCCGTGGCGTGTGTACGCGCTCGCCGGGGCGCCGCTGGCCGAGCTGCTCGCGACGGTGCGCGCGAAGATGCCGACTCACCCGCGCGGCGACGGCTCGGAGTACGACATCTACCCGGCGGCACTCTGGGAGCCGTACCGCTCGCGGCGCTTCAAGTGCGGCGAGGACCTGTACGCAACCATCGGCGTGGCGCGCGACGACAAGTTCGGCCGCCTGCTGCAGTTCGCGCGCAACTACGAGTTCTTCGGCGCGCCGGTCGGGATGTTCTTCTGCCTCGACCGCCGCATGGGCCCGCCGCAGTGGTCGGACGTCGGCATGTACATGCAGAGCGTGATGCTGCTCGCGCGCGAGCACGGCCTGCACACCTGTGCGCAGGAGGCGTGGTCGGTGTGGCACCGCACCGTGGGCGAGTTCCTGCGACTGCCGCCGGAGCTGCTGCTGTTCGCCGGCATGGCGCTCGGCTACCGCGACGAGTCCGCGCCGATCAACCGGCTGCGCACCGACCGCGCGCCGCTCGGGGAATTCGCGGAGCTGCGCGGGTTCTAGGCCGTCGGGTTTCCTTACGCAGCCGGTGCGCCACTTATGTCATGCGGACGGCCTGCACGGCCTCATCGTGTGACGCGCGTCACGTCCAGGGCCATCCTGTTGGTCCGCCGCGACAATGGCAACGTCGGTCGGGTTGACGTTACGACCTCTCCTGGGGCGCTGGCATGCATCCTGCACCTGTACACCCAGCAGGATCATCTGCGGGCTAAGGAGAGGAACGCATGAGTCTCAGCTGGGTCAGCAATCGCAGCCTCAAGGTGTCGCCGCGCGCCCGTCTCGTCGACGACGGCGAAGCGGAGGCGTTGCTCCGCAAGCTCGAGCAGATCGAATGGCGGCCGGAGAACGGCTTCCTCAAGGACCAGGTCATCGAGAAGACGCCGCTCGCCGGTTCGCGCATCTCGCGCGCCGCCTGACCCGCACCGCGCTCAGGAGCGCCGTCGCCGCCGCGTCTCCATCGGGTGCTCGACGCGCCGCAGCTTGTCGAGCAGGTGCATGACGGCCAGCCAGGGGTGGCGGAAAGTCATGCGCGGTCCTGCGTAACGCATGATCACCCTGGCCTGCTCGCGCGGCGCCGGCTTGTAGCAGTGGATCGGGCACTTGGCGCAGGTCGGCTTAGTCTCGCCGTACGGACATTTTTCCAGCCGCCGCTCGGCGTAGTCGAGGAACTCGCGGCACTCGTCGCAGGTCCCGCCCGCACCGTGCGAGTGATGGTCACGGCAATAGATCGCGACCATGCATTGCATGGTGCGGTGCTCGCGCTGCAGGCGGGGCGTCGCCAGCGTCATGGTGCGTGCGTCAGGTCCTCGAACCGGGCCGCCAGCATGCCGCAACGGCCGCGCACGCGGCGCTCGTGGCTTTCCGCAGCCCCGGGATCTGCCACAATGCGCGCCCCATGCGCGGTCCCGCCTCCCCTCCCGCCAAGGATTCCGCGCCGCGGCCGGGCGCCGGTCCAGGGCTCGCCGCTGCGATCGGCGCGTTCGTCATCTGGGGCGTGTTCCCGCTGTATCTCAAGCCGATGGCCGAGGTACCGGCCCTGCAGATCATGTCGCACCGCATCGTGTGGTGCTGCCTGCTGGTGTTTGCGTGGCTGGCGTGGCGCGGCGAGGTCGGGACGGTGCGCGCCGCACTGGCGGATCGCGGCTCGCGGCTGCGGCTCATGGCCTCCGCGGTCCTGATCAGCATCAACTGGCTGGTCTACGTCTGGGCGGTGAACAGCGGGCACGTCGTCGAGGCGAGCCTGGGCTACTTCATCAACCCGCTGCTCAACGTGGTGCTCGGCGTGATGGTGCTGCACGAGCGGCTCAATCGCGCGCAATGGGTCGCGGTGGCGCTGGCGGCGTTCGGCGTGCTGTACCTGACCGTGGTCTCCGGGCGGCCGCCGTGGATCGCACTGACGCTCGCGGCGAGCTTCGGGCTGTACGGGCTGATCCGCAAGGTGGTGCGGGTCGAGGCGGTGCCGGGCCTGGCCACCGAGACGCTGCTGCTCGCGCCGTTCGCCGTCGGCTTCCTGGTCTGGGTCGAGGTACAGGGCCGCGGGTCGTTCGGCCATGCGGGCGCGACGATCGACGCGCTGCTCGTCGGTAGCGGTCTGGTGACCGCGTTGCCGCTGACGCTGTTCGCCTACGGTGCACGACGCATTCCGCTCTCGACCGTCGGCCTGGTGCAGTACATCGGTCCGACGCTGCAGTTCCTGCTGGGCGTGCTGGTGTTCCACGAGGCGTTCCCGCTGACGCGCGCCGTTGGCTTCGCGTTCATCTGGGCGGCGCTGGCGGTGTACGCCGCGGACGGGGTCCGCCGCTTGCGGCGGTAGCGAAGCGGCCGCCGGCCTGCCGCTGTCGCGTCGTTCGCCGTGGAGGATTAACCTAGGCAGGTCCTCCTTGGAACGACCCATCCCTCACGCCATGGCACAGCAGATCAGGCTCACGAGCCGCGCGACCCGCCTGCTCGACCACCACCGGCTCCGCGGCCGCTACGTATCCGACGCAGCGCTACTGGGAGCGCCTGTACCAGATGCTGGAAGAAGAGGCGGAAAAGCGCGGCAAGACTCCGCCACCGCCACCACTCTCGGGCGGCCTCGACCACGACCCGACCGAGGAGGACAGGTTGGACTGCCTGCGGGAACAGCTGGCATGGGCGGATCGCAACAACCTGCTGCACCGTATCCAGATGTTTTTCGACGCCATGCCGGTGTCAGCCTGGAACCGCGTCGAGAAGTAACCGGCCGCCGTGCGCATCGCCAAGCCAATCCTGCTGGTGACCACGCCCATCGGCGTGGCGTTCGGGCTGCGCGAGGCATGGCACCTCGCGGGTCCCGGCATGGCGGTCCTAATGGCGGCGATGGTGGCGGTGGTCGGCGGCTTCATCTGGATGACGGTGCGACGCATCCGTCGCGAACGGGAATAGGAGGGGACGGTCTCTTGTGTGTCCCCGCGCGGGGACACACAAGAGACCGTCCCCTCCTATCTCCGGTTCACCAGCCAGAGGCCGACCAGGCACAGTCCCAGTCCCACCACGTTGGCCGCAGTCAGCCGCTCGCGGAACGCCGCCACGCCGATGACCAGCAGCAGCAGCGCCGCAGCCGACTGCGTCACCAACGCACCGAGGCTCACCTCGAAGCCGCCGCGGTAGAGATACAGGAATCCCAGGTCGAGCCCGACGATGACGGCGGCGAGCGCGAGCGCGGTCCAGTTCAGCTGGCGCAACTCCTGCCGCCACTCGAAGCCTCCGGGCGACAGCAGCAGCAGCGCCGCGAACCCGATGGCCACCAGCGAATAGGTGACGAGCAGCGACAGCAGCGGGTTGACGCCCGCCGGCGTCAGCTTGAGCACCAGGTGATAACCGACGGTGCAGAGAATCGCGAGTGAGAGCCAGGCCAGCGGCATGAGCGTCGAGTACCCCTTGGTCAGTCGGGCGGCACGCCACGCCGACCACTTGCATTCGCGATGACTGGGCCGGGACGCTACCATAAAGTGTGCGGCGAGACCGGGGGGCGACGCGCGAGCCGGGGCACAAGGCAACAACGATGAACATCAAGCTCCTGCAGCCAGACCTGACCACGTTCACAGCGCGAGTGACCAGGGCCATCGCCGCACTGCTCCCGACATTGGCGCTGGCATTGCCGGTCACCGCCGACGCGAGTGCTACCGCACCGGACGACACCGCTGCACTGTTCAAGACCACCTGCGCCATCTGCCACGAGGTGCCCGAAACCAAGGCGCCGCCCACGGACACGCTGCGCCGGCTGCCGGCCTCGCAGATCCTGATGGCCATGGAATTCGGCAAGATGCAGCCGCAGGCCGCCGCCCTGAAGCAGGAGCAGCGCGTCCGCCTCGCGCACTGGCTCGCCGCGGAGGAGGACGCGAAGCGCGACGCGTGGCTCACCGACAAGGCCTGCGCCGGCACGACCCCCGTGCGGCCGAGCGGGCGCGAGAACTGGGGCCTCGGGCGCGACAATCGTCGCGAGGCCGCCGGTGTCGGCATCGATCGGCGCGACGTCGACCGGCTCGAGCTGCAGTGGTCCATCGCCCTGCCCGCGGTCACCACCATGCGCTCGCAGCCGGTCATCGCGGGCGACACCGTGTTCCTCGGCAGCAAGGGCGCGCACCTGCTCGCGCTCGATCGGCACAGCGGCTGCGTGCGCTGGTCGTTCAAGACCGAAGGCCCGGTTCACTCGGCGCTCACGCTCGACACGACCCCGGACGGCGTGGCGACCCTGTACTTCGCCGACGAACTGGCGAGTGTCTACGCCGTGGACGCAACGACCGGCAAGTTGCGCTGGCGGGAACGCGTCAAGTGGTTCCCGACCTCGATCATCAGCGGACCGATCACCTACTACGACGGACGCCTGTACGTGCCGATGTCGTCGTTTGAAGTGGCGGCCGCCGGCCTGCCGACGCACGAATGCTGCCGCAGCCACGGCGGCATCGCGGCGCTCGACGCGACCACCGGCCAGCCGGTGTGGCGCTTCGACACGACGCCGCAGGCTGCGAAGACCCACCTCAACCGCGACGGCGTGCAGATGTGGGGCCCGAGTGGCGCGGTGGTCTGGAACAGCCCGACCATCGATGCGAAGCGCGGCGTGCTGTACTTCGGCACCGGCCAGAACTCCTCCTCGCCCGCCACCGACACCAGCGACGCAATCTTCGCGCTCGACCTGAAGACGGGCGCCAGGCGCTGGTCGTTCCAGGCGCTGGCGAACGATGCCTGGAACGCGGCCTGCCTCGGCGGCGGCGCGAGTTGCCCGACGGAGAACGGCCCGGACTTCGACTTCGGCGCGGCGGTGATGCTGGTCGAACGCAAGCAGGGCGACCTGCTGATCGCCGGCCAGAAGTCCGGCGAAGTGTTCGCACTCGATCCGGACCGCGACGGCGCGGTCGTCTGGCGCAAGCGTGTCGGCTGCGGGCAGCTCGAACGGCGGCGTGCACCACGGCCTGGCGACCGACGGCGAGCGGGTGTTCGTGCCCGTGAACGGATCCGGAGCGCAAGGTCGCGGGCTACGTGCCACGGCCCGGCGTGTACGCGCTCGCGCTGCACGACGGCAAGACGCTGTGGTCGCACCCGGTGCAGCGCGGCTGCACGTTTGATCCGGCCGATGCGCCGCTGGTGGGCCTCGCCGAGATGGCGAGGGGCAAGTCCGAGCGTTCGCCCTGGCCCGAGTGCAGCTACTACTACGGCCACTCGGCCGCCGCGGTGGTCGCCAACGGCGTGGTGTACACAGGCGCGCTCGACGGCAAGCTGCGCATGCTCGACGCGCGCAACGGCAAGCTGCTGCGGATCATCGACACCAGGCGGCCAGTCCAGGCAAGCAACGGCGTGGCCGGGCATGGCGGCGCGATCGACGTGGGCGGCGCGCTGCCGGACGGCGACCAGCTGTTCGTGCTGTCGGGCTACGGCATGTTCGGCCAGATGCCGGGCAACCTGCTGCTGGTGTATGGTCTGCCGTCCCGACCCTGACGTCTGCCACTCGAGGACCCGCGATGCTCAAGCTCTACGGCTTTCCGGTCAGCAACTACTCGAACATGGTGCAGCTCGCGCTGCTCGAGAAAGGCGTGCCGTTCGAGTACGTGATGACCACCCCGGACCAGAGCGAAACGACGCTGGCGAGGAGCCCGCGCGGCAAGGTGCCATTCCTCGAGACGCCGCAGGGCTACATCAACGAGACCAGCGCTAATCCTCGACTACCTCGAGGATCGCGGCGAGGGCAGGCCATTGCTGCCCGCGGATCCGTTCGCCCGCGCGCAGGTACGCGCATTGATGCGCGAGATCGAGCTGTACATCGAGCTGCCGGGTCGCACCTGCTACGCGGAGGCGTTTTTCGGCGCCCCGTGGCCGACGCCATCAAGGCGAAGGCCCGTGATGACCTCACGGCCGGGTTCGCCACGCTCAAGCGCCACGGCAAGTTCGCACCGTACGTGGCCGGTGACCAGTTCACGCTGGCCGACATCGTGTTCCTCTACAGCGCCGGTCTCGCGAACGCGGTGGTCCAGCGGCTGTTCGGCCTCGATCCGCTGGGCGAGATGCCTGCAGCGAGCGCACTGCTGCAGCGCCTGGGCGAGAACCCCCACGTGCAGGCCATCGCCCGTAACCACGATGCCGCCATGCCGGGGTTCATCGCGGCGATGCGCGCCAAGGTGCAAGCGACGCGCTAGGCACGCCGCAGCGGCGTCATTGCCGCTGCACGCGGATCATGGTCGACTGCCCGTCCTCGACGTGCCAGCCCGGGAAATGGGCGATGGCGGTGTAGGCCGTGCCGTCCGGCTCGAACTCGACGTCGCGGGTGAAGGTGACGCGGCGCGGCATCGGGATCTGCTGCCAGGCCTCGCTCGCGATGTCGAAGGTGTAGAGCGAGTCGCTCTGGTTGCCGTTCACCCACACGATGCCGCGCGGTCGATCGACGTTGAGCGCGTAAGGCGTGTCGCCGCCCTTCGGGATCAGCGGCAGCTCGAAACGCGTGAACTCGCTGGTCGCCGGGTCGAAGCGCACGATCGCCGATTCCGGGAACGCCGTGATCCACAGCTTGCCCGCGGCGTCGGTCCGCAGCCGGCGCGGCCCCTTGAACGGCGTGGCGACCATGGTGATCTTGCCGGTGGCCGGATCGATCGAGCCGATCTCGTCGGTGTGCAGGCGCGCGAACCACACCTTGCCGTCCGGCGTGATGTCGATGCCGTAGGGCAGCGGCGTGCCGGTGGCCTGGCGATCCACCGGCAGCCACTTGGCGAGCGGCACGCCCCAGCTCATCACCTTGAAGATCGCGCCGATCAAGCGGACGTTGAGCCATTCGCGGAAGCCGCGCGTCGGCAGGTCGTACATCGTGAAGCGCTTGGTGCCGCGGTCGAACATCGCGACCTGGTTCGAGAGCGCGACCGTGAACCACACGCGGTCCTGCTGGTCGACGCGGATCGTGTGCGGGTAGAAGCCCTCGTCCATCTCGTGCAGCGTGAACTGCTTGGTGGCCGGGTCGAATTCCACCAGCCGGCGCTGCGCCGAAGGCGTGATGAAGATGTGCCCGTCGACGCGCGACTCGGCCAGCGAGTGCGCGTTCGAGGTGCTGTCGTGCTTTGGGAAATCCCTGAGGCGCGCCGCGAGCAGCCCGCCGTTCCTCTCGCCGTCGCGGTGCGGAATCCTGTAGACCGTCACTTCGTTGGTGCGGGGATTCACCTCGTACAGCCGGTCCTGGATGTTGTCGGCCACGTACGCGAGGCCGTTGGCCGCGTACAGCATGTCGTGCACCTGGCTGAAGATGTCGCCGAGCGGCCACTCGGTGATCGTGACGGCCGCGAGCGCCGGGCTCCACGGCGCCGGCTCGGCGATGAGTTGCGGGTTCTCGCGCAGCTTGCGGTAACCGGCTGAGAGCTTCTCCGGCATCGTCCTCTGGTCAGCGCTCGACAGCCGCGACCCGAGGCGCATCATGCGGCCAATGATCGCGGCCCATTCCTCCGGCGTGCGCTCCATGCGGATGAACGAATTGCCCTGCTGGTGGCAGAACGTGCACTGCGTCTGGAAGTGCAGCTGGGTGTCGCGGTCGCCGAGGTCGAGCGCGCCGAGCCAGGAACTCGCCGGCCGCGCCTCGGCGAGCTTCACCGGATCGGTCTCGGGCACCAGCGTCACGGCCAGCTCGCGCGTCTCGAGCAGCGGCTTGACGGCCAGGTCCTGGAAGCCGGGCTTGCGCACCAGGTATTCCATCGGCTCGGTGCGGTCGGCAAATGCCACGCGGCCGGCGGCATCGCTGAAGCGCGTGATCTCCGGCACCACCACCCGCGCGACGCCGGGCGCCTGGTAGCCGTTGTCGGAGGTGTCGAGGTTCGGGCCGTCGGCGCGACGCTCGCGCACCATCACCGTCGCGAGCGGCTGACCCGCCGGATCGGTCACGGTCACCATGATCGCCGACGCAGGCGCGCAGAGCGCGAGCATCAGCAGCGCAGTCATGGCGCGCGGCGCAGACAGCATTGGCATAGTCAGTCCACTCCCGTCTCAACCAGGCGATAGATGTTGCGGTCATTTCGCTGCGCGTACAACGCCGGCAGGAAGTGCGGCAGCAGGCCGACCTCCTCCACCTGGTGCCGTTGCCATTCCCGCAGCATGCCGTCGCTGAACAGGTGTCGCCGCAGCAGCGCATTGATCCACGGCCCGATCAACGGCCAGTCCACGCCGATGATCGTGTCCACCGCATAGGTCGCGCCCTGTGGCGAGATGCCCCACTCGTGGCGAATCTCGCCGAATATGATGCCGGCCACCTGCGGCCGGGTGACGAAGCGCTGCGGCGACAACTCGATCACCCGCGCCGCCCCTTCGCTGTCGTACGGTCCGAACCACTCGAAGCGCGCGACCACGCCGCCGGCACCGACACCGGGCTGCCCGTCTGCTGCCGGCTCCTCGACCCAGATCCGGCCGTGCTCGGTGGGATGGAACAGGTGATACATCGGTCGCAACGCGCCATCGAACTCGACCTCGCTGATCGGCAGCACCCGGTACCACCAGGCGAGCATCGCGGGCGTCACGCCGGGCAGCGGCGGATGGCGGATGGTCAGGTGGATGCGGCCATCGGGCAGGATCTCGTGCGCGGTCGCAGCACGGCTCACCGGCAGCAGCGGCCACGGAATCCGCCGCGGCGGATCGTGCTTCGGAGGGGACGGTCTCTTGAGTGTCCCCGCAGCGGGGACACTCAAGAGACCGTCCCCTCCGAGCGCGAACGCCATCAGGTGGTCGCCCGTGCCACGGTTGTACATGGCATGCCCGCCCGCATTGACGAGCACGAATTGCCGCCCGTCGAGCGTGTAGCTCATCGGCGTGGCGGTCGCATCGACCGGCAGCGTGTAGTGCCACAATTCGCGGCCGTCGCGCACGTCGAACGCGCGGAACTGCCGGTCCATCGTCGCCGCGATGAAGAACACGCCGCCGTCGGTGACGAGCCCGCCGCCGAGATTGGGCGTGCCCCAGTCGATGTGCCACGGCAGCGGGAATGGTCCCATCTCGTGCATCGAGCCGAGCGGCACCTGCCACGCGATCCTGCCCTGCGCGAGATCGACGGCGACCAGCTTGCCCCACGGCGGCGCGGTGCACGGGATGCCGAGTGGCGACAGCAGCGGTCCCACCGCCAGTGTGTATGGCGTCCCCTGCATGGTGACGAACATGGTCTTCTGCCCGGCCACCGGGTGGTCCTGCCTCGTTGCCGCGACCGACACCCGGAATCAGTTGCGCGACGAACGGCGCGGCGTTCACGTTCACGATCAGGCGCTGCTCGCGCGGCGAGTACGCACCACCGCCCCAGTTGGCACCACCGAGGCTGCCGGGAAACAGCAACGTGGGCTGCTCGCCGAGCGGCGTGAAGATGCCCTCGTTGCGCAGACCGGCCAGCATCTCGCGGCACTTGCCGCGATCCCAGGACGTCAGCCCCCAGGCGTCGTCCGGCTGCACACGCGTCGGCAGCAACCGCAGCGACTCCTGCGGAAACGGCTGCGTCGGCCAGGCGCGTTCGCCGGTGATGGTGCTCGCCGGAACGGCACGCTCCTGCACCGGCAGCAGCGGCGTGCCGTCGCGTCGGTCGAGCACGAACACGAAGCCCTGCTTGCTCACCTGCGCGAGTGCCGGCACCCGGCGACCGTCGGGTGCGGTCCACTCGAACAGCACCGGCTGCGCCGGCGTGTCGTAGTCCCAGAGGTCGTGGTGCACCAGCTGGAACGCCCACGCCACCTCGCCGGTCGCGAGGCGCAGCGCCACGACCGCGTTGGCGTGGCCGTTGCTGCCGTCGCGCAGCACGCCGTAGTAGTCGGGCGACGGCGCGCCGGTCGGCACGAACACCAGGTCACGCCCGGCATCGACGGCGAGCGGCGCCCAGGCGTTGGCCGCACCCGTGCCGTTGATGCCTTGCAGCGGATCGAACGTCCAGCGCGGCGCGCCCGTCACGGCGTCGAACGCAGCGATCACGCCGCGCGGCGCCTCGGCATACGCGAAATCGATCACCGACGAGCCGACCACCACCACGCCATTCGCCACCACGGGTGGCGAGCTCGTGCCCACCTGCTCGAGCCCGTATCGTTCGTGCTCGACTAGCGTGACGACACCGCGCGCACCGAAGCCGTCACAGGGCTTGCCGTCGCGCGCGTCGAGCGCGACCAGGCGGCGATCATTGGTGGCGGTGTAGATGCGATGCCGACAGGCTGCCGCGGCGCCCACCTGCGGCACTTCGGCGTAGGCGACGCCGCGGCAACGATACGGGCGCTCGCTGGTCCGTCGCACCTGCGGGTCGTAAGTCCAGCGCTCGCGGCCGGTCCGCGGATCGAGCGCGATGACGCGGTTGAACGGCGTGCAGTAGACGAGGTGCTCACCGGCTAGCGGCGACAGCAGGATCGGGGTGGACTGCGCCGAGACGCTCGACGGCTGGCCCCGCGTTGCTGCCATGTCGCCGTTGCGATGCGTCCACGCCGGAGCCAGCGTGTCGACGTTCGCCGGGGTGATCTGCGTGCCGGTGCTGTGGTGCTGGCCGAGCGGGTCACCGGTGGCACGCGCCGGCTCGATGCTGCACGCCATGCCCCACACGAGCAGCGGCAACAGCCGCGCCGGCACTGCGTACGTTCGGGACAGTGGATCGCATGTGCGGCAGTGTGCCAACCGGCCGCCATGCGCGGAAGGGGACGGTCTCTTGAGTGTCCCCGCAGCGGGGACACTCAAGAGACCGTCCCCTCCAGCAAAAGGGCCCGGGAGTTGCCTCCCGGGCCCTGTCGTCAGCAAACGGTAAGGTCGCGGGACCTTACATGCCCATGCCGCCCATGCCGCCCATGTCGCCCATGTCCGGCATGCCGCCGCCGTGCTTGTGGTCGTCATCCTTCGGCGACTCGGCGACCATCACCTCGGTCGTGAGCAGCAGGCCGGCCACCGAAGCGGCGTTCTGCAGCGCAAGACGCGTGACCTTGGTCGGGTCGAGGATGCCCATCTCGAGCATGTCGCCATACTCGCCGGTCGCGGCGTTGTAGCCGTAGGTGCCCTTGCCCTTCTTGACGTCGGCCAGCACGACCGCGGCGTCTTCGCCGGCGTTCGCGACGATCTGGCGCAGCGGCTCCTCGATCGAGCGCGACAGGATCTTGATGCCGATCGCCTGGTCCTCGTTCGAACCGACTCGAGCTTCTCGAGCGCCTTCTGCGCGCGGATCAGCGCCACGCCACCGCCCGGCGACCACGCCTTCCTCGACGGCCGCACGCGTGGCGTGCAGCGCGTCCTCGACGCGGGCCTTCTTCTCCTTCATCTCGATCTCGGTGGCTGCGCCGACCTTGATCACGGCGACGCCGCCGGAGAGCTTCGCCATGCGCTCCTGCAGCTTCTCCTTGTCGTAGTCGGAGGTGGCTTCCTCGATCTGCTGCTTGATCTGCGCGATGCGCGCCTTGATCTCGCCCGCCTTGCCGGCGCCGTCGATGATCGTGGTGTTTTCCTTCTCGACCACGATCTTCTTGGCCTGGCCGAGGTCGGCCAGCGTCGCCTTCTCGAGCGTCAGGCCGACTTCCTCGGCGATCACGGTGCCGCCGGTCAGCACGGCGATGTCCTGCAGCATGGCCTTGCGACGGTCGCCGAAGCCCGGCGCCTTGACGGCCGCAACCTTGACGATGCCGCGGATGGTGTTGACGACCAGCGTCGCGAGCGCCTCACCCTCGACGTCTTCGGCGACGACGAGCAGCGGACGGCCGGCCTTGGCGATGCCCTCGAGCAGCGGCAGCATCTCGCGGACGTTCGAGACCTTCTTGTCGTAGAGCAGCACGTACGGGTTGTCGAGCTCGGCCGACTGGCTGGTCTGGTTGTTGATGAAGTACGGCGACAGGTAGCCGCGGTCGAACTGCATGCCCTCGACGACGTCGAGCTCGTTCTGCAGGCCGGTGCCTTCCTCGACCGTGATCACGCCTTCCTTGCCGACCTTCTCCATCGCGTCGGCGATCGTCTTGCCGATCGACTCGTCGCTGTTGGCGGAGATGGTGCCGACCTGGGCGATCGCCTTCTGGTCCTTGCACGGCTTGGAGAGCTTGCTCAGCTCCTCGGTGGCCGTGGTCACGGCCTTGTCGATGCCGCGCTTGACGTCCATCGGGTTGGCGCCGGCGGCGACGGCCTTCAGGCCCTCGCGCACGATCGCCTGGGCGAGCACCGTGGCGGTCGTCGTGCCGTCACCGGCCTCGTCGGAGGTGTTGGAAGCGACTTCCTTCACCATCTGCGCGCCCATGTTCTCGAACTTGTCCTTGAGCTCGATTTCCTTCGCGACCGACACGCCGTCCTTGGTGACGGTGGGGGCGCCGAAGCTCTTGTCGAGCACCGCGTTGCGGCCCTTGGGGCCGAGGGTCACCTTGACCGCGTTGGCCAGGATGTTGACGCCGCGGAGCATCCGCGACCGGGCGTCATCACCGAAACGTACGTCTTTCGCTGCCATTGCAGTAATTCTCCGGAATTCGTTGGGTTAGCTGCGTCGACCGAGTTACTTCTCGATCACCGCCATCACGTCTTCTTCGCGCATGACCAGGTACTCCTGGCCCTCGACCTTCACTTCGGTGCCGCTGTACTTGCCGAAGAGGATGTGGTCGCCGACCTTGACGTCGAGCGGACGCACCGTGCCGTTCTCGAGGATCTTGCCCTTGCCCACCGCCACGACCTTGCCGCGGATCGGCTTCTCGGCCGCCGTGTCGGGGATGACGATGCCGCCGGGCGACTTGGTCTCGGCGTCGAGGCGCTGGATGATCACGCGGTCGTGGAGCGGGCGAATCTTGAACTTGTCTGCCATTGCTGCAAACTCCGTGCTGGTTTGTTCAGCCGATTTTTGGGGGGATCGGAGTGGGCTGTTAGCACTCACCCCGTACGGCTGCTAATAATAGGCGGCGATTCCCCGATTGCAAGCCCTGTGCGGGACTTCCGTCGCAGATTCCCCACCGGCGGCACGACCTGGAAAAGCCGGCCGGAACATGCCAACCATATGAATAGCAAAGACTAAATGGCGATCCAAGGCACCCGCAGTGACGCCGGCGTGAACGCCCAGCCCGGCCGGCGGTCAATCTACCGTCGGAGCGACGCAGTCCCCGAGGTGGTCGCACTACCGGCCGCCGATGGGCATCATGCCCCCCGCGCAGGCCCAGACCTCGACCCGGATTCCTCAGACCATGACCCTCACTCTGCTGACATTCGTCCGCTGGCTCGCCCTCGCCGTTGGCCTGGCCGGCCTCGGTCTGCCCGCCCGGGCCGACACCGAGTTCCTGCCAGCGACGGCGGCCTACAAACCACAGGTCTCGATCGCCAACGGGCAACTGCTGGTCCGCTACGAGGTCGCGCCGGGGTACTACCTGTACCGCAGCAAGCTCGGCTTCGAGTCGGCCACGCCGGGCGTCACCCTGGGCGCCCCGGCGTTCCCGGTCGGCGAAGACCACGAGGACGAGTACTTCGGCAAACAGGTCATTTACCGCGACACGTTCTCGGTCGCGATGCCGGTCAGCTTCGACGGGCCGCCACGCGACTTCGACCTGAAGCTGAAGCTGCAGGGCTGCGCCGACGCCGGGCTGTGTTACCCGCCGCTGACCTGGACGCGGACCGTGGCCGCGGCGGGCGCCGCCATGGCGCCGACCACCACCGGACCCAGCTGCCCCGCCGACCGCGCCGCGGACCAGGGCTTCAGCCTCCGCAAGCTGCTCGGCGGCAGTCCGAAGACGGAGGGCGGCTTCCTGCCGATGGACCAGGCGTTCGCATTCTCGGCGTCGAGCAGCAGCCCGGACCGGGTCACGCTGCGCTGGGAAGTCGCGGACGGCTATTACCTGTACCGGGACAAAGTGAAGGTTGTGGCGGTCGACGGTGCCGCCACGCTCGGCGCGCCGCAGCTGCCGGCCGGCAAGCTGCACGTCGACGAGTATTTCGGCGAACAGGTGGTCTACTACGAGGAACTGGTCGCGAACGTGCCGGTATCCGCGCCGGCGGGCACCCGCCGACTGGCACTCGACGTGACCTACATGGGTTGCGCCGACGCCGGCTTGTGCTACCCACCGACCACCAAGCGGATCGATGTCGAGCTGGGCGCCGCCCCGGCGACGGCCGCGGCCGCCGGCGCGGGCCCGCAGCCCATCGTGCAATCGGAACAGGACGCGCTCGCCGCCAGGATCCGCAACGGCAACCTGCTCGCCGTGCTGGCCACGTTCTTCGGCGCCGGCCTGCTGCTCGCCTTCACGCCGTGCGTGCTGCCGATGGTGCCGATCCTGTCGGGGATCATCGTCGGCGCCGGTCGCGATCGGCCGGTCTCGCGGGGCCGGGCGTTCTCGTTGTCGCTCGCCTACGTCATGGGCATGGCGCTCACCTACACCATCGCGGGCGCCGTGTTCGCCGCCGCCGGCCAGCAGGCGCAGGCGTTCTTCCAGAAGCCGTGGATCATCGTGCTGTTCGCCGGCCTGTTCGTGCTGCTCGCACTCGCGATGTTCGGGGTATTCACGCTGCAGGTGCCCGCGGCGCTGCAGGCGCGCCTCGCCGACGCGAGCAACAAGCAACAGCAGGGCACGCTGCTCGGCACCGCGGTGATGGGCGCGCTGTCGTCGCTGATCGTCACGGCCTGCGTGGCGCCGCCACTGGTCGCCGCGCTCGCCGTCATCGGCCAGAGCGGCGACGTGTTCCGCGGCGCCGCCGCGCTGTTCGCGCTCAGCTTCGGCATGGGCGTGCCGCTGCTGATCGTCGGCGCGTCCGCCGGGCAATTGCTGCCGAAGGTCGGGCCGTGGATGGACGCGGTGAAGGCCGTGTTCGGCGTGATGCTGCTGGCGGTCGCGGTGTGGATGCTCGGCCGCATCCTGCCGGGCCCGGTCACGCTGGGGTTGTGGGCGTTGCTCGCCTTCATCTCCGGCTATTGCCTGTGGACCATGGGCAGCCGCGCGACGAGCGGCGCCACCGCGGTGCGCCGCGGTCTCGGTGCCCTTGCGATCGTCTACGGCGTGCTGCTGCTGGTCGGCGCGCTGGCCGGACGCAGCGATCCGCTGCAGCCGCTGGCCGGGATCGGCGGCGGCCGCGATCACGCCGCGACGGTGAAACATGCCGAGTTCAAGCGCGTGAAGACGATCGCCGACCTCGAGCGCGAAGTCGCGGCCGCGAGCGCCGCGGGCCGGCCGGTGATGCTCGACTTCTATGCGGACTGGTGCGTGTCCTGCAAGGAGATGGAGCGCTACACCTTCACCGATGCCGCGGTGCAGGCAGAGCTGGCGCGCGCCACGCTGCTGCAGGCCGACGTCACCGCCAACGACGCCGAGGACCAGGCACTGCTGCAGCGCTTCGGCATCCTCGGGCCGCCGACCATCGTGTTCTTCGACGCCGCGGGTCGCGAGCGTCCCGGAGTTCCGCGTCGTCGGCTTCAAGCAGGCGGACGAGTTCCGCCAGCACATCGCCCAGGCCTTCGGAGGCACGAGCACATGAAGACCTGGGCAATGGTTGCCGTCGCAGTGATCGCGATGGCGGCAGGCGCGGCGTTGTACCTGGCGCGGCAGCAGCAATCGACAGCACCTGCGCCGACGGTCGCGCCGCAGGCGACTACGACGGCCGCCACGCCGCCCGCAAAAGCGCCGGTCGAGGTGCTGCCACAGTTCCAGCTGGCAGATCGGGACGGCCAGCTGCGCTCGCTCGCCGACTGGCCCGGCAAGGCCCTGATCGTGAACTTCTGGGCGACCTGGTGCGCCCCGTGCCGCCGCGAGATCCCGCTGCTCAAGCAACTCGAGCACGACCACGCCGCCGAGGGCTTCCAGGT
Organism: uncultured Gammaproteobacteria bacterium; assembly: GCA_963731105.1. Classification (GTDB taxonomy): domain Bacteria; phylum Pseudomonadota; class Gammaproteobacteria; order Steroidobacterales; family Steroidobacteraceae; genus RPQJ01. The sequence continues at coordinate 85,141 of CAVSUM010000029.1, forward strand.
GATCGGCATTGCAGTCGACTTCCGCGACAAGGTGCTGGCCTACGCCGACGAGATGCAGATCGACTACCCGCTGCTGATCGGCGAGCAGGAGGCGCTCGACGCCGCGGCGGCGTTCGGCGTGGAGGCCGTCGGCCTGCCGTTCACCGTGTTCAGCGACCGGCAGGGACGCATCGTGACCACCCACCTCGGGGAGTTGACCGCGGCCGAGGCCGACATCATCCTCGGGGCCGTTCGCAGGGTGGATGCCGGGCAGCTGGCCCCCGCTGCCGCCCGGGCGGAAGTCGAGACGGCCCTGGCCGCGCTGCCTGAGCCAGCGGGCGAGGACGACTGAGCCAGTCCGGCTGCAGTTCGCGGCAAAATGTCGCCAAATTGCGGCCATTTGCGCTAAACTCGCGGCTAATTACCGGCGCAGGACACCCGTCATGGCGCACATCCTGCTGTTGAACGGCCCGAACCTGAACCTGCTCGGCCTGCGCGAGCCCGGCCTGTACGGCCACGTGACGCTCGAGCAGATCCACGAGCGGATGACGCAGCTCGCCGCCGAGGCCGGCCACCGCCTCACGGCGTACCAGAGCAACTCGGAGGCCGAGCTGATCGAGCGCATCCACCTTGCGCCGGCCGGGCACGTCGCCTTCATCATCTTCAACCCGGCCGGACTCACCCACACCAGCGTGGCGCTGCGGGACGCGCTGCTGGCGGTGAAGATCCCGTTTGCCGAGGTGCACCTGAGCAACGTGCACGCCCGGGAACCATTCCGGCATCACTCCTATTTCTCCGACATCGCCGTGGGCACGATCACCGGCTTCGGCGCCGTCGGCTACGAACTCGCGTTGCGCGCAGCCTCCCAGCACCTCGCGGCGCTGGCGACGCCGCGCGCCTGACGCCCACGACTGGGGGTCGTCCATGGACATCCGCAAGGTCAAGAAGCTGATCGAGCTGCTCGAGGAATCGGGCGTCTCGGAGATCGAGATCAAGGAAGGCGAGGAGTCGGTGCGCATCAGCCGGCATCCGACCGGCATGGTGCACGCCTACGCCGCACCCGCGCCTTATCCTGCGCCGCCGGCCACGACCGGCGGCGCCGCGACTGGTGCGAGCCCGGGTGGCGCCAGCGGCGGCGGGTCCGCCGCGTCCGCCGCGCCGGCGCACTCGCCGGACAGCGTCGTCACTGCGCCGATGGTGGGCACCTACTACTCCGCGCCGGCGCCCGGCGCCAAGCCGTTCGTCGAGATCGGCGCGGAGGTGAAGCCCGGCGACGTGCTGTGCATCATCGAGGCCATGAAGATGATGAACCAGATCGAGTCGGACAAGGCCGGTCGCGTCGTCTCGGTGCTGGTGAAGAACGGCGACCCGGTCGAGTTCGGCCAGACGCTGTTCATCATCGAATAGCGCTCGCGCGCGGAGGCCGCACGCATGCTCGACAAGGTCGTCATCGCCAACCGCGGCGAAATCGCGTTGCGCATCCTGCGCGCCTGCCGCGAGCTCGGCATCAAGACGGTCGCGGTGCACTCGACGGCCGACCGCAACCTGAAACACGTGCTGCTCTCGGACGAATCGGTGTGCATCGGCCCGCCGGCGTCGCGCGACAGCTACCTGAACATGCCGGCGATCATCAGCGCCGCGGAACTGACCGACTCGGTCGCCATCCATCCGGGCTACGGCTTCCTGTCGGAGAACGCCGACTTCGCCGAGCGCGTCGAGAAGAGCGGCTTCACCTTCGTCGGCCCGCGCGCCGAGACCATCCGCCTGATGGGCGACAAGGTATCGGCGATCCAGGCGATGAAGAAGGCCGGCGTGCCCTGCGTGCCGGGCTCCGACGGCCCGCTCGGCTCGGAGCCCGACGAGCTCATCCGGGTCGCGCGCGACATCGGTTTCCCGGTGATCATCAAGGCGTCCGGCGGCGGCGGCGGGCGCGGCATGCGCGTGGTGCACAGCGAGGCGACGCTGGTGCACTCGGTCAACGTGACGCGCGCCGAGGCGCTCGCGGCGTTCGGCAACGACGAAGTCTACATGGAGAAGTTCCTCGAGAAGCCGCGCCACATCGAGTTCCAGGTGCTCGCCGACCACTACGGCAACGTCATCTGCCTCGGCGAGCGCGACTGCTCCATGCAGCGACGCCACCAGAAGGTGGTCGAGGAGGCGCCGGCGCCGGGCCTGACCGCGAAGCAGCGCAAGGACATGAGCGAGCGCGTTGCGGCGGCCTGCTCGGACATCGGCTACCGCAGCGCCGGCACGCTCGAATTCCTGTACGAGGACGACGAGTTCTTCTTCATCGAGATGAACACGCGCATCCAGGTCGAGCACCCGGTGACGGAGATCATCACCGGCATCGACCTGGTGAAGGCGCAGCTGCGCATCGCCGCGGGCGAGCGGCTGCCGTGGACGCAGGACGAGGTGCAGATCCGCGGCCACGCCATCGAGTGCCGCATCAACGCCGAGGACCCCAAGAAATTCACGCCGTCGCCGGGCCCGGTGAAGCTGTGGCACGCGCCGGGCGGCCCGGGCATCCGCGTCGACAGCCACCTGTACACCGGCTACAACGTGCCGCCCTACTACGACTCGCTGGTCGCCAAGGTGATCGCCTACGGCGAGGACCGCGACACGGCGATCGCGCGCATGCGCAACGCGCTCACCGAGATCGTGGTCGAGGGCATCAAGACCAACGTGCCGCTGCACCAGGAGATCTTCCAGCACGGCGCGTTCCGCGCGGGCGGCACGGACATCCACTATCTCGAGCGCCGGCTGGGGCTGAAGTGAGCCGGTCGCGCTTTCGGTTCGCTCGCCTGACGGCATCGCTGTCCTGTCGGAGGCGACCGCGGCATGGCGGGGATTCGGGTGTTCCCCCGGCTCGCGAAGAAACATGCTCGCCGAAGGAACACCCGAATCCCCGCTCGATGCCAGGCGCCTGAGCGATGGGAAAGGGGGCATGCCCCCCTTTCCCATCGCACGGCGCACGTAACGCCCACCGGATTCCGCGTCGAGGTCGCGTCCGATCCATGCCGCGGCACCCGCTCGAGAGCGCGTGCGCGGCTTGCTGTGGCGAGGGCCAACGGCCCGATGCCGCCTCCGTACCTCTCTGCCGTGGTCGAGGTGTACCGCGAAGTGGATGACGGATCCGGTGGGCGTTACGTGCGCCGTGCGATCCGGCAATGGCGGACCACCTCGCCGCCAGAGTGCGGCACCGCGGTCGGCGTCCGCCATTGCCGGGTCGCTCAGGCGCGGCGGTTCAAGCGTTCGAACAGGGTTCGCTTAGGCGAGCATTTTCCAGCGAGCCGGTGCGAACCCTGTTCGAACGCCCCCAACCACCGCATGATGCGCCACCCGCACCAGCGCGACCGCCGACGACCGTGCCGCACCTGCAACTCACCCTGGACATCGGCTCCCGCAATCCCGAGCCCTTCGAGGACGCGCTGTTCGGACTCGGCGCGGTCTCGGTCACGCTCGAGGACGCGGCCGACGACCCGGTGCTCGAGCCTGCGCCGGGCGCGACGCCGCTGTGGCCCACGGTGCTCGTAAAGGCGCTGTTCGACGCCGAGGTCGATCGCGCCGCGATCGCGCACGCGCTGGCGAGCGCCGTAGCGGACTCGCCGCCACCTCGATTCGATGCCGTGCCGGACCGGGCGTGGGAGCGGGAGTGGCTCAAGGACTTCCGGCCGATGCGCTTCGGCCGCCGCCTGTGGGTCTGCCCGGGCGGCATGCCGGCGGACGGCCCGGACGCGATCCGCATCGAACTCGATCCCGGCCTGGCGTTCGGCACTGGCACGCACCCGACGACGGCGTTGTGCCTCGAATGGCTGGACGGCCACGACGTCGCGGGCAGGCAGGTGGTCGACTACGGCTGCGGCTCCGGCATCCTCGCGATCGCCGCGGCCAGGCTCGGCGCCGCCACGGTGCACGCGATGGACATCGATCCGCAGGCACTGATCGCCACGCACGACAATGCCGTGCGCAACGGGGTCCGGGAGCGCATGACGCTCGCCGCCGAACCCGGGCTCGAGCCGGGCGGAACGGACGTGCTGCTGGCCAACATCCTGGCCGGACCGCTCGTCGAACTGGCGCCGCGCTTCGCGCAGGCCCTGCGCCCGGGCGGCGCGCTCGCGTTGAGCGGACTGCTCGCCGACCAGGCCGCCGCCGTGACAGCCGCTTACCGGCCGTGGTTTGATATCGCCATCGCCGCGACGCGCGACGGCTGGGTACTGCTCGCCGGCCGCCGACGCACGGACTGACCACCAAAGAACGGGGCTCATGTACTCCCAGTGTCCTGACTGCCAGACGCGCTTCCGCGTGACGGCCGACGCCCTGCGCGCCGCCCGCGGCACCGTGCGTTGCGGTCGCTGCGGCAGCGCTTTCGACGCCCTCGAGCGCCTCACCGATTCGATCCCGTCGGCGGCCCACGACGCGTCATCCCCGTCGTTGCTCGTCGCGACGGACAACGGCAGCGGCATGCTGGCCGGACAGCAGTCTGCCGCCACCGTCGAGTACCATTTCTCGGCCGAAGACCTCGAACGGGTGTTCGTCGAGGCGAGCGAGTGGCACGAGGTCGATGAGCCGCCACTGGCCGAGGGCGATGCGACCCCGATGGAGGCCGATGCTGCGCGCGAGCCGGTCGGCGTGGACGCTGAAGCGCCGATCGTCGTGGAACTCGGCAACGCCGGCTTCGAGGACATCACGCTCGAAGGTGAGCGCATCAGCATCGAGGCACTGACGGACTCGCTGCCGGCGTTCGAGCCGCAGGCAGCGGACGCGGACCTCGACTCGACGGACGAACTGCAGATCCTGGTGGCGGTGCCGGATTCGGCCTACCCCGAGGAGATCGAGATCCCACCGATCGATACGGCGACGGTCGATCTCGACGTCGGCGTACCCGAGCCGGCGCCACCGGCAGGTCGGACCGCCGGCGGCGGTAGAACCGACGGCGGCAGTCGCAGAGCCGCTGACCTCTGTCCGCGCAGCGCTGGCGCCGCCCAGCCGACGCAGCTCCGACTGAACCCGCCGAGACTGCGACGCCGTGGCGCAGCCTGGCGTGGACACTCGCCGGCCTGTTGCTGGCGCTCGCGCTGGTCGCGCAAGTCACCCATCACTTCCGCCAGGACCTCGTCCGCCATCCGCAACTCGGCGCGCCGTTGCGCGCGGTATACGAGCGTCTCGGCCTCGACCTGCTGCCGAACTGGGACCTCGCGGCGCTGGAGTTGCGCCAGTGGGGCAACGAGCCCGACGCTGCGACCAGCGGCCAGCTGGTGGTGCGCGCCAGCCTGACCAACCGCGCCACGTTCGCCCAGCCTCACCCGCTGCTGCGGCTCGAGCTCGAGGACCGCTTCGGCAACACCGTCGCGACCCGTGACTTCGAGCCGTCCGAATACCTGAAAAATCCCTCGCAGGCCACGCGCCTGATGGCGCCCGGGGCGAGCAGCGAGGCGGAGTTGCTGCTGGCCGATCCCGGCCGCGACGCCGTCGGCTACCGCCTCGACGTCTGCCTGCGCGAATCGGCCACGCTGCTGCGCTGCGCCGCCGGGCCCGGCTGATCGCTGCCGCCATGATCAGCATCGGCCCGTACCGGCTGGACGGACGCGCGTTCCTCGCGCCCATGGCCGGCGTCACCGACCTGCCCTTCCGGCGACTGTGCCGGCGCCTCGGCGCGGCGCTCACGGCGGGCGAGATGCTGTCGGCCGATGCCCGGCTGTGGGACACCGCCTTGTCGCGCCGCCGGCGCGATCACTCCGGCGAGCCCGGGCCGCGCGTGGTGCAGATCGCGGGCGGCGACCCGCAGATGATGGCCGACGCCGCACGCCGCAATGTCGACGCGGGCGCCGAGATCATCGACATCAACATGGGCTGCCCGGCCAGGAAGGTCTGCAACAAGGAGGCCGGCTCGGCATTGCTGCGCGACGAGGCCCTGGTGGCCGCGATCCTCGAGGCTACGGTGCGTGCCGTCGACGTGCCCGTGACGCTCAAGATCCGCACCGGCTGGGCTCCCGGAGCGGCGCAACGGCGTGCACATCGCTCGCATCGCCGAGGGCGCCGGCATTCGCGCCGTGGCGGTGCACGGTCGCACTCGTGCCTGCCGCTTCGAGGGCGAGGTCGACTACTCGACCATCGCCGAGATCAAGGCGGCCGTCCGCATCCCGGTGTTCGCCAACGGTGACATCGACTCGGCCGCCAAGGCGGTGCACGTGCTCGCGGCCACCGGAGCCGACGGGGTGATGATCGGGCGCGCCGCCCAGGGACGCCCGTGGATCTTCCGCGAGATCGAGGCGGCGCTGGCGGGACGGCCCGTGCCGCCGGAGCCGGACGCGGCCGAAGTGCGTGATATCATTTGCGCTCACCTGCGCGATTTGTACGACTTCTACGGCCCCGAGGCCGGCGTGAGAATCGCGCGCAAGCATATTGGCTGGTATTGCCGGGAGCGCCCGCAGGCGCAGGCCTTCCGTCAGTCCGTGATGCAGGTGGAATCGGCCGATGGCCAGCTCGAGCGGGTGCGTGAGTTCTTCGACGCACCCGGCGCAGCCCCGCCTGCCGTTGCCGCTTGAGTCGCCGCCAGCACCGACAAGAGCAAGTGACAGAGGACGGGGGTCCATGGCCGCGCGCAAGAAGACACGAACCCGCCGCGAAGCGAAGCCCGCCGCGGCACTCGGCGGACGCAGCGTACCGCTGCGCTCGCACACCGAGCAGGCGCTCGACAGCTACTTCACCAACCTGAACGGCCACGCGCCCGGCCGGCTGTACGACCTGGTGATGCGCGAGGTCGAGGAGCCGCTGTTCCGCTCGGTGCTCGACTACGCCGAGGGCAACCAGAGCCGCGCCGCCGACATCCTCGGCATCAACCGCGGCACGTTGCGCAAGAAGCTCAAGTACTACGGCATCTCGGCCTGAGCGGCCGCGGCATGGAGTCCCGACTGTGAGCAACACCATCCGCCGGGCGCTGCTCAGCGTCTCCAACAAGGAAGGGCTGCTCGACTTCGCGCGCGCACTGCGCAGTCGCGGCGTGACCATCCTCTCCACGGGCGGCACCGCCGCGCTGCTGCGCGAGGACGGCATCGAGGTGACGGACGTCGCGTCGGTGACCGGCTTCCCGGAGATCATGGACGGGCGCGTGAAGACGCTGCACCCGAAGATCCACGGCGGGCTGCTCGGCCGGCGCGGCACCGACGACGCGGTGATGGCAGCGCACGGCATCGAGCCGATCGACCTGGTCGCCGTCAACCTGTACCCGTTCGCGGCCACGGTGGCCAGGCCGGGCTGCACCATCGAGGACGCGATCGAGAACATCGATATCGGCGGGCCGGCGATGGTGCGCGCCTCGGCCAAGAACCACGACCGCGTGACCATCGTGGTCGACCCGCTCGACTACGGCACGGTGCTCGCCGAGATCGACCGCGAAAGCGGCAGCGTTTCCGCGGCAACGCGCCGGCGCCTGGCCACCAAGGCTTTCGCGCACACCGCGCAGTACGACGCCGCGGTGGCGTCCTATCTCGACCGCGCCACCCGCAACGGCGCGGGCAGCGAGTTCCCCGAGCTGCTCGCGCTGCAGTACCGCAAGCGGCTCGACCTGCGCTACGGCGAGAATCCGCACCAGCAGGCCGCGTTCTACGTCGCCACCGACAGCCAGGGCGCTTCGGTCGGCTCGGCCTCGCAGCTGCAGGGCAAGGAACTGTCGTACAACAACCTCGCCGACGCCGATACCGCGTTCGAGTGCGTGCGCCAGTTCGCGGCACCCGCCTGCGTGATCGTCAAGCACGCGAATCCCTGCGGCGTCGCCGTGGCCGCCAGCCTGCGCGAAGCCTACGACGGCGCGTTCCGCACCGATCCCACCTCCGCGTTCGGCGGCATCATCGCCTTCAATCGCCCGCTCGACGGCGCGACGGCGCATGCCATCGTCGAGCGGCAGTTCGTCGAGGTGATCGTGGCGCCGTCGGTGGACGCCGAGGCGCGGGAGGCCTGCGCCAGGAAGGAGAACGTGCGGCTGCTGGTCACCGGCGGGCTCGCGCCGAGCAACTCGCGCTTCGAGATCCGCAGCCTGAACGGCGGCCTGCTGCTGCAGGGCCGCGACACCGGCATGGTCGCGCGCGACAAGCTCGAGGTCGTCACGAAGCGTGCGCCCTCCGCCGCCGAGCTCGACGACCTGCTGTTCGCCTGGGCAGTGTGCAAATACGTGAAGTCGAACGCCATCGTGTTCGCGAAGGACGGCATGACCATCGGCGTCGGCGCCGGCCAGATGAGCCGCGTCGTCTCGACGCGCATCGCCGCCATGAAGGCCCGCGACGAGGGCCTCGCGCCGCAGGGCTCGGTGATGGCCTCGGATGCCTTCTTCCCGTTCCGCGACGGCCTCGACGCCGCCGCCGAGCACGGCATCACCGCCGTGATCCAGCCGGGCGGCTCGAAGCGCGACGCCGAGGTGATCGCGGCCGCCGACGAGCACGGGCTGGCGATGGTGTTTACGGGGATGCGGCATTTCCGGCATTGAGGGATAGGGGGTAATGATCAGGGGGTAGGGGGTAGTGATCAGACTGCTGTCGCGGCTGTCCTGCACTGCTGACGGGCCACCGAGCCATTACTACCCCCTACCCCCTGTTCATTACCCCCTTTCTCGGGCACTCCAAGCATTGACATGAAAGTCCTGATCATCGGTTCCGGCGGCCGCGAGCACGCGCTCGCGTGGAAGGTCGCGCAGTCGCCGCGCGTCACGGAGATCCACGTCGCGCCGGGCAACGCCGGCACGGCGCTCGAGCCGCGGGTGCGCAACGTCGACAGTTGCCGCCGAGGACATCGACGGCCTCGTGCGTCACGCGCTGGCCGCGAAGATCGACCTGACCATCGTCGGCCCCGAGGGGCCGCTGGTGCTCGGCGTGGTCGATGCCTTCCAGGCGGCTGGCCTGCGCTGCTTCGGCCCGAGCCGCCTGGCAGCGCAGCTCGAAGGCTCGAAAGCATTCACCAAGGATTTCCTCAAGCGCCACGGCATCCCCACGGCCGCCTACGGCACGTTCACGCGCGAGAGCTTCGATCCGGCGTGGGTGCGCGCACAGCAGGCGCCACTCGTGGTGAAGGCCGATGGCCTCGCCGCCGGCAAGGGCGTGGTGATCTGCGCCACGACCGAGGAAGCCGTCGCGACCACACGCGCGATGTTCGAAGGTCGCTTCGGCAAGGCCGGCGACAAGGTGGTGATCGAGGAATTCCTCGACGGCGAGGAAGCGAGCTTCATCGCCATGGTGGACGGCGCGCACGTGCTGCCGCTCGCCACCTCGCAGGACCACAAGCGCCTGCGCGACGGCGACGAGGGCCCGAACACCGGCGGCATGGGTGCCTACTCGCCCGCGCCGGTGGTCACGGCCGCGGTGCACGAGCGCGCGATGCACGAGGTGATGTGGCCGACGGTGCGAGCGCTCGCCGCCGAAGGCACGCCTTACCTCGGCTTCCTGTACGCGGGCCTGATGGTGGCCGCCGACGGCTCGCTCAAGGTGCTCGAGTTCAACTGCCGCTTCGGCGACCCGGAGACGCAACCGATCCTCGCGCGCATGCGCTCCGACCTGACCGTGCTGTGCGACGCCGCGCTCGAGGGCCGGCTCGCGACCGTGGACGTGGACTGGGACCCGCGCGCCGCCGTCGGCGTCGTGCTCGCGGCGCATGGCTATCCCGACACGGTGCGCAAGGGCGACGTGATCCACGGCCTCGACGCTGCCGCGCGGCTGCCGGGCAAGGTGTTCCATGCCGGCACGGCGCTGCACGACGGCCAGGTGGTCACGAGCGGCGGGCGGGTGCTGTGTGCCGTCGGGCTCGGCGAGACCGTCGAGGCCGCGCAGCGGCAGGCCTACGACCTGACGGCTGCAATTGCCTGGGACGGCATGCAGCACCGCCGCGACATCGGCTACCGCGCGGTCGAGCGCGAGCGCGCCTCGCGCCGCAACAGGTAGAGCCCCGCTCCGATCACGATCGCGCCGCCCAGCAGCGTGACGGCGCCCGGCAGCACGCGCCAGATCGCGAAGTCGAGCGCCACGCCCCACAACAGCGCGGTGTACTCGAACGGCGCCACCACCGCGGCCGGCGCGTGGCGGAAGGCCTCGGTGATGAAGTGCTGGCCGATCGCGCCGGTCAGCCCGACGCCGACGAACAGCGGCCAATGATCCGCGAGCAGTGGCACCCAACCGGGAATGGCCAGCAGGCCGGCGCCCACCGTGAGCAGCACCGAGAACCAGAACACCATGCTCTCGGTAGAGTCCGTGCGCGACAGGATGCGGATCGTGACTGCGCCGAGCGCATAGGTCACGACCGCGACCACCGCCGCCAGCGCGCCGACCGATACCCACTCGCCGCCGCCCCGCGGCGCGACCATGAGCAGCACGCCCGCGAGGCCGACCGCGATCGCACCCCACTGCGCGCGCCCGACCCGCTCCCCGAGCATCGGTACCGACAGCGCGGCGACCAGCAGCGGTGCGAACATGAAGATCGAGTAAGTGGTCGCGAGCGACGACTCGCGCACGGCGAACACGAACGCGCCGAGCATCAGCACCGCCAGCACGCCGCGCAGCAGGTGCAGGCGCACGTTCACCGGCCTGAGGCGCGCGAGCCGCCCGCGCAGCGTCACGGCCAGCAACACGAACGGCAGCGAGGTCGCGCCGCGCAGGAAGGCGACCTGCATCGGGCCGTAGTGGCCGGCCAGCAGCTTGAGCTGCGCGTCCATCAGGGAAAACGACGCCACCGCGAGCAGCATCGCCAGGATGCCGCGCATGTGCCCGGAGTCGTGCATGGCGGAAGCGGGATCCAGGGACGGCCAGCGGGCCGTCCCCCGGGCCTCAGCGCTTCATCGAGTCGAAGAACTCGCCGTTGGTCTTGGTGTCCCGCATCTTGTCGATCAGGAACTCGGCCGCGGCCAGCTCGTCCATCGGGTGCAGCAGCTTGCGCAGGATCCAGATCTTCTGCAGCTCGTCGGGCAGCGTGATCAGTTCCTCGCGGCGCGTGCCCGAGCGGTTGATGTTGAACGCCGGGTAGACGCGCTTCTCGGCGATGCGCCGGTCGAGGTGGATCTCGCTGTTGCCGGTGCCCTTGAACTCCTCGTAGATCACGTCGTCCATGCGCGAGCCGGTGTCGATCAGCGCCGTGGCGAGGATGGTGAGCGAGCCGCCCTCCTCGATGTTGCGCGCGGCACCGAAGAAGCGCTTCGGGCGCTGCAGCGCGTTGGCGTCCACGCCGCCGGTCAGCACCTTGCCGGAGCTCGGCACCACGGTGTTGTAGGCGCGCGCGAGGCGCGTGATCGAGTCGAGCAGGATCACCACGTCCTTCTTGTGCTCGACGAGGCGCTTGGCCTTCTCGATCACCATCTCGGCGACCTGCACGTGGCGGCTCGCCGGCTCGTCGAACGTCGAGGACACCACTTCGCCGCGCACGGTGCGCGACATCTCGGTGACTTCCTCCGGACGCTCGTCGATCAGCAGCACGATCAGGTACACCTCGGGGTGGTTGGCCGTGATCGAGTTGGCGATGTTCTGCAGCAGCATGGTCTTGCCGGCTTTCGGCGGCGAGACGATCAACCCGCGCTGGCCCTTACCGAGCGGCGCGATCAGGTCGATCATGCGTGCGGTGAGGTCCTCGGTGCTGCCCGTGCCGCGCTCGAGGCGGAAGCGCCGGGTCGGATGCAGCGGCGTGAGGTTCTCGAACAGCACCTTGCTGCGCGCGTTCTCGGGCGAGTCGAAGTTGATCTGCCCGACCTTCAGCAGCGCGAAGTACCGCTCGCCGTCCTTCGGCGGGCGGATCAGGCCCGAGAGGGTGTCGCCGGTGCGCAGGTTGAAGCGGCGGATCTGCGACGGGCTGATGTAGATGTCGTCCGGACCGGCCAGGTAGGACTGCTCCGGCGAGCGCAGGAAGCCGAAGCCGTCCTGCAGGATCTCGAGCACGCCGTCGCCGTAGATGTCCTCGCCGTTGCGCGCGTGCGCCTTGAGGATGGCGAAGATGATGTCCTGCTTGCGCGAGCGGGCGAGGTTCTCCATGCCCATCGACGCGGCGACCTTGAGCAGCTCGGGAATCGGCTTGTGCTTCAGCTCGCTCAGGTTCATCGAGCGGCGGCTGGCCTCGAGCTCGGCCGGGCTGATGACGTCGAGGTCCTCGCCTTCGACGAAATCGTCCGGCGGCAGCTCGTCCTGGCGCGGGCCGCGATTGCCGTCGGGCTGGCCGCCGCCGCCGCCACGGCCACGCTTGCCGGGCCGGTTGCGGCCCGGGTTGCCGAGGTAGCCCCTCACAGCCGGCCGTCCAGGAACGCGGCGACGTCCGCCTTGCGGACCGCACCGATCTTCTGGCCCTCGGCCTGGCCGTTCTTGAACAGGATCAGGGTCGGGATGCCGCGCACGTTGAACTTCATCGGCGTGCGCGGGTTGTCGTCGACGTTCATCTTGGCGATGACGACCTTGCCGGCGTACTCGACCGCGATCTCGTCGAGCAGCGGCGCGATCATCTTGCAGGGGCCGCACCACTCGGCCCAGAAGTCGAGCAGGACCGGGGTGGCGGACTTGAGCACGTCCTGCTCGAAGCTCGCGTCAGTGACGTGGATGATGGACTGGCTCACCAGAGACTTCCTCCGCTGGCGTTATCGAAAAAGGGGTTGGGGCGGGCTGGATGGGATTGGGGGCTGGGCGGACGGGCGCGATGTTGCGAGTGACGGCGCGTTCCGCGTGAGGCAAACTATCGAGATTGCTGGCGAATACCCTGAGTTCTGGAGTCCCGGTGCGCCGGACGGGGGTGCCAGGTGCAAACCTGACGGGCCGGCTTCACTTTTGTCGGGAGCGGACCTAAGCCGCGAGTTGAGCCGTATTTGAACCCGCTTTCCGTGAATTTGCAAGACCACATAACCGATTTCACCTGATGGCCGACGCACACCTAACCGACGTCTCGTTCTCCAACCTGCACCTGCCCGAGTCCCTCGCCCGCGGCATCGCCGACGCCGGCTTCGAGCGCTGCACGCCGATCCAGGCACAGACCCTGCCCCGGGCGCTCGCCGGCTGCGACGTGGCCGGGCAGGCCCAGACGGGCACCGGCAAGACCGCGGCCTTCCTGGTCGCCCTCTACTCCCGCATCCTGCGCGCCGAGGTCCAGCCGACGCGGCGGACCAACGCGCCGCTGGCGCTGATCATCGCGCCGACGCGCGAGCTCGCGGTGCAGATCCACCACGACGCCGAGATCCTCGGCCAGTACACCGGACTCAAGCTCGGGCTCGCGTTCGGCGGCGTCGACTACGACAAGCAGCGGCGCGAGCTCGAGGAAGGCGTCGACGTGCTGATCGGCACCCCGGGCCGCCTGATCGACTTCTACAAGCAGCACGTGTTCGACCTGCGCTCGATCCAGGTGCTGGTGCTCGACGAGGCCGACCGCATGTTCGACCTCGGCTTCATCGCCGACATCCGCTACATCATGCGGCGCCTGCCGGCGCCGGACCAGCGGCTCAACCTGCTGTTCTCGGCGACGCTCGCGCAGCGCGTGCTCGAGCTCGCCTACGAGCACATGAACGACCCCGAGCTGGTGCGCATCGAGCCGGACAAGATGACCGTGGACCGCGTGCGGCAGGTCATCTACTTCCCGTCGATGGACGAGAAGCCGCGCCTGCTGGTGGGGCTGCTGCGCTCCATGGGCCCGACCCGCAGCATGATCTTCGTCAACACGCGACGCGGGGCGGAAGAACTCGAAGGGCTGCTGCGCGCCAACGGCCTGAACGCCGAGGCGATCTCGGGCGACGTGCCGCAGAAGAAGCGGCTGCGCCTGCTGCGCGACTTCCACAGCGGCGAACTCGCGATCCTGATCGGCACCGACGTCGCCTCGCGCGGGCTGCACATCCCGGACGTGAGCCACGTCTTCAACTACGACATGCCGCAGGACCCCGAGGACTACGTGCACCGCATCGGCCGCACCGCGCGCGCCGGCGCCGAGGGCGATGCGGTCAGCCTCGGTTGCGAGGACTTCGTGCAGTCGCTGCCGGACATCGAGGCCTACATCGGCCGCAGCCTGCCGCGCGCGGCACTCACCGAAGACTTGCTTGCAGACATCACCGTGCCGGCGCGCGAGCGGCGCCGCTTCGGCGGGCCGGGCGGCGGTGGCCGCGGTGGCTTTGGCGGCGGACGTGGCGGCGACCGTGGCCGTGGCGGCCGCAGCGGCGGCGGCGGCGGTGGTGGTGATCGTCGCGACGGCCGTCGTAGTGGCCCGCCGCGCGATGACCGCCACGGTGGCCGGCCAGCTGAACGGGCGCCGGCCCCAGCACCCGCTGCAGCCCCTGCACCAGCACCGCAAGCCGCACCAGCCGGCGGATCCGATCAGTCCGGCGCGCCCGCAGACGGTGCGCCCGCCAAGCGCCGTCGACGCCGCCGCGGCGGTGCCGGTCGGCGCAATGGCCCCGGAGGCGCCGGCGCTCCCGGCGGCGAAGGTGGCGATTCGGGACCGCCGCCCAGCGAAGGCTGAGCCCGCAGCCCCGAGACCCGCGCCGTTCAGGGCACCAGGTCGGCGAGGCTGCGGATCGCCGTGATGCCCGCCAGGGCCGCGCGCAGTGGCTGCGTCGAATCCGGCTGCAGCACCTGGTAGATCTCGCGCACCCCGGCTTGCCGCGCGGCCTCGAGCACCAGCGAGCTGTCGTCCACGAACAGGGTCGTCGCCGGATCCACCGCATGCCGCTGCCCGAGCAGCGTCCAGAACTCCGCCTGCTCCTTCGGCACGCCGAACTCGTGCGACGAGACCATTGCGTCGAAGTGGCGCGCCAGCCCCGCCTCGCCGTCCTTCACGGCCAGGCTGATGGGATGCGCATTGGTCGTGAGCAGCAGGCGCTTGCCCAGCGCACGTGCCGCCTCCAGGAACCCGAGCGCCCCCGGCAGGTAGCGGATGTGCGCACGCAGCTCGAACTTGAGCGCGGCGATGTCGAAGTCGAGTTGCTCGCTCCAGTGGTCGATGCAGTACCACTCGAGCGTCCCGCGCCGGGCGTCGAAGCGGGCGCGCAGTTGCGCGATCGCCTCCTCCGCCGGCACCCCGTGGCGCTCGCCCCAGCGACGCGGCAGTGCCTCGAGCCAGAACAGGTTGTCGAAGCGCAGGTCGAGCACGGTGCCGTCCATGTCGAGGCACACGGTGTGGATGGCGCTCCAGGCGGGCGCGGTCGACGGCTGGCGCGGGGTGGCCGGCACGGCGGCGATGTCCTCGGGCTGTGCGGAAAGGTCGCTATGATACGACCTCGATTCCCCGATCCTGGAGTCTCCGCCATGTCTGCTGCCGATGCCGGGCGCCTCGCGGCCCTGCTGCCCCGGGTGCTCGATGCGGTCGCCGCCGCCGGCACTGCGATCCTCGAGGTGTACGCGGCCCCGCTCGCAGTCGAGTACAAGGCGGACGACTCGCCGATCACGCGTGCAGACCGTGCCGCGCACGAAATCCTCGCGCAGCGCCTCGCGGCCATTGCGCCCGAGATCCCGATGCTGTCGGAAGAACACGAGGCGAGCCACGCGCACGCGGTGCGCGGCGCCTGGCGCGAGTTCTGGCTGGTCGATCCGCTCGACGGCACCCGGGAGTTCATCGGTCGCAACGGCGAGTTCACGGTCAACGTCGCGCTGGTGCGCGACCACCGGCCCGTGCTCGGCGTGGTGGCCGCGCCGGCGCTCGGGCTCACCTACTACGCCGCCGCGGGCGTCGGTGCCTTCCGCCGCGAGGACGGCAGCACGACGGCCGAGCCGATCCACGTGCGGGCGGCCAGCGACCCGCTGGTGGTGGTGGGCAGCCGCTCGCACCGGGGCGATTCGCTCGACGGCCTGCTGGCGAAACTCGGTGCACACGAGATGCGGCCGATGGGCAGCGCACTCAAGTTCTGCGTGGTTGCCGAGGGCGCCGCGGACTTCTATCCGCGCCTCGGCCCGACCTCCGAGTGGGATACCGCAGCGGCACAAGCGGTGGTGGAATGCGCGGGCGGCGCCGTCACCACGCTCGACGGCAAGCCGCTGCGCTACAACGAGCGCGACACGCTGCTGAACCCGCACTTCATGGCCTACGGGGACGGCAGCCGCCGCTGGCCCGAGCTGTTCTGACGCGTGCAACTGTCCTGGACCCTGCTTGCCCTGCTGGCTGCGATGCTGGCCACCGCGTGGTTCTGGCACGACAGCCTCGGCGCGCGTGAGACGGCCAATGCCGCGGCGCTCGAGACCTGTCAGGGCACCGGGGCGATGTTGCTCGACGGCACCGTCGCATTCCGGCGGATCGAGGCGGTACGGGTGCTGGGCGGCACGCTCGGCCTGCGGCGCACCTACGTCTTCGACTACACCCGCGACGGGGCCACGCGGCAGCAGGGTTTCGTGGTGGTGACCGGCCGCACCATCGACAGCATCGGCCTCTGAGCCGGGCTACCCCTTTGGCGTCGCCCGGGGCTAAGCTACCCGTCCTGCATCCGAGCGACCCGCGGGGCCGTCCCGTCATGGCTGAAGCGATCGACAACGTCGACACCGAGACGTTCAAGCACCTCGAGCGGCTGCGCCAGCTGCGCATCGAGCACCGCGACCTCGACGACGTGATTCACCGCCTGCAGCTCGACCTGTACGTGGATCAGGTGCAGTTGCGGCGCTTGAAGCGGCGCAAGCTGCTGCTCAAGGACCAGATCGCCAGGCTCGAGAGCCAGCTGATCCCCGACCTCAACGCCTGAGCGTGATGCAGAAGCCACCGCAGGCGGACGGCGCCATCATTGACCAGTTGCTGCTGCCCGGGAGCCTGCTGCAGATCGCGGTGATCGGCGGCGCGATGCTGCTCGGCTGGTGGATCGGGCGACTGGTGCGCCCGCGACTCGCATCAGCCGCACCGCCACAGGACTTCCCGAGCCGGGCACGCGAGGCCGCGTGGGTGGCGGCGCCGTTCGTGGCGAGCGTGCTGCTGCTGGCCATGGCCGCCGGGCTGCTGCACGCAGCGGGCACGGCGGCGCGCTACGTGGACGTGGCGGTGCAGCTCGCCGCGCTGCTGCTGCTGATCCGCGTCGTCGTTTACCTCGTCCGCGTCTCGCTCGGCGCCCGCGCGCGCCTCAAGGGCTGGGGCACGGCGATCAGCCTCGTACTGTGGGTGTTCCTGTCGCTGCACCTGCTCGGCTGGGGCGACAGCGTGATCGCCGCGCTCGACGGCATCGGCATGAATGCCGGCAAGACGCGCATTTCGGTGTGGTCGGTCGCCAAGCTGCTGGTGACGGTGAGCCTGTTCGTGGTCGCGGCGATGTGGGTGTCGCGCTGGCTCGAGCGCCGGGTGCTGAAGCTCGACGCGCTCGCACCGAACATGCGCATCGGCATCGCCAAGTTCCTGCAGGCGTTCCTGGTGGGCCTGTCGGTGCTGGTGGGCCTGAACGCGGCCGGCCTCGACCTCACCACGCTGAACGTGCTGACCGGCGCGATCGGCATCGGCCTCGGCTTCGGCCTGCAGAGCATCGCAGCCAACTTCGTCAGCGGCTTCGTGCTGCTGATGGACCGCTCGATCAAGCCCGGCGACGTGATCAGCTTCACCGGCACCACCGGCACCGCCACCGAGGGCTTCGGCTGGGTCGAAGAACTGCGAGGCCGCTACGTCGTCGTGCGCGACCGCGACGGCGTTGCCACGCTGGTGCCGAACCAGAACCTGATCACCAACTCGGTGGTGAACTGGAGCTACACCGACCCGCGCGTGCGCCTGAAGCTGCCGGTGCGGGTCAGTTACCAGAGCGATCCCGAGCTGGCCATGCGCTTGATGCTCGAGGCCACGGTCGGCCACCGCCGCGTGATCCAGGACCCGGCGCCGGTCGCCCGCATGATGTCGTTCGGTGACCACGGCATCGAGCTCGAGCTGCGCTTCTGGATCCCGGACCCGCAGGAAGGCGTGAACAACGTCCGCTCCGACGTGAATCGCGCGATCTGGAAGCTGTTCAAGCAGCACGGCGTGGTGATTCCCGTGGCGCAGCGCGAGGTGCGGCTCGAGATGGTGAGCCCGCGCGTCGGCGACGCCATGCCCGCCCGCGACGACTGAGCCGTGCCGGTCGAGGTCTCGCCTACGCTCACCCTTCCCGACGAGCTGGTCGAGGTGCGCGCCGTGCGTGCCTCGGGCCCGGGCGGGCAGAACGTCAACAAGGTGTCGAACGCGGTCGAGCTGCGCTTCGACTCGGCAGCATGGGCTGCACTTCCCCCCTCCGCCCGCCCGCGCCTGCGCCGCATCGCCGGGCGGCGCATGACCGGCGACGGACTGATCGTCATCGACGCGCAGCGCTTCCGCTCGCTGGAGCAGAACCGTGCCGACGCGTTCGAGCGGCTGGTGACGATGATCCGCGAGTCGCTGGTCGAGCCGAAGCCGCGGCGCAAGACGAAGCCGACGCGCGCGTCGAAGGAGCGGCGGCTGGCCGGCAAGACGCGCGACGCAAAGACCAAGCAGCTGCGCACTCGCATACGGAGCGAAGACTGACCTGACCGGCGGTGGCGGCACGGCGTGCTACCGCTTGCGCAGGTCACTTGTATAACGCAAGTTAGTGAACTATCGTAACGCAAGTGATACCCCAGGGGAGCGCGGCGATGTCGGCACAGCAGAAATTCGACACGGTGGTGATCGGTGCGGGCGTGGCCGGGCTGGCGACGGCCGCGCTGCTCGCCCGGGATGCCGGCCAGCGGGTGCTGGTGCTGGAGCGGGCGCCGTTCATCGGCGGGCGCACCCTGTCCTACGTGGGTCGCGGCAATCGCGTGGTGGCCGACGGCATCGAGATGGATGCCCGCGGCTTCCGCAAGTCCCTGCCCTACGCCCACTGCTACCTCGGCAAGTGCACGCCCGGGATCGAGGAGATCTTCGAGCGCGGGCTGCTTGACGGTCGCACCTTCGAGGCCGGCGGCCACGGTCTGTTCTGGGGCAACCGCAGCCGCGTCGACGCACTGATGCAGCACCTCGGTGCGCACTGGAACCTGCCGCTGAACCGTGGCCTCGGGTTCGTCGTCTGGGACGGCGAAGGCCAGCCGGGCCGGGCGTTCCAGGTGGAGAAGGGCAAGCCGTATCCGTGGATGTCGGTCGACGGGTTCGCCGCGACCATGGAGCAGTTGCAGGCGATGGGCAAGAGCAGCTTCGAGGACATGGCCCGGCTGATGCGCACTCCGCTGCAGGCGTGGCTCGAGCAGCGCAACCTGCACCCCGAGGCCTACGACTACATCAAGGTGCTCGCCGCGTCGCAGACCGCGCAGGCCGAGCCCGCGATGACGCCCACCGGCGACTTCCTCGGCTACATGGCCATTGCCGGCCAGATCCGCATGAACCTGGTGAGCGGGTCGGTCGCCACCGCCGACGAGCCGGGCTGCATCGCGATCCCGCAGCAGTTCGAGCGCGTGCTGCTCGAGCACGGCGGCACGGTGCTGCGCGGCACGCGGGCGCGCGAAGTGCTGATCGAGGACGGTCGCGCCACCGGCGTGCGCATCGGTGGCGAGGACAACGACTACGACGGCGAGCGCGTCATCCGCGCGGACCGCGTGGTGTGCACGATCCCGCCGAAGTACCTGTTCCGCGTGCTGCCGCGGGCGGCATTCCCGCCGCAGTGGGTCGAGCTGCTGGAACGGCGGTTCTGGGGCGCGGGACTGCTGACCGGCTGGTGCGGCATGCGGCGCAGCGTCTTCCCCGACATCGGCCTGGCCGAGGGCAGCTTCGTTTTCATGCCCGGCGTGATCCGCGGCGAAGGCTTCATCGGCGCGGTGGACATGGTGATGTGCGACTTCACCGCCTGGGGCGACGGGACCGCGCGGCGCGGCCCGCCGGGCAAGCGCGAATACCTGTTCTCCACCGCGCTCACCGACGAGGAGATGCGCAACCCGGACCGGGTCAGTCGCGTCGTCGAACTGTGCGAGGCGTGGGCGCGTACCACGTTCCCGACCTGGGACGAGGACTGCGAATTCATGCTCTGGACCCCGTCGCCCGAGGCGTACGGCCTGTGGCGGCCGGTCGGCGAGGACCGCCCCGACGTGACCTCGCCCTGGGTCGAGGGCCTGTACTTCGCCGGCGACCAGTACGGCCGGCGCATGTGGGGCGGCGGCGTCGACGGCGCGGCACTGTCGGCGGTGATGTGCACCGACGCCATCCTGGGCACGAACCTCGAGGAGCGGATCATGCCCGCTTACCACCGCGGGCTCCCGGAGCTTGCCGCGTGAACGCGCGACGCGGCGCGACGGCGATCGTCGGCACCGGCGAGGTGCCGACCGGCCGGTTCCCGGACCGGGGCGCGATCAGCTTTGCGCTCGACGCGGCGCGCCTCGCCATCCACGACGCGGGCATCGACAAGGACGAGATTGACTTCGTGATCCCGACCACGGCCGTGTTCAGCTTCCAGTTCAGCAACGAGCTGACCACCTGCCGGCTGGTCGAGGAACTGGGGCTCAAGAACGTCACCGCGAATGCGACCGTGTTCTCCGGCGGCTCGTCCAGCACCAACGCGCTGCGCATCGCCAGCGCGCTCATCGAAACGGGCCGCGCCCGCACGATCCTGTTCGTGCACTGCGACAAGCTCGGCACCGGCGTGACCTCGCAGGGCGGCATCGACCTGTTCTCGACCGCCGGCATCTCGATGGAGTGGGAGGTGCCGTTCGGCCAGCACTATTCCACGGTCGCGGCCCTCGCCACCCAGCGCTACAAGTACGAGACCGGCACGACCGACGAGCAGCTCTCGGCCGTCTGCGTCTCCAATCGCAGGTGGGCGGAACTGAATCCCAACGCGTTCTTTCGCAAGCCGCTGACGATCGAAGAAGTGATGTCCTCGAAGATGCTGGCGACGCCGCTGCGGGCCAAGCAGTCGAACATGCTGTTCGACGGCGGTGCCGCGTTCATCGTCACGTCCGCGCAACGGGCCCGCGAACTGGCCACGCGGCCCGCCTATGTGCTCGGGGAAGGGGGCGTGGTCACGCACTTCGCCTACCACCAGGAACCCGACCTGACGCGCTTCGGCTGGGCCCGCGCCGGCCGCCAGGCGTTCGCCGAGGCCGGCATCGGCCCGCAGGACATCGACGTCGCCGAGATCTACGACTCCTACCCGATCTACCAGCTGATCGCGTTCGAGGAGATCGGCCTCGCGCCCCGTGGCGAGGCCGGCCGACTGCATTTCGACGGCGCCACGGCGCCGGGCGGTCGCATCCCGACGACCACCGACGGCGGCATGCTGTCGAAGGGCCACATCGGCGCCGGTGGCTCCGTCTCGCTGCTGGTCGAGGCGGCACGCCAGGTGATGGGTCGGGCCGGGCCACGGCAGGTTCCCAACTGCCGGTTCGCCGTCGAAACGGCCGTGGGCGGCACCTACATGGACGCCCAGGTCACGATCCTGGGCAGCGAGATACCGGGGGTGGCAGCATGAGCAACGACACCGCGAGGCCGCCGAAGCCAGTGCCGGTCGTTCAACCTTGGGCGCGGCCGTTCTGGGACGCTGCCCGGCAGCACCGGCTGGTGCTGCAGGCGTGCAATGCCTGCCAGCGGCCGATCCACTACCCGCGCATCGCCTGTCCGCACTGCGGCGCCGACGACCTCGGCTGGCGGGAGGCCTCGGGCCGCGGCACGATCTACAGCTACACCGTGGTCGAGTCGAACGCGCCGTCCGCGTTCATCGCCGACCTGCCCTACGTCGTTGCGGTGATCCGGCTCGCCGAGGGGGTGCAGATGCTGTCGAACATCGTCGAGTGCGACCCAGCGTCGCTGCGGTGCGAGCAGCCCGTCGAGGTGGTGTTCGTGCCGCTGGACGACGAGTTCACGCTGCCGAAATTCCGTCCGGTACCGGACGCGCGCACGGCAGCGGAGCGCGGCGCATGACTCCCTCGCGATACGGCGACGAATTCAAGGTTGGCGACCTGCACCGCACCGCCGCGATCACTGTCACCGAGACGCACGTCGTCGCCTGGGCCGGCCTCACCGGCGACTTCTACCCGCTGCACATGGATCGCGAGTACGCCGCGAAGACCCAATTCGGCGAACGGCTGGTGCACGGTCCGTTCATCTTCGCGCTGGCCGTCGGCCTCGTCGCGCAGGCCGGGTTCGCGGGCGACGCCGCCATCGCCTGGCTGGGGGTGGACGGCATGCGCATGCTCGCGCCGGTGAAGATCGGCGACACGGTGCGCGTCGAGGTCCGGGTCAAGGAGACCCGGCCCACCAGCAACCCGCGCAAGGGCGTGCAGGTGTGGACCTACACGGTGCTCAACCAGCGCGACGAGCAGGTGCTGGTGTTCGACTACCAGCTGATGTTCCACATGCGCGGCTGACGCATGCGCCCGCTCACCGTCGGCGAACTCTACGATCGCGCGGTGCGCCACGGCGGCGACCGCCCGGCGCTCACGCAGGACGGTCGTTCGATTACCTACGCCGACCTCGGTCGCGACGCGCTGCGGCTCGCGGCCGCGCTGCAGGCGCGCGGCGTCGCCCGGCACGACCGCATCGCGTTCCTGATGGCGAACTGCATCGAGTACGTCGCCTGCGAGTACGCCACGGCCAGGATCGGCGCCACGCGCGTGCCGCTCGCCACGCTGCTCGGCGGCGACGACCACGTCTACATGATGAATTTCGCCCGCTGCCGGGTGCTGTTCTACCACCGGAAGTTCGCCGCGCGGGTCGAGCAGATGCTGCCGCGGCTCGAGTCCGTCGAACTCTTCATCTGCGTGGGCAGCGCCGAGGACGACCTCGTCACGGGTCACCTGCACCTCGCCGCACTGATCGCCGCCCCGTTGCCGGCCCCGGCCGAGGTCGGGGTCGACCCGGAGGACATCGCCGGCATTTACTTCACGGGTGGCACGACCGGGCGCCCGAAAGGCGTGCTGCTCTCGCATCGCGCCTGGTTCCACACCTACTACGCCGAGCTGCTCGATTTCGACCTCGGCTGGCACGAGGTCTTAGTCATCGCGACGCCGATGACCCACGCGGCGGGTTGCCTGCTGCTGCCGGTGCTGCTGCGGCAAGGCCGCTGCGTGCTGCTCGAGCGCTTCGATCCCGGGCTGCTGCTCGAGACCATGGCGGCCGAGCGCGCCACGGCGACGCTGCTCGTGCCGACCATGATCTACCTGTTGCTCGACCATCCGGGCCGCGATCGTCACGACCTCGGCAGCCTGCGCAACGTGCTGTACGGTGCTGCCGCGATCGCGCCAGAGCGGCTCGAGCAGGCACTCGCCGCGTTCGGGCCCGTGTTCACCCAGTTCTTCGGCCAGACCGAGGCGCCGATGGCGCTCACCGCATTGCCGCGCGAGGCACACGTCGAACCGGACCCTGCCCGCCGCCAGGTCGTGCTGGCCTCGGCCGGACGCGCAACATACGCGACGACGCTGCGGCTGGTGGACGACGCGGGCCACGACGTGCCGACCGGCAGCGAAGGCGAACTGATCGCGCGCGCGCCGAACGTGATGTCGGGCTACCTCGACGACCCTGCGGCGACTGCCACGGCGCTGCGCGACGGCTGGCTGTACACGGGCGACGTCGCGCGCCTCTCTGCCGACGGGCTGGTCACGATCGTCGACCGCAAGAAGGACGTGATCGTCAGCGGCGGCTTCAACGTCTACCCGCGCGAGGTCGAGGACGCACTGTTCGAGCACCCGGCGGTGCGGCACGCGGCCGTGGTCGGCGCGCCGCACCCCAAGTGGGGCGAGGAAGTTCGCGCACTGGTGGTGCTGCACGACGGCGCCCAGGCGGACGAGCACGAGCTGATCGAGTTCGTACGGGCCCGCAAGGGTGGCCTGCACGCCCCCAAGTCCGTCGAGTTCACCGACGCGATCCCGCTCACCAACCTCGGCAAGGTCGACCGCAAGCAGATCCGCGCCCGCTACTGGGCCGGACGCGACCGACGGGTTTGACCGGCCGGACACTCCACGGGGAAGGCACATGGATTTCGACGACAGCGAGTACATCACCCAGCTGCGCGACACGCTGCGTCGCTTCCTCGAGCGCGAATTGCCGCGCGAGGCCGCGCGCCGGCACGACCAGGCGGCGACGTATCCGCAGGACGTCTTCCAGCGGCTGTGCCAGCTCGGCGTGACCGGGCTGACCGTGCCCGAGGAATACGGCGGCACCGGCGTGGACATCCTGGCGGCCGTCATCGTCATCGAGGAACTGGCGAAGCGCGGCACCTCGCTCGCGGGCCCGTACATACACTGCGCCTTCTACGGTGCGCTGAACGTGCTGGAGAACGGCAGCGAGGCACAGCGCCGCGAACTGTTGCCGCGGCTGGCGCGGGGCGAGATCCTGTTCGCCTATGGACTGAGCGAGCCCGACGTCGGCGGTGATCTCGCCTCGGCCGCCGTCTCCGCGCGACTCGAGGACGACGGCCGCAGCGTCGTAGTGAACGGCACCAAGCGCTGGTGCACCGGTGCCCGCATCGCGGACTACATCTATACGCTGGTCCGCAGCGGACCCGCCGACGAACGTTACCGCAACCTCTCGCTGGTGCTCGTGCCCGCGGCTGCGCCCGGACTCACGATCGTAGACATCGATCACTCCGGGCTGCGCTATGCGGCGACGACCGACGTGATCTACGACGAAGTGCGCGTGCCGGTGGAGAACGTGGTCGGTGGCCGGGAGCAGTGGAACCAGGGCTGGCCGATGCTGGCCGGCCGCTCGCTGGACATCGAGCGGCTGGAGATCACGGCCGTCGCGCTCGGCATCGCGTCGATCGCCGTCGACGACGCGTGGAACTATGCCCAGCAGCGGCGCCAGTTCGGGCGGCGGATCTGCGGCCACCAGGCCGTCCGGCACCTGCTGGTCGAGGCGCGCACGCGACTCGCCGCCTGCCGCCACATGCTCTACCACGCCGCCTGGCTCGCCACCGAGGGACGCGACTGCAGCGTCGAGAGCTCCATGGCAAAGCTGTTCGTGGCCGAGAACGCCGTCACGATCGTGCTCGCGTGCCAGCGGGTGCTCGGCGCCTACGGCTGCGCGCGTGACTACGACATGGAGCGCTACGTGCGCGACCTGCTGTGCATGCCGATCGTCGGCGGCTCCTCGCACATGCAGCTGAACAACATCGCCAACCGCCTCGGGTTGCCCGCGAAATGACCGCGGCGCGACCGGGCGCCCAACCGGTGGCCGAGCGCCATCGCTTCGACGAGGTGGCGCTCGAGCGGTGGATGCGCGCGCACGTGCGCGGCTTCGAGGCACCCGCCACGGTCCGCCAGTTCGCCGCCGGCCAGTCCAACCCGACTTTCCTGCTGCAGGCGGCCAGTGGCGACTATGTGCTGCGCAAGCGGCCGCCAGGCATGCTGCTCGCCACGGCGCACCAGGTCGACCGCGAGTACCGCATCCTGGGCGCGCTCGCCGACAGCGGCGTACCGGTGCCGCGGATGCACGCGTACTGCGCCGACCCCACGGTGATCGGCACCGCGTTCTACGTGATGGACTACCAGCCCGGACGCATCTTCGCGGATCCGCGGCTGCCGGAAGTGACGGCCGCTGATCGCGCGGCGATCTACGACTCGATGAACGCGACCCTGGCACGGCTGCACCGGATCGACTGGCGCGCGCTGGGCCTCGCCGACTTCGGGCGGCCGGAGGGATATCTCGCGCGCCAGCTGGCGCTCTGGAGCCGGCAATACGCGGCGACGCGTACCGAGGCAACACCCACGCTGGACGCGTTGCGCGACTGGCTGCAGGGCCAGCCCGTGCCGGGGGATGCCGCGGCCATCGTCCACGGCGACTTCCGGATCGGCAACCTGATCGTCCACGAGCACGAGCCGCGGGTGGTGGCAGTCATCGATTGGGAACTCGCGACGCTGGGCCATCCGCTGGCCGACCTCGCCTACAACTGCATGACCTACCACTTGCCGGCCGGCCATCCCGTCGCCGCGGGCTTCCTCGGCGCGGACGTCGCGGCCCTCGCTCTCCCCGCGCTGGACGAGTACGTGGCTGCCTACGCACGCCGCTCGGGTCTCGAGGAGCCTCCCGACCTGCGCTACTTCATGGCCTTCAGCCTGTTCCGGGTCGCCGCGATCCAGCTCGGCGTGTACGCCCGCGCGCGACAGGGCAACGCGGCCTCGCCGACGGCGACGCTGTTCGGCGACAGCTATCGGATGGTGGCCGAAGCCGGGTGGGCCGTGGCCCGCGGCTCCGTACCGAGCAACGCGTCGAGCACGTCGTCCACGCCGTAGCTGGTGCGGCCGGGTTGCACGTAGCGGTGCACCTGCACCGCATCGTCGCCCGCCGTCACCAGAGACGGCTCGAGGCGTCCATCATGGCGCACCTGGGCGTAGCCCACCGCTGACATCAGCCCGTTGCAGATGCACTTGCGGCCGAGGGTGTCGGACTGACTGCCGCCCTTGCGCAGGAAGTCATCCAGCGGCTCGGCCGGGCAGCGATAACCGACCGTGCCGTCCTCCTGCCGATAGCACTGCCGGAGATAACCGAGGTCGCAGATGCGCTCGCGCGTGTCGAACACCCCGGGTTCCGAGGCGGTGCCGTCCAGCTGCACCACCTTGAATGGAAAGCCGGTCGGCGACGCATAAGGGTCGGTGAACACCCTGATGCGACCCTCGCGGCTCGCCTGCAGGACCGCCTCTTTCAGCGCCGGTGACAACCCGGATTCCTCGCAGAAGGCGAAAGCCGTGCCGACCTGGATGCCGCTGGCGCCGAGCGCGAGCGCCTGCTCGAGCTTCGCCGCGTCGCCGTACGATCCGCCCAGCCAGAACGGCAAGCCGAGCGCGCGGATCTGCTCGAGATCGGGCGAGTCGCGCAGCCCGTAGACCGGCTCACCGTGCGCATCGAGCGTCAGCGCGCCGCGCGGCGGCGCATTGTGACCACCGGCAGTCGCACCCTCCACGACGAAGCCGTCCACCTTGCCCGAGCTCTTGCGCGCGAGCGTCAGCGCGAGTGTCGAGGACGACACGATCGCGAGGAACTGTGGCCGCTGCAGCGTGCCCGTGCCGCGAGCCAGGTACCGGCGCGGGTCGAGCCGGGTGCGGAAATCCTCGCCCGGCAAAGCACCGGCCACGTCGATCTTGAGTTCGGCGGGCTCACCGGCGGCGAAGCGATCGAGGACCGCCGGGATCGACCGCGGAATGCCGGCACCCATCAACACGACGTCGACTCGGGCCAGCATCGCGCCGAACAGCGAGGCCAGGTTGGGCAGCTGCACTTTTTCCAGCAGGTTGATGCCGACCAGGCCCGCGTGCTGCGCCTTGGCGAGGAACACTTCGGCGAAGTTGCTGATGACGATCAGGTCGAGCAGCGTGGCCGACATCTTGATCGTGGGTATGGGCTTCGACTTGAACGGCGCGCCCGCCGCCTTGCCGCCCGCGATGAAATAGCGGTCCCAGACGCGCTCGGCGACCTCAGGCAGCGGGAAGGCGTCGAAAGCCGTGCGCAGGTGGCCGCCGGGATCGCCCAGTTGCAGGCGCCGAGTGACCACGGTCTCGATGCCGGTGCCCGACACGACGCCGAGCTGACCCCGGAGGGAGACCGCGCGCGCCAGCCGCCATGACGAGACGGCGACACCCATCCCGCCCTGGATGATGCGGGGAAGCTGCACTTGCATGGCACCCACCATAGCAGCTGGCCGGCTAAGCTGTCTGCCGCAGCGTCCCGTGGCACCCACCTGGAGCAAGCATGACCGAATCGGCCCGCCTGGCACTCGTCGGCCTCCGCGATTTCACCACGCTGCAGTGGTACGTGGTGCCGCTCCTCGCGCTGGTGTTCTACGTCTACGTCGTGGAGATCCGCGACGCCCGCAGCACGGGCAACTGGGATGCCGTGATCGCCGGCGTCACGCTGTTCGGTGCGGACTTCGTCAACGAGTCGCTGAACGGCTGGATCTTCGCGCTCTCCGGCTACAGCGCGCTGTGGCTGGCACCCGGGCCTTCGGCGCTGCGCACCATGGTCGGCTGGAACATCGAGATCATGTTCATGTTCGCGATCGCCGGCATCCTCTACTACAAGTCCATCAACGCCGACCCGAAGGTCACGGTGCTCGGCCTGCCCAACCGCTGGTTCTGGGCGCTGTTCTACTCCGCCGTCTCGGTGGTCGTGGAGCTCGGCCTCAACCGGGGCGGGCTGCTGGTCTGGGATTACCGCTGGTGGAACCACGGCCTGGTCGCGGTCCTGCCCATTTTCGTGTTCGGCTACCTTTGGTTCTACCTGGCGGCGAAATACGCGATCGAACGGCAGACGCTGCGGGCCAAGGTCCGGGTGCCGGTGACGCTGTTCGCCGTGGCAGCGTTGCTGAACGTCGTCGGCCTCGGCCTGTTCGGCTGGACCTACTGACGCCGGTGCTCAACCTCTTCGGCTACGGCTTCCGGCCGTTCTTCCTCGGTGCAGGCGTGGCGGCGCTGCTGCTCGTGCCGCTGTGGGCCGCGAACTTCGCGCTCGGACTGCCGCCCGCGACGGACTGGCCGTCGACGCTGTGGCACGCGCACGAGATGCTGTTCGGGTTCGTCTGCGCCGCCATCGCCGGATTCCTGCTGACGGCCGTGCCGAGCTGGACCGGTCGGCGGGGGTTCGCGGGTGGCCCGCTGGTGCTGATGTCTGGCCTGTGGCTGCTGGGGCGACTGCTCATCGGCAGCTCCGCCAGCTGGCCTGTCGCGCTGGTGGTCGCCGTCGACCTGGCGTTCCTGCCCGTCCTCGGGGCGTTCATCGCGTGGCCGCTGTTTCGCGAGCGCAACCGCAACACGCGGCTGCTGCTGGTGCTCGCCGTGCTCTGGCTCTGCAACGCTGCCTGCCACCTCGGGCTGTGGCGCGGTGACGTCGAACTCGCGAGGCAGGCGCTGCTGGCCGGGGTCAACGTCGCACTGATCCTCGTCACGGTGATCGGCGGGCGCATCACGCCTTCGTTCACGGCCACGGCACTGCGTCGGCGCGGCATCGCCGGTACCGTGCGCGCCTGGCGCGGCATGACCGCCATCCCCGTGGCGCTGATGGTCGCCGTGACAGCCGTCGACCTCGCGATGCCGAACGGCCGCGTCGCGGGCTGCGTGGCCCTCGCGGCCGCAGTTGCGCAGGGCGTGCGGCTCGCGCAGTGGCACGGACACCGCACGCTGCGGGACCCGATCGTCTGGATCCTGCACCTCGCGTACGCCTGGCTGCCGGTCGGGCTGGCGTTGAAGGCCCTGGCGCTGCTGGCGGGCGTCGCCGCGGCGGCCTACTGGCTCCACGCACTGACCATCGGCGCGCTCGCCACGATGATCCTCGGAGTGATGACGCGCGTCTCGCTCGGGCACACCGGGCGGCCGCTGCAGCTGCGCCCGCTGGTCGTCCTGGCGTATGCATTGCTGACGGCTGGCGCCGTGGTACGCGTGTTCGGCGCGGTTTGGGCGCAGATCGACTATCCCGCGGTGATCCTGGCAAGTGCGGCGCTGTGGACGGCGGCGTTCGCGACCTTCCTCTGGGTGTACGCGCCGATCCTGCTGGCGCCGCGCATCGACGGCAAGCCTGGCTGAGCGCAGCTGGCGGCCGGAAGGCTCACGCGCCGTCGCCGGCATTCATCCAGCGCCCGACCGTGGCTCGGCGCCCGGCCGCTACCTGCATCTCCTGCTTCGCCACCGTGCGCAGGTGGACCTCGTCCGGCCCGTCGGCGAGCCGCAGCACGCGACCCCAGGTCCAGAGCAGCGCCAGCGGCGTGTCGTTGCTCAGCCCCATGGCGCCGAACACCTGCATGGCCCGGTCGCACACCGTGGTGTGCACCTGCGGCACCAGCGCCTTGATCATCGCGACCTCGCGCGCCGCGCCCTTGGGGCCGTGCTGGTCGATCAGCCAGGCCGCCCTCAGCACCAGCAGGCGGGCCTGCTCGATCTCGATGCGCGAGCGCGCGATCCAGTCGGCCACGGTCCCGTGCTGGTGCAGGTAGCGCCCGAAGGTGCGCCGTTCGGCGGCGCGGGCGCACATCAGCTCGAGCGCCAGCTCGGCCTGGCCGATCGAGCGCATGCAGTGGTGGATGCGTCCGGGACCGAGCCGCGCCTGCGCGATGGCAAAACCCGCACCCTGCTCGTGGACCAGGTTGGCAACCGGCACGCGCACGTCGCGATACAGGATCTCGCAGTGTCCCTCGGTCGAGTAGTGGTTCATCACCGGCACGTTGCGCACGACGGTGACGCCCGGCGCGTCGAGCGGCACGAGGACCATGCTGTGCCGGCGGTGCGGCTCGCCCTCCGGATCGGACACGCCCATCACGATCGAGACCCGGCAGTGCGGGTGCGCCGCGCCGGAGATGAACCACTTGCGGCCGTTCACGACGTACTGGTCGCCGTCGCGCCGGATCGAGGTCTGGATGTTGGTCGCATCGGACGAGGCCACGTCGGGCTCGGTCATCGCGAAGCAGGAGCGGATCGTGCCGTCGAGCAGCGGCACCAGCCACTGCTCGCGCTGCGCCGGCGTCGCGAACAGGTGCAGGATCTCCATGTTGCCGGTGTCGGGCGCGCTGCAGTTGAACACCTCGGACGCCCACATCACGCGGCCCATGATCTCGGCCAGCGGCGCGTACTCGAGGTTGGTGAGTCGCGTTCCCGGCTCGTCGTCGCGCAGCGCGGGCAGGAACAGGTTCCAGAGCCCTTCGGCACGCGCCAGCGCCTTGAGATCCTCCATGCACGGCGGGTGCGGGTTGCCGGTCGCAACGTCGCTCCGCCACTGCGGGATGGCCGGCAGCACGCGGTCCTCCATGAAGTCCTGGACCTGCCGGCGCAGGCGTTCGACCCGGGGCGAGTACTCGAAATCCATGGCGTTGACCTCGTGCGATGGCGGGGCGGCGCTGGACGCCGGCTTCGGCGATCAAACTATAATGACGCAAGTGACGCGGACGGAGCTGCGCAATGCCGGGCAAGATCGGCCGTCCCCCGGCCAGCGCCGGGATGATCCGCGCGAACTCGGTGTCGCGCGCGCTGGCCGTGATCGGCGATCGCTGGTCGCTGCTGGTACTGGCCGCCGCCTTCCAGGGTGCCCGGCGCTACGACGACTGGTGGCGCGGCATCGGCATCGCCACCAACGTGCTGGCCGAGCGCCTGAACCGGCTGGTGGCGCATGGCTGCCTCGCGCGAGTCCCGGTGGCCGAGGGGCAGCGACGCCAGGAGTACCGGCTGACGCCGATGGGGACCGCGTTCTACCCCACCGCGCTGATGTTCTGGCGTTTCGACCGGCGCTGGTCGCGCCGGCGTCGCCTGCAACCGAACGCCCTGGTGCACGCGCGCTGCTCCGGCAAGATGATGCCGACCCTGGTGTGTGCCGCGTGCCGCCGGCCGGTGCACGCCCGCGACGTGCGCTACGAGGACGGCCCGGGCGCCTGCAGCGAACGGATGCCGCCGCCGAAGGTGTCGCGTCGCTCGACGGTGCGGCTCGACGACGGAGCGGCGCTCGAGCTGCTGGTCGGCGACTCGATCGACTATTTCGGCGACCGCTGGACGCAGCAGGTGCTGGCCGCCTTCTTCCTCGGTGCGCATCGCTACGAGCAGATCCGCGCGCAGACGCGCATCTCGACCAACCTGCTCGCCGACCGGCTGAAGCTGCTCACCGAGCACGGGATGCTGGTGCACCGTCTCAGCCGCACCGAGCCGCCGCATCCGGAGTACGCGCTGACGCCGAAAGGCATGGACGTCTATCCGATCATCCTGACGCTGATGAAGTGGGGCGACCGCTGGCTCGCCACCCGGGCCGGCCCGCCGCTGGTCCTGCACCACGTCCCCTGCGGCGGGCGCCTCGACCCGATCGTGGTCTGCGACTGCTGCGATGCCGAGCTCGATCCACGCGAGGTCGCGTTCCGCCCGATCGCGCGCCGTCTCAGGCCGGCTCGCGGACGGTGATGCCCCCGTCGACCACGAGCGTCTGGCCGGTCAGGTAGGCTGCGGCGCGCGAGGCCAGGAACACCGCGACACCGCCGATGTCCTGCGGCTGGCCGATGCGGCGCACCGGCGTGCCCTGCTCGACGTTGCGCAGCAGCTGCTCGTTCTGCCACAGCGTGCGCGAAAAGTCGGTCTTGATCAGCCCGGGCGCGATGCCGTTGGCGCGGATGCCCTGCGGTCCCCACTCGATCGCCAGGTTGCGCACCAGCGCGAAGTCCGCGGCCTTGGACATGCCGTACACGCCGAGCGTGGCGCTGCCCTGGTTGGCGCCGATGCTCGAGACGACGATGATCGAGCCGCCGCCGTTCGCGGCCATCCGCGGCGCCGCGAGGTTGCACAGCCAGAAGTTGCTGCGCACGTTGGTGTTCATGATCCGCTCGTAGGCTTCGTCCGGCATGCGCGCCATGGGACCGAAGTACGGATTCACGGCGGCGTTGCACACCAGGATGTCGAGGCGACCCCAGTGGCCGATCGTGCGCTCCACCAGAGCCTCGAGCTCGCTGCGTTCCGCGACGTTGCAGGGCACGGCGATCGCCTCGCCGCCTGCCTGCCGGATCGCCGCGACGACCGTGTCGCAGGCAGGCCGGCTTGCGGCTCGACACGACCACGCGTGCGCCGGCACTGGCCAGGGCCTCGGCGATCGCGCGGCCGATGCCGCGGCTCGATCCGGTGACGACCGCTACCTGGCCGGTGAGATCGAACATGCGCCCGCTCCGTGATGACTGGCCGCGGGTCGACCCGCTGCACGGAAAAATAGCAAGCGTACTTGCGTTATGCAAGTTATAGTCCGGCGCACTTGACGCAGGTCAGGGCGCGACGCCGCCCCCGGCGCCAGGATGCAGCCTCCATCCCGGGTGGGCGGACCATGGCTTGCCACGACCTGCGAACGTTCCTCACGCGCCTCGAGGCCAGCGGGCAGCTGCGGCGGGTGGCCGAGCCGGTCGATCCCGTGCTCGAGAGCACGGCATTCTGCCTGCGCACGCAGCGGGCCGGCGGCCCTGCGCTGCTGTTCGAGCGCGCCGGTCCTTCGTCGCACGCACTGCTCGGCAACCTGTTCGGCCACCGCTCGCGCGTCGAGGCGGCGCTCGCCGGGCGTCCGCTGTCGTCGCTGCGCGAGCTCGGCGAACTGCTGGCCGCCGTCAAGGAACCACGCTGGCCCGGCAGCCTGCGCGAGGCGCTCGCCGCCTGGCCCGAGTTCGCGCAGCTCGCGCACGTCGCGCCGCGCCGTGTCCCTGACGCCGCATTCCGCGACGAGGTGCTCACCGGCGGTGACGTGGACGTGACGCGGCTGCCTGTCCAGCGCTGCTGGCCCGAAGACGCCGGACCGCTGATCACGATGGCGATGGTGGTCACGCGCGGCACGCGCCGCGAACGCCAGAACATCGGCATCTATCGCCAGCAGGTCCTCGGCCGCAACCGGGTGATCATGCGCTGGCTGCCGCATCGCGGCGGTGCGCTCGACTACGCCGACTGGCGCGCGGCACATCCCGACCGGCCGTTCCCGGTGCTGGTGGCGATCGGCGCCGACCCCGCGACGATGCTCGCGGCCGTCGCCCCGGTGCCGGACACGCTGTCGGAATACGAGTTCGCCGGCCTGCTGCGCGGCGAGCGCACCCGCGTCTGGCGCAGCGATCTGACCGGACTCGACGCGCCGGCCGGCGCCGAAATCGTGCTCGAGGGGTTCATCCACCCGGGCGACACGGCGGTCGAGGGCCCGTTCGGCGACCACACCGGCTACTACAACGCCCAGGGCGAGTTCCCGGTGTTGACGATCGAGCGCATGTCGCTGCGCAGCGGGGCGATCTACCACGGCAGCTACATGGGCCGCGCGCCTCACGACGAGCCCTCGGTGCTGGCGCTGGCGCTCAACGACGTGTTCGTGCCGATCCTGCGCAAGGTGTTCCCGGAGATCGTCGACTTCCACCTGCCGCCCGAGGCCTGCTCGTACCGCATTGCCGTGGTGAGCATCCGCAAGCAGTACCCGGGACACGCACGACGCGTGATGATGGGCATCTGGTCGTACCTGCGGCAGTTCACCTACACCAAGTTCGTGGTGGTCACCGACGACGACATCGACGTGCGGGACTGGTCGCAGGTGATCTGGGCGGTCTCGACGCGAGTGGATCCGGCGCGGGACAGCGTGCTCATCGAGAACACGCCGGTCGACTACCTCGACTTCTCGAGCCCGGTGCCGAACCTGGGCTCGAAGCTCGGCCTCGATGCGACCAACAAATGGCCGGGCGAGACGAACCGACCGTGGAGCAAGCCGATCGTCCTCGACCCGCAGGTCGAGCGGCGGGTGGACGAACTGTGGCAGGCGGTATTCGGGCCGTGAACTGATCCAGGTCAAGGCGGCGCCCGCGCCCGCGGGCCACCATCCAGCGCTGCGTGTCATCCCGGGAGTCGCGATGTACCTCGTCTGCCCCGCCGGCAGCCCGCCGGCCCTGGTCACCGCGATCGACCACGGCGCGGACGCCGTTTACGTCGGCTTCCGCGACCAGACCAATGCACGCGCGTTTCCGGGGCTCAACTTCACCGAGGCCGACCTGCGCGCCGGCGTCGCTTACGCGCATGCCCGCGGCCGCAAGGTCTACGTGGCACTCAACACCTATCCCGGCCCGGCGCACTTCGCCGACTGGCAGGCCGCCGTGGACCGCGCGGCGGCGCTCAGCGTCGACGCGATCATCTGCGCGGACATGGGCGTGCTCGACTACGCGGCACGGCACTACCCTGGGCTGCCCCGCCACCTCTCGGTGCAGGGCTCTGCCACCACGCATGCCGCGCTGCGCTACTACGTTGAGCGCTTCGGGATTGCGCGCGCCGTGCTGCCGCGGGTGCTGTCGATCCAGCAGGTCGAGCGCCTCTGCGAGCAGGCCGTCGTGCCGATCGAGGTGTTCGCCTTCGGCAGCCTGTGCATCATGGTCGAGGGCCGCTGCCAGCTGTCGAGCTACGTCACCGGCGCCTCGCCGAACCGCCACGGCGTCTGCTCGCCGGCGAAGTTCGTGCGCTGGGACGAGGAGCCGGGCGGCGTGCGCCGGGTCAGCCTCAACGACCGGCTCATCGACCGCTTCAAGCCCGACGAGCCCGCGGGCTATCCGACCGTGTGCAAAGGCCGCTACGACGTGGGCGGCGAGGTGTTCCACGCGCTCGAGGAGCCGACCAGCCTCAACACGCTCGAGCTGCTGCCGCGCCTCGCCGGCCGCGGGCGTGGTCGCACTGAAGATCGAGGGGCGGCAACGCGGGCAGGCCTACGTGGCGAGCGTGACACGCACCTGGCGGGCTGCGCTCGACCGGCTCGCGGCCCGGCCCGACGGCTGGTCGGCCGATCCGCAGTGGCTGCGCGAGCTCGCGCGCCACGCCGAAGGCCACCAGACAACGCTCGGCCCCTACCACCGCTCCTGGCATTGAGGCGCCGCCGCATGCGACTGACCCTCGGCCCCCTGCAGTACTTCTGGCCGCGCGAGCGCGTGCTCGCCTTCTATCGCGAGGCGGCGGGCTGGCCGCTCGACGTGATCTATCTCGGCGAGAACGTCTGCAGCAAACGTCGCGAACTCGCCACGCGCGACTGGATCGCGCTCGCCCACGAGCTCGCCGACGGCGGGCGCGAGGTCGTGCTCTCCTCGCTCGCGCTGCTCGAGGCGGAGTCCGAGCTCGCCTCGCTGCGCCGGCTGGTGGAGAACGGCCGGTGTCGCGTCGAGGCGAACGACATGTCCGCTGTGCAGCTGCTGCGCGAGCGCGGCCTGCGCTTCGTGGGCGGCCCGTCGCTGAACGTCTACAACCACGAGACCCTGCGCCTGCTCATGCGAGGACGGCCTCGAGCGACTGGTGCTCGGCGTCGAGCATGGTCGCGCACTGGTCGCCGAGTTCCGCGCCAGCGGCCTGCCGTTGCCCGAGCTCGAGATCGCCGTGTGGGGCCGCCTGCCGCTGTCGTACTCGGCGCGCTGCTTCACCGCGCGCGCGCTCGATCTCGCCAAGGACGACTGCGGGTTCCGCTGCATCGACTACCCGGACGGACTGCCGCTCGCCTCGCGCGACGGCGAACCGTTCCTCACCATCAACGGCGTCTCGGTGCAGACGTGGGGCCACTGCGACCTCGGGCCCGAGCTCGACGAGTTGCGTGCCGCCGGCATCGCGCTCGCGCGCATCTATCCGCAGGCGGAGGGTACGGCGGACATCGTCGCGCGCTTCCGCGACGGCACTGGCAACCGGTGTGTCCCCGCCGCGGGTCGGCGCGGAGAACGGTTACTGGCACGGCGAGGCGGGCATGCGCCTCGTCGAACCGGCTCAATCCACCGTGTCGCGATAGGCGGCGCGCGCCGCCCGTGCGAAACGGGCGCCTCGATTCAGCGCGATGCGCAGCCCGAGCGGGATCGACTCCCAGGGCAGCTGGTCGAGCAGGTTGCGCAGGGCGAGGCCGAGTTCCACGTCGCCGGTGAGCTGCAGCCGCCGATGGAAGAACAGCGTGTCGGCATCCTCCAGGCGGCTCGACAGCAGCAGCAGGTCGGTCGCCGTGCCGCGCACGGTCGCCTCGGCGTCCGCCGCGGGCTCGAGCACCTCGACGCGACGGTCGCCGATCGACACGACCCAGCGCAGCCCGAGATCCGTCACTTCCACGCCGATGCGGCGGCCGACGAATTCGTCGAGCCGGCCCTCCGCGAGCGGCGCGGCCAGCACCTGGGCGATTACCTGCGCCGAACCATGGCGCAGCAGCGGCTCGGGCAGCGAGGCGCAACGGTGCGGCGAGGCGCTCGGGCGGCGGCAACCAGCGCAGCACGCGACGCGCCAGCCGCGTGCTCGGCTGATCGGAAGCAACGACGTGCGGATCCGGACGCACGGGCAGCGGCAGGTCATCCGGCATCGGCGTCTCCGTCATGCGTCGGCCCCGGGATCTGCACCGCGCTCGAGCAACCGGCGCAAGAGTACACGAGCGGTAACTCCGGCGCCCTGCGCGAGGCCCGGCGAGTCGAGGTCGGGGATCCCATCCGGGTATTGCAGCGTGTGCCGGGCGGCCGCGCGTTGATTCAGGTCAAGCCAGCGGCTGCCGACAGGTCCGCCGGGACGCAGTTCGACTACACTGCGGAGCCGCAGGCAGCGAAGGCAGGTTTGGACTTGGTCAATCTCACCCAGCTGTTGGTTGCGCTCCCGGTCGGGCTCGTGCTGCTCTGGGCGGCGTGGTGGCTGCACCGGAAGATGTTCCGGCGCCCCGGCGAGCGCTGGTCGGTGCTCGACGCCGTGGTGCTCGTGCTGATGGCAGGGATGGGACTCCTGATCGCACTCTCCTTGTGGACGGCCCTCGGTTGATGCCCCTTCACCACGCACCGGCCGCGGCAAGCGCGACAATGTGACTGCCCGGGTCCCGACGCTGTTCAGCTCCTACGGCTTCGACCCTAGCTACCACGTGGCCCGCTATCACTTCGTGCTGCGCAGCCCGCATTCGAGGGCCCCGCGGCATCTGGCGCGTCACCGGGAGATCGGCTGGGCCACTCGACCCTGCTCGTGAGCGGCTCAGCGGCCCGCGTGCGCCAGCACCGGCGCCAGCCGCGACGCAAAGACGACCAGCCCGCCCCAGCCGAGCAGCCCGCCGAGCAGGGCCAGCGACGTCGCGCCCAGCGCGAAGCCGACCGCGAGCAGCACGATGCCTGCATGCGCCAGGCCCTGCTGTGACCAGGCGAGCCAGCCACCGCGGATCGGCGCGCCGACGAAGCGCGGCAGCATGTGCTCGGCGAAGGCGAACACGCTGAAGCCGATGAAGCCGAGGCCAAACAGGTGCACTGCGACCGGGCGCCAGGGGGCGTCGCCGGCGATCCCGCCACCGAAGGCGAGTCCCGCGCCCGCCAGCACCAGGTAGGCCGCCGCCGCGGCGATGGCCCAGCGACCGGTGACGCCGAGGGTGATGCCGACGTAACTGGCACCTCCGGCCGCCTTATCCGGCGCCGCGGCCACGAACTCGAGTGCCTGCGCCAGGGTCGGTACACCGACGTGCTTCAGCGCGCCATCGACCACTCCCGCGGGCACGGTCTTGACTGCGAGCCGGGCGACGACGGCGCGTCCCTCCGGCTGGCCGACGTCGAGCACCTCGAAGGCGAAGTCCTTGCGCTCGGCCGCCAGTCGCCAGACCTCCTCGGCGCCGCGACAGGGCGCGCACCACTCCGAGACCAGCAACTGGACCTTCATGGCTCTTGCGTGCAACGCATGCACTGCAGGTCGTATTTGTCGATCCACGCCCGCAACGCCTCGATCGCCGCCGGGCCGTGCGTCAGCCGGGCATAGGCCGCCTGCAGGTCGTCCGGCCGAAGGGTCATCAGCCACGCGTCGCCGTAGGGCGCGACGTTCACGAGTCCGGGGTCGGCCTCGACCTTCGGATTGACCCGTTCGATCGTGCCATCGAAAGGTGCCGGGATACCGCCGACCCACTTGCCCGATTCGAGCGTGCCGAGGTGGCGACCGGCGCGACGCTGCGTGCCCGGCTTGCGGAAGGTCGCGGCGACGACCCGTCCTGCCATGGTCTGCGCCGGGTCGGTCAGCCCGATCGTGAACGTGCCGTCCACGTTGGGGCGCGCCCACAGGTAGTCGAGGTCGTACCAGAGATCCTCGGGCAGCTCGCAGCCACGATATTCAGTCATGGCGCGTCACCTGCGCGCCCACGGGCGCACGGTGCCGATCACGTTGACTGCGAAGGCGACGAAGCCCAGCCACAACAACAGGCCACCAGTGGTCGCGACGACCGGCACGCCGCCGAGCCAGCCGGCCAGCAGCGCGAGGAGCCCGAGATTCGCCAGCGCGAAGTGGGCATCGGCGAGTCGCTCGGAATAGAGGGCGCGGCCCGTGAAGCGGGGCAGCACGTGCAGGCCGATGCCGAAGATCATCATGCCGACGAAGCCGACCAGCATCAGGTGCGCGTGGGCGCGCAGGGCCAGGCCCGGGATGAGGTCCGGGCTCGCGAGCCAGGTCAGCCCCAGCAGCCCACCGAGCAGGGCATACAGCAGCGACGCGGCCACGAACCATCGGTTGCGGGGAAGCACGGCCCGATGATAGCCGGCCGGCGGCGGCCCGCGTTGACCCAGGTCAATCCGGACCGGCCGAGGCTCAACGGTGCACGACCTGCAGGATCGAATTGCGCACCTGCTCGTTGAGCACGACCTGCGCGTCGGACACGATCGCCTCGAGCATCCCGACGTCGAACTCGATCCTGTCCTCGTCGCTGACCGACAGCACCTGCCGCTCCCGCAGCAGGCCGAGGAAGTTCTGGAACAGCGACTTGTCGAAGAACTCGGGCGAATTGATCTCGTACAGCAGCGCCATGCGCTGCGCCATCAGCTGGCACTGGCGCTCCAGCGCTTCCTGCGTCAACCGGCCCGGCCCGGCCTTGAGCAGCAGCGCGAGCGCGAGGTAGTAGCGCTCGAGGATCGGCATGGTCGCCTGGGCGAGCACCGAGAGCTGCACCGCCTCCGGCGACTGCGCCGGCGGGCGCCGCCACTCGCTGCGATCGTCGCTCGCCGTGAGCAGGCCGTGGTTGAGCAGGTCCTCCAGCAGCTCGTCCACGACCCGGTGCAGCTCGCCTTCGGGCCAGCGCAGGAAATACTCGTCGGCGACGTACGGGTAGACGCGGCGCGCGAGGCGGCGCAGGTCTTCGCGCGGCACGACCGCATTGCCCAGGAACGGGCAGGCGAGCAGCGACGGCATCAGCAGCAGGTGCAGCACGTTGTTGCGGAAATAGCTGGTGAGGATCGACTGGTCGACGGGCATCTGCAGCACGTCGCCGAGCTCGTGCGGCTGGCGGCGCAGGATGCCGAGCGACTCGGCGTAGCGGATCATGGCCGCGCCGTCGGCGTTCGTGACGTGGACCTGCGGCGAATACGGCACCTTGCGCAGCAGCGACGCATACAGCTCGAGCTGCCGCGACAGGTCGGCCTCGCCCATGCTCTGGCGCGGCGTGGCGAGCAGCACCAGGCCGACCAGGTTGACCGGCGAGACGCAGGCGGCGGCATTGATGCGGGTCATGATGCCGGTGGACAGCTCACGCACCAGCGGGTTGAGCCACGCGGGGCGGTCCTCCGAGCCCGACGGCTCGCGCGACCAGCCCGGAGCGTGCTTCTGGATCAGCGGATCGAGTGGCAGCGGCTGGCCGAAGCTCACGTACACCTTGCCGAAGCGGCTGCGCAGTGCCGGGATCGCCTTGAGCAGGCTCAGCACGCTCTCCTTTTCCTTCGGCCGGCCGGACAGCTCGCCGATGTAGGTGCGCCCCTCGACCAGACCGCTCGTAGCCGAAGTAGATCGGCACGAACACCAGCGGCCGCGTCGGCTCGCGCAGGTAGCTGCGCACGGTCATCGACAACATGCCGGCCTTGGGCTGCAGCAGTCGCCCCGTGCGGCTGCGCCCGCCCTCGATGAAGTACTCGATCGAGTGGCCGCGGGCCATCATCTGGCCGAGGTACTTCATGAACACGGCCGAGTACAGCGGATTGCCGGAGAAGCTGCGGCGCAGGAAGAACGCGCCGCCGCGGCGCAGGAACGAGCCGACCACCGGCAGGTTGAGGTTGATGCCGGCGGCAATGTGCGGCACCGCGTAGCCCTTGTGGTAGACCACGTAGGACATCAGCAGGTAGTCCATGTGGCTGCGGTGGCACGGCACGTAGATGACTTCGCTGCCTTCCGCCACCGACTCGAGGCTCGAGAAGTTGGCGAGCTCGACGCCGTCGTAGAGCCGGTTCCACAGCCGGGTCAGCACGCCGTACATCAGCGTCACGAACCAGTGCGAGTAGTTCGCCGCGACCTCGTACGCGTAGCCTCGCGCCACCTTGAGCGCGTCGCGCCGGCTGATGCCCTTGGCCTGCATCTCGCCGCGCACGGCCTCGCGTACCACCTGGGTCTTGAGCACCTGCGTGACGATGGTGCGCCGGTGGGACAGGTCGGGGCCGATGGTGGCGACGCGCTGGTTGCGGAACTGCATGCGCAGCTGGCGCGACAGGCGGCGCGGGCCGACGGGCAGGCCGCGGGTCTCGCCGAGCGCGGGCTGCAGCGGCAGGGTCTCCCCGAACAGCAGCATCAGGTTGCGGCCGTTCACCAGCAGCGACAGCACCTTGCGGAAGCGGCCGCCGATGTCCCAGCCCTCCGCCACCAGCAGCCGGAACCAGGAGCGCTCGCGGCCGGGCGAGCGGCCCCAGAACAGGCTGACCGGGACGATGTCGGCCTCGAACGCGAGGTCCGTCGCCGCCGCCGCGCACAGCTGGCGCAGCGTTTCGGGAATGCGGCGATCGAGGCGCAGGCCGAAGAACCCGGCGCGGCGCTCGAGGAACAGCACGCCGACGGCCGGCATGCCTGGACCGGAGGGCGGTGCCAGTGGCGGCGGCAGGGCTCGTTCGCGGCAGACGTATTCGAGTACCGCCACGTCGACGAGACTGCGCTTCTCCAGCGCATAGACCACCGGCCGTCCGGCCGCGAACTGCTGGGCCAGGTCGTCGGGCAGTACCGAGGGTCGCACCCATAGCGCCACGAAACG
Organism: uncultured Gammaproteobacteria bacterium; assembly: GCA_963731105.1. Lineage (GTDB taxonomy): Bacteria > Pseudomonadota > Gammaproteobacteria > Steroidobacterales > Steroidobacteraceae > RPQJ01. Next base: position 126,364 of record CAVSUM010000029.1, read on the forward strand.
GCGCACCAATGGCAGCAACAGGCGCTCGGTCGGCGAGAAGACGCTCACGCAGGTGCCGCCAGCGGACGCTCAGCGCTCGTCGGACGGGGCGTCGTCCTCGGAACGGCGGATGGCTTCGTCCATCTCGCCCTTGCGGCCGAGTGTCAGGCCTTCGACGGCGCGGGCGCGGTCCTGCGTCTGGATCATGTCGTCGAACACCGTCTCGTCGGTGTCGCGCCCCTTGGCGCGGGCCTCTTCGCGGGCCTGTTGCCTTGTCTTTGGACTCGTGCGGCGTCGGGGAACCGCACGCAGCGAGGGTCGCCAGCGCGAGCGCAGTGAGCGTCAGTCTTGCGGCGAATCGCATGGCATCCCCCCGGGATTGCGGAGGGAGCATCTTACCCGATCAGTGGTACTCGTCGATCGAGTACAGGAAATACGCGAAGTAGTGGTTGATCGCGCGGATCTGGTCGAGCAGCCGGTGGTCCGAGTCGACGACGTGCAGCGTGGCCTTCTGCTCGCGCGCGAAGCGGAAGCTGTTGTCGACCGGGATCACCTCGTCGCGCCAGCCGTGGATGATGGTGGTCGGGCAGGTCGCCGGCCGCGGGCTGAACTTCTCGTAGCCGGGCATGTAGAGCGCGGGCGCCAGCAGGAACATGCCCCGCGCCTGCAGCAGCGACGAGCACGCGACCGACACGTAGCCGCCCATGCTCGAGCCCGCGAGCACCAGGGAGCCGCGCAGGTCCTTGCAGAAGGCGAGCAGCCGCGTGACGCGCGCCTGCGGGTCGTCGATGCCGCGGTAGTCGACCGACTCGACGTGGAAGCCTTCCTCGCGGGCGATCTCGGCCATGGCAGCGATCTTGCTGCCCCATGGCTCGCTTTCCTGGCCGTGCGAGAACACCACGTAGCGTTCGGTCATGCCTTGCCCTTCCTGATCCGCGGCCATGATAGCGCCGTGCGGCGGCCGGAATCGCGCAGCAGTTCTCATCGTGGACCGGCCGTGCGACATTCGTCACATGACCCGACTGCCCTCCGTGCGCGGCTGGCGCTTTGCCATCGACCGCGGCGGCACGTTCACCGACATCGTGGCCAGCGACCCGGCCGGCACGCTGCACACCCACAAGGTGCTGTCGCACGACCCGGCGCAGGCCGGCGATCCCGCCGTGCGCGGCATCGCCGAACTCCTGGCACGGCACGCCGCGACCGGAGCGCCGATCGATTCGGTCCGCCTCGGCACCACGGTCGCGACCAATGCGCTGCTGGAGCGCCGCGGCGAGCCGACGCTGCTGGTAGTCACGCGCGGCCTGCGGGACGTGTTGCGCATCGGGCACCAGCACCGTCCGGACATCTTCGCCCGCGAGATCCGCCTGCCGCCGGTGTTGTACACGCGCGCGATCGAGGCCCGCGAGCGGCTCGCGGCCGACGGCGAGATCCTCGAGCCGCTGGACGAAGCGGCACTGGCCCGCGACCTCGCGGCCGCACGGCGCGACGGACTGCGGGCCGTCGCCGTCGCATTGCTGCACGCCGTGCGTAACCCTGCGCACGAGCGGCGGGTCGTCGAGCTGGCGCTGGCCGCCGGCTTCGAGGAAGTCGTGGCGTCGCACGTGGTGGCGCCATTGATCGGGCTGATCGCGCGCGGCGACAGCGCGGTGGCCGATGCCTACCTGTCGCCGACGCTGCTGCGCCACCTGCACGCCTTTCGCAGCGAGACAGCCGCCCGGCACGGCGACGTGCCGCTGCTGGCGATGCAGAGCAATGGTGGCCTGGTCGATCCGCAGGGCTTCCGCGGCATCAATGCCGTGCTGTCGGGCCCGGCGGGCGGCGTGGTCGGGCTGGCCGCCATCGGCTCGGGCGCGGGCCGCGAGCGACTCGTCGGCTTCGACATGGGCGGCACATCCACCGACGTGAGCCTGTATGCGGGCGAATTGCCGCGCCGCTACGCGACCGAAATCGACGGCGTGCGCCTGCAGGCGCCGATGATGGACATCCACACCATCGCGGCCGGCGGCGGCTCGATCGTGCGCTTCGCCGACGGCCGCCTGCAGGCCGGGCCGGACTCGGCGGGCGCGGATCCCGGGCCGGCGTGCTATCGGCGCGGCGGCCCGGCCACGATCACCGACTGCAACGTGGTGCTCGGCCGCATTCAGCCCAAGCGCTTTCCCCGCGTGTTCGGGCCGACCGGCGACCAGCCGCTGGATTCCGACGCCTCCAGGGCGCGACTGGCGGAGATCGCCGCGCAGGTCACGACCGCCGGCGGCCCGCGCTACACGGTCGAGGCGCTGGCCGAGGCGTTCCTCGAGGTCGCCGTCGCGAAAATGGCGAACGCGATCCGCGAACTTGCGCTGCGCCACGGCGAGGACACGCAGCGCTTCGCGCTGGTGCCGTTCGGCGGCGCGGCCGGCCAGCACGCCTGCGCCGTCGCGGAGCTGCTCGGCATCGGCACCCTGCTGCTGCACCCGCTGGCGGGGGTACTGTCGGCGTGGGGCATCGGCCTGGCGCGTCGGCGCAGCCTGCGGCGCCGCAGCGTCGAAGTCGCGCTCGACGAGCATGGGCATGGCCGCGGCTGCGGTTGTCTTGCACGAGTTGCAGGACGCAGCGTGCGAGGACCTCGAACGCCAGCGCGTCGCGCGCGCCGACATCGAGCCACGCCGCACGGCGCACCTGCGCGTCGCTGGATCCGATACCGCGATCGAGGTCCCGTGGCAGGACCAGGCGGGATTGCGCGGCGCATTCCTCGCGGCGCACCAGCGTCTGTATGGATTTGCCGGTGACGATGCGGCACTGGTCATCGCCGCGGTCGGGGTCGAAGCCGCTGAGCGGGCCGCGCCGGATGAATCTGCCTCAACCACGCCCCCTGCTGCCGCAGCACCGATTGCCGCCCCGGCGTCGACCGGCCGGTCCTGGAGCCGCGGCGCATGGCACGACGTGCCGTTGCACGCGCGCGAGGCGCTGCGGCCCGGCACATGCATCGCGGGACCGGCGCTGGTGAGCGAGCGTGGCGCGACCGGGTGGATCGCCGCGGGCTGGGAGGCAACGGTCGCGACAGACGGCGTGCTGGTCGTGCAGCGCACCGCCGCCGCGCAGGTCGTGGCAGCGGACGAGGCTACCGCGCCCGACCCGCTGCGCCTGGAGATCTACAGCGGCCTGTTCATGCACGTCGCGGAACAGATGGGCGTGGTGCTGCGGCAGACGGCGAGCTCGGTGAACATCAAGGAACGCCTCGATTACTCGTGCGCCTTGTTCGATGGCGCGGCACAGCTGGTCGCCAACGCACCGCACATGCCGGTGCACCTCGGTTCCATGGGGGCCAGCGTGCAGGCGGTCCTGGACGCGCACGGCGGCGACCTGCGGCCGGGCGACGCATTCCTGCTCAACTCGCCGTACCACGGCGGCACTCACCTGCCCGACATGACCGTCGTCACGCCGGTGTTCGATCCGGCCGGCCGTGACGTGCAGTTCTTCACGGCCTCGCGCGCGCATCACGCGGACGTCGGCGGCACCACGCCGGGCTCGATGCCGCCCGGCAGCCGCGACATCGCCGAGGAAGGCGCGCTGATCACGCCGACACGCATCGTGCGGGACGGACGCTTCGACGCGGAGCTGGTGCGCCGCCTGCTGGCGGCGGGCCCCTGGCCGGCCCGCAACGTGGCGCAGAACCTGGCCGACCTGCGCGCGCAGCTCGCGGCAAACGCGCGCGGCAGCCACGAACTCGAGCGGGCCGCGGCTGGCCGCGGCTGGCCGGCGCTGCGCGCCTACATGGGGCACGTGCAGGACAACGCCGAAGCGTGCATGCGCCGCGCGTTGCGCGGCTTGCGCGACGGCAGCTTCCGCTACGAGATGGACAACGGCCAGGCGATCGTCGTGCAGGTGCGCATGGACCGCGCCGCGGGCAGCGCCGTCGTCGATTTCACCGGCACGTCGCCGCAGCAGGCCAACAACCTGAATGCGCCGCGCGCCGTGACGGTGGCCGCGGTGCTGTACGTGTTCCGCACGCTGGTCGCGGAGCCGATACCGCTCAATGCCGGTTGCCTGCGTCCGCTCACGGTCATCGTGCCGCCGGGATCGCTGCTCGACCCCTCGCCGCCGGGGGCGGTGGTGGCCGGCAACGTCGAGACTTCGCAGTGCATCGTCGACGCGCTGTATGGGGCGCTCGGCGTGCAGGCCGCGGCACAGGGCACGATGAACAACTTCACGTTCGGCAACGAACGCTACCAGTACTACGAGACCATCGCGGGCGGCGCGGGCGCGGGGCCCGGCTACCATGGCGCCAGCGGCGTGCAGACGCACATGACCAACTCCAGGCTCACCGACCCCGAGGTGCTCGAGCGCCGTTTCCCGGTGCTGCTGCGCGAGTTCGCGCTGCGTCCGGGCTCCGGCGGCGACGGCGAGTTCCACGGCGGCGACGGGCTGGTGCGCGAAGTGGAGTTCCGCGAGGCGATGACTGCAGGGATCCTCGCCAACCACCGTCGGGTGGCGCCGTTCGGGCTGGCGGGCGGCGGCGCGGGCCGTGTCGGCGTGAACCGACTGATCCGGCGCGACGGCCGCTCAGAAACGCTGCAGGGTACGGCCGAAGTCGCGGTGGATGCGGGCGATCGTCTCCGCATCGAGACGCCCGGCGGGGGCGGCTGGGGCGCCCCGGTCCGTCGCGACGATTGAGTGCTGCGGGCGCGGCTCGCTGTAATGGCCGAACAGCGCCTGCGCCAGCGTCTGCTGGCGCTGCGTGTCCTCGAGGTCGGGTGCCGGCAGCGGCACCGCCTGCACGGTCATGCGCGTTTCGGGCGGCAGCTGGAAGCCGCGTGCCGGACGGACGCGGCTGCCCGAGCGCGCGTGGGTCACCATGAACGAGCGCCACGGGCCGGGCTGCGCGGAACGCAGTGACACGAGCAGGTTGATGCGGCCGGCCGCGACGTCCTCGGCGCCGTTGACGCGTTCGTCGCAGATCACCTCGAAAACGTCCGGCTGCCTCCGCTGGCCCGAACAACCCGGTCTCTGTCAGCGTCTGCAGGAACGACTGCACCTGTCGCGCCAGCCGGTGCCACACGGGACGCTCGCTGCGCTCGAACACGGCCCAGCGCGTGCCGCGCTCGATGCTGGCCATCAGCAGCAGGTTGCGACGCTGCGCGGTCAGCAGGCGGCCGGCCGGAGTCGCCGCCGCGCCCCCTGCCAGTGTCTTCAGCGCCACCGCGCGCGGGCTGGCCGAGCGCAGCGACTGCAACGGGTTCAGGCCGTGCGCCGCGAGCCGCGCCCGCTCGGCTTCGGTGAGCGCGAACTGCGGCCGCGCCGACTGGCGCAGCAGCAGCTCGTCGTCATCGCCCGGCTGCCACGGCGAGCGCTGCGAGTCGAGGCGCGCCAGCGTGCCAGCCACGGCGCCGCAGTTGGCGAACGTTTCCGCACGACCGCGCAGCCGGTCGAACGCCTGGATGCGCGGGAAGCACATGAACGCGTGCTCGGAGCGAAACTCGAACTCGCGCAGGCCCTGCAGCGCCTCGTCGCAGGACTGCCACGCGGCCGGCGGATCCACGACCAGCAGCGCATGGCGCTCGCGACACAGGCGGGCCGCCACCAGCAGCACGCTCGGGCCGACGTCGCGCTCGCGCTCGAGCGGCGGGATGCAGACGAAGCGCACATCCTCGGCGGACGCGAGCGCGAACAGGCCGCTGCCCGCCTCCGGCGATCCGATCACGTCGTAGTCGGTGAGCGGGGCGCCGTCGTCGCCGTCGGGGTTCGAGTCGACGTAGCCGATCGGGTGGCGCGAGCCGACGCGGAACGTCCGGTCGGGACGCGTGTCCGGCACCGGGCCACGCACGCGCACCAGCTGCGACTCCTGCAGCGCCGTCGCGACGAAGCGCGTCGTGTCCGACACCACCGAGACGCGTCGGAAGATCTCCTGGTCCTCGATGTGCTCGGAGCCGCGCGTGCGCAGGCGCTGCACCACCAGGTTGAAGCGATCGGGCTCGCCGGCCGTGATGTTGTCGTAGTCGACCGAGGCGCGCAGCACCTCGCGCGAGCCCGGGCTGAGCGCCGCGAGTGTCAGGGAATGCGGGCCGCAGGGCAGCGTGATGGTTGCAGCCGCGCCGCCGTTGACGACGCGCACGACCACGGCCCGCTCGCCGCCGTGCTCGAAGAACTGCTCCACCGCGTACGACAGCGGGCTCGGCTGCCACAGGCCACCGAACACCTGGTGGAACTCGGCGAAGCTGCGCAGCGTGACCGGCTGGTTGACCGGCCCGCGCAGGGTGCGCCCGACGAACGCGGTGACGGCGGTTGGCAGCGCGGCGATGGCGCTGTCCGCGCCCGGCCCTTCCGCCACGACGATGCCGCCCATTGAAGAATCCCGCAAACCGGTGCCCCCGCGTGCGCCGTGGGTAAGGTACCACAGCTTCTAGTATCCTTGGCCGCCGTTTACCCCCACCTATTGATGCACACGACCTCCGGACGCTGGCGGCTCGGACTCGCCCTCGCGCTCACCACGGCGGTGTGCTGGGGCCTGCTGCCGATCGCCCTCAAGTTGACGCTGACCGGCATGGATGCCTGGACGCTCACCTGGTACCGGTTCACCACGGCAGCCGTCGTCCTCGGCGCGTTCCTGGCCTGGCGCCGCCGCCTGCCGTTGCGCTCGCCGCTCACGCGCCGCGGCTGGTGGCTGTATGCGGTCGCGCTGCTGTGCCTGGTCGCGAACTACGTGGGCTACCTGGTGTCGCTCAATCTCACCAGTCCCACGGTCGCGCAGGTGCTGATCCAGCTCGCGCCGGTGCTGCTGCTGTTCGGCGGCCTGGTCGTGTTCCACGAACGCTTCGCGCCGCTGCAGTGGGTCGGCTTCGCGATGCTGCTCGCCGGACTCGCGGTGTTCTTCCACGACCGCCTCGCCGAGGTGTTCGCGATCGGCACGCGCCTCGGGCTCGGCGTGGTGGTGATGCTGTTCGCCGCGCTCGCGTGGGCCGCCTACGCGCTGGCGCAGAAGCAGCTGCTCACGCAGCTCGCCTCGGAGCAGGTGCTGTTCCTGGTGTATCTCGGTGCGGTGCCGCTGCTGCTGCCGCCCGCGCATCTCGCGCAGGTGCTCGCGCTCGACGGCCTGCAACTCGGCATGCTCGTGTTCTGCTGCGCCAACACCGTGATCGCCTACGGCTGCTTCGCCGAGGCGCTCGAGCATTGGGAGGTGTCGCGCGTGAGCGCCGTGGTGACGCTGGCGCCGATCGTCACGGTGCTGGGCGTGCAGGCCGCCGCCTGGCTGTGGCCGCACGCCGCACCGGCGGAGGCACTGTCGGGATGGAACATCCTGGGCGCCGCGCTCGTGGTCGCGGGATCGATGACGACCGCGCTGGGCGCACGCTCAGTGCTTGGTGCGACTCGCCCCGACGCCTGAAGCCTTGCCCGCCGGCTCGTCCTCGCTGTCGCTGCCGTCCCAGTTGGCGCCTTCCGGCAGCGTGTTCTCCACGCGCCGCGCCGCGGCGAGGTAGCCGTCGTAGCTGATGCCGCGGCGCGAGACCGGCACCGCGACGCCGCGCGCCTCGTTGACCACCTGCTCGGTGACCGTCCAGTCGACCACCCCGCCCTGCTGGCGCACGCGCTGCCAGGTATCGTCGGAGATCGCCTTGCTGAACAGCGCATGGCGCTGCTCTGCCTGCGCTTCCTTGTTGTTCGACCGCAGTTCCTCGTGCGGCGGGTAGGACTGCACGTACAGGCTGTCGCCGTGCCAGCGGTACAGCAGCGGCTGGTTCACCACCGTGACCTTGGTGCCGAGCGCCACGCGGTCGAACAGCTGCTCGACGTCCTCAGGGTACATGCGGATGCAGCCGTGGCTCGCGCGCAGGCCGACGCCGGCGGGCTTGTTGGTGCCGTGGATCAGGTAGCTCGGCCAGCCGAGGTTCATGGCGCGGTTGCCGAGCGGGTTGTCCGGTCCGGGCGGCACGCGCGCCGGCAGCGGATCACCTTCGGCGGCATGCTCCTTGCGCACCGACGACGGCGGCGACCACCACGGATTCTTGCGCTTCGAGACGATCGTGGTCTTGCCGGACGGCGTGGCCCAGCCGACCTTGCCGATGCCGATCGGGTAGGTCACGACCACGCGCCGGCCGTCCTTGCCCGGCTTGGGGAAATAGAACATGCGCAGCGCCGCGAGGTTGACCACGATGCCGTCATGCGGCGCGTCGGGCAGCACGAACTGCGTCGGCAGCACGATGCGCGTGCCCTCCCCCGGCAGCCACGGGTCGACGCCGGGGTTGGCGTTGACCACTTCGTCGTAGCCGAGGTTGAAGCGTCGCGCGATGTCGGCGAGCGTGTCCTCGTGGCGCGACTGGGTGACCTGCAGCTCGCCGATGACGCCGGTGGTTGCCGGGTCGAATTCGAAGGTGTGCGTCGCGAGCGGCGCGACGATCGGCGGCGGCGGTGGCGGCGGCGGCGGAGCGGGCGGCGGCTCGGGCTCGCGCTGCAGGAGGCTGCAACCGGCGAGCGCCAGCACCCCGAGCAGCGTCGCCGCGCGGATCGCTGTACTCCGCGAGTGGCGCCGGTGAGATCCCGGCTTGTCGAACTGCATCAAAGTCACCCCTTGCGTCGCATCACAGCAAAGTCGGCCGATTCGGCAGTTCGTCCTCGTCGCGCTGGCCGGGCTGCCGCGGGAAGCAGCGCGCGACGATGCGACCGGCGTCCTCCACGCCGACCAGCGCGCCCTCGCGGAATCGACCCGCACGGAATTCGCGCTCCATGTCGTCACAGACCGTGCGCCACTCGGCAGCGCGTCACGCAATCGTTGAAGCCGCGATCGGCGACGATCTCCACCACGCGGTCCGCCAGCAACACGTAGACCAGCACGCCGTTGTTCGCGGCCGTATCCCAGACGCCGAGGGCTGCGAACACCTCGAGTGCGCGGGCGCGCGGCGGCTTGCCGCCCCAGGCGTCGCCCGGTTCGAGCGAGCCCTCGATGGCGAAGCGGATCTCGCCGGAGTGGTGTCGCTCCGATGCGGTGATCGCCTGCTCGATGGCGTCGAGCGCATCGACCGGGAATGCGCGGCGCAGCGCGGTGCGCGTCGCGAACACGTGGCGTAACCAGCGTCCCCAGTCCATGGACTCACCACCCTCCCGAAGCGCCGCCGCCACCGAAACCGCCGCCGCCGCCGCTCCAGCCACCGCCGAAGCCACCACCGCCGCCGAGCCCACCGCCACCGAAGCCGCCGGGATACCCCCAGCCGCGCCCGTGGCGCCGGCTGTACCAGCCATTGCTGCCGGCGGTCGGGCCGCCACCGCCCCCGCCGCCGAGACCGCCCAGCAGCGCGAACAGGAACGCGAGGATCGCGGCACCGAGCGCCAGGCCGAGGATGCCGACCAGCACCCAGGTGAGGAACCCGACCAGGCCGCCGGTGGCGAATGCACCGCCGACACGGCCGAACAGGCGGCGGAAGATCGAACCGCCGAACAGCGCGAAGATGAACAGGAACGGCAGCGCCGAGAACAAGCCCGGCACGCCCTGCGACGGCGAGCGCAGTTCCGGCTCAGGCAGCGGCTCGCCTTCGATGACCCGCAGCATGCGGTCGACGCCGGTGGCGATGCCGCCATAGAAGTCACCGCGCCGGAAGGCCGGCACGATGTCCTCGTCGATGATGCGGTTGGCGCTCGCATCGGGCAGCGCGCCCTCGAGCCCGTAGCCGACCTCGATGCGCAGCTTGCGATCGTCGAGGGCGACCACGAGCATCGCACCGTCATCGACGCCCTTGCGGCCGATTTTCCACGCCTCGGCGACGCGCAACGCGTACTGCTCGATGGTCTCGGGCTGCGTGGATCGCACGATCACCACCGCGACCTGGCTGCCCTTCGCCTGCTCGAAGGCGCGCAGCTTCGCGTCGAGCGCCGCCACCTGGTCGGCGGCGAGCGTGCCCGTGGTGTCGGTGACCGGCGAGGTCAGCGGCGGAACGGCCACCAGTGACTGGGCCGTCGCCGCGGACGCGAACGTCAGCGTGGCCACGGCGCACAGCACCGCAGCCACGAGCTGCAAGCCAGCGGGATCCGGTGGCGTTGACATCGACGACGCTGGTGCGGCGCCCGGCGCCGGACGCCGCGTCAGCTCAGTTCGTCGCGGGCGCGGGCGCCGGCGTCGAGAAGTCCACCGTCGGCGGCGTGGCGATCGCGGCCTCGTTCTCGACCGTGAAGTTCGGCTTGACCTTGTAGCCGAACACCATGGCGGTGAGGTTGGTCGGGAACTTGCGCACCGTGACGTTGAAATCCTGCACCGCCTGGATGTAGCGGTTGCGGGCGACGGTGATGCGGTTCTCGGTGCCCTCGAGCTGCGCCTGCAGGTCGCGGAAGTTCTGGTCGGACTTGAGCTCCGGGTACTTCTCGACCACCACCATCAGGCGCGACAGCGCGCTCGACACCTCGCCCTGCGCCGCCTGGAACTGCTTGAGCGACTCGGGATCGTTCGCGTTCACCTGGACCTGCGTGGCCCGGGCGCGCGCCTCGGTCACGCCGACCAGCACGGCCTGCTCCTGGGCGGCGAAGCCCTTGACCGTGGCGACCAGGTTCGGGATCAGGTCGGCCCGCCGCTGGTACTGGTTGACGACCTCGGACCAGGCCGACTTCACGGTCTCGTCCTGCACCTGCAGCGTGTTGTAGCCGCAGGCGGAGAGGAACAGGCTCGCCACGGCGAGCAGGGCAACTCTGAAGATGCGCATCGAAGGCACTCCTTGGCGATTCCAACCCCCGGGGGGACGCATTATGGGGCAGGCGGGCGAAATCACCAGACCCCGCCCGCCCACGCATCACCAGATGCGCACCACCTGCTCCGGCGGCAGGTACAGCTGGTCGCCGGGCTTCACGCCGAACGCCTGCGCGAACTGCGGCATGTTGCGCGCGATGCCGTTGCAGCGGTACTCGCTCGGGCTGTGCGGATCGGTGAGCAGCCGCTTGCGCAGCTCGTCGTCGCGGTACTTGCGCGCCCACACCTGGGCCCAGCCGATGTAGAAGCGCTGGTCGCCGCTGAAGCCGTCGAGCACCGGGGCGGTGCGGTCGTCGAGCGACAACCGGTAGGCCTTGTAGGCCACCGCCAGTCCCGACAGGTCGCCGATGTTCTCGCCGAGCGTGAACTGGCCGTTGACGTTCGCGCCGGGCAGCGGGCTGAACGCAGAGTACTGCTCGACGAGCTGGCCGGCCCGCTTCTGGAAGCGCTCGTTGTCCTCGACGGTCCACCAGTCGCGCAGCACGCCCTGGCCGTCGTACTTGCGGCCCTGGTCGTCGAAGCCGTGGCTGATCTCGTGGCCGATCACCGCGCCGATGCCGCCGTAGTTCACCGCGTCGTCGGCATACATGTCGAAGAACGGCGGCTGCAGGATCGCGGCCGGGAACACGATCTCGTTGCCGAGCGGGCTGTAGTAGGCGTTGACCGTCTGCGGGGTCATGAACCACTCGGTGCGGTCCACCGGCTTGCCGAGCTTGGCGAGCTCGCGGTTGGTGTTCACCTCGCGCGCGCGCAACACGTTGCCGACGAGGTCCTCGCGGCTCGCGACCAGGCCCGGGTACTCCTTCCATTTCTCCGGGTAGCCGATCTTCACCGTGAACGCGGCGAGCTTGGCGTGCGCCTCGCGACGCGTCTCAGGGCCCATCCACTCGAGCTCGTCGATCGAGGCGGCGAACGCCTTGCGCAGGTTCGCCACCAGCTCGTCCATGCGGGCCTTGGCTTCGGGCGGGAAATGCCGCGCGACGTACTGTTCGCCGAGCAGGTCGCCCATCGCGCGCTGCGTCTCGTCGAGGCCGCGCTTCCAGCGCGGCTCGAGCTCCGGCGTGCCGGACAGCGTGCGGCCGTAGAAATCGAAATTGCGCTTCACCAGCGCAGCGTGCAGGTACGGCGCAAACGAGTCGATGACGCGCACCTGCAGGTAGTCCTGCCACGTCTGCAGCGGCACGTCGTCGAGCGCCTTGCCGAGTTCGGCGGCGAAACTCGGCTGGCCGACGATCAGTTGCTGCTGGCCCTTGATGCCGAGGCCCTCGAGGTAGCGATTCCAGTCGAGGCCCGACGACACCTTGGTCGCGCCGGCGAGGTCGAACGGGTTGTAGGTCTTGTTCGGGTCGCGCAGGTCGACGCGCGGCCACGACGCCTGGGCCAGGCGCGTCTCGAAGTCCATGACGCGGCGCGCGGCAGCCGCAGCGTCCTTGTGGCCCGCCATCGTCAGCACGTCGGTGACGTAGGCGAGGTACTGGGCGCGGAACTCGACGAAGCGCGCGTCGTCCTTCAGGTAGTAGTCGCGGTCCGGCATCGCGAGGCCGGCCTGGCCCGTGTAGACCGTGTACACGTCGGGGCGCTTCGCATCCGGGCGGATGCCTGCCCGCAACGGCGTGGCGATGCCCACGCGTCCGGCGTGCGCCAGGTAGTCGAGCAGCATGCCGCGGTCCTCGATTGCGGCGATGCGCGCGAACTCGGGGCCGAGCGGCGCGAGGCCCAGCTGCTCGGCGCGCGCGTCGTCCATGAAGCTCGCGTAGAAGTCGCCGATCAACTGCGTGTCGCTGCCCGGCTTGGCGCCGGCCGCGGCCGCTTCCTGGAGGATGGCCTTGAGGTTCTTCTCGACCTCGTCCTGCAACCGGGTGGCAGCACCGTAGTTCGACTTGTCGGCCGGGATCTCGGTCTTCGCCAGCCAGGTGCCGTTCACGTAGCGGTACAGGTCGTCCTGCGGTCGGACGCTCTGGTCGAAATTGCCGAGCAGCACGCCCGACCGGCGCGCCTCGCCTGCAGCAGCGGCGGCGCAGCGGTCGCCGCTGGTGCGGCGGGACCGGGCTGCGGCGGTGAATCCGCGAAGGCGGTGAGCGATAGCGAGGCAACGAAAGCAAGCGACCAGCGCATCAGGGAGGTCCTCCGGCAGCGGGGGTCGGCGGGCCGTGCGGCGGCCGGGCCGAAAGGGCGCGAATTATAGAGGATCAGGCCCGACCGAGCCGCAGGTGGACGGGCCACCACACCCGCTTGCGCCCGGCCTGCGGCCAGAACTGCGCGAGACGGGGCTGCAGTGCCGCGAGCGGGTCCTGCCCGGTGCGGTCCCGGCAGCGCTGCACGGCGGACCACGTCGCGAGGTACCCCATCAGCTGGGCCAGGTCCCAGTCGACCTCGATCTCGAACGGTGGCGCGGGTTCCTCGCGCCAGGGAAACGGCAGCGATCGATAGCCCTCGGCGACGTAGCGCCGCTCCGGCGGCCAGTCCGCGCCGATGACGTTGACGTAGAAGTCGTCGACCACGGCGTCGATGGCCGGCTCGATGCGGAATTTCTCGTAGCACCAGGCGGCCACCACGCCGCCGGGTGCGAGCACGCGTCGGCACTCGGCATGGAAGCGGTCGTGGTCGAACCAGTGGGCCGCCTGCGCGACGGCAACGAGATCGACGCTGCCGGCGCGCACCGGCAGTTGCTCGGCCAGCGCCGCCGCGTACCGTACCCGCTCGTGCGGTTCGGCACGCGGCGAGTTGGCCCGGGCTGCCGTCGACGGCGATCACCGCCGCGAAGCGCTCCGCCAGCGCCACCGCGGCCTGGCCGCTGCCCGTGGCGCAATCGACGGCGACCGTGCGGAATCGGCGCAGCAACCGACGACGAAATCGATCAGTGCCGCCGGATAGGTCGGACGGTAGCGGCGATAGTCGGCAGCCTGTCGCGAGAAGTGGTCCTTGAACGCCATGCACGCACCCCGGAGCCGCGATGGTGCGCGTGCGCCGTCGCGCGGTGCAACCCCGCGGCCGCCGCTGCTCTAGAATGCACGCCCATGGATGGCATCGAAGTCGTCGACGTCGCGCACGCGATCCAGCTCGCCGTGGCGCCCGTGTTCCTGTTCTCGGGCATCGGGGTATTTCTCGGCGTGCTCACCAACCGGCTGGCCCGCATCGTCGATCGCGCGCGCCGCGTCGGCGAGAGCCTGCGCGAGGCGGGCTCCGGCTCGCCGGAAGATGCGCACGCGGCGCTGGCCGCAGCCGAGCGGCGCTCGCGATTGATCAACGTGTCGATCACGCTCAGCACGATCGCCGCACTGCTGGTGGCACTCGTGGTCGCACTGCTGTTCGCCAGCACCTTCGTGCCGATCAACCTCGCCGGCTCGGTGGCAGTGATCTTCGTGCTGGCGATGGTCGCCCTGGTGGGCGCGCTGCTCAGCTTCCTGCTCGAGGTGCGGGTGGCGATCGCCGCGCTGCGCGTCGGGCATTGACCCGGCGGGGACCGCAAGAAAAAGACCCCGGGTTTAGGGCCCGGGGTCGAGGTGCGGACTCTGGTCGAAGGGAAGGGACGAGTCCGCGAGGGGAACCTTTGCTCAGCCCGTCAATGCAGCCGCGCCCACTGCAGCACCTTCACTTCGCGCAGGTGCCGGCCCATGTTGCGGGCGATGATGTTCGCAGCCTCGCGCAGCTCGCGACCGCTGCGGCGCGGCTGCCCGTCGAGCTCGACCACGCCGCGATATTCCTGCAACCCGCGCGGGTCCGGCTCGTCGACGAGGAAGTGCGCGTAATACTTGATGGCCATGGGTCGGGACGCTACTGATGGCCGGCCGCGGATTCCGTGACACCGCGCACACTCCCCGGCCCCGGCGCGGCGGCCTGCGCAAAACATGACGCGTTACCGCCGGCCCGAGCCGCCCGGCTCGAAATACGCGACCGCCGAAGGCGCGCGGCGCCTGAAGGAAGAGCTCGACTACCTCTGGCGCGTGCATCGGCCACAGGTCACGCGCGCCGTGTCCGAGGCTGCCGCGCAGGGCGACCGCTCGGAGAATGCCGAGTACATCTACGGCAAGAAGCAGCTGCGCGAAATCGACCGCCGGGTGCGGTTCCTGCGCAAGCGGCTCGACGGCCTGGTGATCGTCAGCCGTCCGCCGGACGACCGCAGCCGAATCTATTTCGGCGCGTGGGTCACCGTGGAGGACGACGAGGGCCACGAAAGCGAGCTGCGCATCGTCGGCCCGGACGAGATCGACCCGGCGCGTCGCTATGTCAGCATGGACTCGCCGCTCGCCCGCGCACTGCTCGGCAAGCGCCGCGACGACGAGGTCACGGTGGAGGTGCCGGGGGGGCGGAAGTCGTACGTGGTCGTCGGGATCAGGTATGAGGATGAGCGGATAGCGGATAGCGGATAGGATATCCATTCATGACTACTCGCAAGCGCGTCGATCCTGACCTCGCCCGTCTCGACCGTGTCGTCGCCGAGGCGCGCCGCGCTCGCGAAGAACGCGAGCAGGGCTACCGCGCCCGGGCGTTGAAGCTGTACCCGTGGATCTGCGGTCGCTGTGCCCGCGAGTTCAACCACGGCAACGTGCACGAACTCACCGTCCACCACCGCGACCACAACCACGAGAACAACGCGCCGGACGGCAGCAACTGGGAGCTGCTCTGCGTCTACTGCCACGATAACGAGCACCAGCGCCAGCTCGATACGCGCCCTGTTACCGGCACCGACAGTCCGTCGGGCAGCACGCACACACCCTTCGCCGACCTGGCCGCGCTGCTGAAACGCGACGGGGGGTAGATTGCGGTTAAGCTACGGCGCCGCGCGTCCGGTGCGGCGGGCACCCTTTTGAGGTCCGACCGGCATGGCTGACGTCTTCGTTTCCTACGCCCGCAGCGACAAGGCGCTCGTCGCGCCACTCGTGGCTGCGATCGAGGCGCAAGGCTGGTCGGTGTGGTGGGACCCGGAGATCTCACCCGGCCAGGAGTTCGATCGCCAGATCACCGCGGCGCTCAAGTCCGCCGCTGCCGTCGTCGTGGTCTGGACGCCGACCTCCGTGGAGTCCCGCTGGGTGCGCGGCGAGGCGCGCGATGCCGCCGATCGGGGCATTCTCGTCCCGGTGCGCTTCGAGGGCGCCGAGCTGCCGATCGACGTGCGCGCAATCCACACCACCGACCTCGATGGCTGGGCGGAGAACCTCCGGAGCCCTCAGGTCCTGGAGTTGCTGCGCGCGCTCGGCGCCATCATCGCCCGACAGGGCGGGCCCCAGACCGGGAACGCCGGCACGAACCCGGCGCTGTCCACCGCCGCACCCGCGGGGTCACGGCTCGCGATCTGCGTGCTGCCATTTGCCAACATGAGTGGCGATGCCGAGCAGGAATATTTCAGCGACGGGATCAGCGAGGACGTGATCACCGACCTGAACAAGGTCTCGGCACTCTCCGTGGTCGCGCGCAACACCGCCTTTGGCTTCAAGGGCAAGCAGATCGACGTTGCACTGATCGCGAGGCAGCTCAAGGTCAGCCACATCCTCGAAGGCAGCGTGCGCAAGGCGGGCCAGCGCGTGCGCATTTCGGCCCAGCTGATCGACGGTTCGACCGGCAACCACGTCTGGGCCGAGCGCTACGATCGCGACCTGAACGACATCTTCGCGCTGCAGGACGAGATCTCGCAGGCCATCGTCAAGGCGCTGAAACTGAAGCTGCTGCCAGACGAGAAGCAGGCCATCGAGCAGCGCGGCACGGACAATGTGGAGGCGTACAACCTCTACCTGATGGCACGGCAGCACTATGCGACGGGCCTGGCGAGCGATCCGCACAAGACCAACACGGTCATTCGACTGTGTCGCGGCGCGATCGAACTCGACCCGGACTACGCGCGGGCCTGGGCACTCATGGCCACTGCGCAGCGCGTATCAGATGTACGTGACGGCTGAGGGCGACAACGGCTCGGCCGCTGCGACACGCGCCATTGCGCTGGATGCGAACCTTGCCGAGGCGCATGCCGCCATGGCCGGCATCCTGGCGTCACAGGGGAACTACGAGGCTGCACAACAGGAGATCACGATAGCGTTTCGGCTGGACCCCGAGTCGGTTGACGTGCTGAGAGAAGCGGCACGGCTGAGTTT
This sequence comes from uncultured Gammaproteobacteria bacterium, assembly GCA_963731105.1. GTDB lineage: Bacteria > Pseudomonadota > Gammaproteobacteria > Steroidobacterales > Steroidobacteraceae > RPQJ01. Next base: position 143,131 of record CAVSUM010000029.1, read on the forward strand.
CCTGCAGGGCCGGTTCGAGCAGGCCGCTGCTCATTGGGAACGGGTCTCGGCGCTCGTAGAGACAGACTATGCGTCGGGCATCTTGCTGATTACGTGCTACACGTCCCTGGGTGACACCGACAGCTTGCTTCGCGTGGCACGTCAGACCCTGGCCCGTGCCGAGAAAGCGATCTCGGTCGATGCCGACAATGGTTCGGCGATGGCAGCCGTCTTCAGTTGCCTGCTGTCGCTGGGCGAGACCGATCGAGGCCGGGAGTGGGCCCGGCGCGCCGTTCTGATCGATCCCGATAACATGACGATGCGCTACAACCTGGCGTGCGACATGGTCATCAACCTGGGCGATCTGGACCTGGCGCTGGAGATGCTGGCTCCGGTATGCAGGCGATGCGGCAAAGAGCAGGTGGAATGGATGCGAACGGATCCTGACCTGCATGCCCTGCGTGAGGATCCGCGCTTCCGAAAGATGATCGCCGATGCCGAAGCGCGGCTCGCGCGGGCCACTGACGGAGGCTCTGCGCAGGCGTCCTAGCACCGCAATACACGGGCGCGTGGAATCCGAGGGGACGGCTGCGCTGCCACGTATCATGCCGCGCATGCCCATCCAACCAAAACGCAGGTCTGCAGCGAAGAGCAGCAGGTCCAAGAAGCCAGCCATCGCTCGGTCCGGGCCGTCGAGCAAGCCGTTCCTGCGCTTCTATCACTCCGAGGAACTGCACGAAAAGACGATCCTGATGCTCGATACTCTCGAGAGCGCTCGGGATCCCACTGCGCATCGCAATGCCTTTGCCGAACTCGCCGTGGAGATGACGAACAGTGGCTTGCATTACTACTTCATCAAGCCACTCAAGGCCGCCAAAGCCGGGTTCGTGCTGGAACAGTCGGCGAGCGTGGGTATGGTGGGCGTGCAGCAGGTCATTGGCACGGTGATCCGCAACATCATCGGGCGCATGGATGCCCCGCAGCTCCTCTCGATCAGTCATTCGCTGCGTCAATTCATGCGGTGAGGTTGGGATCAGGGGACGCCACCGATGGCGGCTCGCTCGCTTCGATCAAGCGAGCTCGCGAGCGGTCTGGCAGGAACCTGCTCTGTTCTCCGGAGGTCAGGGACGGCTGCGTCGCAGCCTCGCGCCACTGCGTGACGCCGGGAGTGGGTCTTGCAGGGCCGGGAATCAGTTGAGGTCGAGGCGGATCCTGAGCCAGGCAGGGGCGACTTCCGGGTCGGAGCCCATCGTGACGAACGAGAATTTCTGCTCGCTTTCAGCGTGCTCGAGGTAGCTGCTCCACCCGCCCGAATGACCTTTTGCCACTCCCAGCTTGCTCGAGACCACGCGGTATTCGCCAAAGCGAAAGTCGGCGACTTTGGAAGGTTTTCCGGGCAGCCACGGTCACCGGGAGGACGACGGCATGGGCCGCCAGTCCTGCGTCGATCACGATTTCGTTGTCGTCCGCTGCGACAACCGGGCAGTGCCCCAGCGATCCCAACAGCACCGCGACCACACTCACCGTCTTGATGATGCTCACGGGCGCCTCCTTGCAGCGGTCCGTGCGATCAGGCTCGCGCCGTCAGTCACCCGCTGCAATCCGCGGATCTCCCTCCGACGTGGGATGTCGTCAGGGCCACCTGGTCGCCGTGGCTCGCGGCCGGTCGCAGGGCTCTGTAGCTGGGACACAGGGGCGTTCGCTCCCGCCGAGACGGGAGTCGTTGCCCTGGAACGCTCTTCCGAGACAGGCGAGTGCCGTGCTCAACGCGCCTCGACAGGCGTCAGCAGGTATGGACGACAGTTCTCACCCGTCGCGTCGCAGCCCACCGCGAGCACCTGGCCGGCGGCGTTCACGTCGATGCCGTATTTGAGCGAGACGCCCTGCGGAGCCCCGACGAGGTCGTCAAGGTGGTGGAGTGTGCCCGCGCTGAGCAGCGTCGCCCGCCAGGTGTCCGGCGCGCCGGGTAGCGTCGACGAACCGACGACCTGCTCCAGATCGTTGACGCCCGTGGCCGTGCTCTGGTCGCCCCCCAGGTCGGGCAAGGCCTCCAGCACTCCCGATCCGCCGCGCACGCGGAAGGCAAGGCTTTCGCCCGCGGACCCCGCCGGCAGCGCGAGTTCGCCGACGATGGTCCCGGTTGCGTTGAGGCCGAGCGGCACCGGGAACCCGCCCGCCGCCGACGTGCCGAGATCCGTGCTCACGCCATTTTCGTGGCGGAAAAGGTGTACCGGACCCTCGGCGGCGATCTCGTAGTTCCCGGCCACCACACCCGATTCATTGATGACTGTTGCCATGCCAGAGCTGCCGGACGGTTGCACGATGGCCAGCTGGCCCGCGCTGAACAGCAGGGCTTTGTTGAAGGGCGGTGGCATGCCGAACTGGGTGCCCATGTAGCAGCACCCGACAATCTGCACTGCGTCGTTCAGCGCGCGCGGCTGGTCGATCGGCAGTCTGCCGGCCGGCAGCGGTTGACCGCCGAGCGCGATCAATCGGCTGGTGCCGATGCCCGGGCCGAGGTGTTCCCTCACCAGCACCGTGCGGTGGTTGTTCAGCGCGAGCAGAGTCATCGAATAGCCAGGCGGACACCCGTCTCGACACAAATCCAGGTTAGGTGGACACGACTTAGGACACGGCGTGGCGATGCGCAGCACACCGGTGGTCGTCCACACGGCAGGGTCGTCCTCATAGCGCTCATAGTCCGGGACACCGCCGGCGTTGTATTGGTCATGGCCCAGGACGTCGCCGACATCGTTCAAGTCGATCGCGACGCTGAGCGGCAAGGCCTGCACGGAGAAGCGCGGCGGCCGGATCGTGACCACGATCTCGGCGCGCGCAATCCTGGTGCCCCTGGTGCAGACCAGGCCGAAGTTGTTCTGTTCCTGGGTCAACGGCACCGCCACCGACTCGCTGCCATTCGCCGCCTTGCTGCCCGACCAGGCGCCTTCTGCGCTGCAGCCGCTCGCGTTTCGGGTGGTCCACGTGAGCGTCACTCGCTGTCCAAGCGCGACCGTCGTCGCGTCCGAGGTCAGCGTCACGCTGGGCAAGGGCGCGGCGTCGTCGGCGCAACCCAGCAAGGATGTCGCTGCCGCACATCCCAGTGCTGTCGCCCGCAGTCCTCTCGTGAGTCGCATGGCAGCACTCCTTCGCTCCCAATGTATGCAGCCTATCACCGGGCCAGGCGAGGGCAATTCGCGCAAGCCGCAGCGGGTCGCGCGGCCTTTCTCAGGCGGATGCGCCGGCGATCGATGCGGTGTCGGCTGCATCTCGAGGCAGACGCGGGCTCGCGCCGCTAAGGCGCCTCGGAAGAGTTTCGCAGCAACGGATCCGCCGGACATTCCGCCTCAATGCTGCATCCGTAGTGCACCGTACAGACCCGGACGGCAAGCAGGCTCACACTTTCACTGTGGTTGGCAGCACCGTGAAGGGTCCAACCCACGCAAGTAATGGGTGCGACGAACGCCGCAGCGGCGACCGCCCGAGTGACCCATTCGTGGTGTCCCACCTCGACCGTTCGATCGTCCAGTAGGACGTGCTGGCCGTCTGCCAGCCTGCATTACCAGGAGCGCGTCATGCCCGTGAACAAGGACCAGATCAAGGGCCGAGCCAAGGAAGTGAAAGGCAAGATCAAGGAAGTTACGGGCGACCTCGTGGGCAACGAGAAGCTGGAGACCGAAGGCAAGATTGAATAGAACCTCGGCAAGGCGCAGGCAAAGATCGGTGACGTCAAGCAAGACTTGAAACACTTGGGAAGGGCGCCTGGCTCCAGCCGCTCGTCGGGTTGCCGCTCACTCGCTTGCGGTGTGCGAGGGGAATACGGTTGCGACCTGCGCGGACACTGGGTCACTGAGACAAGAAGCCCGGCACATGGCCGGGCTCCTCGTCTGAATCACAACAGCTGACGCTCAGTGGATTTTGCGTCGTCGGCTCAGACCGAGACCAGGCTATCAAACGAACTGCGCATGATGCCGCGGACTACCGCTGCTGGTCGTCATGCTGGTATTCCGCTTCCGTCACTTCCGTCGCGTGGTGAGAGCCAGGCCGACAATACCGAGGCAGAGCAGCGCGAGGGTGCCGCCCGACGGACGACCGCGCCGCGATCAGTGATCGACGATGATCTTCGGGTCGTGCACGCAGGCCAGGCCATCGACCTTGACCGAGTACTTGAATTCCTCGCCCGCGGTACCGGACTTGACCGTACCTTCGATTTTCCTGCCCTTGAAACCGGAGTCCGACCAATCGAACGGGCTGTTGCCGTCGAACACGATCGACTTGGCCTTGCCGGTCACTTTCCATTCCACCACGTCCTTCTCGCAGACGTTGACCGTCTCCGCATCGGCATCATCCGGCGTCCTTCTTGACCTTCGCGACGCACCCATCGTCTGTGACCTTGAAACTCAGTTTGTGGGTCTTGCCCGGTTTGTCACAGGCGACCGCTGCGCCCGCGGCCAGCTGGAACGCGAGCAGGCCGAGCGCGAATGCTGTCGGAAGACGTGCAATAGACATGTTCTCCCCTTTCTGATTCGATGGAACTCTCGCTGGCGCGCCGCTCGCGGCGGAGCGCCCGCACAGTAGACCCCACGCGCCCGCAAATGTCACCGCACGGCGAAGCAGCCTCGAGGATCACGGCTATCGGCACGCGGCGTGCAGGCGAGAAGGCCGGTGCGGTACGGGCCAGCGGGCATGACCGAGCCCACCAACGATGTGCCCAAATCCGTCGAGTCGGGCGCAGGCCCGATGAGCTGGCAAGTTGCGGGCATCGGCGGCGTTGCGAGCGCCGCCCGTGCGCAACCACAGCTTGATGTGCTGGCCTCGCCGTGTTTCCCTTCAATGCCGTGGTCGAGGACATCGACCCGGGGCGCGCTCGCCATCCGCTCTTTGGTCGGCAGCAACGGCAGGAGTTCATCCCAATGGAAGCGACGATTCCGCGCGTGAAAGACCACCTGCCGGACTTGTGCCAGTTCGTCCGGACGCTGGCCCGGCAGATCGAGGCGGGCGAGCTGCAGGACGGAGAGCAACTCGCCCGGCGCTTCCGTGACTTCTATACCGCTGACCGGATGGCTGCGATCGAAAAGGTCGCGCCGGGCTGGCGGGAGATGGCCTCCCACGCGAACGGAGCCACTCTCGATCACATCACACAGGCGCTGATCGCGCTGCAGCTGCTGCCGGAGTATCGGCAGGCCACGCGACACCGGCAGTCGATGCTGGAATGGACCGTGCTGTACCACGACCTCGGCAAGCAGGTGATCGCTGGCCAGCGCGACGCCCTGCACGCGTTTCGTTCCGCAACGATGGCGGCACGAACGCTGCCCACGGTTGGCTTCCCGGTCAGCGACACCTACTCGGCGACGCTCGAGCCCTGGACGCGATTGGTGCTGGGCGCCGCCGTGGCAGCGCCCGACGGCAAAGGGACTGCTGCCGGACAACCGCATGCTGCCGGAGATCCTGCGGGGCGTGGAGCAGTTGTTCGGCGCCGACTCGGCGGCCGCATTGATCGTGCAGGCCTGCGCTGCTGCATCAGTCGCTGAACGTGGTGCCGGAATGGCCGAACCCGGGCAGCGTGGCCGAAGCCGAACTGGCGCGCTGCATCCGCCCGGCACTGCTGCCGCTGCTGGAGGCGATGATGCTGGTGGACAGCGATGCCTGGCAGCTCTTCGCGCAGGATGACAAGGCGAAATTCCGCGCCAGCACGCTCGCCGTCTTCGCCACCGTCCGGTCTCAACTTCCGGCCTGATTCCGACCCTATCCGCTATCCGCTATCCGCTGTCCCCTTCGTCCGGCTCGACCTTCGGCAACGCGCCGCCATCCCAGCCGAGCCAGTCGACGTGTCCGCCCCAGTACGCATGCGCCTGCGGCACGAGGCCACTGGCGTCATCGAGCGTCGCGAGCGTCACGTGCAGCTCGCCGGGCCAGCGGCTCGACTGGAAGAACAGCGGTGTGCCGCACTGGCCGCAGAAGCTGCGGGTCGCAGCAGGCGATGACTGGTAACGGCGCAGGGAATCGGCGCCGGACTCGACGGTGAACCGGCCCTCGTCCGTGCCGACCCAGGTGACGAACGCCGCGCCCTGCGCGCGGCGGCACATCGAGCAGTGGCAGTGCGCGACCCACAGCGCAGGCAGGCCGATGCGGTAGCGCACCGCTCCGCACAGGCAACTACCCTCACCCCAGCCCTCTCCCGCCTTCGCGGGAGAGGGAGCCCGATGGGCGGGTGAGGGCTCTTTGCTCACACCACGCGGACGTTCTTGAACTGCCAGGGATCCGTCTGGTCGAGGTCTTCCGGGAACAGCCGGCCGCGATCGACCAGCGGATGCCAGTCGGTGTACTCACCCACCACGTGGCCGAGGTACGGCCGGCAGATCTCGAGGATGCGCTTGTAGTCCATCTCATCGGGCTCGACCACGCCGCAGTTCGGGTTCTCCATCGCCCAGATCAGGCCGGCGAGCGCCGACACCGTCACCTGCAGCGAGGTGGCGCTGTTGTGCGGGCAGAGCTGCCGGGCTTCCTGGATGGAGAGCTGCGAACCGTACCAGTAGGCGTTCTTCTTGTGGCCTGCGAGCAGCACGCCCAGCTCGTCCACGCCCTTGACGATCTCGTCCATCATGATGCGCTTGCGTTCCTGGATCACCCAGTTGCGGCCCGCGAGCTCGTGCACCGACAGCACTGCGTTGTCGCTCGGGTGGTAGGCGTAGTGCACGGTCGGGCGGTACACCACCTGCTCACCCTTCTTGACGGTGAGGTAATCGGAAATCGAGATCGACTCGCTGTGCGTAATCAGGAAGCCGTGGATGTGGCCGGCCATCGGCGTCCAGGTGCGCACGCGCGTGCCGGCGCCGGGCTGCATCAGGTAGATGGCGCTGCCGCGGCCGAAGTCGTGCTTCTTGCCGTCGCGCGGCCAGTTCTTCTCGTGCGAACCCCAGCCGAGCTCGGCGGGCTGGCAGCCCTCGCCGACGAAGCCGTCGACGGACCAGGTGTTGACGAACTCGCCCGGCTCCTTGGCGCTCGACGCCACCTGCGTGTCGCGCTCGGCGATGTGGATCACCTTGATGCCGAGCTTGTGGGCGAGCGCCGCCCACTCCTCGCGGGTGTTCGGGTCGCCGTGGTCGACGCCGGTGTCGGCCGCGACGTTGAGCATCGCCTGCTTGAGGAAGTGCGAGACCAGCCCCGGGTTCGCGCCGTGCGTGAGCACCGCGGTGGGCGCGCGCTTCATGGTCTCGCGCAACGCCAGCGCCGACTCGCGCAACGCGTAGTTGGTGCGCTTCGCGGGCGGGACGGTCGGATCGGTATAGCCGCCCGGCCAGGGCTCGATGCAGGTGTCGAGGTACAACGCGCCCTTCTCCCAGCAAAGCTGGATCAGCGCGATGCTCGAGACGTCCACCGAGAGGTTGAGCAGGAAGTCGCCGCGGCCGACCACGGGATCGAGCACGTTCTTGAAGTTCTCGCGCGTGAGCGGGTGCTTGACGAAGCGCACGCCGTACTCGGCAGCGACCTTCTCGCCCGCCTCGTCGGCCGTGACGATGGTGATCTGGTCGGGCTTGATGCCGACGTGGCGCAGGATCAACGGCAGGACGCCCTGGCCGATGCTGCCGAAGCCGACGAAGACCAGGCGACCGGGGAACGCGACGTGGACCGGGTATTGGCTCATGATGGCTCGGGATCTTGTCGGGAAGGGAACGTTGGCAGGCCCGGTAGTTTACCCGGAATTGCCGGTGGGTCACGCCGGCGCGGCCCGGCGCAACGAGGCGCGCTCAGCCGCGCGGCGCGCCTTCGCGCCAGTGCGGCGGATAGGTGCGGTCGTAGCCCGGCAGGCCCTCGACGCGGCGGATCCAGCGGGCGATCGCCGGGTAGGTCGTCTCCATCGGCAGGAAGCGCGAACGCAGGTCGCCGGCCTCGCGCTTGTCCATGGCGCGCAGCAGCAACATGATGCCGGGGAACACCACGAGGTCGGCGGCGGACAGGTGTTCGCCCACCAGCCAGTCGGAATTGCTGAGGCGACCCTCGATGGTGCGCGCCTCGCCCGCGACGATGTGCATCGCGCGTGTCACTTCCTCGGCGCGCTCGTCGATGTTCTCGAAGAACACCGCGTGCACGATCTGCATCAGGTGGCTCTCGGCGTAGGCCTGGTACTCGCAGATCACCCGCATGATCGTGCCCGCCTCTTCCGGCGTGCGGCCGAACAGCGGCATCTGCGGATACTTGCGATCGAGGTAGAGCAGGCAGGCGAGCGACTCGAACACCACGTAGTCGCCGTCCTTCAGCACCGGCACCCGGCCGCGCGGATTCATGCGCAGCATCTGCGGCGACTTGTGCTCCTGCATGGAGAACTGCAGCAGTCGCGCCTCGTACGGCAGGCGCTTGACTCGAGCGCGAGCTGCACCCGCCAGGAATAGGGGCTGCCACTGCCCCAGTAGAGTTCGAGCGCCATTCCTGTTCCTCCCGATGGCCGCCGGACGGTGCACACGCGGCCGCGGGATTGTACTGTCGCGGGGTGTACCGCGATACGGCAGCCGGGAGTCGCCGATGACCACACGCACGCTGATCGAGGCCGAGGCCCTGGAGCCGCTGCTCGGGAGCCGCAGGCTGCGCCTGTTCGATTGTCGCTTCGACCTGGCGCGACCGGAATCGGGCCGGCAGCGCTACCTCGACGAGCATCTCCCGGGCGCGGTGTACGCCGACATCAACCGCGACCTGTCGCGCCCGGCGACGCCGACCTCCGGGCGCCATCCGCTGCCCGCGCCCGAGGTATTCGCGGCGCGGCTGCGCGAATGGGGCGTGAACGACGACTCGCTGGTGGTGGCCTATGACGATGGCAACGGCATGTACGCCGCCCGCCTGTGGTGGATGCTGCGCTGGCTCGGCCACGACGACGCAGCGGTGCTCGACGGCGGCATGCGTCGCTGGATCCAGCTCGGCCTGCCGACCAGCGACGAGGTGCCGCCACCGCTGCACGGCAACTTCGTCGCGCGGCCGCGACCCGGGCTCGCGGTAAGCGCCGACGAGGTGCTGCTCGCCGGGCGCGACCCGGCCACGCGGGTTCTCGATGCGCGGGCGCCGGAGCGCTACCGCGGCGAGGTCGAGCCGATCGACAAGGTCGCAGGGCACGTCCCGGGCGCGCGCAACCACCCGTTCACGCTCAGCCTCGACGGCCAGGGTCGCTTCCTGCCGCCCGGGCAACTGCGCACAGCGCTCGCGACACGTCTCGACGACGTTGCACCGGAGCGCACCATCGCCTACTGCGGGTCGGGCGTCACTGCCTGCCACCTGCTGCTCGCCATGGAGCACGCCGGCCTCGCGGGCGCACGCCTGTACCCGGGCTCGTGGAGCGAGTGGTCGAGCGATCCAGCGCGCCCGGTAGCGACCGGCCCGGAGCCTTGACGGGCCGCCCGCAACGGCGTCTTTCAATCGCGGACGCTTCTGCTATCGTTCGCGCCACTTTTTCCGGGCCGCGGAGCTGACACTGGTGGAGACGAGCGCACGCAAGCCGATGCCGGGCAGCCCCTGGAAGATCGAGGACTCCCTCGAGCTGTACGGCGTCAACGCCTGGGGCAACGGTTACTTCGGCATCAACGCCGCGGGCCACGTCGTGGTGCGCCCGGACCAGACCAGCGAGCACGAGATCGACCTGCACGAGGTGATCCGCGGGCTCCACGCGCGCGACCTCACCACGCCGGTGGTGGTGCGCTTCTCCGACATCCTGCACCACCGCCTGAAGCGCCTGCACGACGCGTTCGCCACGGCGATCGTCGAGAACGACTACCGCGGCCGCTATGCCGCCGTGTTCCCGATCAAGGTGAACCAGCAGCGCCTCGTGGTCGAGGAGGTGTACGGCTACGGGCGCGAGTTCGGCTTCGGCCTCGAGGTGGGCTCCAAGCCCGAGTTGCTCGCCGTGATGGCGATGACCGAGGGCGAGTCGGAGCGGATGATCGTCTGCAACGGCTTCAAGGACGACAGCTACATCGAGGCGGTGATCCTCGCCACCAAGCTCGGCCGCACCATCGTGCCGGTGGTGGAGAACTTCAGCGAGCTCGGCCTGATCCTCAAGCACGCGCGCGCCTACGACGTGCGGCCGCGGATCGGCGTGCGGGTCAAGCTCGCGAGCGAAGGCGCCGGCCGCTGGCGCGAGTCGTCGGGCGAGAAGTCGAAGTTCGGCCTGTTCGTGAGCGAGATCCTCGAGCTGTTCCGCGTGCTCAAGGAGCACGGCATGGAGGACTGCCTGCAGCTCGTGCACTGCCATCCCGGCAGCCAGCTGCAGGACATCCGCCGCGTCAAGGACGCGGTGAACGAGCTCGCGCACGTCTACGCGGAACTCAAGCTGATGGGCGCGGGGCTCAAGTACATCGACGTCGGCGGCGGGCTGGGCGTCGACTACGACGGCAGCCGCACCAACTACGCCTCGTCGATGAACTACACGCTCGCCGAGTATGCGAGCGACGTGGTGTACCGCATCGCGAACGTGTGCAACGCGCGCGGCATCGAGCACCCGGTGATCGTGAGCGAGTCGGGCCGCGCCATCGCCGCGCACCACAGCCTGCTGGTGTTCGACGCGCTCGGCAGCTCGGCGCTCGACCGGTTCGACGTGAGTGAGTCCGACGAGCTCGGCGGCGACGGCAGCACGCCCGTGCCGCAGCCGGTGGCCGACCTGCGCGATGCGTACCGCTCGATCACCGAGCGGCGGCTGGTGGAGTGCTACCACGACGCGCTGCAGGCCCGCGAGCAGGCGCTGCAGATGTTCAACCTCGGCTACCTGACCCTCGAGCACCGCGGCCTGGTCGAGCGCCTCTACTGGGCCACCTGTGCGCGCATCCGCGACTGGTGCCGCAAGCTCGAGGTGGTGCCCGAGGAACTCGAGGGCCTCGAGTCGATCCTGAGCGACATCTACTTCTGCAACATGTCGGTGTTCCAGTCGCTGCCGGACAGCTGGGCCATCGACCAGCTGTTCCCGATCATGCCGATCCACCGCCTCGACGAGCGCCCTGCGCGCAACGCAGTGCTGGCCGACATCACCTGCGACTCCGACGGCAAGATCGACCGCTTCGTCAGCCTGCGCGAGACCAAGCGCACCCTCGAGCTGCACGACCTGCGCGACGGCGAAACGTACTACCTCGCGGCCTTCATGGTGGGCGCCTACCAGGAGACGCTCGGCGACCTGCACAACCTGTTCGGCGACACGCACGTGGTGCACATCAAGCTGCACGAGGAAGGCGGCTGGTGGATCGAGGAGACGG
>CAVSUM010000030.1:0-32925 GCA_963731105.1 uncultured Gammaproteobacteria bacterium
CGAGCGATCACGAGTTGCCGAGCGCGTCCAGAAGCACCGGGCGGCATTGCGGGCCGCGGGATTGCGCCCCGTCCAGATCTGGGTGCCTGACGTGCGCCGACCGGGCTTCGCCGAGGAATGCCGCCGGCAGTCCGCTGCGCTGCGCGGCGATCCGCTCGAGGCCGCCACTTTGCATTGGCTGGAGGCCGTTGCCGATGAGGACGGCTGGGCGTGAAGCGCGGCGACCTCGTCACGGTCGCGCTTCCCGGCGACTACGGCAAGCCGCGTCCCGCGCTCGTCATCCAGTCGGACCTGTTCGACGAGCATCCGTCCATCACCATCCTCCCGGTGACCAGTGAGTTGCGCGAAGCGCCGCTGTTTCGGGTGGCGATCGCGCCGAGCGGTGGCAACGGCTTGCGCAAACCGAGCCAGATCATGGTCGACAAGCCGCAGACGGTCGCACGTTCGAGGATCGGCAAGACCATCGGTCGTGTCGACGATGGCATGTTGCTGGCGGTCAATCGCGCGCTGGCGGTGTTTCTCGGCGTGGCGTGAACGAGTTGTCGGCGATCACTTCGCGGCTTCCGCACGCCAGCGCGAGAAATTCCTGCCACGGGAGCCCCCCAACGCCTGGCTGCAGGCCGTGGCCGGGAACTGACGCATCGCGCAGCTGAAACGCTGGCTTGCAGCTGTGCTCATCAAGCGGGTCAGCGACTTCGGTGATGGTTGTCATGTGTGCAACAGGCGTTGCCGCTCACGCCGATTGAAGTCGGAAAGTCGTCGCGAGCCGCTTCGTCGGGTGCACAGGCCGCGTTCGCGCCAGATCGTGTGCCGACTGCAGATTCACCCAGAACTCCGGTGTTGTATCCAGCGCTTGCGCAAGCAACCACGCGGTCTCCGATGTCACGCCGCGCTTGCCGCGCACAAGTTCATTGATGCGCTGCACCGGCACGTCCAGGTGGGCCGCAAGCGCGACCTGCGAAATGCCGAGCGGCGCCAGGAATTCATGGCTCAGGATCACGCCGGGGTGCGTGGGGATGCGGTTTTCGGGGATCACGTTTGTCCTCGTCAGTCGTGGTAGTCCAGCAGCCGAACCTCGTGGGCGTTGTCTGCGGTCCAGTGGAACACGAGCCGCCACTGATCGTTGACACGGATTGAGTGGAGTCCTTTCATGTCGCCGTTCAGCGCCTCCAGTCGATTTCCCGGCGGCGAGCGCAGGTCGAGCAGCGCGGCCGCGGCATTGAGCATGTCCAGCTTCACTAAAGCTGCCGCGACGACGTTGCGCGGGAATCGTCGTGCCCTGTTGGTCGGTCGAGCGTGGAACAGGTCCTCTGTTGCCCGATCTCCAAACGAGACGATCATGGGGCCTCCATGGCTGCCGCAGGACTATATCGCTATCACGGATACCGTGTAAACAGGAAAAAATAAGACCCTCTCCCCAACCCTCCCGCCAAGGCGGGAGAGGGTGGCCGATCGCGGCAGGCAGGCGGCGGCAGGCCGCCCACGCCGGGTGAGGGTTCTCATTCCTTGAACTCCTCAGGCTCGATCCCGTGCCGGGACAGCAGCTTGTAGAAATCCGTGCGATTGCGCTTCGCCAGGCGCGCGGCCTGGCTGACATTTCCTTCAGTGATTTGAAGGAGTTGCACGAGATAGCTCCGCGTGAACTCATCACGCGCCTCGTCGAACGACGGCAGCTGGCTGGTGCGGCCCTGCGCTTCCTCGACCTGCTGCGGCGTGATCATGGCGCCGGCGCCGGTGGTGGCGGCCTGCCGCACGACCATCCGCAGCTGGCGGACGTTGCCCGGCCAGCGGGCGGCGGCCAGCAGCTCCATCGCCTCGGGCGAGCAGCTGCGCTTGGGCTGGGAGGACTCGGCGGCCAGGTCGTCGAGGCACTGCTGCACCAGCAGCGGGATGTCCTCGCGACGGGCGCTGAGCGGCGGCAGGTCGACGTGCACCGCCTGCAGGCGCTCGAGCAGGTTCTCGGAAAAGCGCTCGTCGGCGGACAGTTCCTCGAGGCGACGGTCGCTGGTGACCAGCAACCGGGCATCGCTGCCGTCGAGCAGGGTGGCGACGCGGGCCTGCAGCGAGGGCGGCAGTTCCTCGATGCCGCGCAGCAGCAACGAGCCGCCGCGGGCCTCGCCGAGCGCGCGGGTGAGCGCTGCCTCGCCAGTCGCCGCGTCGAGGCCGCCGCAGTCCACGTCGACGAACTCGCCGTCGCGGCGGGCGCTGGCACGGTGGATCGCCTTGGCGAGCAGTTCCTTGCCGGTGCCGGGCTCGCCGGTGATCAGCACCGCGGCGTCGGTCGCGGCGACCATGTGCGCCTTGGCGAGGCGGTCCTCCATCAGCGGGCTGCGCGTGGCGAACTTCGCGCGCCAGTCGTCCGACTCGGTGTCGGCGAAGCCCGAGGTCTTGAGCGCGCGCCGCACTTCCTCGAGCAGCTGCTCCTTCTCGACCGGCTTGGTGAGGAACGCGAACGCCCCCGACTGCGTGGCCTTCACCGCGTCGGGGATGGTGCCGTGCGCGGTGAGCATGATGACGTTGAGGCTCGGCCACTTGCGCTGCAGTTCCTTGAGCAGCGCGATGCCGTCCATCTGCGCCATGCGCAGGTCGGTGATCACGAGGTCGGGGCGAAAGCGCGCCACCGCCGCGAGCGCCTCGGCCGCGCTCGGCACGGGCTCGACTTCGTACTTCTGCGAGCGCAGCCGGATGGTGAGCAGGCGCAGCAGCCCCGGGTCGTCGTCCACGACCAGGATGCGCGGCGGGCGGCGGAGGCGGGTCATGGGTCCGGCGTGGCCGCGTCGCTCAGCACGCGCGTGGCCCACTGGTTCAGGCTTAGTCCGGCCAATTCGGCGGACCGCAGTGCGTTGGCGTGCACGGTCGGCGGCACCCGGAGCATCAGTTTGCCGCTGGCCGGTCGTTCGGGACGCTGCCCGAGTTTCTCGCAGGCCCGCAGGTAGTCGTCCACGGCCTCGCGGAACGACTGCTCCAGACTGCTCCAGTTCGTCGACGCTCATGCCGTGGAATCCGACCGTGTCGCGGATGCCCGCCACGTGGCCGACGAAGATTCTGTCCTCGGCATCGAATTCAATGCGGGCCGCATAACCTCGGTAAGCCATCACTTTCATTCGGGGGCTGCTCCGATGCGGTGCAGGAACTCGCGTGCGTCCTTTACGCGGTATCGCAGCGCTTCCCTTGCCGGATGAGGTCGATGAAAGTGTGCTCTTGCGCCGCATTTTTCGACTGTGACCGATGAGCCGCTGCCCTCTACGATCCGGCACCCAAGCGCGCGAAACAGGGCCTCGATTCTCGCCCAGGGCAGATTCCCGTTCAGCGGTTCCGCAAAAACGGCCTGGAGGGTTTTACGGTGATGGCCGCTGAGTTTGGTCAAAGTAGCCATCCTGGCCATTCAATGCAAGCGGTTTTTGCTAGCACTGCTTTCCTACAAGCCCTGCACCAGCATCTCCAGCGCGTCGAGGATGGCGTGGCGGTCGACGGTGAAGTTCGCGACGACCGGGCCAATGCGTTCGATCGGCACGCTGGTGAGCTGGGTGGCCATCACCACGTGGCGCTTGCCCTCGATCAGGAACACCGGCATCAGCGTGAAGATGGTCTTCGAGTTGAGGCGTTCCTCGAGCACGATCGGCATGACCAGTCGCGTGCCGAGGATCGATAGCAGGTCGTGCTGCACGTCGAGCAGGTAGGGGAAGCGGCCCAGGCTGATCGGGTCGAGGTTGCGGTGTGCGGCGAACTGCGTCATGGGCTATGGCCGACGGTCTAGCGACGACATCCAGCCGGAGAGCTCGACGTACTTCCGCGCGCGGCGGTTGTAGGCGTCGATGGCTGACGCCGACGAGGTGAACCACGCCTCGCGGCGGGCGTCCTTGACCTGCTTGCGCAGCGCCTGGTCAAGCACTTGCGACAGGTTGAGCTTCAGGACCCGCGCTTGCCGCAGCAGTTCGCCGTCGATGCGCAGGTTCACCGCGCGGCGTGGGGCGGGCATCCTGCTGTAGGTGTGCATGCTTCACTACTCCGTCAGTGGCTTGGCGATCACAGGCGTCGGCGCGTCCGAGCGTCATGCGCGGGAGAGTCGGTGTTGGGTGCTACTCCGCCGGCCACATGCGCACGCGTCGTGCGCACCGCCTGTGCGCACGTAAGTGCGCCTAGTTCGTGCGCACACCTTGTGCGCATGCGGCGGCGGAAGGACATCCCAACCCCGAGCCCGCGCACTTTTAGGCGCGACACGCCTCTAAATGCGCAGCGGCTCGAAATGCGACACGCTTCGAACTGCAACAGATCGCGAGGCTAGCGGGGATACGCAGTGGAAGCCCGCCGCAAAATCGGCGGGTTCGCGCAGATTCACTGGTTTGCGGCCTCAGGGCCGCTGGGGCGGCTCGGCCGGAGTCTCGCCGGCCTGTTCGAGCAGCGACCGTTCCATCTCGGCCACCGCCTCGAGCTTGCGCTCGGCCTCGGCGAGCGCGCGCTTCAACTGCTTGTTCTCGGCCGCCAGTGCGTCGGCTCGGCGCTCGGCGGTGGCATCGAGCGAGCGCAGCTTCTGCTCCGACTCCTCGCGCTGTCGCGCGAGCTCGGCATACAGCGCCACGCGCGCATCGAACTCGCGCAGGTAGGCTGTGGCGAACGACACCTCGAGCGGCTCGAGCGTATTGGGGCTCGCCAGCAGTTCCGTGATCAGCCGCTTTGCCTCGACCGGATTGCTGCTCGGGTAGCCCGCCGCACCGACGGCCAGTGCGTAACGCAGTGTGTCGGATGAACTGCGCGTCTGCTGTGCGGTGGAGAGGCGCGACTCCAGTTCGGCCTGCTGCCGTGCTGCGTCACCCGGGGCCATCTTCGCCAGGGTCTCGAGGTACGGCGCGAGCACCGGCGGAAGCGGCGCGGTCGCTGCGGCTGGCGCCGCAGGCTGCTCGCTGCCGGAGCCGTCGCGCAGGGTAGTGCAGCCGGTGAGGCCAAACGTCGCGGCGACCACCGCGGCGATCAGGCTGGGCAGGGACAAGCTGGAGCGGAGCTGCATTTCAGGTCGAACCGATGCGATTTGGAGCCGGCGGACGCGATTCAAGCCGTGGCAGGCTACTGCAACTGGCCTAGGGAGCGCACCAATGATACAGTCTTTACAAGAGCTACACATGGTGAAGCGATGGCGCTCAACATCCGAAACGCCCAGACGGAGCAACTCGCCGCTGAGGTGGCCCGGCTCGCCGGCGAGACGAAGACCGAAGCCGTGACGGTTGCCCTGCGCGAACGGCTCGCACGCCTGCAGCGACGGCGGGGTGCACGTCGCCTCGCCGACGAAATCGACGAGATCGCGGTGCATTGCTCGCGCCTGCCCGTGCTCGACGCACGGCCAGTCGATGAGATCCTCGGCTACGACGAACACGGGTTGCCGCGCTGATGGTCATCGACACCTCGGCGTTGCTGGCGATCCTGCTCGACGAACCCGAGCGCCGCACGTTCGCCGAGGCGATCGAGGCCGATCCGACGCGAATATTGTCGGCCGCAACGCTGGTCGAGTGTTCCATCGTGCTCGACGCGCGGAACGGCCCCGATGGCGTGCGCGACCTCGACCTGCTGCTCGCGCGTGCCCAGATCAGTGTGGCGCCCGTGGACGTGGACCAGGCCTACGAGGCGCGGCATGCGTTTCGCAGCTTCGGCCAGGGGCGGCACCGCGCGAATCTCAATTTCGGCGACTGTTTCGCCTATGCACTGTCGCGCACCCTGGGTGAGCCACTGCTGTTCAAGGGCGCCGATTTCGCGCTCACGGATGTGACGCCGGCCCTGCCGGCAACCGCACCCTGAAGTGCGCGCCGGGGAACTGCCCGTCCACCAGCTCGATCGTGCCGCCGTGCGCCTGCACGAACTCCTGCACCACCGATAGCCCGATTCCGGTGCCGCGTACCAGGCCGCCGTGCGGCGTCTCGCCCTGGTAGAACGCGTCGAAGATCCGCGCGCGTTCGTGCAGCGGCACGCCGGGGCCGGTGTCGGCCACCTCGATCAGCACGTCGTCGCCGTCGCGATAGCCGCGCACGGTGATGGTGCCGCCGTCGGGCGTGAACTTGACGGCGTTCGACACCAGGTTGTCGAGGATCAGCCGCAGCTTGGCGCGATCGCCGGTGAACGGCAGGTCGGACACCTGCTGCTCCACCTGCAGCCGGTGCGCGTGATCGGCAGCTGGTAGGTCTCGATGGCCTCGCGCACCAGCGCCGGCAGGTCGAGCTCGGCGAGCTCGAGCTCGCCGCGCTTCGCCTGCCACTCGCTGTAGGACAGCAGGTTCTCGATCAGCCGCTGCAGGCGCACGCTGTTGTCGCGCAGGATGCCGCCCACCTCGCGCTGCTCCGGCCCGAGCGATCCCACCGCGCCTTCGAGCAGCAGCTCGGTGCCTTCGCGGATGTTGGCGAGCGGCGTCTTCAGCTCGTGCGACATGTGGCGCAGGAAGCGGTTGCGCTCCTCGGCGATTTCGCCGAGCCGCAGCCGCAGCCACTCGAGCTGCCGGCCCAGCGCTTCGAGGTCGACCGGACCCTTGACGTTCACCGGCTCGTCGAGCTGGCCGTGGCCGATCGCGTCGATGGCGCGGTCGATCTGGCGGATCGGCCGGCCGACGAACAGCGTGAACAGCAGCATCAGGCCGAGCGTCACCGGCACCAGCGCCGCGGTCTGCCACAGGATGCGTTGCCGCGTGCGCTCGGTCTCGGCGCGCAGCTCCTTGAGCTCGCGGTCGGTCTGGCTGCTGGCGAGCTTGGACAGCTGGCCCGCGTCCTTGGACAACTGCGTGAACTGCCGCAGCGCGTCGTTGACGCGCGCGTGTCGGGCGAGGCGAGGCCGGCTCTCGATGTCGCGGGTGCTGCTGCGCATGCGCTCGATCACCGCGGCGCGGTCGGGGTCGCCGGGCAGGTTCTCGAGGCCGTCGAGCGTGTCGATCAGCAGGCGGTGGTTCTGCTGGAAAGTGCTGAGCAGGCTCGGTCGCCGCAGGATCTGGTAGAGGCGGGCGGTGCGTTCGAGCGACGCCACCTGGCGCACGATCGCCTGCGTGAACTGCGTGGCCGCGACGCCGTTGGTCACCAGCCGCTCGCTGGCGCTCGACAGGTTGCGCATCTCGATCGCGGCGTTGATCGTGCCGAACAGCAGCGGCAGCGCCACGACGACGAAGCCGAGCAGGATCAGGCCGCTCAGCGAGCGCGGGCGGAAAGTGGACTTGACGTACTGCTTCACCGCGCGACCCTGTTCCAGAACTCGCCCGGGCGGACGATGTCGATGGTGGCGTGACGCTTCAGCACAAGAAGGTCATTGTCCACGCTCACGAGCAGTTCGGCATCTCCGGCGACCGCCGTGCCCAGTACGGGGAGGTCGGTGGGGTCGCGGCAGGCGTCCGGCGGAAGCAAAGCGGGTTCGACCATCGACGCTGCTCTAGTCAGCGATTGCACGACCCGTGCGACCAGTCGTGGCGGCAACAATAGCTTGTAGATCAGCTTGCGCCGCAACTCGTCCAATATGTAATCCGAGAGCACCAGTTCGTGGTGCTGCAGTATCTCCTCGAGCAGCTCTGCGCAGGCGCCGGCCCGGGTGACGTAAGCGGCGATCAGCACCGAGGAGTCGAGCGTGACTCTCACGGCTCGCGGAGGAGGCGGAACACGTCCTCGTCGGTGTGCACCCCGAGCGCCTGCGCGCGGCTGACGCATTCGGCACGCAGGGCACGAAAGTCGGCAACGTGCAGGTAGCGTCGCAACGCTTCACGCGCGAGGTCGCTCTTCGAGACGCCTTGCGCTGCACTGCGTTTCTCGAGTTCGCGGTCGAGGTCGTCGGGAACGCGGAGGGTGATGGTTGCCATGTAGTGCAATGTAATACGCGTCCCGGCCGAGGTAAAGAGCCGGCTGCTGCGCTGGCTCGGTCGCTAAAGTCTGTATTGGTCCCGGCGTGAAAGTCCTGCTGTATTTCACGCCCGTTTCGCGAGATTCTCGCCAGATGCCGGCAGCGCCGATCCAGCAGCGGATGCATCCCTACTCGAGCCTGACGCCTGACGTCGTCGTCGAGTCCATCGAGGCGCTCGGCCACGTGCCGGACGGCCGGGTACTGGCGCTCAACAGCTACGAGAACCGCGTCTACCAGGTGGGCCGCGAGGACGCGCCGCCGGTGGTGGTCAAGTTCTACCGGCCGGGCCGCTGGTCGACGCCGGCGATTCTCGAGGAGCACGAGTTTGCGCTCGAGCTGGCACGGGCCGAGGTGCCGGTGGTCGCGCCCGAGGTGCACGAGGGGCGCTCGCTGTTCGAGCTGGCCGGTTTTCGTTTTGCGGTGTACCCGCGGCAGGGCGGGCACTGGCCCGAACTCGGCACGCGCGACGAACGGGCGTGGATGGGTCGGTTCCTGGCGCGCATCCACGCGATCGGGCGCACGCGACCGTTCCGTCACCGGGCGCGGCTCGACTGGCGGGTAATGGGCGGAGACACGGTGGACTACCTGCTGGAGCAGGGGTGGATTCCGCCGCACATCGAAGCGGCGTACACATCGGTCGCGGACGACGCGCTGGCAATCGTGGAGCAGCGGTTCGAGGAGGCCACGCCGTATCGCACATTGCGCCTGCACGGCGATTGCCATCCCGGCAACGTGTTGTGGACCGACGGCGGCCCGCATTTCGTGGATCTCGACGACTGCGTCACGGGTCCCGCGGTGCAGGACCTGTGGATGCTGCTGTCGGGGCGGCCGGAGGAACAGGCGGGCCAGCTGCGGGATCTGCTCGAGGGGTACGCCGACTTCGGCGACTTCGACTATCACGAAGTCGCTCTGATCGAGCCGCTGCGCACGCTGCGCATCATGCACTACGCCGGCTGGCTGGCGCGCCGCTGGGAAGATCCCGCGTTTCCGCGCGCGTTCCCATGGTTCGAAGAGCCGAAGTACTGGGAGCAGCACGTGCTCGACCTGCGGGAACAGATCGCCGCGATGGGAAAGTGCTGAGCAGGCTTGGTCGCCGCAGGATCTGGTAGAGGCGGGCGGTGCGTTCGAGCGACGCCACCTGGCGCACGATCGCCTGCGTGAACTGCGTGGCCGCGACGCCGTTGGTCACGAGCCGCTCGCTGGCGCTCGACAGGTTGCGCATCTCGATCGCGGCGTTGATCGTGCCGAACAGCAGCGGCAGCGCCACGGCGACGAAGCCGAGCAGGATCAGGCCGCTCAGCGAGCGCGGGCGGAAAGTGGACTTGACGTACTGCTTCACCGCGCGACCCTGTTCCAGAACTCGCCCGGGCGGACGATGTCGATCGTGGCGTAACGCTTCAGCACAACAAGGTCATTGTCCACGCTCACGAGCAGTTCGGCATCTCCGGCGACTGCGGTGCCCAGCACGGGGAGGTCGGTTGCGTCACGGCAAGCGTCCGCTGGAAGCGGCGCTGGTTCAACCATCGTTGCCGCCCTGGCAAGCGATTGCACGACCCTTGCGACCAGCCTTGGCGGCAACAACAGCTTGTAGGTCAGTTTGCGCCGCACCTCGTCCAATATGTAATCCGAGAGCACCAGTTCGTGGTGCTGCAGTATTTCCTCGAGCAGCTCTGCGCAGGCGCCGGCCCGGGTGACGTAGGCGGCGATGAGTACCGACGAGTCGAGCGTGACCCTCACGGCTCGCGGAGGAGGCGGAACACGTCCTCGTCGGTGTGCACCCCGAGCGCCTGCGCGCGGCTGACACATTCGGCACGCAGGGCACGAAAGTCGGCAACGTGCAGGTAGCGCCGCAACGCTTCACGCGCGAGGTCGCTCTTCGAGACGCCTTGCGCTGCACTGCGTTTCTCGAGTTCGCGGTCGAGGTCGTCGGGAACGCGGAGGGTGATGGTTGCCATGTAGTGCAATGTAATACGCGTCCCGGCCGAGGTAAAGAGCCGGCTGCTGCGCTGGCTCGGTCGGTACAGTCTGTATTGGTCCCGGCGTGAAAGTCCTGCTGTATTTCGCGCGCGTTTCGCGAGATTCTCCCGCGATGCCGGCAGCGCCGATCCAGCAGCGGGTGCATCCCTATTCGAGCCTGACGCCCGACGTCGTCGTCGAGTCCATCGAGGCGCTCGGCCACGTGCCGGACGGGCGGGTGCTGGCGCTCAACAGCTACGAGAACCGCGTCTACCAGGTGGGCCGCGAGGACGCGCCGCCGGTGGTGGTCAAGTTCTACCGGCCGGGCCGCTGGTCGACGCCGGCGATTCTCGAGGAGCACGAGTTTGCGCTCGAGCTGGCGCGGGCCGAGGTGCCGGTGGTCGCGCCCGAGGTGCACGACGGGCGCACGCTGTTCGAGCTGGCCGGGTTTCGCTTTGCCGTGTACCCGCGGCAGGGCGGGCACTGGCCCGAGCTCGGCACGCGCGACGAGCGGGCGTGGATGGGTCGGTTCCTGGCGCGGATCCACGCCATCGGGCGCACGCGGCTGTTCCGTCACCGCGCGCGGCTCGATTGGCGGGTAATGGGCGGCGACACGGTCGACTACCTGCTGGAGCAGGGGTGGATTCCACCGCACATCGAGGCGGCGTACACGTCGGTCGCCGATGACGCGTTGGCAATCGTGGAGCAGCGCTTCGAGGAAGCCACGCCGTATCGAACGCTGCGGCTGCACGGCGATTGCCATCCCGGCAACGTGTTGTGGACCGACGGTGGTCCGCATTTCGTGGATCTCGACGACTGCGTGACGGGCCCCGCGGTGCAGGACCTGTGGATGCTGCTGTCCGGGCGGCCAGAGGAGCAGGCGGGCCAGCTGCGGGACCTGCTCGAGGGGTACGCCGACTTCGGCGACTTCGACTATCACGAGATCGCGCTGATCGAGCCGCTGCGCACGCTGCGCATCATGCATTACGCCGGCTGGCTGGCACGGCGCTGGGAGGATCCCGCGTTTCCGCGCGCGTTCCCGTGGTTCGAAGAGCCGAAGTACTGGGAACAGCACGTGCTCGACCTGCGCGAGCAGATCGCCGCGATGGAAGAGGGCCCGCTGTCGCTCTAAGTCCCCTCTCCCGCCCTTCGGGCACCCTCTCCCGCTTTAGCGGGAGAGGGCAGGGAGAGGGTGGGGTAGTACCCCCGCCCGCGCATGCGCACACGGCGTGCGCACGGCCCATGCGCACTGCCGTGCGCACAGCCCATGCGCACTGCCGTGCGCCTAACCGGTGCGCACGACTTGTGCGCATGTGGCGGCAGGAGTGACTCCCCTCACAGGTCCTCCCCGGCCCGGCTGGTAACATGCGCGCCATGCAGAACTCCATCCTCGTCACCGGCGGCGCCGGTTACATCGGCAGCCACGTCGTCCGCCAGCTCGTCGAGCGCGGCGAGCGCGTCGTGGTCCTCGACAACCTGTCCACCGGTTTTCGCAGCGCGGTCCTGGGCGCCCCGCTGGTCGTGGGCGACACCGGCGATCGCGAGACCGTCGAGCGCGTGCTGGCCGAGCACGACGTCGACACGGTGATGCACTTCGCCGCGCACACCATCGTGCCGGAGTCGGTGTCGAACCCGCTCAAGTACTACGGCAACAACACCTGCGCCACGCGCAACCTGCTCGAGTGCTGCGACCGGGCCGGCGTGAAGCATTTCGTCTTTTCGTCGACCGCCGCGGTGTACGGCATCCCGGCCGAGGGCGAGGCGCGCGAAGATACGCCGACTGCGCCGATCAACCCGTACGGCGTGTCGAAACTGATGAGCGAGTGGATGCTGCGCGACCTGGCCGCGGCGTCCCAGCTGCGCTACGTGGCGCTGCGCTACTTCAACGTCGCGGGCAGCGATCCCGGCGGACGCATCGGCCACACCGCGCCGAACGCCACGCTGCTGGTGAAGGTCGCGTGCCAGCACGCGGCCGGCGTGCGGCCGTCCCTGCAGATCTTCGGCACCGACTACCCGACGCCGGACGGCACCGGGGTGCGCGACTACATCCACGTCGAGGACCTCGCCGACGCCCACCTGCGTGCGCTCGACTACCTGCGCAAGGGCGGTGCGTCGACCACGCTCAACTGCGGCTACGGCCACGGCTACAGCGTGCGCGAGGTGCTGCGCATGGTGGAGAAGGTCAGCGGCCAGCCGCTCATCGTGCAGGAGAGCCCGCGCCGCGCCGGCGATCCGCCGTCGCTGGTGGCGCGTGCCGAGCGCATCCGCGAAACCCTCGGCTGGCAGCCGCGCTTCGACGACCTCGAGGTGATCGTGCTCACCCAGCTGGCCTGGGAATACGCGCTGCTGCGCGATCCGGAAAATAGGGGACATTCTCCTGTTTTCCGCGACGGAAAATAGGAGAATGTCCCCTATTTTCCCCATGTTATCCTTCGTCGGGTGACAACCAATATTCGATTCCTGCTGGTCGGGCTGCTGAGCCTGGCCGTCGCCGCCTGCGGCGGTGGTGGCGGTGGTGGTGGTGGCGGCGGCGTCAACCTGCCCCCAATCGCGTCTTTCACGGCGACACCGACGTGTGGTGCAGCGCCAATGGCCGTGGCGTTCAGTGCCGCGGCCTCATTGGACACCGATGGCGCCATTGCCTCGTATAGCTGGAACTTCGGCGACGGCGGCACTGGTACCGGCGCTACCCCAAGTCATGTCTACACAACGGGCGGCACATACACGGCTACGTTGACGGTGTCCGA
Source organism: uncultured Gammaproteobacteria bacterium (assembly GCA_963731105.1). Taxonomy (GTDB): domain Bacteria; phylum Pseudomonadota; class Gammaproteobacteria; order Steroidobacterales; family Steroidobacteraceae; genus RPQJ01. Next base: position 12,558 of record CAVSUM010000030.1, read on the forward strand.
CAACCGTGGCGCTACCGCGAGCGCATCACGCACAGTCACTGTGGCGACTGGACCGGCTCCGACCAGCGTCACCGTCAGTGGCCGGGTGACTTTCGAGCGGGTTCCATTCTCGGCGGCACTCGGCCGTGGACTCGCATTCACGGCGATCATCGAATCGCCGGCTCGTGAAGTCGAGGTCGAGCTGCTGGCGGCAGGTAGTGGGGCGGTGCTCGCGACCGCAGCGACCGACACCGGCGGCTACTACAGCTTGACCACCACCCCGAACACTGACGTGTTCGTGCGTGCGAAGGTCATGAGTCGATTCACCGGCACGTCAGCGCGGCCCGCGAGTTGGGACCTGCGGGTACGCAATAACACCAACGGCGACGCGCTCTACGTCCTGGACGGTGGCTCGTTCAATACCTGCGTCATCAACCAGACGAGCAATCTCAGGGCCGCCACGGGCTGGGGCGGCGATTTCGCCGGCGTGTACTCGGGCGTGCGGGCCGCAGCGCCGTTCGCGGTGCTCGATACGCTGTATGCCGCGACGCAGTTCGTCATCACGCAGGCTGACAACGCCGTGCAGCTGCCGACCTTGAACGCCTACTGGAGCCCGAGCAACCGGCCTGTTGACGGCATCTTCAGCAACGGCGAGATCGGCACCACGCTCTACTACCCGGTCGGCACGCAGGGCATCAACCCGGGCATCTACGTGCTCGGCGCGGCGGGCAACGACACCGACGAGTTCGACCAGCACGTCATCGCGCATGAGTTCCAGCATTTCCTCGAGGACGCCACCAGCCGCACCGACACCATCGGCGGATCGCACGCACTGGATGAGCGGCTCGACATGCGCGTCGCCTTCAGCGAGGGCTATGCCAACGCGTTTTCCGGCATGGTGCTGAACGATCCCGTGTACCGTGATTCATTCGGCACGGCCCAGGGCAGCGACTCCAATTTCAGCCTGGAGAGTCGCGCGGCCATTGTGCCGGGCTGGTACAACGAGACGTCGGTGCAGCGCATCGCCTGGGACCTGTTCGATTCAGTCAACGACGGTGCGGACGTCGTGTCGCTCGGCTTCGGCCCGCTGTACTCCGTGTTCGCGACCGAACTGCGCAACGGCGTACCGCTCACCAGCTTGTTCCCGTTCATCAGCGCCCTGAAGCTGCGGCCAGGCGTGCCGGCGGCGCAGGTCGACCAGCTGGTCGAGGCGGAGCGGTTGGCGGGCACCAGCCTCGGCATCGTGTCCTCGACCATGACGCCTTACGCCGCCACCGAGATCTTCAGCGGCGTGGCTGCGGCGTCGGCGGACCTGTCGCTGCCGGTGTACTCGGTGGTCACGCCGAACGGGGCAACGGTGCGCGCGTGCACGTCGAGCAGCCTCGACATCGGCTCGGGCATCGTCGCCACCTCGTACAACAAGCTCGGCAACCGGCGCTTCCTGCGCTTCAGCGTGCCGGGCACGCGCACGCTGCGCATCAACGTGAGCTGTCCCGCCAGCGACGCGGATTGCGCCGGATCGCCGGTGCCGGACCCGGATTTCGTCGTGTCGCGGGCCAACGACGTTACGGCGTCCGAAACCGAGACGCCGCGGGTCGAGACCCTGAATTTTGATGCTACTGCCGGCGACTATGTGCTGGAGATCTACGACTGGTCGCACGTCGACCCCAATGCAATCGCCACGGCCCGTCGCGGTCGCACCTGCATGACCGTCAACATCACCGGTTGAGCAACTCTTCGTTGCGCAACGCAATCCTGGAAGCACCTGCCATGATTCAGTTCACCATTGCCCGTAGCGCCGCCAGAGTCCTCGCGGTTGTCGCGCTCGCCGCCGTACTCGCCGCTTGCGGACGAGGCAAGGAGGAGGTCGCGGCCGACGTCCAGCCCGCGCCAGCCGCCGACGGCGTACAGGGCGATGTGGCTGCGCCACCGCCGGTGGTCGAGAATCCCGACGACCAGCGGATGGCGAACGCGGTGGTGACGGGCAAGACCGCCGCCGCGGTCGATCTCAAGTACGACGTGCTGGCCAAGCCCGCCGTCGGGCAGCCGTTCGAGGTCGAGCTGGCGCTGCTGCCGCGGGTTGCGGCCGACTCGCTCGAGGTCGAGGTGACCGGCGTGCCGGGGCTGACGATCGTCAGCGGCGGGGCGCTCAAGTTTGACGCCGTGACGGCGGGCAGCCGGCACACGGCCAAGGTGCTGGTACGTGCCGACGCGCCTGGGCTGTACTACGCGAATGTGATCGCGCGAATGGTCAACAAGGTGCAGACGGACGCGCGTACGTTCTCGGTGCCGGTGGTGGTGGGCTCGGTGGCGCCGGCCGAGAAGGCTGAGCCGGCCAAGGACGCCTCGGGCGAGCCGGTGCAGTCGATGCCGGCCGTGGAAGGCACCACTCCCGCGGAACCCGCCAAGAACTGACCTTCTTCCTTCCTCTTTCCCTCCCCCAGCTTGCTGGGGGGGTGAGGGTGGGGGTGAGGGTGGGGGATCCCCTCCCCAGCCCCATGCGCACCAGTAATGCGCGCCTTATTCTGCGCAAACGCACCTGTTTTCCCGGGTGATTTGCTCCGCAACCTGCCTGCAGACTTCCGGCCGAACTCTTCCTGGTTCTGCTGGTCCTGCAGGCGTATAGCAAAATGCTATATGATCGCCCTTGCACGTGATTACCCACTCGAGAATCCTGGCCGCCCAGCGACGCTCGCCGCGGTCTGCGGCGGCACTGGACTACTGGTATCGGCTGATGAAGCGCGGCCGCTACAAGAATTTCGCCGAGTTGCGAACAGCATTCGGCAGCGTGGACAAGGTTGGCCCGCTGCTGGTGTTCAATGTCGCAGGCAACTCACTACGGCTCGTGGCTGCCGTGCATTTCAACACCGGCAAGGTGTTCGTGCGTCATGTCCTTACGCACGCCGAGTACTCCACTGGACTCTGGAAGCGCAAGGAGGGACTGCAATGAGTGCGAGCATCCGCGATGCGATGGCAGGTTGGCCCGCGGTGGCTCCATTCCTGGCCGAGCCACGATCCAAAGGCGAATTCGAGAGGCTCGTGGCAGCGCTTGACGCCGTTCTCGACGCCGGTGGTGCCGACGAGTCCCACCCGCTCGCGAGCCTCGCTGATCACCTGGGTGAACTGGTGGCAGGTTACGAAGAGCGGCATCGTCCTGTCAGGGAGATGGCGGTCAGGGACCTGCTGCGCCACTTGATGACCGAACACGGGCTTCGCCAGTCCGATCTGCCAGAGATCGGCGCGCAGAGCGTTGTGTCCGACGTGCTGCGCGGCAGGCGGGAACTGAACGTTGGGCAGATCAGCCGATTGTCCAGACGATTCGGCCTGCCGACAGATGTGTTCATGCCCTGACGCGTACTTCGGGTATACTCCGCGCCCCCTTTCGCCCCCGGGCTCCCCGTGACCACCACCCTGACCACGCAACTGCGCAACGTTGCGATCATCGCCCATGTCGACCACGGCAAGACCACGCTGGTCGACCAGTTGCTCAGGCAGTCGGGCACGCTCGACGCCCGCAAGGTCACGCCCGAGCGCGTGATGGACTCCAACGCGCTCGAGCGCGAGCGCGGCATCACCATCCTCGCCAAGAACACCGCCATCCTCTGGAACGGCTACCGCATCAACATCGTCGACACGCCCGGCCACGCGGACTTCGGCGGCGAGGTGGAGCGTGTGCTGTCGATGGTGGACTCGGTGCTGCTGCTGGTGGACGCGGTCGACGGCCCGATGCCGCAGACGCGCTTCGTGACGCAGAAGGCATTTGCGCACGGGCTGCGGCCGATCGTGGTGATCAACAAGATCGACCGCCACGAGGCGCGCCCGAACTGGGTGCTCGACCAGACCTTCGACCTGTTTGACCGCCTCGGCGCCACCGAGGCGCAGCTCGACTTCCCGGTGATCTATTCCTCGGCGATCCAGGGCTTCTCGTCGTACGACCCGGCGCACCGCGGCGGCGACATGACGACGCTGTTCGAGACCATCGTCCAGCACTGCCCGCCGCCGGACGTGGACCCCGAAGGTCCGCTGCAGCTGCAGGTGTCGCAGCTCGACTACTCGAGCTATGTCGGCGCGATCGGCATCGGCCGCATCAAGCGCGGCACGATCCGCAAGGGCATGAACGTCACCGTGGTGGATCGCCACGGGCAGGCGCGCAGCGAGAAGGTCATGCAGGTGCTCGGCTTCTTCGGGCTGGACCGCGTCGAGGAGGACGAGGCGAGCGCGGGCGACATCGTCGCCTTTGCCGGCATCGAGCGTCCGGCGATCTCCGACACGCTGTGCGACCCGATGAAGCCCGAGGCGCTGCCGCCGCTGGTGGTGGACGAGCCGACCATCGGCATGACGTTCGAGGTGAACACCTCGCCGTTCGCGGGCCGTGAGGGCAAGTACCTCACCAGCCGGCAGATCCGCGAGCGACTGCTGCGCGAGGCGCTCACCAACGTCGCGCTGCGCGTCGAGGAATCGGACGACCCGGACAAGTTCCAGGTGTACGGCCGCGGCGAGCTGCACCTCGGCGTGCTGCTCGAGAACATGCGGCGCGAGGGCTACGAGATTGCCGTGTCGCGGCCGCGGGTGGTGATCAAGGAAATCGACGGCGTGCCGCACGAGCCGTACGAGATCCTCGCGGTGGACATCGAGGACTCGAGCCAGGGCGCGGTGATGACCGCGCTCGGCAGCCGCGGCGGCCAGCTGCAGGCGATGCACCCGGACGGCAAGGGTCGCGTGCGACTCGACTACGTGATCCCGGCACGCGGACTGATCGGCTTCCAGACCGAGTTCCGCACCTCCACGTCGGGACTCGGCCTGCTGTTCCACGTGTTCGACCACTACGCGCCGGTACTCGACAAGCCGATCGCCGCGCGGCAGAACGGCGTGATGATCTCGAACGGGCAGGGCACGGTGCTCGGCTACTCGCTGTTCAACCTGCAGGAGCGGGGCCGCCTGATGGTCGCGCACGGCGACGAGATCTACGAGGGGCAGATCGTCGGCATCCACAGCCGCGACAACGACCTGGTGGTGAACCCGCTCAAGGGCAAGAAGCTCACCAACATCCGCGCCGCCGGCCGCGACGAGAACATCGTGCTGACGCCGCCGATCCGCTACACGCTCGAGCAGGCGATGGAGTTCATCGAGGACGACGAGCTCGTCGAGATCACGCCGTCGTCGATCCGGCTGCGCAAGCGCGCGCTCAAGGAACACGACCGCAAGCGCGCAATGCGGGCGGACGACTGAGAGCTCCCTCTCCCGCCTTGCGGGAGAGGGCAGGGGTGAGGGCCTCTGGCTCCCTCTCCGACGTCAGTGGGAGAGGGTTGGGGTGCGGGCCTGCGCGCTACGCGCAATCACCTCCAGCACGGCCGACGTGTCCCGCAGCACGTCGTGGTCCCAGAAGCGGATCACCGCGTAACCGTATCCAGCCAGCACGTCGGATCGCACCCCATCCCGGTACCGGCCGCGCGGATCGTTGTGCTGCCCGCCGTCCAGTTCCACGACCAGTCGAGTTCGAGACAGGCGAAGTCCGCGTAGTACGGGCCGATCGGGTGCTGGCGGCGGAATCTAAGATTGAGCAGCCTGCGGCCGCGGAGGTAGTGCCAGAGCCGTCGCTCTGCGTCGGTCTGGTTGCGACGCAATTGGCGCGCGAACGCGCGGGTGGCTGGGTGCAGGCGCATGCCGCAAAGCATCGGCGGCCAACGTCGACGGCGCGAGCCGGCAAATTGGCGGGAAGACGCAGAAAGGGAAGCCCTCACCCCAACCCTCTCCCGCAAGGCGGGAGAGGGAGCCGGAGGCGGGAGAGGGGCTAATAGGAGGGTTACTCGAAGACGACGGTGCGGTTGTCGTAGACCAGGATCTGGTGCATCAGGTGCGCGTACACGGCGCGCGCCAGCACGATTTTCTCCAGGTCGCGGCCCTTGCGGACCATGTCCTCGACCGAGTCCTTGTGGCTCACCGCGGCCACGTCCTGCGCGATGATCGGGCCGGCATCGAGGTCGGCCGTCACGTAGTGGCTGGTCGCGCCGATCACCTTCACGCCGCGGGCGTTGGCCGCGTGATACGGCTGGCCGCCGGCGAAGGCGGGCAGGAACGAGTGGTGGATGTTGATCACCTTGCCGCCCAGCGCCTCGATGAACGACGGCGACACGATCTGCATGTAGCGCGCCAGCACCACGAAGTCGGCGCCGACCTCGCGCAAAAGCTCGATCTGGCGGCGCTCTGCCTCGGCCTTGGTCGCGGCCGTCACCGGCACATGCTCGAAGCGGATGCCGTGGCGCTGCGCCACCGGCTCGAGGTCAAGGTGGTTGCTGACGATCAGCGGGATGTCCACCTGCCACTCGCCGGATTCCCAGCGCGACAGCAGGTCGTTCAGGCAGTGGCTGACCTTCGAGACGAAGATCGCCATTCGTGCGCGGCGGCTCGAGCGTTCGAGGCGCCAGGTCATCGCGTACGGGGTGGCGACCTCCGCCGCGAACGCCTGCTCGAAGTGCTCGATGGAACGCGGGTCGGTCGGCGAGGGCGTCCACGCCACGCGCATGAAGAACACGTGGCGCTCGCTGTCGACGTGCTGGTCGAGGTCCACCACGTTGCCGTGGTAGCGGCGGATCAGCGAGGTGACCGAGGCGACGAGGCCTTCGCGGTCGGGGCAGTGGATCAGCAGGATCAGTTTCTCGGTCATTGGCCTGAGGACGCTTGGGGGAAGAGGAGCGATTCGTAATCACGGGCGCCGTGCAGCACGTGCAGGATTTCGACGCGGTCATCGCGGATGCGATAGAAGACGAGGTAATCGCCAATCGGCCTGCGGCGTACGCCCAACTCGGCAAATCGTCGGCACCAACGGGAAGGCCAAAGGAAAATCAGCGAGCTGCAGGCAGCGTTCGCGCAGCAGTTCGACGACTTCAGCCGCCTGAGTCGGATTGTCCGCCGCGATCCAGTCGCCGATCGACAGCAGGTCGGCAACCGCCGCGTCGGTGAGGACGACGTCCACGACTACCGTCTTGCACGGGACGGGCGCCGGCTCGGTTTGGCACTGCTCGCGGTACTGTACCGTGCCGCGAGTCGATCGAACGTCGAGTCCGCAGGCGACAGTCGGCCTCGGTCACCGTCAGCCACCCCACGCATGATGGCAACATCGAGCGCGGACAACCGGGCCTCGCGTTCCTCGACCAACCGCACTCCCTCGCGGAGTACTTCACTTCGTGAGTTATACCGTCCGCTTTTGACGAGCGCGCTGACGGTCTGTTCGAGTTTTTTCCCAAGGTCGACGCTGCTGGGCATGGCGAAGCTCCACAATGGGTGCGGAGCGACGATAACAGTTATCGGGAATCTAGGCCAGCAGTCGTGCATCCGGCGGCGCATCCGCCTGCACCAGACTGCGCAGCACCTCCACCGGGCGCGGCGCGCTGATGTAGTGCCCCTGCGCGTACTGGATGCCGATGTCGGCCAGCCGCGCCAGCACTTCCGCCGAATCGACCCGCTCGGCGACGGTGCTGATGCCCATGCTCTCGCCGATCTGCGCGATCGCCTCGACCATGCTGCGGTCGATGTGGTCGTGCGTGACGTTGTGCATGAACTGCCCGTCGAGCTTCAGGAAATCCACCGGCAGGTTCTTCAGGAAGATGAACGACGACAGGCCGCTGCCGAAGTCGTCGAGCGAGAAGCGGCAGCCGCGGTTGCGCAGCTCGCGGATGAAGTGCGTCGCGGAGGCGAGGCTGGTCATGGCGGCCGACTCGGTCAGCTCGAAGCACAACGCGCCGGGCGTGAGGTCGGCTCTGCCCAGCTCCGTGACCACGAAGTCGAGGAACTGCTCGTCGTTGAGCGTGGTCGACGAGATGTTGATCGCCAGCACGTACGGCTCGCAGGTCGTGTCGCCGCGACGATGGGCGAGGCGGGAGCAGGCCTGGCGCACGACCCAGCGGTCGATGGCTGGCATCAGGTTGAAGCGCTCGGCCGCCGGGATGAACTCGGCGGGCTGCACCAGCTGGCCCTGCTCGTCGCGCATGCGCAGCAGCAGCTCGAAGTGGCGGATCGGGTCGACGCCGGCGCGGATCGGCACGATCGGCTGGCACATGAGCTCGAGGCGGTCCTCGTCGCAGGCGCGGTTGATGCGCGACACCCACTGCATCTCGCGGTGGCGCTCGGGCGCGCGACCCTGGCGGTAGGTCTGCACGCGGTTGCGACCGGAGTCCTTGGCGGAGTAGCAGGCCACGTCCGCGGCACTCATCACGGCCGCGACCGACTCGAGGCTGCCGTTGACCTCGGCGAGGCCGATCGACACGCCGACGTTCATCACGCGGTCGCCCCACACGAAGCGGAACTCGCGGATCGCCTGGCGCAGGTTCTCGGCGATGCGGCTCGCGGTGTCGAGCGTGCAGTCGACCAGCAGCACGCCGAACTCGTCGCCGCCGAGGCGGGCGAGCACGTCGCTGGTGCGGATACGGGTCTGCACCACGCTGGTGAGCTGCTTCAGCAGCCGGTCGCCGGCCTCGTGGCCGCAGGTGTCGTTGACCACCTTGAACTGGTCGAGGTCGAGGTACATCAGCACGTGGCTGAGCGCCGGGTCGAGCCGCACCGACTGCAGCGCGTCGTTCAGACGGCTCTCGAATTCGCGGCGATTGATCAGTCCGGTGAGCGCGTCGTGCGTCGCCTGGTAGGTGAGTGCGCGCTGCAGCCGCCGCTCCTGGCTCACGTCGTGGAACACCATCACGGCGCCAATCAGGGCGCCGGTGCGATCGCGGATCGGCGCCGCGGAGTCCTGGATCGAGATCTCCTGGCCGCGACGATTCACCAGCAGCGAGGGCTCGTCCAGCTCCACCACGCGGCCTTCGCTCAGGCAGCGCAGGATCGAGCTCGCGATCGGCTGGCGGTTCGATTCGCCCAGCGTCTGGAAGACGTCCGCCGCCGGTCGTCCCGCGGCTTCGCGCGTTTCCCAGCCGGTGAGCGACTCGGCCACCGGGTTCAGGTATTCGATGCGACCGTCGGCGTCGACGGTGATGACCGCGTCGCCGATCGACTGCAGCGTGACCTGCGCCTTTTCCTTCTCCGCCGACAACTGCATCTCGGCGCGCTTGCGCTCGCTGATGTCGGCGAGCGTGCCCTCGTAGCCGACAATGCCGCCGTCGGCGTCGCGCACCACGCGGGCGTTCTCGACCACCGTGATGATCTTGCCGTCGCGCCGCCGCAGCTGGTATTCGGCGTTGCGCACCACGCCGTCGTGGCGCAGCGACTCGTGGACGCGGCCGCGGTCCGCCGCGTCGACATACAGGCTCGCGGTGGACGGCAGGGCGAGCAGGTCCTCGACGCTGTCGAAGCCGAGCATCTCGACCAGCGCCGGGTTGGCGGATTCGAGCCGGCCCGTGGGGGTGACGCGGTACACGCCCTCGATCACGTTCTCGAACAGGCCGCGGTAGCGCGCCTCGCTGCAGCGCAGGGCCGCCTCGGACTGCTTGCGCTCGATGGCGATGCCGGCGAGCGCGGTGAGGCGCGCCATCAGCTCGAAGTCGCGGCGCAGCGGGCTGCGCGGCTGGCGGAAATACAGCGCCACCGTGCCGAGCACGCGACCGTCGGACGCGCGGATCGGCGTGGACCAGCAGGCCCGCAGGCCGGCGGTCGAGCGCGGGCGTGCGCAGCTGCTCCCAGAGCGCGTCGCGGGTGATCTCGGCGACGATGACCTGGCGCTGCAGGTACACGGCCGCCGCACAGGATCCGTTGCGCGCGCCGACCTCGACCTTCTCGAGCGCACGCTGGAACGGCATGGGCAGGCGACGACCGGCGATCAGGTGCAGCGAGTTGCTGCCCGCGTCGTACAGGGTCACGGCGCACAAGGCGTCCGGCGTCACCCGTTCGGCCGTCTCGGCGATGGCCTCGAGCGTGTCGGGCAGGTCGACGTTGCTGGTGATGCGCTCGAACACGCGCCGCTCGCCCATGGCGAGGAACTCGGCGCGCTTGCGCTCGGTGATGTCCGTGATGCTGCCGCGGACCAGCCGGCTCGACGAGGAGGGCAGCCGCACCAGCCGCACTTCGCAGGGGATCTCGTGGCCGGACGCGTCGCAGTGGGTCCATTCGAAGCACGGCGCCTCGCCGGCGAGCGCGCGGTCGATGTGGCCGCGGGCGACGCCGAACGACGGGGTGCCGTCGGCCTGCACGTTCGGGCTGATGCGCTCGGGCCCGCTGGCGAGCAGTTCGTCGCGCGTCATCTTGAAAAAGCGCACCGCGTTGTCGTTGCACTCGACGAATCGACCGAGGTCGACGTCGAACACCACGATCGCCTCGGGCGCATTCTCGACCAGCGTGCGGTAGCGGGCCTCGCTCTCGCGGATCGCCACCTCGGCGCGCTTGCGGTCGCTGGTGTCGCGCAGGCAGACGATGAACACTTCGCGCCGGTCGAGCTTGACCTTGCTGACGCCGAGCTCGGCGTCGAACAGGGTGCCGTCCTTGCGCCTGGCCTTGGTCTCGCGCGGCGTCAGGTCGACCGTGGTGTCCTCGAGCGATTCAGCGAGTTCCTCGAGGGCCTCCGTGAGTCGCGGACGCCGCGCGAGCGAGGGGATGAGCACGTCGAGCGTGCGGCCGCGGACCACGTCTTCCTGGTAGCCGAACACGCGCTCGCCGGTCGAATTCAGTGTCTCGATGCGACCGGCCTCGTCGACCGTGAGGATCGCATCCTTGACGTGGTCGAGGATCACCTGCAGCTGGGCGGCGGCGCTTTCGCGCACCTCGCGGGTGAAGGCCGTGGTCTCGTCCGCCAGCAGCTTCATCGAGCGCACGACGCCGCGCCGCTCCTCGTCCCACTCGGTGTAGGCCGAGCTGATCGACTGCAACAGGCGGCGCAGGTCGAGCTGGCCGCTGGCCTGCCGCGAATCGTCGAACTGCTGCTTGAGGAGGGGGTGGAGAGCCATTGGAAGCGGATAGCGGATAGCGGATAGCGGATAGGGGATAGCAGGACGTGGCAGGTATCCGCCGGCAGCGGCACGGACCCCGGGACGGGGTGGGTCGAGTCGGATAGTAGGGACGGGCGGCGGGAGGGGATGTGACCCGGGTCGCAATCGAGGGCCCCCTCACCCGCCCCCCGGGCACCCTCACCCCAGCCCTCTCCCGCCGGGCGGGAGAGGGAGCGAACGGCGGGAGAGGGTGCCCGAAGGGCGGGAGAGGGCCGGGGTGAGGGGCGAGGGTTCCGGTACAATCCCGCAACTCCCGCATTTTCCACCACATGCCCCTGAATCCCGACTCCCAGCTGCCCGCGACCTATCCGCTGATCGGCCGCGACGACCCGCCGCCCTTCGTCATCCTCCACGAGCACGGCGACGCGCCGGCGCTGGTGATCTGCGACCACGCCAGCCGGGCCTTTCCGCGCGGCATGAACCGCCTCGGGCTGCCCGAGTTGCCGAGCTGGCAGCACATCGCCTGGGACATCGGGGCCGGCGAGCTGGCCCGCGGCATCTCGAACGCGCTCGATGCGCCGGCGGTGCTGGCCGGGTATTCGCGACTGATCGTGGACTGCAACCGCAAGCCCGACGACCCGGAGGCATTCCGCCGCGAAAGCGACGGCTGGACCATTCCGGGCAACGCGTCGCTCAGCGAATTCGAGCGGCGCACGCGCCTCGCCTGCTTTTTCGATCCCTACCACGAGGCCATTGCCGCGATGCTGGCCGACTTCCGCCGCCGCGGCGTCGTGCCGATGGTGGTGTCGGTGCACACGTTTACGCCGCAGATGGCGGGGGTGCAGCGGCCGTGGCACGTGGGCATGCTGTGGGACAAGGACGAGGCCAGCGCCCGGCGCATGATCGCGGGCCTCAGCGTCGTCGACGGCGTCGTCGTCGGCGACAACGAGCCCTACAGCGGCAAGCATCCCTGCGACTACACGATCGACCACCATGCCGAGCAGGTCGGCCTGCCGCACGTCTGCATCGAAGTGCGCCAGGACCAGCTCGAGTCGCCCGCGGGCGTCGAGCGCTGGGTGCGACTGCTCGCGCGGCTGCTGCGCGACATCATTGCCGACCCCGAACTGCGGCGCCTGCACGACACGGAGTCCTCATGGCAGTTCGCGAACCAGCGCTGACCCTCGGCATCGAGGAGGAATACCTGCTCGTCGACCGCACGACGGGTGCGGTGGCGGCCGAGCCGCCGGACGAGCTGTTCGCGGCGCTGCACGAGCGCACGGCGGGACGGGCGTTCCCCGAGTTCCTGCGCGCACAGGTCGAGGTGGCCACGCCCATCTGCAAGGACATCGGCGAGGCTCGCCACGAGCTCGGCGGCCTGCGCCGCGCGGTGATCGAGGAGGCCGCCCGGTTCGGGCTCGCGCCGATCGCGGCCTCGAGCCATCCGTTCTCGCTCACCGCCACGCAGAAGCGCACCGACAAGGAACGCTACATCGCGCTGCTCGAGGAAATGCAGGGCGTGGCGCGCCGCATGATGATCTGCGGCCTGCACGTGCACGTCGGCATCGAGGACGACGACCTGCGCATCGACCTGATGAACCAGCTCACCTACTTCCTGCCGCACCTGCTCGCGTTGTCGTGCAGCTCGCCGTTCTGGGAAGGGGAGCGCACGGGCCTGATGTCGTTCCGGCTGATGATCTTCAACGGCGTGCCGCGCACCGGGCTGCCCGAGCAGTTCTCGAGCTGGGGCGAGTATCGCCGTCACACCGACGTGCTGGTCGAGACCGGCGTCATCAAGGACAACTCGCGCATCTGGTGGGACCTGCGCCCGAGCGCGCGCTATCCGACGCTCGAGACGCGCGTCATGGACTGCTGCACCTCGCTCGAGGACGCGCTGTCGCTCGCCGCGCTCAACCAGTGCCTGGTGCGCATGCTGTGGCGCCTGCGCCGCGCGAACCAGCGCTGGCGCATGTATTCGCACCTGCTGCTCGGCGAGAACCGCTGGCGCGCGATGCGCTATTCGTACGACGCAGGCCTGCTCGACCTCGGCCGGCAGCGGGTGGTGCCGTTCGCGGAGCTGCTGCAGGAGCTGATCGAGCTGGTGGCGGAAGACGCCGACGTGCTGGGCTGCAGCGCGGAGATCGCGCGCCTGCCCGAGATCATGGCGCGCGGCACGAGCTCGCACCGGCAGCTGCAGGTCTTCGACCAGGCGCTGGCGGCGGGTGCCAGCCAGCAGGAGGCGCTGGGCGCGGTGGTGCAGTGGCTGGTGGCGGAGACGGCGCAGGTCGGTTGACGCCGACGGGCGTGGGTCGTGGACCGTGGGCAGAGGGATAGGGCGGTGAAGTCCGGCAAAACTCCTCGCGACGATTGCGCGAGCCGGGTCAAACCGGTGCGGATGCCCACCCCTGCGCAGCTTGGTCAGGTTGCGGGCACGCTGAAGCGCCCCGCGGTCTCGCGTACGATCGAGCAAATGGATGACGGGATTCGGACCGCCGTAGATCGGCGACACCGACGATCGTCGGTTCGGTGATTGCGCCCAGCCGCACAGGCAAACAAGATCAAGAAGTGAGAAATCGGGTGTTGCTCGATCGAAGAATCTCCGTTGCGCCGATGATGGACTACACCGACCGGCACTGCCGCTACCTGCTGCGGCTGCTGAGTCCCGGTGCCCTGCTCTACACGGAAATGGTCACGGCGCACGCGCTCGCGCACGGCCACGTCGAGCGGCTGCTCGCCTTCGACCAGGCCGAGCAGCCGGTGGCCCTGCAGCTGGGTGGCTCCGATCCAAAGCTGCTCGCCAGGGCCGCGCGCATGGGCGAGGACCGTGGTTACGTCGAGATCAACCTCAACGTCGGCTGCCCGAGCGACCGGGTGCAGAGCGGGCGCTTCGGCGCGTGCCTGATGGCCGAGCCGGAAGTCGTCGCCGAGTGCGTCGACGCGATGCGCGCGGTGGTGAAGATTCCCGTCACGGTGAAGTGCCGCATCGGCATCGACGAGCTGGACGACTACGGCTTCTTCGACTGGTTCGTGCAAAACGTGCGCAAGGCTGGCGTCGACACGTTCATCGTGCACGCGCGCAAGGCGTATCTCGACGGACTGACCCCGAAGGAGAACCGCGAGATTCCGCCGCTGCGCTACGAGGTGCCGGAGCGGCTCAAGCGCGAGCATCCGGACCTGACCGTCATTCTCAACGGCGGTCTCAAGACCGCGGCGCAGGTGCGCGAGTGGCTGCCCAGGTTCGACGGCGTGATGCTCGGGCGGCAGGCCTACCAGGAACCCTACCTGCTGGCGGAGCTGCACCGGCAATTCCTCGATCCGTCATTTGCGTTGCCGGCGCGCGAGGCGGTGGTGGAGCAGTACGCGGACTACGTCGATCGCAAGCTGGCCGAGGGTCATCGGTTGCCGCTGATGCTGCGCCACATCCACGGCCTGTACACTGGGCTGCCGAGCGCGCGCTCCTGGCGGCGATACCTGAGCGAGCAGGGCGTGCAGGTCGGCGCTGGCGCGGAAGTGCTGCGGGCATCGTTGCGGGTGTTTGCGCAGGCGGCCTGACAGCGATATGTATAATCGGACTGAGCGCCCTCGGTTGGGGTAACCGGGGTCGCACACAGGGGTCCGCTCGCCGATGAGTTCGGAAACGCAAGTCGCCGTCCTGTTCGCGGACGTCGTGGGCAGCACGCGCCTCTACGAGGTGCTGGGCGACCGTGCCGCGCGCGACATGATCGGGATCTGCGTCGACATCATGCGTGGCGCCACGGAGCGCAACCGCGGCAGCGTCATCAAGACCATCGGCGACGAGATCCTCGCCATCTTTCCCACGGCCGACGACGCGGTGAACGCCGCGGCCGAGATGCAGCATGACATCGGCGTCCATCCGACGCTGCAGATGCAGGGCCAGCACGTCGCGATCCGCATCGGCTGCCACTTCGGGTCGGTGGTGCTCGAGAACCGCGACATCTTCGGCGCGTCGGTCCACACCGCGAACCGCATGACCAGCCAGGCCAAGGCCGGCCAGATCGTCCTCACCGCCGACACCGTGCAGCGCCTTTCGCCCGAGTGGCGTTCGGTGACGCGGCAGATCGACGTGACGCCGCTGAAGGGCCGCTCCGAGGAGTTCGAGCTGTTCGAGGTGCTGTGGCAGCAGGAAGACGCGACCAGCATGTTGCCGTCGATCGCGGCGGATGCGCGCACCGGCCACCGGCCGAAGCGCGTGCTGCTGCGCTACCAGGGCCGCGAGTACGTGCTCGGCGAGGGCAAGGAAGCGCTGACCCTCGGCCGTGCGGACGAGAACGACATCGTCGTCAAGGGCAACCTGATCTCGCGCATCCACGCGCGCGTCGAACTCGGTCGCAGCAAGTTGATGCTGGTCGACCAGAGCACCAACGGCTCGTTCGTCACGACGCAGGATGGCAAGGAAGCGTTCGTGCGGCGCGATTCGGTCGCGCTCACCGGCTCAGGGCTGATCGGGCTCGGGCGGTTGCCGGAGCCGAACTCGCCTGACGCGATTCACTATCGCCTGGAAGAATAGCCCTTAGGAGTGACGGAGGGGACGGTCACCTGTGTGTCCCCTTGGGGACACACAGGTGACCGTCCCCTCCTGATTTCAGCCGAGCGCGGCCTTGACCCGCTGGTACTCAGCCCGCAACGCCGGCGGGGTGCGGCTGCCGAATTCCTCGAGGTACTTGCCGATCTCGTCGATCTCGGTGTGCCAGGCCGCGACGTCGACGTCGAGCAGCTGGTGCAGCGCGGACTCGGGCAGGTTCAGGTTGCTGAGGTCGAGGTCTTCCTTGTGCGGCAGCAGGCCGATCGGCGTCTCGTGCGCCTTGGCGCGGCCTTCGCAGCGGTCGATGCACCCACGACAGCACGCGCAGGTTGTCGCCGAAGCCCGGCCACAGGAACTTGCCGTCCTTGTCCTGGCGGAACCAGTTGACGTGGAAGATCTTCGGCAGCTGCTTGACCTTGCCTTCGAACGACAGCCAGTGCGTCCAGTAGTCGGCGAAGTTGTAGCCGCAGAACGGCTTCATCGCCATCGAATCGCGGCGCACCACGCCGACGGCGCCCACGGCGGCGGCAGTGGTTTCGGACGCCATGCCGGCGCCGACCATCACGCCGTGCTTCCAGTCGCGGGCTTCGTACACCAGCGGCGCGACCTCGCGGCGGCGGCCGCCGAACAGGATCGCCGAGATCGGCACGCCCTCGGGGTGCTCCATCAGGTGGTTGTAGGCCGGGTTCTGCTTGGCCGACACGGTGAAGCGCGAGTTGGCATGCGCGGCGGGGCCGTTCGCCTTGTCGTACGGGCGACCCTGCCAGTCGGTGACCGGCGTGCCGGTGATGCGGCCTTCCCACCACGGCTCGTTGTCGGCCGTCACCGCGACGTTGGTGTAGATCGTGTCGTGGTGGATCATCTCGTAGGCGTTGCGGTTGGTCTTCGGGCTGGTGCCCGGGACCACGCCGAAGAAGCCCGCCTCGGGGTTGATCGCGCGCAGGCGGCCGTCGCTGCCGACGTGCAGCCACGCGATGTCCTCGCCGATGGTCCACACCTTCCAGCCCGGCATCGTGTCGGGCGGGATCAGCATGCCGAGGTTGGTCTTGCCGCAGGCCGACGGGAAGGCGCCCAGCACGTAGTGCACTTCGCCGCGCGGGTTTTCGAGCCCCACGATCAGCATGTGCTCGGCGAGCCAGCCCTCGGTGCGCGCCTGGTGGCTGGCGATGCGCAGCGCGTGGCATTTCTTGCCGAGCAGCGCGTTGCCGCCGTAGCCGGAGCCGATGCTCTTGATCGACAGCTCGTCGGGGAAGTGCATGATGAAGCGCCGATCGGGATTGAGGTCGCCGATCGAGTGCAGGCCCTTGACGAAGGTGCCGTCCTTCTCGATGCGGTGCAGGGCCGGCGTGCCCATGCGCGTCATGATGCGCATGTTGAGCACGACGTACGGGCTGTCGGTGATCTCGACGCCGCAGCGCGCATAGGGCGAGTTGATCGGGCCCATGCAGTAGGGCACCACGTACAGCGTGCGGCCCTTCATGCAGCCGGCGAACAGCGCGTCGATCTTCGCGTGCGCCTCGGCGGGCGCCATCCAGTTGTTGTTCGGGCCCGCGTCGTCCTTGTTCTTCGTGCAGATGAACGTGAGGTGCTCGACGCGCGCCACGTCGGAAGGGTTCGAGCGGTGCAGGTAGCAGTTGGGGAAGGTGGCCTGGTTGAGCTCGATCAGGTCGCCGCTCCCGAGCATCAGCTCGATGAGTTCGTCGCGCTCCGTGTCGGACCCGGTGCACCAGTGTATGCGGTCGGGTTGGGTGAGCTTGGCGGTCTCGGCGACCCAGTCGCGCAGTGCGGCGTTGGAAGTGGTCATCAGGCTCTTCCTTGGTTTGCTGTCGGCCGATTATAGCCTCCGGTCAGGCGCCGCCGCCGTGCGCATTGGACGCAATCCGCGGCCCGTGGCACGCGCACGAAACAAAAAAAAGCGCCCTCCGAGGAGGGCGCAATCAGGGGGAGACCGGTTGTTGGAAGTGTGTCGGCTCAGGCCTCGGTCAGGCAGCGACCTTGCGGGCGCGGGCCTTGGTCTTGCGCACGGCAGTCTTCACCTTGCGCTTGGCGACCTTCACTTCCGGAATCTGCTCTTCGGTGGCGTCGACCACCTTCTCGTACAGGTTGGCGGCCACGCCGCGCAGGTCACGGCCGGCGACCTTGAAGATGTGCACGGCGCGCTTGCCGTCTTCGACGATGCGGTCACGCGAGGCCGGGATCATCTCGATCTGGTCGCGCACGAGGTCGACGAGGCCATCGGCACGCGAGGCGCGCTCGAGGCGCAGCGCCGCGGCGGTGATCGCCGACGTAATCATGTCGGACTGCAGCTCGATCAGGCTCGCCACTGCGTTCTGCGACACGGCGGTGACCTTGACGCCCGAGCGCGCGATCGTGCGCACCGGCGACTTCAGGGACTTCAGCGTCTCGGCGGAGCCAACCGCGGTCTCGCGGACGGTTTCGACGGACTGGGTACGGATCTTCTGCATTTCGTCCTGCCAGGCCGAAGTCTGCTCAGCGACGAATTCCTGGATCTGGTTGATCATGGGGCCACCCTCTGGTGAGTAACTGCTGCGGCGCAGCATTTGTTGCAGTGCACAATAATCCAGTGGGGACCTAGCTGTCAAATGTGGGTAATGCAGATGCGGGTAGTTGCCCCGGAAAGTGGGCCAATCAGACGCGAATCCAGCTTGCCCCGGGGCCGGGTGGTCCCGCAAAGTCCGGGCCCGATGCACCGAATTTTGCCCCTGTTGCCGCGATTGACCCCGGCCCCCCGTGCCTCGCGGGCGCGGGCCGCGGCGCTGCTGGCGGGGCTGTGGCTGGCCGGCGCCCTGGCCCAATCGGGGGCACCGCTCGACGGCGCCGCGGTGGCGACCGGCAGCGGGGCGCTCGAGACGGAAATCGTGGTGGAAAAGCTGTTGCCCGCGCATCCCCCCACGCGGCCGTTCGCGCTTTTTGCGCCGGTCGGGCGGCTCGAGGCGGGCGACGAGGTGCACTACACCATCCGCGTGCGCAATCCGGGCAAGCAGCCTGTGACCGATGCGCAGGTCACCAAGCGCCTGCCGGTCGGCCTGCATTACCTTGCGGGCTCGGCATCCGGGCCGTCGTGCACCATCGAGTTCTCGACCGACGGCGGCTCGACGTTCACGGCCCAGCGCAAGGACGCCGACTACACGCACGTGCGCTGGACGCTGCAGCGGCCGCTCGCTCCCGGCGCCATCGCGCTGCTGCGCTTTCGCGCCTCGTTCCGCTGATCCCATGGCCAGCCCGCTGCGCGACTTGTTCGGGGCCGACGGCCCGCTCGGGCGCAGCCTGCCGGGCTATGCACCGCGTGCGGAGCAGGCCGAAATGGCCGAGCACGTGGCGGCGGCACTCGAGCAGCGCGAGACGCTGATCGTCGAGGCCGGCACCGGCACCGGCAAGACCTTCGCCTACCTGGTGCCGGCGCTCACATCGGGGCGGCGCGTGATCGTCTCGACCGGCACGCGCGCGCTGCAGGACCAGCTCTATCACCGCGACCTGCCCGCGATCTGCGGCGCGCTCGGCCGGCCGGTCCGCGTGGCGCTGCTCAAGGGTCGCGCCAACTACCTGTGCCGCCATCGTCTCGACCTCGCCGAGCAGCAGGCGTATGCGCGCGGGATGCGGCGCGAAGTTGCCACCGCAATCCCGAAGGTGCGCGCGTGGTCGCATGTCACGAAGCGCGGCGACATCGCGGAACTGCCCGGGCTCGGCGAGGCCGATCCCGTATGGCCGTGGGTCACCTCGACGCGCGAGAACTGCCTCGGCAGCGAGTGCCCCGTTTTCGACGAGTGCTTCGTGCTCGCGGCGCGACGCGAGGCGCAGGCCGCCGATATCGTGGTCGTGAACCACTACCTGCTGATGGCCGACCTGGTGCTCAAGGAGGAAGGCTTCGGCGACCTGCTGCCGGGCGTCGATGCCATCGTCATCGACGAAGCGCACCAGCTGCCGGACGTGGCGGCGCAGTTCCTCGGTTACAGCGTCAGCACGCGACAGTTGTCCGCGATCGCCAGGGACGTGTCGGGGGAGTTGCTGCTGGCGCAGCAGATGGGGTCGGGCGTCGACGCAGCGCTCGCCGGGCTCGACGCGCAGGTGGCCGCGGTGATTGCCGCGGGTGGCGGCACGGACGCAAGGATGGAGCACGCGCAATGGCCCGAGCGGTTGCTCGAGGCGCTGCACGGGCTCGAGGCGCGCAGCCAGGAATTGACCGATGCACTGCTGCCGCTCGCGAGCGATGGCCAAGGCGCGTTCGCACGGTTGCGCGCGAGGCTCGAGGAGGCAACGACGCGGCTCGGGGCGCTCACTGCCGAGCAGGTCGAGGGCGGCGTGCGCTGGGCCGAGATCGGTGCGCGCAACGTGAGTTGCCATTACGCGCCGATCGACGTTGCGACACAGCTCGCCGCGCTGCTCGCTGCACAGTCCTGTGCATGGGTGCTGACCTCGGCGACGCTCGCGGTCGGCGAGGACTTCTCGCATTACAAGCGCCGCTCGGGCCTCACGCAGGCGCGCAGCGTGCGCTTCGAGAGCCCGTTCGACTTCGCGAACCAGGCATTGCTCTACCTGCCCAAGGGCCTCGGCGATCCAGGCGTGCCCGGCCATACGCGCGACGTGGTGCAGGCCGCGCTGCCCGTGCTCGAGGCGAGCGGCGGTCGTGCCTTCCTGCTCTTTACCAGCCATCGCGCGTTGCGCGAGGCCGCGGAGGAACTGCATCGGGCCTGGGGCGATGCGCCACCGGTGCCGGTGCTGGTGCAGGGCGAGGGCTCGCGCGACCAGTTGCTGCGGCGCTTCCGCGAGGCCGGCAACGCCGTGCTGCTCGGCACTGGCAGCTTCTGGGAAGGCGTCGACGTGAAGGGCGCGGCGCTGTCGGTCGTGATCATCGACAAGCTGCCGTTCGCGGCGCCCGACGATCCGTTGCTCAAGGCGCGGCTCGATGCGATCCGCGCGCAGGGCGGCAACCCGTTCTTCGACGAGCAGGTGCCGCAGGCCGTGATCG
>CAVSUM010000031.1:0-66462 GCA_963731105.1 uncultured Gammaproteobacteria bacterium
GCAGGATCCTCGCGGTCGGCAGCCGTATCGACGTTGAAAAGTCCCACAAGGGAGGGTCCACACGCATCGTGGACCTCGGGGGCAAGGCGCTGTTGCCCGGATTCCTCGACGCGCACAGTCACTACATCAGTGCGTTGTCGGTCGCGAACCAGGCAAAGGTGTACGCGCCGCCGGCCGGCCCCGGCAAGGACGTGCCGGGCATCCTCGCGGCCATCGAGCAGTTCCGTGTTGCGCACAAGGTGCCGCAGGGCGAGCTGATCATGGCCTACGGCTACGACGACACCGTGATGCCCGACGGCCGGCTGCTGAATCGCGACGACCTCGACGCGGCGTTCCCGAACAATCCGGTGCTGGTCGGCCACGTGTCGATGCATGGCGGCGTGATGAACTCCGCGGCGCTGGCGAAGTTCGGCATCGCGGCTGAAACCGAGACACCGCCTGGCGGCATCATCGTCCGCAAGCCGGGCACGAAGGAGCCGTACGGCCTGATCATGGAGACGGCGTACCTGCCGGTATTCGCCAGCCTGCCGCAGCCGACGCCGCAACAGGAGGTCGCATTCACCAGGGCAGCCCAGATGCTTTACGCACAGGCCGGCGTGACCACCGCCCACGAGGGCGCGACGCATGCCAGCGACCTCGCATTGATGCAACGAGCCGCGGCCGCGGGTGCCAACATCATCGACGTCATTGCCTATCCGTTCATCACCGACCTCGACGCCATCCTGAAGGCCACGCCTGTCCAGGCCTGGGGCAAGTACGACAGGCGCCTCAAGATCGGCGGCGTGAAGATCACCATCGACGGCTCGCCGCAGGGCCGCACCGCCCGCTTCACCACGCCCTACCTCACGGGCGGCCCGGGCGGCCAGAAGAACTGGCAGGGCGAGCTGACCTTCCCGCAGGAGACGATCAACCAGATGGTGAAGCGCGTGTATGACATGGGCGTACCGCTCAACCTGCACGCCAACGGCGACGGTGCCATCGACGCCTTCTTCAAGGCCCATGAGTTCGCTGCTGCGGACGACCTGTCCAGGGACCGACGCGTGACCATGATCCACGCGCAGTTCACGCGCAGGGACCAGTTCGACCAGTACGTGAAGTACAGGATCCGGCCGTCGTTCTACACGCTGCACACGTACTATTTCTACGACGCGCACCTGAAGAACCGCGGCCAGGAACAGGCGCAATACATCAGTCCGATGCGCGACGCGATCGACAAGGGCCTGCACCCGACCAACCACACCGACTTCTACGTGGCGCCGCTCGACCAGATGTTCATGCTGTGGTCGGCCGTGAACCGCATCTCACGTGGTGGCGAAGAGGTCGGCCCCGCGCAGCGGGTAACCCCACTGGAGGGACTCAAGGCGATGACCCTCTGGGCCGCCGAGCAGTATGGCGAGCAGGACGCGAAGGGCTCGCTCGAGCCGGGCAAGCTTGCCGACCTCGTGATCCTCGACCGGAACCCGCTCGCGGTCGAGCCGATGGCCATCGACAACATCAAGGTCGTCGAGACCATCAAGGAAGGCGTTACCATCTACCCGGCCAAATAGCCCAGGCCAGGAGCAAGCACAATGAACGGCGCGCAATCCCTCGTGCAGACCCTCGTCAACTGCGGCGTGCGGGTCTGCTTCTCGAACCCCGGCACGTCCGAGATGCACTTCGTCGCGGCGCTCGACTCGGCGCCCGAGATGCGGGCGGTGCTGTGCCTGTTCGAGGGCGTGGCCACCGGCGCCGCGGACGGTTACGGGCGCATCGCCGGCGTGCCCGCGGCGACGTTGCTGCATCTCGGGCCCGGGCTCGCCAACGGCCTCGCCAACCTGCACAACGCGCGGCGCGCCAACACGCCGATCGTCAACGTGGTCGGCGACCACGCCACCTATCACCTGCAGTACGACGCGCTGCTCACCTCCGACATCGTCGGCTTCGCACGTCCCGTGTCGAGCTGGGTGCACGAATCGAAGAGTGCGTTGACGGTCGCGGGCGATGCGGCGCGCGCGGTGCAAGCCGCGACGGCTGCGCCGGGCGGCGTCGCCACGCTGATCCTGCCCGCCGATACGGCGTGGAATGAAGCCGACCGTCCATCGCCGAAGCTACCCGATGCCGGCCCGGCACCGGTGAGTGCGCAGGCGATCGACGACGTTGCCAGGCTGCTCGGCAACGGCAAGAAGACTGCCATCCTGTTGCGCGGCACCGCACTGCGCGGCGCGGGGCTCGAGGCGGCCGGCCGCGTCAACGCGAAGACCGGCGCACGGTTGCTGTGCGACACGTTTGCGCCGCAGATCGAGCAGGGCGCCGGCCGCGTGGCGGTGGAGCGCATTCCCTACTTCGCGGAACAGATCGTCGAGTTCCTGAAGGGCACCGAGCAGATCGTGCTGGTGGGCTCGAAGCCGCCGGTGACGTTTTTCGCCTACCCCGGCAAGCCGAGCTGGTGCGCGCCCGACGGCTGCCGCTTCAGCTACCTCGCCCTGCCGCACGAGGACGGCGCCGGCGCACTGGCTGCGCTGGCCGACACGCTCGGCGCACCGCCGCAGGCAACGGCACGGCTGCCGCTGATGCTACCTGCGTTGCCGACCGGCGCGCTCAACATGATGACCGCTGCGCAGGTGATCGCGGCGCTCACGCCCGAGAACGCGATCTTCGCCGAGGAGGCCGCCACCTCGAGCCTGCCGCTGATGGCCACCCTGCCGCGGGCGCGACCGAGCACGCACCTCGCGTTGACCGGCGGCTCGATCGGCGACGGCATGCCGATGGCGATCGGTGCCGCGCTCGCGGCCCCTGACCGCAAGGTGGTCTGTCCGCACGGCGATGGCGGCGCGGCCTACACCATGCAGGCGCTGTGGACCATGGCGCGCGAGAAGCTCGACATCACGGTGCTGATCTACGCCAACCGCTCCTATGCGATCCTGAACGTGGAGCTGGCGCGCGTCGGCGCGATCGGCGCGGGGCCGAAGGCCCGCTCGATGCTCGACCTGCACAACCCGGAAATGAACTGGGTGAAGATCGCCGAGGGCCTCGGCGTCGAGGCGAGCCGCGCCACCACCAGCGAGGAATTCGCCGCGCAGTACGCGTCGGCGATGCACAGCAAGGGCCCGCGCCTGATCGAACTGATGACCTGACGCGGGGCCGTCGCTCGCGCCGGTGTCAGCGCATCAGGTGCTCCGCGAGTGCCTGGTACGCGGGCAGCGACGTCGGGTCCAGGTTGGCGTTCGCCGCCAGCGGATGCGACCCGAAGCGGACGATCACCATCTCCGCCGCCGGATCGATGTGAATGGTCTGGCCGTGGATGCCACGCGCCGAGAAGGCGCCGTGCTCGTCGTGCGATACCCACCACATGTCCCGGTAACTCCAGCCTTTGAGCAGGTTGAAGCCGGCCTTGGCGAACTGCGCCGGGTCCGCGCCGCGCCGGATATCGTCGATCACTGCACGCGGCACGATCTGCTGCCCGTTGTAGTAGCCGCCGAGCCGGATCATCTCGCCGAAGCGCGCCAGGTCGCGCAGCGCGGGATTGAAGCCGCCGCCCGCGAACTCCGTGCCCTCGCTGTCGATCAGAAGGTAGGCGTCCTGCTCGGCGCCGAGCTTCTGCCAGATGCGCTCGGACAGGACCTCGCCCACCGCCTGCCCGGTCGCGCGACGGATCAGCCAGCCGAGCACGTCGGTGTTCACCGTCTTGTAGGCGAAGGCCTGGCCGTGTTCGCCGCCCTTGCCCACCGTGCGCAGGAATTCGTAGAAGCTCCCGGGACCCGCGTAGCCCGGCGGGCGCGGCAGGATGCCGCCGGCGCGGGCATGCTGCCAGACTTCGGCCTGCGGATCGGCGTAGTTCTCCGAATACTTCAGGCCCGTGGTCATGTCGAGCACCTGGCGCACCGTCGCGTCGGCCCAGCCACTGCCTGCAAGCTCGGGAATGTACTTCGTGACCAGCGCGTTCGCGTCGAGCTTGCCCTCCGCCACCAGCATCGCGCCCAGCGTGCCGAACATCGACTTGGTGACCGACATCGCCATATGTGGCGAGTGCGGCGTCATGACCCCCAGGTAGCGCTCGTACACCACCCGACCCTTGTGCAGCACGATGATCGCGTCCGTGTAGTTGGCGTCGAGCGACTGCGCCCAGGTCATCGTGCCGCTGCCGCCCAGCGGCTGGAACTCGACGGCGTCGATGTCGGTGCGCAACGCGCGTGGCAACGGCGATACCGGGCCGTCGCCGCGCCAGACGTTGGCCGAAGGCATGAAGCGGCGGAAGTTTGCGACCGACCAGCGCAGCTGCGGGAAGCGCAGGTGGCTGCCGTCCGCGAACAGGATCAGCTTGTCCGGCGGTGGCGGCGAACCGACCATCCAGCCCATTTTCACCGGATCGGAATCCGCCGCACTCAGCGGTGGGGATTGTGCCCACGCTGCTGCACCACCCGACAGCATTGCCAGTGCAAGGCACGCCATGCGACCGAACCACGGCAAGTTGATCATCGGCTCCGACCTCCCCCGTTCCAGGCTGTTGCACCGTGGCTGGCGCGCCCGGCTGCAACCGTGAACGAGAGAATATAGGATTGCCGCATGAACACCCGCTACCTGCTGCTGTCGGCCCTGCTGCTCGCCGGCTGTTCGTCGCCTGGCATCGTCCCGGCTGGCGGTGGCACCGGCGCCACGGTCACCGGCACCGTTGCCTACCGCGAGCGCATTGCGTTGCCGCCCACGGCGGTGATCAAGGTGCAGCTCGTGGACGTGTCGCGTGCCGACGCGCCGGCCGTCGTGCTGGGCGAACAGCTGATCGAAGCCGGCGGCCGGCAGGTACCGTTCGCGTTCGAAATCCACTTATGACCCGGCGCGGATCGACCAGCGCTACACCTACGCCGTGCAGGCACGCATCGAAGACGACGGCCAGCTGCTGTTCATCAACGACCAGCGCTACGCGGTGATCACCCGCGGGGCGCCCACCGAAATCGCAATGATGTTGCGAGCCGCCGGCGGCAGATAGCAGCTCGCGGCAGCGACGGCGCGGGAGCCGCGCCTACTTGCGCCACAGCGTCGGCGTAAACAACACCAGCACGCTGAAGATCTCGAGGCGACCGAGCAGCATCGCAGCCGCGCAGATCCAGGTCTGCAGGTCGGTCAGGCCCTGGTAGTTCGACGCCGGCCCCACCTGGCCGAGCCCCGGGCCGGCGTTGTTGATGCAGGCGATGATCGCCGAGAACGAGCTGACGAAATCGAGTCCGGTCAGCAGCAGCGCGAACGTCAGCACGACCACTGTGCCGAAGTAAAGCACGACGAACGCCAGCACTGCGAACACCACCTTGTTCTGCACCACCTGGCTGCCGATCCGCACCGGCGTGACGGCGGACGGATGCACCAGCAGGTACAGCTCGCGCTTGGCCTGCTGGAACAGCACCAGCGTACGCACCATCTTGATGCCGCCGCCGGTGGAGCCGGTGTTCGCGCAGTAGCACGACAGCATCAGGATCCACATCGGCGCGAACATCGGCCAGGCGGCGTAGTCCTGGCTGACGAGCCCGCAGTCGGTCGCGATCGACACCAGGTTGAAGGCAACGTGGCGCAGCGAGGTCCAGAAATCCGCGTAGACCCCCTCGCGCCAGATGAGCAGAGCTAGCCCGAGGGTGCTCAGCCCGATCACTATCAACAGGGCGCGGGCCTCGATGTCCTCGAGGTAGGTGCGCAGGCTCTTCTGCTGCCAGGCGATGAAATGGCGGCTGAAGTTCATGGCCGCGATCAACATGAAGACTATCAGCACCGCCTCGATGGCGGGCGAATCGAAGTGGCCGATGCTCGCGTCGTAGGTCGAGAATCCGCCGAGCGCCAGGGTGGCAAAGGCGTGGCACACCGCGTCGAACCAGTTCATCCCGGCCAGCTTCAGCGAACCGATGCAGGCGATCGTGATCAGGAAGTACACGAACCACAGCGCGCGGGCGGTCTGCGTGATGCGCGGCGTGAGCTTCTCGTCCTTCATCGGGCCGGGCGTCTCGGCCTTGTAGACCTGCATGCCGCCCACGCCGAGCAGCGGCAGGATCGCCACCACCAGCACGATGATGCCCATGCCGCCGTACCAGTTGAGCGCATGGCGCCAGAGGTTGATCGACGGCGGCAGGTTGTCGATGCCCACCAGCACGGTCGCTCCGGTCGTGCTCAGGCCGGACATGGTCTCGAAGAATGCGTCGGTGAAGCTCAGGTCCGGCAGCGTGATCAGCAGCGGCACCGTGGCAATCGCCGACATGAGGATCCAGCCGACGGTGACCAGCACGAACCCGTCGCGCGAACGCAGCTCACGCTTGTAGCTGCGGGTCACGCCCCACAGCGTCGCCCCGGCGCCGAGGCAGGCACCGGCCGCCACGATGAAGTCCAGCAGGTGGCCGTCGCGATAGATCAGCGCCGTGACGATCGGCAGCAGGTAGGTGACGCTGAACATCATCAGCATCGACCCGAGGACGTGGAGTACGGAAAGCATGGCCAGCGAAGGGCGCGGCTAGGGGTGTTGTCGTCGTTTTGGAGCTGGCCGTCGCCGCTACGTTACTCCTGCGGCCGCAGCAATCCAAGCCACCCGCCATCGCGCCGGCAGGCCCGCGGTCCCGGATGCGATGACAATCACCGTGGTGGCTGGCATCCTCGTGGCTGCCCGCCATCACCGCAATCGAGACGCCTCATGAGCCGCAAGAGCCAGCGCAATCGCCCGCAACAAGATCTCCAGCCAGGGCCACAGGCACCTGCCGAGAGCAATCGCGCCCTGTACATCGGCGCCATCGTGGCGCTGCTGCTCGCACTGCTGGCCGGCGCGGCCCTGTTCAAGAGCAAGACCACGTCCGACGCGCCGGCGACGGATTCCGCCCGACCGGCCGCGCTTGCCAGCGAGCACTCGCCGGCTCTCGGCGACGCCACGGCCCGCGTGCACATCGTCGAGTTCCTCGATCCCGCGTGCGAGACCTGCGCGCAGTTCTACCCGCTGCTCAAGCAGCTGCTGGCCGAGAACCCGGGCAAGCTCCGCGTGTCGCTGCGGCACGTGGCGTTCCACGACGGCGCCGAGCACGCGGTCCGCGTGCTGGAGGCGAGCCGCAACCAGGACAAGTACTGGCAGACGCTCGAGGCGCTGTTCGCGTCGCAGGCGCAATGGGCCCCGCACCACACTGTGCAGCCCGAGCTCGTCGACCAGGCGATCGCCGGGGTCGGCCTCGACCTGCAGCGCCTGGCGGCCGACATGAACTCGCCCGAAGTGACCGCCAGGATCGAGCGCGACCGTGCCGACGCCATGGCACTCAAGGTGACCGCGACCCCGGAGTATTTCGTGAACGGGCGGCCCCTGCCGAGCTTCGGCTACGAGCAGCTGCTTGGGCTTGTCAACGAGGAGCTGCAGGCGGCGTACTGACCGCGCGGTCGCCGGCGATCTATCATGCCCGCGTGATCGCGATGCCGAAGGTGGGAGAGACAGCATGGACATCGTCAAGGAACTGCGCGCACTGATCGGCGAGACCGCGGTGCTCGATGCGACCGAGGTCGCCAAGCGCTCGGCCGGTGTCTGGCGCCCGGACAACCTCAAGGCCGCGGCGCTGGCCCGGCCTGCCAGCACCGAGCAGGTCGCCGCCGTGATGCAGTGGTGCCACGCGCACGGCGTTACGGTCGTGCCGATGGGCGGCCTCACCGGCCTCGTGCACGGGGCGGACACCGAACCCGGCCAGGTGGTGATCTCGACCGAGCGCATGAAGGCCATCGAGGCCATCGATCCGATCCAGCGCACGGCGGTGGTGCAGGCGGGGGTCAGCCTGCAAGCATTGCAGGATGCGGCGGACGCGGCCGACCTGCTGTATCCCGTCGACTTCCCGGCGCGCGGCACGGCCACGCTCGGCGGCATGGCGGCGACCAACGCGGGCGGCAACCGCGTGATCCGCTACGGCATGACGCGCGACACCGTGCTCGGCCTCGAGGTCGTGCTCGCCGACGGCACCGTGGTCTCCTCGCTCAACACGCTGATCAAGAACAACACCGGCTACGACCTCAAGCAGTTCTTCGTCGGCGCGGAAGGCACGCTCGGGATCATCACGCGCCTGGTGCTGCGGCTGCGCGAGAAGCCCGTCGCCGCTAACACCGCGTTCGTCGGCCTCGACGCCTTCGACAACGTGGCGAAGTTCCTCAAGCACATGGATCGCAGCCTCGGCGGCACGCTGTCGTCGTTCGAGGTGATGTGGCAGTCGTTCTACCGGCTGGTCACGACGGCACCCGCCAAGGGCCGGCCGCCGATTGCGCAGGACTACCCCTACTACGTGCTGGTCGAATCCCAGGGCGCCGATCGCGAGCTCGACACGCAGCGCTTCAACTCCGCGATGGAGTCGGCGTTCGAGTCCGGCCTGATCGTCGACGCAGCCATCGCGCAGTCGGATGCCGACTCGCACGGCTTCTGGGCGCTGCGCGACGACGTCGAGCGGGTGATGCACGGCGGCCTGCCGGTCGTCTTCGACATCTCGATGCCGATCGCCGAGATGGATGCCTACGCGCGGGGGCTGAAGGACAGGCTGGTCGAGGCCATTGGCGCCGACCACCGCCTGTTCATCTTCGGCCACCTCGGCGATGGCAACCTGCACGTCGTGGTCCAGGTCCCGCCGGCGGTCTACATGTCCGACCGCGGCAAGATCGAGGCCGTGGTGTACGGCGGCCTGGCGAGCTTCCGCGGCGCGGTGTCGGCCGAGCACGGCATCGGGCTCGAGAAGAAGCCCTGGCTGGCCATCAGCCGCAGCGAGCCGGAGCTGGCGGTCATGCGCGCCTTGAAGACGGCGCTCGATCCGCGCAACCTGCTGAACCCGGGCAAGATCCTTTGAGGAGAATCGTCGTGCGCAAACCCATCACCGGCAGCCTGCTCGCCGTGGCCGTTGCCCTGTCCGTTTCCGGTTGCAGCAAAGAGCAGCCCACCACGCCCGCCGCGGCGCCGGCAGCCGCGGCGCCGAGCGCGCCCGCCATGCCGCCGCACCCGACGCCCGAAGCGCCCACGGCGACTGTCGACCTCGCCGGCATCGAGAGGGCCGCTGGCGGCATGACCGTCGCCGAGGTGTTCGCCGGGAAGGACCAGCTGGCCGGCAAGCCGGTCATATTGCGCGGCAAGGTCGTCAAGACCAACGCCAACATCATGGGCAAGAACTGGCTGCATGTGCGCGACGGCTCCGGCGCCGAGGGCACCAACGACCTCACCGTAACCACTACCGGCACGCTGCCGAACGTCGGCGACACCGTGCTGCTCACCGGGCCGGTCGTCCTCGACAAGGACTTCGGCATGGGCTACCAGTACGACGTCCTGGTCGAGGACGCCCTGGTCAAGGTCGAGGGGACCGGCGACTGACGGCGTTTCAATCGAGGACCGCACCCTCGCTGGCCGGCCGCACGTGCTTGCGGTACCGGCGCATGAAGCCGTGCGGCACCGGCCGCTCGTGCGGTTGCCAGGCCTTGCGGCGCTCGGCAAGTGTCGCATCGTCGACGTGCAGCGTGAGCTTGCGTCCCGGGATGTCGATCTCGACGAGGTCGCCGTCCTCGATGAATGCGATCGGCCCACCATCGATGGCCTCGGGACAGACGTGGCCGACGCAGGGGCCCGACGTGGCGCCCGAGAAGCGGCCATCCGTCACCAGCGCGGCATTGCCGAGCCCGGCCATCTTCAGCGCCAGTGTCGCACCTAGCATCTCCGGCATTCCGGGTGCGCCGCGAGGCCCCAGGTAGCGCAGCACGATGACGTCACCGGCCCTGATCCGGCCAGCGCTGACCGCCTTGATCGCGTCCTCTTCGGAGTTGAAGCACACGACCGGACCCTGGCACTGCAGCATGCTTTCCGCGACGCCGGCCTGCTTGATGATCGCGGTGTCGGGCGCGAGGTTGCCGCGCAGCACCGTGATGCCGGCGCGCTTGCGGAACGCGTCCTCGACGACGGGAATCACCGCGGCGTTGCGCACGGTCGCCGCCGCAATCGTCTGGGCCAGTGGGCGCCCGGTGACGGTCATCACGCTCGTGTCCAGGAAGCGCTCGATGCGTTGCAGCACCGCCGGCATGCCACCCGCCGCCCAGAGATCCTGGATGCCGTAGGGGCCGTTCGGGCTGACCGCGAGCAGCGTCGGAATATGGTCCGCCGCTTCGAACTCCGCCAGCGTGAAAGGCACCTCGGCGGCGTGGGCGATGGCCGGCAGGTGCAGGGCGGTATTGGTCGACGCACCGATCGACATCGCGGTGGCCACCGCATTGCGGAACGCGGCTGGCGTGAACATCTGCCGGGCATTAAGGCCTTCCCGGACCATGGCCACGATGCGCTCGCCCGTGGCACGCGCTGCGGCAAGCTTGTCCGCGTGCCAGCCCGGGATGTTGCTGCTGCCCGGCAGGCAGATGCCGAACGCCTCCGCGAGGCACTGGAAGGTGTTGGCCGTGCCCATGATCTCGCAGGCGCCACAGGTGGCGCACGTTGCCGACTTGGCCAGCAGCTGGAAATCGTGCTTCAGGTCGCCGTGGTCGATCGAGGCCGGCGCGCCGTGCACGTTGCGCACGTCCATCTGGCCGGGCCCGCCGGCCAGGTACAACGCCGGCAGGTCGAGCCGGGCCATCGCCATCATCATCCCCGGGTTGATCTTGTCGCAGCCGGCGATGAACACCACGGCGTCGTACGGCTGCGACCGGACGTGCGTCTCGATCATGTCCGCGATGAGGTCGCGCTGTGCCAGCACGAAGCGCATCCCGTCGTGGGCCATCGCCACGCCGTCGCACGGCGCCGGCACGTTGAACTCGGCGCACTCGCCACCGGCCGCGAGCACGCCGTCGCGAACCTTCGCCGCCAGCCGGTCGAGGTGCGCGTGGCCCGTGGTCAGCTCGGTGTGCGAGTTGGCGATCGCGATCAGCGGCCGTTCCTTGAGCCGGTCGGTGTCGTAGCCCGCGCCGTGCAGCAGTCCCTTGCGGAACAGGTTCATCAGCGGGCTGGGACTGTTCGAGATGATGTCGCTGCGCTTGCTCATGGATGGCTCCCGGTGACGCGCTTAGGGCTGCTGCTCCAGCGCTGCATCTTAGCCTGCCGTCGGACTACGCCATTGACGCAGGTACGCCACCGACATACGTTACGACCGCCTGGCTGGAAAGCATTATCGGGCCCGCCGTAAGTCACGACACTTTCATCACCCTGCTCGAGACGGCCCGCGCCCTGCTGCGCGCCATCCGCAACAACCCGATCGAGGTCATCCGGGCCTTGAGCGACTGAGGAGACCGACCCATGGCAGGACCCACCCGCACACATCTCGAGGACTTCCGCGGCGCGGCACGCATGGCGGTCGACGCGACCACGGGAATCGTAGACGTGGTGGAACGCATGCATCGCACGATCCAGCTGGTGCCGGCCCCGCTCGGCAAGGCGAAGGAAGGCGCCACCCGGGGCATCACCGGGCTCGTGTATCGCAGCATCCGTGGCAGCACGCGATTGATCGGCCGCGGACTCGACGCATCACTGGCGCCGCTGGCGGACCTGCTGCCCGAGGGCGAGACCACGGCCGGTCGCGAGGCGTTCGTCGCCGCCGTGAACGGCACGCACGGCGACTACCTGGCGCGCACCGGCAATCCGCTCGCGATCAGCATGTCCCTGCGTCACGGGGGCCGGCCGGTCGACGTGACGTGCCTGCAGGACACGCTCGGCCGGGCCACAGGAGCGCCCCCTTCGGCGAAGCTGCTCGTCCTGGTGCACGGGCTGTGCATGAACGACCTGCGCTGGAACCGCGAAGGATTCGACCACGGCGCCGCGCTGGCCGACGAGCTCGGTTACACGCCGCTCTACCTCCACTACAACAGCGGCCGGCGCGTCGGCGAGAACGGCCGTGAATTCGCCGCACTGCTCGAGGCGCTCGTCGCGAACTGGCCGAGCCCGATCGAGGAACTGACGATCCTCGGCCACAGCATGGGCGGGCTGGTGGCGCGCAGCGCCTGCCACTACGGCGGGCAGCAGGGCCATGCATGGCCCGCGCAGCTGCGCCGGCTGGTGTTCCTGGGCACGCCGCATCACGGTTCCCCGGTCGAACGTGGCAGCCGAGGGCTGCTCGCGGCCATGGACCTGAGTCCGTATTCCGCCCCGCTCACCCGTGTCGGCAAGTCGGTCAGCGCCGGCATCCAGGACCTGCGGCATGGCGCAGTCACGACCGAGGGGAACGGATTCGCACGATTGCCGCGCGATGTACGGTGCTACGCAGCCGCCGCCACGCTGGGTGCGCGGCGCAGCCTCCTCGCGGACCGCCTGGTCGGTGACGGCCTGGTGCCGCTCGACAGCGCGCTCGGGCGACACCCGGACCGCTCACGGGCGCTCGGTGTGCCGAAGGGCCGCCGCTGGATCGGCTACGAGATGGGACACCTCGAGCTGCTGCACCGGCCGGAGGTCTACTCGCAGCTGCGCGCGTGGCTGCAGGAGCCGGTCGGCGCCAGCGCGTAGGCCGGAAAACGAAACGGCCCCCGAAGGGGCCGTTCGCCTTGCATGCGCTGGCAGTGGTTGCCCACCGCCGCCGCGCGTGCCAGATCCGCGCTTGCCTGATTACCAGGCGCGACGCGGACGATCGGTCTTCGGCTGGGCCTCGTTGACCTTCAGCGCGCGACCGTCCATCTGGTGGCCGTTCAGGCTCTGGATGGCGCGCGCCGCATCGGCGTTCGCCATTTCCACGAAGCCGAAGCCACGCGGCTGGCCGGTGTCACGGTCGGTGATGAGGGCGACGGACTCGACCGTGCCGTGCTGTCCGAACAGCGTGCGGACCGCGGCTTCGTCGGCCGAGAAAGGCAGGTTACCAACGTAGATCTTGCTCATTGAAAATACTCACTGACAGGGGTCCGTGACGCCGCGCCCAGTTGGGTCAACGGTCATCGGGACCTGGGAGAAAGGCATGCGGGGCTCCGCGACTGATATCCCCGGCCGAAGCGCGGAACGATCACAGACGCGTGGCAACGGTGCCACGTGGATCGGAAACTCTTCGGCTTAGCGCTGGGCCGCTGGGCGCCTGGAATGGCGCGTCGGGCCCGGGACAGAAAGTAGAAGGGTGACTACCCGGGGCGCAGTATACGCATCATTGCGGCCGGGCGTGGACTTTTTCCTGTATCGTGCCCCGGCCGCCTGACCTTCGTCTTCTGGAGTGCGCCCGCGCTTCCGTTCATCTCAGTGTCATCGGCGTTCCCCCGCCGTTCACGAGGTGATGGTCTTGGCCAAGGAAGAATTGATCGACATGCAGGGCACCGTCAGCACGGTCCTGCCGGACACCCGTTTTGTCGTCACGCTGGAGAACGGCGTCGAGGTGACCGCCTACCTGTCCGGCAAGATGCGCAAGCACCGTATCCGCATCCTGGCCGGCGACAAGGTGACCCTGGAGATGTCCCCCTACGACCTGTCCAAGGGGCGCATCAACTTCCGTCACAAGGACGAGCGACCCGCGGCGGCGTCTTCGCGGCCGAACTTCTTCCGTCGGCGCTGACGAACGGCGGTGAATGCTTTGATCATTGGCTGCCTGATCGGGACCGTACTGTTCGTGGCTCGCCGCCTGGCCGCGTCCCGTGCCGAGAACGAACAGCTGCTCACCAGCATCGCCGCCCTGAAGCGGCAACTGGCCCGGCGCGAACGCTGACACGTCCCGGACCGCAACTGGGGCCTGCCACTGGCGCCGAATCCGGTTAGGATCGCGGCTCCGATGTCGATCCTCAGGGAGAGTCGCCGTGCGCCACCGTTCTGTTGCCGCGCTGCTGGCAGTGTGCCTGATAGCCGCCATGCCGGCAGCGCACGCTTTCAACTATCGGTTCCTGCGCACCTCGGTGTTCAACCAGCTCACGCCGGCGGACATCGAGATCGGCACCCGCGCCACCCGGGAGGCGCTCGACAGCGGCACCGACGGCGAGTGGACCAACCCAGCGACCGGCGCGACGGGCACGATCCGGATCCTGGGCACCGTCGACATCGGCAGCCGCCAGGGGTGTCGTCGCACCCGTCTCGACGTGACGGCGCGTGGCCGCAGCGGCGGCGGCGAGTTCACGCTGTGCAAGACGCCCTCCGGCGCCTGGAATTTCCACAACCCTCCGCGTTGAGCAGATTTCTCGGCCATGAGCGCCGCCGCCCGCGGTGTTGAACGCCTGACCGCGTCGTCCTGGGCCCCGCCGGTGGCGGCCTGCGCGCTGCTGCTGGTCGGCTCCGTGTTCGCCGTGTTCCTGTTCCTGGCGATGGTGCCCTGACCGGCCGCAGGCGTGCTGTCAGGCACGCTCGAAGCAGGCAACGGTCTCGACGTGCTCCGTGAACGGCATGAGGTTGAACGCGGCCAGGTCAGCCAGCCGCAACTCGCCACGCGAAGTGAGTTGCGCGGTGTCGCGCAGCAGCGACTCGAGTCCGCAGCTCACGTAGATGAGGCGCTCCGGCGAGTGCGCGCAGAGGTACTCGATCAGTTCCTGGTCCAGCCCCTTGCGCGGCGGATCGACGATCACGACCTGTGCGGCTGAGGCTGCGTCGGCAGCAACCGCGCCGGCCGGCCCCGGCACGACGGTGACCTTGACCCGGTTCGCTGGATCAAGCTCCGCGAGCCCGAGCGCCATGCCATGCAGCGAATGCAGGCTCAGCTCGTTCATGCGCAATTCGCTCACGCCCGCCAGCAGGGACAGGCCGATGGCGCCGACACCCGCATAGAACTCCGCCACTCGCGCACCCTCGGGGACCCGCGCCCGCACGTGCTCGACGATGCGTTCCGCGATGTCCAGATTGTTCTGGCCGAACGCCCCCGGCGGGAAATGCACCGCCGCTCCCCCGAAGCGCTCGATCACGCTGGCGGGTCCGCACCAGTTCTGGAAATGCGGGCCCAGGATGGTGTTGGAGCGTTCGCAGTTCGAGTTGAACCACAGGCTGTGCAGCTCGTCACCGAGCCGCTCGCGGATCAGGTCGAGGCAGGCCGCCAGGGGAGCGGCCGCAGGACCGTTGGCGACCAGCACGACCTGCGCGGTCTGCGTGCTGCGCTCCACCACCACCTGCAGGTAGCGGGCGAGGCCCGCGTGGGCGACTTCCGCGTAGCTGGTCACGTCGGCGTCGACGAGGCTGCGGCGCACGACCGCAACGACGCGATTGATCAGCGGATGGTGGACACTGCAGTCCGGGATGGGCACCACTCGGTGCGTGCCGAGCTGGAACATCCCGACTTTCGGCGCGCCGCGTCGACCGCGGATGGCGAGCCTCGCGCGCAAGCGGAATCCGCTCGTTGCCCCGGACACCACGGGCAGACCGGCCAGGCCATGCAGGTGCGCCAGCCCCTCGAGAGCCTCACGGGGCGCAGGCGCGATGCCGGGCACGCCGTACCGCGGGCACCCGGGACAAGGCGGACGGTGGGGGCAGACGGCATTCATCTGGCGTTCCCGGCTGGCCCTGGCCGTCGCGAACGATTCGACAATGCTGATGCGCTACGCAGGGCACGGCGGTACGCCGACGGCGTGAGACCGCGCTCGGCGGCGAAC
The DNA here is from genome assembly GCA_963731105.1 of uncultured Gammaproteobacteria bacterium. Taxonomy (GTDB): domain Bacteria; phylum Pseudomonadota; class Gammaproteobacteria; order Steroidobacterales; family Steroidobacteraceae; genus RPQJ01. The sequence goes on from CAVSUM010000031.1 coordinate 15,448, forward strand.
GCACGGCAGAAATGGCTCTGGCCGCGGAAGCCGACGGACTCGCTCACTTCGCCGATGGTGAGACTGGTGGCGCGCAGCAGCTCGCAGGACCGCTCGATCCTGGCCCGGCGCAGGTAGCGGTGTGGCGTGACGCCGGTGGCCTGGCGGAAGCGGCTCGAGAAGCTCGTGACGCCAACTCCGCACCGCTGGGCCAGGTCGTGCACCGACAGTGGTGCGCCGAGGTTGGCCTGCATGTGCTGGATGGCGGTGTGCGCTATGCGGAGGCCGCTCCGCGAGGCCGGCAAGCTGGAGGCGACTCGCGTGCGTTCAAGTTCGCGCTGCAACTCGGCGAGCAGGGCATTGGCCAGCGATTTCAGGTAGGACTCGGTCGGCGCCCGTGACTCGAGCTCGCCCATCAGGCGGCGCGTGATCGACACGACCACGTCGTTGGTGAACGTCACGGGCTCGCGGTCCCTGCTGCGGAGCAACCACGCCGGCAAGCTCCGTTCACCGTCGAAGTAGACGACGGTGCCCTCGCCCACTCCCCGCAGGGCCACTTCGGAGCGCACGTGGCGCGGCAGGAACGTCACCAGCCCGGGCAGTGACTGCTTCGACTGCTGCCGGCCCGAAGTGAGGTAAGCCATCGGCTTGCCGCCCGTGTGCACGAGCAACAGCGGCGCGGGCAATGGCGGCACCGTGACCGATTCAAACAGCGCCTGGTGACGCTCCAGGACCAGCGGCAGCCGACCCGGGATGCGGCCGCTCGCAACCGGCCTGCCGACGATCCGCCGGAGGATCCGGCGCACGCGAGTTGCGGAACTGGTCATGTCGGCCGGCAGTGTAGCGAAAGAAAAGGCAAAACGGCACGGTGGGAAACGATAACCACCACCGTGACGAGGGACTAAGGTCGTGTTCCCTGGCCACTCCAAGCGGATAACGACCATGCACCATGACCACGCGCTTCGCGCACTGACTGCAGTGGCCAGCGTCGCAGCGTGCGCGCTCGCCGCGCCCTGCTGGGGAGCAGGACCATGGCTCGCCGAAACCGGTGGCGCGGACATGGGCATGGCCGGGGCAGGACGCGCGGCCCTGGCACTGGACGCAGCTTCGCTCGCCTCGAACCCCGCGGCCATCGGCAGCCTGTCCGGCACGACGATCACTGCGGCAGCGATGCCACTCGAGCTGGACTTCGAGTTCCGGGGATCCGCTGCGACACCGGCGACGGCGACGAACGAGGAAGGCGTCAATGTGATCCCGGCACTGTATGCGGCCCGGCGCAACGATCGATTCACCTACGGCATCGGGGCGTACAGCTATCTCGGCCTGTCCTTCGATGTCGGCAACCAGTGGGCAGGTCGTCGCATCATCGAGCAAGCGGGCCTGGCAACCTTCAACATCGCGCCAACCGTCGCCTGGCAGGCGACGGATCGACTGGTCGTCGGTGCATCGCTGGCCGCCCAGCTCGCCGAACCCGAGGCGCGCATCGCGATCGCCAACGACGCGATGTTCTACGGACCGCCCGCCGGACTGCCGGATGGCCAGCTCGAGTTGAGCGGTCAGTCCTGGGCCGTGGGCGGCCAGTTGGGCCTGACGTATGCGCCGACCGACAGTCTCCGATTCGGACTGGCGTGGACGGCACCGGTCGATCATTCCGTGCCACTCGACGTCACCGCGAAGGGCCTGCACCCGGTGCTGGCGACGCTGCTGCCGCCCGACGACGTTGCCAGGCTCGAACTCACGGTGCCGCAACAGGTATTGCTCGGCGTGGCGCACCAGGCGGGCAACGGCACGACGGCGGCGCTGGGCCTGTCGTGGCAGGACTGGTCGAGGTTCGGGGACGCGACAATGAAACTGCCGGGACAATCGTCACCGATGATCGCCGGCGGCCTGCAGGATACGTGGGGAATCTCAGTCGGAGTGCGCCACTCGTTCGGTGACGACTGGGCCGGCTCGGCGGGCGTCAGCTACGAGAGCAACCCTGCAACGGATGACGGCGTCCCCGTGTATTTCCCGGTAGCGGAGCAGTGGAAGATCGCTGCCGGGGTCGAGCGATCGATCAGTGACGCGTTACGCGTGCGCGCAGCGCTGTCCATCGGCCTGCAGGCCGATGCGCAGGTCGTGCAGCTGGTGCATCCATTGCCGTTGCCCGGCCGACCACCGCTGACCGGAACGTTCGACGCCACCCGCGTCTACATGCTCGCGCTGGCCGCCGACTTCATGCCGTAGCGGGGCGTCGGCTCACCGCCAGCGCCGCGTCACTTCAGCGTTTCGTAGTACGCCGCCACGTTGGCAACCTCGGCTGCGCTGAGCTTCTTGGCGGCCTTGGTCATCTTCTGGCTCTTGGTGCGGGCGCCGCTCTGGTATTCCTCCATCGCCTTGACGAATTCCTTCGCCGTCAGCTTGACGATGTCGGGACTCTCGTCGTCACCCTTGCCGTCGTCGCCATGGCAGTCCGCGCAGGCCTCCTCCGCCTTGGCCTTACCCGCCGCAACGTCGGCCGCGTAGGCGGGGACACAGGCCAGCGAACCGGCGGCGAGCAGCACCTGGAGCAGGGACAGGCTCTTCATCGCAATTCTCCTCGGCGTGATGGAACGGACAGCACGTACTTTACTCCACCGCCGGCGCCGCAACGATGCTGCGCGCCCGCGCGTGGTGACGACCGCCACCAACGGCATCGCGAGGATCAGGATCCCCATGACCACGAGTGCCCAGGTCGGCACGTAGAACGTCTGGTACACGTCGAGGCCGAGCATGCGCAGTATCTCGCTGACGTACGCCGGTGCGCCGTGCAGGTGGCCGCCATCATGTGGTTGCGGCCGAGCGGATCCGACAGGTGTGCGCGCCCGCGGCGCCTTGATGCAGGTCAAGCCGGACGAGACGGTCCGCCGCACCACCGGATGCTATCGAGTCGCATTTGACGCGCACGACGGCGAGCCGTCGCCGCAGGCGTGTCTCGGTAATTCACAGGTTACGCAGCGGCGCGTGACGCCGACACTGCGAGCCCTCCCCATGGACACCCTCGACGCCGCCCTCGACTTCCTGGCTCGGCAGGACCTGCTGCTGCTGTTCCTGTTGCTGGGCACGGGAGCGTTGATCGGACGCATCCGCTTCGGTGGCGTCGAGCTTGGCGCGGCCGCGGTCCTGTTCCTGGGAATGGCGACCAGCTTTGTCGCCGCCACGCGTGGCTACCGACTCGTCGTTCCCGAGGCGCTGGGCACGCTGGGGCTGGTGCTGTTCACTTTCTCGGTCGGCAACATGTCGGGCCCGGCCTTTTTCGCGTCGCTGCGCAGCGGGTACGGACCCATCCTCGCGACCCTCGGGGTACTCATCGTCGGGGCACTGATCGCCGTGGTCGGCGGTCACCTGCTCGGCCTGTCCGGTGCCGTGGTCGCCGGCAGCTTCGCCGGGGCGCTGACCAACACGCCCGCCCTGGCCGCAGCACGCGAAGCGGCCCACGACGATGCGGGTCCAACGATCGCGTATGCGGTGACGTACCTGTGCGGCGTGGTGGGGCCACTGCTCGCCACCAGCCTTGCCTTGCGTGGTCGCGGCGAGGACACCGACGTGCCCGCGCCGCTGGTGAGCCGCAGCATCGAGGTGGACAGTGCCGCGGAGCCCAGCGTCGGCGAACTGGAACGACGCTACCGGCACGCGATCCGCTTCTCTCGCCTGCAGCACGGGACGTCCGCGGACGACGTGCAGGCACCGAGCGACGACGCACGCCTGCGGCGCGGAGACATCGTCACCGTCGTCGGACCGGTCGACCTGGTTGAGCAAGTGACGACCGAACTCGGTCACGCGGCGACGGAGTCCCTCGAGGCCAGCCGGGCCGGCGTCGACTTCCGTCGGATCACGCTCTCCAACGAAGAGCTGGCCGGCCGCTCGATCGGCGACCTCGACCTGATGCGCCGATTCGGTGCGAAGGTGATCCGAGTGCGGCGCGGCGACGTCGACGTACTGGCCAGCGACTCGTTCGTGCTGCAGCCCGGCGACCGCCTGCGCATCATCGCCCCAAGAGAGCAGATGACCGACGTGACGGCGTTCCTCGGCGATTCCGAGCGCGGCCTGTCCGACCTGCGCCCGATGGTGCTCGGCACCGGCATGACGCTCGGGTTGCTGCTCGGCAGCGTCGTGCTGCCGCTGCCGGGCATGGCGTTCTCCATGGGACCTGCGGCCGGCACGCTGCTCGTCGGTCTGGTCTTCGGCAAGATCGGGCGCATCGGTCCTTTCCTGACCACGATGCCGCACTCGGCCGGGCAGACGATGGCGGACTTCGGACTGCTCGCGTTTCTCGCGCACGCCGGGACGCGCGCCGGCATCCAGCTGGGCACGGCACTGGCGAGCGGCGACGGCGTGCGGATCTTCGTGCTCGGCATCGCCATCACTGCCAGCGTCTCTTGCGGCATGTTCATAGTGATGCGGCGTGTCTTCAGCATGGGGCGGACGCGGTTGTCGGGAGTGCTCGCAGCTGCGCACACGCAGCCTGCCGTGCTTGCATTCGCCAACGGCCGCACCGGCTACGACAGTCGGGTGGCGCATGGCTACGCGCTGGTCTATCCGGCGGCGCTGATCGCCAAGATCCTCATCGCCAAGGTGCTGGGCGCGCTCTGACCTGCGCCAACCTGGAGTTGAAATGCGACGGCCGTGCAACACATCATGGCCGCGATGCCGACCATACTCATCGCCGAAGACGAGCAGGCGATTGCCGACACCGTGGCCTACGCGCTGCGCGCGGAAGGGTTTGCGGTCGAACACTTCCTGCTGGGCGGTGCCGTAGCACCGCGAGTGAAGGCTGGCGGGATCGATCTCGTAGTCCTCGACGTCGGGCTGCCCGACATGACCGGCTTCGACGTGTGCCGGGCGCTGCGCGCCTTCAGTGACGTGCCGGCGATCTTCCTGACGGCGCGTGCCGCGGAACTCGATCGCGTGCTGGGACTCGAGCTCGGCGCCGATGACTACGTGGTCAAGCCGTTTTCGCCGCGCGAACTGGTCGCGCGCGTGCGGGCCCGCCTGCGCCGGCGAGACCAGGCAGCACAGGCACGCTGGCAGCGCATCGGCGCCTTCGACCTGGACCGGGACGGCCTGCGAATCCGCTACCACGGGCACCTGCTCGACCTCACGCGCTACGAGTACGGTGTGCTCGAAGCGCTGCTCGCGCGCCCGGGTGCGGTGCTCTCCCGCACGCAGTTGATGGACCGCGTGTGGGCGGATGCCCTCGAAAGCACCGACCGGACCGTCGACACCCACATCAAGACACTGCGAGCAAAGCTGCGCGCGACGGCTGACGGCGACGGCGAGGGGCCGATCCGTACCCACCGCGGCCTCGGCTACTCGCTCGACGCCGACACTTGAGCCGGGTCGAGGCCTGACCCCATGCGCATCGGCCTGCGTGTCCTGCTCGGATATTTCCTGATCGTCGCGATCGCCGCGATCCTGCTCGCGCGCGTATTCGTGCAGGAGGTAAAGCCGGGTGTGCGTCAGGCCATGGAGGACACCCTGGTCGACACGGCCAACCTGCTCGCGGGCCAGGCGAAGGACGACCTGCTCGCGGGCCAGATCGACCGCGGCCGCTTCGCCGCCAGCGTGCGGGAACTGACGGACCGGGACCTCGGCGCGGAGATCTGGGGCTTCAGCAAGCGCCGCGTCGGCACGCGCATCTACGTCACCGACGCACGCGGCATCGTGGTGTTCGATTCCAGTGGCCGGGACGTCGGCCAGGACTATTCCCGCTGGAATGACGTCTACCTGACCTTGCGCGGCCGCTACGGGGCGCGCTCGACGCCCGACGACCCGACCGATGAGGCTTCCACGGTGATGTACGTCGCCGCACCGATCGTCGACCGCAGCAGCGGGCGTGCGCAGATCGTCGGCGTGCTGACCGTCGCAAAGCCGAACCGGACCATTGCGCCGTTCATCGAGCGCAGCCAGCACACCATCCTGCGCTGGGGCCTGGTGCTGCTCGGGACCGCGCTGGCGATCGGCCTGCTGGTGGCGTGGTGGCTGTCACGTCAAGTGGGCGCACTGCGCCGCTACGCCGACGCAGTGACCGCGGGCGAACGAGTCGCACCGCCGGAGGCCGCGGGCGAGTTCGGCGACCTCGGGCGCGCGCTGGCGACGATGCGCGAACGTCTCGAGGGCAAGCAGTACGTCGAGCAGTATGTCCACGCCCTCACGCACGAGCTGAAGAGCCCGTTGGCGGCGATCCGCGGCAGTGCGGAGCTGGTGGAATCCGGCGGCAGCGCGATGCCGGCCGCCGACCGTGCGAGGTTCATCGCCACGATTCGCGCGCAGGGCGATCGGCTCGCCGAAATGATCGACAAGCTGCTGGCGCTGGCCGCGGTCGAACATCGCCAGCGGATCGAAGAACCCGAACCGGTCGAGCTGGTCGCCCTGGCCGAGAGCGCTGCGGAACAGCTGGCGCAGAAGCTGCAAAGCCGTGGCTTGTCGGTGCGGATCACCGGGCAGCCGGCCGTGGTGCAAGGCGATGCCTTCCTGTTGCGACAGGCGCTGTTGAACGTCGTAGAGAACGCGGCCGATTTCGCGCCGCAGGGCAGCCTGGTGGAGGTGACGATCAACCGCAATGGCGCACACTGGGACATCGACGTCGCCGATCGCGGGCCGGGCGTTCCCGACTACGCGCTGGGCCGGGCATTCGAGCGCTTCTATTCGCTGCCGCGGCCGGGCGGCGGGAGCCGCAGCAGCGGCCTGGGGCTGAGCTTCGTCGCCGAGGCCGTTGCACTGCACGGCGGAGAAGCGACGCTCGCCAATCGCGAGGGTGGCGGTGCCGTCGCGAGGCTGTCGCTGCCAGCCTGACTTCACAGTCACTTCACCCAGCAGCCATCACCGGCCCGCACGCCGCGCCGACACTGCCTCCGACACCAACCGGGAGGCAGCATGCGATTTGCATTCAAGACACTGGCGATATTCGGCCTGACCATCGCCATCCTGCTCGCGCTGTCGCTGATCCGCGGCACCGTCCAGGATCGGCAGCGCTACCGCGCCGAGGCAGTCGACGAGATCGCCCGCAGCACTGCCGGGGCGCAGTCGCTCGAGGGGCCCGTCCTGTTCGTGCCGTTCACGGACCGCGTGATCACGACCCAGGTCGATGCGAATGGGGCACAGCGTCGAGTCGAGCAGGTAAAGACCGGGACGTGGGTGTTCTTCCCGCAGTCGCTGGAGGTCCAGGGCTCGGTGCGCTCGCTGCCGAGGATGCGCGGACTGCACGAGGTGCGTGTGTTCGAGCTGGACTCGACGCAGCGCGCAACGTTTCGGGTGCCAGATTCCGCACGACGAGGACCCGGCGACGCCGCGCACCATCGGTGAGCCGCAACTTGGCTTCGGCATCCGCGACGTGCGCGGCCTGATCGGCGTTCCGTCGCTCCGGGTGTCGGGAGTGCAGCGAAGGCTCATCCAGGGCCAGGGTCACGGCAGGAGCGGCCTGCATGCGACGCTCGACGCGCCGGCCGCAGGGGCGACGCTCGAACTCGACGTCGAGTTCAAGTCCTCGCTGCAGGGAACCGAGACGTTGTCGATCGCTCCCCTCGCCGAGCGCAACGTGATCGAACTGCAGTCGAGCTGGCCACATCCGCAGTTCCATGGCGATTTCCTGCCGCGCACTCGGGCTATCGGGCCGGACGGCTTCAAGGCGCGCTGGGATGTGTCGTCGCTGGCGAGCAATGCCCAGTCACAGTTCCGGGCAGGGATGAGCCGACGCGCCCCCCAGGGTTCAACCGATGCAGCCGAGGCGGTCGATGCAATCGGCGTGTCGCTGGTCGATCCCGTGAACGTCTACTCGCAGGTGGACCGCGCCACCAAGTACGGCGTGCTGTTCGTGCTGCTCACGTTCGTCGCGTTCTTCATGTTCGAGTTCCTCAAGCAGCTGCGCATCCATCCGATCCAGTACGGGCTCGTCGGCCTCGCGGTCGCGATCTTCTTCCTGCTGTTGCTGGCGCTGTCCGAGCGCATTCCATTCGGCATCGCCTACTTCGTGGCAGTCGTCGCGTGCGTGACCCTCATCGGCTACTACCTCGGGCACGTGCTCGGCGGGTGGCTGCGCGGTGCCGGCTTCGCGGCCTTGCTCGGCACGCTGTACGCCGCTCTGTACGGGCTGTTGATCAGCGAGGACAACGCACTGGTACTCGGCGCCGGGCTGCTGTTCCTGATCCTGGCTGCGATCATGGTCGTGACGCGCAAGGTCGACTGGTACCGCGCGACTGCCGCTGGCTGAGTATGTGCCTATACTTGCGCTGCATCCCGGCTTGCCGGGCCCGTGCCAATCCTGCCGCAGGTGCCCATGGCGGACGTCTTCATTTCCTACGCCCGCGAGGACGGCGATACCGCCCGCCGCTTCGCCGAGTCGTTCCAGTCGACCGGCTTGTCGGTGTGGTGGGACGATGCACTCAGGTCCGGCGAAGCCTTCGACGAGACCATCGAACGCGCACTGCGCGAGGCGAAGGCGGTCGTCGTGCTCTGGTCGCTGAGTTCGGTGGTGTCGCGCTGGGTGCGGGCCGAAGCGACGCAGGCCGATCGCAACCGCACGCTCGTGCCCGTGACGATCGAGCCGTGCCAGCGGCCGATCATCTTTGAGTTGACCCATACCGCCGACCTCTCACACTGGCAGGGCGACGACGGGGACAGGGCCTGGCAGGGGCTCGTTGCCGATGTGCGGCGCCTGGTTGATTCGCGGGCGGCGCCGCGCGATCTGCAGTCCGACACTGCGACTTCGCCGGTAACGACCACGCCATCCCCTCCCCCTCAACCAACCAGGCCCGGCGTAGCAATCCTGCCGTTCGTCAACATGAGCGGCGATCCGGAGCAGGAGTACTTCAGCGACGGCGTGACCGAGGACATCATCACCGATCTCGGCCGTGTTTCCGCGCTTGCGGTCGCGTCACGCAATGCAGCGTTCTCGTACAAGGGCAAGACCGTCGCGCCGGCGCAGCTCGCACGCGCGCTGAAGGTCACGCACGTCATGGAAGGCAGCGTCCGCAAGTCCGGCAACCGTGTGCGGATCACCGCGCAACTGCTGGAAGCGGCGACTGAGACGCAGGTCTGGGCGGAGCGCTACGACCGCACGCTGGACGACATTTTCGCGATCCAGGACGAGATCTCGAAGGCCATCGTCGCGGCCCTCAAGGTCAAGCTGCTGCCGGCGGAGAAGGCGGCGATCGAGCAGCGGTCCACCACGAACCCGGAAGCCTACGAACTGTTCCTGATGGCCCGCGGCTTCCAGCGCAAGGGCAGCGAGCGGCTCAAGCCGGTCATCCTGCGCATCTGCAGGCGCGTGGTCGAGCTGGACCCCGGCTTCGCGAAGGGCTGGGCACTGATGTCGCTGGCCGAGGCGGAGTTGAGCCAGCGCGGCGTCGAGGGCTACTCCATCGCGAGCGCGCGTGCGTCCGCAGAGAAGGCCATTGCAGCGGACCCGTCCGTGGCAGAGGGGCACGCCGCGCTCGCCGAAGCCATGGTGCGCGGCCTGCTGGAACAGGAACCGGTCGACGACGTGCTCGCCACCGCGTTGCGGCTCGATCCCGATTGCTACGATGCGCACGCGATCGTCGGGGCCGTCGCCATCGGGCGGCGTGATTACCGGACGGCAATCGCGCACCTGGAGCGCGCCATCGAGCTCGACCCGGACGCCTACTGGCCGGCCGGAATGGTGGTGCAGGCTTACGAAGCACTCGGCGAGCGCGAAGCCACGTTGGCGGCTGAACGACGCGCGCTGACGCGCTGCGAAGCAATCCTGGCGGACGAACCGGACCACAGCGGTGCGCTTGGATTCCTGGTGACGTCGCTGGCCGGTCTCGGCAACGCCGACCGTGCGCGCGAATGGACCAGGCGGGCGCTGCTGTTCGACCCGGACAACGCGCGACTGCACTACAACCTCGCCTGCGCGATGGCGAGGCTGGGCGACGCGGAAATGGCGGTCGACCTGATCGAGCCCTGGATCGACAAGGTCAGTCACGGCTGGGTGCTGTGGATGCAGGCCGACAACAGCCTCGATCAGATTCGCGAGCATCCACGATTCGTCGCGTTGATGGCACGTGGCGCCCGGCGCTTCGCGGCTGATGAGGCGCAGCGCTGAGAGGCACAGCCCTCATCGAAATCGAGCGCGCCCGAGTGGTCGTGCCTATGACCCCCATCATCGGAATGAATTGGATCGCCAGCCGGCCCCGGACTACATTGCATCTAGATCCGCCAGGAACGCCAGGAGCAAGCCATGTCTAGCGAAGCGAAGTGCCCGTACGCCGCGATCCACGGTGCCCGTACCCATGCCGGCGCGCAGTCGAACAGCGACTGGTGGCCGAACCGGCTGAACCTGCAGATCCTGCACCAGCACTCTGCGAAGTCCAATCCCATGGGCGAGCAGTTCGACTATGCCGCCGAGTTCAAGAAGCTCGACCTGGCCGCGCTGAAGAAGGATCTTCATGCGTTGATGACGGATTCGCAGGACTGGTGGCCGGCCGACTGGGGCCACTACGGCGGCCTGTTCATCCGCATGGCCTGGCACAGCGCGGGCACCTACCGCACGTCGGACGGGCGCGGCGGCGGCGGCAGCGGCAACCAGCGTTTCGCGCCGATCAACAGCTGGCCCGACAACGGCAACCTCGACAAGGCGCGCCGACTGCTGTGGCCGATCAAGAGGAAGTATGGCAACAGGATCTCCTGGGCCGACCTGATGATCCTGGCCGGCAACTGTGCCCTCGAGTCCATGGGCTTCAAGACCTTTGGCTTCGGCGGCGGGCGCGTTGACATCTGGGAGCCGGAAGAAGACGTCTACTGGGGCGCCGAGGAGCAGTGGCTCGCGACCAGCGACAAGCCGAAGAGCCGCTACACCGGCGACCGGGTGCTCGAGAACCCGCTGGCCGCGGTGCAGATGGGCCTGATCTACGTCAACCCGGAAGGGCCGGACGGCAACCCGGACCCGGTCGCCTCAGGCCGCGACGTGCGCGAAACCTTCGCGCGCATGGCGATGAACGACGAGGAGACCGTCGCGCTGGTGGCCGGCGGCCACACCTTCGGCAAGGCGCATGGGGCCGGCGATCCGGCGCTCGTCGGGCCCGCGCCCGAAGCCGCACCCATCGAGGAGATGGGCCTCGGCTGGAAGAATGCCTTCGGCAGCGGCAAGGGCGTCCACACCACCACGAGCGGCATCGAGGGCGCCTGGAAGCCGAACCCGACGACGTGGGACATGGGCTACTTCGACATGCTGTTCGGCTACGAATGGGAGCTGACGAAGAGCCCCGCCGGAGCCCACCAGTGGGTGGCAAAGAACGTGAAGCCGCAGCACATGATCCCCGACGCGCACGACCCGTCGCAGAAGCACCCGCCGATGATGACCACGGCGGACCTGTCGCTGCGCTTCGATCCGGCGTACGAGAAGATCTCGCGCCGCTTCCACAAGGATCCGCAGGCCTTCGCCGACGCCTTCGCCCGAGCCTGGTTCAAGCTGACCCACCGCGACATGGGCCCGCGCGCACGCTACCTTGGCCCGGAAGTGCCTTCAGAAGAGCTGATCTGGCAGGACCCGGTCCCGGCGGTGGACCACGAACTGGTGAACGAGCAGGACATCACGGCTTTGAAGGCCACGGTCCTTGCGTCGGGCTTGTCGATCTCCCAGCTCGTCACCACCGCATGGGCGTCGGCAGCGACGTTCCGCGGCTCGGACAAGCGTGGTGGAGCCAACGGCGCACGCATTCGCCTCGCGCCACAGAAGGACTGGGCAGTGAACCAGCCGGCGGCCCTCGCCGCGGTGCTGCAGAAGCTCGAGTCCATCCAGAAGGAGTTCAACGGCGCCCAGTCCGGCAAGAAAAGGATCTCGCTGGCGGACCTCATCGTGCTGGCGGGCTGCGCTGCGGTCGAGGGGGCCGCCAGGAAGGCGGGCCAAGAACTGAAGGTGCCCTTCTCGCCCGGGCGTACGGACGCATCGCAAGCGCAGACCGACGTAGAGTCGTTCGCCCCGCTGGAACCCGTGGCCGACGGCTTCCGCAACTATCAGCGTGCGGGCCTGAAGACTCCCGCCGAGGAACTGCTGCTGGATCGCGCCCAGTTGCTGACCCTCACCGCTCCCGAGATGACGGTGCTGTTGGGCGGGCTGCGCGCCTTGAATGCCAACGTCGGGCAGTCCCGGCACGGCGTGCTCACCAGCGCACCTGGAACACTGACGAACGACTTCTTCGTCAACTTGCTCGACATGAACGTGGAGTGGCGGGCCTCGTCGACCGAGGGCGTCTATGAAGGACGTGATCGCGCCTCGGGCCAGGTCAAATGGACGGGCACCCGGGTCGACCTGGTGTTTGGTTCGAACTCAGAGCTGCGGGCACTGGCCGAGGTCTATGCCTGCGACGACAACCGGCAGAAGTTCGTGCGGGACTTTGTTGCAGCCTGGACCAAGGTAATGAACCTGGATCGGTTCGACCTGGCTTAGCCGGGGGAAGGAAACTCGCGGCGGAGGTCGGCGCTCGTCCGGCCTCCGCCTGCGAGGACCGGCGACTACTTCTCGAGCAACGAGCGCAGCATCCAGGCCGTCTGCTCGTGGACGGTCAGTCGTTGGACGAGCAGATCCGTGGTCGGCTCGTCGCTCGCCGCCGCGACGATTGGCAGCAGGCTGCGAGCAGTCCTCGCGACGGCCTCGTGGCCTTCCTGCAGGATGCGCACCATCTTCATCGCCTTCGGCGGCACTGCAGGTGCGTCGGGCAGCGAGCTCAACTTGCCGAATTCCGCGTACGAACCCGGCGCCACGTGGCCGACGGCGCGGATGCGCTCGGCGATCGGGTCGACGGCGTTCCACAACTCCGTGTACTGGGTCATGAACATGTCGTGCAGGCTGTTGAACATCGGGCCCGTCACGTTCCAGTGGAAGTTGTGGGTCGTCAGGTAGAGCGTGTACGTATCGGCCAGCAGCCGGCTGAGGCCCGCTGCGATGGCCGCGCGATCCTGCTTGCTGATGCCGATGTCGATGCTCGAGCCAGCGGCGCTACCGCGCTTGGATGACCTCTTCATAAGAATCTCCTTTGGCATAGGCGCCTAGTCTGCTGCAGGTATGGCCATCGTACCAATCGATGGATCGGATCAGGCACATAGAACCGATGCATGCCGGCTCACGCAGGTAATATTTCGGAGCGGGCCTCAACGACCGGTCTTGACATCCACCCGGGCAACTCCGCCGAACTAATCCTGATGACCGACGCGATCTTCCTGCTGGCCGTCCTCTGCGCCGTGGCGGCAGTCGCGGACTGGCTAGGCAGGCTCCCGGCGGGCCGCTGGCTCGGCGGCGCGATCATCTCGCTACTCCTCGGTATCCTGCTGGCAAACGTCGGGCTCATCCCGACGGTTACGAACGCGCCCCCGCTCTACGGGCACCTGATCACTGTCGGCGCCCCAATCGCGATCTTCCTGCTGCTGCTGGACGTCCGACTGCAGGCGCTGAAGCGTGCCGGGCTGCCGATGCTGGTCGCCTTCGGCATCGGTTCCGTCGGCACGCTCGTCGGGGTAGCGACGGCCTTCTGGCTGACGAACGCGGACGAATGGCTGGGCCGGTTCGCGGCGCCCGTCGGGGGGATGTACGCGGCGACATACATCGGCGGCTCGGCCAATCTGACGGCGGTGGCGTTGCATTACGGGATAACGGACGAGCCGGTGCTGTTCGCCGCCACGAACGTCGCCGACAGCGTCGCCGGCACGCTCTGGATCGCGGGACTCGTCATTCTGGTGCACCTGCTGCACCGCCTGCTTGGTTCGCGCCCTGAGCCGGCAGTGTTGGACACCGGGACGATCGAGGACATGCGCCCGGTGAGCTTGGGCAGCCTCGGCATGCTGGCGGCGCTGGCGTTCGGCAACGTGTGGGCGTCGCAACGCTTGGCAGCATGGGCAGCGGCATCAGGCACCGCGGTTCCCGCCATCCTTATTCTGACGACGTTCGCACTGCTGTTTGCGCAAGTTCCAGCCGTGCAGCGCCTCGGCGGTGCCCGCATGCTCGGGGTGTTTGGCTCGTACCTGTTCCTCGCGGTCATCGGCGCCGGCTGCGACTTCGGGGCACTGGCCGGGCTCGGGCGTGTCGGCGGGCTGCTGGTGCTGTTCGTCGTGCTCATCCTGCTGGTCCACGGCTTCATTCAGTTCGGTGTGGGCCGCCTGCTGCGCCTGAGCCCGGAGACTCTGGCCATCGCCTCCTCGGCGAACGTCGGCGGCGCCCTGACGATCATGCCGATTGCCACCGGACTTCGGCGCATGGACCTGCTGCTGCCCGGCATCCTCGTCGGCAGCCTCGGCAACGCGATCGGCACGTATGCCGGATTCCTGATGGTCGGGTGGCTGCAGTCAGGGCCATCGCCAATCAGCGCTGCGCACGCGATTCCTCCACCACCAGAACAGAGCGTCGCAGACTGTGAGCGCCCGACTTATGCGAGCGACCAACTCGTCTGCGGCGACGCCGAGCTGCTGGCACTCGACCGCGAGCTGCGCGATCTGCTGGCGACGGTCGATCTGCAAGCCCGGGTCGCCCCGGCCTCGCTGCTCGAACCGCAGGACCTGTGGTTCCGGCGACGCAGCCTGTGTGCGTTCTCGGAACTGCACGCCGCCTGCCTGAAGGCAGCGTATTCCGAACGCATCGCTGTGATCACGGCGGTCGGCTCGGCATCGACCGAGGCGACGCAAAGCGCGGAGGCGGCGAGCTGCAGCAATGCGCCCTGGGGCTCTTCCGACGTCTTCATCCGACGCACGAGCGGCCAAGCCACCACGGTGATGGACTCGCAGGCGCGGGTTCTTGCGGTGGCGCTCGTCTCCACCCGCGGTAGCGGCTGGTCGCCGTCGGTACGGCTTGCGGCGGACGGCGCCGCGATCCGGCTCACGACACACGACGGTATCACTGTCGAGTGCCACATCCGACCGACGGCCTGAGCGGCGCGCAATCCGGATAGCCGTCGCCTGGCGCAGTTGTTATCAATGCGGCCCCCTGACGATGGAGCTGCAATGAAGACGTCAACTGTTCTCTCGGCCGTCGCGCTCGCGCTTTCGATTACCGTGTGCACCCAGGCGGCCCAGGCTGACACCCGGGACGCCATGTGCGAGGTCCGCAAGGACGGCGACAAGCAGCAGGGCAAGTCCGGTCACTGCACGTTCGGACAGCGGCAGGGCTACATCGATATCGACCTGAAGAACGGCGACACGGTCGCGCTCAGCCCGGGCAACAAGGCGAACCATTTCAGGGACCAGCGCGGCAACAAGGTCGTGCGCACGCAGTCCGGCGGCAACTTCCAGTCGTTCAAGTGGGAGAACGGCAAGCACATCAACGTGACGCTCAACGCGCCGACCTACAACCACAACAAGCACCAGCAGCCCGGCTACAACCAGCAGGGAGGCTACAACCAGGATGGCGTGGGCTCGGAACATCCCTGGGCGGCCGGCGGCGGCGGCTCGGGCGGCGGCTCGTACGACGACTCGCCCCCGCAGATCATCATGGGAACCAACGGTGAGGGCGAGGTGATCTTCAACAACAATTGCGTCGTCTACTACGACAAGCGTGGTCGCCGTACCAGCAACCTGCCGGCTTGCAACTCCAGGCAGGTCAGCCGCGCCGCGGACGCGATGGCTGCATATCGTCGCGAACAGGGCATGAACTGACGCGAATCGACCAACCCAAGGATTACACCATGAACAAGTTCTTCCTCGCCGTCCTCACCACCGCCGGCCTCGTACTGGCGCAGCCGGCCACGGCCCAGCAGCAGGTTGTCGTCAGCTTTGCCAAGGGCACCAGTTCGCAGACCCTGAAGGGCAGCATCAAGGGCGACCAGAGCCGCAACTATATCGTCGACGCCCGCGCGGGCCAGACGCTGACGGTCGATTTCAAGCCGAGCAATGCATCCGCTTACTTCAACGTCATCGCGCCCGGCGCCGATTCGGCCATGTTCATTGGCTCGACCGAGGGCAACCGCTTCTCGGGCCCGCTCACGACCAGCGGCCGCCACACCGTGCAGGTCTACCTGATGCGCAACGCGGCACGGCGGGGCGAAGTCGCCAACTACACCATCACCATCGGGGTGACGGGGGCGGCCGCAGCGGCGCCTCGGCCCAGCAAGGATGCGCTGGTGGCGGGAACCAATTACAACGCGACTGCGGAGGTGCCCTGCATCACGGCCGCGGATGCGCCGAAGGGACGCTGCAAGGCTGGCGTGATGCGCATGGCGGGTGGCGAGGCGACGGTCGAGCTGCAGACGCCCGACGGCGGCCAGCGTCACATCTACTTCAAGAATGGCCGGCCCGACAGCAGCGATGCCAATGCGCCCATGCGCGCGACGCGGCAAGGCGACATCAACATCATCCGGATCGGCACGGTGGAGGTCTACGAAATCCCCGATGCCTTTGTGGTCGGCGGCTGATTGCTGCAGCGGGACCCAGGAACAATGAAGCGCATCATCGGATCGAGCTTCGTAACGGTGCTGTCCGCCATGGCGTTGCTTCCCGCGGCAACGCTGGCCGAACCGCTCAAGGCCGAGATCGGTGAATGGGGCATCGATACAACCGGCCTGTCGAAAGCCGTCCGGCCTGGCGATGACTTCTATCGCTATGTCAACGAAGGCTGGTTGAAGACGGCGAAAATCCCGCAGGGACTGCCGGCGACCGATGCCTTGACGGAGCTGTATCTCTCCACCGAACAGCGCGTGCTTGGAATCATCAAGGAAGCGCGGGAAGGCAATGACGCGCCGGGCACCCCCGAGCAGTTGATCGCCGACTACTATCGCTCGTTTGCCGATCGTGATCGACGCAATGCGCTGGGCCTGACGCCGATTGCGGCCAGTCTGGGCATGCTGATGGGGGCGAACACGCACAGCGATCTGGCGCGGGCGATGGGATTTACCTGGACGGCGGGCGTGGTGGCAGCGGGCATCGAGTCCGACCCCAACGATCCGGGCCGCCAGATTCCGTCGGTGGTCCAAAGCGGACTCACGCTGCCGTCACGAGACTATTACCTGGAATCGGGCGAGCCTTACGAGGGCGTCCGTACCGCCCTGCGCGACTACATCGCGAGCACGTTCCGCCGCGCTGGCGTTCCTGATGCCGACGCCCGGGCGGCCAAGGTGATCGCGCTGGAGACCGAACTTGCCCGTCGCCACTGGACGCAGACGGAGATGCGCGACGTGGTTCGCCAGAACCGCATGATGACGCTGGCCGAACTCAAGGCCTGGGCGCCCGGCTTTGATTGGGACGCCTTCCTGGGCGAGATCGGCTATGACAAGCAGCCGAAGATCAAGGTGAAGTCCGACACGGCCGTTCGCGACAGCGCCAGGCTGTTCGCACAAACGCCGGTGGCCGATCTTCAGTCGTACATGCTGTTCCACGCGCTCGACGACTGGTCCAACTCGCTGTCCGACGAGTGGGTGGACGCTTATTTCGATTTCCATCGGCGCAAGCTGATGGGCGTTGGCGAGCGTCGCCCGTTCGAGCTGGAAGCCGTCGGCGCCGTGAACGCCATGTTCGGCGAGGAGATCGGCCGCATCTATGTCGCCGAGTATTTCCCAGAGGCACATCGCGCCCAAGTCAACACCATGGTCGGCTATCTGCGCGACATGTTCCGCGAACGGATAACGAAGCTCGACTGGATGGATGCGCCGACCAAGGCCGAAGCCATCGCCAAGCTGAACAAGGTGGTCAGCCACATCGGCTACCCCGAACGCTGGCATGACCGCTCGAGCATCCGGATCGACCGCACCGACCTGCTCGGCAACCAGAAGCGCATCCTGGACTGGAACCGCGCCGATCGACTGAAGAAACTGGCGGAAGGCACGCGCGACTGGGAATTCCCGCTGAACCCGCAGGACGTAAACGCCGGCTATATCGCGGCGCTCAATTCGGTGACCTTCCCGGCCGGGATCCTGCAACCGCCCTATTTCGACCCCGCCGCTGATCCCGCCGTGAACTTCGGCGCCGTCGCGGCCGTGATCGGCCACGAATTCGGCCACGGTTTCGACGACCAGGGCAGTCGTTCGGATGGGGATGGCAGGGTACGCGACTGGTGGAGCGCGGCCTCCCGCGCCGAGTTCGAAAAGCGTACCGCCGGCCTTGTCGAACAGTTCAACCAATATGAGCCGGTGCCGGGCGCAAAGATCAACGGTCGCCAGAACCTCGGCGAAAACATCGGCGACCTTGGTGGCCTTTCGATCGCTTATGCAGCCTATCGAAAGTATGTCGACGATCAGCAGGGCGGCAAGGCGCCGTTGATCGACGGCTTCACCGGTGACCAGCGCTTCTTCCTGTCCTGGGCACAGGTCTGGCGCAGCCTGGTGACCGAAAGCGAGGAACGGCGGCGGCTGCTGTCCGACCCACACAGCCCGGGCGAATTCCGCGTCAACGGCATCGTCCGCAACGTCGACGCCTGGTACGGGGCGTTCGACGTGAAGCCCGGCGACAAACTGTACCTGCCGCCCAAAGAAAGAGTCAGGATCTGGTAGTCGCCGTCCGGGCCAGCGTATCCGACGGCGATTCACCGAAGGCACGCTTGTAGACGACGGAGAAACGGCCAAGGTGCGAAAAGCCGCTCTGCAGCGCCGCCGCGGTCACTGCCGACGCTCGTGCGGATGACAACAGGGACCGCGCGATCTCCAGCCTGCGTGACGCAACCAGTTCGATGGGGGTCTGGCCCCAGCGGGCGAGACAGGCTTCCTGCAACGTCCGCGCCGACACGCCTGCAACCGTGCGGAGTTCATCCAGCGACATGGGCTGCGCCGCGTGAGCGCGGATCCACGCATCGACGCGCTCGACGACCTGGCGGCTCGAGGGCGACAGTTCCACGAGCCCTGAGGCGGCAACGATTCGCCTGGCCAGCCATGACGTTAACTGATCTTCCAAGGCGCGCAGCTCGTCGATCCGTCGCGCGCTTGCAGTGCGAACCGCGGCCCTGACGTATCGCCGAATGAGGTCACGCCAGGCGGCCACATCCTGTGGCGAGAGCGGCAGTTGCATCGACCGCAGCGACCAGGTGCCGGGCCGACGGACATTCAGCAGGTCGATCTCACGTTGCAGCAGCGACGGCTCCAGAACGAATGCCATGCCCGTGCCCGGAGCCGTGTCGACCGAGTAGTCGTGTCCGGGGCAGAGCAGAACCGCCACGTCCGGCGCCGACCTCAGGCTTCGGCGCCCGATCCGGTATGCATTCTCTTGCCGGGTTGGCAGGTGGACGGCGAACCCCCGCGTGGCTGCACGCAGCGTCGACGGAACGGCGATCGATGAGCTTCCGCAGGCGCTGCGTTCGGCAATAGAGAAGCGAACGTCGAAGCCGAGCGGCCCTCGGGCTCGCTGCACCCGGGAATGGGGTCCGAAGTGGCGCGCGACGAAATCCACGGCGTCGTCGAGGTCATCCGTCCGAAAGGCGAAAGTCCTCGGTTCGAAGACGGCCGTGTCGGCAACCTGCTCCATCGCACCCCCGTCCGTCCCCCTGAGCAATCGTCCGCGAGCGTACCCAAAGCGACCTTGCGGTGCCACCGCACGCGCTTTTCGGATAGCCGCCGGCCCCTTTCACCGGTATCAAGGCGGACCTGGTGCCCGGCAGACGGGATCCTGCGACAGCGGCCAGCGTGTGCCGAGCGGAGATTTGTACAAATGTTTACCCGCAACCTGTTGACAGCATTCGCGGCGATGTTGCCGCTGGTTTCACAGGCCGTTCCGTTCTGGGGTGCCAAGGAGTCGCTACCGCCCGAAACGGCGCCCGTCGCCCTCAGGCAGGGTGAATTCGTATGGAACCCCGCCGCGGCGCCGATCGGGCCGATCGTGGTGCTCGTGAGCCTCGGCGAGCAGCGTGCCTACGTCTACCGCAACGGTGTCGAGATCGGCGTAACCACCATCAGCAGCGGCAAACCGGGTCACGGTACGCCGACGGGCGTGTTCGTGATCCTGCAGAAGGACAAGGACCACCACTCATCGAAGTACAACAACGCGGCGATGCCATATACCCAGCGCCTGACCTGGGACGGCGTGGCGTTGCATGCCGGCGGCCTGCCCGGCTATCCGTCGTCGCACGGCTGTGTGCACCTGCCGTCGAAGTTCGCCGAGGAACTGTTCGTCGCGTCGCCAATGGGTATGACGGTCGTCGTGGTCAACGAGCACAGCGCGCCCGGGGAGGTCGCTCACCCGCCGGCGTTCTCGCCCGTGGATGCGGCGACCGGTGTTCCGGTAAGCGCGGAGCGGCTGGCGGCCGATGAGGGGTTTCGCCTCGAGCCGGAGAAGGCGCCGCACGGACCGGTGTCGATCCTGATGAGTTCCGCCGACCAGCGCGTGCTGGTGCTGCGCAACGGCGTCGAGATCGGTCGCGCGCGGATTAACGTGCACGATCCGTCCGTGCCGCTCGGAACGCATACCTTCGTCATGCGCGAGCAACCGGACACGTCGGCGCCGACCTGGGTTGCCGTGGCGATGCCGGGTCACTACGACGAGGACGGGCGCGCCCTCTCGCACGACGCGGCGGCGCGCGTATCGCTGCCGCCCGGGTTTGCGCGGGCAGTGAGCCTGCTGCTCGCACCCGGCGCGACGCTGTTCGTGACGGATGCGCCGATCCTCGCCGAGAACATGCACGCGGACATCACCGTGCTGAGCGACGGCGCACCGCCCGAGACGGCGGCGAACTAGTCGCTGCGGGGCAGTGAAAAGGTTTCGCGTGCGCGGCATCCGATACTGGACGACAACCTCACCCATGATGGAGACAGCATGAAAGCTCTCGTTGCATTCTCGACGTCGCTGCTATTGCTCGGCACCGTTGCCCTCTCGCCGACCGCCACGGCCGACACGGCTGAAGCCACCTGCGAAGTCCGCAAGGACGGCGAAGCAAAGGCGGGCCAGTCCGGCGCCTGCACCTTTTCGCAGCGGCAAGGCTACGTGGACATCAGCCTTCGAAATGGCGACAGCTGGAGCCTCACGCCGGGCGACCAGGCCAACCAGTACCGCGACCAGAAGGGCAACAAGGTCGTGCGCACGGTCGAGGGACAGGACCATGTCTACAAGTGGCCGAACAGGAAGATCACCGTGCGGTTCGGGGGCACCTCGGCAACGAGCTCCAGCGGCGGCAGCGGTGACCTGCAGGACATGGTCAATGGCCGCTGGGTCGGCGCCGAAGTGGAGGAGGAACTGGCTCGTCGCGGCTACAAGAGCGTCCGCGAAGAGGCAGCCGGTGGCTACGTCACCAGCGTCTACAAGGGTCACGGCAAGTGCGTGATCGTAAATCTCGACACCGACAAGAAAGTGACCTCGATCGACGAGGGTTCCGGCTGCTGATTTCCACCAGGGGCCGGCTCGGACCAGCCGGGCCGGCCTCGTGTACTCGGTCGTCGCGTCACCAAGCAATGAGGGCAGGCCCGTGTTTCGTCACCTGATCGCCGCCTTTGCGCTCCTGCCCCTGATCGCCGCCTGCAGCAGGCCGCAGGACCCCCCCGCGAGTCCCGCCGCACCCGAGCCTGCGCCGACGGCGCAAGCGACCAGCGAGGCGCAGCCAGCGGAAATATCGTTTGCTCAGGTGCTCGAGCTACAGGGCGTGACCTTCAACGTCGTGTCCCCGAATTCAGCGTCCGCCAACACCGTCACCGTCAGCACCACCGGCCTTGAGATCGACAACTCGGCCTGGACGCAGGAGGTGGATGGCATCGTCACCGGAGCTGAGGTGGCCGATCTCAACGTGGATGGATCGCCCGAGGTCTACGTGTACGTCAAGTCGACCGGCGCAGATGCGAAGGGATCGGTCGTCGCCTACGTCGCGAACAATCGCAGGTCTTTGAGCATCGCTTTCATGGCGCCGTTGCCCGACACACCGGGCGCCGCCGACGGTTACCGGGGTCAGGATGAGTTCGCGGTACTTGAAAGCGTCCTCGGGCGTCGCTTCCCGATCCATGACGAAGCTGGCGCACCGACCGGCAGGATGCGTCAGTTGCAGTACACACTCAACGCCGGAGAGGCGGGCTGGATCCTGAAGGTCGACAGGATCCTCGAGTTCTGACGATCAGATCGACCGCACGAAGGAGATCGGCTGGCGGCAGCGTTGATCAAGTCGAGTCGGCAGGCGTTCGCAGCATCCACCCCCCCCCGCAACGCGACGCCTGCCGACTCGCATCCACGGCGCGCGCCTACTCCCCGTCCCGCTTGGTCTTGTGCTTCAAGACCGAATGCACGAATCGGCCGAAGTCCCGGTCCTTCTTGCGCTTCTCGACGTACGACAAGTCGTGGAAGGCGATCTCCTTCCGTAGCTTGAGATAATCCTGCAGACGTTCCTCGCTCAGGTCGTGTCGCTCGATTGCCGTCTGTACTGCACAACCGGGTTCGCTTGTGTGGCTGCAATCCGAGAACCGACAGTTGCTGGCAAGTGCCCCGATGTCGGCGAAAGTATCGTCCAGGCCTTCGCTCATCCCGAGCATGCCCAGCTCCCGCATGCCGGGCATGTCGATCAGCAGGGCACCGCCCTCGAGCACGATCAATTGACGACGCGTGGTCGTGTGACGTCCCTCGCCCGTGTGGCTGACGTCCCGCGTCTCCAGTCCAGAGCCTCCCGCCAGGCGGTTGATGAGCGTCGTCTTGCCAACACCCGACGAACCGAGCAGACAGTATGTCTTGCCGGGAACCAGCCACTCGCGAACCCGGTCCAGGCCGGCGCCCGTTGAATTGCTGACAGGGATGATGCTCACGTCGATTCCCGCGCGACGGATCTGGTCGACCAGCTGCTGCAACTCATCGGCGCTGACTAAATCAGTCTTCGTCAGCAGCAGCACGGGCTCGATCCGCCCTTCCCGCACCATCACCAGGTAGCGCTCGAGCCGGCGCACGTTGAAATCGAAGTGGCAGGCCTGGATGACGAACGCCACGTCGATGTTCGCCGCGATCACCTGGAAATCGATGTCCCTGCCGGGCGCTTTCCTCCTCAGCAGTGACTTGCGCGGCAGCACTCCATGAATGCTTGCGTGAGAACTCGCATCCCCGCGACGCACACAAACCCAATCTCCGACGCAGGGCAGATCGGTCGACGACTCGGCGACGAACTGCAGCCGGCCGGTCAGCTCGGCAGGCAGCTCGCCATGCTCGCCGCGGATGAGGTATCGGGACCTGTCGACCGCGGTGACCCGGGCCACGGACAGGCCGGGGCCGCACTGCTCACGGGCCTTGTCGGCGAACCAGCTGTCGAGACCAAGGGCGCGCAACTCCATGACCGCAATCTGTCAGAAGCGGGTCGGCTTGCCAAATACGCACCGCCAGGCAGCTCGCCTCTTACCGCGCCATCATTGTTCGCCGAGCCAGGCCGAATTCACGCAAGCGCCGGTAGAGGGTCCGCTCGCTGATGCCGAGCGACGCAGCCAACTCGCGTCGGTTGCATCGATGTTGCTCAAGGGCATGCTCAAGCATTTGCCTGTCCAACGCGCGAACCGGAATCCCGCCGGGTGCACTCGCAGTGTCGCAAATGCCAGCGGCAGCCGGCACGTCCCGCGGCACAACCTCGTCCGGGAGGTGCTGCATACGGATGACGCCGTCACTTGCCAGTAGCGTCGCCCGTTCGATGATGTTGCGGAGTTCGCGGACGTTGCCAGGGTAGTCATAGGCGACGAGCGCCCGCCGTGCATCTTCAGCCAGCGTGAAAGCCTGCCCCGGCCTGATCCTCCCGAGCAACGAC
The DNA here is from genome assembly GCA_963731105.1 of uncultured Gammaproteobacteria bacterium. GTDB lineage: Bacteria > Pseudomonadota > Gammaproteobacteria > Steroidobacterales > Steroidobacteraceae > RPQJ01. Next base: position 39,053 of record CAVSUM010000031.1, read on the forward strand.
TCGGCCAGCAGCAGGATGTCGTCACGGCGCTCGCGCAGCGTCGGCACATGGATCGGGAAGGCACTGATGCGATAGTAGAGGTCGCTGCGAAACGTCCCCGCCCGGACCATCGCTTTGAGATCGCGGTGTGTTGCCGCCACCAGGCGGAAATCCGCCCGCAGCGGCGTCACCCCTCCCACGCGACGATAGCTGCTGCTCTCGATGAGCCTCAGCAACTTCACCTGCTGTGCGAGTGAAATGTCACCCACCTCGTCGAGGAACAGCGTGCCGCCGCTCGCGGCCTCGACGAGCCCGATCGTCCGTGAGGTTGCACCCGTGAAGGCGCCTTTCTCATGACCGAAGAGCTCACTCTCGAACAGCGTTTCGGTGAGGCCTGAGCAATCCACGGCGACCAGCGGCGCCGCGGAGCGCCGGCTGCCCTCGTGAATGAGGCGCGTGACCATTTCCTTGCCGGTACCGGTTTCGCCCAGGAGAAGTACCGACGTCTCGGTCGGCGCCACCCGCGCGGCGAGTTCCAGCATCTGGCGAAATCGCGGCGAGCGGCCGATGAGGCCCTGCGAGGAAGCGGCCGCGCGCGCGGTTGGCAACGACTGCATCCTCTCCACCAGGAAGCGCATTTCGCCACTCGAGTCCCGGACGGGATTCAGTTCGACCTGCACATGCTCGTCGCCGCGGGGCGTGTGATGGATATGCAGGACATACGCCGTGCGACGTGAAGCGAGCGCGCTGCGGCGCGGGCACGTTTCACCCGCCTCATCGCAGGGCTGCGTGTAGTGATGCGAAACCTCGTAGCAGCGGCGCCCGACGACCGATTCGCGCGCGGCGAATGCATCGCGGTATGCCTTGTTGGCGGCCAGGATCCGGTAGTCGAGGTCCATCAGGATGCGCGGCTCCGCGAGGCCCTCGATGAACGAGGTCAGCTCAGGGAGCAACTCGTTGACCGCGTGACCCATGCCCGACTCCTGAAGCTGCCAAGTGGCGATTTACTGCCAAGCATACTGGCAGTACCGGCAGTTTTTCTGCCATACCGACTTTCCGCTGCGTCAACGAAGCCAGCATGTGATTGATTTGAAACTGTTCATGCGCCGTGCCGGCGTTGGCACGCCTCGTGCTGGGTATTGCTTGTAACTCGCACAGAGCGGTGCCGCGGCTAGCACTTCCATGCCTCACTTCCGCCAGATCTTCGAACCTCGAACATTCGCATTCACGTACCTGCTGGGAGACGACTCCGGCGCGGCGGTCGTGATTGATGCCGGAAGCGAACGGACCACGCTGCCGGTGCTCGCGATGCTGGCCGAGCTGAACCTGCGGCTCGACTACCTGATGCAGACGCACGTGCACGACGACGAGCCGAGTGATGCCGCCGCACTCATGAAGCGCACCGGCGCTCGAGTGGTGGCAAACGACGCTGCCATGGCCAGCGCCGACATCCCTGTCCGGCATGGCGATACGGTCACCTTCGGCAGCGAAGTGATCCATGTCATCGGCACGCCAGGACACACGCCCGGCTGCCTCTCATACCTGTGGCGCGACCGCGTGTTCACCGGAGATACGCTGCTGATCGGCAGCTGCGGGCGCGCCGACCATGTGGGCGAAGACCCCGCGGCGCTCTACGACAGCGTCGCCCACCGACTGTTCGTGCTTCCCGGAGAGACACTGGTGTTTCCGGGTCACGACCGACACGGCCGGACAGTCTCGACGATCGCGGAGGAGCGTGAACGCAATCCTGCCATTGCCGGTCGCAGCCGCGACGAATTCATCACCTGGAGGACAGCATCATGAGAATTGCCGTTACGAGCCAGAATCGCAGGGACATCACCGAGCACGCCGGACGTTGCCGCAACTTCTGGGTGTTCGATGTGGACGGCGGGCAAATCGCAGCACGCTCATTGCTTGAGTTGCCCAAGGAAGCCTCGTTTCATGACAGCTCGCCGCACGCCGAACACCCGCTCGACGGCGTGGATCTGCTGATCGCTGGCAGCATGGGCGAAGGCCTGCAGGTGCGGCTCGCCCGGAAGGGAATCGAGGCCGTGGTCACGACCGAGAGGGATCCGGAACGCGCGGTGCTGCTGTGGCTTGCAGACTCCCTGCCGCACGCCGCACCGCACTCGCACGCCCACGGCCAGGACCTCGGTCTCGAGCATGAGCATGCGGGCGGCTGTGGCGGCTGCGGTTGCAGCTGATTTTTTTCCTCACCTGCGGTGAAACTCATTTGAAGGAGACGATCATGGACACCAACGTAGTCGAATACCGCTTTCCCCGCCTGAACGAGCCGGCACCGGACTTCGAAGCCAAGACTACGCATGGCTTGAGGAAACTGGCCGATTACAAGGGCAACTGGCTGGTGCTCTTCTCGCACCCGGCTGACTTCACGCCGGTGTGCACGACGGAGTTCGTGGCCTTCGCACAGGCCTACCCCGAGTTCAAGAAGCTCGGCTGCGAGCTGCTCGGGCTCTCGATCGACAGCGTGCACGCCCACATCGCGTGGGTGCGCAACATCAAGGAGAAATTCGGCGTCGAGATCCCGTTCCCCATCATCGAGGACCTCTCGATGCGCGTGGCCCATGCCTACGGCATGATCCAGCCGGGCGCGAGCGACACCTCGGCCGTGCGCGCGACGTTCATCATCGACGACAAGGGCGTCTTGCGCGCGATGGTGTACTACCCGATGAGCAACGGTCGCTCGGTCCCCGAATTCCTGCGACTCGTGGCAGCGATGCAGACGTCCGGAAAGAAAGGCGTCGCGACGCCGGAAGGATGGAAGCCGGGCGACAAGGTCATCGTCCCACCGCCGCTGACGGTCGAAGCCGCCGAGAAGCGAATGGGTGAAGGCTACGAGTGCACCGACTGGTACTTCTGCAAGAAAGTCGCGTAGTCGCGTTTCTGCCGGGCGTGCGGCGTGACCGTCCCCCGGAGGTGAAGGCCACCGATGCTGCTGTCGTGGATCATGGGGTTCAGCATCCTGGGAAGCCTCGGCGCGATCGCCGGGGCGGCCTTGCTGTTGCTGTTTCCAGCGCAGACCCGCAGGCTGATGGTTCCCGGCCTGGTGAGTTACGCGACCGGCACGCTGCTCGGCGCGGCCTTCCTCGGGATGATCCCGGCCGCGCTGCAGCAGGCACCGGCGCGCGCGGTCACCGGTACGGTGCTCGCTGGGATCGTGGGCTTCTTCCTGCTCGAGAAGCTATTGCTTTGGCGCCACTGCCACGACAGCGATTGCGCCGTGCACAGTCGCCCTGCACCCCTGGTCCTGATCGGTGACGCGTTTCATAACTTCGTTGACGGCGTGGTCATCGCAGCCGCGTTCATGAACTCGATTACGCTTGGCGTGGTGACCTCGCTCGCGGTCGTCGCCCACGAGGTGCCGCAGGAGGCTGGCGACTTCGGCATCCTGCTCGACAGCAATTACAGTCGCGGCCGGGCCCTGCTGCTCAACACGTTATCGGCGACCGCCACGGTACCGGGCGCGCTGATCGCCTACTTCTGGCTCGACGAGGTTCGCCACGCAGTCCCGTACATCCTCGGCTTGTCGGCGGCCAGCTTCATCTACATTGCAACGGCAGATCTCATGCCTGTGCTTCACCAGCAGGTCGCCCGCGCCGCATCCTTGCGCCAGTTCGTGCTGCTGCTCGCGGGCATCGGCACGATCGCGGCATTCCAACTCGGAAAATAGATCATGACCACCCTGAATGGAATCGAGACCACCGCGCTGCACGAGGCGCTGGATGACGAGTATCACGCCTGGGCCATCTACGACCAGGTAATCCACGACTTCGGACTGGTGCGTCCGTTCAGCAATATCCGCGATGCGGAGGCGCGCCACATCGATGCGCTGCTGGCCGTATTCGATGAGTATGGCCTGACACCGCCACCGAACCCGTGGCCCGGCAAGGTGGACCGCTACCCGAGCATGCGCGACGCCTGCGCGGCGGCGGTCGAGGCCGAGATCGCCAATGCGGCGCTATACGAGCGACTACTGGCAAGCACCGGGCGATCGGACATACTGGCGGTGTTCCGCAGCCTGCGGGACGCGTCTCAGGAGCGGCACCTGCCGGCCTTCCGACGCTGTGTAGAACGCCGCCGATCGTCAATCAAGAGAGTGCCGTCATGAGTCATGAAGAACTGCACGAAGCCGCGAGTGATCTCAGCGACGCAACCCGCGACATGCATCGCGCGATTGTCTCCCTGATCGAGGAACTCGAGGCGGTCGACTGGTACCAGCAGCGCGTGGACGCGTGCAGGAATCCGGAACTCAAGGCCATCCTGGCCCACAACCGCGACGAAGAGAAGGAACACGCCGCCATGGTGCTGGAGTGGATACGCCGCAATGACGGCGCATTCGCGAAGGAACTCAAGGACTATCTCTTCACCACGGCTCCGATCGCGCACGGCTAGCGCGCAGTCTCGGCTCACGTTCCTGGCCGACGCGTGGACCGCCGGAACCGCTGGGAGACAGCCTTGATTTCCTGGGATGAACGATACGGTACCGCGGACTACTACTACGGCACCGAGGCGAACGAGTTCCTGCGCGAGCATTGTGCCGAGATTCGGCCCGGCGGCGACGTTCTCTGCCTCGCGGAAGGAGAAGGACGCAATGCTGTCTTTCTCGCCGAGCGGGGTTTCCGACCCGTCGCGGTCGACCAGTCTGCCGTCGGACTGGCGAAGGCGGAGCGGCTCGCCGCCACCAAGGGCGTGCAGATCGATACCGTCCTAGCCAACCTCGATAGCTACCAGATCGAACCGCACCGGTGGGACGGCATCGTGTCCATCTGGTGCCATTTGCCGACGGCCCTGCGGGCTGCGGTTCATCACCGGGTCGTCGCCGGACTCAAAGTCGGCGGCGTGTTCCTGCTGGAGGCCTATACCCCGGAGCAGCTCCAATATGGAACGGGCGGGCCGAGCAGCCCGGACCTGTTGCCGACGCTGGCCCAGCTCCGCGCAGAGCTGGAGGGGCTCGAACTGGTGCACGCGGCGGAGCGGGAACGCACGGTACACGAGGGCGGTGGTCATCATGGCCTGAGCGCTGTCGTACAGGTGGTCGCCCACCGGCGTCGGTAGCCGCGGCGATCGCCTTAACCCGGATCGGCGCGATCGACCAGCCCCATTCGCTCGAGCACGGATCGCAATTGCAGCCAGCGTTGCTCGAGCGCTCCGGTGTAGCCGATCGACAATCGCACCAGGCCGGGCCTGATGCCCGCTTTCTCTAGCTCTTCTTCGGGCATCTCGCTGCTGGTGGAGGACGCCGAGCACGACATCAGCGTCTCGCTGTAGCCCAGGCTGACCGCCATCAGGCCGAACTGGTGCTCGTTCTGCAGCAGGCCCATGAATTCGAACGCGCGCTCGCGCGACCCGAGGTCCAGCGCCAGGATCCCGCCGTACCCGAAATCCGGATTCGCCAACTGCTTCAGCAAGGCGTGATCCGGGTGATTCGCGAGGCCGGGGTAAGTCACCGGCAACCCGAGTTCGTCGAGACGCGACGCGATCGCCTGCGCCCGGCGACTGTGCTCCGCCATGCGCAGGCCCAGGTGAGGCAGGCGCAGGCTGATATCGAAGGCCACCTGCGGATCCATGGTCGGCCCCAGCAGCATCAGCGAACCGGTATGCAGGTCCATCAGCTGCATGATGAAGTCGGTGGTGCCGCACACGGCCCCGGCGATGTGGTCACTGGCGCCGTTCATGAATTTCGTGAGGCTGTGCACGACGACGTCCGCACCGTGCTGGATGGGCGCCACGATCAGCGGCGTGAACGTGTTGTCGACGACGAGCATCGCCCCGTGCCGGTGGGCGATGTCGGCGAGCCGCGGAATGTCGGCAATTCGCAAAGTCGGGTTGGACACCGATTCGCAATAGAGGACCCTGGTGCGCGGCGTGATCGCGCGCTCCACCGCTGCCAGATCCGATGCGTCCACGAACGTCGTCGTGACCCCGGCCTTCGCGGGCAGGTAGTCATGCAGAAAGGCGAACGTACCGCCATAGACGGTGCGGCTGGCCACTACATGGTCGCCCTGGTTGCAGAGCTGCATGATCGTCGCCGCGATGGCCGCCATCCCGCTCGACGTGCAGTAGCCTGCCTGCGCACCCTCGTAAGCCGCGATCTGGCGTCCCAGCACATAGACCGTCGGATTGAAGTGGCGCCCGTACAGGTAACAGCCGCCCACGTCCGGGCCAAGGTGCCCCTGGAAAATCTCGGGCATCGTCGTCGGGTCGATCACCGTGAACGTGGTACTGGCCTCGACCGACATGTTCACGCCGCCGTGCTCGCCGAACTCGTGGCGGAGGTTGGCAAAGGACTGGATCGGGTCGAACCTGTTCATGCTGTCCTCGCTGAATCGTTAGCGCGCCGGTGCAGGGCGACCGGCGCCGTCGAACGCGCGCTCGATCAGCCGGATCGATTCGGCGCTGTCCCAGTCACGCGCACCCTGGAACCGCGCAACGACGCGACCCCTTGCGTCGACGAGGACCGTGACGGGGATGCTCGAGGCGCCGAGCATGTGCTCCAGCGTCCAGCGCGGCCCCAGGTCGATGTAGTGGCTGATCGTGGCATTCGAGTGCCGGAGCCATTGCAGCGCCGCGTTCCTGTCGTCGTCGTTCGAAATCCCAATCACGGTGTATCGACTGCCTGCTTTACTCCACGCCAGGCGTTCGAGCGAAGCCGCTTCCTTGCGACAGGGACTGCACCAACTGGCCCACACGTTGATGATGAGCGGCCTCCCGCGGTAGCTGGACAGCGGTTTGGACGGACCGTTCAGGCCGGACATGACCACGTCAGGCAGGACGTCGCCCACGGCGACGAGCGGCGTTGGCGCCTGTGCCGTCACCACGGCAGGAATCGCCAGCAGCGTGAGTGTGCACGCGCCGGCGGCGATCGACCGCCGGAGGGCTTGAATCGATGACAAGGGTGGTGTTCCGAGCTGGGTCTTCTGGCCCGGGAAATTTACCGCGGTTGGTCGGCGACGGATAGGCAGACTTCGCGGAGCGTCCGCACGCCCTTGCCGTTGGCAACGACGCCTGCCCGTCGCGAAACCCGAAGGGGACGGGCTAAACTGCGGGGCGATCCGCGCATGCGATACCTCTCACCTGGGATTCCCCGGCAATGAAACCCCTCGCGGTCATAGCAGGCATTGGCGGCATCAATGCGGCGGGCCGCAGCTCGGCCCACCAGGGTTACCGGCGCACGGTGATCGATGTCCTGGACGCAAGTCTGGCGGCCGGAACGATCCGCAGCCTGGCGGGACTGATGGGCATCGCGGGGGCGATCGACGCGGAGAAACGTCGCTACATTCTCGAGCACACCCTCGTACGTGGCCTGGAGCCCGAATTCCTCGACCCGGACAACGTTGCCTGGAACTGCAGGGCCCGCCTCGTGCCGGGACACGGGCCGGTTTCCTTCGTCGTTTCTCAAAGGGACGTGCCCTCTCGCCTGCCGGAGGGCTGGACCGTCAGCGAGGATGTCGCTGGACGCGTGCGCATCGAGGTATCCGTGGACGCGGACATCCTGCTGCCCGTGACGCGGGCGCTGGAGGTCAGCGCGGCCGGGCAGCTGCCGACCGGTTTCGATCCGAAGTCCCTGTATCCGGGTCGCGGTCACCCGCGAGCCATCCAGATCGCGCTCTTCGCGGCTAACGACGCACTCGGCTCGCTCGGCATCAGCTGGCACACGTTGATGCAGCACGTGCCACCGGATCGCGTCAGCGTGTATGCCGGAAGTGCCATGGGGCAGCTCGACCAGGAAGGCAACGGAGGCCTGCTCGCATCCCGCTATCGCGGCCAGCGACCCACCTCGCGGCAGGTACCCATGGGCCTGGCCGAGATGCCGGCGGATTTCATCAACGCCTACGTTCTCGGCAGCGTCGGGCAGACCGGCCACAACATGGGTGCCTGCGCCACGTTCCTGTACAACCTGCGACACGCAATGTTCGACATCCAATCGGGCCGGTCGCGCATCGCGCTGGCCGGCGGCGCGGAAGCGCCCCTGTGCCCGGACGTGATCGAAGGCCTCGCCACGATGGGAGCCTTGGGCACGGACAAGGCGCTGCTGGAACTGGACCGGCAACGCAACGCGGCCGTGCCCGACCTGCGCCGCGCGTGCCGGCCGTTTGGCGAGAACTGTGGATTCACCATCGCGGAGGGCGGCCAATTCGCCGTGCTGCTCGACGATGCGCTGGCGATCGAGGTCGGCGCCAACGTGCTGGGGGCAGTCACCGACGTGCAGGTGCACGCCGATGGGCACAAGAAATCCATCTCCTCGCCCGGCGTCGGCAACTACATCACGTTCGCCAAGGCCGTGGCCAGGGCGATGCGCGATGTCGGCGAGGAGTCGATACGCCGGCGCAGCTTCGTGCAGGCGCACGGCACCGGCACCCCGCAGAACCGCACCACCGAGTCACAGATCCTGAGCGGCGTCGCGAAGGCGTTCGGGATCGAGGACTGGCCGGTGGCGGCCATCAAGTGCTTCGTCGGCCACACCATGGCGGCGGCGGGCGGTGACCAGCTCGCATCGGCCCTCGGTGTATTCACGCACGGCATCCTGCCGGGTATCACGACCATCGACGAGGTGGCCGCCGACGTTGAGCAGCAAGGCCTGCGCTTTTCGCCGCGCCCACTCCAGCGGTCTCCGACGGACTGGGACGCCTCCTTCCTGAACGCCAAGGGCTTTGGTGGCAACAATGCGACGGCAACCGTGGTATCGCCAGGCCTCGTATCGCGCTGGCTCGAGCAGCGTCACGGCGGACGCGCGCTGGCCTCCTGGCGCCAGCGCAATGAATCGACCATCGCGGCGGCGGCGGAGTGGGACCGGGCGTTGACCGAGGGGACCGCGAAGATCGCTTACCGCTTCGATCACGAGGTCAGGAGCGAAGAGCATGTGCGGATCGAGAACGGACAGCTCTACATCGAGGGCCTCGCGCCCATTTCCCTCCTGGACTGAACCGTCCTCCTGCCTCGTTTGCGCGTCGGTCTCCTGCGAACATCGATCCGCCCCGGCGCATGGGTGTCCGCGAAATCCGGGTGCGAGATTCGTCCGGGGCATTCAGGACGATCTACCTGCGAGTCCCCGAGAGGGCACCACGTGGCTAAGAAAAAGGTACACAGCGTCTTTCACGACCTCTATCCCGAAGATCAGGCTGCAGAGATGGAAATGCGTTCGCTCCTTCTCCAAGGCCTCGGAAACTGGCTGGCGGACTCCGGGTTGACCCAGACGGAGGCGGCGAAGGTCCTCGCGGTCACCCAGGCCAGGGTGTCGGACATCAAGCGCGGCAGGATCAGTTCCTTCAGTCTCGATCTGCTCGTCCGGCTCGCGGCAAGGGCGGGGCTGAATCCGCAGCTGAGGCTGGTTGCCTAGTCAGCGCCACCGCACGCAAGGCTGTCGCGAACTGCCTCGCTCATTTCTGCTCGCGCGGAATTTGGAGCGGGTGATGGGAATCGAACCCACGTTAGTAGCTTGGGAAGCTACAGTTCTACCATTGAACTACACCCGCTGGCCGACGCGGATTCCATGCGGCGCCCGCCAAAGACGAGGTCGGCTTAGAAGGCTGCGATCCGGTCGATGACCTTCATGGCTGCCATCCCCGGCCGTCAGCCACCCAGCAGTTGCTTGAGCATGGCCGGGCCGTTTTCCCACAGCACCAGTCCCACGCCCATCAGTGAGCCGCCGGCGATGACCCCGGAGGCCACGGGCCAGGTGAACTCCTCGGCCATGGAACTGTTGCGTCGCTGCAGGATCGTGCCGATCAGGCCGCCGGTGAAGAACAGCAGGCCGTAGTACCAGTGGAATGTCCAGGCGAGGCCGAAGGCCGTGGGCAACGGGATCCACTCCTTGTACCGGGGCAGCCAGCGCGGCGCCAGGGTGAGCACGATGCCGAGGGTGCCGCCGGCCGCCATCAGCCAGATCTTCAGGGGCTCCAGTGCATCCAGGCCCTGCCCCAGCGCGAGAGCGACGACCCGCCAGGTCTGGGCGGCGGGTGCGGGAAACTGGTCCGAGCCGAGTACCGAGGCGTCCGGCACGATGACGCGGAAGGCCAGCACGCTCACGAGCGTGCCGATGAAGATGCCTGCGAACTGGGCGAGGAACTGCTTGCGCGGATTGGCCCCCAGCAGGTAGCCGCTCTTCAGGTCGGTCAGCAGGTCGGCCGCGGAAATCGCGGCACTGGAGGTGATGTTCGCGCTCATCAGGTTGACGTTCATGTTGCCAGGACTGAGCGCACCAAAGGTGAGCTGGGTCACCTTGCCCATGGCCCCGGTCGGCGTCGTATCGGTCTCGCCGGTCACGCGGCAGGCCACCAGCGCCAGGAAGAACGACAGGAACACGGCAAGCGAGCTCTGCCACATGGGCATGCCGAAGCCGGTCTTGGCCAGCCAGACGATGGCGACCAGTGCGACGATCTGCCCGAGGAAGAACCACGACATCGGCGCCTCGAGGCTGGCCAGCGCATCCCCGTCTGCTTTCGGCTTCCTGCCGAACATCGTTCCGATCGAGGACATCGCGGCCACGATGCTGCGCCACTGCATGAAGAAAGCCAGCAGCCCCGAGGTCACCATGCAGCTGACGCCGCCCCACAACGGCCACTGCACGATCTCTCGGTAGCTCTCGCCCGTGATGGTTCCATCGGCCTGCAGCATTGGCACGAACACCACCCAGCACAAGGTGCCGCCCAGCAGCATGCTGGCGCCGGCGCGAATGCCCATCAATGCGCCACCGGCGATGAAGATGGGATCCCACTGGAAGAATACCGTCCGGCCCATCCAGGCGGGTCCGAAGGTCGCCACATTGAACTTGGCGAGAGCGGCACCGAGACTGTACTTGGCGGCACCGGCTCCCAGCAGGTGCATGCCATCCATCCAGAACTGGCTGATGGCAGCCAGCAGGCCGCCGATGCCCAGCGCCCGCGCCGAGCGGGCGGCTTTCGCACCTTCGGAGTACAGCGTGCGCAACGTCACGGCCGCGGCGATGCCGCTGGGAAAGCGCAACTGCTCCACGTTGATCATCTGCCGCTTCATCGGGATGGCCATGGTGACGCCCAGCACGGCGAGCACGAACACCCAGGCGAGCATCTCGAACAGGGGCAGCGACGTGCCGTTGATCATGATGTAGGCCGAGAAGGCCGACACCAGCGTGGTGCCGGTCGAATAGCCCGCCGCGCTGGCGGTGGACTGCATGCAGTTGTTCTCGAGGATCGTCATCGGCGTCCTGGCCAGCCCGACGCGCTGGAAGAGGTTCCAGGTCGCGTAGGAGACGATGCAGGCCGTGATGGCGACGCCGAATCCCCAGCCCGCCTTCAGGCCGATGTAGAGGTTGGTCAGGGACAGCACGCCGCCCAGCACCGTTCCCATCAGCACCGCCCGCCAGGTGAGCTGCTTCATCCGGTCGCCGCGACCGGTGTAGATCTTCTCGACCCACTGCCGATCGATTTCCGCGGCAGTGCCCTGGAAGCCGTCGACGAAAATGGGGTGGTCGGCGGCGTTGGCAGAGGGCTCGTCGCGCACCGGGTTGTTCTGGGCTTTCACGGTGCTTGCCTCGGCCAAAGGTGGCACGAGTGTAGTCGAAGCCGGACGAAGACACGCAGCCGGACCAATGATCGTCAGCGCGTCGAGCAGGCTGTCGAATCGGTCGAGGAAACCGCCCTGCCCCGGCAGCGCCGCGGAGTAGTCCTTGATGCTGGCCCGCCGCTTGGCCCACGAAGCCGCGAGATCGCCGCCGAGACTGGCGAGCCCGACGAGCTGGCCGACCACCTGGCTGAAACTGGCTGAGGTTGTCTCAGCCTGGCGGGAATGTGGAGCGGGTAATGGGAATCGAACCCACGTGACCAGCGCTCCACGAGGAATCTGCGGCTCGTTGTCAGCCGGAATCCGCAACGTCACGCAGTCGCGCAGGATCGTTCACGGTCAGCGACCTGTAGTCGAGGGTCACGAGTCGACGGCTCGAGAACTTTCTCACGACGCGGCTGAACGTGTTCCTGGAGAGGTTGCACAGCATCGCCATCTCGCCTTGCGAAGCCGGAATTTCGGACGGCAAGTCGGCATCCGGAGCCGACGCCCAACGCCGGCCCGCCAGGCGCAGCAGGACGGCCGCGCAACGCGCCGAGGCATCCCGGATCAGCAGGTCGGCGGCGATCTGCATGGCGAGGTCCATGTTGTAGATCGCGTCGCGCCCCAGCTCGGCGAACCACTCCGGGCGTCGGCGAAGCAGTGCCCGCAGCTCGTCGCCCGGCACGCGCAGGAGGTTCACATCCGTTCTCGCGATGGCGGTGACACGCCGACCCCGCTCGAGCAGCAGCGACACGGTGCCGAACCATTCTCCGGGTCGCAGCATGTGCAGCAGCACCGCATCCGCATGAGTCAACCTGCTCTGCAAGGTGACCACACCGGAACTGATGCCGAACACGTCCTGCCCGACTTCGTCCGCCTGATAGATCACGCTGCCGGCCGCGTAGATCCTCGGGCGCCCCAGCGCGAGGAACTCGCGCCTGAAGCGCGGCGGGCAGTCTGCGAACCACCCACGGATCGGGAAGCTCGTCTTGACGTTCGCACCACTGGCCTTGGTCATATCGATGGCAACTGTACCATTTTGCGCAAAGCGCACCCCGGGGCCGTGGTATCTGGCTGTCGTGAGAGCGCGCAGTGACGCGTCGCGTGGGCCGAACCCCGAGGGACCAGCCATGAGCAACCGTGTTCTATTCATCCTGGCCTGTGCAGCAACTGCATTGGCACCGTCGCTCGCCGCCCGCGCCCAGTCGACCGAGCGCGCCGCCGCACAGTCACCGCCGTCCTGGCGCAGCCCGTCGCTGGTCGACGAGACTGTCGTCGGACCGAACGGCGCGGTCACGACGGGCACCGCGCTGCTCGCCAATGAGAAGTGGGGCATCGGCGACCGCAAGCGCGCCGAGCGTGTCACCGACGGCGTGTATGCGCTGCGAGGCTGGGGCATTGCGAGCAGTTTCGCGATCGAAGCCCCGGACGGCTGGATCATCGTCGACACCGGGGATTCCACGCGGGCCGCCGCCGAGATGAGGGCAACGCTCGAGGGCGCGGTCGGCCACAAGATCAAGGTCGCCGCCATCCTCCTGACCCACTGGCACTATGGCGACGGCACCGGTGCGTTTCTCGACGAGGGCACCGAGCTCTGGGGACACGAGTACCTGGACCGCAACCGCGGCATCTCGACCGGCATCAGCGTCCTGAGCGGCACATACCAGGCACGAGCGATCGCCCAGTTCGGGGTGTTCCATCCACTCAGCGGTCCCGATGCCTTCCCCAACACCCTCGGCTTCACGCCCGAGAAGCTGCTGGCCGAGTCGAGCTACCAGCCGCCGACACGCTTGTTCGAGAACGGCCGCGTGATTGACGTATTTGTCGCCGGAGAGCCGATGCAGGTCGCTCCCAATCGCTCGGACACTTCCGACAGCGTCGGCTTCTACTTCCCCCGCAAGCGCATGCTCGTCACCAACTTCATGGTGCCTGGCGGCATCTTCAACGTGTACACGCTCCGCGGCGGTCCGTATCGCAATCCGGCGGTCTTCATCCAGGACGCGCGCTGGCTCGAGGCGAGGAATGCGGAACTCCTGCTCGACATCCACGGCCCTACCGTCAAGGGGCAAGGCGAAGTGCGCAACGCGGTCCAGCGCGCCGTCGACCAGGTGCAATTGATCCACGACCAGACGCTGCGCCAGATCGCGCACGGCCGGGACGCGCGGCAGGCGGCCGAAAATGTGTACATGCCGCGCGAGCTGCGTAGCGACTGGGAAAACTACGGGCAGGTCGAGAGCCACGTGCGGCAGGTCTACAGCGGCACGATCGGCTGGTTCGGCGGCGATGTGTATGACATCAACCCCCTGTCCGAGAGCGAGGAGGCGGCGCGTACCGTCCAGATGATGGGCGGCCCGGCCGCCGTGCGGAAGGCCGCCGTCGGCGCCAACGCCCAGGGCGGGCTCCCCAACTGGCGTTGGACCCTGAAATTGACGTCCCTTCTGCTGGACCTCGATCCGGCCGACGCCGAGGCGCGGAAGTTGCGCGCCGCGGCGGCGCGCGCGCTCGGTCAGCACACGAGGTCTGCCAACGCGCGCGGCTTCTACCTCACGGAGGCGCTGCAGCTCGAAGGCGGATTGAAGGTCCAGGGCCAGCCGATGACGCTCGATGCGATCCGTCGCTTCGTCGGCACGCCCGGCGCCGACCAGCTCGCCGCAGCCTCGGTCGATGAGAACCTGCAGTTCGTGCGCTACCTGGTCGATCCACGCAAGGCCGAGGGATTGCGCCAGTCGTTCACGCTTGCCGTCGAGGGCGAGCCGCGCATCCGGCGCATTGAACTGCGCAACAGCGTCATCGTGATCTCCGACGCAGAAGTCCCGGCAGCAACGCACCTCGGGCTCACGCGACAGGAACTCGCCGCGTTCGTGCTCGGAACGCGCCCGGCGGCGGCGGGAGACCCGCTGACCGAACTCAACCGCGTCCTCGATCGAAGCCACCTGATGCCGGCCGCACCGGGGTCAGTGCTCGAACACAAGCCGGGAGTGAAGCCAAGTGACGACCTCGAGCACTAGCATGAACGGCCTCTTCACGCATGCCCGGCGCAGCGTGGCGGCCGCGTCGACAGTGCTGGCAGCGGCGCTGCTCGTACTTGCGAGCATGCCGAGTGTCCACGGCGCCGAGACTGGCTCGCCACCTGACAGCTCGCCGCTGGCCTGGAGCGAAGAGTTCGCCTACCTCACTGGCATGCAGGCCTACATCTACGGCTATCCGGTCATACGGTACGCCGAGCTGCGAGCGCAATGGATCGCCAGCGGGAAGGGACCGGTCCAGATGGCGGTCAACCAGTACTACCACTCGCGCGACCTGTCGGACCCCAGGCTGCAGTACGGCGGTTCCCCGAATCGCGAGACGCCGTATTCCGTTGCCTTCGTCAACCTGAGCCACGAACCGATCGTGCTGACGGTGCCACCGAACCCCGACGGGCGTTACTACACACTCCAGATCGCCGACATGTACAGCGACACCATCGGCTATATCGGCACCCGCGCCACCGGGAATATGCAGGGCGACTACCTGCTCGCCGGCCCCGGATGGCAGGGCGAGCCACCCAAGGGCATCCAGAAAGTCATCCGCTCGTGGACCCCGTGGGCCGCTATCTTCGGCCGTACCTACACCGACGGCACCGAAGCCGACCTCGTCAGGATGCGCGCTCTCCAGGACGGCTACCGGATCACGCCGCTCGGCGCCTACCTCAGTGGTGCACCGGTGCCGGAGAGCCACGACGTCCTGAATGTGGCGGCCAAGGACGATCCGCTCGGTGCGTTCAAGACCATGAATGCAGCGATGCGGGAGAACCCGCCGCCCCCGGAGCACGCTGCGCTCATGCGGCAGTTCGCCCTGGTTGGGCTAGGACCGGACGGCGCGACCGACATCGACAGCCTGGATCCCGCGATCAAGCGGGGCCTGGCGCGGGCCATCGTCGATGGCAACGCCCTGCTCGCCCGGGTCGCAACGTCCGGTGGCTCGATCGTCGGCGCGAGCCGGACTGAGAACGGCTGGTTCTACGGCCCAAGCAATTGGGGTCGAATGTCCGCGGACGGTGACTTCCTGGGCCGGGCCGGGACCCAGGTGTTCTCAGGCGTCACCGAACACCTGATCGAGGAGAGCGTGAAGCTGCGGACGTTCATCGACTCCGAAGGGCAGCCCTTGAATGGCGCCAACCGCTACGTGATTCACTTCGCCAGGGACCAACTGCCGGTCGCCAGGGAGTTCTGGTCGGTGACGCTCTACGACGAGCGCTTCAATCTCGTTCCCAACGACGCGGGGCGCTATTCGTTCGGCGACAAGGTGCCGGGACTGAAGTACGGCCGTGATGGCTCGTTGACGATCCACATCCAGCCCGACCGCCCCGAGGGCGAGAAGGCGGCGAACTGGTTGCCCTCGCCCAAGGACGGGGATTTCAACCTGTTCATGCGCACCTATTTACCGGGACCGAAGATGCTCGACCAGAGCTATGTGGCGCCGGCCGTTCGCAGGGTCGAAGGGACTACGCCATGAAACCACGTCCGAACATTGCGCTCTGGGCGACGAAACTCGCCGCAGGCCTGATGGCATCGACGCTCGCGCTGGCCGCGTATGCCCAATCGCAACCGTCCGTACTGCCGGACGAACTGGCCGAGGCCGAGGCGTTCGCTCTCGGTTACCAGGCGTACGTCGTGGGCGCCGTCTACGCCCGCTCGCAGCTGCTGATGGAGAAGGACATCCATCCCAAGGCGCCGCTCAATGCGCCGCTCAACCAGTTCAACGTCTACCCCGGGCTCGCCACTCCCGGCACGGCCATCGACTTCACTCCGAACAACGACACGGTCTATGGCCTCGCCTGGCTCGACCTGCGCCAGGGGCCGGTGCTGATGACCCTTCCCGAGACACCCGACCGCTACTGGACAGTGCAGGCCACCGACAGGGCGCTGAACACGCTCGACTACGTCGGCGGGCGCGTGAAGTCGAAGGCCGGCACCTACGCCTACGTGCCGCCCGGCTGGAAGGGCGAACTGCCCACGGGCGTGACGCGGATCGATTCCACCACCACCGGGGTCTTCCTGCAGGCACGTACGGTGGTGCAACCGGAGGTGCCGTCGGACATCGCCCCGATAGTTGCCCAGCTCAAGACCTACCGGCTCGAGCCGTTGAACAGGGCGGCGGTTTACCCCCGGGCGGACCCGGCCAGCCCCGTGCCCAATCCGAAGCTGAACAATCCGGTGTGGCAATCGCTCGAGTTCTACAGCCTGCTCAACCGCGCCTGGGCCTTCGGCGGCGTGCGCGAGCAGGACAAGGAGGTCGCCAACCTGGCACGCGCATTGGGCATCGGTCCCGGACTGGAGTTCGACCCGGCCCGGCTCACCGAAGCCCAACGCCGGGGCCTTGAGCGGGCCACGCAGGCCGGCTTCAAGCGGGTGATCGCCAAGTCGCGCGAAAACGGTGAATTGCGCAATGGCTGGCGCTACGCAACCAACATCGGCCGATACGGCGACGATCGGCTGGTCGCCTCCGCGGTTGGCATGGTCGGCTACGGCGGCAACGCCGCCGAGGAAGCCATGTACCTGCCTGCGTTCGTGGACGACACGGGCGAGCCGCTGACTGGCGATCGGCGCTATCGCATCCACTTTGCGGCCGACCAGATGCCGCCAGTCGACGCGTTCTGGTCGGTGACGATCTACAGCAGTCCCGATAACCAGCTCAAGGACAACCCGATCAATCGCTATGCCATTGGTGATCGCACGCCTGGCCTCAGGAAGGAGGCCGATGGCTCGCTGACCATCCACCTGCAGAAGGACAAGCCGGAGGGTGAAGACGCGAGCAACTGGCTGCCGACGGGCGACGGCCCGTTCTGGGCCATCCTGCGCATGTACGAACCGGGCGCCAAGGCGCTCACGGGTGGCTACGTACCGCCGCCCATCGAGCGCATCCAATAGGCTCGCCGCGAGCGCGGCGACCTGAGCGCGCAGCGGCACGGGGGGCAAGTGCAGCGATGATTGCGACCTCCAACGTGGCCCCGGTGACGCCGGCCGACTACCGGCGCCTGGCCGAGCGGCGGCTGCCGCGCTTCCTGTTCGACTACATCGACGGCGGGGCCAACGACGAGCGGACGATGGCGGCGAACCTGGCGGATTTCGCCTCGGTGACGCTGCGCCAGCGCGTGATGCGCGACATGTCGGGCGTCGACACGTCAACCGTGCTCGCAGGCCGCAAGGTCGCGATGCCCCTCGCGCTCGCACCGGTGGGCATGGCCGGGATGTTCTCGAGGCGTGGCGAGGTCACGGGCGTCCGGGCCACGGACCACGCGGGCATCCCGTTCGCGCTGTCCACGCTCGGCGTTTGCACCATGGACGAACTGCGCGCCGCGTCGCCCTCCCCGTTCTGGTTCCAGCTCTACATGATGCGCGACCGCGCAGTGGTACAGCGGCTGCTCGGTCGGGCTCGCGATGCCGGCTGCGATACGCTGCTGTTCACTGTGGACCTCGCAGTGACGGGCCTGCGCCATCGCGATATCCGCAACGGCATGATCGGACGGCCGACGCTGAAGGCCAGGCTGAGCAAGCTCCGCCAGCTCCTCGCGCGACCAGCGTGGATCCGCGACGTCGGTCTGCTCGGCAAGCCGCACACCATCGGCAACCTGTCGGACGTCGTCCCGGATCCCACCGACCTGAACGCCTACAAGGACTGGATCGACGCGCAATTCGATCCGTCCGTGACCTGGCAGGACATCGCGTGGCTGCGGCGGATCTGGGACGGCAAGCTCTACATCAAGGGCGTGCTCGAACCGGACGATGCGCGCGATGCGGTCGACGTCGGTGCCGATGGCGTGGTGGTCTCGAATCACGGCGGACGCCAGCTCGACGGCGTGGCCTCGTCATTCGCCAAGCTGCCGGGCGTGGTGGCGGCCGTCGGCGACCGGACCGAAGTCCTGCTCGACGGCGGTGTGCGCAGCGGCGTCGACGTGCTGAAGGCCGTCGCGCTCGGCGCGCGCGGCGTGCTGATCGGGCGGCCCTGGGTGTGGGCGGTCGCCGGGGCGGGCCAGCAGGGGCTCGTCGACCTGCTCGAGACGTTCCAGCGCGAATTGCGGACGGCGATGGCGCTCACGGGCGTCTCACGAATCGCCGATGTCGGCCCGGACCTGATCGATGCCTGACGCGTACCAACCGGCATGCGTCGCGACGGAGACACACAGATGCACCAGATTCCGGAAATGACGCGCCGGGTGTTCCTGAACCAAACGCTGCAGACACTGGGCGTGGCGGCCGCAATGCCGCTCGCGGCCTGCGCATCCTCGGCCGTGCAGCCCTCGACCGAGACGGACGCCAGATCCGGGCCTGCCGCGGCAGTTCCCCCGCCCAGGTTCCTGACCCCTGAGCAGTACGTGGCCCTGGAAGCAGTGACCGACACGATGATTCCGCACGGGGGCGCGTTCGAGATCGGTGCAAGAGATGTCGTATTGGCGGCGCGGATAGACAGTCACCTGCCGAGGCTTGATCCGGCCGTGGCGCAGGGATTCCGCGGGGCGCTGGTCTTCGTCGAACAGCAGGCGCCTTTGCTGGCCGGGAAGTCGGCGCCGTTCTCCGGCCTGTCCGAGGCGGACCGCACCGCGGTCTGCAGCGCCATGCTGCAGGCGGGCGGTTTACCTGCAGGCATTTTCCTGGCGATGAAGTCCTTCAGCCTGACTTACTTCTACACGCTCGACGCCACATGGAAATACACTGGCTATGACGGCCCCATGTTGCTGGAGGATGCACGATGATCGTCCAGGGGCACGAAATCACGGGACCGCGTTCGCTGCGCACGCACACGCTGGTGGTCGGTTCCGGCTCGGGTGGCGGTGTCGCCGCTTACCGTCTCGCCGAGGCTGGCGTCGATACTATCGTCGTCGAAGAAGGTGGCCATCACGTCGCCGCCGAGTTCAACCAGCGCGAGGAGGACATGTATCCGATGCTGTACCGCTCCGGCGGGCAGCAGATGACCAGCGACGGCATGATCAGCGTCATGCAGGGCTCTTGCTACGGCGGGGGCACGGTCATCAACGTTTCGGACGCTTTCGACATCCCCGCGGAAGTCCTCGCGCACTGGCAGCGCACCTACGGCACGAAGGAGTGGACCGAGAAGAGTCTCGAGGCGTCGTATGCCCGGGTCCACCGCGACTTGAACGTCAAGCGGATCAACAAGAGCCTGGTCAACCGCAACAACGGCCTGCTGCTCGAGGCCGCGCAGAAGCTCAACTGGTCAGCGGAAGTGATGCATTCGAACCGCAAGGGCTGCGTCGGCAGCGGCTACTGCCTGCTGGGCTGCTCGTATGACGCACGGCTTGGAACGAACCTGACCTACCTGCCCTGGGCGGTGGAGAAAGGTGCCCACGTCTATACCGACGTGCGCTGCGATCGCCTGGAAAGAATCGACGGGTCCCGATGGCGCGTGCATTGCACCGTCGTCGAGCGCGGACTGCGCGCCGCCCGCCATCCGCTGACGATCACCTGCGAGCGCGTCGTACTTGCCGCAAGCGCCATCTTTACTCCCGCGATCCTGCAACGTTCCGGCCTCGGGGACGGGCTGCCGCAACTGGGGAAGAATCTCACGCTGCAACCCCAGCTCGGCATGATCGGGCGATTCGACCAGGGCGACGAGATCGTTCACTGGCGCGGCGCACCGCAGTCCGTCGAGGTGAACGAGTTTGCGGACAACACGGTGGAACGCGGCCTCGGCGGGTTCCGGCTCGAGGGAATCGGCGGCGTGCTCGGTCCGGTCATGGTCATGGCGCCGGGATTCGGGCGGGAGCACAAGCGCTTCGGCAAGTCCATGCGCAACCTGTCCGCGACGCTGGTGCTGGTTCCGGACCAGCCATCAGGCGCGGTGAGCTATCAGTGGGCACCGGATGGGCGGGTCGCGCCAAGGATCGACTACGTCATGCAGGATGAATGGAAACAGCGCCTGAAGACCGGCATGCGTCGTGGAGCCGAACTGCTGTTCGCGGCGGGCGCCCGGGAGATAGCCTTTGCCAACCAGGCATTCCCGTCGCTCAAGGGCCCTGACGAGCTGCGCCGGATCGCCGATTTCCCCATCGAGCCCGGCTGGGTGGCCTTCATCTCCGCGCACAACCAGGGCACGTGCCGCATGGGCACTTCCGCGGCGAACAGCGTCGTCGACCAGACCCTGAAGGTGCATGGCGTCGACAACGTCTACGTCATGGACGGCTCGGTCATGCCGACCAGTGCAGCCACGCACACGATGATCCCGATCATGGCGGCGGCGGATTTCGCCGTTCACCGAATGCTCGAGTCCTGAGCGAGGAGAAAGGAGAATGAACGCCATCACGCCACTGGGCGGTGTCGCCGCGCCGGAGCCATCCCTCCCGACGGAATTCACGGACTGCTTCGAGCGCCAGCGCGGCGCATTTCTCGCGCATCCCTATCCGAGCTACGCGGAGCGGGTCGCGGACCTCCGGGCCATGCACAGGCTGCTGGTCGAGAATCGCGCTGCGCTGGTCGAGGCCGTGCACCGCGATTACGGCAACCGCTCGCGATTCGAGACCCTGTTCACCGAGTGCCTGCTCAACCAGGAAGGCATCCTCGACGCGATCAAGCACCTGCGCCGGTGGATGAAGCCTCAGAAGCGACGGCTCGACATCACGCAGTATCCGCTCGCCAGCGCGAGGGTGATTCCACAGCCGGTGGGCGTGGTCGGCGTGGTGGTGCCGTGGAACTTCCCGATCTCCATGGCGTTCGCCCCGCTCACCGGCATCATCGCCGCCGGCAACCGCGCGATGGTCAAGATGTCCGAGAACTCCAACCATGTCGCGCGGCTGCTGATGGAGGTGTCGCCCCGCTACCTGCCCGAGGACAAGCTCAGGTTCTTCGAGGACGGCGGCGGGCGCGGGCCCGCGTTCACGACGCTGCCGTTCGATCACATCTTCTTCACGGGGTCGCCGCAGACGGGCAAGGCGGTGATGGCGAACGCCGCCCGCAACCTCACGCCGGTCACGCTGGAACTCGGCGGCAAGTCGCCGACCGTGGTGGCACCCGACTACCCGGTCGGCACGGCCGTCGAGCGGATCATGTGGGTGAAGATGCTGAACGCCGGGCAGATCTGCACCAACGTGGATTACCTGTTCCTGCCCGAGGACAAGGTCGACGATTTCGTGCGCATCGCACGCGAGGTCGTGCAGCAGCGTTACCCCGACATCAACGGCAATGACTACACGTCGATCATCGACGAGCGTTCGTACCGGAGGCTCGAGACGACGCTCGAGGACGCCCGGCGCAAGGGCGCCCGGCTCGTGAATCTCGTCGAGGGCCAGGTGGCGGACCGCACCCTGCGCAAGTTCGCGCCGCACATCGTGCTGGGGCCCACGGACGACATGGAGATCCTGCAGCGCGAGATCTTCGGTCCGTTGCTGCCGATCAAGACCTACCGGACGAAGGAAGAGGTTCGCGACTATGTCCGGGCGCGCCCGCATCCGCTCGCATTCTACATCTACACGAACAACGAGCGGCTGCAGGACTGGTACTTCAAGCACATCATGTCCGGCGGCGTCAGCGTCAACGACGGACTGATCCATGCGGGCCTGCACGCGCTGCCCTTCGGGGGCGTCGGCAACAGCGGCATGGGCCATTACCACGGCTACGAGGGATTCACGACCTTCTCCAAGATGCGGCCGGTGTTCAGGCAGGGGCCGATCCGGCCGCTGAACATGTTGTTGCCGCCCTACGACAAGGGGGCGTACAAGCTGCTCAACCTGATGCTGCGTCTCAAGTCCTGAGAGGAGTCGCCTGTGCTTATGCAACGAACCGGACGAGTGATGCTAGCTTCCGTTCTCCTGGCGGGCCTGATGGCCGGCAGCGCCGCGGCGCTGCCGAGGAAACCGAACATCGTGGTGATCTGGGGCGACGACGTCGGCTTCACCAACCTCAGTGTCTACAGTCGCGGTGTCATGGGCTACCGCACACCGAACATCGATCGCATTGCGAACGAAGGCGCGGTGTTCACCGATCACTATGCGCATCCATCCTGCACCGCCGGGCGTGCCGCGTTCATTACAGGCATGTATCCCATCCGCACGGGACTGACGTCGGTGGGCATGGTCGGAGGGCCGGTGGGCATGCAGGCCCAGGATGCAACTCTTGCCGAGGTATTGAAGACGCAGGGTTACGCCACGGGGCAGTTCGGCAAGAACCACCTGGGTGACCGCAACGAGCACCTGCCGACGCTGCACGGGTTCGACGAGTTCTTCGGCAACCTGTACCACCTGAACACCGAGGAGGAGCCCGAGGACGAGGATTACCCGCGCGATCCCCAGTTCAAGAAGCGATTCGGACCTCGCGGGGTGCTGCACACATGGGCCACCGACGCCGTGGATGAGACCGTCGATCCCCGATTCGGCAAGATCGGCAAGCAACGCATCGAGGATACCGGCCCGCTGACGCGCAAGCGCATGGAAACCGTGGACGAGGAATTCATCGGGGCGGGCTTGAAGTTCATGGACAAGGCGCGCTCGGAGGACAAGCCGTTCTTCGTCTGGTTCGCGACCAGCCGCATGCACGTCTTTACCCGCGTGCCCCCGGAATACCAGGAGAAGGCGCGGGAGTTTACGAGCTATAACGATCTCTACGGCGCGGGCATGATCCAGCATGACGAGCAGGTGGGCACGATCCTCAAGCGGCTGGACGCCATGGGGATTGCGGACAACACCATCGTGATCTACTCGTCCGACAACGGCGTCGAGCACTCGACGTTCCCCCACGGCGGCACCACGCCGTTCCGCTCGGAAAAGATGACGACGTGGGAAGGTGGGGTGCGCGTTCCGATGATGGTGCGCTGGCCGGGCAGGATCAGGCCGGGGACCGAACTCAACGGCATTCAAAGCCACGAGGACGTTTTTACGACGTTGTCAGCCGCCGCCGGGGTGGCCGACATCCGTGAACGGATCGCCGCAGGTGACAAACTCGGCACCGATGTGGAACACAAGAACTACATCGACGGCGTCAACAATCTCGACTACTGGACCGGCAAGACGGACGAATCAGCCAGGGACGAGTACCTCTACTACGCGGAATCCCGCCTCCAGGCGATCCGGATCAACCAGTGGAAGGCTCACTTCTTCGTTCGCGACGGGTACTACGGGCACACGACGAAGCTCGACATCGCGTACGTGTTCAACGTCAGGCAGGACCCCTACGAGAGTTACGACCAGGCCCCCGGACCCCGGGCGACGATCACGCAGCAGAAGACGTGGCTGTACAACGACGTCATGGATCGACTCGGGCGACACATGGCGACCCTGCAGAAGTACCCGCCGCAGCAGAAAGGCACCAGCCTGAGCCTCGCGAACTGAGTTTGGAGCGGGTGATGGGAATCGAACCCACGTTACTCGCTGCACGCAGGCCTCCCGATCAACCACTTTCAGATTATCGCGGTCCCACGTGTGATTTGCGTGTGATGCCTGCCGGCCGCGCCGGCGGACGTCAGCACGAAGCGCTTCATTTCCCTGAATGCACCATCGCGTCGATCGCCACGGTGACCGCCAGGATCATTGCGTCATCCTGGTTGGGCTCGATCTGCACGCCGTATGAATCCTTGATACGGAACCACTTCTTCGACACCTTAGCGGCCTTGTGCTTCCCTTCACCGATCCTGTATTCGTGCGCCAGCAGGTCACCCTGCACCTCGAGATCGGGTCCATCGGCAATCTTCACGACCCAGCGCTCGCGGATCGGCGTGATCAGGGCTCGCTTCACCTCCGCAACCTTGTCGCCTTTTCCGTTTTCAATCGCCATCGATTCCTTGGCCCGAAGCATTCGCTCCTGGATCTGCGCTTTCACCTTGCCTTCGGTATTCTCGAACTCGAGCGTCCCTCGCACACGCATCATCTTGCCGTTGACCTTGTACACGCGCTCGCCACGGTCGTTCTCGATCCAGAAGTCGTCACCAAACGACACGAGCTTCTGGCGCATCTGGTAGCGCTCCGCACCGTCGCGCGGTTCGGTGTCGGACCCGACCGGAGCGGTTGCCTCCTCGGGCGCCGACGCCTCGGACGTCGAGGTCCAATCCTGCGCACGACTCGCGGATGGCACGCTCGCCGCTACCATGACCAGCAGCGCCACAATCCATCTCCAACTGGACATGCTCGACTCCTCGCTTGGGGCCGACAAGTCTCCGTGCAACGCGCGCACCCGTCCAATAGCGACTTCGTATCGTCACAATGCCTGTCGCGCATACACTGCTCGTGACGTCGCCGCCGGGGCCAGGAGCGCGGCGTTTGAACTTGGTGGCGCGAACCCAGGACCAGCCACGGCGCACCGGCACGGTCACGGCGCTTCACCGTGCAGACATGCGGGTCACGGCAGTCCTGGACGGTGAGGCCGAGTTCCGTCGCCGGAAGGTGGAGCGGGTGATGGGAATCGAACCCACCTGAGTTGGTCGTCTCCGCTTGTCGAATCAATCACTTACCGACGTTGACGGGTCTTCGTGTGATTGACGTGTGACGCCACGCCCCAATCGAGCCACGCTAACGCCGGGACTGCGGCGATAGCGATCATCCGGCCGCGCAAGCGTCAGGCGCATGCCGGGACTCAACGCTGCAGTTCGATCTCTCCAGGGCGCCAGGTCTTGTCGAACCACGGCCCGAGCGGGCCGTACAGCCGCAGGATCATGAACCAGCCCTTGCCCGGAATGGTCTGCACCCAGTTGTTCTCGAGGCCCGCCGGGGCCTTCGGGCCGAAATACACGTCCACCGACCCGTCCGCATTGACCTTCAACTTCTCGTTCTGGCTGCTGACGCTCGGCGACTTCTGATCCGTCTGGACCATTGAGCGCGTCTGATTGTCATACACGATGACCGACCAGAAATTCTTGACCGGGACATTGGGTGGCAGGCGCATCCGGTACGACTTGCCGCCATCGAACGGGTTGCCGCTGGCGTCCTGGACCGACCAGGGATACTGCGAGCCTTGGCCGACCATCTTCTCCTCCATCGCCGGCGTGACGCCGGTGGCGAAGTAGTAATAGAAGATGTAGCCGTCCATGTTCGTTACGCCCGGCGCACTCTCGAACTTGTAGCCGCCGAAGAACGGCAGACGCCACGTGCTGTTCGGGTAGAAGTAGGCATCGCTGGAGCGGATTTTGAAAGCGATCGTGCGGGCGGTGACAGCACCGATGTTCGCGGCGTCTGTCAGGATCTTCTTCATGCGCTCGTCGGGTTTGAACGGCTGGCCCTTGACGATGCCGACGGAGGCGAAGAGCCCAAGCATCGTCGGATCGCTGCCACCGGGCGGTTCCTCCTGGATCACGGTGTTCAGGAGTTCCCAGAACCCATAGTCGCCTGGCGCCACGAAATTCGCGGGGACGCCGGAACCATTTGCAAACTTCATCGGAGGCGGACTCGCGGCGTCCGACAGCTGGTAGACCTTCAGGTGCTGCTTCACCGAGGCCACGCCGGGCGCCGTCGAACCGTCGACGACGAAAGCGCGGAAGAACAGCCAGTTGCCGTACGTGCTCGGCCTGACCACGACGTAGCCCGCGGGGATGTCGCCCTCGTATCCGGGCGGCAGCACGAGGTACTTGCCGCCACTCCCCCGGTCCTCGCCGGTCAGCCCGACATCCGCGACCCAGCGGTACCAGAAGTCATTGATGCCGCCGAGAACCTTGGGAGGCACCTCGACGACAACCGGGCCCTTCTTCGTGTCCAGCCAGATGAAGTTGTAGATCGTATTGTCGTTCGCCGTCAGCTCCACCGTCCTTGCGTCGACCAGGTTCTCCCAGATGACGTCGGTCTGGTTGTCCGGCCCGAACTTGCGGATCGAATCCCGCATTCCCGCCTGGTTCACGATCGGTATCGCCATCAGGTAGGCCTGCAGCGCACGCGAACGATCGAGGTTGTCGTAGATCTTCTCGACGGTGCCGGCTTCGGGATAGCCGTAGTTGAGGTGCAACGTGCCGATCGAGCTCTCGAGCCTGTCCGGCACGGCGACGCCGGGTGCGATCGGAGTCGAGTACTTGTACGCCGACGGAGCATCCGCGCCGGTCGCTGGTTCCGCACTCGTGGTGCCGTTCCCGATGGCAAGCAGCAGCACGGTTGCAAATGCGCCGACGATTCCGGATCTGTTCATCTCGCGCTCCTGAGCGGTTCGGCAAGGCTGCAATCGGCAGGGAGACTAGCAACTCGGCGCGCGCAACACCTTGCAAATACGGCCCTCGACAACTAACGTTGGCGCGCAGACTCAACGGGCTTCAGGGCTCGATGCAATGACGTCGAGAGAAGGCAGGGTGCGAGCGGGACCGCGAGGCAGGAAGCGTGGCTAGGCATTCAGCTCGGCGGTCGCCATCGCTGCCGCCCGCCAGCATGGCCGGTGAAGTCCGGATCGGGCCCCTCATGGCCGTCCCGGATGTGCTGAAGGAACTCGGCGTCGCTCCCCGCAACGCGTTCGCGCGTGCGGCAATTGCTCCGCGGCTTTTCAGGGATCCGGAAAGCCGCATCCCTTTCGGCGCCCTCGCCCACCTGCTGACCGTCTGCGCTGACATGACCGGATGCGACCACTTCGGCCTGCTGGTCGGCGAGCGCTTTCGTCTCCAGGCACTCGGTGAGATCGGGCACCTGATGCGAAACTCCGCTACCGTCGGCGAAGCGCTGCGGGCACTACTCCTGCACCTGCATCTGCATGACCGCGGTGCGGTGCCTGTCTTGCTGGAAGCCGCGCCGTCGAGCGTGCTGCTTGGTTACTCGGCCTACGGCCAGGGCGCCACGTCGATGGCTCAGATCTACGACGCGGCCATTGCGATCGGTTACCGCGCACTGCAGGAACTCTGCGGCCTGGCGTGGTCGCCGACGAGTGTGCAGTTTTCGCATGTCAGGCCGACGGATACTGCGCCCTTCCGACGTGTTTTCCGGACCCGACTCCGATTCGACGCCGAGG